>NZ_KV700385.1:0-354512 GCF_001687305.1 Actinomyces vulturis
AATAAACACACACAACAACAAGTCATGCATGCTCATGGCATAAATAAACTTGACACACTATCGAGTTCTCAAACAACATGCCCACCGACCGTTTCACAAGAGTCTCAACTCTTGCTTCCCCGCCGGAAGCAACCCGATAATCTTATTCAGATCCGCTCGTTAATGTCAACTTCAGGACTTGCGTTCTGACTCACATTGGAGCGTTTCTTTTTAATTATCGGCGGTGCGTTTCGCGGCTGTTTTTTCCTCAGCCCCTTGGCGCAACGGGGTATAACTTAACTGCATCCAACACCCCCCTGTCAAACTAAAATCTGGTGACCCCAAACACAGTTTTAGGATCACCAGATTTTCGTTGAAATCATGCGATTCAGCGGCAGGTACACACCACCCATAACCGAAATACATTCACCCACTAGTCATGTGGCATGAACGTCCAGCAATTCATCAGGCGTGCGAGATAGCCACTCAATCACCAGCAAATCATTCAGTAACTTCCTGCCGAGCTGCATTCATATGACGAACAGCATCTGCCACTGCCTTAGCAACACGAGTATCGAAGGCACCGGGAATAATGTAAACGGGACTCAGTTCCTCATCTTCAATCACGGAGGCAATACCCACGGCAGCCGCACGGAGCAAATCTACGGAGATATCAGAAATGCCCTCATCAAGTAGTCCACGGAAGAGGCCGGGGAATGCCAGAACATTGTTGATCTGGTTCGGGTAATCCGAACGGCCAGTAGCGACGACAGCCGCATGCTCGGCAGCGCCAGTCGGATCCACTTCGGGGGTGGGGTTAGCCATAGCAAAGACGATGGCCTTGTCATTCATGACAGCAAGATCTTCAGGCTCAAGAATGTTGCCAGAAGAAACGCCGATGAATACGTCAGCGCCCTTGAGGCCTTCCTTGAGGCTACCAGTAACCTGACGGGGGTTAGTATGCTCAGCCAGCCACTTGCGGTGAGGATTCATCCCCTCAGTATCCGTAGCACTAAGCGCTCCGGTACGACCGTAACCTACAATGTCACGAGCGCCGTGAGCCATCAAAAGCTTAGCGATAGCAGAACCTGCGGCACCCACACCTGACAAGACAATACGTACGTCTTCAATTTTCTTGTCAACGACTTTCAGCGCATTAATAAGAGCAGCAAGGGTCACGATAGCGGTACCGTGCTGATCGTCATGGAAGACGGGGATGTCAAGTTCTTCGCGTAAACGCGCTTCAATGTCGAAGCACTTTGGTGCGGCAATGTCCTCAAGATTGATGCCACCGTATGCAGGAGCGATGGCCTTGCAAATAGCGATGATTTCCTCAGGATCCTTAGTATCCAGAGCCACAGGCCACGCGTCCACATCACCGAACTGCTTAAAGAGAACGGCCTTACCTTCCATCACAGGCATAGCTGCTGCGGGGCCGATGTCACCCAGACCAAGAACAGCGGTACCGTCAGTTACCACGGCAACAGTGTTCTTCTTAATGGTGAGCATACGAGCACGCTCTGGATGGTCATAAATAGCCTTACATACGCGAGCTACACCGGGGGTGTAGACACGAGAGAGGTCACGACGGTTATGGATAGGAGTGCGTGCGTTGACCTCAATCTTGCCACCGACGTGTGCAAGGAAAGTGGAGTCACCAACGTTGAGAACGGTCACGCCGTCCTGCTTGCTCAGTTCGTCAACCAGTTCACGGCGGTGAACAGAGTCGCGGACGTCAACGGTCAAGTCCACAACGAGGCTGTCACCAACAGGGTCAGCAACGTCCACGCCAGTGACTACGGCACCCTGAGCTGAAGCGGTGGACACCAACTTCGCCACAGCGGCTTGGCTTGCGGGAACTTCCAGATGGAGAGCAACGGTGTAACTGGGGCTAGGTTGTGCCATAGCAATTCCTTGGGTCGACATTGATCACGGCGCTGGGCGCCTGGAATGGGTCTCCGATGAGATAGCACTATTATGCTCACTTTTGCCTAATAAGCGCTACTGACGATCACAATTAGTCACTTTCGATCAAAAAGGTGGGCCGACGCCGAAAATACAATCCGACATCGGCCCACCTTCAGCGGACTGTCTCACTTCCGTCTATTCATTCTTCTTAACCACTCTCACACGGCGTCTTCCCGAAAAAACTGAAGGGAAACGCCACACGAGGCAAGAGGAAATGCGAACAAAACAGCACTGATTTAGCCCTGGACGCGCTCCATGATGAGTTCACGCACACGTTTGGCATCTGCTTGACCACGAGTGGCCTTCATAACGGCACCCACAATCGCGCCAGCAGCGGCCACCTTCCCACCACGGATCTTTTCAGCCACATCAGGCTGAGCAGCAAGGGCCTCATCAACAGCAGCAATCAGTGCACCATCATCATTAACAACCTCAAGTCCGCGATCCTGGGCGACCTTTTCGGGGTCACCTTCGCCGGCGAGAACACCTTCGAGGACCTGGCGAGCCATCTTGTCCGTCAGTTTGCCGTTGTCAACCATGGACTGGAGCTGGGCAATCTGAACGGCGGTGACGGGCAGGTCTTCGAGTGCGCACTCCTGCTCCTTGGCGGTGCGGGAGAGTTCACCCATCCACCACTTACGAGCGGCCTGGCCACTGATACCTGCGGCGGCGGATGCCTCGATGAGTTCAAGTGCGCCGGCGTTGACCACGTCGCGCATTTCGTCATCGCTCAACCCCCATTCAGCCTTAAGCCGGCGGCGCTTGGCCACAGGCATTTCAGGAAGGCTAGCGCGAATTTCCTCAACCCATTCGCGGCTGGGGGCCACAGGAACCAGGTCAGGTTCGGGGAAGTAACGGTAATCGTCGGCGTCAGACTTCACGCGGCCAGGTCGAGTGGTGCCATCAGCCTGTCCGTGGCGAGTTTCCTGCAGAACCTCTCCCCCATCGCTGAGGATCTGGGCCTGGCGGCAAATTTCATAACGGATGGCCTGTTCGATGCCCTTGAATGTGTTGACGTTCTTGGTCTCAGTACGAGTACCCAGAGGTGACTCAGGGGTGGGTCGCAGGGAGACGTTCACGTCAGCACGCACGTTGCCACGTTCCATGCGGGCTTCACTCACGCCGATGGCGCGGAAGATGTCACGCAGGGTGCGAACGTAGGCGGCTGCTACCTCGGGTGCTCGTTCACCGGCGCCCTCGATGGGCTTGGTGACGATTTCGACGAGGGGAACACCAGCGCGGTTGTAATCCACGAGGGAGTACTGTGCACCTTCGATACGGCCGTCGGCGCCACCGATGTGGGTGTTCTTGCCGGCGTCCTCTTCCATGTGAGCGCGCTCGATGGGCACGCGGAAGATTTCACCGTCATCGAGTTCTACATCAAGGTAGCCGTCGTAGGCGATGGGCTCGTCGAACTGGCTAGTCTGGAAGTCCTTGGCCAGGTCGGGATAGAAGTAGTTCTTGCGAGCAAAGCGGCACGATTCTGCAATCGAGCAGTTCAACGCCAGACCAATCCGGATGGCATATTCAACACCCTTGCGGTTAACCACAGGCATAGCACCGGGCAGCCCCACAGACGTTGGGGTGGTCATGGAGTTGGGGGCCGCACCGAAAACATTCGGCGCAGCGTCGAACATCTTCGTGGCAGTACCCAGTTCGACGTGAACCTCAAGGCCCAGGACCGGGTCGAACTTAGCAACTGCTTCGTCGTAATCCATCACTGGAACACTCATTTACTTCTCCTCCAATGCGGGAGCCTTGGCCAGCAGCGGGCCTCCCCAAACGTCTTGAGTCAGCATGGATTCCAGGACTCCACCCACACGGTAGAGACGATCGTCGCAGCGCTGAGGTGCGAGAATCTGGAAGCCGACTGGCAGGCCATCGTCGCTCAGGCCGCTGGGCAGGCTCATACCAGGAACGCCAGCGAGGTTCGCGGGGATAGTGGTGACGTCGAGTTTATACATGGCCAGCGGATCATCCTTTTCGCCGAAGCGGAAAGCGGTCACAGGGCTAGTGGGGCTGACGAGTACATCGCAACGTTCGAAAGCTGCAGCAAAGTCACGCTGGATGAGGGTACGAACCTTCAGAGCGCTGCCGTAGTAAGCATCGTAGTATCCGGCACTTAGAGCGTGGGTTCCCAGAATGATGCGACGCTTAACCTCATCACCGAAGCCAGCGCCACGGGTAGCGGCCATCACGCGCTCAGCGGTCACTGGACCAGATTCAGGCTCCACGCGTAAGCCGTAACGCATACCGTCATAGCGGGCGAGGTTCGAGGAAACCTCGGCAGGCATGATGAGGTAGTAGGCATCCAGTGCATACTCAAGATGAGGCATTTCGACGCGATCAATAGTGGCGCCGGCCTTCTCGAGCAGTTCAAGGGTGGAGTGGAAAGACTTCACCACGCCTGCCTGGTAACCATCACCACCATCGAGCTGATCAATGACGCCCACGCGTACACCAGTCAGATCCATCCCCTGCTGTGCATGACGAACGACGTCAGCCATACCGCGAGGAGCATCGGATAGTGAGGTGGAATCGAGGTGGTCATAAGAAGCGATCACGTCGTGGAGAAGGGCAGTATCCAGGACGGTGCGAGCCATGGGGCCTGGAGTGTCTAGGGAGGATGCCATGGCGATCACACCAAAGCGGGAGACAGTGCCATAGGTGGGCTTAACGCCCACGGTGCCGGTCACAGCTGCGGGCTGGCGGATGGAACCACCGGTGTCAGTACCAATAGCCAGAGGAGCTTCCCACGCAGCCAGTGCAGCTGCAGAACCGCCGGAGGAACCGCCGGGAATACGTCCCAGGTCCCAGGGGTTGGCGGTACGCCCGAAAGCGGAGTGCTCAGTGGATCCACCCATAGCAAATTCGTCAAGGTTGGTCTTACCCACGATGGGCAGGCCGGCCTGGCGAAGGTTAGTGGTCAAGGTGGCGTCATAGGGAGGCTCCCAGCCTTCAAGCATTTTAGATGCTGCGGTGGTAGCCAGGCCACGGGTGCAGATGAGGTCCTTAACTGCGACAGGCACCCCGGTGAGTTCATGAGGGGCTTTTCCCTGGGCACGAAGTTCATCAGCGGCGTCTGCAGCAGCAAGGGCACCTTCGGGGTCGCGAGCCAAGAATGCACCAATAGTGCCGTCCACGGCGTCGATACGATCCAGATGAGCCTGAGTCAGTTCGCGAGAGGAGACTTCACCGGTAGCCAGAAGGCGGGCCTGCTCAGCGGCGTCGGAAAAAATGATTTGATCGGTAGCCATACTCACTCCTCCCCCAAGATCTGAGGAACCAGGAACATGCCATCTTCATTGGCAGGTGCGCCTGCGAGAAGTTCGTCAACATCAAGGGTTTGTCCGGGGACGTCCTCACGCATGACGTTAGTTAATGGAACCGGGTGGGATGTTGCAGGCACGTCGGGCGTGGCAACAGCATTAATACGGGCGAAAGAAGAAGCGATACCGTCAAGTTCGGTGGCCAGACGTTCGATCTCTTCATCCGTTAATGCCACGCGAGCCAGGGCTGCGACGCGGGCAACCTCATCTGTGGAAATAGTGGACATGGGCTGAGTCTATAAGCACCAAGGCATCAATGTGCACATAGCAGGGCGAATAGGCCTTTGGTCAGGCAACTCACATCAATTACCACGAGGTTTAATGCTAATTACCCTTTAGCACCCGTGTGATAACCGATAGGATTCTTACAATTTTGCATTTTCTCTGTCCGATTGGAGCACGCGTGCCCGAGGAAAAAGACCTGCAGCGTTCAGTTCCCAATGAACTGGCCGCATCCACCCAGGAACTTGCCGACGCCCTCAACGAACCCGAGCGCCGCAAGAAGTGGCCCTGGTTGGTCGGTGCCTTAGTGGTCATCCTTCTAGGCGTGAGTGCCGGTGGCGCCGCCTATGCCTCGCACTACGCTGATCGTGCACTTCCCGGCACCTCAGTCGCTGGCATTGACGTCTCTGGAAAAACCAAAGAACAAATCGCTGACACCATCACCAAGAAAGCAGACGAAGTGACAGTCACCATCAACGGTGATGTCTCCGCTACCCCGACACTCAGTGACCTTGGGGCTCACGTCGATGCTGATGCCACTGCAACATCCGCACTAAGCATCAACTCCTCCATATGGAATCGCTTCACCGCACTATTTAGTAAGCGCGATATCCCTACCTCATTTACCATCGACGAGCAAAAGTTCACCACGTACTTAGATGACCTGATCCCCGCTGACGTTCAGCAATCCAAAAACGCCACCGTGGTTCTCGATGACGAAGGTACTGCCTTCACCATCACCCCCTCTGTGACCGGTAAGTCTCTTAACGACGCCACAGTCTCTAAGGCCTTAGAGGAGGCGACCCAAACTCTGAAATCCCAGTCCATCACTCTGGATTACATCGACGCGCCCCCACGCGTGTCCGATGAGCAAGCTCAGGAAGTGGCTAACCAGGCTAATGCTCGTATTCATCAGGACGTGGTGCTAAGCAAGCCTGATTCAGACATGCACTTCTCCCCCGATGCTGAAGTCAAGGCCTCCTGGCTCACCATCACAAACCAGGGTGGAAACACTCAGAACGCCGACAATACTGCTCTGCCTACTGTCACCGTCGATGAAGCCAAAGTTGCCCAGTGGGTTACCGCCCAAGCAGAAGAGGCCAAAACGGAGCCCATCACTGGACAGCGCCGTGTGCTACAAAACGGCACCGTCGTGGCTACACCCGTTGAAGCCGAAGACGGCGCTGAGGTAAACAACGCCAACGAAATCGCCCAGGCTCTTACCCAGGCGCTAAACGACAACAAGCCCTATGAGGCCACCTTCACCATGACCCCTATCACTGCTGAGTGGAAAGAAAAGGTCATTGCTGACGGAGCACAGAATCTCGCTTATCCTGCAGCCCCTGGTGAAAAATGGATCGATATTAACCTCACCGCCAAAACCATCACCGCCTATGAAGGCGCCACCGTGGTTCGCGGCCCTGAAGCCATGGTCGATGGCAGCGCAGAACACCCCACCGTCACCGGCCTGTTCTCTGTGTATTTAAAGTACGAGTCCCAGACCATGCGTGGTGAGGACTACGAGACTCCCGGAGTGCCGTGGATTAGTTACTTCCACCTGGGCTACGCCATTCACGGTGCCCCGTGGCGTTCATCTTTCGGTTATTCCGGTTCTCACGGTTGCGTGAACCTTCCCGTTGACAGTGCTCACTGGTACTACAACTGGGATGAGATCGGCACCCCGGTCATGGTTCATTACTAGACCACCATTTTTCTCTCTCCCGATGCCGCACTCGTCAGTTCTCACGGCTTCCCATCTCACAGAGGTACTTGGATCCGTTGACAATGTGTTGGAGCCCAACCTATAAGTTAGCGGCGCTGATGATTGGGAAGCAGAAGATGTAACAAATAGGTGAGGGGCGCAGCATCATGATGCTGCGCCCCTCACCTATTTGTTTACGCGTTATCTCATCACATATCCGCCTAACAAAGTGTTTGCAAAGCAAGCGAAGTTATGGAGAGTTAACTTAAAGCCCACAAGTGATTTGTCGTGAACTAAACTCTGCCTACTTTAAGGCGGGGATATCGACTGCATCGAAGCCACCATCAAGGATTGTCAGGAATGTAGACTCATCAATAATGGGCAGGCCCAATTCACGGGCCTTGGTCTCCTTGGATCCAGCACCAGGCCCAGCCACCACGAAAGAAGTCTTCTTCGAGACACTGCCTGCAGCTTTTCCTCCACGAGAGACGATGGCTTCCTTAGCCTCATCACGTTTCAGCGCTTCAAGAGAACCAGTGACCACGATGGTCAGGCCATCAAAAATCTGCTCAACGCTCTGGGGTTGTTTTTCTTCCATGCGCACGCCGGCCTTACGCCAGGATTCAATAATGTCACGATGCCAGGGGATGGAAAGCCACCGGCGTAATGAGGAGGCAATGGTGGGTCCCACTCCCTCAACGTCAGCCAGTTGTTCCTCAGTGGCTTCGATAATGGCGTCCATGGAGCCGAAAGTGGCCGCCAGCGCACGTGCAGCGGTAGGTCCAACGTGGCGGATAGACAGGGCCACAATGACTCGCCACAGTTCACGGCTCTTAGCCTGCTCAAGTTGCTCAAGCATCATACGAGCGGACTTCGAGATAATCTCCCCATCGGCGTCTGGTCCGTTAAGTTGGGCCATAGTTGAGAAATAAGGGATAAAACGCCAATGTCCCGTAGGGATCATGTCACGATTGTTGGGAGCTTTTCGCTGTTCGGGGCGCCAGACCCACACGGTTGCGAGGTCGTCAGCGGTGAGATCGAAAAGTCGTGATTCGCTGGCCAGCAAGGCCGAACGTTCTTGTCCCACTACCGTCTCCACGAGTGTGCGTGCAGCCTGTCGTAATTCCTCCACCTCACAATGAGGGATAACAGGATGCATGATCGGTTCAGCAGGGTTACTCAGTGCCACGTCATGACAAGCCAGCAATTCCTCATCCAGGTGATGAAGGTCAGAACCAACGCGCAGTGTATATCCGGCCGCTAGTGCTTCAATAGCTTCGCTGCGACCAAGGGAGGGCTGAGCGAGTGCTGCGGCGGATTCATCACCCAAACCCTCGATGTCCAGTGCGGAACGTGAACCAATGTAGGCCAAACGTTCTGTGATTTGGGCGGGACATGACTGGCGGTTGGGGCAGCGCAGGTCCACGTCTCCCTCTTTACCTGGTGCCAGGATGGAGGCGCAGGAAGGGCACCGTGTAGGCATAGTCCAGTCACGTTCGTCACCAGTACGTGCACTGAGAACCGGGCCAACAATTTCGGGGATCACGTCACCAGCTTTACGCAGGACCACCATGTCTCCAAGTTTGACGCCCTTACGTGCCACTTCTTGGGCGTTATGCAAAGTTGCGCGGGAGACGGTTGAGCCGGCCACCACGATGGGTTCCATGATCCCGAATGGGGTAACGCGGCCAGTACGTCCCACTTGAACATCGATAGCGAGCAGGCGTGTATGAACCTCTTCAGGCGGGTATTTATAGGCTACAGCCCAACGGGGAACACGGGAGGTGTAGCCAAGTTGGTCCTGGAGTTGCCGGTCTTCAACTTTGAAAACAATGCCATCAATTTCATGAACCAGATCATGACGGCGCTCGGCGTATCGCTGGATATACGATTCACGAGCCTCGCGTCCAGCAAGCATTTCGGTATATTCGGCAACAGGCAAACCCCAGTCGCGCAGTTGGTGATACCACTCCATCTGAGTGGTGGGACGCTGGATAGGTTCAGAGTCCACGACAGCGCCCACACCGTGAGCCACCATAGACAGCGGACGTGTGGCTGTTATCGCCGGATCCTTTTGACGCAATGAGCCAGCTGCAGCATTACGAGGGTTAGCAAAAATTTGCTCTAGCGTCATAGTGGGCTCAAGCGGCAACGTTTTTTCAAGTTTTTCTGTGGGCAGGATGTCCTTGAGCGGGAGAAGTTCCTGCTGTTCACTGGGGGCGAGTGTCGCATTTGCTTCCTGGCGACGTGCGTTTTCTTCGCGGGCTTGAGCGTTATATTTCTTGCGTTCAGCGTTCTCTTTTTTAATCTCGCTGTTGGCTTTACGACGCTGAGCATTGATGGCTTTGACCAAGGCATTATGGGCTCGGCGTTCTGCGTTGACGGCTTCTGCTTGAGCATTGATGGCCAGGCGTTCGGCATTGATCCGCTCGCGCTCAGCATTGAGGGCTGCAAACTGGCTGACGGGGAAATAGATTTCCCCACGCACTTCCAGTAGGGCGGGGTGGTTGTCTCCGGCCAGAACACGAGGAATTGCATCGATGGTCAGAACGTTAGCGGTCACGTCTTCACCGATTTGTCCATCACCACGAGTAGCGCCTCGCGTGAGAATACCATTGATGTAAGTGAGATTAACGGCTACGCCATCCACCTTGACCTCAGCACTCATGGGCAGGTCATCGGTGGTGCCCACGTCGTTACGGACGCGGGCTGCCCACTGTTCCAATTCGTCCAGTGAGAAGACGTCTTGGAGGGAGTACATACGTTCGGCGTGCGTGACAGCCTCAAACTCGGTGGTGATTGGAGAACCCACAGTGCGTGAAGGAGAGGTCGGGACCGCAAGTGCAGGATAACGCTCTTCGAGATCGAGCAGTTGGTGGAAATAGCGGTCATACTCAGCGTCTGAGTAAGGGCTTTGTTCTTGCGTGGAGGAGTAGTAGGCGACACGGGCACGCTCGACGATGCGGACCAGTTCACTCCACTGTTCGCGTACTTCTTGGGGGACGTCACTGACCGTGATCGAGGAGTGTGCGGACGATGAGGACTGATTAGCGCTGAGCTGGTCGCTGCTGGGCTGTTCTACGGCGGATTGACCGACCTGTTGCTCCAGTGTCTCGGCAGACTGAGCATCGTGCGTGTCATCCAGGTCAAGGTCGAATAAAGATGGTGCCTGGTCGGTGGAGTCGTTACGACGTGAAGCCATGGTCCTAGTCTGTCACGAACCGCTGTGCCCGTTTCCCACACGGTGGCGTACTCGGGAGTTTTGCACAGTTCTTTTTCGACGCCGCGTGACACCGTAATCCACCCGCCACAGTTGATCCTATGACCACTCCTCTGATCTCTGCGGACGCACCACGCCTGTATCTCCAGGTCATTGGTGGCAAGAATGATGGCGTACTAATTGCGCTACGCGGGCGGCAAACTGTGGGGCGCTCTGAGATGGGTGGAGACGTAAGCATCTCCCGGCAGCATCTTGTCGTGAGTCCCCATGGCGATTGGGTGAGTATTCGCCGTATAAATAGCACTGCTCCGGTGGGATTAGTTCGCTCTGGGCACGCCTGGTGGCCGCTCACCAAGGCCTTAAGCCATGTGCGACGCACATCCGCATCTCCTTCAATGCGCATGGTAGTGGGGCAATCATTTCCTCTTGGGCCGCGTGTGTGTTCGTGGCGTTTGGCGATGTTGATCAAACACATGTGGAGCCTCGTTCTACCCCGGCATGTTGTCATTTCTTTCCTTAATGAGCGCCCAGTTCGTTGTTATCCCGGTGACCTTGTGGTGCTTGGCCCGGTGTTACTCCGGGTCGAGAGAATAGAGGTGTTCTCTCCTCCGCGTCGCCGTTTATTTCCTTGGGGAAAGGCTCTCCTCCCCCTGCTACCCGTGGCTGCTATGGGTGCATTCATGACTGTGCGGGGGCATTTCCCATTGATGCTATTCATGGTGCTGCCAATGCTTTTGAGGCTGTTTCTCCGTTCTTCACGCAGGGGAAGGAACCGTCGCTCATCTTCTTGGCGCAGTTCAGCAACTCCACCGTCTGTCCCCGTTGTGTTGCGCGCTCTCAACGAACGAAGTAGCGAAAGAACAGTGGGGCGAGAAAATGGACGAGCATCGCGCCATGCTGGCAGCAAGGAAAGGCAAAACGAAATACTCTCTGCATGGGCCTGTCCCCCACGTGATGTGCTGTTAGCTTGGTTAGTCGATCAACAAATGTCTGCTTTCAATACCATGCAGTGGTGCGTATTCGGCCACCAGAAGTATCGCCGAATCATTCAACAAGTATTCCAGGTTTTTCCTTCTCGACGTTTTCCTTCCCTCCGCCAATCACGCGTAGCCACTGTGAAAGACGGCGAACATCTCACTTTCACCACCCGATACGGAGCGTTCTGGTGGATGGCACAGGTAAGCGCCCTTTACGATGCTCACTGTGTAGGTGATCCTTCTGGAAACGAGTTTCGTGTCCGGTGGGGAGAGATACCTGCCCAAAAGAAAAAGACAAGCCCCTTATCGGAGGGCGAAGAATACCGATATGAAGCATCAATCAATATCGAAGGAGGTGGCATAACAGCCTGTCAGCACCACCACCGTGCGCGTATTCGCAAATTCGAACAGTGGTTAACAACGCGACCATGGTGGACTGCACTCATCAACGCCGCCATTTCTCAACCATCTGGAGAACTTGCCTTACTCTCCAGGACAAACTCCTCGCTGAGTTTTCAAAACATTCCCCAGAGTGTCGATGGACAGGAATTACTACCTCCCCCGCGTCCGCACTACATCCAACGCGCCTGGAACAAGTCCGATTCGCTATCGCTGTCATTCATTCTTGGTCGTAATAACGCTGGCCGAGATGTTCCCCTCGATCTAGTAGCCCATGGCCCTCATGCCTTAATCGCTGGCACTACAGGCTCAGGAAAATCTGAGCTCCTCACCTCGTGGATTCTTCAACTCACCCACCGCTACAGTCCAGAGCACCTCAGTCTGGTTCTAGTTGATTACAAAGGTGGTGCCACTTGTGAGGTGTTTTCATCACTCCCCCACGTTGCCGGAGTTCTTACTGATTTAGATCCGCAAGCATCTCACCGAGCCTTAGCATCCTTAGAGGCAGAACTTGCCTCCCGCGAGCGCCGAGTTGCTCACTACGGGGCACGGTCTATTGATGATCTCCCGGACAATGTACGTCCACCACGCCTGCTTATTATCATCGATGAATTCGCGGTTCTTGTTCGTGAGCATGCGGATATTCTTGATTCTTTGGTACGTCTGGGAGCGCAGGGTCGTAGTCTCGGAGTTCATCTGGTTTTCTCCACGCAGCGCCCCCAAGGACAGATGTCTTTGGCCATTCGGACCAATGTGGCAATACGCGTATGCTTGCGTGTTCATGATGTGGCAGATGGGCGGGATGTAGTTGATGATTCAGTCCCTGCAGAATTCCCCACTATTCCTGGCCGATTGGCCTGTCGCTATGACGGCGGTGCTTTGGTTGTACTCCAAAGCCCATGGATGGGTCAGCGACACGTTGTAGAATCACGAGTTCGCCTCATAAGCGCTGCATGGTCCAATAAAACGAGTGACCGCAACAGCGCAACTAGGCATGACGAGGTGCTTTTGCGGAGCGAAGAAAACGGAGATTTCACAAGAGCTCGGATATGGAAGCCGTGGGCTGATCCTCTACCTCATTCGATCACACAACAAGAGGCGGTGTGCTTTCTTACTTGGGCTAATCCACCGCAAATTTCCGATAAGTCACCGCTGAGCACCGATTTCCCTGGGGGCAATCCACCAGGTATTGCCCACAAGTCATCACACAGTACAACCACATATCACAATGGCAACGAACATCTCACTCGCCGAAGAACATCGAAGAGGAACAATGCCCAGTGCTCACTTCCACTGCTTCTCACAGATTTTCCTGATGAACAGCGCCTCTCATCGTGGAGTTGGGACAGCAACTCCGAGTTAGGAATTTTCGGCGCACCTCGAAGCGGAGTTACTACGGCATTGCTCAGTGCAGCAGGCAGTGCACTTGCTAGTGGACGCGTTATTCACACAATCGGCTTGGAGGAAGATGTTTCTTCTGCCCTCGCTACTCATCCTGGCGTAGGAACAACAGCGTCGCTAGAGGAGACCATGACCTGCATCCACCTCTTGCGTGCTGCTCTTTCTGGAGATCTTTGTGACGACGTTGTGGTTGTGGATCGTTGCGACGAACTGATTCGCCAGGTAGATCGTGTCCTTGGTCCTGGCGAAGGCATTTCACTGATGACACAACTTCTCCTTGCTGCGCATCGCAAAGACATCTCCCTGCTCTTCACAGGAACCTTGCAAACAATGAATGCGCGGTGGACTCAGAACATCACGCAGCGAATTATTCTCGGGCTCACTGATCCTCGTGATAGTGCCTTAGCGGGCTTACCGCGCTGGTGCGTAGGTGATGGCAAGGCGGGACGAGGCATTCTTCGTATCGGCGCAGCGACTATCGCATGCCAAGTCTGCCTTCCCGTTCTCCCCCCTCCATCCTTTTTCACCCCTGCTCGCAAGCCACTTCGTTTTCTTCCTCTTCCTGATACCGTCATGCTGCCTCATCTTCCCGATGGGCATTGGGGTCTTCAAGCACCGTGTAATCAGCCACTATCTGCCCCTTCCCATGGGCACGTCATCATCGCCGGACCGCCGTGCTCGGGGAAAAGCACTGCTCTCCTTACTTTCACCTCTGCGATGAGCACACAGAAAGATGACATTCTTGCCATTGATGACATAGATCAAGAATCTCATGAGGTTCAGCAGTCACTTGAGCGGCATGTACGCAAAGGTGGACGGGCGATCGTGACAATGTCGATTCACTCCGCTGCCATGATGAACCGCGGGGCTCTCGCTCTCATGCGTCACCGTGCGCTTATCGTGATTCTGTCTCCTAGCCTTCCACAAGCTTCTATGGTGGCTGGTTGTGAGATGCGAGGATTCTTCGATCCTGCACTCGCTACACTCCCGGGACGCGGGGTGATGGTAGAACGTGGTCGAGTATGTGAAATTCAGGTAGGTAAAGGCCCTTAGGTCCCAAAACTTACGAGAGAAAATGGCGGAATAACACCGTGTGATCAGAACCACCGCGATTCTGACTCACGTCACGTCTGTTACCTCTTGCCCCACTGCCGTCGCCATGTGAAGGTTAGTAACAGGACTTGGTCACGCTTCTAACGCCCCGCGTTCACCTGCGTGGCCATTCATCGTTACCAGGCATTCATGAAAGGAGGCCACATGGATTGGCGTAGTCGTGCAGCCTGCCTGACCGTGGACCCAGAACTCTTCTTCCCCGTGGGCAACACCGGCCCTGCAATTGCTCAGATTGCTAAGGCAAAGGAAGTTTGTGCACGCTGTGAGGTTCAAGAGGTTTGCCTCAAGTGGGCTCTTGAAAACGGACAGGATGCTGGTGTGTGGGGTGGAATGAGCGAAGAGGAGCGACGTTCCCTTAAACGTCGCGCAGCCCGCGCTCGCCGTTCTTCCTGATCACCGGGTCAAGATACGTAAACAGGGTGCCTCGGACCGTTGGGTTCGAGGCACCCTGACGTTTCCAAGACATTATTTATCGAGCTGGTCGCTCCGACAGCCTTGCGTGAATGACCACGTCCGTCCCCACACCATGTGGACCGGGTTGCCAATCGATAGTTCCACGCAGTTCACCACGTACTAACGTTCCAATAATTTGCGTACCCAGACCAGTGCGAATACGAGATAAATCCATCCCTACACCATTATCGATGACGTGTACTTCCAACTGATCATCATCACGGTGAGCGCGGACAGTCACGCAACCATTCACACCTTCCAAACCATGTTCCACCGCATTTGTTACCAACTCAGCAAGCACAGTGGCCAGAGACTGAGCAGCGTCTGCCGCCACCATGCCAAAACTTCCCTCAATACATGTGGTCACATGACTAGATGATGTTGCCACAACAGCTGCCATACGCAGCACCTGGCCAAACACCTCATCAAAATTCACTTGCTCGTTGATATTTTGACTAAGTGCCTCATGGACAGTGGCGATAGTAGCCACACGACGTTCAGCCTCTAATAGTGCATTCTTTGCATCGGGATTATCAGTACGACGTGACTGCATGCGCAGCAAGGCGGACACTGTTTGCAAATTGTTCTTCACGCGGTGATGGATTTCGCGAATGGTGGCGTCCTTGGTCATGAGGACTTGTTCGCGGCGTCGGATTTCGGTTACGTCGCGTACCAGCAACAGTGCTCCTGAACGCTGACCATCCACATTAAGTGGAACGGAGCGGACCACAAGGAATACTCCGCCTACCTCTAACTCCGTCATCCATGCCTGACGGCCCATAAGAACCACGGCCATTGTTTCTTCGACCGCAGTACGCTCAGGGATGATATCGGTAACGGCCTCAGCCAGGTGAACACCCTCCAAATCGCCTTCAACACCAAGACGATGGAAACAGGAGGTGGCATTCGGGCTGGAATAAGTAATGACACCTTCGGCATCCAAAGCGAGCACACCATCAGATACACGGGGCGTACCATGGCGAACACCCGTAGGAGCACCAGCAATAGGGAACGTCCCCTGGGCGATCATCGTGCACAGCACATCCGCAAGACGTTCCTGAGACTCATCAATGAGCCTGCCACCGCGCAGCACACCAACGGAACTTTCACGCGTCACCACAGCCACAGCTTTTCCGCCACGCACCACAGGAATGTATTCCTCGCGAACTGCGGTAGAACCAGTCCAGTAAGGCTCGTCGCTAACCTGAATCTGGCAAGTCTGAAGCGTCTCCAAGGCGATGACTTCGCGGGAGGCGGGCATACGGCGTCGGAGAACATCGTCAGGGTGCACGGTGGTACCTGTCGAGGGACGGCACTGATCGATCGCCACGAATCGGCCAGAATGAGTGCGGGTCCATAGGACCAGGTCAGCCACGGACAAGTCCGCCACCAACTGCCAATCAGCAACTAATTGGTGGAGCCAATCAGCATCAGTGGCTTGAAGGTCCACTCCGTCGCGCATGTCGTCAGGAATCAATGTAGGCACCCTTGTAGCCTACGTCCTCTCGTGAAAAGATCGCACCTATGAAGACTCAATTCAGTGTCACCTACCCTGCCTCCCTGTCTGATGTGCAGAACATGCTGAGCGATAAGACATATCTGCTCTCCCGTTTACCTGCTGAAGCTCATCATCAGGCTGATGTCACTGTAGAACGCACTGCCGCCGGTTGGACGAGCACACTGACTGTTGATGCTCCCAAAGAATCTATGCCTGCCGTGGCCGCTCGTTTCATCAAAGGAATCGTCACCGTGACTATCACCGAGCAGTGGAACGTCACTGATGATTCTCATGCTCACGGTACCGTCACCGTGGATGTCAAGGGGGCACCAGTCAAAGGCAGCGCCCAAACCACCCTCACCTCCGCAGGTAAGCAGACCACAGCTGTTGCTGATGTGGACTTTTCCGTCAACCTTCCACTGGTGGGTAAAACGGTGGAGAAGGCTGTCTTATCCAAAATCGATTCCGTTACCGCCTACGAAGAACGTCTGGCCGCACAGTATTTAAAGTCAAAATCCTCCATAATGTGACGCCGGTTATATTCCCTGTCCGCTTTGGGCTTGACAGGGCACTGAAACATGAGCGTGCATAGGCAGATATGGAACCATCATCGTCATGACTGAAAACACAACAAACACAGCACCTGTCCCTTACCCCGCACCTGCTGTGTGGGCTGAACGCCTGGGAACTCGCCAGTACCTTGGCCGTAATGAAGCTGGCGCAGAGGTCAAGATTGGCATCGGTCCGGGCATGTTCAGCCCCGGCGAGTTGCTCAAGTTGGCCCTGGCCACTTGCCACTCCCTTTCTGCCGATCACCGTCTGGCTAAGGCATTGGGAGAAGACTTCGACGCTATCGTCGGTTGCACCACAGTGAAGAACGATGAAGAAGAGCGTTACGACTCTTTCACCGTGGAACTGTGTGCTGACTACTCCAGCCTCACCGAGGAAGAGCGCGAAAAACTCACCGAGCGCGCTCAGGCTGCCGTAGATCGCCACTGCACTGTTGGCCACACTCTGTCTCATGGCGCCCAGTACGTCATGAAAATGATGGACGACGCCGGTCCCAAGGCTTCCGAGATCGCCTGATCCTTCATTTCTCTTACCTGACATTCCCGCTTCACTGAGTTGCCATATTTCTGGCCTCTTCATGGAAGCAACCACGGTGGGTGAAGTTGCGTGTCTTCGCTTCTTCGCCCACCGTTCTTCTTGTCATCAGGAAGTTTTTCTTGCCATCAGGACCATTTCTCAATGATGACAAGTTCACGATTGTTCTCCACCAATGCTCAGAAAAAAGCACCCACTGTACCGCGATGAACCCGTGCAGAGGCTCAAATCATGTTCCATTTGGGACCAGCAGTCCAATAGACTCAGCGCAACGGCTCATTACACAGGGAAGAGTTCATGAAGAAAAAAGCCCCCACTCTCGAAAACCTTCTGGACGGCGCACTTACTCTGCCCTCGGGTTACATTTCCTCACGAGTGAAAAAACTCAAGGACAAGAATCCCCATGCCTCAATCGACGAACTAGTAGAGATTGCAAGCAAAACTTTTATTCGTGACGCCGGCATGTCTGGCGGAGCGGTAGGGGCCTCTGCAGCGATCCCCGCTGTCGGTACTGGTACAGCCACTGCCCTGACCATTGGTGAGTCCGTTGCATTTATCGGTTTGGCTACCGTGTATGTACTGACCATGGCTGAACTCCACGGCATCACCGTGGATAACAAAGACAAACGGCGTGCCTTAGTTCTCAGTTCCTTGCTTGGCGAAGAAGGCGCTGAAGCAATTCAAAGCCAATTAGGCTTGTCCTCTCTATACTGGGCAACCCAGGCGTTACCCACGATGAAAAACTCCACGGT
Source organism: Actinomyces vulturis (assembly GCF_001687305.1). Taxonomy (GTDB): domain Bacteria; phylum Actinomycetota; class Actinomycetes; order Actinomycetales; family Actinomycetaceae; genus Actinomyces; species Actinomyces vulturis. The sequence continues at coordinate 18,118 of NZ_KV700385.1, forward strand.
CAAGGCCGTCAACCGTAAACTCGTTAAACATGCCCGTCGTAAGGCCGGCTCTAAGATCGGTATTTTGGCTATGGGCCGGCTCATTCCCTTCGGCATTGGTGCCGCTGTGGGCTTCACCGGTGCTCGTGCATTGGCCCGCCAGGTAGTCGAGGGTGCTCATGCCGCCCTTGGCCCCATTTCCCGAAACACCGTTGAGGTAGTGCTTAAATGACCCAGTGGACATTCCTTAATGAAGCAGGGTTGGTTGCCCCTGATGGCCTGAATCTGGCCTACGAAAACCTCCTCGCTGAAGTCCTCCAGCACGGCGTAGAAAAGACTGACCGTACCGGCACCGGAACGCTCAGTGTGTTTGCTCGCCAGTTGCGTTACGACTTGTCTGAGGGTTTCCCTCGTATCACCACAAAGTTCGTCCCGATGAAGTCCGTGAAAGGCGAATTGCTTTGGTTTTTACAGGGCAACACCAACATTGGGTGGCTTAGGGACCACGGCATCACTATTTGGGATGAGTGGGCTGATGAAAACGGCGAACTCGGCCCTGTCTACGGCGCTCAGTGGCGTAGTTGGCCAACCCGTGATGGCCAGGCCTTGGACCAGATCACTGAACTGGTGACGATGCTGCGCGAACAGCCAGATTCTCGCCGCATGCTGGTATCTGCCTGGAACGTGAGTGAGTTGCCGAATATGGCTCTTGCTCCCTGCCACGCCTTCTTCCAGTGTTACGTGGCTGATGGCAAACTCAGCCTGCAGGTCTACCAGCGCAGTGCTGACTTGTTCCTGGGTGTTCCTTTCAACATTGCTTCCTACGCACTGCTAACCCATATGCTGGCTCAGCAGGCAGGTTTGAAGCCGGGCGAACTCATTTGGACTGGCGGGGACTGCCACATCTATCTCAATCACCAAGACCAAGTCCGCGAGCAACTTTCACGCGTGTCCGAGGCTTACCCCTTCCCCACCTTGTCACTGACAAAGGCGGAGAGCATTCTGGACTACCAGATGGATGATATTGATGCTTCTCATGGCTACCAGTCCCATCCACCGATCAAGGCCCCCGTCGCCGTTTAACTCATCGCCCTTAAGGCATATCATCGTTGTTTATTGCACAGCAAAGGAGCCGTCATGAGATCACTATCTCCTGTCCCGGTAGGAATGATTTGGGCTCAAGACGAGGCTGGAGTGTTGGGCGTAAACGATCACATGGCCTGGCATGTTCCTGATGATTTCAAGCATTTCAAGGCCTCAACGATTGGATGCCCTCTGGTTATGGGCCGGACCACCTTCGAATCGTTGGCAGGTTTTCTTTCCGGTCGCTTATGCATCGTAATGACTCGGCAAGAATCATTGACCCACCCGAAATTGGGAGAGGCTCTCCCCGTCGCGCAGGACCGCCCCGATGAAGGCTGGCCTGAAGAAGGTGCCGTTCGCGCCACCTCCCTCGATGACGCACTAACCATTGCCCGCGATTACTGTGGAACGCACGCATCCGCCCATCATGTGTGGATTGCTGGCGGCGCTGCGGTATACCGCGAAGCGATCGAAGCGGACGTTGCTGATGAGCTCGTGGTCTCCACTATTGACCTCGATGTGTTGGCTCACCGTGAGGCATCCCCCGAGGATCATGTGGCCTACGCGCCCCTCATTGACGCCGAGGTATGGCACCGTGATCCCAAGCGAAGTGACGATCATTGGCGCCCCATGAGCAAGGATGCGGCCTGGAGAGTCACCACGTGGGTCCGCAGGTAACAGAACACTCTGTTTTCCCTAACGAGACGGTATCGACCTCACAAGAGGGCGACGCCGCCCAGTCCCGGTCGCTTTCCTTCTCACTACCCGCGAGCGCAGGTAATCCGCCAGCATTTTCGCTGCGTGCACATCTGATGACTGCAGTACTGACCACAGTTGCTGGCTTCATTGTGGTGCTGGGGAGTTTCGCTGACGTCACTGCGCGCCCATTCGGCTCATCATCCGTAGGCGAGCAACCAATCCCTACGGCTCCACCGGATTTTGGTAAACCCACGCCTGCTTCCACTCCTAGTGTTCTGCCTAGAGTTCAGGAGCCGACAACGGCCCATCTCATCGTCTTGGTTATTCTCATGGTCTTGTTTGTGACGGTCGTGATTGTGGGACTCGTGGTTCTTCACCAAGTCTTCTCTTTTCGCCTTCCGGCGTGGTTATCGAGCCTGCTCGCACGCAGGCATTCACAGAAAACCTCCATCTCCGCACGTCCTCAATCTGAACCTGTCTCTGCACGTTTTGAGCGTTCTTCGTGGTCACGAGCGAGCGAATTGGCTGAGCACATTGATGCTCGCCCTCCCTCTGACACGGTGACTGCCGCTTGGGTGGCCTGCGAAGATTTTGGGGCACATCAGGGAGTGAAGAAAAAGGAATGCGAATTGACCGGGGCGTATGCGCGCCGTCTGGCTACAGCATTGCCGTCAGTTGCCGGTGAAATTCACGAATTGGCAGATATGTACCACGTGGTGCGCTTTACCCCGCAGGCCCCCACGATTACCACTGAGATGGCTCAGCGTGCCCACGCATGTTTGGAAACCATTGAGTCAGCAGGCAGGGGGCGTCATTGAAGTTTTCTACCCCGGCTTTCCTCGTCACCGTCGCGATGGCCGCGGCTACGGTAATCACTGGTCTTGCCCTGGGCTGGGCGCTCCTTGACGTGCTTACTATCGCTGCATTGATTGTCATCGTGCCCCTGCCAGCATTGGGGATTGCTTTACGCCCCACTGCCCCACCCACGTGGCCTGATGACGATGAGCCCTCAGCCGGTTCATGCCGGCGCACTATCGCTGTAGTGAGTCAGGAACTTCAACGCGACTCCTACGGGCAAGTCACCTCACGCATGCTGCGGGATCTGCCCGATGCTCCCCGTTCCTCAAAGAGTTCAGACATTATTGCCTATATTCACCGCTTATCCGCTTCGTCTCAAGGAAAGCAGTCATGACACAAGAATCACCGGCTCACCCCGTACCCCTTAGCGTGGAGGATGTGGCCCACTACTCCACCACGATTCTTGATGAGTGCCGCACCGTGGTGGTGGGTATGGATGAGGCACTGCCCATGGCGTTGGCGTCGATTCTTGCCGGTGGCCATGTGCTGTTTGAAGACTTACCTGGCCTGGGTAAGACGATGGCTGCACGCTGTTTGGCCACCACCTTGGGCTTGGAGTTCACACGCCTTCAATGTACCCCTGACTTGCTACCCAGCGACGTGACAGGCTCGTCCGTGTGGGATCCCACCACTGGTGCTTTCACCTTCCGCCCCGGCCCAGTGTTCACGGGCCTACTGCTGGCTGATGAGATTAACCGTGCCGCTCCACGCACACAGGCCGCTCTACTCGAAGCAATGAGCGAATCTCAGGTCAGTGTGGAGGGCATCACACGTAAACTCCCCTCTCCCTTCCATATGATTGCCACCTCTAACCCGGTTGAGTTTGAGGGCACGTTCCCCTTACCTGAGGCACAGTTAGACCGTTTCATGGTACGCCTGGCCGTGGGCACACCCACCCATGCCGATGAGTTCACGATTATTAATCGACGCCTCACGCGCCAGCGCCCCGACATTGATCTCTCCCCCGTCATCGATGCCCAGACGCTTCTCGCTATGCAGGTTGGTGTAGAACAGGTTGGTGTGGAGCAGTCTGTAGTGGACTATGCCATTGCTATTGCTCAGGGCACGCGCGCTGCCGAGGATGTCCTCGTTGGCGCCTCACCCCGCGGCACCCAGTCCCTTGTGCTTCTGGCTCGTGCATGGGCAGTCATGCATGGACGGAGCGTGGTGACTCCTGACGATGTAGCGCAGTGCGCCATCCCCGCATTGGCTCATCGCCTGACCCTGTCCACCTCCGCGTGGGCTAACGGCGTGAAGACTCAAGAAATCATGCGTGATGTGCTTAACCGTACCCCTGCCCCCTGTGTTGTTCGCCAGTAGTCACTAATGAGTACTCCAACTACGCACGTCGCATTAAGGTGGGGACCCAGGCCTGCCACTTTAGTGTGGTGGCTGGCCGCCATCGGGTTTATGGGGATCGGTGTGGCCAGCCGCTCCCCCGCATTTGTTGCTCTTGGTCTGCCGATAATTGGCTGGCGCTTCTTCTTTTCCGCAAACCTCATCCTGACTCCCCCAGACGTATCCACGGACACACTACGTGTTGATACCGCTTTGGCACCCGAGGGTTTTCCTGCCCGAGCCACTGCGCACCTGACTGTCCAATGGCCGGGAAGGCATGACATGGGGCTCAGGCTCCGATCGGCGTCGGGTATTACTCGCCTGTATCTGTTGAGAATTAAGGACCAGCGCGCGTTTACTGTCCACGATGATGTACCCGGTACTGGTCGCTGGCAGGTACTCACCGCCGATCTCATGGCAGGTTTAGGCTGGTGGCGTTCACAGCCGTGGCGCTTACCGATAAATCGTCTTCTCATCACACCGCCCGTCATTATTCTTCCCGCCCGCCGCCCAGGCCATCCCGTAGGCGTGACGGGCCCAGTCAGTAGCCGGCGCGTGGGACGTACTGGGTATCCACGTGACGTTGCACCATGGAGCCCGGGCGATGATTCGCGCCGTATCGCGTGGAAAGCCACTGCTGCTCATACAGATGGCAGTGGCGTGCGCACGGTGTACGTCAATCGTGGTGAAGCCACCGGTGAAGATGTGCTCTACATTGTGCTCGACGCGCGCGATGACTTGGGCTCCGATGCGTCCCAGTGGGCTCGCTCAGACAAAGTGTTGGAGTCAGGCTCCTTGGATGCTGCGCGTCAAGCTGCGATTTCGATGGCACGTGAGGCTCTGTGGCGTGGGGCGCGCGTAGGTCTGTGCGTGTTGGGGCACAAACCGGTGATTGTTCGCCCTGCCGCCGGGCGGCGCCATGTAGATCGCTTAACTCACCACATCATTACTGCGCCGCTGGATCGTATTCCTACCCCGGATCCTCACTTACCGCTAATCCCGAATCATGCGAGCATAGCGATCATCAGTCCAGTCATCGATGCAGTACCGATTGATGCCGCTCGCCTGTGGCGTCGTATGGGTCATGACGTGGAATTAGTGGATGTATTCCCCTCTGCTGTCTGGTGTTCTCAGCGCAGCGATGAGGCGGCCACCCAGTTGGTGGCGCACCATCATGATGTACGTGTGCAAAATTTGGCTGATGAAGGCGTAAAAGTTACCCCGTGGAATGAGGGGCGGATTCGCGGTGGTCAGCCTCGAGCCATAGAGGTTGAGGGGTTGCATGTTGGCATCGTTTCGGCCATCCCGTGGCTGGCCTGTGTGACGACCGGTATTGCTGGTCTGGCACTGTTTCTTGCCGCTGGATGGTCCAGTTTTGGTCACGGTTTATCGGGACTGAGCACAGCAATGGTTGTCTCCATTCTGTTGCTTACTTTCAGTGGGGCACTGTTCTCTGTCCTTGGCACTCTTCTTGGCAGCAGGCAGTGGCTGCAGGCTGTTGTGGAGTGGAGCGTATTGGGTGGGGTACTTACTCGGTGGGCCGTGGTGCAAGTGTGGACGTGGGCGTTAGTCGCTCTGGGCTGGCTGGCTAGTGGCGGTCAGTGGGATCTGGATCCTCTGTGGGCCACAGTGGCTACGTTAGTACTGGCGTTAATTGTTGGTGTTGAGTTCTTGGATGCGAAAACTGCTCTTCACCGTGAATAATGGTTCATTGTGCCTGATGATCTATTGTCCTCTCACCGCCCGTCATCTTCTCAATCGCAGTTGCCTTCGCGTGAGCGTTCACTGCTGCTAACGAACCCCACATTGAGGGCTCTGCTGGTGATTGTATTTTTCACCTACAGCGCGCAAAACATGTTGAATGTGTCCATTGCGCCGCTTGCTCGCGCGCTGACGCTGGCTGAGTGGGCTGTGGGCCTAGCGGTATCTCTAGCCGCCTTGTTTGTCACATCACTGTCTCAATTCTGGGGCCGACGTTCCATGATTTGGGGGCGACGCCGCGTCCTATTAATTGCGTTATTCCTTGCTTTAGTCGCTGCCGGCCTATTTTCTGGTGCAGTGGCTTTGCGTGCAGCGGGACTCATTAGTTCCGGCGTAGCCACCACAGCGATTGTGTTGGCTCGTGGTGCGTTCTTCGGTGCAGCCGTGTCTGCTATTCCACCAACAGGTCAAGCATTGATTGCCTCACTGACCCCTGATGAGAAGTCACGTGTCAAAGGCATGAGTGCGTTCTCCGGAGCAATTAGTGCCTCGATTATGGTGGGCTCACTAGCCTCTTCTGCTCTGGGGACATGGAATATTTATGGGCCGGTGCATGCCACGGGCGTGCTCATTTTGATGGCGCTGCTCGTGTGTTTCTTCTTCGTACCGGTCACTCCCCCACCACCGGATAAAAAGACTCCTGCGAAAGTCTCATGGCACGATAAACGCATTTTGCCCTGGATTCTTGCGGCTCTTGGAATGTTTTTCACCAATGGGGTTGTGCAGATTACAACCGGTTTCGTTGCTCAGGATCGACTCAATCTTGATCCGCATCAAGCCATGCCTGCCACGGGTATGCTCCTACTTGCTGGCGCAACCGGCGCCATGCTCATGCAGATGGCGATTGTGCCACGTTTGGCCTGGCCACCTCGCCGTTTATTACGTATCGGCCTGTCTCTTGCTCTGTTGGGCTTAGTGGGTTTTGCTCTAGCCAGTACGCTCTGGTTGTTGGCTCTGTGCTCATTCTTGATCGGTTCATCACTGGGTATGGTGATGCCCGGTTATAACGCTGGTGGAACGTTGGCAGTTGAAAAGTTTGAGCTTGGTGGCGCGGCCGGTGTGCTTAACGCTGCTGGTGCTGTGACATGGATTGTGGGGCCAGTCAGCGCAACTAGCCTTTATGCTTGGCACCATCATGCACCGTTTATTGTGGCCGGGATCAGCCTGACTGCTTCGACGCTCGTAGCATGGCTCCACCCCACACTCGCAGCCCGCCGCCCGCATCCGGCTCAGGACTAATCGGGTAGTTTTCGAGAGTTACTCAGCGCCTGTGAGAAACCTGCCAGTACGGTGGCGAGGGCTTGGAGGGCTGCTGTGACAGTCTCGATAGAGACCACGCTGGTGGGTGGGACGTGAACGAATCCGCCTCGGATGGGCGTCGTGTCCCCGTCAACGCCGCGTGACTGGTTTCGTACAGAATCGGCCAATGCGTAGAGGGAGGAGTTACAGACGTACTTACCCGCGTCATGTGACTGGGCCACGGGGAAACCCTGACTGCGTAAAGTGGCAACGAGGTACTCTGCTGGCCATGGTGCCATAAGCACGTCATCGCCGCCCTGGACTAATGGTTCACCGTGAGGGTGGTAGCCGGAATTGTCCGGAATCGATGAAGACGCCTCATTAACGGCCTGGCTTTCGATATCAATAGCAGTGCCACGCCCGTTAACGCCGCACAGAACGATCGCCTGATACGTGCCGCTGGAGACAAACTGACGAACCTGTGCCATCGCATCGGCATAGGTGACAGGAAGTTGCTGAGTGTCGATAGCTACCGCACCAGTCGGGGTCTCAATCTGCGAGGGCAGTGCGCTCACGGCTTGCCATGAGGGATTCACGTCATGCTCGCCGAAGGGCTCAAATCCGGTGAACAGAATCCTCATGGTGACCTCCTGATGGACCTAACCGATGCGCTCACGGCACTAATGCGATGTCGGAACTGTTAACAGATACGCCAACTCTAACGTTGATCGCCAATACCAGTGTCCTCTACCGGCCTCACCTTTACCTACCAGCCCCTCGCGCGAGCATCCATGCCTTCTCGCTTCAAAGCACCGCGAACAAATCAACGTTCAACTCCCAATCACTCACCACGTTCACACTCGCACACACATGCCAGTCAGCACCAAAAAACCACGGTTTTCTCAGGCAACGCCGGTAACCTAGGGCACACGATATTCCGCTTTCCTCAACTTTCCTCAACTTTCCTCAATGAAAGACCGTCATGAAGAAGATTGCCTCCCTGGTACTAATTTCTGCTTTGGCTTGTGGCGGTCTCACCGCATGCAGTTCCTCGTCAAATTCCTCCTCCCCCGCTGCTTCGGCTGAGGCCAGCCAGTCTGCAAGCCCCGAGCCCACGAAACCTATCTCCCTCATCCCTGAGGTTGCCGTGAGTGAAACCGTGGATCCTGAGGTATTTAGCAAGGCCTTGGATGAGGCAGACAAGAAGTTCCCCTACCGCTCCCTCACCATGGATCAGAGCATTGCCGGTGAACAGGGTGGTAACACGGTTCTTCAAGCACACATGATTGCCCAGGGTGAGCGCAACATTGCCTCCTTGGATTCGCACTACACCTACACCTTGGAAGTGACGGTCATTGGCATCACCCAGAATGAAGAGGGTGAGTACGTCACCATTGACGGCCAGCGTTACAAACGCAACGGTGAGGACAATTCCTGGAGTGCCGATGAGGACTCTGATACTCCCAGTTCTGCTGTGGGTTCCGAGGGGCTGCGGAAGGCCACCTCGATTACGTTCCTTGGCGTGGATGGCGATCAGCGCAAGTATGAGGTGAACCTGACGGAGATTGATGGCATGCCTCAAAGTGATGAGGAGGTTCCCGCCATCGCCACGGTGTGGGTTGATGAAAACGATGTGATTACTCGTTTGGAGCTCAATGGTCAGGGCACGTCTGATGGCACCACGACCACAGTAGGCATCACCTACACGCAAAGCATTCTTGAAAAGCAACCTGAGATTTCTTTAAACATGTAGTGATGTCTGGTGACTTATATTGCCCTGTCGCCTGATCTCCTAACGTTTAGATTCACACGCAATCCCGTCACCGTCACGATCGAGTTCTGAACGATAGCCTGGTTCTCCTCGGTGGATCGGGGCAGCACCAGCTGCTCGCGCCGCGGCACAGTTTTTGTAGTAGGCCGAGCCGCTGTCATCTGCGGGTGCAGGTTCAGCGGGGACAGCCGGAGCTACGGGTTGATTGTCAGGAACGTATGCGGCCGATCCAGCATCATCAGAAGACCAGTTTCCAGCGTCAGATCCACTGCCACCAGATTCTGTACCAGTATCAGCAATCGGTTCTTGCACTTGAGGTTCAGGAGTTTCAACAGTTACGTGGTCCCCTTGCCCTGGCGCAGGCACAGAAGTATCCGCTGTGAATGCTTGATACCCCTGACAGGTTGAGAGGACACGAACAAATACGCTTTTTTCTTGTGGAGTGACAGTGAGTTGATACTTTTCTTTCACTGCAATTTGTCGAGCTACATAGGCACAGCGAACGTCTTCGCGTATCGGAAGCCAGGATGAAGCATCCTGATCTTTTTTCTGTTTATTGACGCTCGATTCCACGGCAAGTAGGTTCAACGGATCATTCGCGAATTGGACGCGTTGTTCTTCCGAAAACTTATTTGCCCCTGAACGCCAAGCTGCTGCTAATGGCACAACATGATCGATATCGATATTTTTGTTCTCACGGTCCATGTCAATCGTGTCATTGGTGTATGGCGACACAAGAGTCCCAGCAACAACCACGCAACCATTCGTATCAGCACCCAGAACGATATTTGTTAAATCTCGACGAAGAATATCGTTTCGAGTATCGCACCCATTACGATCCACATCGTTTTTCCAGCCAAATAGTCCCCGGTCATATCCTTGGTCATCACCGTTTTCTGCCACCGTCAGTAACATCAGATGCGCCAAAGCAGAGTGAGGATCAATAGTGGGTGTGCCGGTTGGGGAAGGCAGGGCCGTGCTCGTACTTACTGATGAGGACTGAGCGGTCGCCTCATCATGGGATGCTTTGTGATCATCAGGAATACAACTACCTACGATGGCAAGAAAAAGAATCAGCAGGAATACCCGTCCACCACACCCTAAACATCCTGACCCCAGACAAGATGATTTGCTGGACTGCTTCTTACCCATCATCGCCCATTTCCGCTCGTACCTCCCACATTGTGGATTGACTTATCAATGATAAGTCGATGTGTCAGTAGCAGCGGAAAGACAAGCGCAAAAGACAAGAATGCGAACTATTGTTTCCACCCGAAAAATGCACTGGTGGGGCACACATCGCATCACAGTTCAGGGAAGATCATGTGAATTAGTGCGAGTCACGCCCATGGACCAGCCAACCACTGTGGTGATAGCCAGCGCTCCGACGATGGAGCACATGGAGAAAATGTAGGCAGAGTTATCAGAAGCAGTCCATACGGCGTCACCGAAACGCCAATCCATATAGAAGAGACTGGCCACATAACTCAAGACAAACACAGCGGCAAGCAAAAGCCAGGTTCCTGAGGTTTCGACGTGCTTTTTCATGGTCATGACCTCTTTTCCATGGAATCAGGAGAATAGATTAATCAGCGGTCCGATACGGACGGGGTAGTGATTGAACGGCAGAAAATTAGCCGCAATACAAAAAATGTCAGAACAAGTACGGATGGCACGTAAAGCCAAATGTTGTGCCAGATCAATGCCACCGCCACAGCAACGATCGCAGCAAGGACAATTCCGACTGTCATGATTCGACGCTTCATCGCCTGCTCCTTTCGTCTGTGCGGTGGCTACGTATCAAGTCTGCGATGTCAGGCATGTAACCCACCATTGGGTATTGCCCTGATTTACCCCTGATTCTTCCTTCTTCACCCTGGTCAACACATCGTTCTGGAGCCTGACTCTCCCTCCTCCTTAATGATGACCCCTCACCCTATTTTCTCTCACTCTTTGCTCATTTTCTCCCTATTTTTCTTCGATCCCCCCCCCATTCGTTCCTTCCTGTATTCGCTTTTCACTCCACTCTCTTTCGTGAGTACCTTCCCCTTCTGCGATTACCTAATTCAGGGTATAAATCAGGGGCCTTTCAGGGGGTCACCTCATAGCGGACATATGCATGGTCACAGAAGAATTAAGTGGTATCCATACCGATACCTGAACCGCGTCATTACGGGTCAGAACGTCCTTTTCAAGGAGAGCCATGAACAGCCAACAGTCCCCTATCGTGCTCATGGAGCAGGTGTCCAAGATTTATGGTCGGGGTGAAACTCAGGTTCATGCTCTTCGTGAAGTGAATGTGACAATTAACCGCCACGAGTTCACCTCAATCATGGGCCCATCAGGTTCGGGTAAGTCCACGATGCTGCACGTATTAGCCGGTTTGGACACTCCCACCTCAGGAAGCATCACAGTCGATCACCAAGTCATCACCTCAATGAATGATGATGCGTTAACACGTTTCCGCCGTGAACGCATTGGCTTCATCTTCCAGAGTTTTAATCTCGTGCCCACCTTGAGCGCTATGGACAATATCCTGTTGCCCCTCAAACTCAAGGGCTACACGATGAATGCTGATGACAAAGCATTCATGAACCAAGTGATAACAATGCTTGGGCTCAAAGAGCGCCTGTCTCATCGTCCTGGTCAACTTTCTGGTGGCCAAGTACAGCGCGTGGCTGTTGCTCGCGCGCTGGTTGCTCGCCCTGCGATGATTGTGGCCGATGAGCCCACCGGTAACTTAGATTCTGAATCCACCGCTGAGGTGATGGGACTGCTGCGTCAGGCCGTAGATACATTGGGCCAGACAGTAGTCATGGTGACTCACGATGAGCATTTGGCTTCACAGGCTGATCGCATCCTTGTGGTTAAAGACGGCCAGATTGCTCGCGATGAGAAGGTGGGTGCCCTGTCATGAAAAGCCTTCTGCTAGGCAATCTTCGTAGTCATGGCCGGCGTTATGCGGCTACGGGCACCGCTGTGGGCATTGCAGCGATGTTCGTTCTGCTTGCCTTGATTTTCTTCCAGACGATTACTCATTCCATCACCAGTGGTATCACGTCCACCTATGAAAATGTCTCAGTGGTCGCTACGTTCACTAACGATGCATACCGGACCGATAACGCATCTGACAGCGCAAACAGCGTCGAAACCACAAAGAATGCTGAGAGCACAGACAACACTGAGAACACCGGAAGTGCCAACGCCACCGAAAACACTGCCGCCTCAGAAACGACTAGCGATACGCAAACCACCAATAACCAACAGAACACTGATGGGAGTGGTGAGGTTGCGACGTCGGCACTCAATGCAACAGATGCTCTGCATGTGTTGCAGTCTCAGCCCGGCGTGAGGGCGGTGGCGCGCAAGACTTTCTCCATGGGCACGCTCCAGCCCTCCGGTAATTCGCCGGTGTTCGTGGCTCCTGCCCCGGTGGAGCCTTTCCATGCTCCGTCTCTTCTTGAGGGGCACTGGCCCACAGCAAACAATGAGGTAGTTCTTCCTGACGATTACGCCAAGGAGTGGAACCTCCACGTGGGCGAGCAGACTGTTTTCCGTGTCGACGCCTTCGATGATCGCGACGCTGCTAGCACATTGACGATTTCGGGTATTTACCAGGCCCCGAAGGTCCAGATACACGGGCCCTATGTGAGCGAGACATTCTATGCGAAGGCTTTCCCTGCCTCGAATACGAGCGGCTATTTCATTGCGATGGATGGCGTGGGTGATTCGGAGGAAGCCCAGGTTGCTGCGGCGGAGAGACTGAAATCCTCTTTGGAGCGCTCAGCCGATCCTGTTGCTCAACTGGTAGGACGCTCGATGGAGTTTTCCTCTGGTCACGCAGTGATGCAGGAGGAACTCGATACCGCCGACAATCAGAGTACTTCTGCGATGATTACTCTGCTGATTTTCCCGATTATTACGGTATTTGTGGCCATCATCGTCATTGCCTCAAGTTTCCGTGTTCTTCTTCAGCAACGACGCCGCGAACTGGCCCTCCTGCGTGCCATCGGTACCACTCGGCCACAGTTACGTCGCCTGCTTATGGCTGAAACCGTGCTGCTGGGCGTAGTTGCTGGGGGCATTGGTGTGGGCGTGGCTAGCGTGCTTGGCGCATGGGGGCAGGTGGCTGGCGGCTATGCGGCCAGCATGGGTGAAGCGTTTGAGGCTGTCTCTCCTGCTCACGTGATCATCGTGTGGGTTGCTGCCGTCCTTATTACTGTCCTGATTGGGCTGCGCCCGATTGCGGGTTCGTCTCGCACCTCCCCGATGAAGGCTTTGTCTCAGGCGGGGATGCACGATGAGGTGGAGTCTGGCCATATGAAGTCCACGGTGGTGGGCGTGCTGCTGCTCGTTGTTGGCTTGGCGCTCATTGATGTGGGCCTGATGGTGTTCTCTCAAAAGTTGAGCGGTTTTGGTCTGGCTGTTTTGGGGAGCCTCGCCTCCCTGACGGGCCTGCTCATGGTGACCAGTGCGCACCTGTGGCGCCTGACCTCTGCGCTGGGTAAGCCGCTCAAGGGCGTGGTGGCGCAACTTGCTCGCGCCAATACGCGGCGTAACCCTGGTCGCACTGCTGCCACAGGAACGGCCAGCATTATTGGTATCGCTTTGATTGTCATGCTGGCGGTGGGCGCAGCCTCTACCAAGGCGACCTTGTTGACGGAGATTGATTCGCGGCGTCCTTTTGATTTGATGCTGGATAACTCTGGTGAGCCGATGACTATGGCGCAGATTGATGAAGTTGCGGGTCTGGAGTCCATTGCGGCGATTGAGCCGCTCTACCGTGCCCCCATCACTGTCACGGACCCTGCTGATGGCAGTGAATACTCTGACATGGCCATTAACGCGGTTGATGACATCAACCATGTCACTCACTCTGAGGTGCCCGCCCCGTCTGCGGGCGTGGTGGTTGTTCCTTTGACCTTAAAGTCCGCTCACACCGTGACTATTTGCGTGGAGAATCACGAGTGCGGTGATTTCAAGACCGTCACGTACCCGCGTCTGGATACCACGGTCATTCTCATGACAACTGAGGATGCCAAGGTACTTGACCCTGATATTGCACTGGATCAGGCGCTGGTGAAGTTGGCACCTGATACTCGTGTAGACCGTGCCAGCATGGAGATTCAGCAGGTTCTTCCCAACGCGACTGTCAGTGGATCGGCGCAGGAGCGTGAGCTTTACACGGGCATGATTAACCAGATCTTCCTTGTGTTGGCGGGGCTTGTGGGTGTGTCTGTGGTGGTGGCCTTGGTGGGCCTAACCAACACGCTTTCCTTGTCCGTTTTGGAGCGTGTTCATGAGAACGGGCTGCTGCGTGCTCTTGGTCTGACTCGTAAGCAGATGCAGCGCACGCTTCTTATTGAGGCTCTGCTCATCAATACCAGCGGTTTGCTCATTGGTATTGGCGCGGGGGTGTTCTACGGGATTGTAGGCACCTATGCCCTGCCCTTGGATACCAGTGCGGTAATCATTGAGATTCCGTGGGGCATTGTGGGCGCCGTGGTTGTGGTGAGCACTGTTGCTGCGGTGGTAGCTTCCTTGGTTCCTGGCCGCAAGGCTTCCAAGGTTCCGCCTACGGAGGCACTGGCCAGCGAATAAGTAAGGTCGCCTGCCCTACGAGAGATGTTGAGTGACATTTGTACTCATGGGGAGGTCGGCGGCATTCGTCCTCACGGGACGGGCCGCGTTGGCTGCGGCTAGTTGGTTCGTCCATCCGCGAGTGGACGACGTCGCACCGTCACCTGGCGCACACTCTCTAGTTCCAGCGCCGCGATACATGCCTGTGGGGCCGATCTGTTCTCCAGAGATCGGCCCCACAGGCGTGAACGTTAGATTCCTAGGTACTCGCGTGTGGGCGGCTGGGCCCCCGCCTGTCCCACGGTGTAGGCGGCGCTCTTCAGGGCAGTGACGGCCCATCCTTCACACACATCCTGAGCCAGGTCACCACTCTTGACCAGGTCCTCTCCACCACTGTGCACGATGGCTGAGAGGAACCCTGACATGAAGGAGTCGCCTGCACCAATAGTGTCCACAACTTCAGCCGGCATCGCGGCGAACTGTGTGGACCACTCACGGGTGAACATCGAGCACCCCTCCCCACCCTTGGTGATAACGAAAAGGTTTACGCCGTGGTCAAACAGGCGCTGGGCAACCTTGTCTTCTGTAGCGCCTGGGTAAAGCCAGGCAAGGTCTTCATCGCTCATTTTGACCATGTGGGCATGATCGTAGAACTTGTCTATGGAGGTACGCACGTATTCCTTGGTGTATCCCAGGTTGGGGCGCACGTTCGGATCAAGGGTGATGAGAGTGTCTGGGCTTTTCGCTTCGAGTGCAGTTAGGAGTTGATCGTTGCCAGGCTGGATGACTGTGGCCAAAGATCCGGTGTGGAAGAGACTGACATTGTCCAGGGTGAAGTCTCCGATTTCCCAGACAATGTCGAACTCGTAGGTGGCTGCTCCCTTGTCATCAAGGAACGCTTTTGCGGTGGAGGTTGTGGGAACAGCAACCTCATGCAGGTTGACTCCTGCGGAGTTGAGGTGGTTACGCAGGATGTCACCGTTGTTATCATCAGCAAGGCAGCACAGGAGGGTGGTGTCAATGGCGCTTCGCGACAATCCCACAGCAACGTTGGCGGGGCTTCCCCCTGGGTGGGAGTTCACTGAGCCATCGGCTGCATGGACGATGTCCACCACGGCTTCTCCAGCCACAATAACCTGTTTGACGCTCACGATTGTTCCTCCAGTTCTTGAGCCTGGCGCTCCAATGCGCTTGGGCCGTCATTCTGCGATGTTCAAGCATCTTTGCTCGTCTGCCTCGGTACACTACGGTACAGACTTTGACTCAAGGAATCTTGATTTTTACCGAGTACATCCTCTTTCCTCCCTAGGACTCTTTTCCTATTCAGCCACTCCTTGTATAGTTGGTCACACTTGACATGAAGGGACGTGCCTATGCTGAAGTTCAGCCATTTAGAGAAATCTTTCGGGTCCCTCAAAGCCCTCAATGACGTGAGTTTTGACGTGCCGGAGGGTGAAATCGTTGGCTTCGTAGGAGCTAACGGCGCAGGCAAAAGCACCTCGATGCGTATTGCTATGGGAACTGTGGTCGCCGATGCTGGGCAAGTGACCTGGCGAGATGAACCGATGAACTTAGCCATTCGGCGTCGGGTGGGATACATGCCTGAAGAGCGCGGGCTGTACCCGAAAATGAAGGTGGCCGACCAACTTGTTTACCTGGCGCGACTGCACGGCATGAGCACGCCGGACGCGCAGGCAGCTATGGAGACGTGGACCAAGCGCCTGGGAGTGGATGCCCGTCAAAATGATGAAGTCCAAAAACTTTCCCTCGGCAATCAGCAGCGTGTGCAGTTAGCCGCCTCCCTGGTCCATAATCCGGATATTCTCATTCTTGATGAGCCATTCTCAGGGCTTGATCCTCTGGCTGTGGACGTGATGAGTTCGGTGCTCCATGAACGCTCCCGTGAGGGCGTGTCTGTCTTGTTCTCATCCCACCAGTTGGACCTGCTGGAGCGTATTTGTGACCGTGTGGTCATCATCCAGTCCGGTGAGATTGTTGCCAACGGAACCGTGTCTGGCCTGCAGAGCAATGCCCAGGTGGAGTACCGCATTGAGGTGGCCGCTCCACGCCACGTGGTGGAAGCGGTGATTACCTCCTGGCCACAGGATCATCACGGTACGCAGGGTGCTGAATCGACTGATAGCAGCGCATTTTCAACCGCTGATATCAAGGTAACGGAAACGGATAACGGTTCTGTGTTCACCTATCCCCTCCCCGAGGGAATGAACATTCCGGACTTGCTCGCCTCAGCGCAGGCGATTGGGCCGGTCCTTGATTTTGCTCGGCGCCGGCCGAACCTGGTGGAGATGTACCGCGAAGTGGTTCATGCCCAAGATTCTGTTGAGAGTGTGACTGAGCATGAAGGAGGGAACGAATCATGAGCGTTCAGAATGACGTATGGATTGTGACCCGCCGTGAGTTCCGTACTCAGTTTTTGAAGAAAGCCAACCTCATCTCCATGGTGGTGATGGCTGTACTGGCTGTGGTCGGCATTCTGGGTTTCCATTTCTTCCTTGGTGATGACGAACCGGATAAGGTTGGTTTCCCCTCTGATGAGGCCGCGAGTGTCTACGTCCAGGTTGCCGAGACTCAGGGCATGGAGATTGAGCCGGTCACGATCACCAAGAATGAGGCTTTGCGTATCCTCTCCGGTGACAATAAGGATGATGACCCTGAGCTGACGATGTTCGTGGATACTGAGGCTGAGCCAGTCCAGATGTATTACGGCAAGAACCTGCCTACCCAATTATCCGCTGTATTGTCCAACGTGGCCTCTCAGCAGATCCTCGCCCAGGAACTGACCGCTGAAGGTGTGGATCTCAATGCCTACCAGCAGGCAGTGAGTAATGCTCAGCCGGAGATTATTTCTGCTCAGCCTGACGTTCATGAGGGCCGTGGGGAGCGGATGTTTGCAGCGATGCTGGTCCTCATCGCCTTGTTTGTCATCATTATGACTGGCGGCAACATGATTGCGATGGGTGTGATGGAAGAGAAGTCCTCGCGCATCATTGAGATTCTCCTGGCTACAGTGAAGCCGTCCACCATGATTGTGGGTAAGACAGTTGGCGCTGTGGGGTCAGTTCTTCTGACCTATGTCCTCATCGCGATTCCACCGCTGGTGACGGCGAAAGTCATTGGCCTGGGGAGGGACCTACCGTTCCCTCTGGGTTCCACCTTGATCATCGCTTTTGCGTGGTTGCTGGTGGGCGTGGCCATGTACTCGCTGTTGTATGCGGCTGCAGGTTCATTGGTGGAGCGTCAGGAGGATTTGGGCTCGGCGATCATGCCGCTGATGGCGTTGCTGTTCGCACCCTACATCGTGGCTTTCTCCTTGATGGCGAGTAACCCTGAGTCGGTGATTTTGACGGTGCTCAGTTACTTCCCGCTCACCGCTCCTTTAGCGATGCCGGTACGTTATGCCTTGGATGTCACCACCCTGCCGATGGTGGTGTTGTCGCTGGTGATTGCCGTGGCCACCATCCCCCTCCTGGTGTGGGTGTGTGGGCGTATTTACCGTGGCGCGATTTTGCGTACCGGTGGTCGCGTGAAGTTGAAGGACGCGTTCAAGGGCTGAGTTTTTCGCTGATCGCGTTGTGGTTTATGGCGCGTGAAGAGCGGGACTCTCTCCCGGATTCTGACTCGGTGGGAATCCTCTGGATTGCTCGTTCCTCGTGGGAACGAGGCCCCTTTTGAGCCAGGACGCAAGTTTTTCCATCTCACCGACCATGGCCTTGATGAACTTAACTCACTATCAACGCAGTGGACATCTTTTTCCGCATCTCTGAACGCCCTAATCGTCGAAGGAGGACGCGATGCGTAAGCCGTTACTCCCCATGACCGCCACACCTGACGGCTTCGAGTCGCTGAGTGCGGCGGATAAGGAGTGGATTGCTCACTACTGGGCAGAGGTGAGTCAGCTCATCCCTACCGATTCTGACGGGCATGGAAAACTCGTTAATTATCGTGCCAAGGCACTCATCGCTGCCCGTCACGACGCCGAGTGTTCGCCTGCCGTTGAACTCTTCGGTAACGCCGCGCGCACTGCAAGCAAAGACTGTGCGGAGATTTACGGAGCGGATCGGGCTGAAGCTCAAACGTTGAGCAATCTGGATACGCCGAGCATTTTTCTTTTTGCGGTCATTGCGAACAGTGGTGTGGCCATGAATTACCTGCGTACCCATGGCACGGTGTCACTTACTGGCCTGCTCGCATTCGGCGTGGGAATCGTGTTGTTCGCTTGCCTGATGCAGTTTTTTCAGAGTTTTACTTGGGGCAGGCTGCCGCTGACGTTGTGTTGGGCAGGAGGCTCAGCACTGCTTGGACTCAGCATGTTCGCCTTAGCGCGAGTCCATGATGTGTGGGCGGCAGAGCCTACCTGGAATGTGTCGTTGCCAAGTTGGGCAGTCATCTTGGTGTTCCTTGCTTTCGTCGCTGCCTTTGGGCAACTTCGGGCCAAGCGTTTCGATAAGAATCCCCTCCTGCCCCGGCTTATGGAGTTGAAGCGTGATGGGTGGTTGGCACGTGTAGGCGGAGTGACGTTCTGGCGTTTTGGATTACGTGGAGATTCTTTGAAGCAGGTTCTCCGAGAAGCCGAATTGGAAAGTCTGGAGATGGATAAGCCGTCTACGGAGTTGGGTATTCCCGACGTATTTACCAAGCAGGTTGTGGTGATGAATCCCGTGTTATTGCGTCAGGCAATTCGCATGCGCACGATTCGCGCAGTAGTGATTGGGACGATTGCTGTGGCGGCCGCTGTTGCTGCCGTGGTCGCGATGATCGTGACTCATGATTTCTCCTTCCTTGCCCTGGTCATGGTTCTCGCTCTTCTTGGAGCGATCTTGGCGATGACTATTCATATGGCAGGTGCGTATCATCAGTTCCTTCCGGATTGTCAGGAAGGGGAAGCCTGAGTGTTGAGCGTAGGCAGACGATAGAAAATGTAGTGGCCCTGGCAAACATTGCCGCAAGCATCGTCTGCCAGGATCACCACGTCCGTCGTTGCATTCCAGAAAAGCAAACAGGCTGCTCTCCATCAAAATGCCGCCAGTAATAACCGGTTACTCTCCTGATTCTGCCGTTGGCTCGCTGAATGGAGAAGTGTCTAAAGAGTTGTCCATGTCTTGGAGTTCCAGGTTTTCTTCGTTTGCGCTTTTAGCGCTGTCAGAAGATTTACCTGCGATAAGAGGAATAGAACTGCGCTTATCCTCAATAGTGTGGGTGAACTTCCGAATCGATTCATTCCCCTTACGCAGAGCAGTCTCCCGGGCATGACCAGCATGCGTTAGCGCTTGTTGCGTTACAGCGCCTGTCTGTGTGGCTACCGTTTTTCCAGAATCGACGATTTTTGTTCTGGTTGACGTGGCGACTTCACCAGCAGCTTGAATCCATCCCAGTGGTTGAGAGATCTCCCCAATGGCATCATCACATCCTGCGCGTTCTGCGAAAGTGGCGATAAGTTCTTGAGCCTGCTCCAAACTACGAATCATGGCGTTAACTGCAAGCGGGTGCCTGAGTTTTTGCTTCGGCGCTCCGGCAATCGTTGACAGTTCCACCAATCGACTACCCAAAACTGACAAACGTTCAGAAATTGATTGAATACGTTGATCCCACGTTGAGTACAGTCCGCGTTTGTAGGACTCGAAATGTTCAGAATCATCCTCAAGTACGCGAGCAAGTTCCAGGTTAGCGAGTCGATATTCAAGTTCCAGACAATGCCCGATGAGCGATAACCAGGTTCCTATTTCTCGATGAAGTTCAGGATTATCGTCAATCATCTTTTTCGTGGAATCGGACTTTTGAAGTCTCGTGATGATATTGTCAATCTTCTTTAATGCGTAGGCACGCTGAGTGCTCAATGTGTGGCTAACATTGGCAATTTTTGACCATGAAACACCATTAACCGTTCCCACTGAACGCTTAACGAATTCAGCCTCTTCGATAAGGACTTGGGCCCCATAAACTTCAGAAAATGACGTATCTTTTTGATCTTGAATAACGTCATCAAGTTTCTGATCGATACTCGCAAGACACTCTTTCATCTGCTCAAGTTCATGCATGATGGACATTTGCGTCATAGCAGAGCCCACACTGGCCATCATGGCCGGGTTAGTCGCATGAGAAACAAATCTCAACTGATGCACGAACTTATTGTTCTCATCGTAGAGAACACCCATCTGACGCGCGTTACCGTATTTTTCAACCATTTGTCGGGATTCTTCAGTCAATTTAACCCATCGACCCGACGCCTCCATCACGCCAGCAGCACCTTGAGCACCTGCCCCAAGTGATCCAGTGATCTCAGCAAAGTCTATAGAAAACGTTGAGGATTCGATTCCTTCTTCACCAAGCCAAGCATCAAGAAATCCGGAATCCCCAATGAGCGCAATACCCCGCGCATCTTCAAATACCTGGATTTCACGCTTCTCTTCAGATTGATCACCCATACCCCAAGCCCTTCATAGAAGAAACGTATCAAATACATTCACATTAGGAACTACTACATTGTATCCCTCCACCCAGGACATCTATGGACGGTTCCACTTAATAATCAAGACACAATAATAAAGCGCCAATTTAATACTACAAAGCAGCATGAATAACACTCAGTCTTACACATTCACAAACCATGAGAAGAATTAGTGATACATAGCATCCCCAACCTTAAATACACCTACCCATATTTTAATAAAACATCAAGAAATTCTAAAAATTAATTAACTAATAGAATAATTAAAAATCAGCGAGATACTCACCAAAAAACATAACATTCGACACATCTCACACTAGTTTCTCATATAGGAGACTCTAAAAACTTGTAAATTATGTACAGCATGGAAGTTTAACTAAGCACCACTTTTGCCATCATTCTCATCGATCGGCCTTCTGAATGACTAACAAGCATTTCTTTGTTACCACACTGCTAGTGACGGCTGGAAACAGTTTCATTCTCTCATTCGCCAATACAGTGCTTACCCTGTCAATGCTTCTTGCATTCGGCCTAAAAACGGCAGTGCTCAATGGCGTAGCGTTATCAATTGCTCTCATCATAAGTACACCGTTTGGTGGTGTTCTTTGCGATAGGTACGAGCCACGCCATCTCATGACACTAAAATGTGTCACAACAATAATTGTCTACACCCTCATCGGCCTTGCATTAAGTTTGAAATGGAGCGGAACACCAAAACTGATTCCGCTCCTCATGATAGGGATTGGACTAATTCAGTCATTAACTGACCCAAGTTCACGAATTGTCATTCAAACATGTAAACAAGAAGTCCACTTTAGTCAGGCTTATCCAATTATTCGTGCCACACAAAATATTATGAGAATGCTGGGCCCTGCAATAGCCGGAGCAATCGTTGGACTACATAATTCGTGGCTACCTTTTGCCGTAATTTCAGCCTGTTCATTGCTATTACTTGGAGCAATTCGTCAATTACCTAATCTGCTTATCAATCGTGAGTTGATACCATTAGGCTTTACACCTTCGCAACACTCCCCTTGTGCAAAATCACGATTGGGCAACTACAGCCAACAATGGTTATACGAACTCGTTGAGGGAGCTAAAGCATTTTTAGGCTATCCCTGGCTAGTCGCACTCACAGGGGCTTCACTTATTGTGTTATCCGCATGGACTGCGGGTTTTCGTTACCTAGCACCTGACATATTCCTCAATAACGGTGGCAGCACAGCACAATGGGGATTCTTAGTAAGCACTTTTAGTGCAGGATCACTGCTAGCCAGTCTGATTACCGTTCGTATAAAAACAGCGAATTCCATTTTTTGGTCCTTCGCCTGGTTCATTCCCCTCACGCCATTTCTTCTGTTAATTGCATCCGGCCATCACGGATTACTCCTTATGGCGTCCACCGCCATTGCCGGTATTGCATGGGATTTTGCAGTCTTTTTCGGAGAAACAAGTGTTCTCGACGGCGTCCACCGTCAAGTTCTCGGACGAGTCACATCCTTTTCTTCTGTTGGGGAACAGTGCGGACTTCTCATTGGCTACTTGTTAACCTTAACTATTTCTTCCCCCGAGGAAGGGTCTCAACGATTAGTATTCGGCGCTTTCCTCATCATCGCAGCAAGTACCTGCGGACTTGGGATCACCTCATTACTCGCACGTCGATACGCAGTGCAGAATCTCTGGAATCCCTCCACATGGTAGGCGTTTTCATCTATCAGCACATTGCCTAATGCTGCACATTCTCCCCTTAAGAACTCTTTTATCATTGCTTAACGCAAGCCTTGGGCAATCACCATTCACAAACACTCACCCTGCGGATAAATAACCGTAGTCGTATTCTCTCCCAGAAAACTGATGGCTACTACTCTGTTCTGGATTACCCCCATCGCCCTACATAAAGCGTAAAATAAACTCAGTATGTTCTTCCCCTTATTCAAACTTTCAAAAACTGAGAAGGTGTTCTGAAAGTTGATCACATCCATTCGTTACTCTTTAGCGTACTTCGCTTTCGCCGCTATCATCACAGGGATTGCAACTTCCTTTGGGCACGGAGGAAATGCCCTTTTGTTACTCATAGTTGCACCTATCTATGGCGCAGCACTGGGGGCAGCCAAGTACAAGCGGAAACAATAATCCTATAGCCCGCGAAACGTATTCACTTCATAAAATGCCAAATTATCGCCTTTAAACGATGGGTCAGCATTCAACATCATCAAGGCCGTAACGAGCGCGAGTCCTAGCGACTAATTCACTCGCGGTTGTTTGTCCATCGATGTACTCCTGAACATCACTGAGAGTCTGTTCAGAAATTGGTAAGCCTTCCATCCTTTGGTTGTGAAGAGCAAACTTCACCGCTTGCTCACGCTGCGTTCGGGTAGTCGTATCCTGTGAATTATTATTTCTCATTCTTGCCCCACGAAATAGAATCAATCACCCTTGGGAGTAAGTTTAATTGAGGATTCAAGACAAAACTCTCGAACTTTTCACGACATCTAGACCCGAGTATGTGTCCCGCAATTAATTCCTTCAAACTCAACGTATACTCATAAGCTCGCACATATAATGTTGCCTACCTCTCAAGTTAATGCTCAGAAGGAGGCGATAATGCTTGGCAAGAAGACAAAGAAGGCCTTGTTCTATGCATGCTAGTCACATCAGTGGGTTTGACTCTCGCAGGTTGTGCTTCAGCAAGGGCAGATGATTTACGTCAAAGAAACCACGCCCGGAACATGCTGGCGAAACAACGGAGATGAAGTCCCCCAACAGCGCGTCGATTGCTCTGATGAGCATGAAGTTGAAGTTCTCCACCGCCTCAATGTGTTTGACTACGCCGATTACCCTGGCAACGAGTTCTTGACTCATGCGGGTATCGACATGTGCACACGCTGGCTCATCACAGAGCATCCCGAGTTCTTGACAACAGCGCTCTCCAAGACCTTACGTGCGAAGTAATGGTTCCGAGCGAAGAGGCCTGGGAGCACAAAGATTAACGAGTCTACATTTGTAGCGTTGTAGCTAAGTCCCCTCAAACCACAACATTCAATCAGTGTGAGCCGAAGTAAACATCCCCGCCAAGGGCTAAAGCCGTGAAAGGTGATACATCATGGGTGAACTCAGTGACGCTATAGCCGCGAAAATCATCCTGGTTCTTTTCCTCCAGTCGCCCATTTCCTATGGCTGCCACGGTATTCATCTGCACCCTGATTTTGATGTGGGACTGGAAGCGCAAGTAACTTTTTAAGCAATGGTGATGGGGAAGAATGGAATGGTCCATTCTTCCCCATCACCATTATTGGGAGTAGTCAAAGTAAGAAAACCGATGGGTACAAATAACCTACGGTTGAGGGTTCTTGTCATTTTCAAGGTCATCGGTGTATTGCTGAAGTAGATCAAATGACTCAACATGCTTGTTGTACTCCTCCCAGTAGGGCGGAGCAGGAATATGCAGCAATGAACGGTTAAACATCGTCAACACAGTACTGATAACAAAAATTGCTGCGAACGCTGCGAGCGTGACATGAATACCGGCATGTTCAAGGAGAACACCGGAAGACAAGGGCGCCAGTGGCATCAAGATGAGGACGAGTAAGGAAAAAGCTGAGCCGATTCGTCCTTGTAGTTCTGAAGGGATTGAGGCCATGAAATAGCCTGCCAACGCTGCATTACCGATGGGGACCACGATGCCGCTTAGGCCCCACCAAGTCAAAAGCCAATATGGGTTCGTATTGACGGCAACCATGCCGAAAAATACAGAAGAAATAATGAACTGAATGACAATGAGTTTGCCGGTGGGGTAACGCGTAGCCACCTTGCTTGCAATAATCGCACCGATGAGCATGCCGCCACTCATCACACCGTAAGTCAGGCCTGCTAGTGCCGGATTTCCACTGGTCTTTTGAATATAGAGCACGATGGTGAGGAAAACCGCAGTGGCACCGAAATTAATGAATGCCGCAAACAGTGACAAGTACCGGAACATGGGCACACGAAGAATCAGGCTAATACCGGTCAACATGTCTGAAACCCAGTGCGTTTTCTTCTGAGACGTGCCCAAAGGGTTCACAGAAATCGTCGCGATAGTTCCTGAACGGAAAAGACAGGCAAAGGAATGAAAAGCTATCGGGATGAAGTGAGCAATGCCGAATAAGAAACCCGCTAGTGGCCCACTGATTAATCCGATCGCTGCATTGCGCCCCTGGTTGATGGCGGAGACCTTGGGAAACTGTTCGGTGGTGACGATGTTTTTCAGCAACGCATCATTGGTGATGCCCACGAATTGAGAGACGAATTCCATCGTGAAAGCCAGGATGATGAGCCACAGCATCGTGATGTTGTCAGTGAAGATAAGCCAGGCGAATACTCCGGCGAGTAGAGCGTCGACGAGCGCTCCGAATGTCACGAATGTGCGGCGCGGTACGCGGTCAGCAACCACACCCGCTGGGAGGGTGGCCAGGAGCATGCCTAAACTCGACGCCATGCCGATCACGCCGGCAGACGCCGTGGATCCAGTAACAGCAAACGCGATCAGAGGGATGGCGATGAATTGCATGGAAACGCCCAAGTCGAGCACAGTGTTTCCGGTGAACCACTTGTAGTAGTCCCGCCCCAGCGGTTGTTCAATGACACGCTGCTCAGCGGCCTGTTCTTCTTCAGTAAGCGGCTCTTCAGTATTCAGAGAAGAAGCGTCATCGTGGCGCAATTCCTTGGACATAACGGAATCATATTCGAGGAGGTTCCTCAATATCTGTGGTTTCGCAATACATGATTGATGTTCTGCGAAGGTGTGGGGGCCGCTGATTTCTCAGCGGCCCCCACACTCACACATTGAATGCATCCTGCTTCCACAATGAGGTTCAATGGAGAACGAACCTGTATTTACAGTATCGAGTCGCTGCGATGCACGCCCTCATCCTTGAGGATGAAAAACAATGGATATTGAGCCCTTCACTGGCACCTCGGAGCAAGTACAGTTTTCGCTCATTCTGTATCAGGCGTCCCACTCAATCAATCCTTCACTACTCAGTGAGGCAATCGGTTCAAGAGGAAGAAGTTGTTCAGAAGGAATACGTGCTTTCCAATCTCCATCTGCCCAAATCATGAGGACATTAATCTTCTGAAGTTCGCTGCGGTGATGGGGATCAACCATCGCCAGAGTGACAAGCATTTCATCGTCTGAATGCTTACTCACCGAATACCCCTTAATTAATCCAGCGGGGTTCGTTTCTCCGTTCCAGTGAGCACGGATATCTTCAAGAAGGATCTCACGATCTTGATTGTCATAAGCAAGTGTCTCAACGGCCTCAGGCAAACGCCAGTTCGACCACAACCACTTCATCCAATTGGCAGCCCCTAACAGGGCACCAGTTGGCGAGTGAGCAAAGCAATGAGAAATCTCGCCGTTACCGATGATTCCAGGTCCCTGATTATCAAACGAAGGGACAGTGAAACCGTATCCAGTCGGCAGTTGCTGAGTACCAGTCAGAGCACTGTCAGGAACATCTTGATTATTTGGTTGCAACCCACAGACAGACGCATCAACGTCGGATAGTGGCGATGCTTCGTCACTACCAGTCGTTTCAGAAGATTCCGAGGCAGAGGACTCGGATGATTTTGCCGTTTCTTTCACTTCTTGGCTGCTTTCCTGTGCAGCCTGTTGACTCACACTCGAGAAGTTACTTCCAGCAAACCAACCCGCACCGAAAATCGCTAATGCCACTACGAGAGTAGAAACAATCAACACGGGGGAGGAAAGAGATATTTTCCCTTTATTCAATACCATTAATACACCTCGATACGGTCATGCAGACAAAGGCGATGTTGCGGTACTCCACAACAATGCTCGAGCCGCCGACAAAATTTCACACTGCAGATCCTATCGTGATGATGACATTCAACCCCAAAATGGCTTCGAACAAATCATGCGATCCAAAGACGACTACTCACCCCTTGTTGTCAAAGATGACAAATCGAAGAGGTACGTTAAGTTATTGGCGATTTTTCGATTATCGATTCGTAAGCCACAGAAGGAATATTTCGAATAGATTGACTATATGAACAAGGCAATCGTTACTGCGTGCGCATGCAGCCTTGTTCTGCTCGCGGGTTGTGCACCGAGTAGCAACAAGGCAACACCCGCGCTCTCTCTTCCCTCCGCACCCGTCATCACTTCTCCCACCCCCACACCCGAATCGACGGAAGTGAGGGGAACCGTCTCTGATATCGAGGATGGAACAGAGCTTGCCGATCCGGGCATCATGGCTTCGATGGAGTGCGAGACCGACACCCTGCCTGAATGGACCTATGAAGATATTTCGGTCTACTTCGGTGAGCCAAACAAATATGTCGTTGTTGAAACCGGTACTGGCATTAATCCCTACGAGACTTGGTGGATTGTCCTTCTTGGCTATCACACTGATGATGCCGCCCCTGAAGAGCAGCACGCTTTTCTCACAAATTCCATCGTTTCCCACAGCCACAAAACATGGATCGCCCTTGAGGACAATCACCCGTGGGATTCTGTGAATTGGAATGAAGAGCAATTAATCCGTGGACATTCAGCGCTCGCCAAAGCCCGCGAGTGCTACCAGAACGAATAATCTTTGCTTTCCGGGAGGAGGCATTATCGCCACCATTTTCACCTGCTTCCTCACCTTCCATTACAGGCTCAAGCGAAGGCACCGATATTGGCTGAGTTAAAGGACTTGGAGGCATAGCCATGGTATTTTTCCCAGTGAAAACAGCGTTCTCCTCCCCTCGACTTTTGACGAAGTGTGAGGCTACATGCCGTTCATCCTCATTATTGCCGTCACCATCCTTGGGCTGGTTAGTGACCAGGTCTCACAAGAACAATTAAATTCGCCGGGCACACTCCACGCATACGAAGCATTATTTCTCCAAGTAAAGAAGGTGGCGATGACTGCTTTACATCCAATCTCTAAAACAGACTCCGAATACCTCTGGCATTGGCTCCACGAAGTAAAAAACGCCGAGTGGAGACGATGGGATGGTCCCTATTTCGATGATTCTCTCTCCCATAATTCACAGACAGAGTTTCAGCAGTACGAGTTCCCAAAGTTTTTCACTGAGAACAAGCGGATGATTACCCATCAGAAAGTACCGGTGGGTCTGGTCACCCGTTTCGAAGAAGAACCGCAGGGTGGGGGCTGGTATGAAGTTGGGATTCTAATTTTCGACCCCCGATACTGGAACCAAGGTATCGGGCAAGAAACACGACGCCTCTAGCGTTCAAGACACCTTTTCTCAGACACATGCTCACATCATCACTGTGACCACATGGTCCGGCAATCAACGAATGATTCACTCTGCCATGCGCGCAGGGTTCCACGAATGTGCACGGATTCCGGAGACTCGACTTTGGGATGGTCAACGCTGGGATAGTGTCAAACTCGCAATTCTTCGCGATGAAGTACCTTCACCATAAAACAAGTCGGCGAAAATTCTCTAGGAGATACAGCCAGTGGCGCGGGAAAGTGCGCCACGGCATCTTCGTACTGGAAGCAGCTGTACATAACGCCAATTCACAGTAGATACGTATGTAAGCATCAAAAGGACACAATTTGTCAGCACAAGCGAAAACTCACGCACTGAGAACGGAGACATTAACCCCATACACGCAGGGGATAAAGTTCTCCAATCACCGTGAAAATTCGCCAACCATGAAGATATTGGTAGCCAAACTAGACTTTCAAAATCACATCATTGCTGTTGTCAGCAATAAAGGCGGCACAAAATAAATCACTTCTCACAATGATCCGACGAACGCCCTTTTGCTGCAATAAGTGCTGCGATGCCTACAACGGTTAATACTGCGAACGTACTTGAAGTGGTCAATAAAACGTGTGACGTGCTCCCTCGAAAAGAAAAATACACTGCAGCGATACTAAAAATGAGCGTCAATAAACTCATTATTACGACAATCAGGCGGATAGTATTGAAAACGTTCATTATTCCCCCAATCAAACACATCATCATTGACATGCACATCAATAGAAAAGGCAAATTATTTTTGTTGATCGAACAACTCTAGGGTAACACCTCTCCAATTTTTCATTCCACTAGCAATCGAAGCGTGGATAGGATACAAACTCCGACGAGCAGTTCTATTCCTAGAACTGAGATAACAGCGTACACGTACCGAATAACATAAGTAGATTCACTGAATTGCGATCAAGACAGTGATTCATGCATTGACATATTCTCCCTACAAAAAGACTATAATTACTAAAGTAGAAAATATACGATGGACTCATATACTTTCGCCCATTGAAAACCGACACTCTCCCTCCCCTTGACTTTTGACGAAGTGTGGGGCCACGTGCCGTTCGCCCGATCATTGCCGTCGCCCTCCTTGGGCTGGTTAGTAACCAAGTTTCACAAGAACAACTAAAACGTCTGAACACACTCCGCATACACAAATCATGATTTCTCCAAGTAAAGAAAATACCAGTGACTCTCTGTATCCAATCACTGAACCAAGATCGGACAAGAAGCACTACGCCTCTAGCGTTCAAGACACCTTTTCTCAGACACATGCTCACATCATCACTGTGACCACATGGTCCGGCAATCAACGAATGATTCACTCTGCCATGCGCGCAGGGTTCCACGAATGTGCACGGATTCCGGAGACTCGACTTTGGGATGGTCAACGCTGGGATAGTGTCAAACTCGCAATTCTTCGCGATAGAAAAATATCTATGCGACCGCATATCTACCAATCGCATCACACTCGAAAACGCTGGACACATACTATTATCCAACACCAGCCAAGAAACGACCATGATCACAATCGCAATCCAACATAAGATAGCGACACCTTTAACAGTATCGAATAATTGTTCATTCAAAACAAAGAATGTAGCAAAAACTCACAAAATAGAATACATAGCAACACATACAAACGGCAGTACATTCAGGTGCCACACCCATACTGCCCGCAAAATACGATAAAAATCATCAAAAATAGTTAAATATACAGAGTAACAACTGAACCCGCCAATAATTTGCGCCTAGATCAGCCATCAACCGCAACTACAACTATCTAAGAAATAAGAAATACCAATTTGACGACCATGAACACCTTAGTCTATTTTTAAAGCAAAATTACTTACTCCCCTCTCGATACTAGGAATACCATGACCCACCCCTTAAAGATGACCACAAGTCGCAGGTCCATCAACTCCGCAGCCCTCTGGTCAGCCCCTGCCCTAGTTATCGGAGCTGCAGCACCCACATTTGCAGCATCTAATGATCCTAAAAACTTCCACGCTAACTCTCTGGTTTCCCTTAATCGTTATTACAATTCTTGGAATAGGCAGACCACTGTTAATTTCACAATTAGTTCAAACCTAATCGATTACAAACTCAACAATAAAGGCAAGTTGTCTATAGTTAAGACAACCCCCAGGCCTGCAGTATCTTTCAGCAATCTCAATGAATCAGATGCTGTCACTGAAATTGAGATCACCTATCTATTACCTTCGAATTCTTCATATTATAACGGAGGATTCTCGTTCAAGCCGAACTCAAGCCCTTACAATTATTGGTCGCCGCTTACTGCTGGTACCCCTATACAGGCAGGAAGCAAAGACTGGTGGGGACAAGAAAGTGACCGTGGAACCTACGTTCCTTACACCACAACTTACAGCGGCCCTATAGTGCGTGGACCGTCATCAGAAAGCAATCCAGCATTTGTGCGCGCATACACCTTTGAGGCTGAGCAAAAAACGGTAAAAGGCAATAGCAATGAAACAAACATGCACTACTATTTCAGGATTGCAGTAAAAATTAACGGCAACTGGCAATATCGTTACGGAGGCACGGACAAACCACCCGCAATAGCAATTCCTTTCTACTCCTGATATTTACCGCGGTGGGGCGCGTCTGCATTAAGAAAGTAGACGCGCCCCACCGTGCATTTGTTTTCACCCACTCGTCGATCCTTTTGCATTCATAGGCGGCACCATCCACCGATATCCATTGGTAAGATTCCCCTGTATTCCACAGCGCCGTTGAAAATGAATCCAAATATCATCTTACAGGCAGATTCGAAATACACTATCGAACAGATGATGATAATGATGGAAAATAACAGCCTTCACTAACACAACGTCACACTCATGGCATTTTGCTTCTCCCGTATATTGCACTATTACGGCCATGGTAATAAATTTATCTCTTCTAGTTCTCAAAATTACCAATTCTACCGCAACAACAGCGTTGAATAACAGAAAATCATGTCAATCAACTTTACTAGTCTACTAAGAAAAATACACAGATATTTTTACCATTAAATTTCAGAACTTTACCACCCTCCCCCGTTCACAAAGTAATATTTTTCAGTACTTGCCTCCAGATTGCTCATTTTTCGGACAATTCAGAAATCCTGGAAACTTTCATACTTAGCGCGGTAGAATATAACAATTCTGAGTTAAAGGAATTACCGAAATATGAGTTATCGAAATATCTTACAACTGAACCACGCAGAGAAACACGTACCCCGGACCAGCATTAGCCGAGAATGCTAAACCTCAAATTATAAAATACTGTAATAGCGCTTAGCGATAATTTAATTGTTATCTATCCACCCCGGTTCTTATTGATACTAATATCGCAACCACAAAGACTAGGAATTACCAAACAAATAAGTTCCACTATGTTACAGTAAACAACATTATTTTATCAGGAGTAAAACTACACGAGATCTCTTCCTCAGTATAACGAAGAGTCCATAACAACAGATTGCCCCTAGCCAATCAAAATATACGTACGGCGCACGACACTATTCATCAACAAACTTCCGAAGGGTACGTCCATTTCAATGATCTTTCTATAAATTTGTTCCTAAGCCTGACATGTAGGCAAACCATCTATGTAAATCTGCGCTACTACGATCCACGTGCACCATATATAAAACTACACATTTTATTCCAACATCGCTCACTGCAAGAGTTTTCACTCTCAAAACCTCCCTCATAGAGAATGGCCAGCAATACAAACAACAATTATGAGTTGCACGTCGAAATCCCGCCTTTACGAAGTTCGCTTCTTGTGACTAACGAGACATGCTCCGCAGGATATAGGTAGGTGGCAAGATGGTATGAAGACTTCTATAATTTATTAAAAAATCACTGATAGTTTAGGGTGGATCACCTGATTGCCAAGAGACCTCTCTCTTTTAGAAGTTCTTGTTTTCCCTAGACTTCTCCGCGGTGAATTATTCTTCATGCCATGACATCTACTTTGAGGTTCCAGATGACACCCCCCTCTTCACTCCCCTCACGCCGTACCATCGCCAAAGGCGCTGCATGGTCCGTTCCTGCCCTTGTACTCGCTGAACCCGCTGCCGTAGCTGCAGTGAGCGATGGAGAACGAGTAGCGAAAGCAATCCAGGACCCGTTTTTCGTCGATATGAAATTCGCGGGGAGTTCAACTGATTTCCCTGGCCCTTCAGCTAAGCCTCTACATTCAGGAGATTTTCATTTCCTCATTCCCTGCGGAACTAACCTTCCTTCAATGAAGTGGGAAGTTCAATTGGTTCCCGTTATTAATGCAAAAAATATTGTCAGACGACAACAACGCGACTTCTGGATTACAAAAATGGAAAAAGACAATACCGGAAGTGCGGTACAAATGGACCTACTAGGTGGCATTTCACCACATTTCGCTGTACGAGACGATATAATTGATCCCGAATCCGGCAAAATAATTTCACCAAAAACCTATGATCCGGAAACCGGTATTGAGCGCCTAGAATTTACCACCCCTGAGTTCAACGGCGAGAGGCAGTCATCTTCCTGCACGATCACAACTGGTTTCCGCATTTACTTTGCTCGAGGCACAACCGATGAACTTCTTACAATTTGCAATAAGAACACCCGTTTTGATAAAGTGGTGATCAAAGCGTGGGCTGGCAGTAGAATAGTCGTAGATTATGACTCAGTGAAAGCCGCGACCTTCGATAAGCAAGAGTTTCCCACTCTCAATCAAACTTCTGAATTGTGCCCCGCTGGTCTTCCAAGTCTTACCTATAATGGCTCCTATGACGGCTTGGTATGACGTGAGTATTTTTGAGAGCAACTAATATATTTACGATCGTTCGTCTCTAGTTGCTCATAGCCGTGTAGAGTATTCAAACGTTTATATTAACATCGTGTATTAAAATCGTTTGAATTCTGAGTTTAACCGTTATAGGGAGGGGAAAACCCTCCCTATAACGGTTATTCGTTTCTATCATTTCGTTATCCACGTTTTACGCTTCAATAACATAGTTCATAACCACCGTCTGTTAAGAACAGATATGTACGCCCCATAACAGGTAGGTAGCAATACAATTATGTTACTAAGTGGAGCCGACGCTGGTTCCTTAGTATTCTTTTGTATTTCACGCAACTTGCGAAAAGGACCTGTTATTTGAATCAAGGGAATAAACACACCCCTTCCACAGAAATCAGGGCTACACCACCATTCGGCTTTACCGTAAAACGCTCTTTCTGAGAAGAACTATCACAATGGAAAGGTGCTGAAAACTCACAGCCACTCAAACCTAGAGCACTATAATGCAAAATCCACTTCATTGCTCATTGACGATTTAAATACCCACTAACGATCTTGTCCGCTGCACAGTGGCTTCTGGGCGCTCATCACGGCAACTAACTGCCCCCCCCCATCGTTTCCCCCAGGGAGGATGAATCCACCACTATTATGTATGCCTTCCGATACACACATCGGTAGACGTCATTGCTATTGATATTTTTGCCTAAATGATGCAATTAAATGAGGGTTACGAGTCATTGTTTTGAAAGAAATCATCCCTTTAAAAATGCACTAAATAAAATAAAACCGCTTAGTTAAATAAACTAAGCGGTTTTCTTGGTAGCGGGGACAGGATTCGAACCTGCGACCTCCGGGTTATGAGCCCGGCGAGCTACCGAACTGCTCCACCCCGCGTCGGCTTGAATAACTATAGTCACCTCAAGGCTCAGAACTCAAATCCGTTAGCAGTGGGGCTACTCACCTCATGGTGTGTAGCCCCACTGCCTAGACCATTAGCGTCCTAGAAATTTACTGTCCGTCAATTTCCTTTTGGGCGTTAATAGCGCGCTGGATGGCGTCATCAAGGCGTTGTTGCGCCTGACCGTATGCTGCCCAATCGCCTGCCTTCATCGCATTGTCCGCATCGGTCATTGCGCTGGAGGCATCGTTAAGAGCCTGACTCAAGCGGTCCTGAGCATCGCCGGCAGGAGGCGCGGGGGCAACGGGAGCGGCAGGTGCTGTACTCTGAGCCGGCTGAGAAGAAGACTCAGGCGCAGGTGCTGCAGAAGCAGTATCAGTGGGCTGATCCTCCTTAGGCACCTCAACTACGCTAGCTTCATCACCGTTAACAATCTCTTCGCCCGTGGTGGCACCAGAGTTACCACCAAAGACCTGATCGAGTGCTTCAGAAAGCGTGTCAGCAAAACCGACCTTGTCACCGAAACTGACCAGCACCTTACGCAACAGCGGATACTGCGTACCTGAGGATGACTGGACATACACAGGCTGTACGTACAGTAAGCCGCCACCCACAGGGAGGGTAAGAAGATTACCGCGGATCACCTGAGAATCCTGCTGAGCCAACAGGTTCAAGGTACGAGAAACTTCAGAATCAGAATTGAAGGTGTTCTGCACCTGACCGGGGCCGGAAACGTTAGACGAGCGCGGCAATTCAAGTAGACGCAACTGGCCATAGCCAGGATTACGTTCACCAGGGCGTCCGGTACCTGTCTCCGAATCTACAGCTAAAAAGCCGGTGAGCACGTTGCGGTCCGTGTTACCACCAATGATGTAAACGCTCGACAGGGAGAAGGATGCCTCATCTTGATCAGGCATCTTCAAAGTCAGGTAATAGGGGGCCTGTGCATGATCGCCCTCAACCGTAGGATCGTTCGGCACTTTCCAGAAGTCACCGCCGGAGTAGAAGTCAGCAGCATCCTGAACGTGGTAGCGAGCAAGTACCGTGCGCTGCACTTTGAACAAGTCCTCCGGGTAGCGCATGTGAGCCATAAGGTCCGCACTCATCTCACTCATGGGAGTAATAGAACCGGGGAACACATCGGCCCATGCGGCCACAATCGGGTCTTCATCATCCCACTGGTACAAAGTGACAGAACCGTCATAAGCATCAACCACGGCCTTAACCGAGTTGCGCACATAGTTAGCCTGATCTGGCGCCCCCAACAAACCACGCTGGGTGAGCGCATCAGAAGTGGCATCATCCAATGAGGAATGTGCAGCGTAAGGGTAATTATTCGTGGTGGTGTAACCATCAAGAACCCACACCACACGCTTAGGGGTAGAAGGATCATCATCCATATCCACCACAGCCGGGTAAGGATGGTCATCGAGGGTGAGCCACGGCGCTACCTTGCCTACGCGTTCAGCCGGATCACGATCGTAAAGAATCTGTGAGCCACTGGTGACTTCACGGGAGAAGAGAATATTCATCTCACCGAAGCGGATAGCGTAGAGCAATTTGTTAATCGGGTTACCCACGTCAGGGCCACCATTGCCGGTGAAAGTGGTGTTGACCTGACCACCGGGGGCTGAGTCATCAGGGTAATCCAGTTCGCGAGGCTCACCAGTATTACCGCCCACGATGGAATACTCAGGCGATTCCTGGCCAAAGTAAATCCGAGGTTCATACTCACCCAAGTCACCGAGTGAGGGAATACCGCCTTCCCAGAAGGCAGGGTATCCACCGGAGGCCACCGTGTTGCCGTACGCGGCAACCACACCGTAACCGTGAGTGTACACAGTGTGGTCATTGACCCACGTGTGCTGGTCAGCGCCCAAACCAGACTGGTTTAATTCACGCACCGCAATCACGGTGTCACGGCTGGATCCGTCCAGGTGGTAACGATCCACGTTCAGTTGGGAAGAGAAGGTGTAGTACTGACGATTCTGCTGCAGTTGGCGGAACGTAGGAGCTACCTTATTCGGGTCCAGCAAACGGATCGACGTCGTTGAGGCAGTATCTTCCTTCAACTGCCCTGCCTGTGCGGTGGTCTGAGCGTTGTATGGAGTTGTCTCCACATTCTCCAAACCATAAGCAGCCAGGGTGGCATCAATGTTGCGCTGAATATAAGGCGATTCCAACTGCTGAGCGTTAGGTTCAACCACGAACTTCTGAATCAATGCCGGATACATGCCCCCCACGAGCAACCCCGACACCACCATCACAACCACACCGGTAACGGGTAGCTTCCACGAACCGCGCTTCAAAGAAATAGCGAACAGTACGGCGATAGCCAGCGTGATGGCAGCCATAATGGCCTGAGCGGGAATCAACGCATGAACGTCAGAGTAACTGGCGCCGTCAAACTTAGCGTTATCAGCAGAAAGAATCTGATAACGGCGCAGCCACTGGCCCACAGCAGTAAGCACGGCGTAAATAATGGCTAGCACAGTGAGTTGAATACGTGCCGAGCGGCGCACAAAGGGGCGAGTTAAGGACAGGCCACCGTAAATGTAGTTAGTAAAAATGTTGAGGAAAGCGGCAATAACCGTGGTGGTCATAAGAAAACCACTGACGGTGGTGAGAATCGGAAGAATGAAAACGTAAAAACTCACGTCCAGACCGAACTGAGGATCCTTCACACCAAAACTATGAGCATTCAGTGCAAGGAGAATCTCCTGCCATGAAGGAATGAGCATGGACTGGGTGACCAAAAAAGAGATAATCACCGGAATACCAATAGAAATTGGCTTAATCCACGGAGTAAGCATGGCTCGATAAGGGGCCAAATTCCTGAAAGCAGGATCCAACTGCACCATGAGTGGGCGATTGCGATAAGCAACAGTAATCGCCGCCCAGAGGCACACGCTCATCACCAGCATGCCCACTAAGCCAATAGCGACCTGGGCACCCCAACTGGTGAACAGGACGCGTTGGAATCCCAACTGAGAAAACCACAGTACTTGAGTCCAAAAACGTGCCACCACAGTAAGCAGCACAGTCACAACGGACACAATAGTGACCGTCAAACTCAACGGTGACATCTTGTGCTTAGGCTTTTTTAGCCCAGGCTTCTTTGGCGTGGGCTTTTTCTTCGGTTGTGGCGATGGTTGTGGGTTCGGCGGCGTAGTGCTCACAGGCTCACTCCATTGGAAGGGTAGGCGAAGACACTTCGCCCAAGGACATGCCCTCATGCTTTCACAGCCACTCACACTGAATCAAAGGCATTAACTGCTTTCACCGCCTGACTCGTCTCAGCGCTGAAATCCGGCTCTTTTGCTTATGGCCTCCCCCCTCCAATTTCCTCCCCCCTCCAATTTACTTATGGCTTCCCTCTCCAAAGGACATCCTGATGGCTTCACTTCTCACCATCTCACTAGGCCCTTGCCCCCCACAGACCCTCACCATCTCAATAGATCCTTGCCCCCCAACAGACCCTCACCACCTCAATAGATCCTTGCCCCCCCCCAACAGACCCTCACCACCTCACTAGGCCCTTGCTCCCCAACAGACCCTCACCACCTCACTAGATCCTTGCCCCCTCAATAGGTCCTCACCATCTCAATAGATCCTTGCCCCCTCAATAGGTCCTCACCGCCTCAATAGATCCTTGCCCCCTCAATAGGTCCTCACCACCTCGATAACCTCAATAGACCCTCACCATCTCAGTCGGTCCTTAAAGAAAAGAATGAGACACACAAGTCAGCCAGAACGAACGCGATAAGCACAAACAAACGCGATAAGAACAAACGAATGCAATAAACAAAGAGGGCCAATACAAATACGATAAACAAGGGGGACACGAAACAAAGGGGGTATACGCATGAGAAAGGGGCACACGCATGAGAAGCAGGGCACAGCGTCAATATCCTCCAGCAAAAGGCGGGCGCGTCTAGGAGGACACAAGCACCTCATGGAATGATGAACCCATGAGTGATTCCGCATTCCCCTCCCCCGCAGCATTCGCCCTGTCTCAGGCACTGATGGAAATCGACGAGCACATTGCTCCTGCCGGATGGGATACGCCTGTACGTGTTTTCGCTCTGGTACGAACTGCCGCCGCATTAGCAAGCGACACCTCTATGGCTGCGCTACTCAGTGACAAAGCCAAAGATGAAGCGAAAAACAATGAGTGGAGTCTGCTAAGTATTGAACAGGAAAACCTCCCTGCCTCCACCGATCTAGCGGATTTACTAGCCCAGATTGCTTGGCCTGAAGAAGTGGACGGGATGGCTATGTCCACGGAAACCACCATCCTGCCTCCTGAAGCTCAGAAGGAGGCTGCAGCAATCACTGACCCCACCGAGTTAGCGCAATTCGCAGCCAACCACCCTGGCCGCGACGAAATGCGCGTGGTTGCTGGCGTACTGCGCAGTGGTGAATCCTGGTGCGTAGGTCGCTTGCGCTCCCATGACGACCCTGACGATCTGCTCATGAGCCGTGATCTAGCACCCTCGCTGCTTGAGATGATGGCGCAAACCTTCGAGTAAAAACCTCACAACTTTTACCCCGCCCCTCAACTTTTCTCAGTCCTGCGCGTCTGCTTCACCCTCATAGCCCAAGGTACCGTCAAGCAGGGACTGCAGTTCGGCGTCGATCTCACTATCGTGATCCGTGGCATGGCGACGCAGATCCAAGAACGTTTCCGGGGAAGCAATTTCCTGAGCCGTGGGCATCACGTCAGGATGAGCCCAGTACGCATCTCGTCCTTCCACGCCTTGCGCAGTGGTCAAGAGATGCCACAATTCAGCGGCCTTGCGCGCTTGAGCGGGGCGGAAATTCATCCCCATGAGAGAGGCGAACATTTTTTCTGCCGCACTACCGCTAGCGCGGTGACGACGCATCATCTCACCTAGTGCCACAGCATGAGGCAAATGCGGGGCAACGGCCTGAGCGGTAACTTCGTCTACCCAGCCTTCGACAGTCGCCAGGAGCCAGGCGACGGTTTCCTGGGTGCGTGCCTCGGCGTCTGAGTGAGTCCCCACAGAGAAAACGTGACCGCTAACCGCCTCACGCATAGCCTCCATATCTGTAGGGTCGACACGACGAATAGCCTCATCGATGGACTCACGGTCCACATGAATCTGACCGGCGTACTCCTCCACGGCACGTACCACGGCGGCACGAAGCCAGGGTGCGTGAGCGTAGAGACGGGCTGTAGCCGCCTCACGGACAGCAAGAAACATGAGCACTTCCTGCTCATCAGACTCAAGCCCATCAGCGAACTCCGCCACGTTAGCGCTCACCAATGCGGTGCCTGGTTCCTTATTCAACGGCAAACCAGTATCAGTAGCGGAGATAGATTCGAGCGCCAGGTGCCCCACAGCGCTACCCATTTGAGCGCCCATAATCATTGAAGACATCTGATTAAGACCCTGGCTCATCATCTTGCCCATCCCACCCAGGCCTGCCATCTGGTCAGGCAGATCCTCAGGGTTGGGAATCATTGAGGTGATGGCATCACCCAGCGCACGTGAGGCAGCACCAGCAACAGGCTCGCACATGACCTGCCAGACAGGCATAGTGTGCTCAATCCAATCCTTACGAGTCCATGCTTGGCGCGGGCCAGGAGCGGGCGGAATATCAGTTGCCACATCCAGCCACAGATCAGCCACCTGGAGGGCGGAAGTAATTTGCTGCGCTCGGGCGGCAGTCAGAACAGGCTCGTGATGGGGGTGTGTAGTGGCCTGGGCAAGATCCTTGACCACCTTCCAGTTCACGGCCTGAGGCTCATCGTTCTCATCTCGGGTAGGCTGGCTCATGGCCTGCATCTGCTGCTCCATGAAAGCCTTCTCCCCCGGCGACATTTGTGCCATTAGTGCGGAGACGTCACCGCTAAGCAGAACCTGCGGGTCAATTCCGCTGGCGCGCAACTGGTTGACGGCCTGGTCAGCAATCTCATCGCCAAGGAATGAGGAGAGCATCTGGCGGATCTGCTCAAACGGATCGTCAGCCATGTTTATCCTTCCGAGCCATCAATACTGGCACTATCGACTGAATGAGAGATGATGTGGGGGTGAGCCATTCTTCAGAACCCTTCACCGCCCCTCGTAGTGATGAGCCTACCGCGAGCGCGGGTCACTCTTTGAGCGTTGGCCCTAGCGTTTCCGCTCCTAGCGTTGAGCCCTCAACTCGTGCCAAGCGTACGCGTAAACGCCGAATCATCAGTATTGGGGTAGTCCTAACAGTTGTGGCCCTGTTCATAGTCGGTCTCATCCCGGTTGATAAGGTTATTGAGTCTCCTGGCCCCACATTCAATGTCTTAGGATCCACCGATGAGGGTGGCAAGGAAGTACCTGTCATCCAGGTGGACGGCGCGCCTACCTACCCCACTACCGGCGAATTACGAATGACTACAGTTGGAGTTCGTGGTTGCCCCGGTTACCCCGTACGTGTCATTGACTGGGTCATAGCGTCGCTCTCTTCCAGCCAAAAGGTAATCGACCGTGACCTGGTGTGTCCCAAGACGATGACTCGTGAAGAAGTGGACTCTATTTCTACCGCGCAGATGACATCATCCCAGGATGCTGCAGTGGTTGCTGCTCTGCTTTACACGGGAGTGGCCACATCCATGAAACTCACCGTGGCTGGCCTTGCCCCTGAACAAGATGCCGCATTGCAGAAAGGTGACGTGCTCGCCTCCATCAAGACGCCAGGTGAGGAAACTGCTACTCCGATTGAAACGTACGCCCAGTTACGTGAGCTTCTCACCACAATTCCACCTCACACCACCGTAACTCTTACGGTTATGCGTGATGGTCAGCCCATTGACGTTTCGCTCACCACCGTTGAGCCTCCCGAGGGTGTTGATGGCTCCCTGCTGGGTGTGTATTTGACGCCGTCTGCTAACTCCGATGTGAGTGCTCACTTCGGTCTGGAAGATGTGGGTGGCCCCAGTGCCGGCATGATGTTTACTCTTGGTTTGATTGATCAATTAACGCAAGAGGATCTCACCGGGGGGCAGAAGATCGCTGGCACCGGCACCATTGATGCTTCAGGCAATATCGGCCCGATTGGTGGTATTCAGCAAAAAATGATTGGCGCCAAAGGCAGTGGGGTTAATTATTTCCTCGCTCCTACCTCCAACTGCGATGAAGTGGTTGGGCATGTCCCTGATGGTATGCAGGCTTTCGCCGTGGCCACGCTCGATGACGCGGTCACTACGGTGAAGGGCATTGCCGCTCAGTCCACCGATTCGCTTATGACCTGCGAGCAGGTCCAAGAACAAGCACAGTGAGGGTGGCGCGGCCACATCATCGTCTGCGTGTGAGAAGAACCCACCGATAGCGTAAGGGTTTTCCCTACCCAGGGAGATTGCCCTTGCACATACGGCTGACGTTTTCCGCATCCTCGTGGGTGGCCGTCGAGCTGTACGTGAGGCTTTTCGTTTTCGTCCTCCAGACTGCATTGATTCTCCTGGCCCCGCTGAGCGTTCACACCATCGTGACTCTCAAAGTTATCGAGGCAATCGATGATGGCTTGACAGGCCAATGCGCTTGCGTGGGCGAGGGAGATGGGATCGCACAGGCTACTAGGATGGCTGATTAACTGAGCGACTAACGCAGGCCAACATTCGTCATGCTCAGTACGCCAAAGGTCCAAGCACATGCCACACGCTCCCCCACTGCTATTGACTAAAGGGCCGAGCGTGACTCCTCCAGGATTGTCAACGATGAGAAATGCTGGCGTTGCTGATTGCTGAAGTACTCGGGTAACAGCAGGGTCAATAGCGCCGCTACTCACGACCACGACGAGTGAATCACTTGACCATCGACGCCCTACCCGAAGTTCCGGATGCATGGTGGCAAGACGCTCGCAAAAGATGTTGAGATGGTGCTCGCTTTCCAGACTATTTGTGTGACGCTGTGGTGAGTTGAGGATGGTGTCATCAGATATTAAGCACAATTCACCTACGCCCTCCTTGGCAAGAAGCTCAGTGATGGCTACGGCAAGTGGACTTGTTCCACAAACGGTGACACAACGATTATTGCGACGAGCATGTTCTTTATCGACGGATAAACCCAGGGTCTCCCAGGTCTTTTCTCTCCGAGTTCGCGGTTGTTCCTTTCCATCAACAAGAAGATCCGCTGACCAGAGAGTATTGATGATTTTTTCTGAACGCTCAGGGGCCACAGCACACCAGCGTGCTGCTCGTTTCACATCAAGTTCAGTTGCCAGGGTAGGGATTTTAGCGAGGAAACGTTGCTCTTCGTCAGTGAGATGATCGAACACCACATGATTGCCGTAGGGCATTCCCACTTGGGCTTGGCTGGGTGAGCGCCAAAGAATGGGGGTGTAAGCGCGTAGCCTCATGCAAATGCCTTTCATGGTGAACAAAACATGAAAAAGCATGAAACATCATTAAAAATACTTCAAGGTCTTTAGTTTCTTCTGTGGATAACCTCGGCAGTTCGTACTCGCCCACTCTTGTGGAAAACTCTTTCATGGCCTGCGCGGCCACAACAAAGACCAGTCTCCACCACTCCGACATTTGTAGGCATAGTCCAGCCTACTTCCCGTTCGAAGCAATTCACCGATAAGTAACTGCAGGCACGGCAAATAGTTTTAGACAGACGTGGCTCCTGAATCGTCTGACTCATCATCAATGTCACCGTTGAGGAAAGCGTTAACTGCCTCAATCACTCCAGGACCGAACTTCTCAGCTTTAACACTGCCGATACCGCGGACGGAAAGTACCTCATCCATGGTGGTGGGCTTATGAATGGCAATGTCACGCAGCGTCACATCAGAGAAGACAAAAAATGCCGGCTTAGAAAGAGACACTGCCACACGTGAACGCCACTTGCGCAAGTGTTCAAAGAGTTCCACAGTCTTTTCATCATTGTTTGCCACGAACTCTTCTTGCATAGCCTTGGACTGTGCTCGACGAGATCCTTGGGTGGCTGTAGTTGATTGGCCCACGTGATGGCGTTTATCTTTTTTGAAAGCCTGTCGCTGCTCCTCGTCACTTGGCCATATTCCTTGAAGGAATCGCGTATAGCGACGCGATGCTCGACCTCCCGCATTACGTGCTTTTGCGTAGGAGATATTGAGGTATTTGCGTGCGCGCGTCACACCAACGTAGAGCAAACGGCGTTCTTCCTCGATAGCTTCTTTTCCTTCAGCCAAAGAAATCGGAAGCAGCCCTTCACTCATACCGGCAAGAAACACAGCATCCCATTCCAGGCCCTTAGCTGCGTGTAATGAGGCTAGCGTCACGCCATCAACGCTTGGAGCATGCTGATTCTGAGCACGTTCACTTAAATCCTGGAGAAATACAGCCATATCAGCACCACGTGTACCTGCCAGGTGATCTGCCAACTCCACCAAAGCGTTAAGTGTGTCCCAGCGTTCACGCTGCGCACCTCGAGCCGCCGGAGGCTCTTCGCTCCAGCCTTCATGGCTAAGCACATCACGCACATCTCGCCCTAGATCACCAGTAAGGTCAGCCTTTGAGGCTGCACGTAGCAGCACCATCGCGCGTTTGACTTCCTGACGTTGGAAAAAACGTTCTCCACCACGCACCGTATATCCCACTCCGGCTTCCGCAAGCGCCTGCTCAAAGACTTCCGATTGCGCATTGGTCCGGTACAGTACCGCGATTTCCCGCAAAGGCACTCCACTGCCAGCAAGTTCACGGATGCGTTCCACCACACCCTGTGCCTCAGCCTCATCATCGTCATAGGTGGAGTAAGTGACGGCAGGGCCACTAGATTGCTGAGAAATAAGCGTGACCGCACCTGCGGGCATACTTCGCGCGCGCGGGCCACGCCCAGTTAAGACGGTATTGGCCAGCCACACAACTTGAGGCGTGGAACGGTAATTCTTCGTGAGACTGACTGTGGTGGCATCCTTATAACGCTGGGAAAAACCGCTGAGAAAAGCGGGAGTGGCACCACTGAAAGAGTAAATCGTCTGGGACACATCTCCCACCACGCACAGCGTGCGTCGGCGACCAAGCCATAGGTCAAGCAGACGCTGCTGCAGTGGGGAAACATCCTGATACTCATCGACTACAAAGTGCTTGTACTGGCGGCGAATCTGGTCAGCAATATCTTCCCTCTCCCCCA
Organism: Actinomyces vulturis; assembly: GCF_001687305.1. Classification (GTDB taxonomy): domain Bacteria; phylum Actinomycetota; class Actinomycetes; order Actinomycetales; family Actinomycetaceae; genus Actinomyces; species Actinomyces vulturis. The sequence continues at coordinate 61,977 of NZ_KV700385.1, forward strand.
AAATACCCACGAGGATAAGAAGCACATCATCAAAATCGATGGTGCCGCGTTCAGACTTCACATCCTCATAACAGGACATCAGTGAAGCAACCGTAGACGACTCCACTCCAGCCACACCACTCCGCCCATGTTCAATGGCTGCGCGTGCATAGTGTTCAGGCAAAGTCATAGTAACTTTGGCCCATTCAATTTCTCCTGCCAGGTCACGCAAGGTAGCCCGATCAGTGGACACTCCAAGGCGCCGAGCAGCCTGGGCGACAAGAGAAATTTTCTGTTCTTCAATTCGTGGACATTGCCCACCCACAGCCGTAGGCCAGAAGTACTGCAGTTGACGCAGTGCAGCGGAGTGAAAGGTACGTGCTTGTACCCTGTCAACGCCAAGATCTGCCAAACGTGAGCGCATTTCATGGGCAGCACGCGAGGTAAAGGTGACAGCCAAAACCTGGGCAGGATCATATAGACCGGTGGCCGCACCATAGGCGATGCGATAGGTAATAGCGCGCGTTTTACCTGTTCCTGCACCAGCGAGTACACATAAGGGCCCCTTGACATGCTCAGCTACCTGACGCTGGTCAGGATCCAAAGCAGCAAGGAGTTGTTCGGGCGCAGGGATGGAACGGGCTGGGTTATTCATCACGGGCTAGCCTGCCATCGACCACCGACATTCTTCTAGCCTCGTGTTTCCCACCGTGATCCTTAAAAGAAAACAAGGCCTTGTGGAAACAGACGCCCAGCACTGTCACCTCAAGAAACCTTACTCACAAGAAGCGACAAATCCCTGCCGTACCAGTCATGAATCAGATTCCACGAGACGGACACAGGTGCGGGCAACAACATGCCACCGCTAAGAACCTTGTCCTCAAATTCATCCCGACTCAGTACAAGAATGTCCGTAATTTCTTTTCCATCGGGTAGAGGATGAGGGTCGTCTTCATCCACCCATGAGCGCATAGCCACCATCAAGCACCGGGGGAAAGGCCAGGGCTGAGAGTCCATGAACTCCATGCGTACCACGTCCAGGTTGGTTTCTTCCTTCACTTCGCGAACGACGGCCTGCTGCAGACTCTCCCCCGCTTCAACAAATCCCGCAATGGTGGAATAGCGTCCTTCGGGCCATGACGCATTGTGGGCCAAGATAATACGGTCGCGTCCATCACGTAAAGCAGTAATCACTGCGGGATCTGTGCGCGGAAAGTGAAGTGCTGAACATCCAGGACAAGTGCGCACCCAGCCTGCTTGTGCCAATTCGGTGGCATGACCACAACGGGAGCAAAAGGGCTCGCGGTTATGCCATGCCGCGAGCGCCACGCCAATCCACGCGCTCTGGCAATCTTGGGCGCTGAGAAGGTGACCAAATTCGCGCAGGCCGATGGGGCGTCGTCGTGAATCTTCAGCACTTTTTTCTGCAGTATCAGTACTTCCAGGCAATTCGTCGTCAGGGTAGACAGCCGCCATAATGGCGCTGCCATCGTCGGAGCGTCCGATGAACATATGAGGGTACTCACGGCCTTCATCTGCGCTAAGAGGTGCCAGTCTCAAGGATTCCGACTGCCCACAATCATCATGGAACTGCAGCGCCAGAAGCGATCCGCGAGAAGTGACCGCAATACGCAAGGTGGTGGGGTCATCCCATAAACGTACGCACTCTTCACTGTCTAATCGGGTTTCAGGGTCACGATTCATTCCCCACAGTTCACTCATACGGGCATACTCTCACACCCTGTTTGTACTGCCAGTGTCAGCCGGTGTTTCCTGCGCATTACAGTGGTGGGGTGAGCACACGCACCTACCTTGACGACGCAGCCTCAGCACCGTTGTACCCCGAGGTCATCGATCAGATGCACCGAGACCATACTGACCTGTTCGCGAATCCCAGCGCTCTGCATACCTCAGGGCGTCACTGCGATGGTCTACTGATGGAGGCTCGCGAGCGGGTGGCGGCGTGTTTGGATGCTCAGGCTCATGAAGTGATGTTTATGGGTGGTGGCACGGAATCGGACGCGTTAGTGATCGCGGGGCGTGCCTGGCATTGGGCCTCTACCCGTAACACTCCTCCCGTTCTCATGGTCAGTGCCGTGGAACATCCAGCGGTGATGGATAGTGCGAAAACTGCTGCTGCACTGACTGGTGGGCGCCTTGAGATCATTGAGGTCGATAATCAGGGGCGTGTTCGTCTCGATCATCTCGATGCACTTCTCACCAAGCATGCGCAAAACACAGCCTTAGTCAGTGTGATGAGCGTGAACAATGAAACGGGCACAATTGAGCCTGTGACTGACGTTGTCCAGCATGTGCGCACGGCCTGCCAGTCTTACGCAGAAACAGCCCGTGCAGCCAAAAACGCTGCTTTGCCGTCCGTCTCCTCCTATGGGGGCTCAACCGGCAACATGGGAAACTCCGGTTTAGCAGGCGCCTTACCACCAGTTCCACCGTCCATTCCGGTCCATACCGACGCCGTTGCCGCAGCTGGTCGTATCCCACTCTCTTTCGCTTCTCTCGGGGTAGATGCCATGAGTATCACCGCCCACAAGATTGGTGGGCCGGTCGGTATTGCTGCCCTCATTGCCAAGCGCGATCTGGAATTAACCGTCCCTATGGGTGGTGGTCGCCAAGAGCGCGGTATTCGCTCAGGAACCCATGACGTTGTAGGGGCTCGCGCCTTAGCTTTAGCTTTGGAGATTTCCTGCGCAAATCGTGATGAAACTACTGCTCGTTTGAGCGATTTTTGCCAGCAGTTGCGCACGATGATAGCCAGTCTTCCTGGCGTTCATGCCACAATTACTGCCCCTGCTGATCATTCACCTGCAGTAGTACATTGCTGGTGCGACAAGGCTGACGGGCAGGCACTCATCATGGCTCTTGATATGGCCGGTATTGATACCTCTGCTGGTTCGGCCTGTCATGCCGGTGTTCCTGGACCCTCTGAGGTTCTTGTGGCGATGGGCTACGACGATGCGCGCGCCCGATCCACCGTACGATTTTCAATGGGACCAGCAACGACGCAAACTGATATTGACCATGTGCTGCGGGTTTTCCCCGGAGCCTTAGACTTGGCCCGAGGAACCTGGGCGCGGACTCACCGGTGAACACATCCACTCCCAACCATGCAGTAGATATAGGGAACAGCACACCTCACTCACGTGCGAGCATTGATGCGTCTGTATCGGCTGTTCTCATCAGCCAAGGATCATGCGCCATAGACTGCTTCTCTCACACGTAAGTGAAGTGCTACTCAATCACTCATGAGCAAGTGCTATTGCCACATACGCTCATGTAAGGTGAATCCTCAGAATTGGTTCGTGGGAGCCTCACGACGGCTCTCTGGACCATGAGAAGAGTACTAAGCGTTAAATGTTCTCATCTCAAACAATCAATCTTTCGTTCAGAGTTTTCATCGGCAAACTTCTGTTCATAAGAATTCTCATCACAAGAATTCTCATCACGCAGCCGTATCGGTTGCGCCACATACATGTCATCGTTTTATCCCATATCAGGAGCACCCATGCGAGTTTTGGCGGCATTGAGCGGCGGCGTCGATTCAGCCGTTGCTGCAGCACGAGCCGTTGAGGCTGGACATGAGGTGGTGGGTGTTCACATGGCCCTATCACGCAACCGTGCCCAGTCACGCAGTGGCTCACGCGGATGCTGTTCTATTGAGGATGCCTCCGACGCCCGCCGCGCCGCAGACATCCTCGACATTCCCTTCTACGTGTGGGACTTATCCGAAGAATTTGAACAACGCGTCATCACTGACTTCCTTGCTGAATACAAAGCAGGCCGCACTCCCAACCCCTGTGTGCGCTGCAATGAACGAGTCAAGTTCGATGCCCTCCTCGAACGCGGCCTAGCCATGGGCTTCGATGCAGTAGCCACTGGCCATTACGCTCGCATTCATGGTGGCGCTGCCGACGGGCGCCCCGGTGATGCCGCCAGTGTTCGTCTCTCTCGCGCCGCAGACAAGGCCAAAGATCAGTCCTATGTACTTGCGGTCTCCGGCTCTGAAGCGCTTTCCCGCGCCCTCTTCCCCTTGGGGGATGTGCCCAGTAAGGATGAGGTGCGCAAAGAAGCCTCCCGACGCAACTTACCCGTTGCTTCTAAACCGGACTCCTATGACATCTGCTTCGTAGCTGACGGCGATACCCGTGGCTTCCTGCGTAATGCGCTCGGCTCCCAGCCGGGTAATATCGTCACCCCAGAAGGTGACGTGCTCGGTGAGCACAACGGCTACTTCGGATACACCGTAGGTCAGCGTAAGGGCCTTGGCCTGACCGTTCCCGCTGAGGATGGCCAGCCCCGCTACGTGCTGGCCACGCGGCCCGAGACCAATGAAGTTGTGGTTGGCCCAGCGGCCCTGCTCTCACGCACGCGGCTCGACGGCACCCACATCCACATGCTTGCCCCCTATCCTGAATCCGGTCAATGGGATGACGTACATGTCCAGGTACGTGCCCACGGACGCGCTCTGCCCGCGACAGTGAAACTCTCTGACAGCATCGGTGGTAAAAGCCAAGATAAAACCAGCGACACGGCGTCAAACACCCCAGAAAACGCGCCTGCTCACACCGTCGATATCTCCATGGAAGTGACCTTGTATGAGCCACTTCGCGGCGTGGCCGCCGGCCAAAGCGTCGTGGTGTATGACCAGGACAATGAGACTGTTCTGGCTGAAGCCACCCTCGAAATCCCTAACGTATGACACAACTTCTTCACAGACTCATCACGTCCTCAGTGGCAATGGTCGCATTGAGCGATTATGCCTAGATTTTGCTGCCCTAAATTGACAGTCTTGGACCATGAAGATTGTGGTCTGTGTCAAGCACGTCCCTGACGTGCAGTCCGAACGCCGTTTTGACGACTCTCGACTCGTACGCGGTGAAGACGACGTGCTCAACGAACTCGATGAAAACGCTGTTGAAGCAGCCGTCAGCCTGGTTGAAGATCTTGGTGGTGAAGTCATCGTCTTGACCATGGGGGATGAAGACGCAGAAGACGGCGTGCGCCGCGCCCTGCAAATGGGTGCCGATAGCGGCGTCATCGTGGCCGATGCTGCTCTCGAAGGCACCGATGTTCCCGGAACCGCTACCGTCCTGGCCCGTGCTATCTCCCGTATCGGCGGCTGCACCATCTGTGAAGACGGCACTGACTGTGGCAACCCACTGGGCGATGTTGACCTCATCATCACCGGTATGGCTTCCCTAGATGCCATGACCTCCATGCTTCCCGCCGCCTTGGCCACCGTTCTTAAAGTTCCCGCCCTCACACTGGCAAATTCCCTAACCGTCTCCAGTCAGGACGTGAACATTACCCGCACGCTTGGAGCCGTATCCCAAAGTCTCACTGCCCCTTTGCCCGCAGTGGTCAGTGTGACGGACCAGGCCAATGAGCCTCGTTACCCCAACTTCGCTGCCATGCGCGCGGCAAAGAAGAAACCAATTGATGTGTGGAGTTTGCAAGACCTTGGCCTTGCTGAGGAACAGGTTGTTGCCCGCACTGAAGTGACCGCAGCAAGCCAGCGTCCTGAACGTCAGGCCGGCACTATCATCACCGACGCCGGTGAAGCAGGAACTCGTCTGGCCCAATGGCTGCGCGACGAAGGCCTTGTCTAAGTTCTTTTTCTTACGTTCCGCCTATTGCACTAGGCGAGCACTCATGAAGTAGGCATCATCATTGTCCGTGGAGGTATCCACAGTGCCGCTTCGATACATTCGTTCAGTCCACGCGAAAGAATTCTTCTCATGACCGCTGCCCCCGTTCTCATCGTCAGCCCTCAGCACACTGATGCTGATGTGCTCAGCGAACTGATTGCCGGCGCCCGATCTTTAACCGATGGCCCCATCGCTGTTTTGGCCGCCACCGATTCTCAGGCCGCCACCGTGGATTGCCCCACTGGTTTCGACGAGCAGTCCTTAGCCGCTGCCGGCGCCACCCACCTCGTAGTGGGTTCCTGGGCACAAGGTGATGCACGTCTTTCTGCCACGCTGGCGGACATTGCTGCCGAAGCCGTCAAGCGCTTGGATGCTCACCTCGTGCTTATTCCTTCCTCGTACGAAGGCAAAGACTGTGCTGGCTGCCTAGCTATGTTGACCGGCGGCGCTGCCGTCTGCGATGCCACCGCTGTAGTTGCTGACGGTGACAAGATCATGGCCAGGAAACTTGTCCTGTCTGGTTCATGGGACACCACCGTGACAACTGCTACGAATTTCACCCCGATCATTACTGTTGCTCCCGGTACTTTCTCCGATTGTGCACAGGTTGCTTCTGCTGGTCTCGAACGAGTCGATGTATCCGACGCCGTCGTGTCACCTGCCGCCGCAAGCGTCCAGTTGGTCTCTCAAGAACAGAGCGCTCATGGTGACGGTCCCGAACTCACCAGTGCTCGCACTGTTGTGGTAGGTGGCCGTGGTGTCGATGGTGACTTCGACTTGGTTCGTGGGCTTGCTCAGCGCCTTGGTGCTGGCGTGGGCGCTACCCGTGTAGCCTGTGATGAAGGTTGGATCGATCGCAGCGCTCAAGTGGGTCAAACTGGCGTAAGCATTAGCCCGAGCCTCTACATTGGCCTGGGTGTATCCGGGGCCGTACACCATACCTCCGGCATTCAGGGAGCACAGAAGATTGTTGCTATTTGTGATGATTCTGAGGCACCGATTTTTGAGATGGCCGATTTCGGAATCGTGGGCGATGTGACTGAGGTTGTGCCTCAGTTGCTTGAAGCACTCAACGAAAACTAAGTTATCTTCTCGGTTTTCCGTCCGCTCTCAAGTGGCCCTATGCCCCTTGACCGTCAAGAATAGTGCGCATGTTTCCTCACCTTGATCCCGCACCGCTAACCCACAGCGGAGCCTCAAATCCTTACCGTTACGGCGCAACCGTTACGGGTGATGGCGTGGACTTCGTGGTGTGGGCACCACACGCAACCCACGTGGATGTGTGTCTCTTCCAACCTCTCCCTCTTGGCCAGGCACCAGTTTCAGAGAAAACTGAATCCACTGAGCCCCAGTATTTGGGCTCAGAAATTCGCGTTGGTATGCATGGTCCGGACAAGGGACGTTTCCATGTACACGTGCCCGGAGTGGGGGTAGGGACTCGTTACGGTTTCCGTGTTCATGGCCCCTGGGAGCCCGAACGGGGCTTGCTGCATAACCCCAGCAAACTGCTCTTGGACCCTTATGCGCGTGCAGTCACTGGTTCAGTTGTTCTTGGCCCAGAGATTTTTGCTCACGAAGTAAACGCTGCACTTGCTCCGCAGACCTATCCTCTTCGCCGCTCAAATAAAGATTCTGCTGGATATTCTCGCCTGGGCGTAGTGGCTGGTCCTGGTTTCCCTGTAGTTCCTGGTCCCGTACGCGATGACAGCGACGTCATCATCTATGAAACCCATGTCAAAGGCATCACTCAACTTCTTCCCGGTGTCCCTGAACACCTGCGCGGTACCTACGCAGGCCTTGCTCACCCGGTAACCATTTCTCACCTCAAGGCCTTGGGCATCACTGCCGTAGAACTGCTGCCGATTCATGCTATGTGTACTGAGCCATGGCTGATGATGCATGGCCGTGAAAACTACTGGGGCTACTCCACCCTCAACTTCTTTAGCCCTGAACCTACCTATGCTACTGCCCAAGCACAGGCTCAGGGGCCGCTGGCTGTTCTTGATGAAGTCCGTGGCATGGTCTCGATGCTCCATGAGGCCGGGCTGGAAGTCATCATGGACGTGGTTTACAACCACACATGCGAGTCTGGCACGGATGGTCCCACACTGAGCCTTCGTGGTTTTGATAACGAGGGCTACTACCTCCATGCTCCCGGAGCTCCGAATGTGGACGTAGACGTAACCGGCACCGGCAATACTGTCGATTTCCGTAGTGCCACCGCCGTGCAGTTGGCTCTTGATTCGTTACGCTATTGGGCAAGTGATGTGGGCGTGGATGGTTTCCGCTTTGACTTGGCAGTGACTCTTGGCCGCAATGCCAGCGAGTTCTCCTCTAATCACCCGCTCCTTATTGCGATGGCGACCGATCCCATCCTCTCCTCTAAACGCCTCATCGCTGAACCCTGGGATGTGGGTCCGGGGGGTTGGCGCACAGGAGAGTTCCCCTCCCCGTTCCAAGATTGGAACGATCGTTACCGTGGTAGCGTGCGTTCCTTCTGGTTGCAAGATGCCAGTCAGATTGCTCGCGGGCGCTGCGGCAACACTTTCCAGGACATGGCCACCCGTCTGTGCGGTAGCCAAGATGTGTTTGGTCAAGGGGCTTTGCCTGGTGGTCGTGGTCCGCTTGCCTCCATTAACTTCATCACCGCCCACGATGGCTTCACCCTGCGTGACCTGACCTGTTTCGATCACAAGCACAACATGGCCAACGGTGAAGACAACCGTGATGGCTCTGATGATAACCGTTCATGGAACCACGGCTTTGAAGGCGAGGTACCTCAGGGCATTGACGCTGAACCTGTGGAACTACTGCGCCGACGCAACGCTCGCAACATGATGGCCACCCTGCTGATCAGTACAGGAACTCCCATGATGTTAGGTGGCGATGAAATGGGGCGTACCCAGCAGGGCAATAACAATTCTTACTGCCAAGACAATGAGATCAGCTGGTATGACTGGGATTTGAAATCATGGCAACGTGACATGCTAGCCACCACTCGTCTACTGACGCACCTGCGCCATAAGCATCCGGTACTGCGCCCGACACAATTTGCTACCGGACAAGTTGCCGAAGGTGATGTACTGCCGGATGTGTCCTGGTATTCCTCCTCGGGTACAGTGATGCGCCCCGATGAGTGGAATGATCCCACTACACGCGTCATCCAGATGATGCGTTCTGGCCAGCCGATGGGCGATGGTGATGCGCTCATCGTCATCAATGGTGCACTGGACCAGGTAGACGTGACCTTACCAAAGGGCCGCGGTTTGGAATACCGCCTCCTGTGGGATTCCACCTGGGCTGCCCCTCGCCGAGATACACGCGAGTTCGCCACTATGCATCGCGTTGATGATGACACGGAGGTTCGTCGCGACCGTGGCGGCGACGTGACTACCATTGATGCCTTGAGTATGCGTATTTATCTCTCCACTCCCCCTGACGTACACTGACCGCTATGACCTCTACTGCCGCCGAAGAAGCCCTGGCTAACTCCACTGACGATGCCTCCTTGGCGCGTTCAATTGCGCGTTCACAGGAAATTGAAGAGCAGATCCAGATCAACCCTGCACAGTTCCGTATGCTCACCGGTGTGCGTCCCACGGGCAACATGCACTTAGGCCACTATTTCGGAACTATGAAATCCTGGCAGGAAATTCAGGACCGTGGAGTAGAGACATGGATTCTGGTTGCTGACTACCAGGTCATTACTGACCGTGACGGTGTGGGCCCAATCCGTGAGCGAGTTCTCTCTCTTGTCGCTGACACCCTGGCTGTGGGCGTGGATCCTGAAAAATCCACCATTTTCACCCATTCTGCTGTTCCCGCACAGAACCAGTTGATGCTACCTTTCCTTTCTCTAGTCACTGAGGCCGAGTTGCACCGTAACCCCACAGTGAAGGCCGAGTTGGAAGCAACCGATGGTCGAGCCATGAGTGGACTACTGCTGACCTACCCTGTTCACCAGGCTGCTGACATTCTTTTCTGTCAGGCTAATCTTGTTCCTGTGGGCAAGGACCAACTCCCCCATTTGGAGCAGGCTCGCCTGATCGCTCAACGTTTCGATAAGCGCTACGGCCGTGCTGTGAAGGAACACCCAGTTTTCCGCCGCCCCGAGGCACTGCTATCCTCCGCTTCTTCTGTTCTTGGCCTCGATGGTCAAAAGATGAGTAAGTCCCGTGGTAACACCATCGAGTTGCGCATGACTGCCGATGAAACTGCCAAGGCGATTAAGAAAGCCAAGACCGATGCTGATCGCGTGATCACTTACGATCCTGTCAACCGCCCTGAAGTCTCCAACCTTCTCTTGCTGGCGTCATTGACTTCTGGCCGCACTCCTGAAGAGATCGCTGCTGAAATCGGTGATGGTGGCGCTGGCACCTTGAAGAAGGTTGTTACCGAGTCTGTCAACGATTACTTCGCTCCGATTCGTGCCCGCCGTGAAGAGTTGGTGGCTAATGAGGATTATCTTCTTGAGGTTCTTCATGCCGGCAACGCTCGCGCCAATGATGTGGCTAATCGCACATTGGACGATGTTCGCACTGCAATGCACATGAACTACTAAGCGCTTACTGAGAACTATTTTCAGTAATAGCGCCGTTTTTCAGAAGTTCCCGCCACTTCTATCACCGCTTTCTCGATCAATGTGGCCGTGTTCAGAATTTGAACACGGCCACATTGGCGTCATTTCTCCTTTAGGCTAAGGCCACAACATTTTAGAGCGACCACGCATCCCGGAAGGATCCCTGATGCACTCTTCACTCCTGAGAAAGTCGTTGGCAGCAGCCATTGTGTTGCCCGGCTTAATTCTTGGAGGCGGCGCCGCATCCGTGGCATTGCCCTCCAGTCCCACTCATAACGACCCAGCTCCCGGCACATCAACCTCCCCCAGCGAAGAATCTGGCGACGACGCTGCTGAATCTGAGGCCACCCCCGCCCCCAGCGAGGATGCTGACGGTTCTGGCAGCAACGAATCGACTAACGCTACTGATGCGCCAGCCGATAGTGACGCTGGTAAGGAAGCCAGCGAACCAGCCCCCACAGCGTCGGATACTCCCACCGCTGCATCCGACGATAAGCAAACCTCTCCAAAGGAACTAGACGAACAGGTTCCCGAAAGTGCTCAGCGCTACGCCGACGGCTATCACTCCTACAAGATTCCTGACCCCACCCCCGGTGGCCAGGCCGTAGGTGCTGTGCCAGACGCTGCACTACTGCCTTACTACGCACAGTCCGTTGAGTTCAACAAATACACCTGCCGTCAGATGGGCATTGAGGCATACCGCGCCGAATGTGGTTACGCCATCATGCCGATTGACTACTCCAACCCGGCCGCAGGCAATCTCGCTATTGCAGTCATCAAGGTGCCCGCATCCTCCGGACACTCCGACTCCCCCGTGTTCTTCAACCCCGGTGGCCCCGGCGGCTCGGGCGTTAACCTGGTTTCCGGTTACGAAAGTGACAGCGGAACCATGGGAGAACTCAACAAGAACCACGACCTAGTGGGCTTTGATCCACGCGGTGTAGGAGTTTCCCTTCCGTTCGCACAGTGCTCATCGAACAAAGCACTCGATGAAATGCGTGAAGTTGTCTATGACGATGACGACCCCAACGCTGAACACAATGAAACCGCCGCAACGGACCGTTACGTCCATGATTGCTTCAACAACACCGGTCGACTTTTTGGCCTCGATGAAGCCGGACGCATGACCCTCATGTCCCACTTAGGCACCGCTAACGCTGTACGCGACTTGGACGTCCTCCGTTCCATCTTCGGCGCTGAAACCCTGGACTATGTGGGTTACTCCTATGGCACTCGCCTGGGTTACGTCTTTGCTCAGACCTTCCCCAATTCCGTTGGCCGCTTAGTTCTTGACGGTGTAGTGAATCCCATGACTGACACCGCGCCCGATGCCAACCAACAGCACGAAAAACCCACTGTGGAATCTGTTCGTTCAGAAAACGAAGCGCTTTTGGGCCAGGCCGCTGGCTTCCAGCAAAACTTCGAAGACTTTGCGCACTGGTGTGTGGAAGCAGAACAGAGCGGTCAGACATGGCAAGATCTTGTGGGTAATTTCGTAGCGGAGACACCCGAAGCCCATCAGCCTGTCACTTGTGCACTCACCGATCAGGCATATCAGCCTCACAGCGGTGATGTCGCAGACGATTCTGCCAACGTTGATGACTTAACAAAGGCTTTCCAAAATCTCACCCGCCCGCTGCTGACCAAACCGATTAGTGATGCCCGTGGCGATGGTCGCCCACTGACCTACGGTGACGCATTGACCGGCATGCGACAGGCACTGTATTCACAGTCCTTGTGGAAGTACGCTGTATGGGGTCTCCATGAATTAACGCAGGATGATGGTTTCACCATGATGATTCTGGCCGACATGTACGAAGGCCGTGAAAAAGATGGATCCTATGATTCTGCTCAAGCAGCATTCACCGCAATTCGTTGCGCAGACTCTGCTAATCCCGACGGTTTCCACCCCGAGGCACAAGCTATTTTGGGCCAGTTGTTCTATGCAGCCTCACCTTTCCAGGATCCAGGAGCTCCATACAACGAAGCAAGCGGATACGACTACTGCGATATTTGGCCCTTTGCAGGAAACCTTCAAGCAGGGACAGAGATCAACGGTCTGCCTGACATCCTCGTTATTTCTACCACCCATGATCCCGCCACTCCCTACGAAAATGGCCCCATTCTCGCTAAGGCAGTCGGTGGCACCATGATTAGTGTGGAAGGCAGCCAGCACACTGCTTTCGGTCACGATATCGAGGGATACGAGTGTGTCAACCGCCTCACTCTGGATTACCTGAACACGGGTAAGGTTCCCGAACCTGGCGAATACCCCGAGGTCTGCACCGTGGAATCTTTCCGAGCCACAGTTGCCCCTGAGGTCCCTGCCCCCGGTCAGCCTGAATTGCCCGCTCCTGGTGATACCCCATCCACTGCTCCGCTACCCGTCGCCCCGAACATTGATGACTTGGCCGCGCAGGGTAGTGAGATGGTCAAGCATCTGCCCTCCGGCAAGGCTGCCACCTCTGGAAAGGAAGGCAACGGCCACCTCGCTCGTACCGGTGCTGACTCCTCCCTGGTTTTCCTAGCCATCGGAGCTCTTGCCACTGGCATCCTCTTTGTCCGCAAGCGCAACCTCGTCTGAGGCTGTAGCGGCTAAGGATTAGCAATTTTTGGGTGTGGGGCCCGCTCTTAGGAGCGGGCCCCACACCTTTGTCGATTTGACTGGTAAAAAGTCGATTTGACTGATGTTTTATTGAGGTGACTGTGGGCAGGTGAACCCCGTAGGCTAGGTCTGTGAGCCGAAACACGAAGAAGAATCGCCCTTCCCTGTTCCGCCGTGCCAAGAAAAATGAGCGCGAAGTATCTCAACTTATTGAGAACACTGCGAGCCCTGATTCTGGCCTTGGGACTTCCCTTCCGCCAAGTGCTTCCACCCCAGGCCTCAATCCTGCCCTTGACTCAACGCAGTTCCCACCGATTCAGGCGCCTTCTACGCCTCATGACGAGCAGTTACCGGATGATGTTCTTCTCCAAGACACCCCGATTTCTCCCGCCAAGAACAACGCTTCTTCTTGTTCGTTCACTTCTGAGGAAGACAACAAGTCACCTGTTGGCACCACGCCCTCCTGTGATCCAACTTCTACGTCATCATCACCATCCCTAGGTTCTTCTCCTCAACCTGGAATCATGTCAAGAGTTCACCATTCACATGTCGATACAGGCACTTGTCTTACTGAGCCAACTCAATACATTGGCAAACACGCTACTTCTCATGGCACACCCAACACTTCTGTCGACGCCGCTCCTTTGAGCAGCACCAAACCGGTAGCCAACGAGCCTATCGCCACGATTCCCTCAACTGAACAGCCTCTGCATTCTGCTGTAAGCCCTGACATTCCTGCCGCTACAGTCAATGAACCATCACTTCCTCATAGCGAAGACCATGACAAGAACATGACACTTTCTGGTTCTCCTGCTGCACCAAGTACCTCGGCTCAGATAGTGCAAGTTGGCACCCCTGCAGCACCGACCACTGCGATCCCTGCTTCTACTGACCTACCTGAACACCAGTCCGCACTCTTTACTTCACCCACGGTTTCACCTCAGGAGGCCTCTGCCATGCCGGTATCATCACCCGCTTCTTCTCCCATTGCTTCCGCCTCTACGGTGGCTACTCCCAGTACTCCGTGGGGGTCTCATCCTGAAGTTGCCCCCTATGCTCCGATTGGGCGTATCCCCGTCACTGAGGTCTTCCCTGTGATCGAGGATGGCCGCTGGCCCGTCAAGGCAGTACCCGGCGAACTGTTCCCAATTCGCGCCACCGTCTTCCGTGAGGGCCACGACCAATTCGCTGCCACCGCCACCTTGATTCGCCCAGATGGCACCAGAGGCCCCAGCGCCCGCATGGTAGAGATCCTTCCTGGCCTGGATCGCTACGAAGCTCAACTTGCTGCCGATGAACCCGGTGACTGGAAGTTTGTCGTTGAAGGGTGGTCTGATCCCTATGCCACCTGGGTCCACGATGCAACGCTCAAGGTGAATGCTGGTGTTGATGTTGAACTCATGCTTGAAGAAGGCGCTCGCCTAATGGAGCGTGCCGCTAAGGTTGAGGGTCGCACCGCTGAAGCAACTTCTATCCTCACCGATGCAGCTCTCTCTTTACGCAACCAGGATCTTCCGGTTCATGAACGCTTCGAAGCAGGCCTGAGGGAGCAAGTCACCGCTGTCCTTGATGAACTGCCCCTCCGTGATCTGGTTTCCCCTTCTGCTTACTATCCCGTTCAGGTGGACCGCCAGCGCGCCTTGGCCGGCAGTTGGTATGAAATCTTCCCCCGCTCACTAGGTGCTTACCGTGATGAGCAAGGCACCTGGCACTCGGGCACCTTGTCCAGCGCTGCCCAGCACTTGGACCGCATTGCCGCTATGGGCTTCGATGTTCTTTACCTGACCCCTATTTCCCCCATTGGCTTGACCAATCGTAAAGGCCGGAACAATACTCTCACTGCTTTCGACGGTGATCCAGGTTCCCCCTACGGCATCGGCAGTGCTGTTGGCGGTCACGACGTCATCCATCCCGAACTAGGTACCTTCGCCGATTTCGATGCTTTCGTCGCTCGTAGCCGTGAACTAGGTATGGAAATCGCTCTGGACTTAGCTCTTCAGTGTTCGCCGGATCATCCCTGGGTGGCTGAGCACCCCGAGTGGTTCACGGTTCTCGCTGACGGCACCATCGCCTACGCAGAAAACCCGCCGAAGAAGTACCAGGACATTTATCCCCTGAACTTCGACAATGACCCTGAGGGCATTTACCAAGCGATTTATGAGGTCGTAATGACCTGGGTGGAACACGGAGTAACGATTTTCCGCGTGGACAACCCCCACACTAAACCCCTGCCTTTCTGGCAACGCCTGATTGCCCAGGTCCGTTCCACCAACCCAGAAGTCCTTTTCCTCGCTGAGGCCTTTACTCGCCCAGCAATGATGCGAACCCTTGGCATGATTGGCTTCCACCAGTCATACACGTACTTCACATGGCGAAACACCAAGGAAGAACTAACCGAATACCTCACTGAACTCAGCCAGGAAACCGCCCATGTACTGCGTCCGGCATTCTGGCCTACCACGCATGACATCCTCACCCCCTTCATGACCTATGGTGGTGTAGGTGCTTTCCGTCTGCGCGCTGCTTTGGCAGCAACCCTCAGCCCTACCTGGGGGATCTACACCGGCTACGAGTTGGCTGAATCCATTCCTCGTCCCGGCTACGAAGAGCAAATCGACAATGAGAAATACGAATTCAAGCCGCGTGACTTTGCCTCCGCCAAGTCCAACGGCATTGAAGACTTAATCACAGCGCTCAACGCAGCCCGCTCCAAGCACCCGGCATTACAACAGTTGCGCAACATTACTTTCCATTCCACTTCTGATGATTCACTGATCGCCTACTCCAAACACGTCCCGGCCTCTGTAAGCCCCACCGGCGAAGATGACACTGTTCTCGTGGTGGTGAACCTTGATCCAATGAATGCTCGGGAAGGGGAGGTCTACCTCAACCTTGAGGCTCTGGGCCTACCTCGCGGTACTGACGGTTCACATCCCGTCATCGCTGTTCATGATGAGTTAAGCGGTTGGGACTTTGAGTGGTCTGGCCAGAACTATGTCCGTCTCGATCCTTTTGAAGGTCGCTGCGCTCACGTGTTTAGTGTGCGTCCCTTAATCTGATTCTGATGCCGGATGTGGGCCGGAATATTTCTTCCTGCCCATATCCGGCTTCTTCTATAGAAAGGAGCCTCCGTGACTGAGAGCACCACCAGTGGCACCGGCCCCCAGCTTCCTCCCACCACCCAGATCATCGACCAGGCAACTTCAACCTCCCTTCCTCAGATTCCGCCACCACCTCCTGCCCCTTCCATTCCTCCACAGGCCAAGCGCGGCCTCAGCGACGATCCCCAGTGGTTCCGCACGGCAGTGTTCTACGAAGCACTCCTACGTTCCTTCGCTGATTCCAATGCTGACGGCGTGGGCGACCTTCCCGGCATCACCTCGCGCTTGGATTACCTCGCATGGCTAGGCGTGGACTGCATTTGGCTTCCGCCTTTCTACCCCTCCCCTATGCGTGATGGCGGCTATGACATTTCCGACTACACCGGAATCGACCCCCGCTACGGCACAATGGACGATTTCCGTTCCTTGGTCAGCCAAGCTCATGCCCGTGGTATTCGCGTGATCATCGACCTTGTCATGAACCACACTTCGGACGCTCACCCATGGTTCCAGTCCTCACGTTCTGACCCGGATGGTCCTTACGGCGACTTTTACGTGTGGGCTGATAGTGATGAGGGGTATAGCGATGCCCGCATCATCTTCATCGACACCGAAGAATCGAACTGGTCTTATGACGTGGAGCGTCGCCAGTTCTACTGGCACCGCTTTTTCTCTCACCAGCCTGACCTCAACTACGAGAACCCTGCCGTGGTGGAGGCCATGTTTGAGGTGGTCCGCTTTTGGTGCCGCACCGGAGTGGATGGCTTCCGTCTTGACGCTGTTCCCTACCTTGTTGAAGAAGAGGGAACGAACTGCGAAAATCTCAAGGGCACCCATGAGTTCCTGGTGAAACTGCGTGCCATGGTAGACCGTGAGTTTCCTGGAGTCATCACCTTAGCTGAAGCCAACCAGTGGCCTGAGGATGTGGTGGAGTATTACGGTACCGATGAGGAACCCGAGTGCACGATGTGTTTCCATTTCCCTGTTATGCCGCGTATTTTCCATGCGCTGCGCTCGGGCTCATCTGAAGCTATCCGTCAGGTTCTTGCGGCCACTCCAGAGATTCCTCAACATGGCCAATGGGGCACGTTCCTGCGAAACCATGACGAGCTGACCCTCGAGATGGTCACTGATGAGGAACGCGCTCAGATGTATGCCTGGTATGCACCTGAAGATCGTATGCGTGCCAACGTGGGCATTAGACGTCGTCTTTCTCCTCTTTTGGAAGCTTCCCGCGCAGAGATTGAACTGGCCAATGCACTCTTGCTTTCCCTTCCGGGAAGCCCCTGTTTGTACTACGGGGATGAAATCGGCATGGGTGACACCATTTGGCTCGATGATCGCGACGCAGTGCGCACCCCCATGCAGTGGAGTGCAGGTCCTAATGCGGGATTCTCCTCGGCGCC
Source organism: Actinomyces vulturis (assembly GCF_001687305.1). Taxonomy (GTDB): domain Bacteria; phylum Actinomycetota; class Actinomycetes; order Actinomycetales; family Actinomycetaceae; genus Actinomyces; species Actinomyces vulturis. The sequence continues at coordinate 79,313 of NZ_KV700385.1, forward strand.
GGATCCCGGTTCACTCACCCTCCCCCTGGTCCAGTCTCCTGGTTACGATCACGCAGCCATCAACGTCGAAACTCAGATTGGGCGTCCCGATTCACTGCTCAACTGGACACGTCGCATTCTGCTAACCCGCCGCGATCATCCGGTTCTTGGCCGTGGTGATTTCCAGATGCGTAATGCCAGTGATGATGCAGTTCTAGCCCATACTCGCCGTGATGCCGATGAGGTCATGGTTTGCGTGGCCAATTTGGCCAGTTCCCCACGCTCAGTGGACATTGACTTGCCAGAAATGGCCGGTGCCACCACGTATGACGTGTTCAGCGGTACACCTTTCCCCACGGTAGGTGATAACGGCAAACTCACGATTACTCTCGGTGGTCGCGGCTACTACTGGCTAGTTGTCAATGAATGTACCGATAAGGAGAAATGAGCATGGCCGATAACTCCACCGGAGAACTTCCCGCAAGTGTTCCCTGGCCCGAGGATGACGCACTGTGCTCAGTTCTTTTGCCGTGGTTCACTAAACGCCGTTGGTTTCCTTTAAAGGACACCAAACACTCTGACCTCACCTTACGCATTGCTCAATGCACAGAGTTGAATGCGGCCGTACGCGATTACGTCTTCCTTGTAAGCAACGCAAGCGGTTCACGCCGTTCACTCATGCATGTGCCGTTGTGCTGTATGGATGAGAAATCTGCCAAGAGTGTGGCTGAGCGCCATGGAGACCATCGTCGTGAGGGCATCATGGTGAAGGTCGATGGTTCTTGGATTATTGATGGCGTTTTTAGCCCGCAGTTCTGGCGTGCGTGGGCATTGAGTGTTTTTCAACGAAACATGATCGTGGGTAGCCCAGCAGGCTTGCATGCCCTAGCGGCACGCTCGTCCTATCCCAAGGTGACGACTGGTGAGCAGTCGAATACCTCCGTGGTTTTCCCTGCCGAGTCTGTTGATGAGCATACTCAGGCCTGGGCTCATGAGTACATTCCCACCGCTGGCCATCATGAGAAGACAGGCGATCTCATTGTCAAGATTTTCCGCGTCCTTGACGCGGGCCGTAACCCTGATGTGGAGTTACCCGTCGCATTGGCTAAAGACGGATGGGACCGTGTCCCCCAGCCTTTCGCCTACTCCACGCTGGAATTGCCCGTCTCTTTTCTCGACGCCGAGCCCACGCCATCCAGCGCCTCCTGCACTTCCCGTGGGGTTAAGACTGTCACGGCGGATTCTGCGGTGGGTTGTGCCTTCGTTCAAGGAGCCCGCGATGGCTTTACCTTGATGACCACGTTAGCTCAGAGCGGTGATGTCCAAACGGCCTGTTACTTGGCCTCTGACCTAGGCTATGTCACTGCCGATATGCACATGCATCTTGCACATGCACTAGGAACTAAGGCTGCTCCTACTTTTGATGATTTCACTCCACGTATCTGGAAACGTGTCCAGTGGGCCGCTGAGCAGGCACCTGTTATCACTTCTCGTATCCCTGCATTATTCGAGCAACTTGAAGAGTTGGTCGAGCAGGTTGGTGATGCTAAAGGGCTAACGAGTCTCAGCCGTATTCACGGTGACTATCACTTGGGTCAGGTGCTCTACGGTGACGATGGCTGGTTCGTGTTGGATTTTGAAGGTGAGCCGCTTCGCCCACTCAATGAACGTACTCAACCTGACATTCCTGCCAAGGATGTTGCTGGCATGCTGCGCTCTTTCGATTACGCCTATGCGGTCAGTGGCTCTACTGATGAGGAGTGGCTCGTTCAGGTCCGTGATTCATTCCTGTCCACCTATCAGCATGCGATGAAGACTCACGGCGTAACCGTATCCACGGAGTTACTCGCGGTGTTGGAAATCGATAAAGCTCTCTACGAAGTGGTGTATGAAGCACGCAACCGCCCCGACTGGATTGAGATTCCCCTTGAAGGTCTCCAACGGGCTTTGGATGTGACTCGTCCCTAAGGGGTTCGATAAACACCGATGCACCACTAAATTTGAGTGACACTCATCATTCACAATCCCACCCGTGGCGAACACAGATAACACTTTCCTTCTCAGTTCTCACTACTTTTCTCTCTCTGGGATGACAATGAGATATGAGACGAACCGTGATGAGTTTTTCGCTGCTCGCGGGGCCTCAGTCCCACGCTGAGGCCCCCGTGATGTGTCTATGCACCACCAATTTTCATTCACGGTTCAACAATCTCTTCAATAACCTCACCCACTCCCCTGGAACGTGACAAAGTTAGATGTATGAGTGACCACAGCACGCCTACGCCCTCCGCCGCTCCGATCCCCGTGGACCCCTGGGTCCTATCAGATGTGGCTTTCGCCAGGTACTACAACCCCCACGAAGTACTCGGTGGCCACGTCGGTGAAAATGGAGTGACAATCCGAACCGTGCGTCACATGGCCGATGCCGTGTCCATCGTGACCTCCGAAGGAACCTTTCCTGCTACCCACGAACAGGACGGTGTGTGGACTGTTGTTCTCGAAGGGGACACTGTTCCTGACTACCGCGTAGCCGTCACCTACGGTGACGAAACCCAAGTGGTTGATGACCCTTACCGTTTCTTACCCACCGTTGGCGAAATGGACCTCTACCTCATCGGTGAAGGTCGTCATGAAGATCTGTGGCGGGTCCTAGGCGCTCACGTACGTCATTTTCCCAGTGTTCACGGGGAAGTCCATGGTGTGTCCTTCGCCGTCTGGGCCCCCAACGCACGCGCTGTACGCGTCGTAGGTGATTTCAACTACTGGGACGGTACCGGTAGCGCGATGCGTTCTTTAGGCTCCAGTGGTGTGTGGGAACTGTTCATTCCCAATGTGGGCATCGGTGCCCGCTACAAGTTTGAGATCTGCTACCAGGATGGTTCCTGGCATCAGAAGGCTGACCCGATGGCCCGCGCCACCGAGATTCCACCGGCAACAGCTTCCGTGGTCACCGAGCGGGTGCACCAGTGGAAGGATCAGGAATGGATCCGCGCCCGTGCATTGAAGGATCCTCACTCCGGCCCGATGAGCATCTATGAACTCCACGTAGGTTCCTGGCGCCAGGGCCTGGGCTACCGCGGCCTGGCCGATGAACTGGTTCCTTACCTGAAGGAAACTGGCTTCACTCACGTCGAACTCATGCCCGTAGCTGAGCACCCCTTCGGCGGTTCTTGGGGATACCAGGTTTCCTCTTACTACGCCCCTACCTCACGCTTCGGCACCCCCGATGATTTCCGCTACTTGGTCGATACTCTCCACCAAAACGGTATCGGTGTACTCCTAGACTGGGTTCCTGCCCACTTCCCCAAGGATGAATGGGCCTTGGGCCGCTTCGATGGCACCGCGTTATATGAGGATCCTGATCCTCTGCGTGGAGAGCACCCGGACTGGGGTACTTACATTTTCAACTTTGGCCGCAATGAGGTGCGCAACTTCTTGGTTGCTAATGCCTTGTACTGGCTTGAAGAGTTCCACATCGATGGTCTACGTGTAGACGCCGTGGCTTCCATGCTTTACCTGGATTACTCCCGTGAGGATGGTCAGTGGCGCCCCAACCAGTACGGTGGCCGTGAGAACCTTGAGGCTATCTCCTTCCTTCAGGAAGCCACCGCTACCGCTTACCGCAAGCATCCCGGCATTGTCATGGCCGCGGAGGAATCCACTGCATGGCCCGGCGTAACCGCTCCTACGGAGTACGGTGGCCTCGGCTTCGGTTTGAAGTGGAACATGGGGTGGATGAATGACACTCTTCGTTACCTTGCCGAAGAACCCATCAACCGCCGTTACCATCATGGTGAACTCACATTCTCCCTGGTCTACGCATTCAGTGAACAGTTCATTCTGCCTCTGAGCCACGACGAAGTCGTTCATGGTAAGGGCTCCTTACTGTCCAAGATGCCCGGTGATGCTTGGCAGGAGTTGGCTGGCCTACGTGCTCTCTACGCCTACCAGTGGTCACATCCCGGCAAGCAGTTGTTGTTCATGGGCCAGGAATTCGGTCAGGGGGCTGAATGGAATGCTGACCACTCCTTAGACTGGTGGATCCTTGATGATCCCTCACATCAAGGTCTGCTGCGTTTAGTCTCTGATCTGAACCATCTCTATGTTTCTTCCCCCGCTCTGTGGTCTGAGGATTTCTCCCACCGTGGCTTTGAATGGATTGAAGCAGGCGATGGTGACCATAACGTCATCTCTTACATCCGTAAGGGCCAGGATGATCAGGGCAATCCCGATCTCATGGTGTGTGTGGTGAACTTTGCCGGTACTCCGCATGAGGGCTACCGCGTGGGCCTGCCGTTTGCTGGCCAGTGGGAAGAAGTTCTCAACACAGACGCTGAAGTCTATGGTGGCTCTGGTGTGGGCAACTACGGTCGCGTCCGAGGCGAGGAAATCTCTTGGAATGGTCGCCCGGCTTCCGTCAGCCTGCGCATTCCCCCATTAGGTGCAGTCTTTCTGCGCCCCGCACAGGACTAAATCTTCTTCTCCCGGATCGTCTTAATTAGCAAGCCGTCCAGTTAGCCGACGTTGAGTGGCATTCACTCAGCGTCGGCTTTCTGTTTAGCGGAAGTCACCTTAAACATGTTGGTAGGTCGATTACTTTCTGTCATGAACGCCATCTCCAGGAGGGATGACAGGGCGAGTGAATAAAGAAGTCGAGAACAAAACATCAAAGAGATGACACTCCTCAATAAAGTGAAATAAAAATACTCATAATCACCCAGAAGGTGGCGGTATTCACCTCTTGTGCTCAGAGCACTGTCTTAACAAACTCGGTAGTCTTTTGGCGGTGTGTGTTCCCTAAATTCACACGACGAAAAACCCAATACATAACTGTGAGGGATTCCCACAATGACCCATGACCTGACTACAACCCTGGCTTCTCAGGTGCGCTCCGTTTCCGGTCGCCCCACCGAAGCATCCACTCCCATGGAGGTATGGCAGGGGCTGAGCTCGGCCATCATCGACACCATTGCCGATGACTGGTACGCCACCCAGGAGAAGTACCACGCAGGCCGTCAGGAACACTATCTCTCCGCTGAATTCCTCATGGGCCGCGCCCTGCTCAATAACCTGTCTAACCTCGGTATGGTTGATGAAGCACGCAAGGCACTCAATGCTTTTGGCCAGGATCTCAGTGTCATTCTCGAACAGGAACCTGACGCAGCACTAGGCAACGGTGGCCTTGGCCGCCTCGCCGCCTGCTTCCTGGACTCCTGCGCCACCCTCGAACTGCCCGTCAACGGCTACGGCATCCTCTACCGTTACGGCTTGTTCAAGCAACTCTTTGATAACGGTTTCCAAACTGAGCATCCCGATCCTTGGATGGAAGAGGGCTACCCCTTCATCATTCGCCGCGAAGAAGCTCAGCGCATCGTCTCCTACGCTGACCTGACCGTACGCGCCGTGCCTTACGACATGCCCATCACCGGCTACGACACCAAGAACGTGGGAACTCTACGCCTATGGAAGGCCGAACCCATCGAAGAATTCGATTACGACGCCTTCAACTCCCAGCGTTTCACCGATGCAATCGTGGACCGCGAACGCACCATGGACATTTCCCGTGTCCTCTACCCCAATGACACCACCTACGAAGGCAAGGTCCTGCGTGTCCGCCAGCAGTACTTCTTCTGCTCGGCATCCCTACAAGAAATCGTGGATAACTACGTTGACCATCACGGTGAAGATCTCAACGACTTCGCCGCTTTCAACGCCATCCAGCTCAACGATACTCACCCTGTGCTCGCCATTCCCGAACTCATGCGTCTACTCATGGATGAACACGGCCTGGGGTGGGATGAGGCGTGGGCTGTAGTCACCAAGACCTTTGCCTACACCAACCACACGGTGCTGGCCGAAGCCTTGGAAACCTGGGAAATGTCGATCTTTGATCGTCTCTTCCCCCGTGTTGCTGAGATCGTGCGCGAGATTGATCGTCGCTTCCGCGAGGATATGGCTAACCGTGGCCTTGACGCTGGATTAATCAACTACATGGCTCCGATTTCTGAGGGCCGTGTGCACATGGCTTGGATCGCCTGCTACGCCGCCTACTCTATTAACGGTGTGGCTGCCCTGCATACCGAAATTATCAAACGTGAAACCCTTGGCCCCTGGCACGATCTGTGGCCCGAGCGTTTCAATAACAAAACCAACGGTGTGACCCCTCGCCGCTGGCTCAAGCAGTGCAATCCTCGTCTGGCTTCGCTCCTTGATGAGGTCACCGGTTCTGATGCCTGGGTTCGTGACCTCTCCGTACTTAGCAATTACACCGACGCTGCCACCGATGAGGTTCTCGACCAACTCTCTGCTATCAAGCATGAGAACAAGGTGGACTTCGCCGCATGGGTGAAGGAACGCGAAGGGATCGACATTGATCCTGATGCTATCTTCGATGTCCAGATCAAGCGTCTGCACGAGTACAAGCGCCAGTTGCTCAACGCTCTATACATCCTGGATCTGTTCTTCCGTCTCAAGGAAAACCCGAACCTGGATGTTCCTAAGCGCGTCTTCATCTTCGGCGCCAAGGCAGCTCCCGGTTACATCCGTGCCAAGGCTGTCATTAAGTTCATCAACGCCATTGCTGACCTGGTCAACAACGATCCGGAAATTTCCAAGACCATCAAGGTGGTCTTCATCCACAACTACAACGTCTCCCCCGCCGAGCACATCATTCCTGCTGCGGACGTCTCTGAGCAGATTTCCACCGCCGGTAAGGAAGCTTCTGGTACCTCCAACATGAAGTTCATGATGAATGGTGCGCTAACCCTCGGCACCTTGGACGGCGCTAACGTGGAAATCCTCGAAGCCGTGGGTGATGAGAACGCCTATATCTTCGGCGCAAAGGAAGAAGAACTTCCCGAACTGCGTAAGACCTACGATCCCCGCTGGCACTACGAGAACGTCCCTGGCCTCAAGCGTGTGCTGGACGCTATGGTCGATGGCACTCTCGATGACGCGGGTTCCGGCTGGTTCCACGACCTGCGTTGGAGCCTGCTCGAGTCCGGCTACGAGCCCGCAGACGTCTACTATGTGCTCGGTGACTTCGCTTCCTACCGTGAGGTCAAGGACAAGATGGCTGCTGATTACGCTAACTCCCGCGCATGGGCACGTCAGGCTTGGGTGAACATCACCAAGTCCGGGCGTTTCTCCTCCGATCGCACCATCAGCGACTACGCTCGCGAGGTCTGGAAGATCGAAGCAGAGCCCATCGCCTGATTCTCTTCGCATAAAGGGGTGGGGCCGCAGACAAGTCTGCGGCCCCACCTACTACGCTTTTTATCGTGAACTACAACAATGGTATTGATGTTTACATCAGCCAATATCCCACACTCTTCGACCCGTGTTCTCAAAAACCATGAACATGTAATAAATCCGAGAGTGAATCTATCATGAACCCCCGCCCCAAAATATCTCCTGTAAAAGTTTATAAAATCAAATAACATAGAACCATGCCTCAACCTCAAGATAACTTTGACGTAAGCATCGTCATCCCTACCTACAATGCTGCCAATAGTATAGGAATGCAATTAGCAGCACTCGCCAAACAAGATACTAATCTTCGTTACGAAGTTATTGTGGTTAACAATTGCTCCACAGATAACTTAGATGAAACAATTCAAAATTATCAACATTTATTCGACTACGACGGGCGCGATCTACGCCTCGTCAACGCTTCAGAAAAAGCCGGTGTCAACTACGCCCGCAATGTTGGCATTAAAAACTCAAGAAGCGAACAAATTTTAATTTGTGATGCCGATGATATAGTGGCAACTAATTTTGTTGCCGAACTACACAACTGTTTGAATACAAATGACCTAGTTGGAGGTGGACTCGTTCCTTGGACAGGAGAATTACCTCTTCCACCACATGAAAATATCTTAATATTCAATCAGCCAAAGTTGAACTATCTACCTGTTATCCCAGGATGTTGTTTTGGTCTCCATAAACGAGCAGCTGAAGCAATCGGCTATTTCGATGAGTCTTTTATGGGCGGCTGTGATGAAGCAGAACTTTCCTGGCGAATACAACAAAAAGGTTTTACCATTGGCTTCACTTCCAAAACCTTCATCTACTATCGACTACGCCATGGAAGTTCACAGATAATTAAACAACACTATCGTTATGGCTTAATGGAATCACACCTGTCAAAAGTGTTTGGAATTGAGAATTTAACAGGACGTGATTGGTTACTTAAAGAGTACAGAAGAGTTCGTCACTTACTAGGTCAAGCAATTCATAACCCAAAATTGATCCACGATAGGAATTGGTGTGAAAAAGTTGGACTAACTATCGGCAGATGGCGGGGATCCATTCGAGAACGTACCTGGACCCCATAAATTATATTCACATATTCCTCCATCCTCCTTAACTAAGTGTTTATTAATCAACATACTCAACTAAGTTAAGATGAAAAACCGTCAGTGGATATAATTTGATGCCATTGCAATAATATTTTGGCAATTTGACATACTAATTTACTCGTTTTCTTAAGACGATAACGTACATTAGCCCCCCCTCCCGCGACTTAGTAAGTCCTATTCCCTTCACTAGGACATATTTCGTCAAAAACTTAATAAAGTAGGGAGGCGAGTTGGCGGCGGGCGGCGGCCACCTCAGGGGTTTGAGCGCCGATCACGTCAAAGAGGCTCAGGAGACGCTGACGAGCCTCTTCACGCTCATCGCCTGCACTGACGCGCACAGCCTGCAAACCACGGCCCAGAGCGCCATGAACGTCTCCCATGGCCAGGGATGCGTCTGCGCCAGCCATAAGTGCCTGAGCATCCTCAGGGTTCGCATCAGCGGCAGCAACGAGTGCCTGAGGGTCATTACCCTGGACGCGCTTCATCAGACGCACCTGCTCACGAGCCAAGCGCAGCGATTCGTCACCGGGAGTGACGTTCAGCGCACGGGTGTAGACCTCTTCGGCCTTAGCAAAGTCGCCACGCTCAAGCGCTTCACGTGCTTCACGCTCAACAGGGCTTTCCTCGGGCTCCTGCTCTTCAGCCGGAGCAGCGTCACCCAAATCATTCAGTACACCGTTGATACCGTTAGCCTGTGCCACCTCAAGAACGCGGTCAATCGTTTCGCGCACCTGCGCAGCGGGAACAGCACCCTGGAACAAAGGAATAGGCTGACCAGCAATCACTGCCAGAACAGTAGGAACAGACTGAGCCTGGAATGCCTGAGCAATAGCTGGTTCCTTATCCACGTCCACCCGAACCAACTGAACTTTACCGCCCGCTGCCCGTACGGCGTCTTCCAGAATAGGCCCAAGTTGTTTGCAGGGCTCGCACCAGGTAGCCCAGAGGTCCACGATAAGTGGGACGGTCATGCTCAGTTCCATGACCTGGCGGAAGGTCTCAGTAGTGGCATCAACAATCAATGGTGCATTGACTACCTGGCCGGCCCCGTCACCGGCTGTGGGAGCTCCACCCTGGGCAGTGACTGAGGCACCTGCAGCGCCTTGTTGCCCCTGGGCGCCTCCTGCACCTGATCCAGGGCGTGACTGGTTGCTCTTCAAAGTTGAGAGGTCAACTGCTCCGAACATACTCATGAGTGTGGTGTCCTTTCTTGGGCGCGTTGACGGATAGTGCTGGTGCTGACACTAAAGGTATCAAGACTCCCTCGCGAACCGCCTACGCTACTAGCGTCACCGCCTGCTCCGATACCCCTCTCATGACGAACGCCCCAGCCCCGTCCGGCCTCCTTCATTTCCGTCTCCTCCATCCCCGCTACTATGCGTCCATGAGTTCCGAGTTCTCAACATCACTCGTCAGTGGGGCAGTTCAAGGCACCTGAGCGCATCTAGCAAACCATCAAACGGCTGCCCGGACCGTTGTGGTCCGTGCAGCCGTTTATCTGTCTATTCAGCAACTCCATACTGAACGCATACAGTGCCGCTGGGCGAAACGACCGTCACCTTCGTGTCAGTCAATCACCACGCGCAAACGAGAGGTTTACTCGTCAGCGGGCGCTGCCGCGTCATCACGTACAGCGCTGGCCAGCACGTACTCGGCACCGATTGCGGTAGGACGTACCGCCTGCTGAGGGGAAGCCTCAGCGGTGGCTGCTGCACTAGCGGAAGGTGCCGGCGAAGGTTGAGCACTAGTCGCCGCGCTCGATTCGGGTGCCGGGGTGGCAGCATCCTTCGCTGCGGGCAGGGAAAAAGCAACCATAACGTCGTAGGTTGCGGTGATTTTCCCTTTAAGATCTTCCCCACCAGCCAATGCAGCCACATCACCAGAGACTTTCATGGTGGACTTGGGAACTGTCCGGCTATAAACACTGGTGATGGTCAGGGTGGTCATCACCAGAGCGCCGCCGTCTTCGGTCTGAAGGCCTCGTACACCGTCGGATCCTGCAGTAACAGAGACGGCAATATTCCCCACGTCCTTCAAGGAATCGTTAAGGGCACGTTGCTTTTCAACCAGGCTGCGCAACGGATCATCAGCCCAGAGATGACCAGAAATGGAGTTCGGGTCATTAAGGGCTTCTACATAGGAAGCAAGTGCATCCTGCGGGGTCATGATGAGCCCAGCAGTATCCAGGTCCACCTGAGGTGAGCCGGTAGCGGGCTTTGCCGTAGGAGGAATCTCTACGCCGGGAAAAAGTCGGATCCAGGCCCACAGTTCGAAGGGGTCACGAGCGCTGTCCTGGCTCAAGGTGAGTAACTGCGGAATATTCGTGGTATCAGTGAATTCCGTTGCAGTCATAACGGTGCGAGGCCAGCCCAGAGTAAGGCCTACAGCGCTTGCCTGGCTAGTAGTGACCAGGGGCTTGACCACGTCATCCTTACCGGTGGCTTGAGCCAGGGCGTATTGCTCGGTGCGGATACGCTTGGCGGGGCCAGTAAGGAATCCGGTGAGTTGATCAGCGTTTTTGTCTTTATCTGCAACGGCGACTCCGTCACTGATACGTTCAAGGATGGTACTGAGGCGTTCGCCGTCCAGGACGGGCTGAGCCTCGGGAGAAGCACCCACACCCTCAGGAATGGAGGGGAGGTCATTGCTACATGCGGCCAGGCTGGCACTGGCAGCAATCAGCGCACTGAGAAGGGCAGAACGTCGTGAAATCATCATCAGTTGTTGTCCTCCGTGGTGAGCTGGTCATCATCAGTTTCGAGAAGTTCGTCGTCAACTAACGCAAAAGGCTCAGCATTCTCATCGATTTCACGCTGTGCACGATATTCAGCGGTGGTGTTCTCATCGAGGGCAGGAACCACGGCGCTACCGCGAGCCTTACCCACAGCCATGATGATTTCACCAGTGTCGGCGTCATCGTGAGTCAGTTCAGCCATGTCTCGCTGGCTAGCGAGCAAGGTCAGTTCGTCAGGTGCCTGCTCATCATGATTAGCCAAAGGAACCTCAGGTACGTCCACACCCGGACGGTGAACCTGTCCAGTGCGTGGGTCGGTCCATTCCTCTCCGTTATCCAGGGCACGGTCACGCTCGCGCATTTCACGGCGAGTGAGCGGACGATCAGGATCCCTGCCAACTGCTGCAAACGAGGTTGTGGCGGTGGCATCGGCCTGAGCCATACGCTCTGCACGTTCCTTGGCTCGTTGCGCACGGGCACGTGCTGCACGCCAGAACTGAACTTCAAGTGCTGCGAAGAAAGAGCCAATAAGCAGAAAGACTGTGCCAATGATGAGGCCCGGTATCAACCACGGAGTAGAGACCTTGCGCGGCCAGGACAAGGCAACATCGGGGGCAGGCTTTGTGCCGTCGGAGGCCACCAAAACCACAAGGTTAGGGTCAGCCGCATCCAGGGTCATGGTGATGGAGCCGGTGCCTTTTTTCTCCGTTAGCCAGAGGTCAGAGCCTGCAGGATTCGCGTTGGTAGCTTCTCGGGGTGTACAGCCCGGAGTTGCAGTCGATTTGGCGCTGGGCTCTGCGGATGTAGAAGCATCTGCTGCGGGAGTGGCGGACGCATCAGCGGAAGGTTCCTCAGAAGCTGCGGGGGTGGCAGCGGCGTCGGCAGGTTTGAGTGCCTGTGCTGAGCAGGAATCAGTGACCTCGGTAGTGGTCAGTGCAGTCCAATCACTCAGGCCTGTAATGGCGGTATAGGGATCGTTAGCTAGCCAGGCGTCCACATCTGTATTGCGACCTACCGCGATCATGACGGGATCGGTGCTGGCCGGTGCGGTGACGGTGACGGTAACGTCGGCGTCAACCATGCCAAGAACACCAGGTTCAGTCACCACGTAGGGGGTGGTGGGAGTGGTGGGCATGGTAGCTTTTGCGGTTTCACTTGGGCGCCATGCGGTTGCGGAGAGTACTGCCAGGATGATGGCAATAACACCTATTCCTAGGCATACTCCACTGATAATTCGGCGATTCACTAGGCGGTACCCCTTACACGCTTTTCGTACAGTGCCTCGTGAGGAAAAGTCACGATGCCATAACAATCTCACGATTCAACACCTATACGCATCCTTTTATGCCTATGAGGTGGCCTGAATCTCATACGTGAATTCTGCACATTTCTCACACGTTCACCTTTCGCGTGGCCCGCCCAAGCATGTCAGTGGAGGGCGTTAAGGTGGTAACAACTGCATGTCCCCACCCCATCACCAGTTGATGGGAGGAAATACGGTTACTTGACTTTCCCCCGCTTCTCTAAGGAGTCCCATGACTGAGGACCACATCGAATTCGCAATTACGATGCGCGGTTATGACCGCGCTCAGGTGGATCAGCGTGTACAGACTCTCCAACGTCAACTCGAACAAGCACGCGCTGAGGTAGCGGCCCTGGATTCAAAAAACATGACTCTCACCGGTCAGTTGGCTGATACACAGCGTCAATTACGTGAGGCGGACTCCCCCACTTACTCCGGTCTAGGTTCACGGATCGAACAGTTGCTGCGTAGTGCTGAGGAGCAAAGCGCCTCAATTCTGGCTAAAGCAAACTCTGATGCTGATTCTCTTCTCAGTCGCACCCGCGCTAACGCCACATCGTTATCCGAACGCAGCGCCTCCGAAGCAGCAACCCTCGTTGCTGACGCTCGTCGAGATGCTGCCCAGTTGATCGCTCAGGCTGAAAGCCAAGCATCGATCACTTTGGAAAACGCCACCGCCCGTGCTGAGGAAGTAAAGTCTGCCGCCTCTCGTGAGGCTGCCCAGATCACCGCTGCGGCTCACACAGCCTCATCCCAGATGGTGGCCAGTGCCGAACGTGAAGCCTCCCTAGTCAAAGCTCACGCTGAGAAGGACGCCACTGAACTGACTGGTCAAGCGAAACGCGAAAGCAGTCAACTTCGCGCGCAAGCAGAGCAGGATACTGACGAACTGCGTGCCTCCAGCCAGAACGAAGCCACTCGCCTAGTCGAAGATGCCCAGAAGGAAGCCGAACAACTCATTCTCAAGGCACGCAGTGAGGCTGAGGTTATCGTGACTGAAGCGAAGAAAAGTGCCGAACAGACTCTTGACGATGCGCGGGCTCTCTCACGCTCATTGCGTCAGGAAGCAGAAGAAATGCGTGAGCAGGCCACCCAGGAAATTGCTCAAGCTCGTGCCGAAGCTGCTCAGGCTGATTCAGATACCCACGAGCAGGCGGTGGCTCGCACTGCTGACATGGTCGCTCAGGCTGAGGCTCAAGTGGCTGATGCTGAGCAACGTCTAGCTGAAGCGATTAGTCGCGCTGAAACTGTACGTACTGAAGCAGAGGAATCTGCTCGTACCCGTCTCGATGATGCTGCCCGCCAAGCAGAAGAAGCGCTGCGGACTGCGCGTGCTGAAGCTGAACGCCTAACCTCTGACGCCACTGCGGACGCTGATGCCATTACTGCTGCTGCCCAGCGCCAGGTTGATGATCTGGAACGTCAGCGCGAATCCATCTCTACCTATCTCGATGAGATGCGAGGAGTGCTCGGCGGCGTGATTAGTGGTTCTGCGGTACACCAAGAGGAAACTGCCGAATCCACTGATGACAGCGACAGTTCTGGCGAGCAGAACGCGAGCGACCATAAGGAGTCCTGACATTTTTCCTGATTCCGCTAGCGGGGCCCCACAATATGTCAATATTGTGGGGCCCTTGCTGGCAGATGCCAAAGTCAGTTCTGACGTATTTGATATCCCAGGCTAATGCTCAAACGAGCACTGGCGAGTGGACCATTCAAGTGTGTTATGGCGCTATCAGGCGCACGCCGCTACATCTATCGAACAAGTCATTTAGAGCAAGTCACACACCTACGCCAAAGCACTATTGTGCAAGTGCATAGAAAACAGCGCAGAACTAACTATGCGAGTTTGGATAGGTGCTGGGTTTCCAAGCGTCCGTCACTAATTCATGTGAACGCTCTTCATTGACACCAAGATCTTTCATGGCACGGACAAAGGTGTGAGCTGCAGTGGCAGCAGCATCACCATCACCATCAACAACAAAAGTGCCCAGACGCCCACGACCTTCGATTACTCCGACGCGCTCAAGTTCGCGATAGGCCTTCGCAACCGTGTTCACAGCAACATTGACGTGACCGGCGAGCGTACGAATGGCAGGTAGGCGCGTGCCAGGAGGCAATTGTCCGCTGCGGATGGCATGGACGATGGCCTCACCAATTTGTTCGTATGCAGGTTGGTGTGAAGAAAAATCCAACCGCATCGAGGAGAAGGTGGGGTGCATCATGCCAGCAAGTGTGTCATGGGGAAGCACAACTTTTGTGGGCCTTTTGCCCCGCATAGTGGGACGAACACCACGGCGACATTAAGCATCTCAGAAAGCGTAGGAATAGCCAGTGATTTAACCTGATTTTATGTATTTTGACGACGTAGTCACCCCATCCTCTCAGGCGTCATCAGACGAGGAGTGGGCAAGCAAACGCCGCCAGGCTGCCAGCGAGCGTGCTCGCCTCATGCAGCAGGCCCGCCATGCAGAAGAAGCAAAGGCTGCACGGGTGGTGAAGTGCTTCCTCGAACAGGCACGCATTGAGGGTCTCGAACCTGTGGACCTTGTGATGCGTGGGTATTCCGGTGGTAAGGCACGTACTGGTTTGAAGGGCTGGTACTTACGCAGTGATGAGACTGTGGCGCTCGGCGTCGACGGAATGTTCTACGTCCTGCGGGACCAACTAGGATGGAAAGAACGCTTTTTTGGCGCCACGCCCCTAGCCGAGCCTGTTCCGATGACGATCGGTGAAGGTGGTCGCGACGGAGACATCGTTCCCCTACGTTTCGCTCTCAACCGCCTGCTTCCTCATTGGGAAGAGCGCTGTCACTCCCCCTTAACCTGAGACTGTAGTTCTCTTTAATAACGCCTCGGCTAGAACTCGGTGTAGTTCTGACGAAGAAATCCTTCAAGCGCTTTTGCCACGGCCTGTGGCTGTTCCATGGCGCTGAAGTGACCTGCAGACGGAATATTGACCACGTCGCAGCCCAGGGCTTCCGCCATAGTATTGGCGGTCTTAGACGTGCAGGTTGGGTCCTCAGCTCCACGAATCACTAGCGAGGGAACCTTTTTTCCTATGAACTGAAGAATGTCCTGGGAGTTGGGGCGTGCAGCCATTGCTCGCTGAATCCATGCGATGGAGCCAGGGTCGATTTCACGGGCCATTTCCTGGGCACGCTCAATCACGTCATGATTGTTGACGAAGGTGTCACGGGCGCAGAGCGCCTCAACCATCTGATCGAGACTGGCGTATACCTGCTTGCTTTGCTTGGACTCAGCCAAGGTAGCCATGGATAGACGTGCGTCGCTACTTGCCGGTGAATCTGCTCCACAGTTGGTATCCATAAGCACCATGCCGGCGATAATCTGAGGATGGTGCGCAGCCAAAGCCTGGGCAATGTACCCACCCATAGACAGGCCTACAACAACAGCGCGGGTGTGGCTGGACTGGTTAATCAATTCAGCGATACGGTCTGCTTCCCAGGTCAGTGATGGCGCGTAGTCAGCGGGCCAAGGCTGGGTCTTGTGACAGCCACGAACAGTGGGAGCCATGATGTCTAACTCAGGCATTTGAGCAGAGAGATGTTCACGGACGCGATCCCACATTCGTCCATCGAGGGGGAATCCATGAAGCAAAACAAGCGCTGTGTCAGTCACGTAGTTCTCCTAGCGAGCGCGGTTCCAGCACGAAGTGTGCCAGTGACGCCGTTCCTCTAGGCCTCGGTCAGGTCCAAAGAGATGCTCATTGCTCCATGCCACCACGTGAGGTGTATGGGGAGCAATGTCATGGTTACAGCCGGGGCAGACGTAGGTTTTTTGTCCGCCTCGCACGTTGCGGACGGTAAATTCGGCACCCCCAGGGCCTTCTTGGGTGCGCGGCACGGAGGCGAGCCTATTCATATCCAAGGGGATATGCCCAGTTGAGTATGGGCGCTTTGCGGATCGACGTGCCATACCTTCAATCGCAACATATTTGATACCCCTGATGCAAGAAGGTGCCCCGGATCGCAGGATCCGGGGCACCTTCACTCACATACCCATCGTCTGTTTCTGCTCGATGATGATGGGAATGTCAGGCCTTAGCGGAGCGCTTCTTGGAGTAGAGATCGAAAGCAACGGCAAGTAGCACCACAAGGCCCTTAATTGCCTGCTGCCAGTCAATGCTCACGCCCAGAAGAGACATACCGTTGTTCATCACAGCCATCACAAGACCGCCGATGATGACACCGGGGACGGTTCCAATACCACCGGTCACTGCCGCGCCACCGATGAAGCAGGCGGCGATGGCATCAAGTTCGAACATGTTACCGGCCTTAGGCCCAGCCATATTGAGGCGGGAGGTGAAAATGACACCTGCGAGAGAGGCCAGGACAGCGTTGTTCACGAAAACCCAGAAGCGAACCCACTGAACTTTGACACCAGAGAGTGCCGCGGCTTCTTTGTTGCCACCAATGGCATAAACCTGACGGCCAAAAACGGTGTGTCCGGCAACGAAGGAGTAAACCATGACAAGTGCGGCAAGAATGAGCAGCACAATGGGTGTGCCGTGGTAGGTAGCGAGTTTCCATGCGAAAGCCAGGATAATCACGGAAACAAGAACGAGTTTAGAGATCCACAGTCCCATGGCTGAGACGGTCACGTTAGCGGCGATGGCCTTACGGCGAGAACGCCATTCGTTAAGAACGAATAATGCAACGCATACAGCCGCCAGAATCATCGTAAAGGCATCAAAGCCATTACCTCCTAGCAGCCCGTTAAGGAAACCGTTACCGATATTACGGAACCCTTGGGGGAAAGGTGAGATCTGAACGTTCTGAAGAACAATCATGGCTAGACCGCGGAACATCAACATGCCAGCGAGGGTCACGATGAAGGCGGGGATACCAACAAACGCGATCCAGAAGCCCTGCCAGACACCCACAAGTAGACCAGTAAGTAATGCGGCCAGGACACCGATTTCCCATGGCATGCCCATACGGACAGTGACCACACCGGCCACAGCACCAGACAGCGCAACCACAGACCCAACGGACAGGTCGATATCTGCCATCAAAATGGCGAACAACATACCGGTTGCCAGTACGAGCACGTAGGCGTTCTGCACCACGATGTTCGAAACGTTCTGGCTAGAAAGGATCTGTCCTCCAGTCAGGACAGCAAAAAACAAAATGATGGCGATGAGCGCGAACACCAGGCCGCCCTGGCGCATGTTGGAGCGCAATACGTCTTTAATAGAAGCGGCCATGTCACTTCTCCTTTTCTTGCGTCATGTAGCGCATGAGGGTTTCCTGGTCGGCGTCCTTACGGTCAATATTGGCCGTCACACGCCCTTCAGACAGGGTGTAGATACGATCGCAAATACCCAGCAGTTCAGGAAGTTCGGAGGAGATGACCAAGATGGCCTTACCTTCGTCTGCTAGGCGGTTAATGATGGTGTAAATCTCGTACTTGGCGCCCACGTCAATACCACGGGTGGGTTCGTCAAGGATGAGCACATCGGGTTCAGTAGCCACCCACTTGGATAAAACAACCTTCTGCTGGTTACCACCAGAGAGGCCTCCCACGAGGGACTCAAGGCTGGGAGCCTTCACGTTCATTGCCTTGGAGAGTTTCTCCACCATCCTGTGCTCACTGTGGAGGTCGATGACGCCGTGATGAGAAACTTTGCCGATAGCGGCCGATGATGTGTTGGCCTTAATGGACTGAATAAGATTGAGACCGTAGCGTTTTCGGTCTTCGGAAACATAGGCGATGCCGTTGGCGATAGCGGCAGACACATTGGGCATGGAGATTTCCTTGCCCTCCTTGTAGACCTTTCCACTGATGTTGACGCCGTAAGACTTGCCGAACAAGCTCATGGCCAATTCAGTACGACCGGCCCCCATCAGCCCTGCCAGACCGACGATTTCACCGTGGCGCAGCGTCATAGATGCGTTATCAACTGCTTTACGGTCTTGGTCAGATTCGTTATAGACGGTCCAGTCTTCAATACGCAGTGCTTCACCACCCACAGAGGACTCATGATCGGGATAACGCTGTGACAGTTCACGACCCACCATGAGGCGAATAATTTCTGCTTCAGAAACTCCACCTTCGCGGTGCATATCGAGAGTGTCGATCGTTTTACCGTCACGGATGATGGTGGTGGAGTCCGCAATAGCGCGAATCTCGTTGAGTTTGTGGGAAATCATGATGCACGTGATTCCCTGGCTACGCAGTTGATCGATCAGGCTCAAAAGGTGCGCAGAGTCGTCATCGTTGAGTGCTGCGGTGGGTTCATCGAGGATCAGCAGTTTGGTGTCTTTAACGAGCGCCTTGGCAATTTCAACAAGTTGCTGCTTGCCTACACCGATTTCCATGATTTTGCGGTCAGGGTTTTCATTCAACCCAACCTTCTTCATGGCTTCAGCAGCGCGCGCACGGGTTTCGTGCCAGTCGATGACACCTCTGGTAGCTCGTTCGTTACCAAGAAAAATGTTCTCTGCAATCGACAGGAACGGGCTAAGCGCCAGTTCCTGGTGAATGATAGAGATACCCTTAGCTTCGGAATGTTTAATGTCTGAGAAGGTGACCTCTTCGCCGTCGAAGAGCATGGTGCCTTCATAGGTGCCGTGGGGATGGACACCGGAGAGCACTTTCATCAGAGTGGATTTACCCGCGCCATTCTCGCCGCAGATGGCGTGCACTTCGCCGCGTTTAACAGAGAAGTTCACATCGTCCAGTGCGATGACGCCGGGAAAACGCTTAGTGATGGAGCGCATCTCAAGAATGACGTCGCTTGCCATTCTTCCTCCTTCTATGGATGAGAATAATGCGCCGGGGGTAGGGCGCCGTCGTTAGTTGGCGCCCTTCCCCCGGTCACTGCGTCACTTCAGGTCAGCTTCGGTGTAGTAGCCGGAATCGACCAATTCCTTCTGGACGTTGTCCTTGGTGATAATGACGGACTCAAGGAGGTATGCCGGAACGACCTTGACACCATTGTTGTAGGTCTCTTCGTCATTCACCTCAGGCTTCTCACCCTTGAGTACTGCGTTGGCCATCTTCACTGTGGCGTCTGCAAGCTTACGAGTGTCCTTGTAAATGGTGGAGTACTGCTCACCAGCAAGAATCGACTTCACGGAGGGAAGTTCTGCATCCTGACCGGTAACGATCGGGAACTTGGAGCCATCCTTACCGTAGCCAGCGGAGTTCAGAGCGCCAATGATGCCGATGGACAAGCCGTCGTAGGGTGACAACACGCCATCAACCTTGGCACCACCGGTGTAGGTGGAAGTGATGAGGTTGTCCATACGTTCCTGAGCCTTGGCAGCTTCCCAACGCATAATGGCACACTTATCAAAATCAGTCTGTCCGGACTTCACCACGAGAATGCCACGTTCGACGAAAGGCATGACCTTATCCATCGCGCCGTCGAAGAAGAACTTCGCATTGTTATCGTCAGGGGATCCTGCGAAGAACTCCACATTGAACGGGCCTGCTTCACCGGTTTCCTTGCCATCCTTGTCCAGAACACCCAGACCAGTCAGCAAAGAGGTGCCCATCTGCTGGCCAACAGCAAAGTTGTTGAAGGAAGTGTAGTAATCAACATTGGCGTTGTCACGAATAAGGCGATCGTACGAAATGATCGGAATGCCATTCGAACCGGCGTTATCCAACTGGGTGGACAGGGCTGTGCCGTCAATGGGAGCGATGATGAGCAGGTTAGCCCCCTGGGTGATCATGTTATCGATCTGGTTCACCTGGGTAGGAATGTCATCCTCTGCAAACTGCAGATCAACCTGGTAACCGAGTTTCTCAAGTTGATCCTTGAGGTTTTCGCCGTCCTTAATCCACCGTGCTGCGGACTTGGTGGGCATGGCCACACCGATCTTGAGGTCTTTAGCCTCTTTATCGGTGGTGTCCTGCTTAGATCCACCTTCTGCGCCGCTTCCGGAGCAAGCGGCAAGAGTGCCTAGCAGAGCGGTAGCCGCAACTGCACCCATAGCCTGGCGGCGGGTGAGGACAAATGGTGATTCAGACATGGTATGTGCTCCTTGAAACGTCAATGTTTCTGTAAGGGAAGCTGCTTTGCTTCACATGTATGTGGTGCTGGTCATGACGACCTCACATAAAGAGTGTGGACTAGACCAGTCAAAGCCGCAATCATTTGGGGCGATTTTCGCGTTTTGTTTCCATATTGTGACTTTTCAAAGAGGCTTCTCACACAAACAAACATAGATACAAAACACTCTCTGCCACGACACTGACAGGAAATCACCCACCAGCAGCACCCCCTACACAACGCAAGGTGGCCTCACCCGTCACGGGTGAGGCCACCTAATGGGTACTTCTTAGTACATTCACGCAACAACGACGGTCATGAGCTCATCTTTGAAGACCAAACCAACGTTTTGTGGCGCAAAGATCAATCTGAATTTACTCAGATAAGACCAAGATCGGCGACTGTCTTCTTCTCAGCCAGGAGTTCTTCTGCGGATGCATCAATCTTTGCACGGGAGAACTCATCAATTTCGAGGCCCTGAACGATCTTCCACTCACCGTTTTCGCTGGTGCAGGGGAAGGAAGAGACGATACCTTCAGGAACACCGTAAGAACCATCAGACATGATGGAGGCGGAAGTCCAGGAGTAGCCCTTAACGCCAAGATGCCAGTCGCGGACGTGATCAATGGCTGCAGATGCAGCCGAAGCGGCTGAGGATGCGCCACGAGCAGCGATGATGGCAGCACCACGCTTGGCAACGGTGGGGATGAAGTCTTCCTCTACCCATGCACGGTCAGCGAGGATGTCACTGATGGGCTGACCCTTAATAGTGGCCTGAGTGAGGTCCGGATACTGGGTGGTGGAGTGGTTACCCCAGACGGTGACCTTATCAATGTCACTGACGTGGCAACCAGCCTTGGCAGCGAGTTGAGCCAGCGCACGGTTGTGATCCAAGCGGGTCATAGCGGTGAAGCGGGAGGCCGGAACGTCAGGGGCATGAGATGCGGCGATAAGAGCATTGGTGTTAGCAGGGTTGCCAACAACTAGAACCTTAATGTCATCGGCAGCACCATCATTAATGGCCTTACCCTGAGGACCGAAAATTCCACCGTTTGCTTCAAGCAAGTCAGCGCGCTCCATGCCTGCCTTACGGGGCATAGATCCGACGAGCAGAGCCACGTTGGCACCTTCGAATGCCTGCTTGGGATCATCGAAAATATCAATGGAGCCGAGAGTAGGGAATGCAGAGTCGAAGAGTTCCATTGCGGTGCCCTCAGCAGCCTTGACTGCCTGGGGGATTTCCAGCAGACGCAGGTTGACACGCTGATCTGCGCCGAGCATGGCACCGGAAGCGATGCGGAACAGCAGAGCGTAACCGATGTTGCCGGCTGCACCGGTGACGGTGACGTTAATGGGGGCGTTAGCCATGGATGAACTCCTCAATTGAGTACGACGTACGGGAAGCGCTGGTGCGCATTCCCTTCCCCCCTAGCCTATGACGCGAACGCTCGCCATGGCGAGACTACTGTCCTATAAGTTCACTACCAATACGGTAAGCAACTGAGGAAAGTGTGCTCTCAAACCAAGGCGAGCGTTCGACGTCGTAGATCTCTAGAGAGAAAACTTACTGTGCAGGGGTGTCAGATACCTTCTCCAAATATGCCATGCCGTCGAAAGCAAGTTCGCGAGCATTTTCAGGATCACCTTCATCACCAATACGTCCAGAGGCGAGTTTGTCAATGATCATCGCAATCGCGCCATCGCCAGTAACGTTTGTGGCAGTACCAAAAGCATCCAAGCCAATGTAGGTAGCAATCATCAGTGCAACAGCGGGATCATCAAATCCCAACATCGATTGCAAAATACCCGTTGCCGCCATAATGGCTCCACCAGGAACCCCTGGAGCAGCAACCATGGTGACGCCCAGCATAAAGATGAATCCTGCATACTGAGCGGCAGTAATATCCATTCCCTGAGTCATGATGATGGCAAGTGAGAAAGCCACAATCTTCGACGTGGAACCTGCCAAATGGATGGTGGCACACAGAGGAACTGTGAAAGATGAAACGGCTTCACTCACGCCATTTTTACGAACCTGACGTAAAGTCACCGGAATCGTAGCCGCGGAAGACGATGTTCCCAAAGCCGTCAGGTAAGCAGGCATCATGGTGGCCAAAGCCTTAACAGGGTTGCGCTTGGTGAAAGCACCGGCAATACCGAACTGAGTGCCCAAGATGACCACCTCAAGCAAGAGGACCACCACAACGACACGCAAAAGGACGCTAATAACTGACCAGACTCCGCCACCCATCGTCATGTTCAGGAAAATTCCAAAGATGTACGGAGGCAGAAGAGGAATAATGACCTTTTCGATCAAAGCAGTGATGATGGCACGAAATTCAATGAATCCCTTGCGGATCACACCGCGAGGGACCATCGATAAACCAATACCGATCAAGAAAGACAAGATGAGAGCGGTCATTACACCAAAAGCCTGAGGCATCTCAATGGTGAAAAAACTGGTGAGTTCGTCACCACCGAGTTCTTCGGCGCTGGCCAGCGAATGGGCACCCAGAAGCGAAGGGAACGATGCTCGACACACGAAGTAGGTTAAAAAGCCGGCAAAAAGTGTGGATGCATACGCAATGGCAGCAGTGACCGTCAACCATTTACCTGCACCGCGACCCAGATCAGCGATGGCCGGAGTCACCAGACCGACAATGATCAAGGGGATACAGAAAGAGAGGAACTGGCCAAAAATCGACGTAAAGGTGATGAAAATCCGAGCGACCGGTGTGGGCATAAGGGAGGAACCGCCCACCTGAATCGACCCAAGAATCACTGCCAAAACAATCGCAAGAAGAACCCAGAGCAGGATTCCCCCCTTGGCTAAGAAATGACGGACCTGTGACATGGCAGGCCTTTCTGATTGGGAGGGGCAAGGTGAGACCAATGTGCCACGAATAAGTGTGTTAATGCAATACGAAGACAGCACACCCCTCTGCGTCACTTCAAGAAGCACGCCACCTAAGAGCCCACCACCAATGAAACATATAGGGTTTTTTCATAATTCTTTAAGGCTAGAGTGAAACGTCGCACAAATCTGTGTTTTTCCTGAAAAAAACTTGAGAAAATATGTAGGCTTGCTGTTTTAGTCCCTAGCCAGAGTCGTAAAGCAAAGGCCCCCCTCATGCATCCCCAAAACCCACGCATTTCTCGCCGCACCGTAACCAAAGGTGCAGCCTGGTCAATTCCAGCTCTCATCATCGCCACCCCAGCGCCAGCCACTGCCATCTCTAAAGAACGCGTCGCCAAGGGGGGCGCAGGGGTTGACATCGTGGCATGGGGCAGAGGAACGGCCAGCGGAACGCAACTTAATCTCAAGATTGTCGTCCCTCCAATGACTGTACCGAAGCACAGTTCAATCTCTTGGACCATCTCACCAGCAGGGGGATGGCAAGGCAACATTCCAACAGGTTGGTATTCTTTGGTGAACAATCCAAAAAGCGTTGAGGAAACATTTACGATCACCGCTGGAGATCAAGACATCGAGCTCCCCGGAGGTTATATCGAATGGTCAAGCACCAATAATCTCGGCGTAGCCCCAGGAACCACCATTAAAGTCACAGAGTCTAAGTCTATTTCACCACAAGGCGGAGAAAAAGAACCTGCCCCCGGCTCGGATGAAGCGGAAGCCCTCACTACGACATTAGTCAAGTTCGTTGCCCCGAATCGAAAGAGTCTGCAACCAATGAAAATGCTCGAGGGAAAAATCGGCGAGGTTCAATTTGCTTCTAACGGAGCCAAGTCCAACATGAAAGCATGCGGAGAAAATGGGGCAGACACTTCTGTAGTTTACACAAATGGAAGTTGCGTCAATTTCGCTACTTACTGGCCCAAAGTTAACAGCGGACAAAAAGGCGGATTTGGCCCCGTATATTAAATCGACAATTCTTTCAATTCGTGCAGTTGCGACTGTTACCCTCAGGGCAACAGTCGCAACTGCATTTTTACTTACCAGTAAATGCACAGGTAGATTAATACATATATTTACAAGTGAACCCACACCTAGGTCGACCCACACCTACGTCTACACCCACCATCCCCCTCCCCATCAATACCTCCATACCATTTCCCACAATAGAGACTCATATCGTTATTACCGGGTGGGCCATTGATTATTTTATATCCACCCACAAACAACGCCACGCAATTTCCGCCTACAGTAATTGGAAATTCATTAAATTGGATAGGTTGCCGCATCAGATTTAGCGATACATATAGAGAATATAAATTCAATCACCACTATCATAACGGCAGCTTATCTATGCCAGTATTTCAACTCTCAAAACAAGTGGACAACAAGAGCGGTTCTCTTTTTACGCAATGGAAGCATACTGTATTTCATTCAGTCGCCCCTCAAAACCTATCTATACCTTACGTAAACATACAAAGCGCTCTGTTTATACCCCGCCCCCTCACTCCTACAGACTCCTCACAAACATTCCCCACAGAGGAGCCCCACACCGAGAGTAATTTATAACTTTTCCACAGATATGGAATTTGATGATGAAATAATCCTCAAAGACGCTATAGTAACTATCCATCAAGCATATTAGCCCACCCTACTGAGCGGCAGCCTCCCATAGGTTTCCCCCCGGTCTTCTCTTAACCGTCACACATGCACGGAGCCCCACTCATGTCCACACAACACGAACGCGTACCCGCATCTTCCGGTATTTCTCGGCGCACACTAGCAAAAGGAGCGGCGTGGTCCGTTCCTGCAGTTGTAATGGTGCAACCTGCTCTTGCAACCGTTGCCTCAGAAACTACTCTTGGAGCCACCGTTTGTGGTCTTCAATTTGAGGAAGGAAACTCTGAGGCGATCCCTACGACGCTGTCCCTTGGGATCCCACAGAACATTATGGACCCGCTCCCAGCTGGTTCCACCATGACGTGGACTTTCTCTAGTACGCCAAAGATGCCTCTTCCTCAAATCACTCACACCTCGGAAAACTATGTTTTTACAGCCGAACGTTCTAACGATCAAACTGTGGTAGTTACTGTCCAGGTAAAAGAAGGTAAGAAAGTTGAGCCTGACCGATTAGTTTGTGGCCCTAGTTACCCAAACTTGCAGTTAAAATTTGGTGTTCAACCTGAAAAGGAAAAGAACCCAGATGTAGTTTTTGGTAGCCCATTGGTACCCGGTCAACGTATTACGGTGACAAGCCTGGTTGTTGCCACGCATCGCGCTAATATTCGACCAGCATCATTTGTCTTTGAAGTTCCTCGGAAAACCGCTGATCCTAAGGAAACTATCCCCGTAAAAATGATTTCTCGTTCGGGAGCCCAAGAAGTTTATCCCTGGGTTCGGCACCGAGGCCAAGATAATTCTACGCAACCCGCAGTGGAAGGTTGCGGCACAGGGAAGAATGCAACTTCAGTCCTCTACCCTTCAGGGAGTTGCCTCGTTTTTCCCGTTGAGGCTCCCAACTATTCCACACGAGCCGCAATCGCAGATGTCCCCGGCCAGTAATGATATTTAGATAAGAACTACCCATAGTAGTCTCATGGTGTAGTCCCACCCTAAACTCCAACGCGAAGAATCCGCTTACTCCCCTCCTCTGCCTCGTAGGTATCGCGTATTCTTCCTTTATGCACAATGCTCGAATCCGCCATCAACGGATTGCTGTCAATAACCACCGTTACGTTCACGCAGTGATCCATGAGCCCCTCACGGATTGCATGGTTCCAACCATTGTGTGCGAGTCGGGTTTAGGCCTGTCGCGCTTCATGTGGAGCCGCATTATCCCTCCTCTTGTATGCGCGGGAACGCGTGTGGTGGTCTATGACCGCGCGGGTATGGGGCATTCTCCTTTCGCAATTCACGAGCGCAACATTGACAATCTCACTGGTGATCTTCAATCAGTGATTGAGAAAACTGCTCCCCAAGGCGCTATTGGCGTAGGACATTCCTACGGCGGGCTCATCGTACGTAATCTCGCAGATTCCTGCCCTCATCTTGTCAAAGCAATAGTGTTAGTGGACCCATCCACAGAAAAGGTTCTCACTGAAACCACACCAATTTTCCGATTCCTCGACGCGATCATCCAAAAGGTCATGGAAGGAATCTACGCTCTGGGAGCTGGCCCACTCGTTGTTCTCGGAATGGGGTACTGGCGATTACCAAAGCCGATACGAAAACAAGCACTCCGCACAGACGGCGCATATTTCGCTGCCAAAAGCCGCAAATTCGAACTAAACGATTACGCGAAAACTCTCAGTACACTGGCAGAAAATCCCCTGAAGCCCCCTGCTATCCCAGTGATTCTCGTGGCTGCGAAAGCTAGCGCGAAAGCCGCAACAACCCAAGCCTATACACACTTTGTCAACAGTATCCCAGGGGCAAAACTCACCTGGGCTCGCACCAATTCGCATATGGTTCCCATAGTTGACCCCCGGAGTGTTATCGAAGCAATACGCTGGGCCACCTGCCGAGCCTACTGTCACGGCTCCACATGCGAGTGTCCCTCAGATAACCCGCGGTAAATTCGCGTAAGGGAGTAAAAGCAGTAAAGCAGCCCCTAGTCCTAAACCAAAAAGCACATCAAATCGGCGTGAACGAGCAGCAATCCATGTGCCATCAGGACGAAGTAAACGAATCATTGCTAACAAAATTGTCGCTAATGCAGTAAACAGCACCGCCACTCGTTGATACCCTAAGAGAGCACACACAACAATGAGGACGATCCCCACACTCACACCAACAACTGCCATTGTGCGGTATGGTTCACGACGTCGATCACCCGTATCAGGGCTGATCACTTTCATCGGGGAAATCGGAGACATCTCTCGTCACCTCTGAGCCTCATGCAAGGGATCCTGCCCATCAGCCAGGGAAATCTCACCACTAGAATCACCAGGTGTTTCCTGTTCACCACCAAGAGTGTCAGTCAG
Source organism: Actinomyces vulturis (assembly GCF_001687305.1). Lineage (GTDB taxonomy): Bacteria > Actinomycetota > Actinomycetes > Actinomycetales > Actinomycetaceae > Actinomyces > Actinomyces vulturis. The sequence goes on from NZ_KV700385.1 coordinate 106,611, forward strand.
TTGGGCCTGCACGTCTTCTACAAATTCAATGACGTTATCTGCCCCCATCACCGGACCGCCAGCGAGCATGCCATCCGTGCCTACCAAAACAGCTGATGGAGTAGCAACGCAGGTAAGCATGCGGGAGGCCAATCCCTGAGGATCAAAGTAAGAAAAATCCATCCACTCGGGCATAACGCGCTCCAACTCTTCAGCAGTCATATTCACAACGACCCGCACCTCAATCTGAGTCAGAGATTCTCGCCATTCCTTCACATGGGGGGCTACTGCCGCACAAGGTCCACACCCAGGGCTTAAAAATAAGAGAAGATGTGCCTTGTGACGACTAATGTGAGCAAGGTTTAATTCAGTGTCATCACGAGTAAGCAATGGTGCATGAGGAGTAAGAGTACGCAGATAATCAAGTTCATCTTCCGCGTCCTCAACCTCACGCCCCTCACCGGCAGCAACGGCAGGAACAGAGCCTTCAGGCATAGCTAAATCAAAACCATTACCGTCAACTATGCGATCATCACTGTAAACCTCAGCATCGCCATCCGTTGACAGATGACGTGAGCCTGCCTGAAGGACAAGCACAACCATGCCCATAGCAATCAGTAGGGACAGAGACCAGAAGATCCCAGTCCAACTGGCATTCTGGAGATCAGGATCATCGACCTCAATTCCCATAGAACGCAACAATGCCATCACAGCAAGTATCACCAGTGCAACGTTACGGCCAAGTACACCGACGGTGACGGCAGTTTCATGGTCACCGCCAAAGCATGCGCAACTCTTCTTCTCAGGCGCATTCCACAAACGAACGATCACCATGAGATAAGCAATGCATAAGAACAACGCAACACCGGCCACGATAACGTTAAGCAAATCCGGGAAGCACCCACAGGCCGTACCACTGATGAGGAACACAGCAACAAACCACTCCACCCACGGGTGGGCCTGACGAAAATAACACCGATTAAGCCAACCAGGTAGCCCCATTTGAACCCACTGCGCTGCGGTGAGGGCGTCATCGTCACGGAGTTTCGACCAAGCACCATATCCGAGAACAAAACCCACAATAATAGGGGCGGTAAAAAACAGTTGAGGCACACAGGCTCCTGACACAGCGAAAATCCACGCACCAGCGAGTGGGGCGTCCCGCATAATCACGGGTAATACATCAATAAACTAGGGCCAGTTTAGGCCTGTGCTGGACTAGTAGCCAGTACCGAAGAACACACCAAGACAGCGAGAATACCCACAGACGCCGCGAGTGCGTTTCCGGCACCAATTTCATCTCCCAGAAGAATCACTCCCGCCACTGTAGGAATGATAACCTCCACTGCCCACAAAATTGCAGTAGCGCCAACAGGAGATCCCACTTCCATAGCGCGGGCGTACAACAAGACGCCTACCAGGCTAAATACCCCCATTGTCCATATCAGCGGTTCAGAGGCGAGAATACCCAATACATGGAAAACACCTCCCATACCGCCACAAATCTGAGTCCACAAGTCATGAAAATCGAGGAGCCCTTCAACAGCACGTGCGCACAATGCCGCTCCAGAAAAGCCCACTCCGCCAAGTGTTGCTCCTAGCCATGAGGGGCCCTTGGCGTAAAACAGCAAACTGATAATCCCCACTACCGCTGCTGCCACGGCCATCACCGCAACAAAATACGAAGGCGGATGGGCGCTACTTTCTTTGGCACTAGAGGCGATCATCCCAAGAGCAGGAATAAGTACCACCATGCACACAATGTCGCGGAGGCGAAGACGAATACGCATCAATACCGACACAAAAACAGCAGTTAACGCTAATGATGAGGCGAGGATCGACTGAACGGCAAACAATGGCATCGTGGCCATCGCAACAAGGGAGATCGCCCAAGCACCTCCGTCACACAGCATGCCAAGGAGGTAGGCAGGATGACGGACTACGGCAGGCCCTTCGGCACGGGCTGCCGCCCAAGCCTGAAGGGTGGACGCAACAGCGTAAATAACCGCTGCTAAGAGTGCGTAGAAAATGGCCATATAGTTGAACTCTCACATTGATGATCACCCCGACTCCCCACATCACCAATATTCTGATGGGGGCGCCGGGGTGTTTGTTCACTCTGTTGAATGAATATATTGTCTCTAATCCTCCGGGCACGACTCACACCGAGCCCAACGCGGAATCAGTGAGCGAAGTGGCGAGTACCAGTGAGGTACATGGTGATACCAGCCGTCTGGGCAGCAGCAATAACCTCTTCGTCACGGATAGATCCACCGGGCTGAACCACGGCCTTCACACCGGCATCAATCAGCAATTGAAGCCCGTCAGCGAAGGGGAAAAAGGCATCAGAGGCGGCGACGCTGCCCACGGCGCGCTGTTCAGGGGCATCGGAAAGAACATCCTCTGCGCGGGCACCGCCAGCAGAGGTGACCTGATCAGCCGCAGCATCACCTGTGGAGCGTCCACCTAAAGTATTGGCACGTTCCACGGCAAGTTTGCAAGAGTCCACGCGGTTCACCTGCCCCATGCCAACGCCCACGCTGGCTTCATCCTTCACGAGGAGAACGGCGTTGGATTTCACCGCGCGCACGGTGCGCCAAGCAAATTCAAGATCCGCAAGAGTAGTGTCATCAGCGGCTTGACCTGCTACGAGAGTCCAGCCGTCAGCAGTGTCACCGGGTGCGTCTACATCATCACGCATGTGGGCCACGGCACCACCGGAGATCAGTTTAAGTTCCACACCACCACGCTGGGGAGGCTGCACTTCAAGAACACGGAGATTCTTCTTGGTGGCCAAGACCTCTAGGGCTCCTTCATCGTATCCGGGCGCAATAACAACCTCGGTGAAAATGGGGGTAATTTGCTTCGCTAACTCCACAGTAACAGGACGGTTAACAGCAATCACGCCACCGAACGCACTCACAGGATCACATGCATGAGCCTTGCGGTGTGCGGTGGCTACGTCATCTGCCACGGCGATGCCACACGGATTAGCATGTTTGATGATGGCCACGCAGGGACGTTCATGATCATAGGCAGCACGTAGTGCGGCGTCAGCATCCGTGTAGTTATTAAAACTCATAGCCTTGCCGTGGAGTTGGGTAGCGTAGGCAATTCCCTGACCGCTGCCATCGGTATACACGGCACCTGCCTGGTGGGGATTCTCCCCGTACCGCAGTACATGGGTGCGGGTCAGCACGGGGCGCAGTGCGGGGGCCAAGGGGCTAACCTCATCACTGTTCTCGACGCCGAATCCTGTCTCTTCCTGCGCAGCCATCCATCCAGCCACAGCAGCATCGTAATCAGCAGTGTGGGCAAATGCTTGGGCCGCGAGGCTGCGTCGCTGAGCAAGCGTAAATCCACCATTCGCAACTGCTTGAGCAACCTCACCATACTTCTCGGGGTTCACGACCACGGCGACGCTCGGGTGGTTCTTAGCAGCTGCACGGACCATAGAGGGACCACCAATGTCAATCTGCTCAACGCATGCGTCAAAGGGAGCACCGGAGGCAACTGTATCGGTAAAGGGGTAGAGGTTGACCACAACAAGATCAATGGGTGTCACGCCCAGTTCATCAAGTTGCGCCACATGCTCAGCCTTACGGCGATCAGCAAGAATACCTGCGTGAATACGCGGGTGGAGAGTCTTCACCCGACCTTCAAGGCATTCAGGGAAACTAGTGACTTCTTCAACGCCAGTGACAGGCAGGCCTGCTGCGGCAATGGTGGCAGCGGTGGAGCCGGTTGAAACAATTTCCACACCAGCGTTTACCAACGCATCAGCCAATTCAACAAGTCCAGTTTTGTCATAGACACTAATCAAAGCGCGACGAATAGGAACCTGGTTAGGATTAATAAGACCTTCTGTAGGTACGTGGGCAGTGGGGACAGTCATAACAGACTCCTGACAGTGGGCGGGTGATGATCAATCACCGAGGCGCCCAGGCGGGCGACGCCCCACGGTGTGGTCCACATCAGCCTATCTCATGCGTACCGCGCCAACTCCCCGGTGGTAGCCCACCCTCGCCAGTTGCCGACGCTATAACCAACTCTAACGTAGCTCTGAAAGCCTGTCAGCCGCGAACAACGCGGAGTGTTAGACGCCTCAGGACGAACATTCCACACGGTTTTATGTCAATAAAATGCAGCAGAACAACGAGGTGATCTATCCCCATACAAATAACAAAACTTCAGTTATTTGCTCCCTGCATCATGTCCGCAGGAATAGCTCATACGGTTCACAAAGAACGTGCCAGGATGCCAACTTGTTCAATCAATTGAGGAGTTTCAGCTGCCTTGACGCGTGCAGTCAAAGATTCCTCAGTGTCACCGTCTTCGACAGGAACCTCAATTTGAGCAATGATTGCACCCGTATCAACGCCCGCATCTACCCAAAATAGTGAAGCACCTGTAACGGTTGCGCCTGCTGCCAACGCATCACGCACAGCGTGAGCACCGGGGAACTTCGGCAACAAAGAGGGGTGGGTGTTAATGATTTTGCCCTCGAACCGTTCAAGAAATGCCTGTCCCAAAATCTTCATAAAGCCGGCACACACAATAAGGTCTGGAGTGTACTTTTCAACGGCGTCAGCCAAAGCACCATTCCATTCGGCACGTGAGTTAAAGTCGCCCAATTCAGCGACAAAACACTCTACTCCCCTGCTTTCAGCATGATCGAGCGCAGGGCAGTCTTTATCAGCTCCTACGCCCACAATAATTGCTCCATATTCAGGGTCGTCACAGGCATCAAGTAATGCCGCAAGATTGGAGCCGGTTCCACTGACTAAAACAAACAAACGAGTGGGGCCATCATGATCTTTGCGGCGCTCATGAGAAATAGCGGAATCGACAGATGATGAAGCAACAGTAGAAGGTTCGGTGAGCACGTCAATGTCCTTGTTAGGTAAGAAAGAAGACGGTGAAGAATGAGTAGATCGTGGGGAAACGGCGTCGTTTTGCGAATCAACAGACGCTGGAACAGAGTGATGAACCGTACCCCTATGCGTCGAACCTGACTGCGGACTCACCATATTCTTGCCATCTAAGTCAGCGCTCCCCATACCAACTAGATGAGCGAGCCAGGCTAGGACGCTTTTAAGAAAATGATGAGTCATAGGATGAGTAAGAAATGCCCCCGCAATCAGTCCCGCTGCCACTTCAAGGAGAACGAGTAACCCCACATAGGCAGTTCGCGGCCCCACCATCGCCATACGTCCTGGCCCAATCGGACCAGATGCCAGGAGGGAAGCAACCGTGACACCCAACGAAACGAGCACAGTAGCCGTGGCGGTTGACGCCATCAGAGATCTCATCGACAGGCCTCGAAGCATCTGGCGTTCCTTGACCACTACAGCAAGACTCATCGCACTCAACAGCACGGGAATAATCCAGTTCAACCACGTTGGCGGGCCAACGGGGCCGTCAGGCAAAATTCCAAAAATAGGCAAAGCAGGAACAGCACCTGCCACAACTTTTCCCGGTGAGAACACTGACCCAAGTCCCACGGAGAAACCAGGACCTATCAACCATGATGCTGCCCAGATCACCATAGTGGGAAGCCAAGCGAGATGAAGAGCAAGCAAACCAATCCAAGAAAAGCCACTAACTGCAAGTGAATCCGTAATCCGGAGAATGCGATGAACACCGTTGATAATTCCGGCAACAAGCACAATGACAGAAGTTGCGGTCAGTAGAAAAAGAATCTGACGGGCGAGGTATGCGCCACGACTGAGCCATTGGTGGGAATGTCCCCATAGGGTTAATGTTTCACGCAGCGGGAAGGACCCACGAACAAGTGCGACCACGGCAGTCATCATGGCAATAGTGATAGGGACAGGCCATGTCCGAGCCGGTACGGGAGCCCACAAGCACACAATCGACGCGGTGACGGAGGCCGACAGAGCAACCCACACACTCATCAGCACTCCGCAATTTTTCAACGTGCCCATACGATGCCACGTCCACCACGTGTGCAGCGCCGTGACGGTCAGCATAGGTAAAGCAAGCAGGCCGTGTGCGGATCCTGCTGAACCGATTCCTCCGCCCCAGCCCAGCATCCACAGGCCAATCCCGGTCGACATCGCACTAGAGATCCCTAATGCTGCTGCCGCATCATGGGGTAGGGCAGCCAAATAGGTGACGATGGTCAAAGCGCCCACGATAGCGACGGGGCCAATCACGCTTTCCACTCCCACACGCACTGCCCACGGCCAGGCATGAGGAATCCATGACTGGGAGTTGGGTGATGCAGTGTGAGGAGATGCTAACCCGGATGAGTTTGACGATGAGGATGTGCGCGACGTCCAACCGTTCACGCGTGGTCGCTTCACGCCTCAGCCCTGAAGGGACAGATATAGTTCACGAGCAATCTCAGCGGTTTCGGTGGGGGTACGGCCTACACGAACACCCACAGCTTCGAGTGCTTCCTTTTTAGCAGCAGCAGTACCGGAAGAACCAGAAACAATGGCACCAGCATGGCCCATAGTCTTTCCTTCAGGAGCGGTAAAGCCTGCCACATAAGCGACAACAGGCTTGGTCATATTCTCAGCAATATAAGCAGCCGCTCGTTCTTCAGCATCACCGCCGATTTCACCGATCATTACCACGAGTTTGGTGTCAGGATCGTCTTCAAATGCCTTGAGCGCGTCAATATGAGTAGTTCCTACAACCGGGTCACCACCAATACCGATACACGTACTGAAACCTAAGTCACGCAGTTCGAACATCATCTGGTAAGTCAGCGTGCCGGACTTCGATACCAATCCAAGTGGACCTTGCCCGGTAATGGTGGGAGGAGTAATACCCACGTTAGAACGTTCTGGGGAAATGATGCCCGGACAGTTCGGGCCGATGATCTGGACGCCCTTGGACGCCGCATAGGCACGCATCCACGTGGAATCATGGACAGGTACACCTTCAGTAATCACCACAACCAAACGTAAACCTGCATCAACCGCTTCAATAACAGCATCTTTAGTGAATGCCGGAGGCACAAAGATAACGGAGACAGTGGCGTCCAGTGCTTCCTTTGCTTCCTTCACACTGCCGTAGACGGGAACCTCAACAACTCCTGCTTTAACACCGCGTTCAACAGCGCTGGGACCCAGTGGTTCAACCTCGAAAGCAACACAGGTGCCTGCCTTGCGAGGGTTCACACCAGCAACAATAGTAGTTCCAGCACCCAGCATGCGACGGGTGTGCTTCTGCCCTTCGGCACCGGTCATACCTTGAACAATGACGCGGTCGGCTTCAGTAAGGAATACACTCATAACTCAGGCCTCCTGGGCGATAGCAGTGACAACGTCGGCAGCGCCATCCATGGTTTCCACCACAGTGACGAGCGGATGATTAGCGGCCTGAAGAATCTCACGGCCACGCTCCACATTGTTGCCATCAAGACGAACAACGATCTGCTTGTTAAAGTCTGGCCCTAATTTACTGAGAGCTGTAACAATGCCTTCTGCGACGGTGTCACATGAAGTAATACCGCCAAATACATTGACAAAAATTGCTCGCACCTGTGGATCATCAGCAACAACTTCCAAGCCTGTGGCCATAACTTGGGCGGAGGATCCACCGCCGAGATCAAGGAAGTTAGCCGGACGCATATTACCGTGACGATGGCCAGCGCCTTCCACCACGTCAAGGGTGCTCATCACAAGACCTGCGCCATTGCCTAGCACTCCCACTTCACCTTCAAGACGCACATAATTCAAGCCTGCTGCACGCGCACGGGCTTCGCGCTCATCAGTGGCCTTGTTATCAACAAGCGCATCGTGTTCAGGATGACGGAAACGAGCATTGTCATCAAGGCTAACCTTGCCATCCAAGGCGAGAATACGGCCATCGTCTGCCAAAACAAGAGGATTCACTTCAACGAGAGTGGCATCTTCTTCAGTAAAGACTTCCCACAGGCGCCCAATCACTTCAACGACGCCGTGAACAACGGTCTCATCATTGAAGCCCGCCTGGCTCACAATCGTACGAGCCACACTTTCAGTAAGACCTTCAATGGGATCAATACCCACCTTGGCAAGAGCCTCTGGGCGTTCCTTGGCGAGGGTTTCAATATCCACCCCACCTTCAACTGAACACATTGCCAGGTATTGACGGTTGGCGCGATCAAGAAGGATGGAGAAATAGAACTCTTGAGCGATATCAGCGCCTTCACTGATCAACACTGTGTGGACCGTATGCCCCTTGATGTCCATACCGAGGATGGCTTCTGCCTTTTCCCTGGCTTCCTCTGCCGTTCGGGCTAGTTTCACGCCACCAGCCTTGCCACGTCCACCGGTTTTGACTTGGGCTTTAACCACCAGCAGGTCTGCACCCTGCCCAAGAAGTGTGGTTGCCGCCTGGAATGCTTCTTCTGGCGTGGTGGCCGTTTGTCCGGCCAGTACGGGCACGCCGTGGCTCCTGAATAACTCTCGTGCTTGGTACTCGTAGAGGTCCACGGGTTGACGGTCCTTCCCTCAAGGGTGGCAGGTCGAAGTAAGCCAAAAGATTGGCCCAAGGGTGAGCCTAACGCGATAACAACCAGCTCGTCATCTACTGATTCGGCCTGCCGTGAAGTCTGCCCAATTTCACTGCCCATAGGGTGCGCCGGCAGAAACTAATGGAACTGCAAAAATGGCTGTCATCGTGTCAATCATTATTTTTTTCATGTAGAGAAACAGCACAACAATGAGTGCAATAAAAACACATTCATCCTCCCCGCCCGCAGCGAAATTGACCGAGAAAGGGGCCTTTAGTACCCCCAGTACTCACAGAAAGAAGGCAAAATAGGAGCCATGACTACCCCCTCCCAGGAAGGCGATCTGATGAGCGCTGAGGAAGAGAAAGTTCGTATTGGTGTACTGACCAGCGGCGGTGACGCTCAAGGCATGAACGCCGCTGTTCGTGCAGTCGTGCGTACCGCATTAAGGCTGGGGGCTCAACCCTACGCTGTTATGGAAGGCTGGGCAGGAGCCGTAGCCGGAGGAGATGGAATCCGCCCTCTCGAATGGGACAGTGTGGGAAACGTGCTATCCAAGGGGGGAACCGTCATCGGTACCGCACGTTCCAAGGAATTCCGTGAACGTGATGGCATGCGTACCGCAGCACGCAATCTCCTCGAACACGGCATCGACCGCCTCGTAGTCATTGGCGGTGATGGTTCACTGACCGGAACCAACGAATTCCGCCAACTCTGGCCAGAATTAGTAAGCGAACTCGTTGAACGCGGAGAAATTACCCAAGACGTAGCTAATGCTCACCCCGCGCTGATGATTGCCGGCCTAGTGGGCTCCATTGATAATGATCTCGTCGGTACTGACATGACTATCGGTGCAGACTCCGCTTTGCATCGTATCGTCGAAGCCATTGATGACATCTCCTCCACCGCAGCATCTCATCAGCGTACCTTCGTCGTAGAAGTAATGGGGCGCCATTGCGGTTACCTCGCTCTCATGGCCGCTGTAGCCGGTGGTTGTGACTATGTGCTTGTTCCCGAACTTCCTCCCACGGATGGTTGGGAAGATGAAATGTGCGCCAAACTCACCGCAGGCCGTAAAGCAGGACGCCGCGAATCCATGGTCATTGTGGCTGAGGGTGCTACCGACCGTGATGGAAACCCCATCACTGTCAATGATGTCAAGGACATTCTTGCCGAACGTATGGGTGAAGACGCCCGCGTGACGATTCTTGGTCACGTCCAACGTGGCGGTAAACCCAGTGCTTACGACCGTTGGATGAGCACCCTGCTCGGTTATGCAGCTGTCCGCGAGCTTCTTGAAGCCGATCCCGAAAGCGAACCGCACATTATTGGTGTGCGTCATAACCGCATTGCCCGCCTTCCCCTCATGGAACATGTCCGCGCTACCCGGGCCGTGTCAGATTTCATTAAAGCCAAAGATTTTGAAGCAGCCGTCCAAGCTCGCGGAACATCCTTCGGAGAAATGCTCAACATCTTTGATGCGATGAGCACTCCCCCACAGTGTGACTGTGCCTGGGAAGAAGCCGACGAAGTGACAACAGAAAGTTTTGAAGATCCCACTCGTCACCTCCACGAAGGTGCTCGCGTTGCCCTCATTCATGCTGGAGGATTAGCACCTGGCATGAATACCGCTGCTCGCGCCGCGGTGCGCTTAGGTATCGATCGCGGCTACACCATGCTCGGCGTTGATGGTGGATTCCCTGGTTTACTTGATGGCAACGTCAAACCACTGACCTGGGGTGACGTTGAAGGATGGGAAGACGATGGTGGCGCCGAACTCGGTACCCGCCGTGAAATCCCCACCGTAGAGCAGTTGTACGCGCTAGGTCGTTCCATTGAAAAGCATGAAATTGATGCTCTACTCGTCATTGGCGGTTTCAATGCCTACCTCGCCGCTCATGAGTTGGTCAAAGAACGCGACCGTTACCCTGCATTCAACATTCCGATCGTGTGCGTACCCGCATCGATTGATAACAACCTGCCCGGCTCTGAGTTAAGCATCGGTACTGATACTGCACTGAACTCCGCCGTAACTGCGCTTGATGCCATCAAACAGTCTGCTTCGGCATCAAAGCGTTGCTTTGTCGCTGAAATCATGGGACGCCGTTGCGGCTATCTTTCTCTCATATCCGGTATCGCTGCTGGTGCCGAGCGAATCTACCTCAATGAAGACGGCATTAGTTTAGAGGCTCTCGCCCATGACACTGCACGAATGGTCGAATCCTTCGAAGAAGGCCGTCGCCTTTACCTGGTAATCCGCAACGAACGTGCCTCCGATCTCTACACAACGGACTTCCTGGGCCGCATCTTCGCTGAGGAGGGGCACGGCCTATACGACGTGCGACAGAACGTCATCGGCCACCTCCAGCAGGGTGGAGACCCCACTCCCTTCGACCGTCTCATGGCAACCAAGTTGGTTAAAGAAGCCATTGATGTGCTCGCTTGTGAAATCGACAGCGGTACTCACGGTGGCCACTACGTGGGCATCGTCGAAGGCAAGATGAGTTGCCGCCCGCTCGAACGGATGACCGACGAACTTGATCTGGTCAACCGCCGTCCAAAAGAACAGTGGTGGTACGCCCTGCGCGGTGTCAACGCTGTCCTGGGGCAAGAAGGTGATGAGTTGGATCCGGATTTGCTTCCTCAGTTGCGTATTAACTGATCAGTAGCTCGTAATGTTGGGGGCGGCCAGGTATTCACCTGGCCGCCCCCCCAAGTCTTTCTGTGCACACTCCCCTGTTGTCTTTTCTCCCTAAGCACACACCTTCAGCCTCCTCTTTTCCCCTGGGTCCACTCCCCCATTCTCCTTCTCCTTATTTCCCCAACGCGCACTCCGCCACTCTCATCATTTCCTCCAGGTCTTCCATTCTCGCCACTTCCTCAGCACACACCTTCAGCCTCCTCTTTTCCCCTGGGTCCACTCCCCCATCATCTTTTCCCCTGGGTCCACTCCCCCATTCTCCTTCTCCTTATTTCCCCAACGCGACTCCGCCACCTTCACCATATCCTCAGCGCACACTCCGCTACCCTCACCATTTCCTCCGGTCTTCCATTCTCGCCACTTCCTCAGCACACACCTTCAGCCTCCTCTTTTCCCCTGGGTCCACTCCCCCATCCTCCTTCTCCTTATTTCCCCAACGCGCACTCCGGAGCCCTCACCATTTCCTCCAGGTCTTCCATTCTCGCCACTTCCTCAGCGCACACTCCGCCGCCCTCATCTTTCACTCATCCTCCGCTCTCACCCTTTCCTTTGGGTAGCCCCCCTACCTCTGGGGACTTTCTCCCCCTACCCGTCTCTCCACTGCAACTGGGGGAGCTTCAGCCGCACATCCTCCTCACAGCAGTTTTGCTAAAGTTGGAGGACTAATTATGGGCCTCATCAACGACGATCAAGGAGCCCGGGATGTCCCCTCATTCTGTGACTGATTCCTCTGTTCTCCGCATGGCTAGAGCACCAGAAAGCAGCAGTATCACCATTGGTAATGCGCGATTTACCGTCCTGACAAGTCGACTTATTCGCCTCGAATACTCCCCCGACACCCAGTTCACTGATGCAGCCACACAGATCGTCATCAATCGTGACTTCCCCACCCCAAAATTCACGGTGAGTGAAGGTCCAGACCGTCTCGACATCCTCACCGAACATCTCAGCATTACCTACATCCCGTCCCTTGGATTCACGTCCGCAGGTCTGACTGTCTCTCTACGTCAAGCAGCACTGAATCCTCACGGTTCCACCTGGCACTGGGGCGATACATGGGATCCAGAAGAAAACTTCGCTACCAATCTTGGTGGCACTACCCGCACCCTCGACGAAGTCGACGGACGCACACAAGTTGAACCCGGACTCCTCTCTCGCACGGGAATCAGCACACTTGATGACAGCAACTCACTGCTTCTACGCAGCGACGGCCAAGCTCCTGGAGTTCTTCCGCGCCGTGATGGCGAAACGGGCACCCGCGGCGTCAAGCACCATGCAGAAACGAGAGAAAATCGAAAAGAAGAACACGACGTCGGCACAAAGCAGGAGCACAACGTCGACCAGAAAGACAAGCGCGTCCTCGGGCACAGTGAATACCACGACGTCTACGTCTTCGGTTACGGACTGGACTACATGCAGGCTCTCCGTGATTTCTTCACTCTCACTGGTCCCACGCCCCTTATTCCGCGAGCGCTGCTAGGCACATGGTGGTCGCGGTACCACCCCTACAGCGCGGATGAATATCGCGCACTCATGGACCGTTTCGATAGCGAGGACATTCCGATTTCGGTAGCCGTCCTGGACATGGACTGGCACCTGGTAGACATCGACCCGTCACTGGGTACGGGGTGGACCGGATACACCTGGAACCGTGAACTATTTCCCGACCCGCCGGCTTTCTTAACAGAATTGCACGAGCGCGGCATGCAAGTGGCCCTCAACGTTCACCCTGCCAGCGGCATTCGCGCGCACGAAGAGTGCTTCGAAAATGTCTGCGAAGCAATGGGTATCAACCCCGATTCCACAACAGCCATCCCGTGTGATCTGACTAATCCTGACTTTGTTCGCGCCTATCTCGAACAGGTCCATCATCCACTTGAAGATCAGGGCGTAGATCTGTGGTGGTTAGACTGGCAACAAGGCACTCACACCACCATGACGGGCCTCGATCCCCTGTGGGCGTTGAACGAGATTCACTTCAAGGACTCGGGCCGCAATGACCGACGCCAAGTAACTTTCTCGCGCTATGCCGATCCTTCAAGTCACCGCACGCCCATTGGGTTCAGTGGTGATACGTATGCGACTTGGGAGTCACTAGACTTCCAGTCGGAGTTCACGGCGATGGCTGCGAACATTGGTTACTACTGGTGGTCGCATGATGTGGGCGGACACATGTTCGGCCGGCGCGACGATGCCATGGCTGCACGCTGGGTGCAGTTGGGCTGCTTCAGCCCCATCACGCGCCTGCACTCCACGCTCAGTGAATTCAATTCCAAGGAACCGTGGCGCTATGGCCGCCAGGCTCATGACGTGATGGCACAGTTCTTGCGTTTCCGTCACCGGATGGTGCCCAGCATTTACACGTGGTCACGCCGCTGCCACGAAGAAGGTGTAGGGCTGGTCCGCCCGGTGTATCACGACCATCCTGCACAGTTGCCGGCCTACGAGTGGCCGAACACGGTAATGTTCGGTGACCTCCTCGTGGTGCCCTTTACCCATCCACTCGATCCTGAGAGTGGACTGGGCCGTGAATGCGTGTGGCTGCCCGGCGGCCAGTGGTGGGATTTAGCTACCTCTCGCCAATACTCCTCCCCCAGCGCTGATGCTCGCGTTCCCGGAAGCGGTGCAGCATTCGGCGTGAATCAGGGTGATGGACGGAGCATTGAAATGTTCCGCCCGCTTGAGCAGATCGGCGTGCTGGCCAAGGCTGGGCAGATTCTTGTTCTTGCTAGCGATCTTCATGAGGCTGCTGGTGAGAATCCGCGTGCGTTGACTGTGCTCTTGGTTCCTGGCGAAGAAGGGAGCGTTAGCGAGTTTGTTCTCGCTGAGGACGACGGCGGGCCAGACGGCAGCGCTGCTGTGTTCACTACTCTGCGCGCTTACTGGGGCAGTGATAAGGTGCGCCTCGATTGGAGGGGCGAGGGCGCAGACGGCGTGGTGCCAGAAAACCGTGACCTCACCATCGAGGTCCTTGGACATATGCCAGGCGATGTATTGATCGATTCACTGGCGAATATCGACGACTCGGACTCAAAGGCAAGTACTGACGCTAATGAGGGACTGGGACGGGCACAACACAGCACTGACACGCATCAAAGCGCTCAAGCATTCAGGACACCGAGTGATAGTAACGACTTTGTGATGGCTGCTCAGGCAACTGTGACGCGGATCGATGGCGATGGATATGTGCTTGGAGCGCGCGGCAGGGTGGAGTTCGGCTCTGTCAGCATGTTGCCTGGCGAGGGTGGAAGCATCATCCTGTCAGGGCTTACTTCGTGCGCACCAAAGCCTCTTGAGCACATTCATGACATTCTTGAGCGTGCTCAAATCGATTACCTGCTCAAGGATCGTATCTGGGCCACCTGCACCAAGGGCTTATCCCCTCTAGAAACTATCGCCGATCTGCGAACGATGGACATCCAGCCCGATCTCCTTGGCGCAATCGTGGAGGTTCTTGGCTGACCATTTCTCAAGCGAAGAATGACTTCCTTCTGGGACAAAAGATGACACCAAAAAAGGGCTAAGCGACTTATGAATGAGTCGTCACTAACTCTGTTTCGACCCCCATCTAGTTTACTGCTACTGGCGGCGGACCGGGTGGGCACCGTAGACGCCTAGAATGTGCACGTAGTCGCTGAAGAAGTCCAGTTCTTCAAGGGCACGGGCGACGGCAGCGTCGTGGGGGTGCCCGTCAATTTCAGCTAGGAACTGGGTAGAGGCAAATGCACCTTCCACCATGTAACTCTCCAGTTTGGTCATGTTCACGCCGTTAGTGGCGAATCCGCCCAATGCCTTGTAGAGGGCTGAGGGGATGTTGCGGACCTTAAATACGAAGGTGGTCACGGGATCGGGGTGATCGTCATCGACCCAACTCTGGGTAGGGCTGAGAACTACGAAACGTGTGGTGTTCGCGCTAGAGTCCTCGACGCTCTTTTCCAGCACGTTCAAGCCGTACAACTCTGCGGCTGCCGGCGGGGCAATCGCTGCCATAGTAGGCGCGCCCATCTGAGCCACTTCACGGGCTGCTCCTGCCGTATCGGCGCACACGTGAGAACGTAAGTGACGGGAGGTAATGAGGTTCTGGCACTGGCCCAGCGCATGAACGTGAGAACGTACGTCCGTAATCTCATCAATACACACACCGGGTAGTGCCATAAGGTCGAAAGTGATGGGGTGGAAGTATTCGCTGATGATGTGCATGCCGCTACCAGGCAGTAACTGATGAATATCAGCGACGCGACCGGCAAGAGAGTTATCAATGGGGATCACGGCCATATCAGCATCCCCGTTATTCACAGCAAAAAAGACGTCAGCGAAAGACACACAAGGCACGTAGGTAGCCTCAGGATAGAGGCGAGTACAAACATAATGGGAGTTGGATGCTTCCTCACCCTGGTAAGCAATACGTAGCGTCTTCTCGCTCATGGGTCCCTCTCGTGCTGGTGGCTCTTCGCCACCTACGCGATTCTCCTCGTCTCCCATTCTCGTCACGTTCTCATGAGTGACGGCGCCACACCATCCAGTCAGATGAGGCAGTACAAGAACACGACCGTGCGGCGTCGTAGAGGAGAAAACACGACGGTGGTGGTGCCGTGTTAACGTGCTACACCCTACGCCACTTGGCAAGGCGACTACACTGGCCTAGGACGTTTCGTCGCTATTCTCACCACACCATTACGGATGACTTCTTCATGACTATCGCGATTATTGCCAGCATCATTGCCCTAGGGGCTGTGATTCAGCGCGTCGCGGGCACAGGCTTTGGCCTCATTGCCGTGCCGGTTCTGGCCCTCTTTATGGGGCCGAAGGTGGCGATCCCGTTTGCCATCATTATTGGCACGGTGAATGTGCTTATCGTATTGGCTCAAACATGGCGCTACACCTCAGTTAAACGTGCGGCCATCATGTCGATTGCCTCGCTGATTGGCATTATTCCGGGTGTCATGCTGGTGCATGCCGTGTCGTCGGCGATTCTTAATATATGGATCGGTGCGCTCATTCTTCTGGCGCTGACCATCACCATGTCCACACCGAAGGCGCAATTACCTGACACTCCTCCCCTGTGGGGCATCACTGGCGTACTCATGGGCCTAACGAACTCCACCGCGGGTATGGGCGGGCCAGCCATCATCGTATATTCAGCAGCAGCTCGTTGGCCTCACAAAATGTTCGTGGCCACTAGTCAGGTTATTTTTACTGTCGCTGGCTTGGCTTCTCTTGCTGGTCTCGGTGTGCAGGGGGTCCACAGTTCTGAGCTCATTGCTGGCTTTAGTGGTTTGGCTGTGGGCGCGTGGCTTGGAGCTCGACTAGCAAAGAAAATACCGGATCATTGGGGTCGGAAAGCGACTATTACTTTGGCCGCATTGGGTGCTGTAAGCACAATTATTCGCGGCGTCATATCCCTATAGATTCTGAGAAGTAAGGGCCCATTGCATCCCAAAGAGGATCAGGTGCCCCCGTTTTCATTCCTCTGCAATAACAGAGTTTTTAGTTCACAAGAGCAATATATACATCGATCAATACCCATCTTTTCCATAGCAATTTTTCCTAGACGGCTTCCCCTATAAGTTCTCAATCACTACTGTGCCGCCACAAATTTAAGTAAGTATTCCCCTTGATTAAGTTCATACCTTTGCATTTGTTACATGAGAATACTTCTCATGAGTTGTTCATTCCTCTTTTCTTCATGTCATCAGCCATTAATTCGTTAAGAATTAAATCCGTCCCAACCGCAAATGCCACATTGCCATACACCTTGTTTCTATCCGTGAGGACAGATACTCTCAACAGTGATCACCATCACCAGTCCACCTATACGTCAGGACACCCATGAAACGATCACTGTCCCAATCCATGCTGGGAATTGGCGCTCTAGCAGCACTGATTTTCTCCCCGATTTCCGCCGCAGCCTTCGCCACTGACAATGCGGCTGAGGCTCAGCCCACCGAATCTGCTCAGGCCACTGCTCCAGAAGGAACTGGCGAAGCAGCCACCGAGGATGACCAAAATCTTGTCACCTTGAATCTTTACAACCTCACCGACGTTCACGGCCACATTTCTCAGGTCACTGATCGCAAGGACAAGACCAAAATTAAGGAAGCCGGCCTTGCCGCAGTGGGCTGCTACCTCAATGAAGCACGTAAGGCGAACCCGAACTCTGCGTTCACCCTCCTGGGTGACAACGTGGGAGCCTCCCCCTACACCTCTGGGGTTCTTTACGACAACCCCACCATTGCCGCCCTAAATCTGCTCAATCCTGTGGCATCCACCCTAGGTAACCATGAGTTAGATCTTGGCCAAGATGCATTCAAGGCACGTATTGACGGCACGTCCACAACAATCAATGGACAAGAAGTACAGTTCACCAAGGTAGGTTTCCCCTATCTTGCAGCAAACGTCACCGGGATGGGTGATTATCTCAAGTCTGACGTGATCTGGACCTCTCCCAGCGGCGTCAAGGTCGCCTACATTGGAGCTATCGCCCAAGATGTTCCCTACAAGCTCAGCCCCGGCACCACGGCAGGTCTAGAGTTCCTTAATCCCATCGCGATTGCTGATGAACGCGCTAAGGAACTAAAAGAAAGCGGTCAGGCTGACGTTGTCATTCTCATGCTTGATGATGATGTGAAGAACAATTATCCCCTCGTTGGCCCTCACATCGATGGCCTCATGGGCGGTGACACCCACGTTCCTTACTCCTTCTCTTGGGTCCAGGGCGCTGCAGGTACCTACCTATCAGCTGATGCTTCTGGCTCTTACACGGATAACCTGGCCAACCTCGTCATTACCTATGACCGTATTGCCAAGAAAGTTGTTCATTCTGAGGTCCAGTTGATTCCTGCTGGAACCGTCGCTGAGTGTGGTCAAGATCCAGCAATCGCCAAGATTGTTGCTGATGCAGAAGAAGAAGCCAAAATTGCCGGTGAAAAGGTTGTGGCCACCGGCTATGACCAGCCCTTCAACCGCGGTATCTTCGGCGATGCTGGCCCTGGTTCTAACCGTGGTACCGAATCCACCCTAGGCGATCTTGCTGCTGATGCCATGCGCGCCAGGATTCTTGGCCCCGATCACCAGCCCGTGGACATCGGCGTCATCAATGCTGGTGGTCTACGTGAGGATTTGATTCCTAACACTGATGGTTCCCTTACCTACGCCCAGACCTACCAGGTTATGCCTTTCTCCAACGAACTGGGCTATGTGAGCATCACCGGTTCCCAGTTCAAGGAAGCTCTCGAACAGCAGTGGAAGACTGATCTGAACTCTCAGAACTCCCGCCCTATGCTCAAGTTGGGCCTGTCCTCGAATGTTCGTTACACCTACGATCCTGCCCTGCCCCTGGGTGAGCGTATTACCTCCGTCATGGTCAACGATGAGCCTCTGGATATGGATCGCACCTACACCGTCGGTTCTGTCACCTTCCTGCTTGATGGTGGCGATGGTTTCACTGCGCTGACCGCTAATGGTCCTGCCGTCACCAACGGCGATCTGGACCGCGATGCTTTCAATGCTTACCTGGCTACCTTAGATAATCACGAGCCTCGCACCCTCAAGGCTTCTGTGGGCGTCACCTTGCCTGAGGGCACTGTTCCTACCGACGGCGAGTTCGCCGTTGCTCTGCGCGGCCTGTCCTTCACTGAAGGGCCCGGTCAGGCAGAAACAGTAACCCTGACTCTGGGCAACGCCATCACGAAGGCTGATGTGGACAACTCCATTGCTGACGATAATGCCAACAATGAGAACGCCATCATCACCACCGATGGCGCCGGTCAGGCTCAGTTCACCCTGAATACGAGGCAGGTTTGTGGCACGGATACCGGTAGTCAGACCTACAAGGTTCACGTCGCCAACAAGTTTGGTGAACTGGTGACCGCTGATCAGGGTTTGACTGTCACGGTCGAATGTCCCGCCCCGCTTTCTGGGCCCATCGCTGCTCCGACCGCTGAACCCACTCAGAGCGCTGCTCCTGCCCCTGGCGACAACGGGAAAGATAGCAAGAGTGACAAGAATAAGAAGAAGACTAGTAGGGGCTCTCAGAATCTCGCCACCACTGGTGCTCCGGCGGACACAGCATTGCTGCTCAGCCTGTCCATTCTCAGCGTAGGTGGCACGATAATTGCTGTTTCTCGCAAGTGCAGCAGCGTCTGATGCGCTGTATGCACTCGTCAGTCACAGCGCCCATTTGGGCACTCCTCCTCAATAGTTAATGAGGTAAGCAAACACTGACGGCAGTGACTATAAGAGGGGGAGAAGATCCGCAAGATCTTCTCCCCCCTCTTAGGCTCGTGTCAACTTGCGGGCGCTTCGTCACTCGCAGCATTCCGCCATGGCGCCCCTGCGTTCGCGCTGCGACCTAGATGCGTACTTTGGTCTCTTAATGTTCGGGCCGTCATGCTGATGCCTCGCTATTAACGGTGTCAATCACCATGCCCCTGTACTCCCACTGCGATCTCATTGCTCGCGCATCGCACGGCCATCTCGCATTTAAAGTTTAGGAAACCTTGGAAACTGGGGCGTAACGCAGCATGATGCGTTTGACTGAGCCATCATCGAATTGAATCTTGGAAATGGTGGAAGCCCCACTTCCTTCAAGGTCCACCACTGTGCCTTGGCCGTAGGTCTCGTGCTTAATGCGGTCACCGATGTGGAGGGCAACAGCATTCTTGCCTTGGCCGATGGTGGGGCCTGCGCCATTATCCCTCTTGACCCCAAGCTTCTTGGGGACTGAGGTGTTCTTGTCACCAAGTTTGGTGGGTTTCCCTGAGCGGTGGCCACCACCGATGGGCGTGCCAAAGTCATCGTCATCGTGGGAGCGGCGGTTTCCACCTGAGCCGTATGAGCCACCGGAACCGTATCCGCGGTTGCTTCGGCTAGTGGCCCCAGAGTAGTTACCCCATCCGTCATTGTCGATGGAATCGTCGTATCCGCGATAAGAATCCATAGCGGAGAATTCACGTTCCCAACGCATGGTCTCTTTTGGAATATCACTGAGGAATCGTGAGGCTCCCATTGAGTTGGGGGCACCGTAGAGGTTACGGACGGCTGCCCGAGTCACGTAGAGGCGTTCACGAGCACGCGTGAGTGCCACATAGGCCAGGCGGCGTTCTTCAGCCATTTCCTGTTCATCGCTCATGGAACGTGAGTGGGGGAAAGTGCCATCTTCCATGCCGGTGACGAATACGACCGGGAATTCCAAGCCCTTGGCCGTGTGCACAGTCATCAGAGTAATTTGCCCCTGCGCACGTGCTTCTGCGGCTTCCTGGGCAATCATTGCTTGCTGACTCTGACCAGACGCTTGCGCTCCGTCCGTTCCAGCGCTCTCAGCCTCATCACCGACAGGAAAACCTGCTGCGGCACTCCCCTGCCCAGAACCCACGATCTGAGGTTTGGAGGGTGGTAACTGGTCAGAGTCGGCCACAAGGCTGACGCGTTCAAGAAAGTCCATGAGGGTGGCATCAGGTGCAGTGGCGTTGAAGTCCGCTGCCACGGAGTGCAGTTCGGCAAGGTTTTCCACGCGGGTGGCATCCTGCGGATCGTCACTGGCTTGGAGGGATGCCACGTAGCCGGATTCGTCCAGGACCGTATCGAGAATTCCAGCGACTGATTCGCCTTCATCACGCATGGTGCGCAGACGAACGAGCATGTCCCAGAAGTTGGCGATCTTCTTTTTGGCTGCCGCCGTGATCCCCACGACTTCTCGCTCATCGGTGAAGCAGTCTTCGAGGGCTTGACCGAACGAGATGTTATACGCGGCAGCGTGATTGACGAGCGCTTCTTCAGCTTTGTCTCCGATTCCGCGCTTAGGGGTGTTGAGAATACGGCGCAGGCTCACTGCGTCATCGGGGTTGTCGATAGCGCGGAGATAGGCCAGCGCATCCTTGATTTCTTTGCGCTCATAGAAGCGGGTTCCGCCCACCACGCGATAGGGCTGGCCTGCCATGATAAGTGCTTCTTCAAGGGCACGCGATTGAGCGTTAGTGCGGTAGAAGATGGCTACGTCACCGGGGGTCACGCCGTGTTCGTCGATGAGTCGATCGATTTCTGTGTTGATCCAGCGTGCTTCATCTCGATCGGAATCGGCGACATAGCCGACGATTTGTTCACCGTCCCCACTATCCGTCCAGAGGTTCTTGGGGCGGCGACCACCATTACGCGAAATGACGGCATTCGCGGCGGACAGGATATTCTGAGTAGAGCGGTAGTTTTGCTCCAGCACAATGGTGCGCGCTTGAGGGTAGTCCTGTTCAAATTCTTCGATATTACGAATGGTTGCGCCACGGAATGCGTAGATGGACTGGTCCGAGTCACCCACTACCGTAAGTTCCCCCATCGGAAGTTTTCCGGATCCGACGCCGGATGCCTGGCTTCCAGCAGCCCCTCCCGCAGTGCTGTCCCAACTATTGGCGACGCCTGCGGGTGCTGCTCCAACGAGTTCGCGAACTAAAACATACTGGGCATGGTTGGTGTCCTGGTATTCATCCACGAGGATGTGGCGAAAGCGCCTCTGATACATCTCCGCAATATCCGGGTGGCGGCGGAGAAGCTGAACGGTCCGCATGATGATGTCATCAAAGTCCAAGGCGTTGGCCTGTTCGAGGCGCTGCTGGTAGAGGCGATAGACCTCCACACAGTGGCGTTCCACGGGGTTTGCGGTTTGGGCAGTTTCAGCGAACTCTTCTGGGGTAATGAGTTCATTTTTCAAGTCACTGATACGCCGGGCGAAGGTCTTGGGGCTAAAGCGTTTGTGATCAATACCGAGTTCTTTGACCACCAGGGTGATCAAACGCGAAGAATCCTGTGCGTCATAGATCGAGAAGGTGGAGCGAAGGCCCGCTGCCTGGTACTCGCGGCGCAAGATACGCACACATGCGGAGTGGAAAGTAAACACCCACATGTTTTTAGCTTGAGCATGCCCCACCAATGCGGCCACACGTTCACGCATTTCTGCTGCTGCTTTATTGGTGAAGGTGATAGCAAGGATCTGACTGGAATGTGCCCGCCCTGTGGCTAGGAGAAATGCGATGCGGTGGGTCAGGACGCGGGTTTTTCCTGAACCTGCACCAGCGATGATGAGCAGCGGTGCGCCATGGTGAACCACTGCAGCATGCTGAGCCTCATTGAGGCCTTCGAGGAGAGCCTCAGGATCCAGAGGTTCATGGTCCCAGGTATTAATGATG
Organism: Actinomyces vulturis; assembly: GCF_001687305.1. Classification (GTDB taxonomy): domain Bacteria; phylum Actinomycetota; class Actinomycetes; order Actinomycetales; family Actinomycetaceae; genus Actinomyces; species Actinomyces vulturis. The sequence continues at coordinate 128,938 of NZ_KV700385.1, forward strand.
GCGGCGCTGAAGCGACCAGAGGATTGCCACTCCCCTTCCCCTTGAGGAACGCGAGCCTCGAAAGTCTCTGGAATCTGGGCGGGCGCACCATCAATTTTCGCAGCAGTACCACCAAAGTTGGCAAAGAGATCATCACCACCGCCGCTGCCTCCGGCTGCCGGATCGATGAATGCGTCATACATATCGCCGGGAATGCTTTCCACGGCAGCGTACGGGTCATCAGCAGGCTCGGCTTGTCCAACCTGCGCCATCATGGCATCAAACCAGCCATCATCAGCGATGGATGAGACACCAGTGAGCAGACTATGTGCGCTGACCGATTGAGAATCGGAGCCTACTGAGGAGGAATATGGGGCGGAGGGCTGGCTGAATGTATTCATGGCCCCACCAGAGTACGTGAGAGCGCTGACATTAACATCCAGCCAGCACGTTCCCTCAGACTAGACCGTCAAGAACAGCCTGAGAAGCACTCAGTCCCAGACGGTTTGCGCCTGCCTCGATCATGGCGGTAGCAGTTGCAGCATCACGGATACCACCGGAAGCCTTTACACCGAGACGATCACCCACAGTAGCGCGCATGAGTTCTACAGCATGGACGCTGGCTCCTCCAGCAGGGTGGAATCCAGTGGAAGTTTTAACAAAATCGGCACCTGCGGCTTCAGAAGCCTTGCAGCAGGCCACGATTTCTTCATCGGTCAGGGCAGCAGACTCGATAATAACCTTGAGAAGTTTATCTCCACAGGCTTCCTTAACAGCACGGATGTCAGCCTCCACGGCGTCATAATCGCCTTCCTTAACGAGTTTGAGGTTGACGACCATGTCCACTTCGTCAGCGCCGTTGGCCACAGCGGTACGGGCTTCTTCAGCCTTAACGTTTGAGGCGTGAGCACCGGAGGGAAAACCGCAGACGGTGGCAACGGCCAGGCCTTCAGGAACCTCAACGGGCAACTGGTTGGGGCTGACACATACGGAGAAGGTTCCCAGTTTTTCTGCCTGAGCGATGAGTGCGCGCACATCATCAGCAGTGGCCTCAGGCTTAAGAAGAGTGTGGTCAATCATCTGAGCAACATCAGTACGGTTCATAATGGTCCTTTCGTCTGTTATTTTCCGGCTGGGTCAGGGTAAATGACCCAGTGAATACGCTGCCAGTTTCCTAATGCGGCAACCGGTAAGTCCGATTGCTCAAGGAGGTTGTGGCGATGAATCCTGCCAGTGGATGGGTCATAAATAGTGACCCATGCACACTGGGATGAGGCCCCATCGTTGAAGGGGGTAGGGACGCAGCCTAATATGGCCGATTCCTTGGTAGTGGTGGTCTCGTCCTCACCGTCCACGGTGTACTTATCGAGGCGTTCAGGTTTGAGCCAGCCATCAGGGATCGTCATCACGTAATGACGGGGCACAGCACTAGATAATCCCGATCCCGACTCACCACCCACACCCACCACCAGGGGCACACTAGTCGCTGCTTGAGCAAGCAAATGCGCTAGGTGCGGCCAAGTCTCAGAGCGATCATCAATGGGCCGAGACAGGGCGCCACCAGTGATGGATTCCATTGTTTGGGCAATCGTCCACGGAGGTGTTCCTACCTGTGTGGGCCAGGAAGCAATACCCAGGGCGCTGCGATTGAGATGCCTGTGAAACGAGGTGACCATGTGAGCGTAACGGTCCGGTTCGGCGTCGAGAAGACGAGCAAGTCCGCGAGCGCGCTGAGGGTCCGCGTTGAGGGTGCCCACGAGTGCACACATGACTCCACAAGTAGTCTCATCGGGTTGGCGCATACGCTGGCCGGCCAGCGTCAGATAGCCCTCACGTACTTCCAGCCCTGGGGGTAATGGAAGTGCGTACTGGCACAGGGTGACGATGGCATTATCGTCCTCCTGCGGTGCATCGGTAAAAGAAGGATCATCGATGACTATGCTGGTCAGGCTATGGCTGGTGCATAAGGCACGGAAGGAGCGGTTGAGTGCTCTTTCTTTGTCCCACATCCAGCTAAGTGCTGTGGAGAGGGTAGCGTGTTCAGGAAGTTTCACGCTGTAATCCGCTCCAGCACCACGCCGCGTTGCGCCTTATCACGAGCGCTCTGCCCTTCCTCACTATCCGTATCAACAAGGCTCCAGGCTCCCTCAAGGGCTTCGATGGCACGGTCGAAACGTTCGGGGGTGGCGGTGTGGAGAGTAAGTAGGGGTGCTCCTGCGGACACTTCATCACCGGGCTTGACGTGCATCTGCACGCCGGCCACGGCCTGGACGGGATCTTCTTTGCGTGCGCGACCTGCACCCAAACGCCATGCGGCTACGCCTACGGCTAAGGCGTCGAGACTTCCAAGAGTGCCTGCACGGGGTGCGGTGATGGTGTGCTGGTGTTCAGCAACGGGCAGGGGTGCATCCGGGTCACCGTTCTGTGCGCTGATCATGCGGCGCCACACATCCATGGCTCGGCCATCCTTAAGGGCTGCTTCCACGTCGCAGTCCGTCTTACCTGCTGCATCGAGCATTTCGCGGGCCAGTGCCACGGTGAGGTCCACGACGTCCTTGGGGCCACCACCAGCAAGTACGTCAAGGCTTTCTTGGACTTCCAGGGCGTTGCCGGCGGTCAGGCCCAGCGGGGTGGACATGTCAGTCAGCAAAGCGCGGGTTTCAACACCCGCGTCAGTACCGAGAGCAACCATAGTCTGTGCCAGTTCGGTGGCTTGGTCGAAGGTCTTCATGAAAGCGCCGCTGCCAACCTTCACATCGAGAACTAAGGCGCTGGTTCCTTCAGCAATTTTTTTGCTCATGATGGAAGAAGCAATGAGCGGAACGCAACTGACGGTGGAGGTAATGTCACGTAACGCGTAAAGCTTTTTATCGGCGGGGGCCAAGCCACTGCCTGCTGCGCAGATGACTGCCCCGGGGCCTTCACTACCGAGCATGTCGAGAATCTGTTGGTTCGAGATATTGGCCTGCCAGCCGGGAATAGCTTCGAGTTTATCCAGGGTGCCGCCGGTATGACCCAGTCCACGGCCGGACAGCTGGGGAACACTGACGCCAAACACTGCTACAAGAGGGGCCAAGGGGAGAGTAATTTTGTCTCCCACACCGCCGGTGGAGTGTTTGTCCGCAGTGGGGCGGTCAATGGAAGAAAAGTCCATACGTTCGCCGGAACGAATCATGGCATCAGTCCAGCGTGCTATCTCTCGACGGTTCATTCCGTTGAGGTAGATCGCCATGGCCAGGGCACTCATTTGTTCATCAGCGACGACGCCGCGAGTGTAGGCATCGATGACCCAGTCGATTTGTGCGTCGGTAAGTTCTTCACGGTCGCGTTTGGTGGCGATAATGTCTACGGCATCGAACTGTTCTGACATCTGGTGGGGTCCTTTCGTTGCTTGCGGTCTATCTGGGCGTCGGGACGTCAGTGTCCGTTAGCCAGTTGCGCTGAAGCATTAACGGCCAGTGGGGTGGTCATATGGCTTCGCTGAGGCTTGAGCAGTGATGAACGCCAGGTGTGCCGTGTCACCACTACAAGCACAGTTATTCGGTTGTATTGATTACAGATTGGCTATCCACCACGTCATGAATATTAGAGGCGCCGAATCGTCCGGGAAGGACCTCATCGATACTCATGTGTCCTGCTGGCATCGCCAGAATCAGGCGATCATCTGCGTGTTCACTGAGTAATTGGCGGCAACGCCCACAGGGGGCGAGTGCTTCTCCTCGTCCATTCACGCAGGCAAAGGCGAGGAGTTTACCTCCACCGGTTGCGAACAGTTGAGAAATCAGTGAGCATTCGGCGCACAACGTGGCACCGTAGGCGGCATTCTCGACATTGCAGCCACTGATGATGCGACCATCGGTAGTGATGGCAGCTGCTCCCACAGGGAAGCGAGAGTAGGGAGCGTAGGCTCGCTGCATGGCAGCAACAGCTTCATCGTGCAGTTGCTGCCATACAGTCTCTTCAATGAGTGCACCTGTCTCCCCCAGGCCAGCCTCACTCGAAGGCGAGGTGGCGCTGGGGGTAGAAGGCACGGCGTCAGATGCGTGGATCACGGGTAAGGCACACCTTCTGCGGCCGGAGGACGGACCTTACCTACGAAGCCTGCAATAGCCAGGATAGTGACCACATAGGGGATCATGAGCACAATCTGGCTGGGCATCGGGGAGCCGATGATGGACAGGGTGTAGCCGAGGTTCATGGCGAAGCCGAACAGGAGTGCTGCGGCGACACCGCCAATCGGGCTCCATCCACCCAGGATCATGGCAGCCAAGGCGATGTAGCCGTTACCGGAAGCCATGTCCTTGGAGAATGCCAGGCCATGGCCGATAGTGAAGAAAGCTCCACCCATACCGGCTAGTGCTCCACCGAGGAGGGCGTTGTTGATACGGGTACGCATGACGTTGATGCCCACTGTGTCCGCGGCCTGAGGGTGTTCACCACAGGCGCGCATACGCAGTCCCCAACGGGAGCGGAACAGCATGTACTGCAGTGCTGCAACCACGACGTACATGATGTAGACGAGGATGGTCTGGCGGAAGAAGACGGGGCCGATCACTGGAATCTGAGCGAGCACGGGGATTTCAATGATGGGCAAGGAGATGCCGGAGTTGAAGTGTGCACGCGACTCGGTGGAAGCGTTGAGGACCGTGGAGTAGAAGAAACTCGTCAGGCCCAGCACCAGCACGTTGAGCACCACACCAACGATGATCTGGTCTACGCGATACTTCAAGCCAAAGAGCACCAGCAACAAAGACACGGCCATACCAGCCAGAGGTGCCACAAGCAGGCCTAGCCAGGCGTTACCAACCACGGATGCAATGACAGCGCCAAGAAATGCGCCAAAGAGGAGTTGACCTTCAATGGCAATGTTAATGGTGCCGCTTCGTTCGCCCACGCATCCGGCCATCGAACCGAAAATAAGGGGAACGGACAGACTTAGTGCTCCAGCGAGCAAGGTGACCATGGGGATGACGGTCTGATCGCGTCCAGCACCAGCCCACGTGAGGAAGCTCAGCACGAAGGCGATGCCTACAAGCACGCTGACCCACACGCTAGGGGTACGGCGCTGACTACGCAGGAACCATGCCCAGCCTGCGGCGCCGAGGAGCACCAGGGTGAGCAGGGTGCCGGCTACGGTGGCGTTAACCGTCAGGCTCGGGATCTGCACAAAATCCTTAGAAGTGGCGAATTGGAAAACAGTATCTCCGTGGGAGAAGAGCGTCAGCACAGCGGAGAGCACTGCTGCCACAGCGTAGGAGGCGAATGCCTTCATGGGCACAGGCTTGACCAGGACTGGAGTTGCTGTGCTCATGGTCTTTTCTACGGTTGCGGAACTCATACCTGGGCCTCCTGACGTGCGACGCCTTCAGCGACCTGAGCGCGGGACTTGCGCTTCTTCTTGTTCTTGCTCTTCTTGCCCGGTTCAGGCAGGTGGAACATGGCACGCACCAACGGAGGTGCAGCGATGAAGAGGACGATGGTGGACTGGATTACCAACACAATATCGATGGGCGTTTGGGTGGCGGTCTGCATGAGGGTGCCACCTGCGTTGAGGGCACCGAAGAGTAAGCCTGCTAGCACAGTTCCGCCGGGGCGAGATTTACCCAGCAAAGCCACGGTAATGGCATCGAAGCCATATGACGCCGCAACGCCGCTAGTCAGGTAGCGTTCCGTTCCCAATACCGGTGCGCTACCGGCCAGGCCACAAAGGAATCCAGAAACGAGCATGACGAGGATAGTTACCTTAGCCACCGAAATACCGGCAGTCTGTGCTGCTTCAGGATTCATGCCGGTTGCACGGAATTCAAAACCGAGGGTAGAGCGTTCAAGCAGCCACCACACGGCAGCAGCGGCGAGCAGCGCGACGATGAAACCTGCGTGGATACGGAAAGGTGCGCCCAGCAGGAGGGGGTAGGCCGCGGAGTCCAGTACGTGGCGAGACTTGGGGTTGGTGTTACCTTGTCCAATTACAGGGCTGAGCGTGAGCACATAAGCGATCAGGAGTGCAGCGATGGAGTTGAGCATGATCGTGACGATCACTTCGTTAGCGCCAGTCTTAGCCTTAAGGACACCTGCGATTCCTGCCCACAGGGCTCCACCGATACCGGCTGCTACCACGGCCACCAACAGGTGCAGGCCGATAGGTAGATTGAAAGCAAAGCCCACGTAAGAGCCAAAGATGGCCCCGAGAATAACCTGGCCTTGGGCACCAATATTAAACAGACCTGCACGGAAGCCGACTGCTACACCGAGACCTGCCAGGATGAGGGGCACAGAGTTGGTCAGCGTTTCTGTCAACGGACGGATCATGCGGACGGTGGAGGTTGCCTTCCAGTCCAGGATAGATCCGCGCAGCATAGCCAGGTAGGCACCAGAGACAGCGTTCCAGGCTGCACTGAAGAAGTCAGTGGGGCGGGCGAAGAAGTAGGTAGCGGTGCGTTGAACATCCGAATCACTCATGATGATAAGGACAGCGCCCACGAGGAGTGCGACGAATACGGCCAGGACGCTCACCAGCCAGGAGCCGGACAGGAGTCGATAAGCCAGTGATGGCTTCTCCTGTTCAACGGTGGTGGCAGCATCCACGGCACGCGTAGCGCGCATGGTGGATTTAGAACTATTGGGGGTGGTCACTGCTGCTCCTTCACCATCGGGGCGGGGCTGGTAGTTGCTGAGGTCTGTGCTTGGGCTCGTGCTTCATCAAGTGGCACTCCGGCCATCATGAGTCCGAGCACATCACGGGAGGTATTCGGTTCGACGATGCCCACAACCTTGCCGCGATACATGACGGCGATGCGGTCAGCGAGGGCCACAACCTCATCTAGTTCGGAGGAGATGATAAGGACGCCTGCGCCCTTGTCCCGTTCGGCGATAATGCGCTTGTGAACGAATTCAATAGATCCCACATCCAAGCCACGGGTGGGCTGGCTAGCAACAAGCAAGTCCAGGTCACGGGAAAGTTCACGTGCCAAAACAACCTTCTGCTGATTACCGCCAGAGAGGGTGGAGATAGGGTCGGAAACGTCACTGACACGAATGTCGTATTCGTCGACCTTATCCAGGGCATTGGCACGGACCTTGCTGGGGCTTAGCGACATTCCCGAACCGAAACGGGGATCATCGGCCATGTCAAGAATGAGGTTTTCAGCGATAGAGAAACCTGCCACCATGCCGTCCGTAGAACGGTCCTCCGGAACGAAGCCCAGACCATTGTGGAGGCGCTCGCGCACGGACATGTTTTTCACGTCGCGTCCAGCGATGGTGATGCTGCCTGCATCGGGAGTATTAATGCCTAACAGGCAGTTCGCTAATTCAGTTTGTCCGTTACCTTGGACACCGGCAACGGCCATGACTTCACCACGGCGAATCTGAAGACTCACATCGTCAAGGACAACGGCTCCTGCAGCATCCACCATAGAGACGTCAGCAACATCAAGTGCTACATCCCCAGGATTGGGGGCGTCTTTATCTACGGTGAGGTTGACGGCGCGGCCCACCATCAGGGAAGCGAGTTCCGTTTCGGTCGAGGTAGGTGATGCTTCACCTACCACTTTGCCGCGACGGATTACGGTGATCTTGTCTGCGATAGCGCGTACTTCACGCAATTTGTGAGTAATGAATACGATGGAGGTCCCTGATTCCTTCAGGCCACGCATAATGGCGATGAGTTCGTCAGTTTCCTGGGGTGTGAGCACAGCGGTGGGCTCGTCGAGGATAAGAACCTTGGCATCACGTGAGAGAGCCTTAATGATTTCCACACGCTGTTGGACCCCCACGGGGAGGTCTCCGACGGTGGCTTGGGGATCCACGTCGAAGCCGAATCGGCTAGAGATTTCTTCGACCTTCATCGCAGCTTTGCCTGCGTCGATCACGCCGAACTTGCCGGTAGGTTCGTAGCCCAATGCAACGGATTCAGCCACCGTGAAAACCGGAACAAGCATGAAGTGCTGGTGGACCATACCGATTCCAGCAGCTACGGCGTCACCGGGGCCGGAGAAATTGACGGGCTGATCGTCGATGAGGATTTCACCCCCGTCCGGCTGATACAGGCCGTAAAGGACGTTCATGAGAGTGGATTTGCCTGCGCCGTTTTCTCCGAGGAGGGCGTGAATTTGGCCGGGCTCCACGGTGAGATCAATATGATCGTTGGCCACGAGCGACCCGAAGATCTTGGTGATGCCTCGTAATTCGAGCTTCACAATGGGGCTCCCTTGACTGGTGGGGCGTGTGGTTGTCTACCACGAGCAAGAATATGTGGTCATGAGAAAAGCCGCCGCATCGTGGATGCGACGGCGCTTCGATAGCAGAGCGTTGGCTCACCGCAATCACTGGTGATTAGCAGGGCGCCGTTGCCCGGGTGTCACGCGCCGTGGATCGGGTCTGGCCGCTGGTGGGGGCCATCAGCGGCCAGACCACGATTCACATGTGACGGTTGGGGATCGCCATGGCCGATCAGCCAATGACTATCCGGTGCTCACGCTAGTCGTGAGCAGTGACCTCACTTGGTGGGGTCGTATTCAGTGTGAACGTCGAGGGATCCGTCAGCGATCTGCTTCTGCAGTTCGGTGATCTTCTCCTTCAGTTCTGCGGGAACCTGAGTTTCGTAATCGTGGAAGGGTGCCAGGGCAACGCCGTCATTAGCCAAAGTGCCGATGTAAGGCTCAGAGGTGAACTTACCTTCGGAGGCATCCTTGACGGTATCAAAAACGGAGTTACCAATTTCCTTGACCACGGAGGACAGAATGTGGCTATCTCCAGTAGAGACGTAGCCATCCTGGTCAACCCAGATGACCTTGAGGGCATCAGCATTGGAGGCTGCCTTCACGGCCGAGAGGGTGCCTGCACCCACGGGGCCGGCGACGGGCATGATCACGTCAGCACCCTGGGAGATGAAGCCTTCGGTGATGGCCTGGCCCTTATCGGTGGAGGAGAAATCACCCACGAAGGAACCGGTGTGGTCCTTGGCGCTCCAGCCTAGAACCTGGACAGAGGTGCCATTGTCTTCGTTGTACTTCTCAACGCCCTTGGCGTAGCCCTCCATGAAGATCTGCACGGTGGGGATCTCCATACCGCCGTAGGTGGCAACCTTTCCAGTGGAACTCATGCCTGCTGCCAAATAGCCAGCGAGGTATGCGGCCTCAGCGGTGTTAAAGATCAGGGGGCGTCCGTTATCAACAGTAATAGGAGCACCATCAGCGTTGGTAAAGACAGAGTCAACGAGGGCGAATTCAACGTCGGGGTTGGCCTGTGCAGCAACAGTGAGGACATTGGCGAGTTTGAAGCCTACGCCGATAATGAGGTTGCAGCCATCCTGGACCATGGCATCAACGTTCGTCTGGTAGTCACCATCAGACTTGGATTCTGCATAGTTCACCTGCACTCCCAGTTCGGAAGCGGCGCGCTCCATGCCGTCTTTACCGGACTGGTTGAAGGACTGGTCATCAAAGCCACCTTCGTCGGAAACCATGCAGGCTTTGAAGTTGGAGGATGCGCCAGATGTGGAGGCGCTCTTGGAGCTATCGTCACCGGGGGCTGCGCCGCAGGCGGCCAAAGTCATTGAGGCTGCCAGGCCGAGTGCCAGAGCAGGGAAGAGTTTCTTCTTCAACACAGAGTTCTCCATTGTCAGAAAGCATTGGTGGGCGCGAACACCTGAGATGCACGCGCGACGCTCCCCACACTACCGTGTCTTGAGCCTCGTTACCTACCGTTTACTTAATTCGAGACCCTTTTGTCATCTAGGACCCTAGTCTCACGCACATCTGTGCGCTGACACATGGTTATGGGCGGCACCAATCTAAGTTTCTCGACACCGCCCATAACCATGATGTTGTCATGTTAACGCCCTGCTCATGCAGGTAGCGTTATCAAGTAAGAGACTCAGATGGGGTGGTTTTTAGGTAGTCCACGATGCCCTTGACATCCTGGGCACGTTCAGGAGTGGTCACGAGGAGCGCGTCGGAAGTATCAACCACAACGATTCCCGGGACCCCTAACAATGCCACGGCACGATCAGTTGAGGTGGCAATCAACGCATCATCACTGTCAGCGGCAATGATATGGGCATTAGTTGCGGCATTGGTGGCGCGTAGAACCTTGGCTCCCTTAGCACTGTCCTCATCAGTAACGCAGAGAAGTTCGTGGAGAGCATCAAAACCACCCACGTCTTCCCAACCGAGGTTAGCAGGAACCACGGCTACTCCTCCGTTAGCAGCAACGGGTTCAGCAATGGCATGGTCGATGGCAATCTTTTCTAAGCCAGGCCAGATAGATGCCAGAACCTCTTCACGTTCGGATGTGTCCCAAGCGGCGGCGATGGTTTCGATACCTGCGGCCAGTTCGGGTTTGGTGATTGCTAGGTGTTCAAGGAGGACCCCTGCACGGACCACAAACATGCCGGCGTTCCAGCGGTAATTACCCTGGGCAAGGTAGGTAGCTGCGGTTTCAGCGTCCGGCTTTTCAGTAAAGCCATTGACCTTGCACCCATCGGGTGCACCTTCGACGCCAAGGTTGTCACCACACTGAATATAGCCAAATGCAGTGGAGGGACCAGTGGCTTCGATGCCGATGGTTACTACCCATCCTTCACGGGCCAAGGCTGCTGCCTGCTCAACAGCATTGTGGAAAGCAGGGACATGAGAAATGGTCTGGTCCGCAGCGAAGGAGCCCACTACAGCATCACGCCCATACCGGTGGGCAATAACTGCTGCGGCCAAGCCGATGGCGGCCATGGAATCACGGGGTAAGGGCTCAGCCAAGATATTGTCGCGATCCACACTGGGCAGTTGATCAGCTACAGCGGCTACGTGCGCGGTGCCGGTGACCACGGTGATGCTTTGGCTCACTGCGTCAAGACGATCGACTGTTCCCTGGATGAGTGTCATGCCTTGACCTGTCAGGTCAAGAAGGAACTTGGGGTAAGTACGGCGGGACAGAGGCCACAGACGTGTTCCTGCTCCACCGGCTGGGATAATGGCATGGATGGGCTTACTCATACCCCCAGGCTACCGTCTGTTGTCAGGACTGACCGTAGTAGCGCATACGAACCTTCTCGACTCGCTGTTGTGCGCGGGCAAGTTTGCGGCGCAGGATCCATCCACGGACACCCTTGATATGAGGCTCACGTTCTACTGATTCCACCACAGGTGGAATGTAATCCGGATGCCGTGTGGGGTCAGGGTTCAGTGCCCCAGTAATCCGCTGATGAGGCCATGCCAAAGTGGCGGGAACAGAAACCGTCACATAGTTGGGACGCTCGGTCATGTGGACTTCCTGAGGGTGGTCCACTTTCACCGGCGCAGGCGGGTTAGCAATCCAAGCAGCCACAATCAAGAGAACACGTGCAGCCAGATGAAGCCAGAGAAGAAGCACCACAATTGCTGCGAAAGAAGCAAGGAGAGGGTTGGATGAGGCACTCACCGCCCGAGTGCCCACGATACGCAGAATCCCAAATGCAATGGCACCCAAACAGGCGCCCTGAATGAGGTCCTTCTTAGGGGCTCGAATACCAGCGACACGAATCATCATGGCCAGCACCCCGGCGTCGATGAGGAAGGAGGCGAGAATAACGCCGATTTGACTTCCATATCCACCCACCCATCCGGGGATGTCCCATCGCGCGGCAAGAGTACTGTTAATCATCGAAGTCGCAGCCCCTGCTACTGCAGTGGCAAGTACTCCCACGCCCACCACAATGAATGCGCCCAAATCACGCAGACGACCAATCACCGGATTCTCTGCCACGGCCACGATGCCAAAAATAGAACGTAATGCCTTTTTAATTGCCCCCATCACACCAAGGGCAGAAAAAAATAAGGCGATCAAACCCGTGATGGAGCCGACGTTCAATGCGCTGGAAACGGTGAGATCATCAATATCGACCAGACCACCCACACCTCCGACGCCCTCGGAACTGCCGTCATATAGCAGACCAGGGATAGCGCCGTTGACAGCATCCACCAATGCGGTGCGCATGGTGGAATCTTTACCCACCACAGACATGATGACGCTAATACCAATGGCCAGGCCAGCAAAGAGGGAAAATAGCCCCGAATAGGCGATTCCTCCGCTCATGATGGTGCCACCTACGTTGAGGAAGCGAAAAAGTGCTCGGCCTAGGCGCGACTGTTTAAATCGCTCCATAGTGGTGGTGAAGAAGGTCGTCGTGACGCCAACAGCATTACTCACGGCGGGGGGCATATATGTGTCCTACAAGGTTGTACGGGCGGCATAGGCTTGGCGCGTGAGATTCATCAGCAGATCAGTTGCTGTAGCGCGAACATCCCTCCCTTCAGAAAGAGCGGTCACTGCTGCACCGTCAACAATGGCGATCACCATGTCTGCGTTTAATGGTGAATCCATCGCCACCAAGACTCGAGTCACGGCAGAGTTTAGCCTAAGGCGCCCATCACGGTAAGCCCTCCCCACTGGAGCGGAGGTTCCTGCGCTGAGTAGTTGGGCGTAATGACCAAAGTAAGGTCCTTCAGCCGGAAGTGTGGCAGCAAGGACTAATTCAACACGTCCTGGGAGGTCTGGAAGTGCGCTAAGTTGTTCGACGCGTTCAGCTACTGCTTCAGCCCGTGAGGCCCACATGCCAATATTGACTTGGCCTGCCTGGTAGAGAAGATCATCCAGACCGTTGAAGTAGTAGGTGGTCGCAGACAGGGAACAGGCGGCCCGTTTGGCCACTGCACGATGAGAGACGGCTGCGGGACCTAATTCGCGAATGATTTCTGCGGCAGCATTAACCAGGGCTTGTTTGCGATCTATCCCTCGGCCGGTGTTGCCGGTGGTGGCATATTCAGGGGATGTCATCACGGCGTGGTGAGAGGTGTCGCGAATGGCGAGAGATGTATTGGAAACAGCACCAACATCTTTGCCAACAGAGGCACTCTCGGTAGCGTGAGTGAGATGAGGATCAGCGTCGGAAGAAAGGGTGTCACGATACCCCGGGAATGAAGGTATGGTCTCCTGGCGTGGTGTTGATGCCATGGGGGTCCTTCCTCCTTATTTCCGGGACATCATGACAGGTCTTTGGCCATGTTACTGCGCAGGCTTGGGATCGTCAGCCGTTAAAGACCCATGACGGATATTGCGCGAGAAAAGAATGGCAATCATGGCCAAGATGGCGATACCCGTGAGGTAATAGGCCGGGGCCAAGGAATTACCCGTCACGCGAATAAGCCAGGTGGCGATGAAGGGCGCCGTACCGCCGAGGAGAGCATTAGCTCCGTTAAAGGAGAGAGCAAATCCTGAGTAACGCACATTCGTGGGGAAGGATTCAGCTAAGAATGTAGGCAGGGTTCCATCGTTGGCGGTAAGAATAAGTGCGAAGGCAATTTCACAGAGGACCACACCAAGGAACCCGGATGTGGTCATCACCTTAAACAAAGGAACAGTAAGGATGATGAAGGCGACGCAGGCAACGATGAGCATGGTGCGGCGTCCGAAATAATCGGAAAGGTGGCCCATACCAAAAATGGCCAGGATGTAGACAGCCAGGGTGATGGAAGTTGCTAGAGTCGCTTGTGTTTTTTCCATGCCAACTACTTCATGAATATAGGTAGGCATGTAGGACAGGAGCAGATAGAAAGCTACAGCATTCAGGCAGGCCACACCGAACGTAATAATGGTGGCACGCTGATGGTGCTTCAGGAGATCTTTCAGTGGTGCGCTCCACTTGGTTTTTTCCACCTTTTTCGTGGGCAGATTTTCCATCATCTGTGAGTAGGCGGGAGTGTCTTCAAGGTGGACACGAATATAACGACCGATGAGACCCAGGGGACCCGCCAGGAGGAAAGGAATACGCCAGCCCCACGATTCCATAGCAGCATCAGAAAGAGCAGTGTTCAAGCCGCTGACCATCAGTGAACCCATGAGCAAGCCGGTAGCTGTGGAAGCGGGAACGAGCGAGGTGAAAATGCCACGCTGTTTGGGGGGAGCGTATTCGGCAAGGAAGGTGGCAGCACCGGCGTATTCGCCCGAGGCACTAAAGCCCTGAGCCATCCGAAGGATAAGCAAAAGAATAGGAGCTGCTACACCGATGGTGCGATGTCCGGGCAGGCATCCAATAAGGAATGTCGAACCTGCCATGATGAGGATGGACCAGCTCAACGCCCAACGCCGACCCCAGCGATCACCCCATGTCCCCCACAGGACTGCGCCTACGGGACGCAAGATAAAGGACATGGCGAACACAGCGAAAGTGAGCATCGTACGCACAAGTTCGTCACTTTGGGGGAAGAACACTGCACCGATAACGATGGCGAGGTATCCATACGAGGCGTAGTCGAACCATTCGATGAAATTACCGATAAAACTGGCGCGGGCCGCACGGTGGAGAGCAACTCGCTTTTCATGCTCAGTTTGTTCTGGTTCCTCAGCATGCACTTGTGAAGCGGTTGTCATGATTCCTCCAGTGACGGTGTAATTCTCGAGTTTCGTGTGTGGTCTAGTTACGTGAAGGCCACATGCTACCGGGCTAGGTGAGGCCACCGGGTGGGTTTGAGTGGATGACCCACCCGGTGACTAGGCCGTTATTACTGCACGACCAGGCGCTTCTTTCGAGAGTTGTTGGCAGCATTCGCGGTGTCCAAAATGATGGGGGCTAGGCCACCTCCCACAATGAGCAGACCGCCGATTACGCCCACAATGGTGAGGTTTTCGTGCCAAACAAGCAGACCACAAACAATGGCCACAGGGCATTCCCAGTAGGCGATGGTGGAGTACTCCACGGCGGGCAAGTTGCGACCGGCAACCACAAGGAAGCCCAAGGCAAACAACCCGCAAACGAGGAACAGGGCGATAGCCCAGGCCCAGTTCGTCCCAGTAAATGAAGCCACTCCGTGCCAAGGCTTAAGAATGAAACTCATGACCAGAGTTGCCACAGCAGCCCAGAAGAAGTTCCAAACACCACGCACCACGGAGTCCACATCCTTGCGGTAACCGTAGAAGAACATGGCCAGGCCGTAGAACACACCGGACAGAAGTCCGAAAAGGTCACCTGTGCCCTTGTTGGGGAATTCGGGTGATGAGGTGGACAAGTCCAGACCGAAGTGGAATGAGCCATCAACCCAGTCAATGATGCCCATGGTCAGTAGCATGCCGACGAAGACCAGGAAGAGGAAAAAGCCGCTGAGGGGTTTGATGAGTTCTTTGCGGAAGATGCGCGCGAGCAGCGTACAGAACAGCGGGCCTGTATAAATAAGGAACACTGCGTTAGCGATGGAAGTCATCAGTGTCGAGGAGATGTAGAAACCTAGCGATAGGCCAATACAAATACCACCGAGAATGACGGATACGGACAGACGTGTGCTCTTAAACAGTCCGAGTTTTTTGGTGGCCATCATGATGATGATGAAGCCGATCATGCCGGTGGTCATGCGGCCAAAAGCGAGGAATGAACCGATGACTTGTTTGTCTGCTTGGTCTAGTCCCATGGTGGCGCCACGGGAGATGGTTCCCACCAGACCCATACCCGTTGCGGACAGGAGCATGGCGATGGCACCAAGCTTCTTATTCATGATGTAGTCGCTTGTTGCAGGGGTTGTTGACATCGTTGTCAGCCCTTCGTGGTGGCCGCGCGGCGCCCTTGCCGCGCGATGGTGAGGACAGAGGAGAAATAAGGGAGAAGCCAAGGCTTGCTAGTAGTGATGTACTGGTCGGTAACCAGCGGTGAGTTCATGTGCCGTTGTTACTGGGGTACACGCAGTTCACTGAGGGTGATCTCGCATCGTGAGCATTGTGCGTGTGGTGCAGTTTTCTGGTTGCTTCGTTTTCCAGGGGAACGATTTGGTGCTCGATTATTGGGCCATGACCGCTGAGGTACGGCGGTGAACGATGGTTGTCATCGAGAGTGCACAGGCAGTGAGTCGAAAAAAGGGCCTCGGCTCCCCCGCGCCAGGCATTGATGCCTGGCGCGGGGTTACCTGGCCCTCATAGTGATCACACGAGGGTGGGATCCTCAACCTGGTTGGGGAAGTAGTCCTCGCAGATACCTTCGCGGTAGACGTCTGCGGTTGCGCAGTGCAGAGCGCCACCGAATGGGTAGGCGTCACGGAATGGAACTGGGATAACGTTCATGCCGAGCTTATCCATCTGCTCCATCTGGTTGACCTCGCTGGCCTCGCAGATGACGGTCTTGTGATCCAGGACCAGGCAGTTCATGGACAGCCAGACGCTGGAGTAGCACAGCGGCGGCGGGTTCTTGTGTGCAGGCATTGCTGCGTCAACAATCTGCCAATCGTTTGCTTCGAAGATCTTGCGCTGTTCTTCGGGCAGGCGACGGTGGGGGTTGTTGATGATGAGACCTGGGCGCAGGGGCACGAAGGTTGCATCAATGTGAATCGGGTAGGGGTCACCGGGGAAGTTCACGGCGTGAACACGATGCTCGGGGTAGTAGCGCTTGAACCATTCCATAGCAGCACGGTTGGTGGTCAGGCCATGCTGAATGAAGAGGTCCTTGCCCAGACGGAGAACATCGGCTGCATCCCACATAGGTTCTACTTCAGTGGTGACGAAGTCCTTGTTAGCGGTGCGCTCAAGGCGCTCTTCGAGGCTGATCCTCTCGTCGTAGTAGTTGTGCTTGTAGGAAGCATCCGTCAAGCGAGGACGGGGAGCCTGGGTCCACTTAAATTCAGGATCCTCATCGAAGTACTGCTTCATGAGGGGCCAGTAAGCCAGGTATTCGAAGTAGCGGCAGCGGAAGGAGTTGGCGGAAGCCATGATCTCATTGCCCATTGTGAGCAGGATGTCACGAGGAGGCATGCAGGTCATCATGGAGTCGGTACGGAAGTCCGGGGTGATGACAGGCTGGTTCCACTGCAGGGGTGTAGGACGGTCGACTGTAACGCCATTTTCCTCGAGGACCTTGACCAAGTAGTCAAGCTGAGCGTTAGCCTTTTCGACGGTTTCAGTGGGACGGGGACCCCACATGCCGCGCATTTCAGAGTCGACGGGCACCTTTTCACTGGTGGCGGGCTCTTCTGGGGGGATCACTGAGTTGTCTGCACGGCCGACGATCACGCGCTTGAGCGGATCAAAGTCGTTCCACGAGTTGACGATCTTCGCCATCGTAATCACTCCTATGTGATTGGTGTTGTGTATTTTTCCGGCTAGTGCACCCGTACTAGTTTCGCGATCGCGCTGCATCTTCACGATAGTGCGAAACGTTAGTACGAATGTACTTTGCCGCCCATTACCGAAGTAATGGAAGGGGTTACTAGAGACCTCACTGTCTTGAGCAACCGTCGTAGTACGACCGTACCACCCAAAGGAGACTGAGACCACAATTTTTATTTTTGGGGAGAAAGAACTTTCCAGTACGGATGTACCAAATTTTGTTTTCCAACGCCTCGCGAGGACTTTAGTCCTGTACGTGCGCGACTATGTTTTAACCCACTCACACACCCCTAGGGCTGACCAGGCCCCTATTTCCTGCCGCAGCACACAACGCCCACTCACCACTTCCTGGCCGTTTTCCTCGAAGCCACTTTCCCGCTGACAGAACTACCGACCGCTCCATGTGTGATTCTGAGCGAAATTGTGGGGACCGTGGCAAACTATGACGCGTGACCGACAACACCGCAGCCCCCATGCTGGCGCGCCAACGCCAGGAGTACATCCTGGACCTGGTCAGTGCGAATGGAGGTGTCCGTGTCGCCGAAGTAGTCGAGGCTCTGGGCATCTCTGAAATGACTGTGCGCCGAGACATCACCGAACTTGTCAGCCAAGGATTAGTCGAACGCGTCCACGGTGGTGCCGTAGCCGCAGGCCCCACCACCCTGGAACCCCGGTTCGCTACAAAGTCCACCCTGCGTCAAGAGGACAAACAAAAAATCGGTACAGCCGCCGCTTCCCTGGTGCGCCCCCACGACTCTCTAGCCCTATCCGCAGGAAGCACCACGCTGGCCGTGGCCGAAGCACTTACGCGACTGCCCCATTTTGGCTCCCTCACCATCATCACCAACTCTCTACCAGCGGCTATCACCCTGTTCGATGCCGCAGACGCCGCCCGCGAAGAAGGCAAGAGCGCCCCCACTGTGGTTCTCACGGGAGGCGAGCGCACGCCGTCGGACGCACTGGTGGGATTGCAGGCGACAGACGCACTGTCCTCTTTGAAGGTGGAGTGGGTGTTCCTCGGTGCTCACGGATGCGATCCGTCTATTGGCCTAATGACCCCGAACCTCGCCGAAGCCGCCACCAACCAGGCACTGCTGGCTGCGGCGCGTACACCCGTAGCCGTAGTGGACTCCAGCAAGTGGGGTGTGCTTGGCCTGCGCACCTTCTGCCCGATGAACGCCATTGAAGTGTTCGTTACCGACAAACGACCTGACGATGATGCTGTGCGAATCCTGGAAGATCAGGGCGTGAGCATCATGGTGGCTTCCTAACATCAGTTTTAACCGGCTGCACGTATGCCAGCGTCGCAACGGCATAGTCCAGCCCGATAGTCTTAAGCCCAACACGATTCATCCGTGACCCCAACGAAGTGAGAAACCTATGAGCGAGCCCGTCTTTTCCCCCGCACTGACCAGTGATGAGGGAGTCCAGTTAGCAACTGAGCTTTTCCGCGATACTTTCGGCACTAACCCACAGGGGGTGTGGTACGCCCCTGGACGCGTCAATGTCATCGGCGAGCACACTGACTACAACGGTGGCCTCGCTCTTCCTATTGCTCTGCCTCATCGCGCTCACCTGGCATTGAGCGTGCGCGATGACCGTACGATCCGCTTAGTTTCCCCCCAGACTCGTGAGGCCGTTGATGAGTTGAATCTCGATGAAATCGGCCCCAAGGGCAGCGCAGGTGAAGTCAAGGGCTGGGCCGCTTACATCGCTGGTGTGGCATGGGCTATGGAACAGGCTGGTCTTGGCCCGCTTCCCGGTTTCGATGCTGCTCTCTACTCATGTGTGCCACTGGGTGGCGGCCTGTCTTCCTCTGCCGCACTCGAATGCTCCGTTGCCGTAGCACTGGCTGACATGGCAGGCCTAGAACTTGACGGCCAGCCTATGGCGGGTAGTGCCCATGCTCCCAATGATGAAGGCCGCGCTCAGTTGGTTACGTACTGCGTGCGTGCGGAGAACGACGTCGCGGGGGCTCCTACCGGCGGAATGGACCAGGCCGCTTCACTGCGCTGCCACGAAGGTCACGCCTTGAAACTTAACTGCCGCGACGGCAGCGTCGAGCATGTCCCCTTCGATTTGGCGGCTTCCGGCTTGGCCCTGCTTGTCATTGACACCAAGGCACCACACTCCTTGGTTGATGGCCAGTACGCCGCTCGCCGTGCTGCTTGCGAGCGTGCCGCAGCCCTCATGGGTGTTGATCTCCTTGCTGATCTTGATCCGGCAAACCTCGCTGAAGACATGGGGCACCTACGCCACCTGGCTCTCGACGATCAGACTGCCACATGCGCTGACGCTGCCAGCGAGATCGCTGATGACGCTGACATGCTCGTACGCCGCACCCGCCATGTAGTCACGGAGATTGCTCGTACCGCTGAGTTGGTGGAACTTCTCAAGAACAACGAGCGTCTGGAAGGCGATGTGCTGGCGAGCGTGGGTGAACTGATGAATGCTTCCCACGATTCTTTGCGCAACGATTACGAAGTGACCTGCCCTGAGTTGGATGTGACTGTGGAGGCTGCACGTAACGCTGGTGCGCATGGCGCTCGCATGACAGGTGGTGGCTTCGGCGGTAGCGCCATTGCCCTGGTTGATGCTGATGCCGTGGATACTGTGGCCCAGGCTGTGGTGAAGGCTTATGAGGAGAATGGCTTCAATCCTCCGGCATTCCTTAAGGCTGCTCCTAGCGCACCTGCCGGTCGACTACAGTAAAGCGCTCTGCTGGCCACCTGAAGTCACACATGCCTGGTGAGCGCGTATCTGTTGACTTTGTGTGGCAATTGGCTGGCGCATTCCTAGAACTTGACCAGGAGGAACGCTGAAGCGTTCACAAGGTTTGGCCTGGTTCGACTTGAGTGGGGGCCCCGCGCATGCGCGGGGCCCCCACCTCTTTTTCTCGGGGATGTCCCTGATTCATCCCTGAAAATGACGCAGCACTATAGCCAGATCTTTTTTCATCCTTAAGAATGAGAGCGTTTCGGAGTATCACACCGTAATGTTGCCCTGATACTCGCCACTTCTGCGTGCCACTATGCCAAGCAGATTAGCCAAGGATGTTCACCGTGAAAAAGCGTTACGTGTTCTCCGCGTTTAAGGTTCTGATCGCTCTGATCATTGCCATTGCCCTGACGAAAATTGCATTCTTCCCTGATCAAAAGGAAAATGCCGGCCCGGAACTCACTCCCGATTTTTTGGTTACTACCCCCACTGTCACCGTGGAGAAGGGCGATATTTCCAATACGGTCGATGTCTCTGGTCTCATTGTTGAAGATTCTGCTGTGACCGCTCCTGCCACGCTGAACGGCACGGTGAATCAGTTGTGGTACAACAATGGCGATCATGTGGAGGCCGGTGAGCCAATTCTGACGATTAAGAACGTCAAGCCTCAAGATCCCATCGAAGGTGAGGATGACGAGGGTAACCCCACCATCATTAAGCGTGATGACATTGTTACCTGGCAGGACGTGAAGGCCCCTATTTCTGGCACGGTTCACTTCATGGTGATTAAAGACCAAGAGACCTCTGTGGGGACCACCGTGGCCACGGTCTCCCCCGGCACTTACTCCGCTAAGGGCACACTGACTCCTGCTCAGCAGTACCGCCTGACGAACGCCCCCACCCAAGCCACGATTACTGTCGAGGGTGGCCCTGCACCGTTTACTTGTCCTGATTTAACCATCGGCACGAACAACAACAGCACGAAGAAGGCTCCGGCAGAGTCCACGGATTCTGTTCCTGCCGGCGGCGATTCCACTTCAGTTGAGGTTCGTTGTTCTGTTCCTTTGGACCAGAAGGTCTTCCCCGGCCTGAAGGCCACTATCTCCATTGATTCTGGTAGTGCTACTGACGCTCTTCTTCTCCCGGTGTCTGCTGTTGAAGGTTCCTTTGCCACCGGTGACGTATGGGTTGTTCCCAATCCTGATGATCCGTCAGTCAATGAAAAGCGCTCCGTGACACTGGGGCTGACAGACGGCGTCAACGTCCAGATCACTGATGGCCTTGCCGAAGGGGACACAGTGTTGAAATTCGTCCCTGGTAAGGATGTGAAGCGTAAGGGTAAACCCAACACCTGTGAAGACGATTACTCCGTGTGCTACGACGAGAACGGTGATGAGATCGTATGAGTTTGCTGGAATTATCCGGCGTAGTTCGTACTTTCCAAGTACCCGATTCTCCGCCGTTAGAAATTTTGAAAGATGTGAACCTGAGTGTTGAGCCCGGTGAGCATGTGGCTATCGTGGGCCGCTCCGGTACTGGTAAATCGACACTGCTTAACCTTCTCGGTTTGCTAGATCAGCCCACTGCTGGTTCCTATGTCCTTGATGGCAAGGAAACCACGAAGATGGGTGAGAGTAAGCGCGCACATATTCGTGGCAATACCTTCGGCTTTGTGTTTCAGTCTTTCAATCTCATTCCCGGGTTGAACACCACGGAAAATGTGGCCATGCCGCTGCTCTATGCATCGGGTACGCAGTTTTTTACGCGTACTGCTCGCGCTGAGGAATTACTTAAGGCCGTAGGCCTTGAAGAGAAAATTGGCATGCCGATTAGTCGTCTGAGTGGCGGTGAGCAACAGCGGGTGGCCATTGCTCGGTCTCTCGCTCGTGGGCCTCGCATCATTTTGGCTGACGAGCCCACAGGGGCATTAGATGTAGATACCGGTAACTCTGTGATGAATCTGCTGGAATCTCAGTGTCGTGAATACGGCGCTGCATTAATCATGATCACCCACGATTTGGCTGTTGCTGCTCGCGCAAAGACTCAGTATCGACTCGATCATGGTGTGCTTACGCGTATCCATGTGGAGTCTCATCAGGCTGGCTCTTTAGAGGAGTTTGCTGAAGTTCCTCTTGAGGAGTTGGCATCATGACAGGATTCTTGGGTGCTCTTGTTGAAGCTTGGGCCCAACTACGTATCGGTAAATTACGCGTGCTACTCAGTCTTGTCGGCGTGGCTGTAGCCGTTGCTGCGATGACCTTTGTTGTGGCGCTTGGCCAGATCTCCGTGAAAGTTCTCAGTGACATTAACGAGCAGTACACGGGCCGCCCTGGCACCGTGACTGTGGAGATTGCGCCGAAGGCAAATGGAGATTCATCCTCAGATGGGTCTGCTGACACTGATGCTTCGTCACTATCGGACGGTACTGATCCTAATGATCAGCATGCAAAAGTCGAGCGTGTTCAGCAAGCAATGAATGCATTTGTTGAGCGTTACCACGTGAATTTGTCTGACACGTTCTACAACACGAATCTGCGTTTGTCGTTCCCGGAAGGGGCGTCCACTGTTAATGCCACGGTAGTTTCTGGCCAGTACGGTATGTTGCACCGCACCGAGGTTGAGCAGGGCCGCTGGTTCCGTCCTGACGACGCCGATGACCTCTCTCCCAGTATCGTGGTCAGTCAGAGTGTGCTCACTCAACTGGGAATGAGTGAGTTGACCGGTCCGGTCACAATTGATGGCTTCTCTCCTGCTCGGGTGACTTACACAATCGTGGGTGTGCTTCCGGAGGATAAGACTTCACAGCGGATGTGCGAGGGGCCAGATGGTAATTTTATTGATTGTGGAACCGAGCCGCTGACTGCGTATGTCCTTGCCGATTCTTTTAACCACTGGTTACCTCGAGACTTTGAGATGCCCATGCCTACGCTGGAGTTGTGGGCTGGTAAAGATGGCGCCAAGCAAATCGAATCACTGGCAAAGAAGGATTTTGATGCTACCTTCGGCTCTCAAGCTACCACGGCTCGTGACAACCTCATGGGTAGCGAGTTGGATGGTTTTGCCACCTTCTTCAAAGTGGTGATTTCTTCTGGTGTGGCCATCATGCTGCTGGGTGCGTTGGGCCTGGTCAACATTTCTATGGTGACGGTACGCCAGAGAATTCATGAGATCGGTGTACGCCGTTCCTTTGGTGCCACGAATAAACGCATCTTTTTCTCCATCATGTTGGAGTCCGTGGTGGCAACGGTTGTCGCAGGCCTGGTGGGTATTGCGATTGCCATTATCGGGGTGAGGGTTATGGATTTGAGCGTGATCTTTGGTGAAGGTTTTGCCCCGAAGGTCACTCCTCCCTTCCCCATGATGGCAGCCTTTGTTGGCTTGGCTAGTGCCACTGTGGTGGGCGCGTTGGCAGGTATCATTCCGGCTATCGTGGCGGTGAAGATCAAACCGATTGATGCCATCCGGTACTGATTGCTACTGCCGAGGTTTTCTAACCATCGATTATCACGTACCTCGATGATTCATCGGAACATGGATCATTCACTGATTTACCTGCACGCCGATGATTCGCTGAGTTACCGGCATGTCATTGATTCACCGGTTCACCAGCACTCAAAGTTTGGATGGATCTCTCCCTATTGTTGATGACGATATGGATGACACATCACCCTTGATGGTGGGCACTCGCTAACGCGAGTGCCCACCATGTTTGTTCATGACATACACCCCCATCACTAAAAGTGAAAATAGCAAGCAATGTGAAGACGAAAGGCCCCCACCCGCCCACTCACTCACTCACAATGACACGCACTTATCCATCTCCTCAGCACTGAGAGCCACAAAACAACAAAAATAGTTGCGCACGCAACTATCTAAGTTTTATTGTTCCTTCATGACAGCAACCACCCCGCACGAGATTCAACGTTCCACCATCTCCCCCATTCAATGGGAGACCTGGAAAAACTTCATTTACACCTCGTCCCACATCCTGGCTGCTGCCGATTCTGACCTCCAGCACAGCAAGGATCCAGCAATAACAATGAGTTTGTCGGATTTTGATGTACTGGCCACACTCAAGTCAGCACCCGATCACGCCTTACCTATGGCCGAACTGCGAGCCACCGTCCTTGTCACCACCTCAGGTTTTTCCCGTTCTATCCGCCGCCTGATCGAACGGAAGTGGATTGTCAAAATTCAGTCCGAAACAGATCGGCGATGTTATTCACTACAGTTAACTTCAGCCGGACTGAACGCACTCGCCTGCGTTCGAGATCGCCACCACGCCCTGGTCAGCCAATCATTTATGGACGTTTTTTCCGACGAGGAAATGGCAACTCTTTCCACGCTACTGAAGAAACTCAGCACGCACCTCCACGAACTCGACTCCTAAGGTTGCCAGAAAGCTCCTTCACGAACCCGAGCCCTAAGGTTGCCAGAAAATTCCTTCACGAATCCGAACCCTAAGGTTGCCAGAAAGCTCCTTCACGAACCCAAGCCCTAAGGTTGCCGGAAGACTCCTTCACGAACCCAAGTTCCGAGAACGCCACAAGAACCCTTCGAGAACTCAACTCCTAAAACACCCCAAACCCCCTCCGCCTCAAGAGCCAGTTCCTCAAGGCAGGGAAGCACAGCCCTCCCAACAACACACCCCATCACAGCCCCTCCATCACAGCAATACTCCCCATCACAGAAGCCCGACCTCAGTAAAGCCCCATACAACGCACAGGGCACCACACACCCTATTCACCCCTAAGCCACTCCACACCCACATTGATAGGAAAAAACTATGCAAATCGGCATTTTTTCAGTCTCTGACATCACCGAAGATCCCACCACCAGCCAAACCCCCACCGAGAACGAACGCATCTCAGCAGTCCTGTCCTACGCCGCAACCGCTGAAGAAGTGGGGTTAGACGTCTTTGGAATCGGCGAGCACCATAACCCGCCTTTCTTCTCCTCCTCCCCCACCACCTTGCTCGGTTATCTAGCCGCACGCACGTCTACTCTCCAGCTCACCACGGCAACCACGCTCATCACTACAAACGATCCAGTGAAAATTGCTGAGGACTATTCCATGCTTCAGCACCTCAGCGACGGCCGCATGGACCTCACCCTGGGACGCGGCAACACTGGGCCGGTCTACCCCTGGTTCGGGAAAGACATCACCAAAGGCATCGACTTATCCATTGAGAACTACCACCTACTGCACCGCCTCTGGAGAGAAGACGTGGTGGATTGGGAAGGACAATTCCGCACTCCCCTGCAGTCTTTCACCTCAACTCCCCGCCCGCTTCACGATGTGGCACCTTTCGTCTGGCACGGCGCAATCCGCTCTGTTCAGACCACCGAGCAGGCAGCGTTCTACGGTGATGGATTCTTCGCTAACAACCTGTTCTGGCCTCAACGTCACACCCACTCAATGATTTCCATGTACCGCCAGCGGTGGAACCACTACCAGGCGGACAGCCAGCACACCGGATTCGTGGGCATTGGCGGGCATGCCTTCATGAATAAGGACGCAGACAAAGCCATCGAGCAGTTCCGTCCCTATTTCAATAACGCCCCGGTCTATGGCCACGGCCCCTCACTTGAGGACTTCATGAACTCCACACCCCTCGTGGTGGGAACCGCAGACCAGGTAGTGAACGCCTACACGCGGATGATTCAGGCCTATGGATTCCCCCAGCGCCTAATGTTCCTGATTGACCATGCAGGCCTGTCCCAGTCCATGGTGATAGACCAGATCGGTATCCTTGGTGAGCAGGTAGCACCTCGACTACGCGAGTTCTGGCATGAGAATAAGCCAGAAAACGTTGCTCTTCCTCCCACTCACGAACGCCTCGTTAAGCAGCGCGATCGTGCCTTAATGCAGCAGAACGCAGGCCAATGGGCAGACTCTTACCGCTTCGAAACGGGCGATAACTGGACTGGTCTCCGGGCGGAGGATGCACGATGAGCCTGACTACTCAGCACCCAGATACTGACCCCACTGTGAAGATAGCAGTCATCAATGCGGGGATGTCCACGCCGTCGAGCACACAACTGCTGGCTCAGCGCGTGACCCGAGCCCTGCAGGAACGTGCCCATGAATTCAGTATCTCACTGCATATCGAGGACATTAGTCTTCGCCCCCTGGCGATGGATATAACTGCGGTTCATCTCAACCACATTCCGTTAGCGTCCGTAGATCATGCTCTGGAAGTGCTTGAAGGGGCAGACGCCGTGGTGGCACTTTCTCCGGTTTACGCTGGTTCGTATTCGGGCGTGTTCAAGATGTTTGCTGACCTCATTGGCAACGAGCGTCTCATGGGCACCCCCGTGCTCATCGGTGCTACCGGTGGTAGCGCGCGGCATTCACTCATGCTTGATTACGCCATGCGTCCACTCATGACTGCGCTACGCGCGAGCGTAGTGCCTACGGGAATTTTTGCTGCTACCGCCGACTTTGGTGACTCTTACGGCACGGAACTGACGGAGCGAATTTCCCGGGCAACCTACCAATTGCTGACAGCCACTATGACGCGAGTCGACGCAGTTCCTGGGCTTGCTCCTGCTAGCGCACAAGTTACTACGGTTTCTGCGAATGATCCTACAGCTGTTACCCGCACTCCAATGCTCTGCGCTCATAGCCAGGCAGCGCCTACTCACGGGCCAGCAGCCAATACCCCTAATTCAACAGTTATTGTTCACCTCCCCGATGCCTCTTCCCCTGCGCCGGCGCTCACTGAGGGAAGTAGTCAGTCTTCTAGCGCCGATGAGGTTCTCCGACAGACTGGTTCCCTCACCTCAGGAAACCGTGGGCAGATACCGATTCTTAAAGCCAATGGCGCATCAGGACGCTTTGCCCCGGACCTGGACGATTACGTGCCGATGGACCAACTCCTGCCCCAATGAGACAACTCTTGCCCATGAAGTCCTAAGCAGCACCTTTCACATCGAACACAGCGGAGTGCTCGCAGACTCAGTTCACGAGACTGCGAGCACTCCGTATCGCACGATCGGTTTCTGACTAATTGTGTTCAGTGCTTGTTCTCAGCACCTTTCTTAGCCACTTTTCACGCGCCACCTAATCCTCAGACGCATGGGTCACGCTATCGAGAACGGAAGCAATGACGGCAGGAGGCTCTGTGCGGTCAAGAAGGTGCACGTCGTCGGCCACCTCATCACCAGAATCAGCCTGAGGGCCGGCGGACTGGGCTACCCACTGGCCACCACCGACGTTTTCCACTCCGCGCATCACACCGAAGGTGTGGTTAGAGAAGTTCGAGCCCTTGGGGAAGCGCTAGGACATGCTTAAGTTTTTCAGAATCTGCACCATATTCCTCAAGTTTTACCAGTAATGCGTCCACGAATTCCCTCCGGGCGCTGCCCACATACAGCACCCGCTCAGTGGACTGTTCTCCCAGTTGATAGCAGTTCACCCAGGCGGCAGCCACCTTCAGCAAAGCCTCTTGGGAAGGCAACCACTGACCGGACTCATTGAGATCGCGAAGTGCCTGCACAAATACGCTAGAGGAGTCAGTTACCTGGTAAGGACTGAGGTGCGTGTGAAACACGAAATCTTTGTGTGCCTCGTCAAAACTGGCCGAGCCACCAAGCGCCTCATTCCACAAGGGCACCAAATATTGAGCACTGGAGCCTTCCGCCCCGTAGTACATCTCCTTGTAGTAGCCCTCGGTTTCTTCCCAGGGCACGTACTTGTACTCGTCGGCTTCAATATCTCCCAAGAGCCGACGGCCGTTGCGGTACTGGTCAAAGCAGGCTTGGGCGAATTGTTCGGAAGTCCACCCTGGTGCGGAAGGAATGAAGCGCTGGTCGTAAGCAGGACTGGTGAGGATAACGAAGAGTTTGGCTTTCTCCGGGCTGCCATAAAATGGCTGGGGCAAGACAGGCAAAAGAGGCCAGAAGATCGCTGTCACATCATTACCAGCCGCCGGGTCAATCTGAGTGTAGAGATAATAGGCAAGGTCAGCCATGAGGCCACCGTAGGTGCCGTGGTCAGATTTTTTCACCAGTTTCTTGAGGAACTTCCGGTCTTTACGGTGGACCACCATACTGAGGTAGGTCTCCACAGTTTCCGGGTCTCCGGCGAGGAGTTTTTCGTGTTCACCGAATGCTTCCCCGGTTTCATCCATGGGCCAGGTTAGGGTCATGGGCCTACCCACGGGGCGTTGCCATCGCGCCCAGAATCGCTGATATTTTTTCCAGGCTTTCATCAGCCCGTCAAAGGACGGGTCAACGAAGTGGGAGTGAGTGAACTTATTCTTCCCCATGACAGTAGGATATCGAAGGATGTGTTGGCCCTCCATCTGATTCAGTGTTCGTTGACTACGGCGCCTAACGTGGTGCTCATCCTTCCATCACAGTGATATCTCCACACGCGCAACAGCACCATCACACACTGGTATTCGGGAAGCACATTTCCCTTCTCACCACCGTATTCTTAGATCAGCAGTATTCGGCGCTGACGTATGCGTTCCTTTCACAAATGAATGGTTCATACGGTGTGATTCAAGGAAGAAACTGACAATGTCACAGCAGTACGCATGGATCCCCTTCTACGAGGAACTGGCTGACAAACTCCTCCCCTACAAGGATGACCGCCAAGCGCTCATGAAGAAGATCCAGGAGATCTTCGCTGCGACCGGCCTCAAGTTGCCTAAACTTGATAGCCATCCGCTTCCGATTGATATCGATCCTTTCAGTGTGTACGCGCTGTTCAACAAACACACAACACTCGAAAACCGAATTAAGCTTGTAACTGCTTTCAAGGATTCATTCAGTATCGATGCCCCTGTCCCGCAGGAGTTCAATGGAATTCCGCTGGTCAATAACATGGCAGCCACTTTCTACGCCTTTGATGGTGATCCGCGGCGAAAACCTGACGATATCGACAATCTTTGGGCTCTGTTCGAGATAGCCCTATTCCATGCAGATCGGCCTACCGACAAGACACGCGAAGATTTCATTCGTATCTTCAACAACACCTATCGTCAATTTGGACTGCGGTGGATGCTGTCATTCGGTCTGTACTGGATTCGTCCACATACGTACATGAATTTGGATTCAAATACACGTGAATTTCTTAGCGATCCTTCACATACTTCGCCCGACATTGTCGCCACTTTAAAACGCTTGAGCCGCATGCCCGATGCTGAACGCTACCTTTCGATTTGTGAATCGCTTAAAGAAACCGCGCTGAGTAAGGCCTACTCGTACAGCAGTTTTCCCGAATTATCTGAATCTACGTGGAACGTGCCAAAACCAGCCCCGGTACAAACATCTACTGACAGCACAAACGTCCTTGGCGATCCGGATATTGCGTCTGTTCGCTATTGGTTACTCGCACCTGGAAAAAATGCCTCAGAGTGGAGCAAATTTCAGCAGACGAATACAGCTGCAATCTCATGGGCAGACTTGGGAAATCTCGACGACTATCCATCAAAAGATGACATCCAAGATGCCCTTATTCACTCTCGTGGTGGCGAAACCTCTCACAACAATGCGGCACTAGCTTGCTGGCAATTTGCCCATGAAATGAAACCAGGTGACATCATCTGGGCGAAACGAGGACGACAAGAAATTATCGGCCGTGGTGTTGTATCCGGAGCCTATGAATTCGATGAATCGAAGGGCGATTATCCGCATTTCCGTTCAGTCGACTGGACCGATAACACCATATTCCGTACTGATGATCTCCTGAGTATGAAGACGTTGACTGATCTGACGACGAATACCGAACTCGTCAGTCGCATCGAGGGTTTTTACAATGCTGAGAAACTCGATGAAGTCGATGATGAACCTGTCATCGACTATCCCGAGTATTCGCCTGAAGACTTCCTCAGTGAAGTGTTCATGAGTCCAGACAAGTACGAATCCCTCACGAACATCCTGCAGGTCAAGAAAAACATCATTCTTCAAGGAGCACCTGGCGTTGGTAAAACCTTCGCAGCAAAACGTCTCGCGTACTCGTTAATGGGCGAGAAAGATGTCAGCCGCGTGATGATGGTGCAGTTCCATCAGAGTTATTCGTATGAGGATTTCATTGAGGGTTATCGTCCTTCTGCGAACGGTTTTGAGCTGACGAAGGGCGCTTTCTACTCATTCTGCAAGAAGGCTGCTGACGATTCTGAGAACGACTATTTCTTCATCATTGATGAGATTAACCGTGGCAATTTGTCGAAGATTTTCGGCGAGTTGTTCATGTTAATTGAGAACGATAAGCGCGGCTCTAAGAACACTTTGCAACTGTTGTATTCACATGAGTTGTTCTATGTTCCGTCCAATGTCTACCTCATCGGCATGATGAACACGGCGGACCGGTCCTTGGCCATGTTGGATTATGCGTTGCGGCGTCGTTTCGCCTTCTTTGATCTCACGCCTGGCTTCCAGACGGAGAAGTTCATTGAGTACCGCGACAGTCTTGGGGAGCCAAAGTTCAATGCTTTGCTCCGTCAGGTGGAGTTACTCAATGAGGTGATTGCTCAGGATGATTCTCTGGGTGATGGCTTTTGCATTGGGCACAGTTACTTCTGCAATTTACGTCCCGGTTCTACCGATGACGCCGCGCTGGTGCCTATCGTCGAATACGAACTGATTCCGTTACTCAAGGAATATTGGTTTGATGATCCTTCCCGCATTGCTGACTGGTCCGATCGCTTGAGGGGCGCAATCAGGTGATTCTGCTTCAGAACGTCTACTACATGCTGTCGTATGCGTTTTCTGTGCTTCGGGAAGATGGATACAAGAGCATTGCGACTGAAGAGTTCGAGCATATTGACGAGTTGTACGCGGCAATTCTCGAACGCGGAATCACGTCTCAAATCAAGCAGGGGCTTGGGCGTGATTATGTGGAACATCATGAGAAGTTGTCTTCCCTGCGGGGGAAAATTGATATCAGTGATTCGCTGAAGTCTCAGAGTTTGCTGCGCCATCGTCTGGTGTGTTCTTTCGATGAGTTTTCGGTGGATACACCGATGAACCGCATCGTGAAGTCGACAGTGGAGTTACTGCTTCGCTCTGGGATTTCGAAGAAGCGTAAAAAGACTCTTCGAAAATTGCTGATGTATTTCAGTGAGGTGCAGACGGTTGATTTACGCCGGGTGAATTGGCGCGTGCGCTATGACAGAAACAATCAGACCTATCGCATGCTGATTGCGATCTGTTACATGGCCAGCAAGCGTTTACTTCAGAGCCGCCGTGAGGGCAGTTTCCGGGCCATGGATTTCTTCCAGACCGATGAGGATATGCCACGCCTGTATGAGAAGTTCATTCTTGAGTATTTCCGCCAGGAGCACCCTGAGCTCAAGGCCCATGCGCCCATGGTGGAGTGGACTCTTGATGATGGTTTCTCTGACATGTTGCCCACGATGAGAACTGACATCACTCTTGAAGCGGAAGATACGGTGCTCATCATTGATGCGAAGTACTACACGAATAACACCCAGCAGCGTTTTGATTCGCACACGATCCACTCGGGAAATCTGTATCAAGTCTTTACGTATGTGAAGAACAAGCAGGTCAAGGTGGGGTCGGAAACGAAAGTGTCAGGCATGCTGCTGTATGCGAAGACTGATTCAGATATTCAGCCCGACGCCACGTACTCCATGAGCGGCAACAGCATTGCTGTGCGCACGCTGGATCTTAATCAGCCGTTCCCAGAGATTCGCGCTCAACTTGATGGGATCGCAGACCTCTATTTCCCTATGTCCAGCGCGCTTCCCCCGCTACCAATGAGTCAATGAGCAACCCATGAGCACCGAACACAGTTTTGATTTTTCGTACGCATTCAACACTCCTCAACGCTTGGAATTCCAAGGCCACTCGGTGGTGAGTTTCAACGGCGATAACCCGAGTCGTACGGAACTGACGTACACGCTCCACTCCCCCGCCATTCCCTGCAGGGACATCATTTTCATCGGATTCAATCCGGGAACAGCAGGTGTGCCTTTCATAGGAAAGACTCCTGATGCTCAGGGGACTACGAAACTCTCCGACCCAACGGTCAGGCGAGTGCTGTCCATGCTGGGTAGCGACCTAGGAGATTTCCGGACTGACACGCCTCGGCATCCTCGAGTGACGTTCTGTAATCTCTTCGCTTTTGCCAAGCCCTCGTTGAATCGTGGTCACAGCGACGTTTTGGATCCTGTGCCGGCGAGAATCGGGTTAGAGAAACGACTCAACGAATTCCCTAACGCTCTCATCATCTGCGGCTGGGGGATGAAAACGTCCTGGGCGAGTAAAGGCTTTGGCGATGCCATGGCGCAGCAGATTGACGCAATCACTCCTCTGCTCTCGGAACGCCCATGTTATCGCGCTCGTCCAGTTAACCCAGTTATCACCGACGCACCTCACGATGCCCGCTCCTGGAGCCCACTGGCACGCTTGTCAGAAAACCAACGCACTTTCGCTCATCTAGAACGCTACCGTCCGAAATCTACGGATTGATGAGCCCCTGTATTCCACACGCATGCGCGTATCTGGCCCTCTGATTCGCCACTACGCGCCTCGGGATCCGTATCCTCATTCCCTGGTTAAGAACGAAGGTGTTCCGGAGAAAATAAAAACTTGGGAAAAATCCTTCTTTTCTCTGATGACGTTCTGAAATTAGTTCTCGAAAACTTCCCTGAAGTATCACCTCGATCTCTGGAAATCAGGGCATAATTCTCCTGACAGACACGTGACCTACCCTAAATGTCAGAGGCCTTTCGAGATGGAGTCCCCAGTGACTGACGAGTCGAATGAAGTTGAAACCATGACTGATGATGTCGAGATTCTCGAGGATGTCTCTGATTTTGTTGATGAAAAAACTCTCAACGAAATGACCGCTGAACAGGATGCGGAGGCGGTTCAGTTCGCGGAAGACTTCTTAAAAGTAGTTATTCGTCTACGCGGAGTAAGGATCGAACGTGAAAAATTCCTCCGTCAGGAACTGCGCAAATATGCGCTCTCAGATCTGCAGATTGACCAAGCAATTAATGAAACTCCAGTCGAAGCGGGTATTTCTCCCAAGATTCTTGACGAAATTGCTGGACGGTCAATCGGTTTTGAGACTAAAAAGTCCGCATCAATGTCTTTCGCGGCAGGTATCCCTGGCGGTATTGGTTTAGCCGCAACGATTCCCGGTGATATCACTCAGTACTACGTCCACGCTTTCCGAATCATGCAGAAACTTGCGTACTTGTACGGCTGGAAAGCGTTCCTGTCAGACCTCGAAGATATTGACGATGAAACATTAGGCCTTCTCGCTTCATTCTTAGGCATCATGCTCGGAGTTGCCGGAGCGGCAAACTCGGTAAGTGCGTTCGCTACAACTGTTGCTCGTCCAGCCCTTCAAAAACAGATCTCCAAACAAGCCTTAACAAAAACTGTTTGGTATAACCCAGTCAAGCAAACATTGAAATTCGTCGGCGTAAAGGTGACAAAAGACAGCCTCGCCAAAGGTGTGACAAAGGCAGTTCCTGTTCTCGGCGGTGTAGTTTCGGGTGGCCTGACTTTGGTCTCCCTTAACAAACAATCACATCGCCTGCAGCGCCATCTTCGTAGGAATCCCCCGCCTACTCCGGGTGCCGACCGTTACTTAAAAATGCTTGCTGAACTCGATGCACAGCATGCTGCTGAGGCAAAAGAGCCTGGCAAAGCCAAGCAGGTCGTGGCTCAAACCTTTGAGGCTGGTAATGCTGCCCTTAACGGCGCAACAAAGATGGTTTTGACGGCAGGTTCAGGCATTGGTTCAGCCAAGCATCGGCTGCTGAAGAAACTGACCCGTGCAGACGAATCCGTTGATGAGACAAACACTGAAGAGGGAATTAACGAGTAAACCGGGTATAGATTTTCTGTGCTTTAAGTTGTAGGAAGTACCGCCCACTGCTCGTATCGGGGAGTGATGAAACCTGCAATGACCTACGCCTTATTTACGGCGACGCCTTCATCGCATCTATGAGGTATGACGGAGATCGAAAGCAGTCGCTAAAAAACTCTACCTGTCATTCATAATGACTGTTCTCAAAGTGCACAGTTTCCAAAGCAAAATATCCAGAGAAACAGTACCGAACTGGGCCAAAAACTAAAGTATTCGTATAACGTTGGGGCCGAGGGCAGCAGCCATAATGGCCCTTGCAAAGCAAACGCATTCAATGATGAAAGAGCCTGCCAATGTCTGAGAAAATTAACGAAGTTCCAGCAACCACACCAAACTTCACCACCGAGGCCGCCGCCAAACTCGCCCAACTCTTCCCCGAGATCGTCGCTGACGGCAAAATCAACCTCAATACGTTACGTGCCCTCATCGACGAGGACGCTGAGGATCCCCGCGAACGCTTCGGACTGACGTGGCCGGGCAAGACCCAAGCGATCCGCGCCGCTCAGACACCCACCACCGCTACTTTATTGCCAGACAAAGAAAACTCGGTTAACTGGGATACCACCCAAAACATCTTCATTGAAGGTGACAACCTCGAAGTGCTCAAAGTTCTACAAAAGCACTACTACAGCAAGATCAAAATGATCTACATCGACCCGCCATACAACACCGGAAACGACTTCGTCTACCAAGACAACTACATCGACGGTATCGGCTCCTACCTCGAGATGAGCGGGCAGTCCGATGATGAAGGAAAGCTCTCCACCAACTCGGAGTCAGCCGGACGATTCCACTCCAACTGGCTCAACATGATGTACCCGCGACTCAAACTTGCTAGGAATCTACTCACAAATGACGGAGCAATCTTTATTTCTGTTGACGATCATGAACAATCTAACCTAAAGGACTTGTGTGATCAGATTTTCGGTGAGAGCAATTTTATTGCTTCAATTTGTGTAGTCAACAACCTGAAAGGTAGGTCCGACGAACAATACGTGGCCACATCTCACGAATATCTTTTGATATACGGTAAATCGGAGTTTGTGACAAATGGCGTTCCCGCCCCCGATGAATACGAAAAAGATTATAAGCATGAAGATGAGGCTGGAAGGTATCGACTGCTCGGCTTACGTAAACGCGGTAGCAATTCACGCCGTGAAGATCGACCGAATATGTTTTATCCAATCTTCTTCAATAAGACGAACGGACACATTGGACTAGAGCGATCGTCTGACGAAGACTATGAAATTTATCCACATTTATCAGATGGGTCTGACGGTTGCTGGCGCTGGGGGCGTGAGACTTTTACAAATAGATTGCCTGAAATTGCGGTTCAACTCGTTTCTGGGCGAAATGAATTTGACGTATTTCAAAAAGACTATTTGCCAGATGATGGGAAACGTCGAGTAAAACCAAAGTCAGTTTGGCTTGGCCCGGAATTCTCTGCAGAGCGAGGAACTCTCCAAATAAAAGCTCTCTTTGGATCCCGGGTGTTCGACACGCCTAAATCGACCAATTTAGTAGAATATTGCCTTCATCAAGCAGCCTCTGAGCCTGACTCAACTGTCCTTGATTTTTTCGCTGGTTCGGGAACTACTGCTCATGCTGTGATGGCGTTGAATGCTGAGGATGGTGGGAGTCGCAAGTGTATTTCGGTTCAGTTGCCGGAGCCTACGCCTGAGAGGTCTGTGGCGCGCGAGCAGGGGCATGAGACAATTGCGGATATTTCGCGAGAGCGTATTCGGCGCGCGGGAGCAAAGATTTTGGCTGATGAGGCTGAAAAGCTGGATGGTCGTGCAGATGCTCTAGATGTGGGATTCCGCGCTTACAAACTGGTGGACACTAATTTCTCAAAATGGAAGGCCACCTCTGCTTTACCTGAAGAAGAACTGACTGGTTTGCTGGCGGGGATGGCTGAGTCTGCTGACGATAACGCACGCCCAGAAGCACTGCTAACTGAGGTCCTACTCAAGCTGGGATTGTCCCTAACCGAACAGATTGAGACCAAGACTGTTGCTGGGCTCGAGGTGTTTAGTGTGGCAAGCGGGTTGGTGCTTACGTATT
This sequence comes from Actinomyces vulturis, assembly GCF_001687305.1. GTDB lineage: Bacteria > Actinomycetota > Actinomycetes > Actinomycetales > Actinomycetaceae > Actinomyces > Actinomyces vulturis. The sequence continues at coordinate 164,675 of NZ_KV700385.1, forward strand.
TGAATGAGCATGTGACGCCCACATTGGATCAGTTACGTGCGTTGGTGGCGTTGGAGCCGGCCCGTTTGGTGATTTTGGAGGATGCTTTCAAGGGTGGCGATGAGTTGAAAACGAATCTGGTGCAGGAGTGCCGGACTCACAACGTTGATTTGTGGACGGCGTGAGTCTGGGAGGGAAACAAGGTTATGCGTTTTCAGTTTGACCCACGCCAGCCCTATCAGGCCAGTGCCATCAATGCTGTTACCTCACTGTTTGACGGCCAGCCTTTAGATGCGGATCAATTGGTGACTGGTTTGCGGTACCTGCCTGCCCAACAACAGCTTGATTTTGAAGTGAGCGAACTTCAAAGCGCATTGGATATTTCCGATGAAGTCGGAGCTTACGGTAACAACTTGCTGTTGGATGAGGACACGATTCTCGCGAATTTGCAGCGGGTCCAGGATGCGAACGGTTTGGAGATCAGTAGTGGTCTGGTTGATGGTTTGCAGTTCGATATTGAGATGGAAACCGGTACCGGAAAAACCTACGTGTATCTACGTACGGCGTTTGAGTTGGCCAAGAAGTATCAGTTTACGAAGTTCATCATTTTGGTGCCTTCGGTGGCTATTCGTGAGGGTGTGAAAACCAGTATTGAACTAATGCGGGAGCACTTCCGTCACCTTTACCCAGGTGAAAACATGAACTACACGGTTTACTCAGGTGACCGGGCAGAAGACGTGCGTGATTTCGCGACCGCCACTAGTCTGCAGTTTTTGGTGATGACGATTGACTCCCTGCGTGGGGATAAGAACACGCGCATCATCCACCAGAGCCGGGACAAGCTCTCCGGGCTGCGCCCACTAGATTTCTTAAAGGCAACCCATCCGATTGTGATTATGGATGAACCGCAGAGCATGGAGTCCATGCTTGCCCAATCAGCTGTAGCTGATTTGAACCCCATGTGCACACTGCGCTACTCGGCAACCCACCGCACCACACGCAATGTGGTGTACCGGTTGGATCCTTTGGATGCTCACCGCCTGGAGTTGGTGAAGAAGATTGTGGTGGCTGACGCTCAGGAACTCGGTGGATCAGCTAAACCGTATGTGCGCTTACTTGAGGTGCGGCGTGATCCGTTCAAAGCCAAACTCGAACTGGTGTGCAAGAAAAAAGACGGCAGTTACGTCAAAAAAGCCGTGCTGGGAACGCAAGGTTCGGACTTAGAGCGACTCTCAGGTGGTAACCCAGCCTATGAGGCGAATTGGCGAATCAGCGAGATTAGTGTCCAGCCCGAACAGATCGAGCTAACCAATCATGGAATTCTGCAAGTCGGTGAGGCTATCGGTAGCGATCAAGACTCAGTCTTCCGAGAAATGATCCGTGAGACCATCCGCGAACACATCCGCAAAGAAGCACAAGTCAACGCCCAAGGGATTAAGGTGCTCTCCTTGTTCTTCATTGACAAGGTCGCCTCATATTTGGGTGATGGAGTGAATAACTTAGACGCCAACGGCCAGTTCGCTAGCTGGTTCGACGAGATCTACCGCGAAGAGCGAGCCAAACGCTCTGATTCTCACCGTTTCCTTCCCGTAGACCCCCTCCAGGTGCGCTCAGGTTATTTTGCGCAAATGAAAAAGGGAAAGGCCAAGTCCGCGACCGTCACCTTCAAAGATTCCAGCGGTAAAACCAAGGCTGATGATGATGCCTACGAGTTGATTATGCGCGATAAGGCCAGGTTATTGGATTTGGACGAACCTGTGCGTTTCATTTTCTCTCACTCAGCACTGCGTGAGGGGTGGGATAACCCGAACGTGTTCCAGATCTGCACGCTACGTGACATGGCCAGTGAGACTGAGCGGCGTCAGACCATCGGGCGTGGCCTGCGCTTGCCGGTCAACCAGGCCGGTGAGCGGGTAAAGGATGCTGGAGTTGCCCAGTTGACGGTGGTAGCTAATGAGCCCTATAGGGCGTTCGCTTCTGCTTTACAAGATGAATACCGCAAGGCAGGCGTGGAAATCGGGTATGTGCGTAAAACAGAGTTTGCTGGTCTACCAGTGGTGGTCGATGGTAAGGAAACCTGTCTGGGCACTCGACGCTCTCATGAGATTTGGCAGTTGCTGCACGAGCGCGGTTTCCTCAACAATGCCGGTGAGGTCATGGGCACCTGGGTTCCCAACCAGCTCGGCTTCACTTTGAACCTTCCCGAGGAATATGCGGGGTATGAGGAAGAAGTCATCAAGATTGTTGATAGTTGCAAGGTAGAAGCAGTTATCAAACCCAAGCGTAAGCGTGTGAACCGTAAGCTCAACAAGCAGGTTTATGCCGCACCTGAGTTTGAAGAGTTTTGGGAGAAGATCACGGCCCGCACTACCTACCGGGTTAGCCTGGATCGCCACCAGTTGGTGGAAAAGTGCATCGAGCGAATTAAACAGGCTCCCTCGATTCAGCCGATCCGTATTCAGGTAACCCGTACCGGCCTGGAGATTACTCGTGGTGGGCCCAAAGGCTCCGAACTTGGCAGCCGAGCAGCCAAACTCAGTGGTGCTTACCCATTGCCAGATATTGTTGCTCAGCTTCAGGAATCAACATCGCTAACTCGTAAGACCATTATCGACATTTTGTTGGGTTCTGAACGGATTGGTGAATTCTTGGATAATCCCAATGATTTCATCAAGATGGTTACCACTTGTATCGAGGAAGAACTCTCCCAGGTCCTCATCGAGGGTATCCAGTATGAGCCTATTGGTGGCAGTATCTATGAGTTACGCGAGTTGCAAGCTGATGGACTTGAGGAGAAAGACCGGTTTAGGGATCAGCTCTATAAGGTGACGAACAAGGACAAAACTGATTTCGATTACGTCGTGTTTGACTCTGCAATAGAAGAACGGTTCGCTGAGTATCTTGACAACCGTGAGGACATTAAGTTGTTCATGAAGTTGCCTGATAAGTTCCGTATCCCTACCCCGGTGGGTGATTACAACCCGGACTGGGCGATCATCAAAGTTGAAGATAGCCTTGAGCACTTGTATTTGATTCGGGAAACCAAATCGTCTCAGGATCCGACCAAGCGTCGTCCTACGGAGAATGCGAAGATCAACGCCGCAATCAAGCACTTTAAGGCTATTGGTGTTGATTACAGGGTCAGTGCACCCGACCGGTGGGAAATCTGAACACAGAGGGGGATGAGTGGGGTTTGCAGCGTCTTTGTGACTATCAGGCAAAGTTCTACGCCCATGAGTTGGACCGTTCTTACGCTTCTGACCATGTCGGTAGGCTCGCGGGGCTCTTGTTTGATGCCAAGGTGGAACCCAAGCCGCATCAAGTCGATGCGGCGCTGTTTGCGTTGCAAACCCCATTCCTCGATGGCGTGATTCTGGCTGACGAGGTGGGGCTGGGAAAAACCATTGAGGCGGGCATTGTGATCAGCCAGTTCTGGGCACAGCGTCAGCGTCGTATCCTCATCATTGCTCCCTCGTCTTTGCGTCAGCAGTGGAAGCAGGAGTTGGATGAAAAGTTTGCTCTACCTGCCTCGCTGGTGGATCGAAAGAATGTCGATAAGTTGACTGGTCCGGGCGGGCGGGAACAGATCCTGATCTGCTCCTATGAGTTCGCGAATTCTCAGGTTACAAAGTTGACTCAGAAGTGGGATGTTGTGGTGTGCGATGAAGCCCACCGTCTGCGCTCGTATTGGACTGGGCAGGCCAAAATCGCAAAGAACGTAGCCAAAATCTGTCGCATGGCAGACAAGACAGTCATGCTCACAGCCACCCCTTTACAAAATCGACTGGAAGAACTCTATGGGTTGGTGAGCATTTTTGCTCCTGACTATTTCCACTCCTTAGATGCGTTTAAGGAACGCTACATCGATAACCCTCACGGGGTCGGTAACGATGATTTAGCAGGCCGTGTTGCCCAGATAGCCAAACGAACCTTACGGAAAGATGCCGACAAGTACATTCGCTTCACCCAGCGTATGCCGCTTACGGTCGCTTTCACGCCCAATGATGACGAGATCGAACTCTATGAATTGATCAATGAATATTTGCAGCGGCCTTTCCTTTGGGCATTTGCTAAATCTCAGCGTCACCTTTCAGCTTTGATCATGCGTAAACGGCTGGGTTCTTCTTCATATGCGGTGGCCTCAACCCTGGAAAGAACAGCTGACCGGCTCGAGGCCGAAGCCCGTACTGGGCGGCGACGTAACGATGCTGGTGGTTTCGTTGACGACCCAGACTTGACCAGTGAAGTGCTTGAAGAAGCAGAAAGCACCGTCAGCGACGAGGGGGAAACGATTGATCCGGGTGACCGGGAAGAGATGCTGGCTGAGGTGCGTGAACTGCGCGAATACGCTGCGCTCGCAAGGTCGATCAGAGTGAATCAGAAAGCGGTCAAACTCGTCGACGCCCTAGAGCAAGGTTTTGACAAGCTCCGAGAAATCGGTGCGCCGGAGAAAGCCATTATTTTCACCGACTCCACCATCACCCAAGACTATTTGGCTCGTTCCCTTGCTGAGGCTGGGTGGGGTGAAGGAGTTGTCCTGTTCAACGGCTCCAACAACAGCCCGGAGGCCAACCGGATATACAAGGCGTGGCTTATAGAAAACAAGGGCTCAGACCTTATCACCGGAATCCCTGCCGCTGACCGTCGCAAGGCCCTCGTCGATGAGTTTCGGGAACGTGGGCGGATCATGATCGCTACCGAGGCTGCCGCTGAAGGTATCAACCTGCAGTTTTGTTCCATGCTGGTTAACTATGACCTACCCTGGAACCCCCAGCGCATCGAGCAGCGTATTGGGCGTGTGCACCGCTTTGGGCAGAAGCACAACGTGGTAGTCGTTAACTTCTCCAACAAGGGTAACTTGGCAGAAGAACGCATCCTTGAACTACTCACTGAGAAGTTCCAACTCTTTACTTCCGTCTTTGGGGCCTCCGATGAAGTACTCGGGCAAATCGAAGACGGTCTGGACTTTGAAAAGAATATTGCTGCCATCCTCGATCGCTGCAAGACTGCTGATCAGATTGATGCTGCGTTCAAAGAACTTGAAGCTCGCTATGCCAAACAGATCAACCGGGAGATGACAAAGACCCGTGCAAAGGTCTTTGACAATCTCGACCCCAAAGTCCGCGACAAACTCAAATCCTATGACGCTCAAACAGGGGTCGTACTCAACGCCTTCGAACGTCTGCTCATTAACGTTACCGGCCATGAGTTGGCTGATGTTGCCAGTTTCAATGACTCCGGCACCCAATTCACTCTGCATGTACCGCCCGAGCCGGGTATCTCAGGCGGGGAGTATTTCTTCAAATCTGAGCCTCGTAAAGGCGCCCACCAATACCGCTATGCCAGCAGCCTGTGTGCCTGGGTCATCGACAACGCAAAAAACCACGCCACCCCGCCGGCTACACTGGCCTTCCAAATCCGGGGCTCTGAGCGTGCCACCACAATTGCTAAACGCTTACGTAACAAAAGTGGCCGGCTGCGGATTGAGGAAGTGACCTTCACGATGAAGGCAGGCAAGCAAGACCTACAAGAGTCCTACCTGCTCACAGCCGGGTTCCTTAACGACGGTGTCCCTATGGATCATGAGCAGGTCCGGGACCTGCTTGACCTGCAATGCGTTCATATCGAAAGTTCACAAGTAGACACAGCCGGGTTTGCTAACCTCCTTGATGCCCAGATGGACGATTTAGGACAGGACGTTCAGGAAAGAAACGCCAGTTTCTTCCTCCAACAAGAGGCCCTCATTGACGCGACTCGTCTAGATCTCAAAGCCACCTTCGACGCGAAGATCCGTGAATACCAGGCTAAAGAGTCCACCGCCATCAAAGCTGCCCGCAAAGCCAACACCACTGCTGAAGAACTCAAATACAAACAAGAAGCACGTCAGTGGCGGAAAAAAGCGGACGAAGCTGACGACCAATATCGCATCGAACGCAACCGCCTAAGAGACGAGTCAGACGCCTACCTTGATAGTGCACGCGACTCACTCAACGCAGTCACAAGCCGTCGTGAGCTCTTCACCATCAACTGGGAAGTTCATTAAGGAGAATTCATGCCCGCTATTACCTGCGGTTGGTGCCAGGCATACACCAATGTCGAATTAGTTTCTAGTATTGCCTTAGTTAAAAGGGATCCCACCCATGACCTCTATGGATTAACCGCCGCATTTCTTTGTCTTTCATGCAGAAATCTCAACACAGCACAGTGGTTATCTAATGAGATGATTTCAGATGAGAGATTGGTTGATTGGGAAGATCTTAGTGAAAACAACCGAGTCTTTTGGCACCCACGTCCTGGTTCGAAGAAAGAATTTAAAGACGTCCCTAAAACTATCTCTTACGCAGCTTCAGAGGCTTGGACGTGTCACACCAATGACTGTTACAGAGCCGCCGTAATAATGGCTAGGTCAGTTGTCGAGGCCGCAGCAAAGATGCAAGGGCATGCTAAAGGAACACTGGCTCAAAAAATCGAAGAAATGAGTGAAGCAGGACTTATCCGCCCTGCACTAGCCGAACAAATTAATGAAATTCGGTACATGGGTAACGAAAGCGCCCATGGTGATTTAGACAGTGAAATTACCAGCGATGACGCTTCTGAGGTTTTGGGCCTTATGAACGAACTGTTGAATGAATTATGGCAAGCTCCCGCACGAGCAAGACGACTTCGCGAGAGACGTTTAGCGAAAAATAATTGAGATAGGAACACTGCAGCACATCGTTGCCCCTATATCGAGACAATCAGGCCAGTTAGCCTTATGAACAATGACCACGATCGTCGGCTTTCGAAAACGCAGAAATACTGCGTTCCGCCTTTCCCTACATCGAGTAGAGAAAAGTCATCGTCACATCAGTGAAGAGTTAGAAGAATAGATAGCGGCGCATGGTCGGACCAGCGCTCGGCGTAGGAATCTGCCCTGTGGATGCTGAATTCCGTGAGGTACTCAGCCAGGCTGGGGGTGACGTAGTGGTAATCAATACGCCACCCGGCGTCGTTATCAAATGCCTTGCCACGGTTTGACCACCATGTGTACGGGCCCTGAGTGTCTGGGCTGAGGCGACGCTGAGCGTCTACCCAGCCGTCTGCTTCCCACTTGTCCAAGTGAGCGATTTCTTCGTCGAGCACACCAGCCACCTTGTTGTGGTTGGGCTTCCAGTTCTTGATGTCTTTTTCCGTGTGGACGATGTTGAAGTCGCCGCATACAAGAGCCAACTCTTCATCAGCTATGAGACGCTTCATCGTCTGGTCAACGAGGGCCAAGTGAGCGTACTTCTGGTCCATTTTTTCTGTGCCCACGGTTCCTGAGTGGAGGTAGGCGCTGACTGCACGGAGTTTGCGTGCACCTAGTTCGCCGCCAGTGACCGTGGCTTCTAACCAACGGCCTGAGTCCACATCAGGCTCATCGGTTCCTGGAAGGGCAACGCCGCGGCTCACGTCAGAGATGGTGAGACCACTACCTTCACGCACAGCCATGGCCACGCCAGCACGTCCCTTAATACGGCAAGGCCATACCTCACAGGAATAACCTTCAAGAAGGCCCTCAGTGATCTCTTCATCTGCCCGTACTTCCTGCATAAGGAGGAGATCGGGCTGGACTTGAGCAAGCCACTCCCCCATTCCCTTGCGGTATGCGGCGCGGATTCCATTGACGTTCACTGTAGCGATCTGCATGTCTTGAGGATAGACCGGAAGGAATAAAAAGAGAAAAGGTCGTGAAGCAGGGAACGGAGGAGTGCAAACAACGTGAGAAAGGATTTGGCAAAGATTAGATAACCGATGTGCACCTCGTTGCGTTGGGAACACGACGATACACCGAGACGGACTAGAGAAGTTGCGGACGACAAACCTAAGTAGATTTCGTTGCAAAACAGCCGATACTCAGCAAGCCACGAGAACATCATTGCCGCATCGTTTCTGACATAATGCGGGCATTTTTCCTTCACGGTGTTCACATTGAGAGTGCCTACGTACTAAACCCATTTATCCGCGGCCAGCGCATCGAGTGGGAGTGTTTCATTTTCAACATCGCAATAACGGACGAAATGATTACGTAAATTTGACTTTAAACCAGAGTTAGGGACAGATTCTTCAAGAATTCTATATAGAATTATCACTTGTCATATTTGAGGAAGCCCTAATTTACAAGACCCTACTCCAAACCACCAAACCACAACACGTTTATAAACAGCAGAAAGTTGGTAAAAAAAGAAATACTACAGGTTGGTTTAAGGATGTTTCTCAGCACGATTATTTCCGATTAAATTCTTAAGTTGACACATATCTCGACGAAAAATTTATATCGAGTCGAAAAATAACGTAGGGTGTAAAGGCGACTAATTCGATTACCAAATGGGTTACACCTCGAACCGCGAAACTTACACGCTTATGCTATAAGTTAGATACGTTAACCTAATCGAACATAATATGTTGGCATGACCGACATAAATACATCACGCCGAAAAATAATGCCAGAGATCCTAGTAAGAATTTTCAAAAGTTCGATCCACCACCTCAACAAACCTCAGAAAAAGAAACTAATCGAGGCTAACCTTAGGCCACACGGAAACGCAACATCAAGGGGAAAGTAATTTACCAAACGGTAAATTGCATAAAGACCCGATGAAAGGTGAACAACAGTTACTATAGGACTTAGGAATGTTGCCGCAAGCGAGAGCACAACCAGCATAATCAAAGCCATAAACCATCCCGAAAGAGGGCTATAAAATGTGTGAAGATTCTGAGAAAAAATTATCTGACGAAATTGCAGCAAAAAATTATTATGAACGCCTACTAAAATACACTGATCCAGAACCAAACAAAAACGACCATAATCTCTTTGATAGCAAAAAAATTAAGTATACAGAAAAAATTTTCAAATATAATTTAAAATATTTCAACCCCACTAAAATTACTAAATTCATTTTCACAATAGCAACAATGTGCTATATATTAGCATTAATCTTTTGGCTGGGGATTAAAATAAACGACGGTGAAATGAAAATCGTTTACCCTTTCTTTGAACTATTAACTTTGCTTACGCCAACAACTCAATTCAATTACCTTTTAGCACTCAGTTCACTCGCTACGAGTATTGTACTCGTAACTAGTTTACTGCAAATCGAAAATTCGAAGAACAACTCTCGCATCAATGTAAACTTTTCATCTGAAAATAGAGAGCGCACCCAACGTTTTAGGGCCATACTAAACTCCCAACTTACATCTCTCAATATTTTATTCGTCTTATATAGCCTAATCGTGGTTTCCGGCAGCCTTAAATTCTTTGGCATGGAATTACACGCAGAAAAATTAGATGATTTGAAGCCGTTAAGGTTAGTACCGGTAACTCTTCTAATCTGGAGCACTTATGTCTTGTTAAAATTAACAATTTTGCCGCCGATTAAACAATACTACAACTCCCTGATTTCCCCCCACACTGCCGCAGAGCATAAGTATCGGTCATTAGTTCTTGAAAATCCCGACCTTGAAGAATTATGGACTTCCACGCATCACGATAATCCAACGCCGTTTACATACTATAAGATTTGCACTGAATACCTTTATCCCAATAACTCGAAAACACCCTACACAATTATTCAGTCCCAGAAAAACAATTTGGAGAAATTTATTTCTAAATTAAACGAGGTTTATATACGGCAGAAGAATATAGTTAACGCTCTTGCTTTTACCTTTTTCGCATTTGATGTTTTTGCAACACTTTTTACGCTGTCATTAATTTACGAACTTGGCACAGAGTTAAACTTTAATTGGTTTACCCCTACATTTGAGACGGTTTTGATAGCGAGTATTACTTATTATGTTTTATTCATCATATCCTTACCTTTCGGACTTTTTCCCGAAGGAGACCCGAAACTCATTAATTTTTTCTCTTGGCAAAATCCGATTTCAAAATTTAGTCCATCACGATTCTTACCGTATAAGTTTTTCAAAATTTCAGCATTTATTGTCTTCACGATTCGTACATCTCTATTTTTTGCATTAGTTCTCGCTAGCGTCACAACTCATTCGCTAATAGCTAACATTATCCTTATAATCGTTGGAGTCTCTTCGTTAGTATTCTTCACGTATTCCGGAGTTTTTCTAGACTTATTTTTAGCCTACTCGAATATGGATGTTGCTTATATATGGTTGTCTGAGTCACTCAAAAAAAAGGCGGATAAATTTGTTTTCCCATTCAATGATAAACATTTTTTTTATCATTCTTTCGACGGGAAAAAACTACCATTTTCCTCTTTCACGTATAATCTAGCGAAAGGTTGTTTATTTCGTTTTTCCCGCAGATTAGAATTCGAGTTTATCAATAGCGAGTTGTTCGACGAATTACTCGATCAAGCGTACGAGAAAGACGGCGTAAGTATCTTGAACTTTCCGAATCACAAACGGAATAGTCAAGCCGGGTTAGAGCATCCGCTTTTTGATATTTTCAACTTTCATCTTGCAACGAAAATATCGCTCTCCTTATTAAGTGTCAATGAATCATCAGCACTTGAAGAAGATGTTGTTATTTAACCAAATGCGGTGATATTGGGTAGGCTTTTATCGCATATTAGAAAATCGAGCCTATTTAAGAGTTGTGCGATTTAATATTTTCGTTAACTGTTTTTTACGCCAATAACATTCGCCAATAAAAGCGCACGCGTCATGGGCCCAACCCCACCGGGGTTAGGCGACAGCCAGGAGGCAACCTCGTCCACGCCGTCGGCTACGTCGCCCATGATGCGGCCCTTGCCTGTTTCAGGGTCCACCACGCGGCTGACGCCCACGTCCAGGACCACTGCGCCAGGCTTCACCATGTCCTTGGTGATGATTCCTGCGCTACCGGCAGCAGAAATCACCACGTCAGCGCGCCTAACGTGCTCGGCGAGGTCCTTGGTGCCCGTATGACATACGTCCACGGTGGCATTCACTTCACGGCGCATGAGCAGCAAGCCGATAGAGCGGCCCACGGTCACGCCACGGCCCACCACGCACACGTCCTTGCCGTTCAATTCAATGCCGTGACGTTCAATGAGTTCGATACATCCCCGCGGAGTACATGGCAGGGGTGACGTAATCTCCCCACTCCCCCGCAGCACCAGGCGGCCCAGGTTCATCGGATGCAGGCCATCAGCGTCCTTAGCAGGGTCAATGCGTTCAAGAATCGCGTTCGTGTCCATCCCCTTAGGCAAGGGCAACTGCACGATGTACCCCGTGCACGCAGGATCAGCATTGAGGCGGTCAATAGCCTCCTCCACCTCAGCCTGAGTAGCGGTCTCCGGCAAGTCCACGCGGATGGAGGCAATACCCACCTCTTCGCAGTCCTTGTGCTTGCCGGCCACATACTTCACGCTGCCAGGATCCTCACCCACGAGCACCGTGCCAAGGCCGGGGGTAATCCCCTGCTCTTTAAGTTCAGCAACGCGCTGGCGAAGTTCTTCCTTGATGGCCGCTGCCGTAGCGGTGCCGTCAAGAACCTTAGCGGGACCGTTCCACGGGGCTCTCATTGAACCAATCCTTCGTAGAGGGGGAATGCGTCAGTCAAAGCCTTCACGCGGCCGCGCATGGCAGCCAGGGCATCCTCATCCATCGAGCCCGCGGCACCACGCACCAGGGTCTCAGCGATGATGTCAGCCACCTCAGTGAACTCAGCCTGCCCAAAGCCACGCGTAGCCAGGGCAGGAGTACCGATACGCAGGCCGGAGGTGACTCGCGGCGGGCGAGGATCGAAAGGCACAGCATTACGATTCACGGTAATACCAGCCTCATGCAGCAGGTCTTCAGCCTGCTGGCCATCAAGATCAGAGTTGCGCAGATCCACAAGCACCAGGTGAACGTCAGTACCGCCAGTCACCACGCTCACGCCAGCCTTGGCCACATCATCAGCCAGCAGACGCTGAGCAATAATCTGTGCGCCTTCCAGAGTGCGCTTCTGACGCTCAGCAAAGGCTTCACTGGCAGCAACCTTCATGGCCACAGCCTTAGCAGCAATGACGTGCATGAGAGGGCCGCCCTGCTGGCCGGGGAACACGGCAGAGTTCAACTTCTTGCCCCACTGCTCACCGCGGGAAGAAATCAACATACCGGAGCGGGGACCACCGAGAGTCTTGTGAACCGTGGTGGACACGACGTCGGCATGAGGAACGGGGCTGGGGTGCAGACCAGCAGCCACCAGACCAGCAAAGTGAGCCATATCCACCCACAGGGCAGCGCCCACTTCATCAGCGATCTCTCGGAAAGCGGCAAAGTCCAGGTGGCGGGGGTAGGCGCTCCAGCCGGCGATGATGACCTTGGGGCGCTCACGCAGAGCAGCCTCGCGCACCTGATCCATTTCGATGCGCATAGTGGTCTCATCCACACCGTAGGCGGTGGCGTTGTAGTTCTTACCGGAGAAGTTGATCTTCATGCCGTGGGTGAGGTGACCACCGTGGGCCAAGGACAAGCCGAGCAGTGTATCGCCGGGGGTGGCCAGGGCGTGGAGAACAGCGGCGTTAGCCTGAGCGCCGGAGTGGGGCTGGACGTTGGCGTAATCGCCACCAAAGACCTTCAGTGCGCGGTCAATGGCCAGGGATTCGGCCACGTCCACCACTTCGCAGCCGCCGTAGTAGCGCTTGCCCGGGTAGCCTTCGGCGTACTTGTTGGTCAGCACGCTTCCCTGGCATTCGAGCACGGCGCGGGGAACAAAGTTCTCGCTCGCAATCATCTCCAGGGTGTTGCGCTGGCGATCCAGTTCACCACTGAGGACTGCTGCGATTTCGGGGTCCAGGTCAGCCAGGGGCTGATCCATTACGGAGGGGGTCATGGTTCTCCTTGCACGGCGGCGGGGTAAGGGGGATCAAGCAGCACTAGGCTACCGCTAAGGTTGTGCTACGGACCACTTCAGAGTTTCATCATGACAACGAATCAATCTACTTCTTCCCCAACACCGCGCCAACCAAAACCATGCACCACGTGACGTACCCTCGTCACTACCTCACGGACTCTCACGATGCCACAGCCACCTCAGCAGCCACATAGTGGCGAATAGCCTGCCAGGCCCGGCTCATACTCCCAAGATCCATTAACGTATGGCAATGAATCACCCGCGAATATCTAGTCAACGCAAAAGAACACCCACCGCCCGGCCGAATCACCTCTGTACGCAACGATTCCACACCCGGACCTACAGCAATCACCCACGCACCACTTCCTGCGGCAGCCCTGACGCCCGTCAACGAATCTTCAAGCGCTAAACACTCCCCCGCAGGAACACCTAAACGACGCATCGCCTCCACATACGGATCTGGAGAAGGTTTCGAACGGAGCGTATCGCCATGCCCAACCAAGGTATGAAAAGGATGACCCATGGTCATGGATGTTGCCTCAAGCAATGACAATGGCGAAGCAGACACTAATGCCTGTGGTACTCCATAAGTCTTCCCCTGATCAATCCATGAGACAGCCGACGAAATAAGAATCGGATCAGTGGCCAAGCCATTGCCAACATAAGCGATCATCTGATCAAGTACGGCAGGAATATCCTCCTTACCCACACCGCACCGGGCAATCAGTTCTGCAGTCTGTTCCATAGAAGCACCACGTAACTCAGTGGCCATCGATGGAGAAACCCTGCCACCGTATACGCCACACAGGTGCTCAAAGGACTGCCACCACAACCCCTCAGAATCAACAATCGTGCCGTCCATGTCCCATAGAAGCGCCGCAGGAAGGCGACAATAATCAGGCATCGGCACGAGCATCCTCCCCCGTGACCTCGTATGTGCTCATCGCGTCTCCTGGCAGGGATACAGAGGAAAGTGATGACGAACAGGATGGGCCTGGAGAAGATGCCCTCGCAGCGTTGCTAGTCACGCCAAGCGCATGGACAGCACGGAATCCCACCTCCACACTGTCACCCACACGAATCTGAGCCGCTTGATTGGGGCTCAGGCGAGCGATCACGTCATGGCCGCCCATGTCCACACGCACGCGAGCCTCGGCACCCAGGAAGGACATGCCGGTGACATACGGCTGGCCGCCCTGGGCCTTACCCTGAGTGACGGGTTCGAGAGTGATGTGTTCGGGGCGAACAAGCACTTCGCCCTCTCCGTGCATGGGGCGCAGGAGGGGGACGGTGTGCTGGCCAATAAGTGCGCGATCGCCCTGGCAATGAGCGGGGATCCGGTTGGTCAGGCCAATGAAGGAAGCCACGAACTCATCCGCCGGACGGTTGTAGATTTCTTCCGGGCTGCCGATTTGGGCCAGTTTGCCCTTATTCATCACGCCGATGCGGTCAGCTACCGCGAGCGCCTCTTCTTGATCGTGGGTGACGAACAGGGTGGTGGTGCCGGTGGCCAACTGGATGCGGCGGATTTCGTCGCGCAGGTTGACGCGTACCTTGGCGTCCAGGGCGCTGAGTGGTTCATCGAGCAAGAGCACGCGGGGGCGTACGGTGAGGGCACGGGCCAGGGCCACTCGCTGCTGTTGGCCACCGGACATTTGATGCACGAACTTTTCAGCCTGGTCGCTCAGGCCTACCAGTTCGAGGTTTTCCATGGCGCGGGCGTTGCGTTCCTTTTTGCTAACTCCCCGCACGCGCAGTCCGAAGGCCACGTTGTCCACCACGCTCATGTGGGGGAAGAGGGAGTACTGCTGGAACACCATGGCAGTGTCACGCTTGGCGGCCTTGATATGGGTGACGTCCTGGTCGCCGATGAAGATGCGTCCGCTGTCCACGGTTTCCAAGCCTGCCAGTGCGCGCAGTGCGGTGGTCTTACCACAACCCGAGGGGCCAAGGAGCACGATCATTTCGCCGGGGTTCATGTGCAAGGAGAAGTGATCCAGTGCCCGGGTGGGGCCGAACTGGCGCTCCAGGCTGTCCAGGGTCACGCCCACGCCGTGGGAGTTGATCAGGTCATTGGCTGTCATGAGAGTGCTTTCTTTGTTCGTGAGGTCATCAGGCCTAGGGCGATCAGCAGGATCATCACGAATCCCATGGCCACCAGGCTCATTGCTGTGGCCACCATGGAGTCCGACTGCGAGACGATGAACAGGCCGGTTTGGAGGTTGCGGCGTGCAAGGAGTTGGGCGATGGTGAATTCGCCGAGTACCACTGCGATGGAGATGAAGCTGGCTAAGGCGATGGAGGCCTTAAGGTTGGGAACTACGACGCGCAGCATGGTGGTCACGTAGTTGGCTCCCAGTGAGGTGGCTGCTTCGACCAGGGTGCCTACGCGCAGGGAGGCCATCTCGGCGTCCAATGCGCGGTAGGAGTAGGGCAGGACGAGCACCACGTAGGCTAGTGAAAGCCAGACGGGGCTTACGCCGGTGACGTAGATGGCGAGCCAACGGTAGATGGGGCCAAGGCCTACCACTAGGGCGATCGCGGGGATTGTCAGGGGCAGCAGGCAGAGGAACTCCACCGTTTTGCTCAGGTGGGGTGCGTGGATGCGCACGGCCACCATCGTGGGGATGAGGAGTACCAGCATGAGTGCCACCGTCATCACGCACATCACTAACGACGCCGCGAGCCCCTCCCACAGTGGGGATAAGTCCACGGTGGCACCGCTTCCGTCATCCATGCCAACTAGGGCCTTCCAGGCCCGCAGTGTCCATGTGCCGGATAAGGGCTGGCGGATGGAGAAGATGAACATGGACAGCAGCGGCACGGCAAAGAAGGCCATGACTGCACCTAGGGTGAGCCAGGAGGCGAGGTCTGCGCGGCGCTTGGCTGCGCGAACTGCGGGGCTTATGGTGGCTGGCTTGCGTTTGCGTGCCTTGGCCGCTTTTTTGGTCTCAGCGGTGGGGGCTGCGTTGAGCATTGCGTCTACTGCCATTGTGAAGCCTTCCTTGTTAGCAGGGATGAGGCCACCATGACGAGGGCAACTACGATGATCATGGCCATAGCCAGCACTTGGGCTACAGCGTTGAGGCCGGTGTCCATTTCGTTGCGCAGTGCGCCCTGGATCATGAGAGGGACCAGAATGGAGCGCTGGGCGAACAGTGCTGCTGCGGTGGCGAAGGAGGAGAACGCGTTAGCGAACAACAGGAGGAAGGAGCCCAGCAGCGTGGGCCACACGATGGGGCCTGCGACGTGGAGTACGTAGTGCCAGGAGGATCCGCCCAGGTTGATGTTGGCTTCGCGCCACTGGGGCTTGAGGCCATCAAGTGCTGGGAGGAACACGATGATCATCAGGGGGATCTGGAAGTAGCAGTAGACCGTAATCAGGCCGGGCAAACTGGAAAGCCAGTTGGGATTCACTGTGATGGAGGTGGTGGATTGCAGCAGTTGAGTGAGCGTTCCATTAATCCCCACGGTGGCGATGAAGGCGAAGGCCAGCATCACACCACCGAACTGAGCGAGCACGGAGCATAGGGCTACCATGATGCGGCGCAGTGCCGGGTAGGTGGTGGACAGATAAATCAGTGCCACGGACGCTGCTGCTCCCACCACGGTGCCGATGAAGGCGGAGATTGCGGAGACCAGCACGGAGGTCATGAAGGCATCGACCACGTTGGGGTCAGCCAGGCGCTCCAGGGTGCTCAGGGTGAAGGCACCGTCTTGGTCAACGAATGCTCCGCGGATCACGATGAGGGTGGGCAGGAGCAGGAATACGGCCAGGTAGGCGAAGAAGGGGAAGGTCTGGGCGGATTTACCCAGACGTGCCAGGAGCCTATGGCGTCGGGCGCTTGCTAGGTGAGTAGAGGGGATACGGGCTTGCGCCCCGCCCGCATAGGGGCGGGGCAGTCTAACTGGCATATCCGTCTCGCGCTCAAGGCCTACGGATGTCATGTCAGTTACCAATGGCTTTGTCCCAGTTGTCCTTGAGCCACGCGGTAGCCGTTTCTGCTTGCTTGCCGGAATAGGTGATGGTTTCACCCTTCAGGGGCACCAGGTGAGCTTCGGCATCCTTGTCAGTGGTGCCTTCCTCATCCATCCAGTCTTTCAGGACGGGGAATGCTCCGCCTCCCATCCAGAGATTTTGTGCTTCGGGGCTGTAGAGCCATTCTTCCCATAAGCGTGCTGCCGCAGGGTGAGGTGCATCAATGTTGATGGCCTGGTTGTAGTACTGGGCAACCTGTGCACCTTCAATGGTGGTGTAATTCCATGTCACGCCTTGTTTTCCAAGTCGTTCCACAATGGCAGCCTGGTTGTAATTCCAATCCATCACCACACCGGTTTGACCAGAGTCAATGGTGCCATCAGTGACGTCGACGGTGGTGAGAGTTCCTGCTTTTTTCAGCGCAGTGAAAAAGTCCAATCCTGGTTGCAGGGAATCGACGTTTCCACCTTCTTTGTACGTCATCATGAGGAAACCATTGAATGCTGCTCCTGCTTCGCTGGGTTTACCGTTGAGCGCCACGGTTCCTGAGAACTTGGAGTTAGACAACTGAGACTTCAGATCACCATCGACGTCAAGAGCGCCGTACTTTGTCTCATTCCATCCAATTGTCATTACGCCGGTGTAATCGGCGTAGTAGCGACCATCGGGGTCTTTCACATCGTCAGGAATATGATCCCAATTGGCTACTTTGTAGGGAGCAAAAAGATTCACATTATCAACGGCTACGTTAATACCCAGGTCAAAGACGTCGGGGGCATTAACAGTCCCCTTGTTTGTGGTAGCCGCTTCGATTTCTTCTTTGGAAGAAGCATTGGGGTTTTGCTCGTTAACTTTAATGCCGTATTTTTTGGAGAATCCTTCAATAATGAGGCCATAGTTTGCCCAGTTGTGAGGGAGGGCGATGACGTTGAGTTCTCCCTCTGCTTGCGCTGCTTTAATCAGTTCGTCCATGCCACCGAGGTCTTCAGCGCTTGTGGCTGCAGCCGACTTGGGGTCTGGATGAGCTTTGCCACCCGACGCTGAGCCGCCTCCTGCGCATGCGGCAAGTGTCAGCGCTCCGGCCATTCCCGCCAAGGCGATACCGAATGTACGGCGGGAGATAGAAGATGGTGTGGCCATGAATTTAGGTCTTTCTACTCGAGGAGTGTGTCAACACCACAGAGAGTAGAAAGGCAAAGTGACGGTTATTCGTCGTCAACGTTGCGAAAAAGCACTATTGACGTGAACAGTTCATGAATGAGTGAATTCCCCACGCTCACGCTGTTCCTCAGCGTCATCGGTTAACTCATGTACCCACTGTGCAACAACGAGTGGCCCGTCAACATCCGTTGTCACGGCTTGAGCAGTGCCCTGGATCCAATCCGACGACGTGCCCGCTAGACGGTACGACACATCCCACCAGGTAGTGAGGTCAATACTTTTTCCCTCGCCATAAAAGCCACGGCCATAAACATGGCTCAAAATAGTGGATTGGCCGCCATCACATGTGCCACGATCGGATGTCTCGTCACCCCATGCCACCTCAAACTCTTGGGGTGCTAAACGCACTTCATAGGAGCGGGCCCCCACCTGAATGCTCTCGACTCGAGTGGAGCAGTCTGTCCATACCTGCACCGTCTCATCGTTGAAGATGACCTCACCATCAGGATCGCGGTATAGGCCACTGCCCCGGGCAATCATTTGTGCCTGAGCAGTTACGCGTTGCCGCTCAGTTACTACTTCTAACGAGCCGCCATCCGAAGAAGCCTCGATATCTCCGCCACCCGACAAACGGTGACCGCTAATTCCACACCAAGCACCAACACAAGCTGATTGACGCCTGGAGATAATGGAACTATCTGTCTCTAGCCCAATTTGAACAACCGGCGGAAGATCAGCGACGGGTAAAGGGCTCCCGCTGTCAACATCCCCGTAATCATCAATAGTCCAAAATATGACAACGCTATCTCCATCCACATTGAGATCAGACTCGTCACTAGCAAAAGATTCGCTGGCAGGTAACACCAACAACAAGAAAGAAAAAAGGCAGACAATTATTGTTCGACTTGGCATCGTGTAATCACCCAATCACTATTTCTCCGCTCAAGTTCGAACAAAAAGTTCACAGTACCCCCCGTCCCCTCCTTTATCACACGTCCATCATTCAAATGTGCCTGTGCGCCTGGATGTTCTTCATCAAGAATATTCACCTTGACTTGTCCGCTCTCATCGGAGTCAAGATGCTCCGATAAAACAACCTCACACGTAACATTCCATTGGTCAATCCAATTTCCCTTTGCATGATTCGAACGCGCATTGTCACTAAATTCCAATCCAAACTGACACGTCTCAGAATCATAAAGACGATCAAAAGGCTCGGTATCACCCGTGGCATTTACATACGGCCCGAGTTGGCAGAAATAGAGGGCTGTTTTAGCTGCGCCATCAAGAGAGTCATCTCCCATACCAACAGGGGCAGGAGGTTGAGGCATTGTCCAAGCATCTAAACGAGCCTGAGCCAATTCCGGGCTAAGTTCCGGCCATCCGGCACTCTCCACAGGTACCGGCTCGCGAGGTTCCGCAGAAGGGGACACGGAAGCAGAAGGCACCACACCAGAATCGCCCTCACCAGATGTACCCACAGAACTCACCACCGATGACGACCCACCACTACATGCAGTCAATATCAGGCACGTACCCAATGCACCGACAGCCACAACGGAACGAATTCTCCGCCCACTGCATCCTCTCAATGAAACTCCACTTACGCCGCACAGTCTCCACGAAAACAACAGCCCATTCCTCTCCCGACTCATGCCCCACCACCCTGAACAACAGCCCGCAATATCAGCGCCATAACTCCATCTCCTGCTAACACGCAGGAAAACGCTGATATCCACTTCCCAGCCTTCCGTTCGAAACGCATCAACAAACGAACATCGCTACCGGGAATGGGCAGGAATCCAGTAATCCTCAATGGTGAGTCATCAGTGCATGTTGCTAACCATCAACGCAATTCAAACACCATCAACCACCACGTCGACGATGTTTTCCACAACCTCAAGGCAACCCACGAAAACCCAAGAGAACACCTGTAGAAAGCACACAAAAGGGGGCCTGCGCATTCGCGCAGGCCCCCCCCCAAGGTCACTCAGTCGATCAGCCCAATACTCCAGGCGATCACTGATGTCACTTCCCGTGCGGGCACATCACGCCCACAGGGCAACGTCACTTCACATGCGGATTCGTTAAATCCACATCCTCACCACGGCGCACCACGCGCACGGGGTTCAGTTCGGCATCGGTGACCACCACATCGCCCCACAGGCCAGGCAGGAGTGCGCCGATGGTGGGATCGCCAAGGATTTCGGCGCCCTGGACGGATGCTGCATACACGGCGTCAACTAGGTCCACGCCGCCCTTCCAGGTAGTGCGAACCACATCAAGCAGGTGGGCGGTGCCTCCGGCGATGGAATCGCCTTCAGTTAGGCGGGCCACGCCGTCCTTCACGGTGACGGCTGCGGGGCCAAGCACATACTGGCCATCGGGCATACCGGCTGCTGCCATAGCATCCGTCACGAGAACCACGTTGTCACGGCCCAGGGTCTCGAACATGTCCAGAACGATGGCGGGGTTCAAATGAATACCATCACCAATCATTTCCAGGATGCACTCGCCGCGCTGAGCAGCGGCCAAGAACTCAGGGACAGGACCAGGCTTCCGATGGTGCATCGGACGCATACCGTTAAACAGGTGAGTGGCGGTAGAGCGGCCAGAACGAATCGGCAGGCCTTGTGCTTCGCGCTGAGCTAGGCGAGCAGCGGCGTCAGCCAGGCCAGCACGCACAGGACCAGCCTCAGAATCAGTATGACCGAAGGACGGCAGTGCGCCACCTTCAATAAGAGCGGCGTTCACCCCATCGTCCCCCGTGATACCGGGGCGCTCAGGGGCGATCGTCATGGTGCAGACGTGACCGCGGCCCAGTTCGATCAGTTCGCGAGTCAGTTCAGCATCAGGATCAATGATGTACGTGGGGTCCTGGGCGCCACAGCGTTCCACAGACACGAAAGGCCCCTCAAAGTGGATGCCAGCCAGTTCGCCGTCATCACACAGGTCAGCCAGAACCTTGGTGCGTTCCTTGAGCACGTCAGGAGCAGCGGTCACAGCGGAAGCCACCAGAGAGGTAGTGCCGTGGCGGCGATGCTCACTGACCACAGTCATGGCCTGCTCGTAGGTTTCAGCATTGGGGAACGATTCCCCGCCGCCACCGTGGCAGTGCACATCGACAAGACCGGGGAGAAGGTATCCGCCTTCAGGTGCCTTGGGGGCTGAACCCACTACATCACCATAACCGGCAACAACAGCTTCGCTAGCCTCACCAACAAAAACGATGTGACGGTCAACAATGACCACAGCACCATCGTCAATAATCTCAAATGGGGTAACTACTCGTCCGCGCATCGCGGTAGCAACAGTGCTCATGAACCTCAGTCTAATGCGCTCACAGGTCAGATGTGCCCTGTCACACGAGAAAGGTGGCACTGTACGAGACCTAGTCGCACGCGCCTGCCATCGCCCGACAATAACCTACGAAGAACCTAACCCCGTATAAAACTAGTCGGACGCGGTCTACCATCACCCGACATTGACCTACAAGGAGCCTCTTCGCGAAAAGAACCTGACCGCTTTAGCAACCTCGCTGTGCAGGGAACCGGGTCGCGCAAGGAATCAGAACAAGCGAGAGTCTGAATCGTCCATGCCACGCATCGCGTCATAATCCAGCACCAGGCAGCGAATACCACGATCCTGAGCCAGCACACGGGCCTGAGGCTTAATCGTCTGTGCCGCGAAAACACCGGTCACAGGAGCAAGTAACGGGTCGCGGTTGAGCAACTCAAGATAACGGGTGAGCTGCTCCACGCCGTCGATGCCACCCACGCGCTTAATTTCGACTGCCACACTGGCGCCATCGGCATCGCGAGCCATGATGTCCACGGGACCAATCGCCGTCGGAAACTCCCTGCGGACCAGGCGGTAACCGGGGCCGAGGGTCTCAATCTGGTCGGCGAGCAATTCCTGAAGGTGAGCCTCCACGCCGTCTTTCGTCAGTCCCGGGTCAATGCCTAGGTCAACGTTGAGTTCATCAAAAACCTCAAACAGGCGGATTACGAGGCGGTCATCAGTCTTGGTGCTGTTGACTTCCCAGCGCTGCTCCACGCCTTCTTCTTCGTCCATCTCGTCAAGAGTTACCTCAGTGAGACGAGCCGGCGGACTCATCCAGTTCAGGGGCTTGTACGAGCCACCATCAGAGTGGATAAGGACGGAACCGTCAGCCTTCACCATGATGACGCGCTTAGCACGCGGCAGGTGGGCATCCAGACGCCCCGAATAATCAACTCGGCATTCAGCAATCACAACTCGCACGGGGCCACTCTACAGATACCTTGCCGCTAGAACAGCATCGACTCATGGCTTACCTGGAATAATTTTGCGACAGTTCCTGAGACCATGCATGAAACGATTGTAACCAGTGAAGTTCTTCCTCATGAACAGTAGGAAGAAAGAATTTCAAAACACAGCCGTCAAAGCGCCTCAGTAAGTCTTGCCGACCGATATAACAATAAGATGTCTTAGGAAAATGTAAAAAAACTTCTTCGAGACAATCGGCCAAATAAAATTCAAGATTATCTGCCGCCTGAAATGCTTGAAGAATTTCAATTCGAGACGGATAGTATCCCTCATGGACGACTTTATTTCGAATTTTCACTATTCGCTCATCCCACTGAGTCATTGCATTGGAATTATATGACCATTTAGTGGATAGATACCGACCATAAATTTTTTTAATCCGATCCTTCAACATCCCCTTCCAATATGAAGGAACTTCAGAAATATGAAGCCGCCCATCAGACGCCCCTTCCCACAGGATCATACGTCCAATTGCACTTAAGAGAACTTCTGAAGACATTGCAATCTGAATGATTGCCTGATCATAATACCCTCGTCTCTTAAATTCAAACAATGCATTTAGACGATATTCTCTTGACTGCAGAAATGGATCGTTATTCCTGAGCCTATCTGCAAGGTAGGACATTCCATAGAATTCTTCACGCGAGATAGAACGAGCATTTAAAGCTGGACCATAATTAAAATGATTTAATCGAATTAATAGTTCAGCACGATGTCGATTATCAACAAGATCTTCTCTAACTTGGACAACTATCGGATTTAACCGCTCATAAGTAAGCAAAGATACTGGACTCCACTTCTGAATTCTCAACACTTTATAAAAATCGATGAGCACCTCAATACAACGAGTCAGAGGATCAGGAACCACCGATCGTTGATCATCAGTGAGGAAACGAGTGTCATCAAAAGTGGAGGCTTCGATAACCGTCCAATCTCTTTTTTGTGAACCAGGTTCAAACTGCTTATTTAAAATATCGCCTGACGAAAGAATTTCCGATAAAACCGTGTCTACAGCAATTTGAGCTTGCACAAAATCCGAAGGATATTCTTTCTCCAATCGAACAGTTCGTGTCTTAAGAACAACGAAGTTCTTCCCCTCCGACTCTATGGGAAGCAAAGAACGAACATCAGTATTTTTTAAAATATCGACTTCGTAGTCGAGTTTCTTAACCCACAATAAGTCATCGGGAACTTCGATTGGGTCCTCAATAACCAATGCGTACTTTAGCAGACTTAGCCTATCCGCCATTTTGCAACTGTCCGTTCGCCTCAAATTGATAGAAGTAATCTCGAAGGATTACATACATTTAGAGGATAGCGGCGGGTACTGACAAGTAAACAAGCAGTTCCATATTGCTAGAACTACATCATCAAAATCTCAAAACAACCGGGGCTGGGTGGGGGCTGCTGATTCGGTCCAGCTGACCAAGGCCGAGTGGGAATCTTCCACCATACCGAGTTCGAATTCTTGGCCACGGTATTTGCATGTCACGTCCACCACGCGGCTGACACGCTCACGGGGGCGGGCCTCCCCCACTTCTAAATCATCGCGGTTCCACGAACGCACCGGGCGCCAGCTGAGAGACACCAGGCGGTACCAATCCAGCGTGGTATCCCCGAATACGGCAATACCGCTTGTCCAACGCCCCGGCACCACGACGCGCATCGCGCACTCGAATGCGCCCCAGCGCCCGGCCAGGCCACGCAGACGGAAAAAGAAAAGGAGCAGAACACACACGATCAAGGCCACGAGGGCGCCAATAATGGCCCACCACCCTGGATGCATGTTCTGCTCCTTTACGGGTCGATCCCTGGCATGCAGGGAATCGGTTACTGCTTAGTTGTCAGACGAATCCTGCTCATCACTGGCATGGCGTTCAATCTCATCACCAGCATAATCCGCAGCGATGGTCACCACGTCGTGATCGAGGGAGAAGAACCCATCCTGCACCTCAATCTCGCGGACCTCGCCGTTTTCCTCGGTGATGCGAACCTTGCCGCTGCCCAGGAGGGCGAGCACGGGAGCACGGCCGGGCAGGATACCCATGTTGCCGTCGATGAGCGGAACAGAGACCGCACTGGCGCTGCCCGACCACTGGGAACTGGTACGGGAGACCACCTCAACACTAAGTGCCATGACTCGTGTCCTTTCTCAAAATCGTCTATCCCGACGCCGAGTTCTCGCTTTCCCTTATTCTTCTCATCTTCGCGCGTGTGCTGGGAAATGAGGCAGGGAGGCAACTGAAGAACTCGGCGTCGGATGAGAAAACGGAGAATTACTCCGCCATCTCCTTAGCCTTACGCTCCAGATCGTCAATACCGCCGATGTTGAAGAAGGCCTGCTCGGGAACGTGGTCGTACACGCCGTCGCAGATGCGCTTGAAGGCTTCAACAGTCTCAGACAGGGGCACGGTGGAGCCCTCAACACCAGTGAACTTCTCAGCCATGTAGGTGTTCTGAGAGAGGAACTGCTGAATACGGCGAGCGCGGTTGACGGTCACCTTGTCTTCTTCACTGAGTTCGTCAACGCCGAGAATGGCGATGATGTCTTGCAGTTCCTTGTTCTTCTGGAGGATGGACTTCACGCGGGTAGCGGTCTCGTAGTGTTCCTGCCCCACGAAGCGCGGATCGAGAATACGAGAAGTCGATGCCAGCGGATCCACGGCGGGGTACAGACCGCGAGATGCAATTTCACGGCTGAGCTCGGTGGTGGCGTCCAGGTGAGCGAAGGTGGTGGCGGGGGCCGGGTCCGTGTAGTCGTCAGCGGGCACGTAAATGGCCTGCAGAGACGTAATGGAGTGGCCGCCAGCGGAGGTAATACGCTCCTGAAGCTGGCCCATCTCATCTGCCAGGTTGGGCTGGTAACCCACAGCGGAGGGCATGCGGCCCAGCAGTGTGGAGACCTCAGAGCCTGCCTGGGTAAAGCGGAAAATGTTGTCGATGAACAGCAGCACGTCCTGGTGCTGAACATCGCGGAAGTACTCAGCCATGGTCAGAGCAGTCAGTGCCACGCGAAGACGCGTGCCCGGGGGCTCGTCCATCTGGCCGAAGACCAGTGCGGTCTTGTCGAACACGCCTGCTTCGCCCATTTCAACGATGAGGTCGTTACCTTCACGGGTACGCTCGCCCACGCCAGCAAAGACGGACACACCACCGTGATCCTGAGCCACGCGCTGAATCATTTCCTGAATGAGGACGGTCTTGCCCACGCCTGCGCCGCCGAACAGACCGATCTTGCCGCCCTGCACGTAGGGGGTGAGTAGGTCGATCACCTTAATACCGGTTTCGAACATCTGAGTCTTGGACTCAAGTTCGTCGAATGCCGGGGGCTGGCGGTGGATGGGCCAGCGTTCCTGGATATCGAGTTTTTCACCGGGCTTGAGGTTGAGCACGTCACCGGTCACGTTGAACACGTGCCCCTTGGTTACGTCGCCCACGGGCACGGAAATCGGTGCGCCGGTGTCAAGGACAGTGGCTCCACGGACAAGACCATCTGTGGGCTTGAGGGCGATGGCTCGTACCACATTGTCACCCAGGTACTGGGCAACTTCGAGGGTCATGTTGATGATTTCGGACTCTTCATCCTTGCCACCGAGGTCAATGGTGGTGGTCAGAGCGTTGTACATCTCCGGAAGTGCGTCCGGCGGGAACTCGATATCAACCACAGGGCCGATAATTCGGGTAATACGCCCCGTAGCCCCGGTCTGCTGTTCGTTAGCCATTTTGGGTTCTCCGTGTGTTGAAAATTCGGTGGTCATTGGGGCCTAGCCGGCGCTAAGAGCATCCGCACCCGAGACGATCTCAGTGATCTCCTGGGTAATTTCACCCTGACGGGCGGCGTTGGCAAGACGTGTGTAGTTCGTGATGAGTTCTTCAGCGTTATCCGTTGCGGTGTGCATGGCGCTTTGGCGGCTAGCCAATTCAGATGCGGCCGATTGCAACAGGGCATTGCGGATACGTGAAGCCACGTAGCGCGGAAGGAGTGCGTCAAGCACTGCTGCCGGACTGGGTTCGAACTCGTACAGGGGCTGGGCGCCAGAGAGTTCCGGACGCTGGTATGCATGACCGGCAGCAATGTCTTCACGGTTGAGTTCACCGGGGCCGTCTACGTCCACCACAGTCAGGGGGAGCATACGACGCACTTCGGGGACTTGGCTGACCATAGTCTTGAAGCGGGTGAAGACGATGTGAACTTCTGCCACACCACCAGCGTCTGCAGGGGCTAAGAAGTATTCAAGGAGCACCTTAGATACTTCATTGATGGTGCGATCGGTGGGACGGTCAGATTCACCGGTCCAGGAAAACTCTACGTTCTGGTCGCGGAATGCGAAGTAGGAGTGCGCTCGGCGGCCGAATGTGAAGAGCACGGGCTCTTTACCTTCGTCCTTGAGGGACTCTAAGAGGCGTTCGCTTTCGCGAAGGATGGTTGCTGAATAGGCCCCGGCCATGCCGCGGTCTGAGGTCACTACGAGGACAGCCACACGATTGGTGTCTGTGCGTTCGCGGGTGATGGGGTGGTCAAGGTGGGAGTAGGTACCCACAGCGGCCACTGCCTGAGACAGCGCGGCATCATAGGGACCGGCTTCCTGAGCATTGACGCGTGCTTGGCCAATGCGGGAGGCGGCGATCAACTCCATTGCCCTGAAGACTTTCTTCAGGGTCATTGTGGCGCGGATCTTCTCCTTGTAGATGCGCTGCTTTCCGGACACAATCAGCCCCTCTTCAGGACGATCTGTTCGGAGGTACGTTCAGCAGCGATTTCCTCTTCATCGACGTTGACGCCCTTGCCGAGCACCTTGCCGCCGTTGAGGAAATTGTCGCGGAAGTCTTCCACGCCTTCACGGAGCTTGTCTTCGGTTTCCTTGGTGAGGTCACCGGTGGTGCGGATGATGTCAAGAACATCAGTGTTGCGGCGCAAGTGGTCAAGCATGGCTGATTCGAAGTTGCGCACTTCCTTGAGGTCCACATCATCAAGGTAGCCGTTAGTACCGGCCCAGACGCTGGCTACCTGTTCCTCAACAGGGTAGGGCGTGTACTGGGGTTGCTTGAGCAGTTCCATCAGGCGTGCGCCACGGGTGAGCTGAGCGCGGGTTGCTGCGTCCAGATCAGAGGCAAACATGGCGAATGCTTGCATGGAGCGGTACTGAGCCAGGGTGATCTTCAAGGTGCCGGAGACCTTCTTCATGGCCTTGACCTGGGCGGCGCCACCCACGCGGGAGACGGAGATACCCACGTCCACGGCGGGACGCTGGTCAGCGTTGAAGAGGTCCGACTGGAGGAAGATCTGACCATCAGTAATGGAAATGACGTTGGTGGGGATGTAAGCGGAGACGTCGTTTGCCTTGGTCTCGATGATAGGTAGGCCTGTCATGGAGCCGCCGCCGAGTTCATCGGAAAGCTTTGCGCAACGCTCGAGGAGGCGGGAGTGCAGGTAGAAGACGTCACCGGGGTAGGCTTCACGGCCCGGCGGGCGGCGCAGCAGCAGTGACACGGCGCGGTAGGCCTCAGCCTGCTTGCTCAGGTCATCGAACACGATGAGAACGTGCTTGCCGTTATACATCCAGTGCTGGCCGATGGCACTACCGGTGTAGGGGGCCAGGTATTTGAAGCCTGCGGGGTCAGATGCCGGGGAGGCAACGATGGTGGTGTATTCCAGGGCACCGGACTCTTCGAGCACACCACGCACAGAAGCGATGGTGGAGCCCTTCTGGCCGATTGCCACGTAGATGCAGCGGACCTGCTTCTCGGGGTCACCGGAGTCCCAGTTGGACTTCTGGTTGAGGATGGTGTCCAGGGCGATGGCGGTCTTACCGGTCTGGCGGTCACCAATGATGAGCTGGCGCTGACCGCGGCCGATCGGAATCATCGAGTCGATCGCTTTCAGACCGGTCTGGAGGGGCTCGTGGACGCTCTTACGGCTCATGACGCCGGGGGCCTGAAGTTCGAGGGCTCGGCGGCCTTCGCTCTTGATTTCGCCCAGGCCGTCAATGGGATTACCCAGAGGATCAACCACGCGTCCGAGGTAGCCGTCGCCAACGGGCACGGAGAGCACTTCTCCGGTGCGGCGTACAACCTGACCCTCTTCAATACCACCGAAGTCGCCCAGAACAACGACGCCGATCTGACGTTCGTCGAGGTTCATGGCCAAACCGTAGGTGCCATCTTCAAAGGTGAGAAGTTCGTTGGCCATGGTGCCGGGCAGGCCTTCCACGTGGGCGATGCCGTCAGCGGCAAATACCACGTGACCCACCTCATGGGAAGCCACAGCGGCTGGCTCATAGGACTGCACAAACTCGTTCAGGGCGGAGCGAATTTCCTCCGGCCTGATGGTCAGTTCTGCCATGTGCGTTTCCTTACCTTGTGTGTGTGAGCTCACCCCATGCGATGGGATGGCCTGCATATACGTCTCTATGTGCTGCGCGGTTCATTGCGCTGCTTATGTGCGGTACTCAGTGCTGCGAAGCATTGAGGACCAGGAAGTTATTTCGTGATGCTGCTCTTGGCCTGAGCCAATGCGGCACTAATGGTTCCGTCAATGACGGTGTTATTCACGGTGATGCGCATACCGCCAAGCACTTCGGGGTCCACATCAAGATGAAGTTCCACCTCAGAGCCAGTGCGCTGACGCAGAATGTTTTCCAGGCGCTCTTGCTGTGCGACGGTGAGGGGAATGGCACTGATGACGTCTGCGATGACGCGGTCCTGCATAGTTGCTGCCAGTTCATACACGCGGCGCAGATTGGTCAACACACCACCGTCTGCCTTGTGCCGCACGCACCAAACGAGAAGGCGCATAGCGATGGGGCTGATGACCTCACCAAAAACCCGCTGAGCAAGTTCCACGCGAGATTCGGTGGTAGTGCGCTTGGAACGGTCCAGCGCTACGCGCAGGTCATGGTGAGCAGCAATCGTGTCACGAACGTCGAACAGTTCATGTTCCACATCGTTGAGCGTGCCTTGGCTACGCGCTCCACATAAAACGGATTCAATACCTAGATCGTGGAGGGTAGAAACCAGGCTCATGGGCTTGGCCCAGCGAGCTCTGGTCAGCGCGCCAACGAGTTCCACAACTCGGCTATCAACATGCTCAGAGAACACGTTCGTTGCCAGTTGGCTCTTTGCCTCATCACTACGACCGGGATCAGTGAGTGCAGCCAAAAGGGGACGCGACTGAGCAATGACGTGTGCGACGTCAAAAATGCTCATGCCAAGATCTTGAGCCTCGGGTCCAGCAGCATGCAGCACACCTGCCCAAGCCTGGGCGGCCTGGGTGCGAGTGGATGCGAGCGGCTGGGTCATGACACGTGCCCCTCTGCACCAGCGCCTGCCACAGAAGCAGCCTTACCGTTGGTGTCATTTTCAAGAGCATCAAGGAAACGGTCAATGACGCGTTCACTCACTGCAGGGTCGCTGAGCTGTTCGCCCACGATCTTGCCAGCCAGTTCGGTGGCCAAGAGGCCAACGTCGGTACGCAAAGAGATCTGAGCGGCTTGTTTGTCAGCCTGCAACTGGCGCTGTGCAGCATCCATCGCCTTACCTGCTTCGAGGCTGGCATCATCGCGAGCTTTCGCAATGATGGCCTTAGCATCTGCACGAGCAGCGTCACGGATCTGTGCAGCCTCAACCTGAGCCTCTTCACGTTCACGCTGAAGACGTGCTTCGTGGTTGGCCTGTTCTTTCTTGGCCTTGGCGGTCAGTTCCAGACCCTCTTCGATGGTTCGAGTGCGCTCATCGAGAATCGCTGTAAATTTCGGCAGCACATACTTCATGAGCACGACGGCCACGATGATGAAGCAGACAGTGCCCCACACCAAGTCTGGTGTTTCGGGCAGCAGGATGGAATGCTCCTCCTTCACTAACTGCTCACCTGTGGCGCCGGAGTCGGCTGCCAAGAAAAGAAGGGTGTTCATGGTGGCAACCACCACGACAATCAGAAGACGAAGCCGGCTGCGAAACCGAGCAGACCCAGAGCCTCAATGAGAGCGGCACCAATGAACATGTTAGTACGCAGGGCGCCAGCAACCTCGGGCTGACGGGCGGTGCCCTCCTGAGTCTTGGCTACGAGCAAACCAATACCGATGCCGGGGCCAAGAGTTGCAAGGCCGTAGCCGACGGTAGCGATGCTTCCAACCATGAGTGTTCTCCTTGAAGTGGTGGCGGATAATCCGCCTGTCCGTGTGCCGGTTTCCCGGCGGGTCGTTAATGCCGGAGGACTCCGGCGGGTGAAGTGAGAAGTGTTCTAGTGCAACACTAGGCACCTTCTCCAAACTTGTTCAGTGTGAACTGATTGAGGAATCGATGTACACCGCGGTGAGCAGAGCAAAGATGTATGCCTGCAGCACTGCAACGAACATCTCGAAGAAAACGAATGCGATACCTACCCCCAGAGTGAGCACACCAAGGCCCTTAAGCCAACCACTGATTTCGAAGAAAAGGTAGTTCGTGGATACGAAGCACAAAACCAGCAAGAGGTGTCCGCTAATCATGTTGGCCAAAAGACGGATGGTCAGTGTAACCGGACGCATGATGAAGGTGGACAGGAACTCAATGGGTGCAATGAGGATGTAGAGGAAAGGAGGCACGCCCGCGGGCAGAAGTTGGCTCTTAAAGAAGCCTCCAGCACCGTGGTGTGCTTTTAGACCTGCTGCGAAGAACACGATGTAGGAGACCACGGCAAAAACAATGGGCATACCTACCAAGGATGTTCCGGCGATCTGAAGACCAGGGATCACGCCGGAGATATTCATAAAGAGCACTCCGAGGAAAATCACGGTCAAGATGGGGGTGTACGGCTTAGCGCGCTTTTCACCGATGATTTCTTCGGCGATATTGACTCGTACAAAGTCAAGAATCATTTCCAGTGCGCCTTGGAATCGCCCGGGAACCAGGCGTGCGCGAGACGCCCCTATCGAGAAGATCACGACCAATAAAAGGGTCATGATGACGCGCACCATCATGATGCGGTTCATCTCGAGAGGAGTGTTTAAAAAGGCAAGCGCTCCAGGGAAGAAGTCATCAATTGAGGGCTTGTGAAAACCTTCTGCCTCTGCGGAAGCTGCCAAGAGCATTCCAAGACGCGGGGCCAAAGCTGTTGCGGTGACCACCAAACCTCCTTGAAGACTTTTCTCTGTGCGCGTGTACTCACGCTCATACAAGTACCAACACTACCTCATATCGGGAGGTTGGGTTTCTACGACCATCGTCTTTGCTCTGGCCAATGTGACAATTTCTGCAGCATAGAGGGCGATTAATCCCGTGGCGAAAGTAAGGAAAAAGACGGGCGGGGAGATTTGATCCTTGATGGGGCCCATCAGCAAGATGCCTACCACCATCACCACAATTTTCGCACCAAAACTAAGAAGCACGCCTGATTGCGCCAGCAGGGGACGCTTAGACCAGTCAATCCAGAGCATCGCTGCACTGATAATCGCCATAATGACTACCAGCCCCCCAGCAGCCATGGCCCCAGTATGAACTGTGGAATCGTTAGTGGCAGCGAAGCAGCCCGCAGTAATGAGTACGGGAAGAATGAGGCCCACAGTGAGGGTACGTTTGGCAGCTCGGCGATAGACAGTAGTGAAGCGTTCAGACATTACTCTCCCCCTTCACTGCCAATGCGATGAACTTCGGCTTGTTCACTATCCATAACGTCAACATCGTGGCCGTCAACTTCTTCTCCGCCACCATCATCGATGCTGTACTGTCCAGGTCCTTCACCTTCATTGACATGAATGTGATGTTCTTCAGGCTCTTCACCTGGCGCAGGCAACGCATCAACCTGAGTCAATGCGGCCACCGATTCTTCGTGTTCCGTAGTGGGGTCAATGCTGGGGTGAAGCGATGAGGAGTTTGGCCGCGTGTTCGTCCTTTGCATTGTCGTGTCGCTGTAGCGCTTTTGGCCATTGACATGACGAGCACATACCTCCGTGCGAGCACCAACGTTTTCGCGCATACCTGGCATGAGATCCCAGGTAATAATAACGGCAATCACCACACCAACACAGGTCCCCGTTGCCACCTGGCCAGGAGTAAAGAAAGCCATTGCAGCTAAGGAGAACGAAGCCACAGCGGTCCAGGTGTACATCACCAGCACGGCCCGACGGTGAGAATGTCCTGCAGCCAAAAGTCGATGATGCAGATGCATACGGTCAGGATGGAAGGGCGACTTTCCAGCCTTGGTACGGCGAATAACAGCCATCGTCATATCGGTCAGCGGAAGTAACAAAATCGCCAATGGCAAGAGGACAGGAAGATAGGCGGGCAATGCACGAGAACCGTATAAGGCAGCGGGGTCAATCTGGCCGGTCACAATAATCGTAGCTGCGGCACTGACCAATCCCAGCAACATCGAACCGCAATCTCCCATAAAGATCGTGGCAGGGTTAAAGTTATGGGGAAGGAAACCCAAGCAAATACCGATCAGTGCAGCCACGATGGTGGCAGCTACTGAGGCGTAACTTTCAGGCGTGGTGGTACGGGTAAGCATGTAGGTATAGGCAAAGAATGCCACCGCACCGATGCCAATAATTCCTGCTGCCAAACCGTCTAGGCCATCGACGAAGTTCACAGCATTAATTGCCGCCACCACTACAAGTACCGTCGTGATCAGACTCAGGCGAGACGAACCAATGGTCAGGCCCCCTAAGGGGAAAGTGATCATTTGGATACCTTGCCAGGCCATAAAACCTGCGGCTAGGACTTGGCCGGCGAGTTTGGTCATCCAATCCAAATCCCACAAGTCATCAATTACACCCAGCGCACAGACCATACCTGCGCCCGCCACCACAGCCCAGGCCCCGCCGTCGGCTACCACAGCGCTGAGGTACGGAACCTGAGAGGCTACGGCAATCGCAGTGAGAAAACCAATAAACATGGCCACCCCACCCAAACGAGGAATAGGCATGGAGTGTACGTCGCGCTGACGCACGGGGGTCAGTGCGTTGGTCACAAGAGCAACGTGACGAACCACCGGCACACTAGCGTAAGTAACGGCGGCTGCAATAAGCAGGATGAGGAGATAAACCTTCACTTATGGCCGCTCCACCATGCATGCGGGAAAGGACTCAAGGTGGGCCAGCGCCTGATGCAACTCTGCTGGGGAGATGACGCCGTGACGCAGGATTGTCAGCGCGTTGCCAAGTCCGTGGTCACCAGAGAGATTGACAATTGTCGAGGGGACAGGCCCCGGGGTGGGTTCAGCTTCCATGACCATGATCTGATCGCGGTTCATGCCCACACGCTCGCCGAAGGCGTCACGGGCTTCCTGGCTTGAGGTAGCCGGGGGCTGGCCTGTGAGGTTGGCACTGGTCACAGCCATAGGGCCGGTTTCTTTGAGAATTTCCAGTGCCATAGGGTGATCAGGCATGCGTACTGCGATGGTGCCACCAGTCTCACCAAGATCCCAGGTGAGGGAAGGATGAGCATCAAGAATAATGGTGAGAGCTCCAGGCCAGAAGGCTTCCATGAGCGCTTGGGCCGCCGCCGGAACGGCGGCGGCGATTAAGTCCACATCGTCTGGGCGTGACACAAGTACCGGTGGCGGCATGTGCCGGCCGCGTCCTTTAGCTTCTAAGACACGAGCAACAGCCTCAGCATCACGGGCTGATGCGCCAATGCCGTAGACGGTATCCGTTGGCATCACCAAAAGTCCGCCGGCGCGCACGTGCTCAACGGCTTGAGCCACTGTGGGGGCGGATGGGGGAGGCAATGATTCACTCACGTCCTGAATCCTGCCATGTTCTGGCGATAAATCCATAGTGCCAGGCCCGTCACGCAATACTGTCAGCCCCTGTGAGTCATAGAAGAGATGTAAAGAGAGGGGACACACTCGTGTTTCATTTCCTCATCTCCCTTCCCCATCAGGACACTAAGTTCCTACCTACCATCACACGATCATGACTTGACTGCCCAAGATCACCTGATGAATCGGGTCAGTGCTCACAACGGATGCGAAACCATCATCTCCTTATTCTGGACCAATGCTCAATGCGTCGAGTTCATTGACGATGCTGCGCCTAACAGCCACCACAATTTCACACCCGATATGCGCTGCAGGAGTTATCAGACGAGTTGCTACACAATGCGGCGTGCTGCCGCCCAGTGGGTGAGTTCGTTGCGATTAGACAACTGAAGTTTGCGCAGCACTGAGGAGACGTGAGTTTCCACGGTTTTAATGGAAATAAACAGTTCGCTGGCGCACTCTTTATAGGTATAGCCGCGGGCGATCAGACGCATCACTTCGCGTTCACGGGAAGAAAGGCGGTCCAGTTCATCATCAGCCACGCTCACCTGCGTACCTGCGCCGAAAGCATCAAGGACGAATCCCGCCAGACGGGGAGAAAAGGCAGCGTCCCCTCCAGCAACACGGCGGACGGCGTCGGCAAGATCTTCGGGTGAAATAGCTTTAGTAACGTATCCGCGAGCACCAGCACGGATGACGCTGACCACATCTTCTGCGGCGTCAGAGATAGACAGAGCAAGGAAACGAGTTTCAGACACGTCCTGACAGGAACGCACTACTTCGGCTCCTCCCCCACCCATGCCACCAGGCAGGTGTACGTCGAGGAGTACCACGTCAGGCTTGAGGGAGTGGACGGCAGCGATAGCGCCCTCAACATCGCTTGCTTCGGCCACGATGTCACAGTCAGGGGCAGCTGCGGCTAGTTCACTTTTCACTCCGGATCGCACGAGTGCGTGGTCATCAACCACGATGATGCGCAGTGTGGGAGTATCGCTCATCGTTTCCCCTCAGGTTAGGCCTGGCTGCCTGCGGTGGGTATCACCGGCATGGCGATATGAATGTCTGTTCCTGATTCTTTCATGCGGATGTCTACTGAACCGCCGTGGCGCTCCACGCGACCCACAATCGAATCGCGCACACCGTGGCGATCGGCAGGAATGGTGTCCATATCAAAGCCTTCGCCGCGGTCGCGCACGAACACCTCACACAGGTCCGGGCCCAACTCGATGTAGAGGCTGACCGGCGGTTTACCGTGGCGCACTGCGTTGGATAGGGCCTCACGGCTGGCCCCCATGAGCACTTCCATGCCGGCCCAAGGTTCACAGTCCCCCACCACCACGGCATCAATGGGCACCCCGTAGCGGTCTTCTACCTCGGCGCTCATCATGCGCAAGTTTTGGGCCACGGATTCCACTGCGGCGGGCTGATCACTGTAGAGCCAGGCCCGCAGTTCACGTTCCTGACTACGGGCCAAACTGGCCACGCGCTCAGGGTTATTCGCGTCTTTGCGGATGAGGTTGAGGGTCTGGAGAACGGAGTCATGGAGATGCGCGGCCATGTCGGCACGGACCTGCTGGCGTGCCTGCTCGCTACGTGTGTCAGACAGATCGCGAATGAGGCGAATCCACAGGGGGGCTAAGGCAATAAGCACAGCCAGAACGAAGGCCAGACCGGTCAGGGTGGCAATGCCGAGCACCCGCAGGGGAACGTCGCGGGCACCCCACAGCACCATGGATCCCAGCACCAGCATAAGGCCAAAAATGGTCATGAGGACCGTACTCACGCCCCGCTCAGGCGTGACCAACGCCTGGGCTTGAGACCACACAATAGCCAGACCTGCAAAGAAGAAAGCAGCAAGGACCACCATGGGTGGGGTGTCGATGAGGCCCGATGAGGAGGCAAGGCCGATCACCGCCACACCGATCACGGCGAGTCCAGCCATGAGGCCTGCTCCCATGGTGGTGTGCCCACGGTGGGTGGTCAGTGCGGGCGCAAGGCGCTCTCGCCACCCTGTCGCCTCCATGGGCTGCATGGTCGACGCCGCGTAGCCGGGTTGGTCAGTAAAGGCTCCGGGTGCCGTTGTGGCTGAGTAGGCGGGTGATGCTGACAGCAACGGTGACGGTCCCGCAGTAACTGGGGTGGGCGGCGTCGTGTGTGCCGATGAGGCAGCTGAAGCAGAGGAGGGAGTTCCCGCCGAAGAAGCGCCCACCTGCGCGGACGATGCGGTCAGCGGATAGGTATCTGTCCCTGATGCAGACGGGGCACTAGCCGAGTACATGGCCGCGGGTGAGGAGGACGGAGAGGACAAGGATGCGGGATGAGGAATCGAATCGCCCGCCACCCTCGAGCCTGCGGTATAGCCACCGTTCACGGACGAACCGTGGGAACCATTGGCATACCGGGCGAAGTCGGTTGCTCCCATGGAGTAGAGAATCGGCATGTACATGGCGTCCACGCCCACACCGTTGCGGACCAGTCGCTGTACGGCGGCGCGGGTTCGCGGATCGTGCAAGTTCGCCGGGTCACCAGCAGGAACCACTACCCACAGCAGCAAGTAGATGAGAATGGGCAGGCCGGTAATCGACGCAATGGCAAAGGGCAGGCGGATCATCCATGCGGGCACTCCCAAGTGAGCAGCCAGTCCTGCGCACACACCTAGGAACCATCGGCCCGGGACCGGTGCGGTGGGCGTCGGGGCGGGGTGGCGAGGCGGACGCAAAAAGACGGTGCGCTGCTGCACGGTGAGTGAGGACATGGCTTCATCTTGTCATGGAGATTGGGCATTTTCGGGGCCTAATTGGCCTCCCTCCGGGGGAACCAGGGTTTTTTCAGGGGGTCACCTGATGGTGGAGGAGGCCCGATGTTTGCCACAGTTATGCCATGAGCACTTTTCAGTCTCCCCACTCCTCCGGCCCCCAGGGGTCCCATGGCCAGCCGTCCGGCGGTCATGGCGCCGCTGGTCAGGCGGGCTACGGCCCCTACCAGGGAGGCCCTTCCGCTGGCAGTCATTACGCCGGTGGCCCCTATCAGGGCGGCTACCAAGGTGGCCCGTACCAGGGCACCCAGTACCAGGGGGCCCCGGGCCAGCAGCCATACAAGAAGCCTCACCTCGAGTCCTTCTTCAACTCCGTGCGCTCACTCAACATCTACCGTGGTCAGCCCCGGTGGATCGGTGGCGTGTGCCAGGGGCTCGGCGCTCGCTGGGGAATTGATCCGCTCATTATTCGCCTAGCGTTGGTCATCATCTTCTTCATCAATGGAGGATTCCTGCTGGCCTACGGCCTACTCTGGCTTTTCTTGCCCGAGCGTCAGGATGGTCGTATTCATGTTCAGCAGTTACTTTCCGGTGATTTGAGTGCGGGCCTTGCCGGTTCACTGTTCTGCGTGCTGATGGGCATGTCCAGCGATGACATTCACGTCCCTGTGTTCGTGCTCAACGACGGTGCGTACTTCTCTACTAACTGGTGGATCCTACTCATCTCCATCGCCCCCTTTGTCGCTTTAGTGGCGTGGTTAATCTCCCGCTCTCGTTCCCACCGTTCCTCTGGCCAAGGCCCGACGCCGAATGCTCACCCGTCCATGCCCTACCCGCCATCCCCCACGGGTGGTCCAGGTAGTGCTCCGATGGGCGGAAATAACGGTTATCAGCCTAATCAGCCCTTTGGCTCCGCTGTGCCTCCCACCGCAACAATGCCCATGAATGGTGGTGCTCAGGCTCCGATTCCTGCACCGTCCATGGACGTCACTGACTGGTCACAGTCCACCGAGCCTTCTGAGGGCGAATTCAATAAAATCTCCGCCTCTGGTGACGGCCGTGAAAACGGTGAGGGTGACAACGATGAGTCTGATGGTTTCTCTGATACCTCAGATGGCGTTGACGGCAGCTGCTCCCCCACCTCAGATAAGGATATGCCGGCGTACTTCGCTCCCTATACTTCCTCAGTTCAGGGTGCTTCGGCGCCCTCTGCGTCGGATCCTTACTTAGGTGCGACGAGTCAGTCTTCCGCCGCCTTCGGGGCTCCCTACAACGGTGGCGTACCTCAGCCTTACCAGCCTTACACTCAGCAGCCCTACCCCTTAACACCTGCTCCGGCGGCGAAGGTTCAGGCGAAGGCTCCTTCGGGCCGCCTGTGGCTGCTCATGCTGGGCTTGCTGTTCATAGGCATTGCTCTGGGATCCGTAGCGATTACCGGCGGCCTGAGCACCCTGGGCACCATTCCCATCATCTTCGGCGGTATCACTCTGGCCGTGGGTATTCCTTTGCTCATTGCTGCGCTCCAACATCGTCGCGGCAGTTGGATGAGCGGCCTGGCCGTCTTTACCTTGTTGTGTGCAATCCCCACCATGCTGGGAGCCGCAGTGGTTCCCGCAAAGGTGTGGACTGCTCCGCTGACTTACGGGACCCAGCAGGTTAATGCGTTTAACGGGAATTATGAATTTGGCGTCGGAGATTTGCATATAGAAGCTAGCGACCTTGATACCTCCATGCCCGTGACCATGAACGTCAGCGTGGTAGCGGGGGCACTGACCATCCATACCCGCTCTGATCAATCCGTGCGTATCAATGTCACCCAGCAGCTCGGCGAACTGCGCCTCTTGAGCAATGAGAAGTGGCAAGGCGTGGACTTCCTGTCCGACGATGGCTACTACACCTCTGACCCGTCGAGCGACGAGTCAGGCACGTATCTACCTAACGGCGACATGCACTTCACCCATATTCGGCGAACCAACATGGCGGGCCTGCACCAGTTCACCCTTGCTTCCCCCTCCGCTGGGGCTACCACTGACCTCACCATCAACGTCACCATGACTGCGGGTGTAGTCAATATCAATGCCAATGATGGGATCACTATATGGAGCGGCCGCCAAACAGATGACGTATGGGTGCTCTACAACTGGCGTATTGAAGGTCACGACACGGTGGACAGCCCCCAGTTACCACAAGGCATGACCCATGCGGTCATCACTGACGAGCAGGCCGCCGCATGTGCCAGCGTGGTCAAGGGTAATCTCGTGGAACCCTACGAGGAGTACTCAGAAATTCTCGAAATGACCCCGGGAGAAAAAGCCGAATATGACACGTGCGCCGCTGAGGTCGCCAAACACAATGACCTAACTAAGGGTATCGCCACCTACATGCCTGAGGGTTACAACTCAGTTCCTGGGGCACCTGGCTATAGCGAACCCGCTCAGCCAAGCACCCCTGATGCGCCGGCTACTCCCGGCCAGCAGGTAACTCCCGCCCCTGCTTCCAGCGGGCAACAGGCACCTGGAGACCAGAGCACTCCTAGCAGTGAGAACGGAAACTGATCATGAGCATCAACGATTTCATGAATTCTTCTAGCTCGAATGAAACCCAGGAGTTAGCAATGGACGGCCGCGAGAACACTCACGACACTGAGGTGATCGGTGACCAAGGCACCATCAGCGAAAACTTCGTTGGAGTCAACCAGCCCCTCACCAACGACACGAACGAGTTCGGTGGACAAGGTGCTCCCGTTCCCACAACGGGCACCGCTCCCACCGTGTGGAGTGCCCAGAACACGGCAGACGCCGAGGAACCTCAGTTCCCGATGCGTCGCACCACCCTGGCACTCGCTCTACTGTGCGTGGTCACTGGAGCGCTCATGGTGCTCATGGGCGTGGGCGTGACAGCAGGAGGCCTTATGCAAGTGAGCATTTGCCTACTGTGCCTTGGCGCTGTGCTAGTCATCAGTGCGGTTGTGCCAACGGGAAAGAAATCCCAGAAGTAAACGTCACAGCAGATGATGTGGGGGGCTGGGCGCCGTTAGGCGCCCAGCCCCCCACGTATGAAGATCAGTGATGAACCTCAGACCAGTGCGTCCCACATGGGCAGCAAGCGAGGTTCGGTTTCCAGAGCCTTCTTGTGGTCCTTGCTTAGCAGATCACGAGGAATGATGACCTCGAAAACGTACTCGTCGAACCAGGAATCGTTCATGGTGTAGAAGCCCTTCTTACCGACTTCTCCACCCCATGAGTTCTCCACGCGCCAGCGGCGGGGAACATCGTCGTGAATATCCACGCCGGTAAAGGTCATGGCGTGACTGACGGTGGTTTCGCGGGCACGGACGCGCTCGAGTTTGCTCATATCGAGGCTGACGCCGTAGACGCTGTTGTAGTCGTGCAACTGTGCGTCCCAGATGCCTAGGTCGTTGTCACGCTGCTTGGCCACGTCGCAGCCGAACCACACGGGGACCTCCTTGCGCAGGGCGGTCATCGTGTAGTTCTTCAGGTCCTCCAGTGCCACGGAGAGGTGGACCATGCCTTCGCGGCCCTCAACGTAGTTGGACTCTTCAACCAAGTACGTGCAGTTTTCAGGGTGCTCGGGGCGCGG
Organism: Actinomyces vulturis; assembly: GCF_001687305.1. Lineage (GTDB taxonomy): Bacteria > Actinomycetota > Actinomycetes > Actinomycetales > Actinomycetaceae > Actinomyces > Actinomyces vulturis. The sequence goes on from NZ_KV700385.1 coordinate 205,011, forward strand.
ATCGTGCTTGAGGGCAACGAAATCTTCCACGCGGCGCTCACACAGACGCTCGTAGCATTCCATCGGCGTCATCATGCCCAGGTCTTCGTACTTCTTATCCTTGGTGCGCCAGTGGACGTGCACCCGCTCGGGCGGGGTGCCTAGGTGGATCGCAGCAATGCGCCACACGTCAGCCATGGCCTTTTCGTGGATTTCCTGCTTCTCTTCCTCGCTGGAAGCAGCATGGATAGCCAGGCCTGCGCGGCGGAGGCAAGTGTTGAGAGCACGGTTGAGTTGCTGAGAGTTGGTGGCTGAATCCGTGTCAGGCATGGCGTCCTGAGGAACTAGGCCATATTTACTCACGAGGTTGGCGAAAATCCCCCAGTATCCACCATCAGGGCAGGGGTTAGAGAACATATCGCGCATGCGCTCGGTGTCCAGGTCGTCGCTTTCAAAGCGCCGGATGGCGGCAAGGAAGTGGTTGGCTTTTTCGATCTTGTCGTAGAAGAAGATGTAGTTCTGGGAGAAGGAGAAGTTCTCCAGGTTGTGCTTAGCCATCACGCCTGCACGTAACACATTGATGCCGGAGAAAGCCCAGCACCTGCCGGACTTCTTCTGGTCCTGGACGCTCCAGGTGTCCAGGCGATCACTGACCACATCATCAGTGGTAGTAACAATCTCACGGTTAAGACTAATAGAGTCGACGCTGGCTGCGGTCACAGCGTTCTGCATGAGGCGTGCAACTGGATCGTCGCGGAAGGCCTGAGCCTGCTGCTTGGAGTAGTCGAGGGTAATTTCCATGGGGGTATTCGAGCTCTCGCTCACAGTCCCCCTCCTTTCCGAAGCGTCAATCAAACTCTTTAGTCTTACCACGCCAGCAGTGTTTTAGCCCATTACAGAGGGTTTACAGCAAGAACATGAGATAGGAAAAAAGGGGTACCGGCTAGTTTCCCAGACGGTACCCCTTCAAACGCTCACCGTAATCACCATCAAGTGATGACGGCACAACGCTCAGGTTTTATTCCCACTCGATGGTGCCCGGAGGCTTGGAGGTGCAGTCCAGCACCACGCGGTTGACCTCGGGGACGGAGTTAGTGATGCGAGTGGAGATGCGTGCGAGCACGTCGTAAGGGAGGCGGGTCCAGTCAGCGGTCATAGCGTCTTCACTGGAGACGGGGCGAAGCACGATGGGGTGACCGTAGGTGCGGCCATCACCTTGTACACCCACGCTGCGCACATCAGCGAGGAGAACCACGGGGCACTGCCAGATTTCTTCATCCAAGCCAGCATTGGTGAGTTCTTCACGAGCGATGAGATCTGCAGCGCGCAGAATCTCAAGGTTGTGTGCGGTGACTTCACCGATGACGCGGATACCCAAGCCGGGACCGGGGAAGGGCTGGCGGGCCACGATCTTTTCAGGAACGCCCAGTTGGCGTCCGATTTCGCGAACCTCATCCTTAAACAGTTCACGCAGGGGCTCGATGAGGGCGAAGTTCAAGTCATCAGGTAGGCCGCCCACATTGTGGTGGCTCTTGATGTTGGCTGCTCCTTCGCCGCCGCCGGACTCAACAACGTCGGGGTAGAGGGTTCCCTGGACGAGGAACTTAATTTCTCCACCTTCAGCACCGACCTGCTCGATCACAGCGCGCTGTGCTGCTTCGAAGGAACGAATGAATTCTCGACCAATGATCTTGCGCTTGGCTTCGGGCTCAGTCACGCCAGCCAGTGCGTCGAGGAAGCGCTTACTTTCATCCACGGTAATGACGCGAATGCCCATGCCCTGGGCGTAATCAGTCTCCACCTGTTCACGCTCGCCTGCACGCAGCAGGCCATGATCCACGAAAATGCAGGTGAGTTGATCACCAATGGCTTTGTGAACAAGTGCCGCCGCCACGGAGGAATCCACGCCGCCGGACAGACCACAAATGACATGAGCATCGCCCACGGTTTCGCGGATCTTGGCGACCTGTTCGTCGATGATGTTGCCGGGGGTCCAATCACCGGCCAGGCCTGCGCCTTCGTAGAGGAAGTTTTCCAGGGCGCGCTGGCCGTGCTCGGAGTGAAGCACCTCGGGGTGCCACTGTAGACCGAAGAGTTTGCGCTCGCGGTCTTCGAATGCGGCGACGGGAGTCTGGGAGGTGGATGCGGTGACGGCAAAGCCTTCGGGTGCGGCCTGGACTGCGTCACCGTGGCTCATCCACACGGCCTGTTCCACAGGGGTGCCGGAGAAGAGGCAGGAGTCGGAGGCGACGGTGGCCGGGGTGTGGCCGTACTCGCGGGTGCCGGTCTTACCCACGGATCCGCCCAGGGCGTGTGCCATGGTCTGGAAGCCGTAGCAGATGCCTAAGACAGGCACACCGGATTCGAAAATGGCAGGATCAATGGAAGGTGCACCATCGGCATAGACCGAAGAAGGGCCACCGGAGAGGATGATGGCGGCGGGCTGCTTGTCCAGCATGGCCTGCACGCTCATGGTGTGAGGAACGATTTCAGAGTACACGCGCGCTTCACGCACGCGACGTGCGATGAGTTGGGCGTACTGGGCACCGAAATCGACCACCAGGACGGGGTGTTCGGTGCGCGGGGCTGTGGAGTTACTGGTCACGTCTCTACCCTACCGGCTCTTCGACGACGCCGAGGGGCTGGGATGTGCGCACCTGGCCACATCCCAGCCCCTCAAGTCAGTCCGATATGCGAGCCGTTTACCTCATCATGGCGGCGCAAACGGCATGGATTAAGCAGGTGGGAATGGCTTGTTATGCCCTTCCCTCACCCATTGAGCACCACTGACGTGCAGCAAGCAAGCAACGGGAGTGGATCAGTCGTAGACGGCTTCCTGGATTTCAGGAGTGTCGATATTGTCTTTGTCATACCATGCAAAGCCGGAGTCAACGGTTTTTTCTACTTCCTTGCCCTGGGCTGCGTCCCATGCGGTCATCACCGCGGTGTAGCCCATCTTGAAGGGATTTTGGGTGACTGAACCGGCAATGGCTCCTTCGCGAATGAGATCCATCTGGTACTTGCCAGAGTCGAAACCCACCACGGTGACGTTCGCACCGGCACGCTTCACTACCTGTGCTGCTGCCACGGCGCCGTCATCATCGGTAGCGTACATGCCGGCAAGGTTAGGGTGAGCTTGAAGCATGGCGGAGGCCTGCTGCTCAGCCACAGCCTGGTCGGAGTTGTTGTACTGCACGTCTACCACGGTGATGCCTGGCGCGTTTTCTGCCAGGTAATCTTTGAAACCCTGTTCACGCTGTTGACCAGACAGTGATGTCTGAGAGTTGCAGACAATGGCCACTTCGCCCTGTCCGCCGAGCAGGTCACTCATGTGCTTGGCTGCATCGGCACTGGCTGCCACATTATCCGTGGCCACCGTTGAGACGGGGATAGAAGAACCGGGAACGCCGGAGTCGAAGGCAACCACAGGAATGGAAGCATCAGCGAACTGTTGAAGTGCTGCGGCTTCACTTTCTGCGTCGAGGGCTGCGAAAACGAGTGCAGTGGGGTGCTTGACAAAGACCTGGTTAAGTTGGTCGATCTGGCGGGCAACGTCGGATTCACTATCGGGACCGTTAAAGGTCACTTCGATTCCGAGTTCTTTACCAGCCTTCATGGCACCTTCCTTAGTGGCGTTCCAGAAAGGCGAGGAGGCTCCCTTCGCGATCACGGCGATGGTGCTCGCGTTAGCTGAGTTCTCTTTACCTCCGCGGCCACATGCTGCGCTAGCAAGCACAGGGGTTAAGGCAAGTGCGGTGAGCATCGTGCGGCGTTTCATTGGTGTCCTTTTCGTCAGTGACCGTGTTCATCAGCGAACGAAGCGGTCAGGTGGAGAAGTAGGCGATATGAAATTGTGGGAGTGACCTGCGGCGTCGATTGCGGCATTGCTAGCAATTCATCAGGGCCTGTCTCACTCAGGGGTGGCTGTCAGCAACTCGAAGGGAAGGCAGTTCCCGAGGCTTGCGCGAGCGGCTTACAGTGGTCTGCACGTACAAACAGATGGTGAATCAATACTCCTGCGCTTAGATTTTCTTGCTCTTAGAGCGGCGAACATCGAGGTATACAGCTGCGAGCACCACGGCGCCCAGCAAGATCTTTTGCCATTCGTCAGGCACGCCCAGGAGCACTGCTCCATTACGAATGGTGGCAATAAGAATGGCCCCCACCACAGATCCGATGACGCTAGCGCGTCCACCGGTCAGCGAAGCACCACCGAGCACAGCAGCGGCGATGGCGTACATCTCGTAGGACTGGCCCACATCAGGTTTACCGGAGGCAAGTTTGGAGGCCATCACCACACCAGCCATGCCGGTAAACATGCCTGCCAGGATGTAAACGCGACGTTTCCATGTGCGTACATTGACGCCCGCCAGACGAGTAGCTTCTTCATTGGATCCTATGGCTAGTGCGTAACGGCCAATAAGGGTTTTATTGAGAAGAACCCAGGCAATAAGCACAGCAATAATGACAGGCCAAATGGCGTTGGTAATACCTGCAGTTTTGCCATTGCCTACTTTCAAGAAAGCAGCGAATCCGTTGAGTGGGATGGCTGACGTGCCGGTAAGAACCAGTGCACAGCCCCATGCCACGAGCATCATGGCCAAGGTGGCGATCATGGGCTGCATCCGCAAGTCAGCCACGAGAATGCCGTTACACAGGCCTAACAAGCCGCCGGCGAGGATTCCTGCAATCACGCCTACCGCAATGCCTACAGTTCCACCGATGCTGGTCATTACCAGTGCGGTGACCACACCGGTGAAAGCCAGGCCGAAACCGGGGGTGAGGTCAATGCCGCCGGTAGCGATAACAAAGGTTAATCCCAGGGCGATGAGGATATAAACGCTGGCATCAAGCAAGAGTGCAGAGATGTTTGCAACGGTAAGAAAGTAAGGGCTGGCAATGAAAAACGCGAGCCAGGTCAGAGCAAGAGTGGCCACAATGAGCGCTTGAGCTCGGTTGCGGGTAATGAAGGTCATGATGCTGCTCATGGACGTGACTTCTCCGTTGTGGTTGCTACGTGATCTGAGGTTCGTGTCATGGATGCCTCGGAGGGGGCCAGGGGGGTGTCAGGGTGGTCGAACTGGGTGGCAAGTTCCATGATGGCTTCGCCGGTGGCTTGCCCATGGGAAAGTTCACCGGTTGTTCGCCCTTCGCACATCACCACGATGCGATCTGCGAGGCGTTGGAGTTCAGGGATTTCTGAGGAAATGATGACAATGGCTTTGCCTTGGGCTGCCAATGATTCCAGGAGGGTATAGATCTCGTCTTTAGCGCCCACGTCAATGCCGCGGGTAGGTTCATCGACGATAAGTACATCGCAGTCACGGACCAACCAGCGAGCCAAGGCAACTTTCTGCTGGTTACCCCCAGAGAGGTTAGCAACGGTTTCATCGACGCTTGGTGTTTTGATGCGCAGCGAGGAAACGTACTTAACTGCTACCTCACGTGCATTGGAATCATTGATGAATCCTGCTTTGGACCATGTCTTGTAACTGGCCAAGGCGATGTTCTCAGTAACATCTTTATCCAACAGCAGGCCGAACACTTTACGATCTTCGGTAAGATAGCCGATTCCCTGGGCGGCAGCGTGTGCTGGAGTAGGGATACGGACCTCTTTGCCATGCAAGGTAATAGTGCCGCTGGTCATGGGATCGGCACCCACCACGGCACGGGCCACTTCGGTACGTCCGGCCCCCATCAGTCCTGCCAGGCCAACGATTTCTCCCCCACGCACGTCCAGTGATGCGTCACGCACTCCGGGAGCTTGCAGATGGGAAATGCTCAGGCGCACGTCACCGAGGACTTTGGTACTGGGGCCTTTGGTTGTGTCCACGTGGCGGCCCACCATAGCGGCGATGATGTCGGCGGTGGGTGGGGTGTGGTCAAAGGTAGCGACGGTTTTGCCGTCACGCATCACGGTGATGGCTTGGCACATCCTTTTTATCTCTTCCATGCGATGAGAGATGTAGATGACGCCGGTGGTGGGGCTAACAAAATTGTTGATAACACCGAAGAGTCGTTCGACTTCGGATCCAGTAAGAGCTGCGGTGGGTTCGTCCATGATGAGGATACGTGCACCCATGCTGAGTGAGCGGGCAATTTCCACCATTTGCTGAGCGGCGACGCTCAGGTGTCCCACCGGGGTTGAGGGATCAAGTTTGAGGCCGAGTTGGTCGAGGGCTTGGATGGCGCGTTCGCGCATGGCTGCACGATCAATAAGGCGCGTGGCGTGAGGGAGAACAGAAGTCAAGGGGCCGCTTTTGCGTGGTTCGCGGCCCAAACAGATGTTCTGCTCAATAGAAAGATGCGGAGCCAGGGAGAGTTCCTGGTGGATGACGGCGATTCCGTGGGCGTGGGCTTGGCCTGGAGTTTGGGGACTGATCTCAGTACCGTCCATGACGATGTGGCCGGAATCGGCATGGTAGATACCGCCGATAATCTTCATGAGAGTGGATTTGCCTGCACCGTTTTCCCCGACTAGCGCGTGGACTTGGCCGGGTTGGAGGGTAAAACTCACGTCGTCGAGTGCTTGGACGCCGGGGAAGGCTTTACTCACATGCTCTGCGTGAAGCAATGCGTGAGAGTTGACCATAGGTGCCTTTCGTTACGCAGTGTGGTGCATTGGCATTGGACTAAGATCGATCTAGACTTAGATCGTTCTAGACAATAGCGCATAACGCTTGTCTACGTGAACAATCGCCGCCCCAAACAAGAATTGAGACTCATGCCTCGCACCACCCGCCACACACGCCCCACCATGAAAGATGTGGCCCAGCGCGCAGGCGTTTCCCGAGCCTTAGTCTCAATCGTCATGCGGGGTCAACCCGGCGCCTCCCCCACCAACCGCGAGCGCGTCATGCAGGCAGCACAAGAGTTGGGCTACACACTGGATGTAAACGCGCGGCGTCTTCGAGAAAGCACGTCCCGTGTACTCGGGGTGACATTCGAAGGACACGACCCCTTCACTGCACGCCTTCTCGACGCCGCCCACACCGCTGCCGTAGAACGCGGACTAGATGTAGTGCTCACGATGACAGGCCAGTCAGTACCACTTTCTAAAGCACTATCAACACTGCATGATTCACGCTGCTTAGCCACGTTAGTGATCTCTTCAATCACGCCCGATATTGGTGTGCTTCCGTTACTCGATTCAACCCCTACTGCTTTTGTGGGTGCATACTGTCCACCAGGATTAGAGGGACGAGTCTCTGCCGCGCACACTGACGACGCCGCGGGCATCACTCTCATGGTCGACCATCTTTACACTTTGGGACACCGAGATGTGGCGGTCATGCGTGTCACTGGACGAACCAGTGGCGATATCCGCGCCAATACCGCCATCGAGCGAGCACACGCCCTGGGCATGCAAATTCGAGAATTCCTGGTAGACGGATACGAAGAAGCGCACGGCGTGGCCGCAGGTCTGGAATTCGTTGCTCTCGATAAGGCTTCTCAACCCACAGCAGTCATGTGTGCCAATGATTCACTTGCCCTGGGCATGATGCATGTCCTGAGCCAAGCCGGTATCCATGTGCCGCATGACGTCTCATTAACTGGATTCGATGATGCGGGTTCTGGCCCATGGCCTACCGCCGCATCCCTTGGCCTGACCACCGTACGCCAGAATGTCGATGCGATTACCGCGAGCGCCATGGACTCAATTCTTCGTGTAGCGCGAAGCAGCGACGATCACACGCAGTCCGTTTTAACTCCGGAATTGATCGTACGCTCATCTTCTGCCGCTCCAAGCCATTAGTTTCGATCTCTTTCCTAGTGAGCTAACTTACTAATCAATCTGTTTTCTGCTGCCCTGGGTAACTACCCGCCATACTTCTACGCGCTACCGAACCACTTCACACCTTTCTTCCATCGCCTCTAATAACCCGACATATTCGGAGTCGCGAAACTTGAGTTTCGTTTGACAAGACGAAATAGAACACGGCAGTCAGGGCGAGGTTCGTCTCATCAGGTCATAAAAAACCGCCGCAATGGCGCAGTTGTAAGGATTGACACACCCTCATCGCGCATATCAGAAGCGAAACAGGGCAAACTAGGACATAAGGGACGCTTCACTATCTGCCGCCCCACCACACATGACTACCTGGACTCATCCAGAAGGGAAACATCGTGACGCGCAGTATTTACATTGCCTCACCCAACGCAGGGACGGGCAAATCAACCGTCGCACTGGGCCTAGTCTCCTCACTGACTAAGGTCGTTGCCAAGGTGGGTGTGTTCCGCCCGTTCGTCTCCAACCGCTCCGCTGATCCCTTCCTTACCACCCTGCTAGCCCGCTCCGGTTCTCCACTCAGCGCCGATGAATGCGTAGGTGTGACCTGGGATGAGTACCACGCCAATCCTGAAGACAGCCTCGCTCACATTGTCGATTCCTACCGTGCAGTGGCCAAAGAACATGATGTGGTTATCATCGACGGCTCTGATTACGACGACGTAGCTGGCTCCCCCGAACTTGCACTTAATGCCCGCGTGGCCGCCAACCTCGGTGTTCCAGTCATGCTGGTCATGAACGCCTCCAACGTGTCTGTGGCTGACCTACGTTCCAGCGTTGAGGTTTCCATGAGTGAAATCGCCGAATACCACGCACGTACCGTGGCCGTGGTCGCTAATCGCTGCCCTGAGGAACTGCGCACTGAAGTCACCACCTCACTCTCTGAGATTGACGGGATCTCCGCTACCACGCTGCCAGAAGTTCCCCTGCTGTCAGCCCCTTGCGTTGGCGAAGTTGCCCGCGCTCTCCATGCCACCCTTTTTGCTGGAGATGAAGCATTACTCGAACGCGAAGCAGAAAGCATGCTCGTGGGCGCTATGGACGTCTCCCATGTCCTAGAGCGTTTGGCTGATGGTCAAGTTGTTATCGTTCCCGCTGACCGCTCCGCTGTGATCGTAGCCTTAGCTGCCGCTCAGGCATCCACTTCTTTCCCCAACCTGGCTGGTTTGGTACTGAACGGTGGATTTACTATTCCTGAACACACCAAGCGTCTCATCACTGGTCTTGGCCAATCCATGCCCATCATGACCACCGACTTGGATACCTTCGAAGCAGCTTCCATCACCAGCGCTCTCAAGGGCAATCTGGCTAACGCCTCTGAACGCAAGATTGACGTGGCTATTACTACCTTCGAAAAGGAGGCTGATCTCGAAGCACTCCTAGGTGCTCTCGAAGTTGAGCCTTCCGATGTAGTCACCCCGTTGATGTTCCAGGCGGAACTCATGGACCGTGCCCGTTCGAACCGTAAGACCATCGTTCTTCCCGAACCCGACGATGACCGCGTTCTGCGCGCTGCTGACGCCATCCTGCGTCATGAGGTTGCTCATCTGGTTCTTCTTGGCGATGAGGCTACTGTGCGCGCACGTGCAGCAGAACTCGGCCTGGACATCTCCGATGCTCGCGTCGTCGCCACTAACGATGCGGAACTGCTCCCGAAGTACGCCGAAGAGTTCGCTCGCCTGCGCGCCAAGAAGGGCGTGACCCTTGAAGAAGCACGTGAGAAGGTTCAGGACGTCTCTTACTTCGGTACCATGATGGTCCACATGGGTGATGCCGATGGCATGGTCTCCGGCGCTGCACACACCACCGCTCACACTATTGTTCCTTCTTTCCAGATCATCAAGACCAAGCCTGGCACCTCCATCGTCTCCTCCGTCTTCCTCATGCTGCTGGAAGATCGCGTCCTGGTCTATGGTGACTGCGCTGTAAACCCTGAGCCTACCGCTGAGGAACTAGCCGATATCGCCATTTCCTCCGCCGAAACTGCTCGCCAGTTCGGCGTGGATCCCCGCGTGGCCATGCTGTCCTTCTCTACCGGTACTTCCGGTAAGGGCGCTGACGTAGACAAGGTACGTACCGCTACTGAACTGGTTCGTCAGAAGGCTCCTGAACTCGCTGTGGAAGGTCCCATTCAGTACGACGCTGCGGTGGATCCCTCCGTGGCTGCACAGAAGGCCCCCGGTTCGGACGTTGCTGGACGCGCAACCGTGTTTATCTTCCCTGACCTGTCCGCAGGCAACATTGGTTACAAGGCCGTGCAGCGCTCCAGTGGCGCCATCGCCGTTGGCCCGATTCTCCAGGGACTGAATAAGCCCGTCAACGACTTGTCCCGTGGCGCATTAGTTGAGGACATCATCAACACTGTCGCCATCACCGCAGTCCAGACTCAGGGCTGATACTTCTTCACTGCCGGCTAGGCGACTTCATTCGTCGTTTGGCCGGCAGTGTCACCACTTTCACCCTCCACCACAAACCCGCTCGTTCTACCGCATGACCAATGCACTGTCGAGCACCCAAAGGAAAGGCAACGCGTGGCTGAGCGCACTGTTCTTGTTATTAACTCTGGTTCTTCCTCCATCAAGTACCAGCTTGTTGACCCCGATTCCGGCGATTCCTTGGCTTCCGGCATCGTCGAGCGCATCGGTGACACGACCGGCTCCATCACCCACAAGGTTGATGGCCGCAAAATCGAAATTGATGAGCCCGTTCCCGACCACGGATTTGGCTTGGCCGAAGTTCTCCGTTTATTCGATGAAGAAGGCCCCCGCCTTGAAGATGCCAACATTGTGGCCGTTGGCCACCGCGTGGTTCAGGGCGGACGCTACTTCTCCGGCCCCGCCCTCATCACCGATGAGGTTGTTGAGCGCATCGAGCAGCTCGTTCCCCTGGGCCCCCTCCATAATCCTGCTCACCTCAAGGGCATCGAGGTTGGCCGCAAACTCCTAGCTGACGTTCCTCACGTCGCTGTTTTCGACACTGCCTTCTTCCAGGATCTCCCTGAAGAAGCAGCACGCTACGCTCTCAACCGCGAAGTTGCTGACAAGTACTCCATCCGCCGCTACGGCGCACACGGCACCAGCCACCAGTTCGTCTCCGCAGCTGTTGCTGAAAAGCTCGGCCGCGATGACCTCAAGCAGATCGTCTTGCACCTGGGTAACGGTGCCTCTGCCTCCGCAGTAGTCAACGGCCATGCCGTGGACACCTCCATGGGGTTGACTCCCCTTGAGGGCCTGGTCATGGGCGGGCGCACCGGCGATATTGACCCCGCAGCCGTCTTCCACCTCGTGCGTGTAGGCAAAATGACCATTGACGAGATTGATCACCTCTTCAACCGCGAATCTGGTATGAAGGGGATGACCGGCGAAAGCGACATGCGCGAAGTTCGCCGCCTCATTAACGAAGGCGACCAAAACGCCATCGATTCCTTTAACGTTTACATCCACCGCCTAGTGAAGTACGTCGGTGCTTACACCGCTGTCATGGGCGGTCTGGATGCCCTGACCTTCACCGCTGGTGTAGGAGAGAATGACTCTGATGTTCGTGCAGCCTTGTGCGAACGCTTGGCATTCATGGGAGTGAAGATCGACCTGGAAAAGAACGCTATTCGCTCCAGCGAGTCCCGCATCATCTCCACTCCTGATTCCTCTGTCACTGTCATGGTCTACCCCACCAACGAAGAATTGGCTATCGCCCGTCAAGCCATGACCCTCATCTGAGGTTGGATCACAAACACACGCGCTCACACGTCAGGCCCGTCCTTTTAGCGTGAGCAGTTACTTCGGTGGGGCAGGAACCGCTGCGGTTCCTGCCCCACCGTTTTCATATGACAACATGACACGCTTCATGCTTCCTCGATTTGCCAACACACAAGCCTCTGTGCGTACTATTGCACTATGACATTACAAGACGGACTGATTATTAGCGGGTGCGCAGGTCTCTGAACCAGCCACTCGCAAGCATTCAAGCCCGCGCACCCGCCCTCCACCCGAAGAAATCGGGAGAGGGTTTTTTTATGCCCGTCACTGCCTACACCCCGTAGACCAGCCCGAAAGGCTCGACTCATGTCTTCATCCCCAGCGCCACGCGAAACCTGGTCATCGCGACCGATGTTTCTTGCCGCCGCCATTGGCTCTGCCATTGGCCTGGGTAACATTTGGCGCTTCCCCTACATTGCATACCAAAACGGTGGCGGTTCCTTCCTCATTCCTTACGTAATCGCTCTAGTCACCGGTGGCGTTGCCATGCTCTTCTTCGACTACGCCATGGGTCACCGTTTCCGCGCCGCTCCCCCGCTAGCTTTCGCCCGTGTTGCCCGCTGGGCCGAATCCTTAGGGTGGGTCCAAACCCTCATTACTTTCTTTATCGCCGTGTACTACATGGCCGTTCTAGCCTGGGCCGCTTTCTACACCTACTACTCGGTGAACCTCGCCTGGGGCGATGACCCGGATACCTTCTTCGGTTCCAGTTTCCTCCATGCAGACACCTCCCACGTCCACACCGGCGAATTCCTGCCCAGCCTCACCATCGTGTTAGCCATTATCTGGCTTGTCCTCCTTATCGTGATGAGTCTAGGTGTTGAGCACGGCGTGGGAGCAGTCTCCAAAGTCGCTGTACCTACCTTGGTACTACTGTTCGTGGCCATCACTTTGCGTGCCATTACCCTCCCTGGTGCCAGCGAAGGCCTCAACGCCCTATTCACTCCCGACTGGAGCGCTCTAACCGCCCCATCCGTATGGATGGCAGGCTACGGCCAAATCTTCTACTCCCTGGCTGTGGGCTTTGGCATCATGCTCACCCAAGCCTCCTACCTCAAACGCCGCACTGACGTCACCACTACGGCATGGACCGTAGCCTTTGCCAACTCTTCCTTCGAGGTGCTCTCCGGTATCGCCGTGTTCTCCGCTTTGGGATACATGGCCTCTCAAACAGGAGCAAGCGTAGATAACGTGGTCAGCAGCGGTATTGGCCTAGCCTTTATCGCCTTCCCCAAGATCATCTCCACCATGCCCGGAGGACCGATCTTCGGTGTCTTGTTCTTCGGTTCCCTCTTCCTAGCCGGCTTCACCTCCATGTTCTCCATCATTGAGGTCCCCATCTCAGCGTGTATGGACAAATTCGCTCTATCCCGACGCCGTGCGGTCCTTCTCGTGGGTAGCGTCGCCGCAGTCTTCTCTCTGGCTTTCCTGCCAGTGACCACGGGTTTGGCCACGCTGGACATCATGGACAAGTTCATCAACGTCACCGGCATCATCTTGGTTTGCGTACTCACCCTTGTAGGTGTGGGGTGGGGATGCCGCATGATCCCCGTCCTGGGGCGTCATCTGGATGCAATCTCTACCATCAAAACCACCTACTGGTGGCCCTTCTGCGTGGGTATCCTGACCCCCGCGATCATGGCTATCACCTTCTATGGCAACATCCGCGAGTTACTGGCTGAACCCTATGAGGGTTACACCTCTCCGCAGTTGTGGGTCTACGGCTGGGGTCTAACCGCTGTCATCTATGTGGGAGCCTTGATCTTGACCTTCCTCCCCTGGCATAAGGGCGTCTCTATGAAGACTCCCGAAGGCTTCGCCTTGGGTGGCGTGACCCATCCCGGCTGCACCCAATGCAGCGATAGTGACGCTGGGTGTGATAACCCGCGCCACGGCGTCGATGGGGATGATGTCCTCACCGATGCTGACCTCGACGCCCTGACCACTGAATCTCTCGACACTGTAGGAGCACGAGCATGACCACCTCAGCAGTACTCATGATGATTGTTTACCTGCTCATTGTGTGGGGCGGGCTTGCCTTCGGCGCCTTCCTCATGGCAACTCACCGTGATGACACAGCAGGCACGCTTGGCAACGAGAGCGATTCCTCTCAGGAGTAGCCAAAACCAACAGGACGATTAGTTCTTACGGAGAATCGCGTAAATCGCCTTGTTGTGGCTCCATTGCATGGTCCCATCCTCATTGAGGGTGGGCCATGCTTTTTTACATTCCCCTTCACATTCCCACCCCAGGGATTCCAAGGTGGCACGCATGGCCTGATTGTCTGCGCGAGTCTGAGCCTCGAAGCGGTGGATAGCGGGGTGCGTGTCAAAGAGGAGCTTGGTAGCCATGCGGCAGGCCGCTTGACCAATTCCCTGCCCCCGAGCCGATGATGACAAGCGAATTGCCAACAGTGGCCAGTCATGATCCATCTGCTCGAAGGTAATCACGCCAACACGACCAGCCTGGCGTTCCTCGATCCAGAATGAGGCTGCACTTGGGCCATCGAAACGGCCATCGTTAATCCAGTGTTCAGCCTCTTGAACGGACGGGTGAACACTCAAATGGAAGGGGAAGTCCGAAGAAGTGAGGAACTCGATGAGTTCAGCACGGTCGCGACCCTTGGAGTCCATGCGCACCAGGCGGATTTCGGTGGGCTTGGCCTCCGATTTTGCCGGATCGGTGTCTTTTCCGTGCTTGGAGTCGGGTATCGGCTTACCTTGTTCACGTCCTGATCTATCAACCTCCGCCTGTCTGCCGCCACCGTCAGAAGAACTCGCACTCTCAAAAGGTTCACTCCCGCTGGGCAGGGTCTTACTCACCGAAAATTCGTCACCAGCAGCATCGGATGATAAGGAACTGACGCTCTTTGCCGAAGTAGTGTCCTCAGGAGACGACGCACTGGCTGCCTTTTTTGTAGCGGCATTACTCTGCCCACTCCAGCCGGGGCCGGACGGCACATCAGTGCCCTGCTGGTAGGCGGTGGCAGCAGCGCGGGCGTGATCGTCGGCGGCTTCATTCATTGGGTGGCCCACGTGCCCACGCACCCACTCAAACTCCACCTTGCGGCCAGCCATTGCCTCGTCGAGGGCCTTCATCAGGTCCACATTTTCGACGGTTTTGCCGTCGGCCTTTTTCCAACCGCGCTTCTTCCACCCAAAACGCCACTTAGTCAGTGAATTGATGACGTACTGCGAATCGCACTGAATGTGGAGCGGTTCATCACTCAGACCTTCTTCAGCGGTCGTGATAAGCAGTTCAAGAACCGCGGTAAGTTCTCCACGATTGTTCGTGGATTTTTCCCATCCTCCTGCCGCCCAGCAATCATCGCTGACATACCAAGCCCATCCTGCAGGGCCTGGGTTTCCCAATGCTGAACCGTCTGCTGCCGCCACAATCGTCATGGCGCAAGGGTATAGGAAATACGTACCTCCCCCCATAGCACGTCGTACCATTCTCACCCAACAGATACCGATTCACTCACCGAGAAGCATGTACGCATCTGCCTCATGCACTCCGATACGATGTGCCGGTGACCCTTCTCGTGGCCCTTATCCCCTCGCTCTTGTTCGGCATTATGGCGTTAACGCTCGGTGCGTTTCCGTCCTCACCTCGCAGGCAGAACACCGCAACTCTTGTTGGCGCCGGTCTTGGCTCTCTCGCAGCCACAGCGGTAGTGGCCTCATCGTGGGGAACTACTGCGCTCATCGTCGGCGTTATTAGTGGCTTATTGTGGGCGGGAGGCCAGTTTGCGCTGGTTGTGGGCCTGAAATCCTGGGGCGTGGCACGCACTATCCCCTTAACCACCGCCTTGCAGTTGGTCATCAATGTTTTGGCCGGTATTGCCCTGTTTCACGAATGGTCCAGCACAGCAGCACTATTACTAGGCCTTGGCGGCCTGGTGCTTATCATGAGCGGTGCAGCCTTGTGCAGTTGGCAAGAATCAGCCATCGCTGCGCTAGACCCCGATGAGCCTATGAATCTTCCCACTACAGGCACAGATGTCATTACCGCTCGCCCTACTCACGCCGCCATGCGCCAAGGTTTTACATGGACCGTAGCTAGTGCGCTCATGTTTGGCCTCTACCCCTCGCTACTGCGGCTAGCAGAAGTCTCCGCCGCTGACGCAGTGGGCCCGATGGGGATTGGCCTGCTCATCGGTGCCGCAGGTTTTGCCCTGCTGCTCCCTAAAGAAGAACCTCTCGTAGGCAAACATAGTTGGCAGGTCTTCATGGCCGGCATGGTGTGGGCTATAGGTAACGTAGTCATGCTGATCTCCGCTGGCTCACTTGGCGTTGCTACCGGGTTTTCACTCTCCCAGTTGGGCTTCGTGGTGGCCACCACCGGCGCCATCATCATTCTGCGCGAGCCGCGCACTAGCAAGGAAATTCTTGCTGCCGCGGTGGGGATTGTGGTGGCTATCGTGGGCGTGGTACTCATGGGCATCGGCGCCGGAATGTCCTGAGTCACCTTTAACACAAAGGCTATGTGGCTTTAATCGCCTCGCAAACCTTCAAATCCACACGCCTGCGCCCCTCTCTCACCTGCACCTGCCTCCCCTATTTTCTCCCGTCATCGCGCCATTCTCACCTTTGCTCATTCTCCTTCGACGCCGCCCCCTCAACTCCTTCGCCTCCTCGCCGTAGGCTGGTCTCATCTTTGCTGGTGCTGTGCATTCGTATGCCCAGCGCTCGCCACACTGTCGACACCGTAAGGACACCTCATGGCTGACTTTTTCTACGAAGATCTCCTGCCCATCGGAGAGGATCCCACTGAATACCGTCTCCTGACCACGGAGGGTGTCAGCACCGTGGAAGGCCCTGATGGTAAGACCTTCCTCCAGGTTTCCCCCGAAGCACTTGAGTTACTCAGCGCCACCGCCATGCACGATATTTCCCACTTCCTGCGTGCGGATCACCTGCAAAAACTTCGTAACATCCTCGACGATCCCGAGGCTAGTGATAACGACAAGTTCGTGGCCCTAGACCTGCTGAAGAACGCTGAAATTGCCTCCATGGGTGTGCTACCCATGTGCCAGGACACCGGCACCGCCATCATTATGGGCAAGCGCGGCCAGCGCGTGCTCACCGAAGGCACTGACGAGCGCGCACTGAGCAAGGGCGTGTACGACGCTTACACCGAACTCAACCTGCGTTACAGCCAGAACGCTCCAATCACCATGTACGAGGAGAAGAACACCGGCTGTAACCTCCCCGCACAGATCGAACTCTATGCCGATACTGCTGAAGGCCACGAGAATTCCTACAAGTTCCTCTTCATGGCCAAGGGCGGCGGTAGTGCCAACAAGTCCTACCTGTACCAAGAAACCAAAGCCATCTTGAATCCCGATTCAATGATGCCCTTCTTAGAAGGCAAGATCCGCTCCCTGGGCACCGCAGCATGCCCTCCCTACCACCTGGCCATCGTCATCGGCGGCACTAGCGCTGAGTTTGCTCTTAAAACTGCCAAGTACGCATCCGCCCACTACCTGGACGAACTGCCTACCCACGGTGACATCACCGGCCATGGCTTCCGTGATCTGGAACTCGAAGAGCAGGTTCTGGATCTCACCCGCAAAATCGGTATTGGCGCACAGTTCGGTGGCAAGTACTTCTGCCACGACGTGCGCGTAGTACGTCTGCCCCGGCATGGTGCTTCACTGCCCGTTGCTATTGCTGTCAGTTGCTCAGCAGACCGCCAGTGCAAAGCTAAGATCACCCCTGAAGGCGTGTTCATTGAGCAGCTCGAATTTAATCCCGGACGCTTTATCCCCGAAAATCTCAACGCTGAACTCGATGCGGCTACCGATGGCGTATCGGGCACCGGCAAAGGCGCTGCCGTCAAGATTGACTTGACCCGCCCCATGGATGAGATTCGCGCCGAACTGTCCAAGTACCCCGTCAAGACCCGCCTGTCCCTTACTGGAACCTTGATCGTGGCCCGCGATATCGCCCACGCTAAGCTCCGCGAGCGTCTGGAGAGTGGTGAGGATCTGCCCCAGTACTTCAAGGATCACCCGGTCTACTACGCCGGCCCCGCCAAGACCCCTGAGGGTATGCCGTCTGGTTCCTTCGGCCCCACCACTGCTGGCCGTATGGATGCTTATGTGGACCTCTTCCAGTCCCATGGCGGTTCCATGGTCATGCTAGCGAAGGGCAACCGTTCTCAGGCAGTGACGGACGCCTGCAAGAAATACGGAGGTTTCTACCTGGGCTCCATCGGCGGCCCTGCTGCTCGCCTCGCTCAGGACTGCATCAAGCATGTGGAACTACTTGAGTACCCCGAGTTGGGAATGGAAGCCATCTGGAAGATTGAAGTGGAAGACTTCCCCGCCTTCATCGTGGTTGATGACAAGGGTAATGACTTCTTCGCTCACTCCCAGGAAGTCTCCGTCACCATTGGTAAACGTCCTGGCCTATAAGCGTCCGCACTGAAGAACAGGTAGTCGCTCAATAGCAACGGGTGGGGCCGACAGTAAAATCTGTCGGCCCCACCCACGTCATTTTGTGGTTCAAACACCTACACCGCACACACCCGAGGTCTGTGCGCTCGAGGTCTACACACCCGAGGGTTACGCGCCTGAGGTCTACACCCCGTGATGAGTTAGTGCCCTAAGCCCGGGAACAGTTTGAGCAAGCCATTAGCCATCAACTGAATCGAGATAGCGGCCAGCACCATACCCATGAGGCGGGTCATGATGGTACGCAGCGTCAGTGACATGTGCTTGCCGATTTGGGAAGAGAAGTACAAGACGATGGCAAGCAGAGCCAACTGAATCACCAGGGCTACCACAATCATCACGTGGTCCATCACAGTTCGCGTCTGAGCATCGAGCACGATAATCGTGGTGATGGTACCGGGACCCACAATCATAGGGAAACTCATAGGATAAAAGGCAATATCCTCAACATATGCCTGCTCGTGCTGCTCAGAACTTGACCCTTCATGAGACGAGGCACCTTTACCGGAAAGCATTCCAAAAGCCACGGTCAGAAGCACCAAACCACCAGCGACGCGAAAGTCTGAGAGACGGATACCGAAAAAGTTCAGCAATGATGTACCGGTTGCCAGCACCACGAAGCACATAATCGTGGAGAACATCGCCACACGCATACCGGTATGGCGTCGCATTTCCACACTCTGGCCGTCAGTCAACGACAGAAACATGGGCAAGTTAATAAACGGGTTCATGATAGCGAAGAACGCACCAAGAGCCTTAACGAACAACACGGTATTCACAGGCCCAATTGTGCCTTATGGAACAATCCATTGCACACAAGGGGGTGCCGGGTGGGAATAATCCCACCCGGCACCCCCGAGGTATATAAGGTTTCGCGAATTAGTTCGCCAGCAATAAACCGGCGAATCTATTCAGCGGTCTCAGGCATCCAGATCGGTTTCGAGGAGAGCCTTAAGTTCTTCCAGAGCGCTTTGTGCGCCATCAGCATCGCTGGCGAGGGTCACAACGTCGCCAAAGCCGGCACCGAGAGTCATCACACCGAGGATGGAGGAAGCGTCAACGGGGGCTCCGCCTTCCTTGGCAATGGTGACCGGAACGCCCTTTTCTGCGACTGCCTTCACGAAGGTAGCAGCGGGACGTGCATGCAGGCCGACCTTGGATGCGACGGTAGCAGTTACCTGAGCCATGGAATGCTCCTTTGTCTTGAACAACGGGGGACGTGTGCGGATGCACCGTCATCGTTGACGTGGTGGTCTGTTCGGTGGGGCCAAACAAACCGTTTCATGATCGGTAACAACCCTACCGGACTCCCCGATCAATGTCAGCCTCGCTCATGGCCATTTCGCCCACAATCACGTCGGATCGTAAGGAGCAAGAACCACATCAACCTTCTGCAGTTCCTTCACATCAGAATAACCAGTGGTAGCTAAAGTACGGCGTAACGCCCCCATAATATTGAGTGTGCCATCAGCACGGTCAGAAGGGCCTACAAGAATCTCTTCCATACTGCCTACAGTGCCCACGTAGTTCCTCTCACCACGAGGCAAAGACGCATGGCGAGCTTCACTGCCCCAGTGGTAGCCCAGACCAGGAGCGTCTTCGGCACGAGCGAGAGCAGCCCCCAGCATCACGGCGTCAGCACCACACGCAATAGCTTTCACTACGTCACCAGAACAACCCACAGAACCATCCGCAATAACGTGAACATAACGGCCCCCAGACTCGTCGAGGTAGTCGCGTCGCGCAGCAGCCACATCCGCCACAGCAGTCGCCATAGGCATGTGAAGCCCCAAAACCTGACGAGTCGACGACGTAGCCGAACCTCCCATGCCCACTAAGACTCCTGTTGCCCCTGTCCGCATAAGATGGAGGGCAGCTGTGTAAGTGGTCACGCCTCCCACTACAACGGGCACATCCAATTCATAAATAAAACGCTTGAGGTTAAGCGGCTCAGCATTCCCAGAGACATGCTCAGCACTGACTACGGAGCCACGGATAACGAAAAGGTCAACCCCGGCGTCAATAACGGTTTTCCAATGGCGCTGTGTTTGGGCGGGACTCAACTTACCCGCCACCACAACACCTGCATCACGAATTTGCTTGAGACGAGCGACGATCAGTTCATCGCGAATCGGAGGAGCGTAAACCTCTTGGAGAACACGGGTGGCATTCTCTTCGCTGGCTTCGGCAATACGGTGGTAGGCCTCGGTGGGGTCGTCATAACGAGTCCACAGGCCGTCAAGATTAAGCACGCCAATCCCACCCAACTGCCCCACGGTAATAGCCATTTCTGGGCTCATCACAGAGTCCATAGGGGCAGCCATAACCGGAAGGTCCACATGATAGGCGTCAATTTGCCAGCCCACGCGCACGTCCCTAGGGTCACGCGTACGTCGAGCAGGGACAACCGCAATGTCATCGAAGGTGTAGGCCTTGCGGGCACGTTTTCCGCGTCCGATTTCAATTTCGCCACTCATAGAGTAAGTCTACGGCGCAGGGCCGGGCAGCACCCGGGTGACGAGGTATGTCGCATTGTCTTGCCTTTACTGATTACGGGGTGAAGCGACAATACCTCCACCAGAGGAGACCATCACACATACCGGACGCATTCCTTGGCTGTTCCTGGCACTTTCTTTGTTCGTCACAAAGACGAACAGTAAACGTCTGCGAGACATGACAGACTTAGACACGAAAGCACCAGAGGGCTCACCACACGCTGGCTCTCACCACCTGACATGAGGAGTACACATGGGTTGGATTGACGGCGGACTCTTAGGATTCGATACCGAGACCACCGGAGTAACTCCTACCCAAGAACGCCTGGTGACGGCTGCCTTGGTATGGCGCCCACCAGTTGAGAATCCAGGAACTGCTGACGCTGTTCGCCCCCATGATTATGAGAAGACATGGCTGGCTGACCCAGGTGTTCCAATTCCTGAACAGGCCTCACGCGTTCATGGCATCACCACTGAGGTTGCCCAGCGTGATGGCCGCCCCGTGGAAGAGGTACTCGAAGAAGTAGCCAGTGAGTTAGCTTCTGCGATGAAGGCTCATGTACCGATTGTCGCCTTCAATGCCACCTATGATTTAACCCTCATGGAATGCGAACTGGCGCGTCACGGCATGCCCACGATTGTTCAGCGCTGCGGAGGCGAACTGGGCCCTATCATCGATCCACTCGTCATTGACCGCAAGGTTGATCGATGGAGAAAAGGCAAACGCCGATTGGCTGATATGTGCGCTGCCTATCACGTCACCACCGGTGAAAATCTCCATACCGCCGAAGTGGATGTCACTGCGACATTAGATGTTCTTGAAGCCATTTGCCGTACTCACCAGGATTTTTCCGCAATCCCTCTGAAGGACCTCAACGCCTGGCAGGAAAATGCTCACCGAGAGTGGGCCACAGGCTTCAATGATTGGCTGGCACGCTCCAAGCCCGACAGCCAACCAACCAGCCTAAAATGGCCTCTAGTTCTCTAAAAGTAGCGCCCCTTGTTGTTCAATGACGTGGTGGCCTCCCTTTAAAAGGGAGGCCACCACGTCATTGAACAGTCAGAGAGTGCATCAACCGCGACCGGTGTAGTTCGGGGCTTCAACAGTCATCTGCACATCGTGCGGGTGACTTTCTTTCAGACCAGCAGCGGTAATACGCACGAACTGGCCACGTTCCTTGAGTTCATCAATGGTGCGAGCACCGACATAGAACATGGACTGGTGAAGACCACCAGTGAGTTGGTAGACCACGGCGCTAAGACTTCCTGAAAAAGGAACCTGTCCTTCAATACCCTCGGGAACAATCTTGTCATCACCGGAGACATCAGCCTGGAAATAACGATCCTTTGAGTAGGACTTGCGACCACGAGAACTCATAGCCCCCAGGGATCCCATACCGCGGTAACGCTTCCACTGTTTACCGTTAACGAAGACCAAGTCGCCGGGAGACTCAGTGCAGCCAGCCAAAAGGGAGCCGAGCATGACAGTGTCAGCGCCAGCCACAATGGCTTTGGCGATATCACCGGAGTACTGCAGGCCGCCGTCGGCGATGAGGGGTACACCTGCAGGTCCGCAAGCCTTAGCAGACTCGTAGACTGCAGTAACTTGAGGAACGCCGATACCCGCAACCACACGGGTGGTACAAATAGAACCCGGACCCACGCCTACCTTAACGGCGTCAGCCCCAGCGTCGATAAGGGCCTGTGCACCTTCACGAGTGGCGACATTACCGCCAATGACGTCAATGCCAGCAAAACGCTCGTCAGTCTTAATACGGGTAATCATTTCGCAGGCCAACTTAGCGCCGCCATTAGCGGTGTCTACCACGAGCACGTCCACGCCAGCTTCTGCCATGGCGGTTGCACGCTCCCAGGTGTCACCCCAGTAGCCGAGGGCCGCACCAACCATGAGACGGCCTCGAGCATCCTTGGTGGCGTTGGGGTACTGCTCGGTCTTGACAAAGTCCTTAACCGTAATGAGACCGGTAAGTTTGCCGGTTTCATCAATGATGGGAAGTTTCTCAATACGATGCTCAGCCAAAAGGGCCTTGGCATCCTCACGCGAAATACCTACCTGACCGGTAATGAGACGGTCACGCGGCGTCATGCAATCACGGACAGTCAGGGTAGACCACTGATCTGTGGGAACGAAACGCAAGTCACGGTTGGTAATGATGCCAATGAGGGCACCATCGTCATCCACCACAGGGAGGCCAGAAACCTTGTAATGTCCGCAAAGTTGATCCAGTTCAGCGATGGTCGCATCGGGGCGCACGGTAACTGGGTCGGAAACCATGCCAGATTCGCTACGCTTCACACGGCGAACCTGCTGGGCCTGGTCCTCAATGGAGAGGTTGCGGTGAAGAATGCCGATACCGCCTTGGCGAGCCATGGCGATGGCCATGTCAGATTCGGTCACAGTGTCCATGGCTGCTGAAATCAGCGGCACATGGAGGGTGATGTTCCGAGTCAAACGGGTAGTGGTGTCAACCTCAGAGGGAATGACGTCTGTTAGCCGCGGAAGCAGTAACACGTCATCATAGGTTAGTCCGGTAGGGGCAAACAGGTCGCTATCGCTGATCATCTCGCTCACCCTGCCATGTTAGGCCCATAGGGGCATGGCACGCACCTTCGACACCGAAATGGTAAGCATGAAGCAGGGCATAACGTACCGCTCGGAAAGGAGCGCTAACGCGGATCCGGCTCTACGCGCTTGTCGTCACGGTCTTGCATACCAAGCGTCCGCCAGCGATCAGATATCAAAGGACGGATTGTCCTGTATCGATGAAGATGATGGCGTCGTAGGCGCGATGAAACGCGATACCTCACCTTGGTCAATGATGGCACGGCGTTCATCTTCACTGAGTCCACCCCACACACCGTACGGTTCATGCACAGTGAGTGCATGAGCGCGACACTGACGCAATACGGGGCAAGAGGCGCAGATAGCTTTTGCAGCATCATCACGGCGACGACGCGTCCCTCCACGTTCCCCTTCAGGATGGAAGAAGAGAGACGAATCCATGCCATGACATGCTCCTTGGTATTGCCAGTCCCACAGGTCCGCGATCGGACCCGGCAAACGTGACATCTCAGCCACCAGTCCCCTCCTCCTTCTTCGTGTCTTGCGCGGAATGGCCATAGATAGCCATGTTTTTATCTTTTATTAACTCCACGGTAGGCCCGGTAAGCATTTCTTTCAACAGATAGAGGCATTTACCCATCTTTATGACACTAAAGACAAGTAGTGTCGCAATAAGATGGATATTCCCTGATGAAATGCTGATAATACAAATGGGGCGCACCAATAAAATTGGTGCGCCCCATAAGGGTTGTTCAGCGTATTTTCGCTAAACCAACGTGACGAAAAATCACTTCTCCACAACGGCGAGAATGTCGCGAGCAGAGAGGATGAGGAACTCCTCGCCGGCGTACTTCACTTCAGTGCCGCCGTACTTGGAGTAGATAACAACGTCGCCCACAGCAACGTCCATCGGAACGCGGTTGCCCTTGTCGTCAAAGCGGCCTTCGCCAACTGCAACAACCTTGCCCTCCTGGGGCTTCTCCTTGGCCGTATCCGGGATCACAAGGCCGGATGCAGTGGTCTGCTCAGCTTCAACAGTCTGAACAACAACTCGATCTTCGAGAGGCTTAATGGAGACCGACATGGGGACCTCCCCTTCTGATGATGACGATTAGAAACTTGTGTCTCGCTTCAATGGTGATAGCAGTGCCGTCGCGGGGGTCACCTCATCACTCATCTGAAGGAGTGAACTTGACTGACGCTAAGCGTCGTTCAAGCGCTAGGAAAAACCTACGCCACCAATTAGCACTCAGTCAATGCGAGTGCCAATGAGTTGAAGATTCTTCGCCCAGGGTGATTTTTCTGCCCATTGATGCCACGGGATATATCTCGACATGCTTAATCTCAAAAACGAACCAGATATTCCCCCTGATGAAAGCAATCAAACTTCTTCACGCAAAGCGGGCACAGGAAGTTTTGCATGTCACAACAATCGCCTCCTCAGTTCAAGAAAAGCTGAACTATTTCCTGCAAGTAGCCCTAACTCTCAATTCTGTGCCCAATCCACAACACAGTCAGCCACTGCTTTCACTGCTGCTACTCGCTCACGTAGCCAGGCATTTACCCAACGCGAAGGAGTGGTATGAGGACGCGTATCAGTCACGCCATAGGCATCAATCCCTGCGCTTCGGCATAAGGCCACTGCACGTGGGGCGTGGTAGTCCTGCGTGACTACCAAGGCTTCATCAATTCCCAGCACATCGTGGGCCCGCACGCATGACGTATGAGTATCAATGGCTTGGTTGTCATCGATAAGCACAGACTCATCGACTCCTTGAGAGAGGGCATAAGCATGCATAGCTTGAACCTCAGCACCCCACGGCGCCTCATCGTTACCAGTCAAGACCAGCGCGTCCACACGCCCAGCACGATAGAGGTCAATTCCGGTATCCATGCGGTAACGAAGCCAGTCAGTAAGAGTGCCATCATGACGCAGTTGGGCGCCGAGGATAATAGCGACCGAAGCTTGGTGAGTGTCTTCGCGTGAAAACACAGGAACTACCCTGTGATGACTCATGGAATAGACCCATGCGTTGCTACCGATGACGGCGCACGCACCGAGTGCTATGCACACACCCGCAAAGCGCATCATCATCCGCATGACTCTCTCCCCTCTGTGAAAATCCTGTGCCTTACACATGCCAACGCCACCTTATCTTGACGTCACTGTAATGCCACGATCCCGTCCCATTCATCAACGCGTCCCTCTTAAAACACCGATACGTGCCATGATGGTCCCATCATGGACATAACCTCATTCGCCCCGCTCTTAACATCACAGGGATGGCATTTTCTTCAGTCTCTTCCTCCCTATGGCAGCGAGGATCCACTGACCCTAGCGACCCGACTGCGTGCCAACGGCCACTGCCCCGACCTGATCTCGGCAGCGCTCACGCAGTTACGTCTGCGAGCCAAGGCAGAGGAGAAATTCGGTCCCTTCGCTCAATCCATGCTCTTTACTCCTGACGCCGTGGAGCAAGCTACCCGTCTAAGCGTAGCCGCCCGCCATGCTCAACGTTTCGCACAGTCGGGTTGTACCAAGGTCGCCGATGCGGGCTGCGGTATTGGTGGTGAGTCCATGGCTTTGGCGGGGATGGACATTCCAGTGCTAGCGATTGAACGCGATGAGGCAACCGCCGCCCTGGCCACGATTAACCTCATGCCCTTTCCACATGCTGAAGTCATCTGCGATGACGCCTTGAACGTTGATTACGTGGCTCGTGGCGTCGACGGCCTGTTCAGTGACCCAGCCAGACGCAGCAAAGGGCGGCGTATCACAGATCCCGAGTCGTGGCAGCCCGCCCTCTCTCAAGTCCTGGCTCTCCGCAAACAGGTACCCAACCTTGGTATCAAGGTTGCCCCTGGCATTGATTACTCTGCCCTACCCGAGGGTTCTCATGTCCAATGGGTGAGCGTGGCAGGTGATCTTCTCGAGGCAGATATCTGGTGCGGTGCTCTAGCCAATGAAGGTCCTGGACGCAGCGCGCTCCTGATCGACCGCGAGGGGCGAGGCAGCATCCTACGCGATGAATCCGTCACCGACCCGTCCACTCCCCCGGTGATGGCCCGCCCCGCCAACGATGTGGGACGTTTCCTCTTCGAACCTGACGACGCCGTAGTGCGTGCTGGTCTTGTCTCTTACCTTGGCGCTCATTTAGGTGCCGCTCCCGTTGATGCGCAGATTGCCTATCTCACCGGAGATAAAGACGTGCCCGAGCAGTGGGAACCCTTCGTTCAAACCTTTGAGATCCTTGAGGTGCTCCCCACCACACAGAAAAAGATTGCTGCATGGGTGCGCAGTCATGACGTGGGCCAAGTAGAGATTAAGAAGCGTGGCGTGGATATTGACCCCACGAAGGTGCGTAAGTCTTTGCCGTTAAAAGGTTCAGAGTCACTGACGCTAATTTACACGCGCCTAAGTAAAAATCCGGATATGGACCCAGCCACTGCACCACGCGGCAAGAGTGTGGTCATTGCTGCGCGGCGTCGATAATACCCACAAGAGTCAGTGAGCGACGGTGATAGACAGCGGCATACCTGACTGGGGGCCAAAGTCCAGGGGTGAAGGTGCCACGCCGGCACGGACGGCAGCGCTCCCCAAGGCGGCAATCTGTGCGCCATTATCTGTGCAGTAACGCAGAGGCGGGATGCGCAGGGTGATGCCAGCGGCTTCGCAGCGTTCTGCAGCGAGGGAGCGCAGGCGAGAGTTAGCGCTAAAACCGCCTCCTACGACGAGAGTGTCGCAGTCATGGTCAAGGCAAGCCTGGACCGCCTTCGCAGTGAGGGAATCGTTGACTGCTTCGGAAAATGATGCGCACACATCTGCTGCAGGAACCTCTTCTCCTTGAGTCTGGAGGGTTTCCACGTAGCGGGCTACGGCGGTCT
This sequence comes from Actinomyces vulturis, assembly GCF_001687305.1. Lineage (GTDB taxonomy): Bacteria > Actinomycetota > Actinomycetes > Actinomycetales > Actinomycetaceae > Actinomyces > Actinomyces vulturis. Next base: position 231,958 of record NZ_KV700385.1, read on the forward strand.
TGAGTCCTGAGAAGGAGAAGTCATAGCGGTGGCGGACTTTGTCCTTACCCGCGGCTAAGCCACGGGGGAAGCGGATGGCGTCCACGTTGCCTTGCTGGCTGAACTTGTCCACGTGCGGGCCGCCGGGATAGGGCAGACCGAGAAGGCGACCGACCTTGTCGAAAGCTTCGCCCGCGGCGTCATCCAGAGTGCCGCCAAGTTCCTTGACATCGGTGGCGATATTGGAAATGGCCAGCAGGTTGGAGTGACCGCCAGAGACGATGAGTCCCACAAAACGTTCGGGCAGCGGGCCATCAACGAGTTCATCCACTGCGAGGTGACCGATCACGTGGTTCACGCCGTAAATAGGCTTGTTGAGGGAAACAGCCAGAGCCTTGGCCGCACTAATACCAACTGTAAGTGAACCAATCAGGCCGGGGCCTGCACACACGGCAATCGCGTCCACTTCACTGAGATCCACATTCGCTTTTGCGCAGGCAGCGTCAAGAGTAGGGATAAATGATTCAAGGTGTGCGCGGGAGGCAATCTCGGGAATAATGCCGCCAAAACGAGCATATTCATCCATAGAGGTAGCGGTAACGTCACCGAGGAGTTCGCGTCCGCGGACAAATGCCACGCCTGTTTCGTCGCAGGTGGATTCAATACCAAGAATTAACGGTTCACTCACGTGCCCAAGCCTAGACCTTTCGCGCCTCTTCTTCGATTCCGTCGTTCGTCACAAACTTCTGCACACCGATAAAAAAAGAGTAAACATAAGATATGAGTAGTTCTAAGGGCACTACTGCCTGGTGGAATCCCGATTCACATTCGCTTGCCGGCGACGAGGATATGCGTGCTGGCACCCGCCCCCTGAATCTGGCCGAACTAATCGTGCGCTTGAGACTGCGCGATCGTGGCGATGTGGGCAGTGATATCACCCCGCATTTGCGCCACTTCTCGCGATTGTGGGCTTCCGTGGTTGGCATCATCTCCGCCATAGTGTGTGCGTCGTATATTCCTGCAGCATCAAACGGACGCGACGTGGTGACACACTGGGGCGTGCATGGGCCAGATGCTATGAGTTCTGGCTGGGGCATTCTCTTCACCCCCATTTTTCTCACCGTGATTATCGCTGTTTTTCTTCTGATCGGTGTAATTCCGTCTAATCGGGGATTCAGCGGTCAGTTAGGACTGATGCTCGTTCCTAGTGCAGCCGTTCTCCTCCTCATCATGGTTCTCGTTGCTCCATGGGTTCCGCTGCCACAGTTCTTTGGCAGTTGGGGCGGATGGGGGACGCTTGCCATGTGTGTTCTGATCTTGCTGGGTGGTGCAGTGATCTGGGTAGCGATCGCACGGTCTATTCTTGCGTCCGCTTTAAAGATGCGTGAGCAAGCAGAGTTAGGAATAAACCTCTCTGCTGTCTCTTAACACAGCGGTATAGAACTCGTACCGATTAATCACCAGCCTACTTGCCTACTTGCCTACTTGCCTACTTGCCTACTTGCCTACTTGCCTACTTGCCTACTTGCCTACTTGCCTACTTGCCTACTTGCCTACTTGCCTACTGAGGAACGTAGTGGCGGGCATGGACTTTAAGTCCATGCCCGCCACTACGTTCACAAATCAGCGTTTTGCCGCTATCACTGACCTATCAGGAGTGAGCGACAGTACCCTTCCAGCGGGCGCGACCGAGGTCGCGGTTAAGCTGGCTGATAGTGGTCAACGGAACGCTCTTGGGGCAGACAGCTGCACATTCACCGATGTTGGTGCATCCGCCGAAGCCTTCTTCATCATGCTGGTTAAGCATGTTCACCACGCGGTTAAGACGCTCAGGCTGACCCTGCGGAAGCAGGCCCAGGTGAGTGATCTTGGCGGCGGTAAAGAGCATGGCCGAAGCGTTAGGACATGCTGCCACACAGGCGCCACAGCCAATGCAAGCTGCTGCTTCGAAGGCGGCGTCAGCATTGTCCTTGGGGACGGGTGCTGCGTGCGCTTCGGGGGCTGCGCCAGTATTGACGGAGATGTAGCCGCCGGCCTGAATGATGCGGTCCAGTGCGCTACGGTCAACGATAAGATCCTTGAGGACGGGGAAACCAGTAGAACGCCAAGGCTCGATGGTAATGGTGTCGCCGTCCTTGAAAGAGGGATCCTCTGCGATATGGCGCATGTGGAGCTGGCAGGTGGTAGAACGGATGGGGCCGTGAGCCATACCGTTAATCACCAGGCCGCACTGACCACAGATACCTTCGCGGCAGTCAGAGTCGAAGGCAACGGGTTCTTTGCCTTCCTGGAACAACTGCTCATTGAGCAAGTCCAGGACCTCGAGGAAACTCATATGCTCCTCGATGCCACTCATTGCGTACTCTTCGAAATGACCCTGGGCGTCCTTGTTCTTCTGACGCCAGATCTTCAACTTGATGTTCACTTGTAACTCCGCTGCTTCAGTTCGATGTCGTTGTAAACGAGGTCTTCCTTGTGGAGGATGGGCGGCTGGTTTTCACCGGCCCATTCCCATGCAGCCACGTACAGGAACTCATCATCGTGACGCAGAGCCTCACCCTCGGGGGTCTGGGACTCAGCGCGGAAGTGACCACCACAGGATTCGCGGCGGTGCAGTGCATCGATACACATAAGTTCGGCCAATTCGAAGAAGTCAAGGAGACGTCCGGCCTTTTCAAGGGACTGGTTCAGTTCCATGGCTTCACCAGTGACCTTGCCGTGCTTCCAAAATTCTTCCTTCAGGGCGCGAATCTGCTTCACCGCTTCCTTCAGGCCTTCCTCGCGGCGTTCCATACCGCAGTACTCCCACATGATGCGGCCAAGGGCCATATGGAAGTCATCAACGGAGCGGTCACCCTTGAGGCTCATGAGGCGCTCGATACGGTCCTCAACGTCCTTCTTTGCCTGGGCAATTTCAGGGGCGTTGGGGTCAACCTTGCCTTCGCGCAGACGATCGGCGAGGTAATCATTCATCGTGTCCGGAAGAACGAAGTAGCCGTCAGCCAGGCCCTGCATTAGTGCGGATGCACCCAAGCGGTTAGCACCGTGATCAGAGAAGTTGGCTTCACCTGCAACGAACAGTCCTGGAATAGAGGACTGGAGATCGTAATCCACCCATAGGCCACCCATGGTGTAGTGAACGGCGGGGTAAATACGCATCGGGACTTCATAAGGATCATCACCGGTGATGCGCTGATACATCTCGAAGAGGTTGCCGTAGCGAGCGGAAACAGCTTCCTTGCCCAAACGGCCAATTGCTTCGGAGAAGTCAAGGTATACGCCACGGCGCATCATGCGCTCGTTACCCTGAGGATCGGTTTCCTTAATGGCAGGTCCAACACCGCGACCTTCATCGCACATGTTCTTGGCCTGACGGGAAGCAATGTCACGGGGGACAAGGTTACCAAAGGCAGGGTAGATGCGTTCGAGGTAGTAGTCGCGATCTTCTTCAGGAATATCACGGGGATCCTTGGAGCAATCTTCAGCCTTCTTGGGAACCCAGATACGTCCGTCGTTACGCAGGGACTCACTCATAAGGGTGAGTTTGGACTGGAAGTCACCGGACTGCGGGATGCAGGTGGGATGAATCTGGGTGTAGCAGGGGTTACCGAAGTAGGCACCCTTGCGATGTGCACGCCAGATTGCGGTGCCATTGCAGCCCATAGCGTTGGTGGACAAGAAGAAAACGTTGCCATAACCACCGGTGGCCAGAACCACGGCGTCAGCGGTAAAGGTTTCGATTTCACCGGTGACCATGTCGCGGGTAACGATACCGGAGGCGTGACCGTCAACGACGATCAGTTCAACCATCTCGTGGCGGCGGTATTCCTTGACGGTACCGGCAGCGACCTGACGTTCAAGTGCCTGGTAGGCACCGATGAGAAGCTGCTGACCTGTCTGGCCACGGGCGTAGAAGGTACGGGAGACCTGCACACCACCGAAGGAGCGGTTGTCGAGAAGACCGCCGTATTCGCGAGCGAAGGGAACACCCTGAGCTACGCACTGGTCGATGATGTTGGCGCTAACCTCTGCCAGACGGTAGACGTTATCTTCACGGGAGCGGTAGTCGCCACCCTTGACGGTGTCGTAGAAGAGGCGGTAGACGGAGTCATTGTCGTTGCGGTAGTTCTTTGCAGCGTTGATACCACCCTGTGCAGCGATGGAGTGTGCACGGCGAGCGGAGTCTTGGTAGAAGAACACCTTGACGTTGTAGCCCTGTTCACCCAGTGAGGCGGCGGCCGCACCACCGGCCAGGCCAGAGCCAACGACGATCACGTCGAGCTTACGGCGGTTGGCGGGGTTAACAAGCTTAGCGTTGAACTTGCGCTGTTCCCATCGGCGCTCGATGGGCACATCATGCGGGGCCTTGGTGTCAGCGATCTTTTCGCCGACAGTGTAGAGGCCGTCGATAATTTCAGTCATGGTATGTATCCCTCACTCAGTGGACCGGGATGGGCCAGGGGCCATCAACGGGGGCTGCGATGCCGATGTTGAACAAGATGGCCGTGGGCACGCTCATGAAGCCAACAACGAGTGCAGCTGCGATGAGGAAGGCCACCAGGCGGATGCCGGGGATGGTGTTCTTACGGGTTGCACCCAGAGACTGGAGTGCGGACCACACACCGTGCCACACGTGAAGGCCCAGGCTGCAGACGGCAACGAGGTACATAAGCCAGACCCACCAATGGGAAAAAGCGATGTACATGTTCTCATAGGCGTCACCGCTGTAGTAGTGACCACCGAACTGCAAGGACAGGGTGGTGAACTGCAGGATATGAGCAACGATGAAGAGAAGCAGGATGACGCCGCCCCAACGCATAGTGCGGTTGGCGTAGCGGGAGGCATAGTACTCAGCACTTGCTTTCTTCACGGCGTACTTGTCCGAGCCACGCGCCTTGTTATTACGTGCCCACAGATGGAACGCGGCTCCAGCATGCACCACAAGGGCGACGAGCAAGAGAACACGCAGGATCCACAGCAGACCTTCGTAAGGAAGGATGGGCTCAAACATTGTCCTCAGGTGGTGGGCGTATCCGTTGTACGCATCTTCACCGAGGAAGTACTTGAGGTTGCCGTAGCAGTGAAAAAGAACGAAGAAAATAAAGAACAGGCCAGATACTGCCATCGCACGCTTCATAGCGACGGTGGTGCGTCCGGCGGTCCTCTTCTTGGAAGTTGTTGTCTTGGCCACGGAAGAACATTAACGAGTGCTGACCACTAGCGTCACGCATTGATTATTAGCCAGAAAACAGCGGGAGTGAGGATAGGAGTTTTTTCCCACCATCATGCGGTTTCCCCCAAAAGAAAAGCCACAGCTTCAACCATTACCGCACACGATAAATAAGTGCTCAGCGAAGTCTTTTTAGTTACAACTATGTAGAAGAATTACGGCGTACGACACTTAAGAGACTGATGTCATGAAGATAACGTCACATCACTCATCTCTTCCGAGTCCCACCATAACCGCCCCCGAATGCCGCAATCCATTGCCAATCCAGTAGTCAAGGCAACGTATCGGTTCCCATCGAGAACTACGAGAATCTACTCAGATACCAATCGGACGATGAGCACCTTCGCGAAGCACTCGTCTCATGATGAGAGCATCCTCCATCGGAGCCATGTAATAGTTCTTCCGCACTGTCAGACGAGTAAAATCCTCTCGCTCATACAAAGTAATCGCTGCCTCATTAGAGACTCGCACCTCAAGAAATAACTCTGAACAGTTCTGTTTACAAGCCACTTCGATGAGATGACGAAGCAAATGCCGCCCTCCCCCGCGACGTCGACAATCAGGCACGGTGGCAATGGTGAGGACATCTGCCACGTCGGCACAAAACACACCCGCATAACCCGCAATAGCCTCAGGCTGGGAAGCAGAGTAAAGGACGCTGTAAGTCTTAAATTCGTGCCCTGGTCCGTGGAGTTCGTCGTGCAGAACCTCCTGACTCCAGGCTTCTGCACCAAAAAGATCTGCTTCAACTTGGGCAACAAACGGAATATCACTGTCAGCCAGTGGGCGCAGCCGCCAGTGATGTTCACTCCTCATCGTGACCATGAAATCAAACTACAAGGAAGCCACATCACAGAACGCTTTTGCGGCCTGCGGGCATCTGCACATCAGCGTGACGCAAGTACAGCGGCTCAGTGGGGCACTCCTGACCGGCCGCTCGGCGAACGAGTGCAATACTCACAGCACCGGTTACTGAACCAGATTCAGTGATGTGACTTACGGGCAGATCTCCAGCACACTCAGGATAAAGAGCCACACCGCTTCCGCACACATGCTGAACCTGGTGTTGACGAGCCAATTCAGTGGCGGCTTCGGGGAACATGACACTAACAGGACTGATGACGCTGAGGGTCGTTGCACAGGCTGGTCCGGGAGTCAGTTCATAGACAGCCGCATAGACTTCTTTGCGTCGAGCATCGGTGAGGACCATCAATCGGGTGGGCTCGTCAGCAGGCTCCATCGCGGCACCTACGTGAGCAGCAAGGGCATCAAGACTAGGAACTCCCCAGATATCGATTCCGCGAGCACGCGCGAAAGTCCGTGCGGTCACCAATCCCGCACGCAGACCAGTGAAGGGTGCGGGGCCAGTGGCAACCACAACGCCGTCAATACAGTCACATTCACCCGGCGCCTGTCGGGCAGTGCGTCCAGTTCCGTCATCAAAAGGACATTGCTCCACCACATGAGCCATCAGCGGGGCAAGTGATTCAGCGTGACGGCGTGAATCCTCGGTGGATTCTTCCGCGATCACGGTGACAGTATCAGGGGCGTCTGCCTCACATAGAGCAACGGCGCAGGACAGGGATGAGTCAATAGACAGGATTCGCACGCCTCTAGCCTATTCCTTCTCGTGCAAAGCGAGTACTCGGCGTTCGTGACGTGAGGTTGCTACAGCAACCACAACAATGAGGACAAGCACCCCCATAAGGGGTATCCATAGTGGGGTGGCTTTGGGGGCGCCAGTGTCGGTGCGGGCGCCGTTTTGCGTGGCAAGCACTTGAGGTTCAATGCGAGAGTGAAGGATAGCGCTGTAGGTTGCTAGGTCCACGGGGCCCGCAAGAAGAGTGGTCGCTTTTTCACCTACAGCACGTACGGTTGTATCCGTCACCATGTACCAGGCATCTGCGATGGGGTCATGGACCAGCATGGAACCACGTACGCTTGCTGCGGCTGCGCCCGCTAATTGAGGATCGTCGACGATCTTCCCTCCCCACGTATCATCACTACCTTGGGAAATGACCATAATGCCGATGGGTTTAGAATCCACGGAAATGGCGGCAGCCCACTGGCCGATGGGAACAGGCGAGGCCTGGGGGTCGATCCCATCAAGATAGTCCTCAGACCAAGTCATAATCGGGCGGAGCGTTCCGAAACTTGCTGGAGCATGGGTGCCGGTCAGGGCATCAACAGTTTGCTGTCCAAATTGGTCGAGCCAGTCTTGGGCAGGTTGGGCAGCAGGATCTGCAACCGTTGGGAGCAGTGTTAGAGGAAGAACTTCTACCGATCCGGCTGTCGTTTCCGGGGGTGTTGTAGTGGCGTATCCCGTGGACACAGGTCCAAAGAGCGCCAAAACGCTCAGAAGTAGATAAGTAACAATGCGCACCATCAATGACAAGGGGCGAGTCACCACCGTGGTAGCGCCATACTGCGTGACGCCAGGCATATCAGTTTGGAATAACTTGACTCAGTGGAGTGAAGTCCACGCCCTGCCAGCGTTGTCCCAGGGCGGTAATGGTGATAGTACGGCTACCATCATCGAGATCAGAGATATCTACAAGCGAGGCCCCATTCTCATCCTGGTAGATGGCTGCGGTTTCTGATTCGTCTACGCCCCCTTCTTCGCGGCCCACGGTGATCATGAGGCGATCATCGCTCAGTCCTTCGACTTTGCCTTCACCCCATTCAATGAGGGTGACGGATTCCTCGAGAGATGAGTCTAAGTCCAGTGCTTCGACTTCATCGAGACTGGAGATGCGGTACGCATCCACATGAATAAGATCAGGGCCATCAGCGAGTGCGGGATGGACGCGAGCGATAATAAAGGTGGGTGAACAGACGCGTCCTTCAACGTTGAGTGCGCTGCCAATTCCTTGGGACAAGGTTGTTTTTCCTGCTCCTAGTCCCCCGGAAAGCATGACCATGTCACCAGCACGTAAGAAGCGAGCGAGTGCTGCACCGATCATGCGGGTTTCGTCAGCGTCATGGGTACGCACCACGCATTGTGCTTGGACCGTGCTGGAGGTCTGTGGTGCAGTGGTGTCAGTCATGGTGCTGCTGTCCTTGGCGTTGTGGTTGCGGTGAGTCAGTGGTGGAATTGGCGTCATTGTGTCACATGGTGGTGACACCAATGTAGACTCTAGGGATTCGTTCACCGAGTGCGGAGATGAGTTCGTAGTTGATGGTGCGGCAGACACGCGCCCAATCATCAACTAGTGGGTCACTAATATGGCTTCCCCAGAGAGTGACGGTGTCACCGATCTGGGCGGGGGGCTCATCGGAGGTGACCGGGCCCAGGTCGACCATGAATTGGTCCATACACACGCGTCCTACCAGCGGGGCCTCAATCCTTCCAGACGCCGAGTGAACACTGACACTCACATGCTCACTATCGCTACCGTTCCATGAGGCAAGGCGGTCGATTCCGTCGGCATAGCCGATGGGAACAAGTCCAAGCCAACGATCGGTGGGCGCTGCCCATATCCCTCCGTAGGACACAGCACGGCCCTGGGGGATCTTCTTGACCTGAAGTAGGCGTGCTTGCAGAGTCATAGCAGGGGTGAGTTCAAGGTCTGCGCTACTTGCGAGGTTGGCGTCGGGACTTAAACCATAAAGTCCGATTCCGAGGCGAACTAAGTCAAAACGGGCGCGAGGGTGGAAAAGTGCGCCGGATGTTGCTGCCAAGTGGCGGACCTGCGGTGGTAGACCTGCGCTACGCATCATGTGTTCTGCTCGTTCGAATACGGCAATTTGTTCATCAGTTGCAGGTTTGTCCGGTTCATCAGCCCGAGCTAGGTGCGACCACAGTCCCACTACCTCGACGGTGCCCCGCTCGCGGGCTTGGCAAGCCAGGTCGCACAGCTCAGCGAAGTCTTCTTCTCGGGCGCCGGCGCGAGTCATCCCCGTATCAATTTTCAGGTGGATCCGGGCAGGTGAGGCAGACGGGTTATCGCGATGTTCAGCGTCGAATGCCAGTTCAACGCTACGCAACACGGCAGGTGTGGAGACGGACAGGTCGATTCCGCGGCGGATGGCTTGGCGAAGTAGTGAGGTGGGCTCCTGGACTTCGGCGTCTGACTGCGGGGGCATCATCCAGGCGAAAAGGTGAGCACCAAGGTCACTGCTCGTTGAGTCCGGTCCGGCAAGTTCGGTGAGCACGTCGAGGGCTTCGTGGACGTGCGCTAATCCGAGCCAGGTTGCTCCGGCGTTGAGTGCTGCGCGACCTACCTCAGCGGTTCCGTGTCCGTAGGCGTTGGCTTTGATGATGGCCATCCAGGGGGTTTGGGCCTGGTCGGCGATGGAGCGGCCATTGGCGGCGATGGCGTCAAGGTCGATGACTGCGCGTGCGGACTGCTGTGGTGACCACGGTGGAGTTGGCGTGGTGCTTGGTGTTCCGCTAGGTGCCTGGGGCTGGTTTTCGCTGACGCTCACGAGGGTCATTGTCTCACTATGGATTGGTGGGAAGCCACGACATCCCATGCATGTGGCAGTTCTCGGGCAATCTCACGGGCGGTGATGGGATGACCGGGGTAATTACCGCGGGTGTAAGTGACCGAATGAGCGGTTGAGGATTGCGGATGAGGAACCAGAGTTGAACTGGCCACGTGGCCGGCAATGCCGTGGAGGTAGCAGGCCAGCGATGTGACGTGGATGAGGTCAGTGGGTTCAAAGGCCTGACTACCCACGGCAGCATGATGGGTGGCGAGCAGGGCACCAAGAATTCCGGCCAGCACGTCACCGCTTCCCGCAGTTCCGAGCCATGCCGGGCCTACCTGGAGGGTGCGGTGACCGCTGCTGTTGATGAGGGTGTAACGGTGGCCTTTGAGAAGGACGGTGCAGCCGGTGAATTCGTGAAGGGCTTGGGCCAGGTCGTCCGCGGACAGGTCTGCTGGCACTTGGTGTGATGTTGCGGGTGCGGCTGAGGCGGCGAGAGGTGCAGTGATCTCCGCCGCGTCGGACGGTGTTCTGATCGCAACTGATTCGGAAGGTGTTGTTGAGAACGAGGTGGCTAATGCTGCACGGTGGACAAGCATGCGCTCTGCTTCTGCCCGATGTGGGGTGATGATCACGTGCTCACCGAACTTGTCACCGCGAGCGCAGCGCTTCGCTAGCGGTTCGAGAGCGCTGGCATCGACCACTACCGGCATGACAGAGGAGTCTGCGAAGGTGGGGTCAAGAGCACTGTCTAGCCATTCGTTTACCAGTGCAGCACGGTCCGGTTCCTCCATCGAGATGCCGCAGCCAATTACTCGTGCATGAGTTTTCCCCTCGGTCATCACCACTTCGGGGCAAGCGGTAATGACGAGAGAGCGGAGAGAGTCGGGCACATTGACGCGCACCATCCCCGCGCCTGCTCCCTGCGCTCCCTGAGTGCATAACACAGCGGCCCCTGGGTACGTCTGGGAGCCCACCGCAAGGCTGACTACTCCGCGGGAGTACTTGTGATCGTCAGGGCCGGGGATATGGAGTGCGCAGTTGGCTGCTACATCCAATGCATCGAAGCCCAGGGGTTCGGAAAAAAGACTCTGGGAACCTTGCGCCGGATAGATAGCCTGCGCGGTGGCTAAGGCGAGTGAACGCTCGTGGGACAAACTCACCGACCAGTCATGCAGACCGAGTTGGCTGGCGATATCTCGAGCGGTTCCTGACAAACGAATTGAGGGAGCTCCCCCGCGATTCATCACTTCAATATCCGCCCAGGCCCACGCCTCGGGGGTGAGGTCATGGAGGTGACAGGCTTGGCCAAAAACCTTCAGAACCGCTTCCTTGACCGCGAATGCACCACCGATGTGCTGGACCCTCCAGGCGGAATCTTCAGAAGACTCGTGGGCCTCCATCATCTCCCGCTCATGCGCAGATAGCAGGCGGTCAACCAGTCCAGGTGCCGACTGGAGGCGCTGGGCAAGAGACTCGAGTTCCACCACATCAATGCCGCTGATCATCATGGCCCCAGTGTGCCACTCTGAGGCAGATGCGTCGATGAACAAAGGGGTGGGGCCTGCCGTGTACGGCAGGCCCCACCCCTTTGTTGCTTATGGCGGAGTTATTCTCCGATCGCTCGATGCTCCACGCTTCGTGGTTCATCAAGCGAAGCGATGAAATTACTCCACGGTGACGGACTTGGCCAGGTTACGAGGTTGGTCCACATCCAGGCCCTTGGCCTTGGCCAGGGCGCAAGCGAAGATCTGTAGGGGCACCACGGTGAGCAAAGGCATCATTAGAGTAGGTGTTGCGGGGACGCGAATGATGGAGTCAGCGAAGGGCTCCACGGCGGTATCGCCTTCTTCTGCGATGCAGATGGTGCGTGCGCCACGGGCACGGATCTCCTGGATGTTGGAGATGACCTTGTCATGAAGCATGGGGCGGCGAGGGGTAGGCACAATCACGAAGACCGGAAGTCCTTCTTCCACCAGGGCGATAGGGCCATGCTTGAGTTCGCCTGCAGCAAAGCCTTCAGCGTGAACGTATGCCAGTTCCTTCAGCTTTAATGCACCTTCAAGGGCAACGGGGTAGCCCACGTGGCGGCCAAGGAACAGGAATGATTCCTGATCGGCGTACTGGCGGCCCAGTTCGAAAATTGCTTCTTCCTGAGTTTCAAGTAATTCAGAAATACGCGCGGGCATCGCACCAAGGTTGTCGAGATAATCGGCAACTTCGTCGGCCCATTTGTTGCCGCGCAACTGTGCCAGGTAAAGGCCTAGCAGATAGCAGGCGGTGATCTGAGCAAGGAATGCCTTGGTAGAGGCCACGGCAACTTCAGGGCCAGCGTGCGTGTAGAGCACGGCGTCTGCTTCACGCGCGATAGTGGAGCCGTAGGTATTGACGATGGCCAGCACTTTGCTTCCCTGTTCACGGGCGTGACGGATGGCCTGGATAGTGTCCATGGTTTCGCCGGACTGGGAGATGGCCACAGTCAGGGTCTTTTCGCTGACGATCGGATCGCGGTAGCGGAACTCGTGGGCAAGTTCAATTTCTACAGGGATACGGCACCAGTGTTCGATGGCGTACTTGGCAACGTGTCCGGCGTAGGAGGCGGTGCCACAGGCAACCACGATGATCTTATCCACACTACGCAGTACGGAGGGGTCGATGCGCATTTCGTCAAGAGTCAGTTCGCCACGTTCGTCCACGCGTCCCAGAAGGGTGTCGGCCACGGCAGCGGGCTGGTCATGGATTTCCTTTTCCATGAAGGTGTCGAAACCGCCCTTGACCGCTGCGGAGGCATCCCAACTGACTTCCCAGGTCTTGGGCTCAACCTGTTCGCCGGAGGCATTGGTGACCTCGATGGATTCGGGGCGCAGGAGGACGATTTCATCGTCGCCCACTTCGGCTGCCTTCGTGGTGAAAGAGACGAATGCGGCCACGTCAGAACCAAGAAAGTTTTCGCCTTCGCCCAGGCCAATGACCAAAGGAGAAGAACGACGTGCGGCCACGATGGTGCTGGGCGCGTCTGCGGTCACGGCTAGGAGGGCAAATGCACCGTCAAGACGCTTAGTGACTACACGCATGGATTCGACTAGGACACGAGCCGGATCCACATTGGGGTCTGCTGCGAGAGCGTCTTCGAGGCGTTTGGAATAATCCATGTCGAGGATGTGGGCAGCAACCTCGGTGTCCGTGTCGGACAGGAGAGTGCGTCCGGCGTTTTCGACTTCGGCGCGCAAAGAGCGGAAGTTTTCGATGATGCCGTTGTGCACTACTGCGATGCGTCCAGCGCGATGAGGGTGTGCGTTGGAGGCGGAAGGGCCGCCGTGGGTGGCCCAGCGGGTATGACCGATACCTGCGGTTGCCCCATCGGTGGGATCAGCCTGGAGCATAGCGCGAAGATTTTCGAGCTTGCCGGCTTCTTTACGCACTTGAAGTCCGTTGGGGGTTACTAGGGCAATTCCGGCGGAGTCATATCCGCGATATTCCAAGCGTCCCAGACCATCAAGCAGCACTTCTTGGGTACGTGCGCTGGGAGGCTGGGGGGCTACATATCCTACAATTCCACACATACCGATGACTCAATCATGGATTTAGGCGTCACGGCAATGACAGAAGATGTGACGATGTCCTATTTCATGCCGATATGCGTCACACTTAGACGGTGAGTAGCAACAGTCCCTCCTCCTGGCACCCGCTAGGAGATGTCAACCACTGTCCCTATATCGACTTCACCAGGGAGCAATGGGCCAAACTCGCTTCCGCTACTCCACTCCCACTCACTGAAGACGACGTGGAGCGCCTTCGTGGTTTAGGTGATCCTATCGATCTTGCTGAAGTGGATGCGATTTACCGCCCGCTTACCGCTCTTCTCGAAACGTACATCGCTGCTACCCGCGAGCGCGCAGCAAAGACTCAAACTTTCCTTGGCATTGACGAGCCTGTGACTCCGTTTGTTGTGGCCGTGGCGGGTTCTGTGGCTGTAGGTAAGTCCACCACTGCGCGTCTGCTTCGCGATTTGCTTGCACGTTTCCCTGAAACTCCCCGCGTTGATCTGGTCACCACGGATGGTTTTCTTCTTCCCAACGCGGTGCTCGCTGAGCGTGGGTTGACTGAACGTAAGGGCTTCCCCGAGTCTTATGATCGCCGGGCGCTGTTGGATTTCGTAGCAGGAGTCAAGAGTGGGCGTGACGTGATGCGTGCTCCGGTGTACTCCCATACTGTCTATGACATTGTTCCTGATCAGTACATTGAGGTTCGACGCCCCGACGTACTTATTATCGAGGGGCTCAACGTGCTCCAGCCTGCTCCCCGCTCCCCTTCCCCTGAGGCGGTCTTAGCGGTCAGTGACTTCATCGATTTTTCAATCTACGTGGATGCCGATCCTGATGACATTGAATGCTGGTACATCGAACGCTTCCTTACACTCAAGCGCACGGCGTTTACTCAGCCCAATTCCTATTTCCGTCGCTATGCGGATATTGAGGACGATGTGGCTATCGAGGGAGCACGGGATATTTGGCGTCGGGTGAATCTTGAAAACCTCACGCAGAACATTGCGCCTACTCGTGGCAGAGCCACGGTGGTGCTGTGCAAGGGCGCCGATCACCACATGCGCGCGGTGCACCTGCGTAAGGATTAACCACGGAAATAGGGCAATGCTTTTCCAGTCAGGTCCTATGCGGAGTTCTTCGGCACCTGTTGCTTATCCAAGCCTTCCTCCGCTTAAATCTTTTTGCCCTTCTCAGAGTCTTTATTAAACGTAAGTCAGCGTTGGAGATGGCACTACGAGCCGGACTGTTAGTCGTCAATAGGCGATAGTTAGTCACTGATCGACGGTGCTCTTATTCGCCAATGAGTGCGAGTACCTCATCACGCTCAGTCAGGTCGTACCAGAGCAGATCACGATCATCGAGTTCGTCACGTGCTTCTTCATCGCCGTTCAACGCCCGTTCACACAGGTCTCGCGCACCGGGCTCATCGATGAAGATAGCCGCACTGTTTTTCCATGCCACAGGTTGGTTGAGTTCGACTAAGCCGGGGTATTCCTCCGTGGGAGTCTCGCTGACGGTACTATCCGGAGCATCAGCGGCCACAACGATGCGCACGGCAGGGTGATTAGACATCACAGTTGTGCGTTCCTTGGCGATCACGTCAACGGCAGCATGCGCGGCCTGAAGAAATGCGCTTGCTTCAATTTCCTCGTCATCGTAATCCTCAAGAATGTGACGCAGCATGGTCGTGGGACCGAACGCGGTGGTGGTGTCGAGTCGAGTTTCACGAAGTTGTGCGATGGTGACGGGGAGATAGATGCGCATAACAGTAGTGTGCCTCCTTATTTGCGGTGACGCCCTTTAGCTGCACGGCGCGTGGTCACGCCGGACAGCATCTGTGCACCCATTTCCTCACATTTCATTGCGGCATCTGACTTTACGGCTGGGACAGATTCGACTGTCGTCGTAGCGGGTTGGCGCATTGGCACCTTCCGGCACGCATGTGCCGCATTACCTCTCCTTGCCCACCGACGCCGCACTCTCGCGTGTTCCTCAATGTCTGGGTTCAGTGCGTGGCCCAACACTCGTAGTGCCCGCACTGTGTCAGCAGTTTCATCTCCTTGACTGAAGCATTCGCCGTTAAGCAACACCGATGCACCTAAGGAATGGTCAGCAGGAATGAGAAAGGGGTGAGTGATTCCAGCGTAATTATTGAGAATGCTGCGGATCTGGCTCTCAGCGGAAAGGAGTCCTACTTTCCGTGGAACCTGGTTGACCACGATGTGAGTTCGAGTTGTTGAAGGAACCAATGGCGTCGTATCCGACAAGAAGGTGATGAGCCGTCGAAGGTTGACCACGTCCGCTTTTCCCACCATGACCACGTCATCACAAGTGCACAAGAGGGATTCAACAGGTCCGTACCGCCACGTATCTGTTCCGAAGCCGTCATCGCTAGGGTTTTCATAACCGCCACTGACGTCAACCACAATCCAGCGGGCAAGGTTACGTAATTCATTCCACACCACGTCCAGCGAGCGTGTGGGAAGTTCACGCCAACGCCCCTGACGACCGACGCCCGTCATGAGGTCGAATCCTTGCGGAGTCGGAATCAAACAGTGCGCAAGGGAGGGGTGATCGAGTCTGCCATGAGTGGCCAAGCGGCAGGCTGTCGCTAAACCCGAGGAATCGTCAGGCATCGCGAGTGCTTGGACCTGGCTAGGTGCTTCTGTATCCGCATCGACCAGAACTGTAGGGCCTGTCTGAGCACACAGATGTGCAAGGCTGGCAGCGATAGTGCTACGTCCGGGAGCACCATGAGGCCCCCATACCACCACAATGCGCCCTGGTTGACAAGCAGGCTGTGGTGAGGAAGAAATGGAAGGCAAGCACGCAGCGCCGGAAGACATCCACGGTAAAGATGGGCAGTCAGATTCCTCATCATCGATGACCTCTTCAAGCCAGGTGGGCGGCGGTGGAGGTGGCGGGGGAACGTGGCGGGAAGAAGACGAGATATCACCACCACCGTTGCCATCTTTCCCCTGAGTTACCGGTTGGTAACCAGATTGCGATGCAGGATCACAGCCGTCACCCGGGGTGTGGGGAGTCGATATGGTCGAATCTAGCGCAGGCGTTGACAAGTCAGAACGAATCGATAGGGCTCGATGGAGAACCGCCAAGGTATGAATGATTTCTGACGTACTTGCTCCGTGCGGAAGAACTGTCGTGTGCGACGAAGCGAGGCGCAATTGCTCGTTTGCTTCAGCCAAGAGGAGACAGCGCACTCCTTGGCGCTCAATTCGCTCGATCACCGTCGTATCAACGCCATCCAGACGGGTATCGAGCACCACGGCGGTGCATAGGCCCGCAAACACTGCGGCTAACAGTTCACTCACGTCAGCGCATCGGCGAATAACTGACATGGCAGTATCCGGGGAGTCTATAGCGCGAACAAGGGCCGCGTCGTCATCCCATAAGGCTAGAGCTACAGGAGTTTTCAAGGCTGAATCCCTGAGGGCACGAGGAGCAAATCGCCACGCTGGCCAAGTGCCGTCAGCACATGAGGAAGATCCTGGTCACTGACCATAACTTCCACACTCGAACTTCCACCACCGATCATGGAATTCTGTTCCTTACTAATCGAGGACACAATCACATGATGGGCAACTGGTTGAGCAGATGGCGATGAGTCGGAGGTTGAGGAATGAGCGAGAGAGGGGTCAGGTAACTGCCATACGTCTACTTCGCTTCCCACTCGGGTCTGGGACGGCACAGGTGCAGTGATAGACAGGACAACTGCTTTACGTCCCATCTCTGTTTCCTTGGTGACAGCGGTTCTCGGAAGAAGTTCTCCTGCACTGATCGAGTGAAGCGCCAGCGCACCGTCAGGGAGGTCGCCTATACCGATGTAGGTACCCTCCGGTGTTCCGGGGTGGGAATCCACCACGGTAAGAGTGTCACCGGCGATCAGTTCCTCACCAGGCGCAACATCACGCGTAACCATGTAGAGGTGGGTGGTGGCCCCCATGGAATTCCATGCCCAATATCCGACACTCATGGTGATCAACATGATGAAGATACTGACAATCACACGCGGGTCATTCCACTGAGGTTTGCGCAGGGTGGTAGAGGTGACCTGATCAGGGATGCTGTGGAAAAACTTGGGATGGGTTAACGCGCTCGGCAACATGAGAAAACCCTTGAAATATAGGGGATTAGAGGGGGAAACTTCTCCATTTATAGTAAGAAAGTCAGATGGAACACAAGCTAATGTTTAATACTTGTTGAAATCCTCTAATGCTGTTGCGAAAATATTGTTATGACGAAACGATTTCTCACCATCGCTGATGTTGCTGAGACTCTCCAACTCTCATCACAAGGTGTCCGTGCGCTGATTCGCAGTGGCGAACTACCCGCAATCCAAGTCGGTGCTCGCCGCCTATGGCGCATCGAAGCCAAGGTTCTCGAGGCATACATTGAGAAGCAGTACGCCAATACCCGCCAAATTGTGAACGCTTCCCTCCTCAACGAGGAAGCCTAAGAGTTCACATCAATATTCCGTAGCATCATGGCGCGCATGCAAAGCATTACGACAATCAAGGCTAGCAATCGCCCCATCCCCCACCTTGGGACAAGAAGCAACGGTTTTTCATGAGTTGTCACGTCAGTAGATCACGCTGACAGTCTTTCAGAGTCAATGGGGTTGGTGCCGTATCCATACGGCACCAACCCCATTCATCTATCAATCGACAAAGTCTACCTATGGCCGAATACGAAGATAGTCGATTGCTGACAAAGCAATGCTGATACGTTGAGAATCTGCTGCGCCACCCTTTAAAAAGTCGCAATGATCGCACCCGACCCGACTGATTTTTCCTTGAAATTCCGTCGATAGTGTCACGAGCGTTAATGAAGTGGAGTTCTCTGCAAGAGTCCGTAAAAACTGAGAAAACGTGGGCTTAATACGCGACTTCTCAGGTGGGAGAGCATAACCGAGTGAACTGACTGCAACGATCGCGTAAGTAGGGATCACGGTGTAGCAATGATGCTCATCGTGGAGCACCAAATATGCCTCATTGACAACTTCTACTGTCCCTTGGAGTGGTCCACCGGAGTGTGTCCACACTGCAAGCACTCGATGATGAGTTGCTCGGAGGCGATCGGTGAAGGCTACTTGAGTGAAATCTGCTTGAGCGGATTCCTGTGCAGCGGACTCAATATCGCGCCGCATCGTATAGGAGGCCTCATTAAGGAGGTCATCAAAACTGCGATCCCAGTTCATGAATGAAAGCAAATCATAAGAACGAAATCACATCAAACACTTGCGCAAATAAGAATGTACAACATACTCTAAAAGCACTAAACATCATCAAGCATCGAGTTTTACCATGAAACATCTCAGTTCTCTTACGCTTCTCACCGGAGTTTCCTGGGGGAGCACAGCAGCGAGTGTCAGGATCATGCACGTGCATACTCCACTCATCATCAGCGCAAGCAAACTGGGACGGACAGGAATTCTCACCGATGAGTTGGCTGCTCATATAGTGTTTTCACTTGTCGCTTGTGGCGCCCTCCTCATGAGTCTGTGGTACGCCATCTCAAGTTCTCTTGCACTAGCGGCAGTCCTGGGCGGCAGCAGCGGCCTATGGCAAATGCACGCCCTGAAGGCAGTCACTGCTTACGGCGCTCCGTGGATTCGCACGCTAGCAGCCAGTTCCCTCTCTTTGTCTCTAATCACCACACCACTCGCCTCAGGAGCCGCCCCGCCATCGCCAACGACTCCGCTCACATCAACCAGTCTCGTTCTTCCCACCACATCACTTAGCCAAAGCGGTCCGCCCCCTGCCGGCAATACATCACCGCTGTCTAAAGCAATGACTGGAACTATCAACTATTCCGGCGATGACATCGCGATTCCTGTTAGCGATCCTGAACATCCATATGACAGAGGCCCTTTCCCAAGTAAAGATCTCCCTCTTGTCACTGATGGCGCCATAACTACCGCTAACACTGCCTATCTTCCGATAGACGATGTTGCGATTCTTACGGATGGCATTGAAGCCTCAATTAGCGATACCGCACAGTACACAATTCAACCAGGTGACAGTTTGTGGACTATCAGCGAGGAACTTCTACACTCTCACCAGACGGTTTCGTGCGATCCAGTCATTCCATTAGTGACGTGCGACTCTCCACCACCCACCATCACGAACGCGGCAATCGCCGCACTGTGGCCACGGCTCGCTAATCTCAACAAAGACGTCATTGGGAACGACCCCACACTTATTTATCCCGGGCAACAGTTAAAAATTCCCAACATCATGAAGGATAAACCCTGAGAAAACATTCAGGGATACAACTGTCCACAGGCAAACAGCCAAGCCTGTTTCAGACATAGCGCCCCCACACACACAATTACCTCGCCTACTGCAACTTCTCAGTAGTCATCAATACTCCATTGCCCCTTCAACATTTTGCCCCTTTCGCAAGTTTTTCACTCCCCAGAAAGGACCACCCCATGACCAGGATTGTTCAGGCACTGCCTGCAGGTTTTGATCCCCACGAACTTCAAGTCACCATCGCTCGCGTTACCCGCGAGGCTGAAGAAGCACGAGCCAAGCAAACAACGAACAGCGTCAACCACCACATCGACGTGCGCCGCTTCCAGGCAACGACCACTGGCACCACTGCTGCAACGTCCACGTCTACAACCGCCACTCCCCCAACCGGCACCGGCGCAGTCTCCATTCCAAGACACACGGCTAAGGCCACTTCACATGCCCCCTCGTCTCCCACCCCCACCTCAACCCCACCGGAGTTCACTCCTCCGACAGGTATGCCCGATGCCCGCCATCAAGCAGGCGTCACCGCTCGTGGAGCAATGGAAGTACTTCTTGGCCTGCGTCCAGTCAATCAGTTAAGCAGCCTCACGAGTCCAGAACTTTTCCGCGCACTAAGCCAGCGTGCTGGCTTTCGTACTTCTCTCATGCGTTCACAAGAACTGAACGGTATAACGCTTCCCCGTATCCGCTCAGTCCACGTGGACTACCTCAATGAGTGTGCCTGCGAAGCGGCGGTTGTGCTGGACGTTCAGGCACGGGTACGCGCGGCCGCGGTGCGCCTGGAGGCGCACCGCGGCCGCTGGGTTGCTACCCGCTTATCAATCGTCTGATACGGAAAACGAAAGAACACTCAATGTTTACGCTTCTTCGCTGCCTTGCGGCGCTGCGCTCGGTTTCCTAAGACCTCAGTATCCTCAACCTGAGCGGCAGCCTGTCCTGCTGCGGCAGCCTTGTGGGTTGCGCCCTGAACTACCGCACGGCGTGCGGCTTGACCGCTCTCATCAGGTGCGGAGTAGACGAGCTTACGATTCACAGTCACACCGGAAGCTGTACGTGCATCGCCCACACCAGGGACGTGCCCTTCGGCAGGAATGGAGTTGAGGCCCTGCTCAGCGGCCTGTTCCTTTGCCTTGTCGAAAGCCTCATCGAAACGCTTGACGTTAGCGAAGATGCTTTCAACTGAGCGTTCGCGGATGCCTTCCATCATGGCTTTGAACAGGTGGGCACCTTCATTAGCGTACTCAACAAGAGGATCACGCTGAGCCATGGCCCGCAAGCCAATACCTTCCTTGAGATAGTCCATCTCGTAAAGGTGTTCACGCCAGTGCTGATCCACCACAGCCAGGAGGATACGACGTTCCAGAACGCGCATAGGCTCATCACCGAATTGGCGCTGAGCCAGGAGATTGTCACTCATACGCTGTTCAGCGTCCTCATAGGCCAAGAGGATGTCATCAGTGAGTTCACTGATAAGCATCTCTTCGGTAAGAAGTTCGCGTCCGCCCGCTGCTTCAGCCAGTTCATCGAGAGTGATGCTGACGGGGTAGAGGTGGGTAAGGTCATCAAAAAGCGCATCTAGGTCCCACATATCCGCTGTTCCTTCAGCGGTACGAGCTTTGACGATGTTGGCCACGGCAATTTCACAGAAAGCCTTCATGTGCGGCTCAAGATCTTCACCATCGAGCACACGGCGGCGTTCGTCGTAGACCTTTTCACGTTGTTCGGTCATCACGTCGTCATACTTGAGGACGTTCTTACGAATCTCGAAGTTGCGACCTTCGAGTTGACGCTGAGTAGAGGCAATAGTCTTGGAGACAAGTTTGCTTTCCAAGGGCACGTCGTCGGGGTAAGCGTCAGAAGCCATGATGCGCTGAACAAGTGCGGTAGCGAACATGCGCATCATGTCGTCCTGCATGGACAGATAAAAGCGAGATTCGCCGGGGTCCCCCTGACGGCCTGAACGGCCACGGAGCTGGTTATCGATGCGACGTGATTCGTGGCGTTCGGTGCCCAGAACGTAGAGGCCACCAAGTTCCTTAACTTCGTCGTGTTCTTTGGCGACTGCTTCCTTGGCGGCAGCCAGTGCTGCAGGCCAGGCCGCTTCGTAATCTTCGGGGGTTTCAGTGGGGTCGAGGCCTGCTTCTTTTAGTGCGGTAACCGCAATGTGTTCAGCGTTGCCGCCGAGCATGATATCTGTACCACGGCCTGCCATATTGGTGGCAACAGTGACTGCGCCTTTTCGACCTGCCATGGCAACCACGGCTGCTTCACGTTCATGTTGCTTAGCGTTGAGCACTTCGTGAGGAATCTTGCGTTCGGTCAGCAAAGCGGAGAGTTGTTCGCTCTTTTCAACGCTGGTGGTCCCCACTAGGACAGGCTGACCTTTTTCGTGGCGTTCAGCAATATCGTCCACGACAGCACGCAGTTTAGAAGCAACGGTGGTGTAGACAAGGTCCGGCTTATCTTGACGGATCATGTCTTTGTTAGTGGGGATGGGAACCACACCGATTTTATAGGTGGAGGCGAATTCGGCTGCTTCGGTTTCTGCCGTACCGGTCATGCCCGAGCGTGAACCTTCGGGGTAAAGACGGAAATAGTTCTGCAGGGTGATAGTGGCCAGGGTCTGATTCTCCGCCTGGATCTTCACGCCTTCTTTGGCTTCAATAGCTTGATGAAGGCCTTCGTTGTAGCGGCGTCCGGGAAGAACACGGCCGGTATGTTCATCGACGATGAGAACTTCACCGTTAGTAACGATGTAGTCCTTGTCTTTCTTAAACAGTTCTTTGGCCTTGATGGCGTTGTTGAGGAAGCCGATCAGCGGTGTGTTGGCAGCTTCATAGAGATTATCGATGCCGAGGTGGTCTTCAACGCGTTCAATTCCGTCACCGGTGATGGCCACGGTTCGCTTTTTTTCATCAACTTCATAGTCTCGGTCACGTTCGAGGCGTGCGGTGATATTGGCGAATTCTTGGTACCACTTGTTCACGTCACCGGTAGCGGGGCCAGAGATAATCAGTGGGGTGCGGGCTTCGTCAATGAGGATGGAGTCCACTTCGTCGACGATAACGAAGGCGTGACCGCGCTGTACCAGGTCTTCTGGCGTTTGGGCCATGTTGTCACGTAGGTAGTCGAAACCAAATTCGTTGTTGGTGCCGTAGGTGATGTCGCAGGCGTACTGTTCGCGTCGCTCAGCTGGAGTCATTTGGGCCAGGATGCAGCCAGTGGTCAACCCGAGGAAACGATGGACACGTCCCATGAGGTTGGACTGATATTCGGCGAGGTAGTCGTTGACGGTCACGACGTGGACGCCTTTGCCGGTTAGAGCGCGTAGGTAGGAGGGCAGTGTAGCGACGAGGGTTTTACCTTCACCGGTTTTCATTTCTGCGATATTGCCCAGGTGCAGTGCTGCGCCGCCCATGAGTTGAACGTGATAGTGGCGCTGACCAAGGACGCGGTCTGCTGCTTCGCGCACGGTGGCAAATGCTTCAGGGAGGATGTCGTCGAGGGTTTCTCCGTCGGCGAGACGCTCTTTAAAGTGCTCTGTTTGCGCTTTGAGTTCCTCGTCGGTGAATGCTTTAAAGGTTTCCTCAAGCGCTTCTACCTGATCGGCGATCTGGTCGAGTTTCTTGAGGGTTCGCCCTTCTCCCATCCGGAGGATGCGATCGAGAATCGACACGTGAGGTTCTCCCTAAACGTTAGGTAACTGCCTGAGGAGTACGCGCTAAGCGCCGCTGACCATGGCAGTAGTGATTGCAGGTGCACGAGGGGTGAGTGTTCTCCCCATGCTCATAAGCCACTGCATTCTATCGCGCTGTGTGGATAACGGGGACGCCTTGAGACGGGAGGTGATGATGATAGTGCGGTGAGCGAACAGAACTTCTCGCGCAGTGCGGCATCATTACTCTTCGATTACCGCTGTATGGGATGTGGACTATGGGACTGTCCCCTATGTGAGTCGTGTGCGTTATCGCTGGCTGGACCGATGAAGAATGTACGCGCCATTCCACCAGCATTACGCAGTGAGGTGCCAGTGTGGACCATGGGCGAATATGCCGGTCCGCTACGTTCGATGATTGTGTCGTGGAAGAACGGGGCACGGATGGATGCAGGCCAAGTCCTCATGGACGCTTCCTGCCGCCTGCTCCCTCCTGTCCCCCGCCTTCTTAACGATGCCACACCGCCACCCCATCAGTTAGCCATCGTTCCTGCTCCTTCCGGTTTCGTCCGTTCATGGCGGGGGTTGTTTGTGGTGGGCTTATTCAGTGATTGCCTTGCCCGGACCTTAGGTAATCATGTGAAGACTGAACATCATGACACGCTGTGTCGCAGTGTTACAGCGAGCGAAATTGTGAGTGCCCATGTGCTTCGCCGCCGTGGTGGGCCTGCTCATCAGCGAGGCAGTGGTCTGCGCGATCGGCAACGTAATCGCTCGCACCGCCTACGGTGCGTAGCGGACTTACGAGATTGGGATGTGGTGATCTGTGATGACGTGGTGACAACGGGTGCCACGGCGCAGGCATGCATTGATTCGGTAACAGGCGCTGGGGGCAGAGTACGGGCTGTCGTGGCTTTGGCCCATGTTCCTGCGATAGGCCGTGGGCGAGATGAATAGGCGTGTTCACAGTGAGCCAAGGTGGGTGCATTGGGTCACACAATCAGGTAAAGTATGAGTCACAGCACACGAGTCATTGGAGACTCGGAAAGCGATGCGAAGGAGGTGATTTCTTCACCACTGAGCCCGTCGCATAGTGCGTCGGGTGGCTACACACCTCACCCTGAGTTTCAGGGTTGACACTTCGGAAGGTTGCCCACTATGGACATCACAGTTGTCGGTCGTAACGCAGAAATTAGCTCCCGTCTTCGTGACTACATTGAGGAAAAAGTAGTCAAGGTTGAGCAGTTCGACCCACGTGTCCAACGTGTTGCCGTTGAGGTCACACACGAACGTAATCCACGCCAAGCCGACACAGCTGAGCGCGTCGAACTGACGGTCTATTCCAAAGGCCCCATTGTCCGCGCAGAGGCTACTTCTTCTGATCGTTTTGCCGCATTCGATATTGCGATGGGGAAGTTAACTGAGCGTTTACGCCGCGCACGCGATCGAAAGAAGGATCATCATCGTCGTGACCAGGCACTGAATGCGGAGTACATGGAACAGGAGGCACAGGTCTTCGATTCCGCACTCCCGGACACTGGCGCTGGTCGCCCCTCCGATGCCCCCATTATGGATAACCCCTCCGCACCCACCGAGCCTGGTGTGGCTGTGGAATCGCAGTTGGGTGATTCCCCTGTGATCGTCCGTCAGAAGTTGCATGAGGCTACTCCGATGACTGTCGATGAGGCGCTGTACCAAATGGAGATGGTGGGGCACCCCTTCTACATCTTCATTGAGAAGGAAACCGGTCAGCCATGCGCCGTGTACCACCGCCACGGCTGGACCTATGGTGTGATCCGCTTGGATGCTCGCGTCATCTGAGGTCATCCCCCTCACCGGTAGGAAGCGAAATATAAACGTGTGGGCCCCGCTCTTTCGAGCGGGGCCCACACGTTGAAGCGTGAATGAAAATCAGCGCTTGGAGTACTGGGGTGCGCGACGTGCCTTGTGCAGACCGGCCTTCTTGCGCTCTACGACGCGAGCGTCGCGAGTCAGGAAGCCTGCCTTCTTCAAGGTAGCGCGATTGGCCTCACGGTCAATCTCGTTGAGGGCGCGGGCGATACCCAGGCGCAGAGCACCGGCCTGGCCGGAGATACCGCCACCATCGATGCGAGCGATCACATCGAAACGACCCTCAAGGTCGAGAATGGTGAAGGGGGCGCGCACGAGCTGCTGGTGCAGTTTGTTGGGGAAGTAATTCTCCAGGGTGCGGCCGTTAAGAGTCCACTTGCCAGTTCCAGGAACCAGACGGACGCGAGCGACAGCCTCCTTACGGCGGCCAAGGCCCGCTCCGGGAGCGGTGATGGACTGACCGCGGCCTTCGCCTGCGGACTCAGTTTCAGTGGTGTAGCTGGAGGGAGCAAGGTCCTCGTCCAGCGCGTCGATGTCGACAGTGGTCTCAGCCACGTTTGTGTCCTTTACTTGTCGCGGTGTGCCGGGCGCGGAGCGCTTACTGGGCGACCTGGGTGATCTCGAAGGCCTTGGGGTTCTGAGCCTGATGCGGATGAACCGGACCAGCGTAAACCTTCAACTTCTTCATCTGAGCACGGCCGAGCTTGGTGTGAGGCACCATGCCCTTGATGGCCTTCTCAACAGCACGCTCAGGGCGTGTTGCGAGAAGCTCACGATAGGAGACAGCTGTCAGACCACCGGGGTGGTTGGAGTGGCGGTAAGCGAACTTCTTGTCAGCCTTACCGTTCGTGAGAGCAACCTTGTCAGCATTGATGATGATGACATAGTCGCCGTTGTCCGCGTTGGGGGCGAACTGGGGCTTGTGCTTCCCACGGAGCAATGTGGCGGCCTGGGCAGCCAGACGGCCCAGGACAACGTCGGTGGCGTCGATGACGTACCAGTTCTTCTCGACGTCGCCGGGCTTCGGTGAATACGTGCGCACGGGCGTAGCCTTCGTTTCTCTTGGCGGGTGGGCGCGCGCAACCGCAGTAAAAAGAAGCTTTGCGGAAAAGCGTGACCCACCATGGTCAGGTGAATAGGGTCGGAGCACGAGGTGATCGGGGCGAGTGGGATGGCACCGCGATCACGCACACTTGTGCTTCACAACAAGGGTTACCCTACCGGCATGAGTGGGGGGCGGTCAAAGGAAGAGCAGATTTGTCTCACGTGAGACTGACCACCTCACGGCTGGCGCATACGGTTTACTCTGGAAAGTCACCACAACCACAATCATCAGCTGCCACGGTTCGCCGTACTCGCGCTGCTCGTGCCTGCTCCCCCAGTTTGTCATCGGACGGATACGAAATCCTTTCCAGAGACAAACCATGAGGCGGCGCCACAGGAGCGGCAAAAGACTGACGGTCCCGTGCTTGAAGTAATGTCAACGGCCAGAACTCATCACGTTTGCCTTGCCCCACAGCCAATGCCGCGCCAACCAGTGAGCGCACCATGGAATGACAAAATGCATCCGCTTCAACGTGAAATACCACCAATCCAGCGTCGTGACCGGATTCAGGCTTATCAATGGCCAAATCGGTAATGCGACGAATCGTGCTGGCACCTTCACGCGGTTTGCAATACGCCAGGAAATCATGCTCCCCCACCAACGGAGCCATAGCATTATTCATCGCCTCAATATTGAGTGGCTCAGATACCCATAGCGTGTCGAAACGACGAGGGATATATCGAGACTCGACATCGTCAGCAATTCGATAGGAATATGAACGAGACAGGGCAGAAAAACGGGCATCGAAATCATCGGGAACTACACATGCTCCGCGTACCACCACGTCACTGCTACCTTTAGGCCCTTTACTCTCTCGCCCCAAAAGACCGGAGAGTTTGGAGATAAGCGCCTGACCCGATTCGCGATTGCTACGCCCAGGCAACTTTTCCCACACTGAGATAGGCACATCGACATGGGCAACCTGGTGACGAGCGTGAACGCCTGCATCAGTTCGACCAGCAACAGTTAGATGAATCTCTTGACGCAGAATCGTGCTCAGTGCGCCAGCGAGAACACCTTCCACCGTGCGTAGGCCCGGTTGGGCGGCCCATCCGGAAAAATCGGTTCCGTCATAGGCCAAGTCGAGACGGACTCGTACGCTCATCTCGTTTAACGCAGTATGGTCGCGCAGTTCACGGGAACCGGGGGGAGTTGTACTCATAAGGGTCATTGTGGCGCGTTGTCCCGTTGAAGCGCCACACGCATGTCCAAACTCAGGTAGCGTCTTCCCCGTGAGTACTCAAACCACCCTGTCCGTCGACTGCGGCGGCGGAGGTATCAAAGCATCAGTGCTCGATGGTGAAGGCACCATCATTTCTCGGGCGCTGCGCACCCCCACGCCCTACCCCCTGCCCCCACAACTACTTGTGGAAACCATTAAGGACTTAGGCGAACAGCTCCCCGCCGCTAACCGCATTACCGTAGGAATGCCGGGAATGATTCGTCACGGCGTAGTGGTCGCTACGCCTCACTACATCACGAAAGCTGGCCCTCGCTCACGCGTCATGCCTGATCTTACTGAAGCTTGGTCACGCTTCGATATGCGTTCAGCCATCGAGGAAGCCCTCGGTGCTCCCACTCTCGTGTTAAACGACGCCGAGGTAGCAGGTGCCGGCGTCGTCACCGGTCACGGCTTAGAAATGATCGTCACATTGGGAACCGGTTTGGGTAATGCTGTTTTCGATAACGGTATTCTCGCCCCGCACGTTGAAGTCTCTCAGGGGCCCGTACGCTGGGGGCTGACCTACGACGATTACATCGGCGAGCACGAGCGACTGCGTTTGGGCGATGCTCACTGGTCGCGGCGTGTACGGCGCGTGGTGGATGCACTACGACCCATGTACCTATGGGATCGTCTTTATCTTGGGGGTGGCAATTCTCGCCGTATTACACCCAGCCAGTTAGCTAAAATTGGCTCCGATGTCATGGTTGTGCCTAATGAAGCTGGTATGACCGGTGGTGCTCGCTGTTGGGCAATGACGCGTCAGTAGGTTCCACTCTCCTTCTGTCTCTTCGCCGTCCTTCTCCAACCACTCGGCGAGACGTTCTACTCTCCCCGAGAACACTTATCACTCTTATCTTTGTTTCTTTGGCCAGCAAAAAAGTCGTTTTTATCCGGCTCATCCCCCTGCCTCGATGTGCCGGCCACCTTCATCAGATTGGCCACTGATTTTTACGCCAATGCGTGAGTCCTTTCCTCAATCGAGGCATGGACTCACGCATTGCTATCAGGAAGGTTTTCAGCCTGCCTCTATCAGCCCAACTTGTAGTAACGCAGCACGGTGTCAACAACCTCTCGGGCTTGATCCATCGTCTGCATTTCAGCAAAGATACGCAAAACCGGTTCGGTGCCAGAGAATCGGATAATGACCCAGCCACCGTTGTCAAAGACGATCTTGCAACCGTCCATCGTGGAGACAGAGGAAATTGGCATAGCAAAGTCCGGCAAGTCCCGATCTTCCATAATGCGCGTAGTCAAAGGTGCTTTGAGTTCTGCGGGGAAGGTGACACTTTCTTCAGCCATCTCGAGGCGTCCGTAGCGATCAAGAATGTCGGCGTAGATTTCGGAGAGTTTCTTGCCCTTCTTTGCCACCATTTCCACTAGGAGAGTGCCGGCGTATACGCCGTCCTTGCCGGCAATGTGACCACGAACGGTCAAGCCGCCGGAGGATTCACCGCCAATCACGGCATCGTGATCGGACATGGCTTTACTGACCCACTTAAAGCCCACGGGGACTTCATAGCATTCCTGGCCATGCGCCTTAGCCACGCGGTCCAACAGGTGGGTGGTGGCCACGTTACGCACGCAGGGACCTTTCCATCCCTTGTCCACCATGAGGTACTCGTAGAGCAGGACGAGGATCTGGTTGGGGTGGAGGAATGCGCCGGTATCGTCGATCACGCCGAGACGGTCAGCGTCACCGTCGGTTGCAATACCCAATGCTGCACCGCGTTCCACTACTTCGCGGGCCAAAGCATGTGTAGTTGCCGAGGAGGGGCTGGGCAGGCGGCCGCCGAAGAGTGTGTCGCGACGTTCGTGGATGGTTTCCACTTCGCAGCGTGCGGTCAGCAGGATGGTCTGCAGACAGGTGCGCGATACTCCGAACATCGGGTCAAGGACGATGTCCATGTGTGCGTGACGAATGGCTTCCACATCAACGGCCTGAAGGATGGCGTCGATATACCAGTTCATGGAGGTCTGTGTGGTGATAAGACCTTCCTTTTTCGCCGTTTCACACGAAGCAACACGGATGTCTTCGGGACCAAGCGCATTGGCCTTATCCTGCATGGGAGTAGTGATGGTGACTTCGGCGTCACGCCCGCCCTTAGTGAAGATCTTGATGCCGTTATAAGTAGCAGGGTTGTGGGATGCGGTAACTGCCAAGCCGTAAGCACAGCCCATGTCACGTACCGTCCACATAATCATAGGAGTGGGTGCAGGGCGGTCGATAATGTGGGCTCGAATACCATTTCCTGCGATAACCTCAGCAAACCACCAGGCAAATTCTGGTGAAAGGAAGCGCTGATCGTAACCAATCACAACGGGCAGATTTGCTTTATCCTCATCAATGATGGTGATCGCCAACGCTTGGGCCAGGCGCTGCACATTGTACTTAGTGAAACCATCGGAGATGATGTCACGCCAGCCACCTGTACCGAAGTGAATCTCTGGGACATCTTGAGCAACGAGTGGTGAGACTGGCATGTATGCTCCTTCGCAATGATAGTTGTGCCTCCATGCTAGTAGGTGACCGTAAGCACGTCACCCTTAATGCCAACATATTCGCCGCAAAAGCATGTGTAGAAATCATATTGCCGCGGAGTGCAAATACACACCGCTAAGTTAACGACCCCTAAAACATCATGATGCCAAAGCAATGGGGCCCGAGCAGACGCTCGGGCCCCATGAGAACGTTTCCTTACTCTCTCACCTGAACGATGAGTGAAGTGGGAGAACTAAGGCTCAGGCCTCAACCTTCTGAGCGGCAGCGCCACCGGCAGGAGCGAAGCCTGCAGCCTCAGCTGCTTCAGTGGTGTCAAACCAAACCTCGGCGACAGTAGCGTCGTACCAGCGGGATCCAGGAACGTGGTACTTCATGGAGTCCTCGTTGCCTTTGATCTGGTGGTCAGCGTCGGGAGCCTCAGATGAACCTTCAGCAAGGCGGACGGAGCCGGGGTACTCGGTTACTTCAGCAGAAGTTGCTGCTTCTGCTTCGGCAGCCTTGTCTTCAGACTTGGCTTCTGCCTTGTCCTCAGCGACGGCCTTCTTAGCTGCCTTCTTGGCGGTGGCCACGGCGTCAGCCACGACCTCCTTCTTGGCGACGGGCTCGAGCACCAGGGAGATCACTGCCATGGGGGCGTTGTCGCCCTTACGGGGAGCGGTCTTGATGATGCGGGTGTAGCCACCGTCACGACCTTCGAACTGGGGTGCCAGTTCTTCGAAAAGGCGGTAGACAGCAAACTTGTCGGTGATGGTACGCATCACGGTACGGCGTGCGTGGAGGTCACCACGCTTAGCCTTGGTGATGAGTTTCTCGACCACGGGGCGAAGGCGCTTGGCGCGTGCTTCGGTGGTGGTGATGGATTCGTGAACGATAAGCTGGGTGGCCAGATTGGCGAGCATGTGACGCTCGTGCTGTGCGGAGCCTCCCAGACGGGGTCCCTTAGTGGGGCGAGGCATTGTTGTCTCCTAGAATTGATCGAGCTGCTCAGGCAGGCTGCTCGTCGCTGAACGTGGGATTGGTGTCGTAAGCCTCGGAGTCACCGAAGTCAACGGGAGAGCCCTTAAGGGCAAGTCCCAGTTCGGCCAACTTCTCCTTGATTTCGGAGATGGACTTGGCACCAAAGTTACGGATGTCGAGCAGGTCGGCTTCAGAGCGGGCAACGAGTTCGCCCACGGTGTGAATGCCCTCACGCTTGAGTGCGTTGGAGGAGCGAGCCTGAAGGTCAAGTTCGTCAATACCCAGAGCCAGATCCTGCTGGAGGGCCTGATCAGTGGGGGAAGGACCAACCTCGATACCTTCTGCTTCGACGTTGAGCTCACGGGCGAGGCCGAAGAGCTCCACAAGCGTCTTACCGGCGCTAGCCAGTGCGTCGCGTGGGGTCATGCAGGGCTTGGTTTCCACGTCAACGATGAGACGGTCAAAGTCCGTACGCTGTTCCACACGGGTGGCTTCAACAGAGTAGGAGACCTTCT
Source organism: Actinomyces vulturis (assembly GCF_001687305.1). Lineage (GTDB taxonomy): Bacteria > Actinomycetota > Actinomycetes > Actinomycetales > Actinomycetaceae > Actinomyces > Actinomyces vulturis. The sequence continues at coordinate 263,229 of NZ_KV700385.1, forward strand.
TGACCGGGGAGTAGATGGAGTCCACGGGTATGACCGTGATGGCTGCGTCAGCCATCTTGTTCTGGTTGGCAGACACGTAGCCGCGTCCACGTTCCACGGTCAACTCGATTTCGATCTTGCCCTTCTCGTTAAGAGTGGCGATCACGAGATCGGGGTTGTGCACCTCAACACCGGCGGGAGGAGTGATGTCACCAGCGGTAACAACTCCGGGGCCAGTCTTGCGCAGGTACATCACCACGGGCTCATCGTTTTCCGATGACAGCACAATCTCCTTGATGTTGAGGATGATCTGTGCAACGTCTTCCTTCACGCCGGGCAGGGTGCGGAACTCGTGGGGAACGCCTTCGATGCGGATGGAGGTGACTGCTGCTCCAGGGATGGAGGACAGCAGGGTCCGGCGCAGGGAGTTGCCCAGGGTGTAGCCAAAGCCAGGCTCAAGGGGCTCAAGAATGAACCGTGAACGACGGTCCTCTTCCACAACCTCTTCGGTCAGAGTGGGTCGCTGTGCAATAAGCACGTGGTGTCCTTTCGTGGCGGCGCCCGCTATATGACGCCGATCCTCTTGGTTGACGGGTGATGAGATGGCTCATCGCCCTACATGCTCCGCGATAACGCGGTGCGCGGTGAGCCGGGTGGCTTGACCAGTCCGGCTCACCGAGTTGAATCAGACGCGGCGGCGCTTGGGGGGACGGCAGCCGTTGTGAGCCTGGGGTGTGACGTCCGTGATGGAGCCAACCTCAAGGCCTGCAGCCTGAAGGGAGCGGATGGCGGTTTCGCGGCCAGAGCCGGGGCCCTTAACGAAAACGTCAACCTTCTTCATGCCATGTTCCTGTGCGCGGCGAGCAGCAGCCTCGGCGGCGAGCTGTGCAGCGTAAGGGGTGGACTTACGTGAGCCCTTGAAACCAACCTGGCCGGAGGAGGCCCAGGCGATCACTGCACCGGTGGGGTCAGTGAGGGACACGATGGTGTTGTTGAAGGTGGACTTGATGTAAGCGTTGCCGTGGGTAACGTTCTTCCGGTCCTTACGACGCGGCTTGCGCACGGCACTGCGGTTCTTGGGAGGCATTGTTCCTTCTTAAAAATGTGAGGTCATCGGATCGCATGCGTCAAGCATGCGACTACAATTACTTGGCCTTCTTCTTACCGGCCACGGTGCGCTTGGGGCCCTTGCGGGTACGAGCGTTGGTCTTGGTGCGCTGGCCGTGCACGGGGAGGTGACGGCGGTGACGCAGACCCTGGTAGCAACCGATTTCAATCTTGCGGCGGATGTCAGCCTGAACCTCGCGGCGCAGGTCACCCTCGACCTTGTAGTTTTCGTCGATGAAGGTACGAAGCTTCACGAGGTCTTCCTCGGAAAGATCCTTCACGCGGGTGTCAGGGTTAACACCGGTGGCCTTGAGAGTCTCGTCTGCGCGAGTCTTGCCAATGCCAAAAATGTAAGTGAGCGCGATCTCGGTCCGCTTTTCGCGGGGGAGGTCGACGCCGGAAATGCGTGCCACTGTTGTGGTTCTCCTTGTGTGTCCTAGAGGTCGTCACCCATCTGCCCAGACTTTCTGCCTGGCCCCGGCCTCCAGGAACCGGGGGTATGAACTCTAGGAGTTCATGCGATGGATGCTTGTGTTACTCAACCGTCCGCGTAACGGCTGGTAGCGCAGGGGTATTTCAGCCCTGACGCTGCTTGTGACGCGGATTTTCGCAGATGACCATGACACGGCCGTGGCGACGAATCACCTTGCAGTTGTCACAGATCTTCTTAACGCTCGGCTTGACCTTCATGATGTTCCTCCGCTGGCCCCACCTAGGGGGCAGCTTGTCACTTGTAGCGGTAGACGATGCGGCCGCGGGTCAGATCGTACGGGCTCAGTTCCACAACTACCCGATCCTCAGGGAGGATTCGGATGTAGTGCTGGCGCATCTTACCCGAGATGTGAGCGAGCACAATGTGCCCATTACTCAATTCAACCCGGAACATTGCATTGGGAAGTGCCTCGACGACCGATCCCTCGACCTCGATGACTCCGTCCTTCTTCGCCATGTTCCTCCGTCTTGTGCTAGTCGCTGGCGTAAGCCCCGACGACGACGCCGCCGGGCTGGGTACAATCTGTGCCTTTCCAGCGGATAATCTTCCGTTGGGTAGTGGCGACGATTATGCAATCTTCGCTCTTAACGCACCTCGTCAAAGGTGCGCAGGTTCTCAGACGTACGTCCAACGAGCAACTTTACGTGAATTTCCCCCCTGAGCGCTATCCCAAAGTGGAATTGTGAGCGGTGGTTCCTACCACACATCAGTGCGCTTGTCAGGCTTCGACGGGAACTAGTCCGTAGGGTGCGAGTTCCTTTGCTCCCCCATCGGGACTGGTCAGAACCCATACACCGCTACGTGTCAGCGCTACGGTGTGCTCCCAATGAACGGCCCGTGAGCCGTCAGTAGTCTGGACAGTCCAGTCATCATCCCACGTCCACGTTTCTTCCTTAGGGCCACCGATGATGATCGGTTCGATAGCAAGCACCATCCCAGGCTGAAGTTTGGGGCCGCGGGTGGAACTGTCGTAGTTCACTACGTCGGGGCTCATGTGCATAGCAGTGCCGATTCCATGACCACCGTATTCAGTAGCGATGGACAGAGGTACACCGTGTTTACGGCTGGATTGATCAATAGACTCTTCGACAGTTTTACCGATGATGTTCACGCGGGCGTTCTTATCCGACCACTGATTTTGACCAAGGCGAGCCAGTTCAGCGATAGCATCCCACAGGGACTTGTATGTGGCTTGATCGAGGATGCGATCAGCATCGTTACGATATTCACCGCCCACAATAGCGGTGAAACAGGCGTCACCATGCCATTGTTTGCCATTGGCAGTCAGATAGGCACCGCAGTCGAAAGAGACAAGGTCCCCATCGTCGAGAGGCTCATCTCCGGGAATTCCGTGAACCACCACGTCGTTAACACTGATGCACACACTGGCGGGATATCCGTAATAGCCCAGGAAGTTAGAGCGCGCATTGTGTTTAGCAATGACCTCACGGCATATCTGATCAAGTTCGCGAGGGGTCACACCTGCTCGAACGTTTTCTCGTAGTTCGTGGTGAATATCAGCAACCACCAGTCCTGCTTTGCGCATGGTACGAACTTGGGCCGGAGTTTTGATTTCTACGGAATTGCGTCCAAACATGGTGCTTATTCTGCCTCGTTACGATGATTGCGGCGCGGCGCGGCCCACGTGCAGTGGGCCACGCCGCGATAAGTTGTAATAGGAGTTCATACTCCGGGTATTGCCGGTGGTCAGTGAGCATTCAGAGCGTCACGCAAGACGCTCATGATGCGCTCGGTGACGTCATTAATCTCACCAATACCATCAACCTGAAGCAGTAAATCGCGTTCACGGTACATGGCAGCCAGAGGTTCAGTCTGCTCTGCATACACCTCAAGGCGGCGGCGGATGACGGGTTCAGTGTCATCAGCGCGACCCTGTTCCTGGGCGCGGTTGAGCAGACGCTCAACAACAACGTCACTGTCTGCAGTAATTTCCACGACGGCATCGAGGCCAAGGCCGCGCTCTTCGAGCATACGGTCCAGTTCGTGAACCTGTGCTTCGGTGCGGGGGTAGCCGTCAAGGAGGAAGCCTTCAACGCAGTCAGGCTGGCTGATGCGGTCGGCGACCATCGCGTTGGTCACGGAGTCGGGAACGTATTCGCCCTTGTCCATGTACTCCTTAGCCTTGAGGCCAAGTTCGGTTCCACCAGCAACGTTCGAGCGGAAGATATCTCCGGTGGAGATGGCGGGAATGTTGAGGGCTGCGCAGATACGTTCTGCCTGTGTGCCTTTGCCTGCCCCGGGAGGGCCTAGCAGCACCATACGTGCACTCATGAGAGGAATCCTTCGTAGTGTCGCTGTTGGAGTTGGGAGTTAATTTCCTTAACCGTCTGCAGACCAACGCCCACCATAATGAGGATCGTTGTTCCACCGAACGGAAGATTCTGGGACAGGCCCAGGCCGATGACTGCCAGGGTAGGCAGGAGGGCGAGGACTGTCAGGTAGATAGCACCTGCGGTGGTGATACGGCTGATCACGTAACTGAGGTACTTGACGGTGGGTTCACCGGCACGGATACCGGGGATGAAGCCACCATATTTCTTCATATTGTCGGCCACTTCCTGGGGATCGAAAGTGATGGCCGTGTAGAAGAAAGTGAAGAAGATCAGGAGCAGTGCGTAGAGCACGAGGTGCACGGTGTCGGTGGGGCCGAGGTTACGGGCGATCCACTGGACCCATCCGTCGGTGGGGTTACCGAAGCGGGAGATCATCTGGGGCATGGCGAGCAGTGAGGCTGCGAAGATCACGGGGATCACGCCGGCCATGTTGATCTTGATGGGAATGTAGGTGGTGGATCCACCGAGCATGCGGCGTCCGACCATGCGCTTGGCGTACTGGACCGGGATACGGCGGGTGGCCTGTTCAACGAAGACCACGGCAAGGGTTGCCAGGAGCACGATGGCGACCACGGCGAGGAACTTGCCCAGGCCACCGTTACCACCGGCGATGGACCACATGGACTGAGGGAACTTGGCCACGATGGAGGTGAAGATCAGCAGGCTCATGCCGTTACCGATACCGTTTTCGGTGATGAGTTCGCCCAGCCACATAACCAGGCCGGTTCCTGCGGTCATGGTAATGACCATGATGGACAGGGTAAGAATGGAGGTGTCCGGGATAATCGGCACGGTACATCCGTGGAAGAGGTTGCCGTTGGCTGCGGTGGCCACGATCGTGGAGGACTGCAGCAGCCCCAGGCCGATAGTGAGGTAGCGGGTGTACTGGGTAAGTTTGGCGGTACCCTGCTGGCCTTCTTGGTGCAGTTGTTCGAAGTGTGGGATGACCACGCGGAGCAACTGAATGATGATGGAGGCGGTGATGTAGGGCATGATGCCGAGCGCGAATACGCTCAACTGCAGCAGTGCACCACCGGAGAAAATGTTGATGAGGCTGATGAGTCCGGCGTCTTCAGACTGGCCGATGCACTGTTGGACGTTATGCATCGATACACCGGGAGTCGGCACCACGGAACCCAAGCGGAAAAGGGCCATGATGGCGAAGGTGAAGAGCAGTTTGCGCCTCAGATCCGGCGTTTTAAACGCCTGCAGGAATGCGCTGAGCACTCATCTCTCCTGTCAACGAAGGGACTAAATAGCACGCGCAGGGCCTGCACGCACACAAAACTAGGCCTACCTTACCCCGGATAGCGGGCACATTCATAGATGAGTCATGACTAACGCCGTATCGTCACCTTTCGCAAGTATCTTGACAAGTAATGGTGGCCCTCCCCGATTGGGGAGGGCCACCATTACTTGCGTTCACCACCGAAGTGGTTGACACGATGAGTCAGTTATTCAGCAGTGCGTGATTTCACTCAGCAGCCTTGATGGAGCCGCCTGCTGCCTCAACCTTGGAGGCTGCGGATGCGGACCATGCGTCTGCGGTGATCTCGAGAGCGACAGTAACGTCACCAGCACCGAGAACCTTGACGGGGCGGCCAGCGCGCACGGCGCCCTTAGCCACGAGATCGTCAACACTCACTGCGCCACCAGCGGGGAACAGTTCGGCGATACGGCCGACGTTCACCGGCTGGAATTCCACGCGGTTGCGGTTTTTGAAGCCACGGAGCTTGGGCAGACGCATGTGCAGAGGCATCTGGCCACCCTCGAAGCCTGCGGAAACCTGGTAACGGGCTTTAGTGCCCTTGGTGCCGCGGCCAGAGGTCTTACCCTTGCTGGCTTCACCACGACCCACGCGGGTCTTGGCTTTCTTGGAGCCTTCAGCAGGACGCAGGTGGTGAATCTTCACCACACGAGTCTGTTCCTGCTCGGCCTTCTTTGTGGACTGTGCCATGGTCAGTCAACCTCCTCAACAGTTACGAGGTGTGAAACCGTGGCGATCATGCCGCGTACGGTCTGAGAGTCCTCGCGAACCACGGACTGGCGGATCTTGCGCAGACCGAGAGACTTGAGGGTCTCACGCTGGCGGTGAGTGCCGCCAATACCGGACTTGATCTGGGTCACCTTGAGCTGTGCCATCACGCTTCGCCTCCTTCAGAAGCCTTAGCAGCTTCCTTTTTTTCAGCTTCAGCGCGCTTCTCAGCTTCACCCTCGGCGCGTGCACGCAGCATGGACTGCGGTGCAACATCCTCAAGAGGCAGGCCACGACGTGCGGCCACAGCCTCGGGCTGCTCCAACTTCTTCAATGCGTCCACAGTGGCGTGAACGATGTTGATGGCGTTGGAAGAGCCAAGGGACTTGGAGAGAATGTCGTGGATACCTGCACAGTCGAGCACGGCGCGAACCGGGCCGCCGGCGATAACACCGGTACCGGGGCTTGCCGGACGAAGGAGAACGACGCCTGCGGCGTCTTCACCCTGAACGATGTGCGGAATGGTACGGCGGATCATGGGGACGTGGAAGAAGTTCTTCTTCGCAATCTCCACACCCTTGGCAATGGCGGTAGGAACTTCCTTCGCCTTGCCATAACCAATACCCACAGTGCCTTCACCGTCACCAACAACCACGAGAGCGGTGAAGGTGAATCGGCGGCCGCCCTTGACGACCTTGGAGACACGGTTAATAGTGACGACGCGCTCAATGTACTTGTCGTCGTTGCCACGACCCTTGTCGCGGCGATCGTTGTTGCGGTCGCGGCGGCCGCGGCCCTCGCCCCGGCGCTCGTTGTCCTCGCGCTGGGCCTGGCCGTCGGACGACTGGGACCTGCCTCGCTGCGGTGCAGCCATCAGATGTTCCTCTGCTTTCTGTCGTCAGACTGGCTCAGAGAGCCAGACCGCCCTCGCGGGCGCCTTCGGCTACGGCCGCGACACGGCCGTGGTACTTGTTACCGCCACGGTCGAACACAACCGCGTCAATGCCGAGTGCCTTGGCACGTTCGGCGATGAGTTCGCCCACCTTGCGGGCTGCGCCCACCTTGTGGCCTTCCACTCCCTGAGCAGCCTTCTCCAGAGTGGAGGCAGCACACAGGGTACGACCCACGGTGTCGTCCACGATCTGAGCAACCATGTGACGGTTGGATCGGGTAACAACGAGACGGGGACGCTCGGGGGTGCCGTTGATGTGCTTGCGCACACGCTGGTGGCGGATCTTGCGGGCAACGGCCTTGCCCTTGCCCCTCTTGATCGAGTAAGCCATGGTCACTTACCAGCCTTTCCGACCTTGCGGCGCACGTTCTCGCCTGCGTAGCGCACACCCTTACCCTTGTAGGGCTCCGGGGGGCGAATCTTGCGGATGTTGGCGGCTACCTCGCCTACCTGCTCCTTAGAGATACCGGAAACGGTGATCTTGGTGTTGCCCTCAACCTGAAGGGTGATTCCCTCAGGAGGCTCAACAACCACAGTGTGGGAGAAGCCGAGGGAGAGCTCAATAGCCTGGCCCTTGGCGGCCACACGGTAACCGGTGCCGACGATCTCAAGTTTCTTTTCGTAACCCTCAGTCACACCAATCACCATGTTATTGATGAGAGTGCGGCTCAGGCCGTGCAGGGAGCGTGATTCACGCTCGTCGTTGGGACGGGTGACCTCAATGGATCCATCCTCAAGGCGAGCAACGCTCAGGGGCGCGGAAATCGTACGGGACAGGGTACCCTTAGGGCCCTTGACCGTAACGTCATTGCCGTCGATTGTGACGTCCACTCCGGCGGGAACCGGAACGGGGAGCCTTCCAATACGGGACATGGTTTTCCTCCGTTCCTATCTCACCAGATGTAAGCGAGGACTTCCCCGCCCACACCCTTGTTCTCAGCCTGCTTGTCAGTCAGGAGGCCGGATGAGGTGGACAGAATAGCCACCCCCAGACCGCCGAGGACCTTGGGCAGGTTCGTGGACTTGGCGTAAACGCGCAGACCGGGCTTGGAGACTCGGCGCACGCCCTTGATGGCGCGCTGGCGGTTTGCACCGTACTTCAGACGCAGAGTGAGGGTCTTGCCGACCTCTGCATCAGTAACCTCGTAGCCGGCGATGTAGCCCTCGGCTTCCAACATCGCTGCGATGTTGACCTTGAGCTTGCTCGACGGCATCGAGACGGTTTCATGGAATGCCTGGTTAGCATTCCGCAGACGAGTAAGCATGTCTGCAATGGGGTCTGTCATAGTCATGAGTGGGCCTCAGCCCTTCCTCGTCGGGGTTTCCTTACGGACCTTCGACGTAGTCGTTACCAGCTGCTCTTGGTCACGCCGGGGAGTTCGCCGCGCAGGGCCATCTCCCTCAGGCAGATACGGCACAGGCCGAACTTGCGGTACACCGAGTGGGGGCGGCCACAGCGCTGGCAGCGCGTGTAGGCGCGAACACCGAACTTCGGCTTACGGTTCGCCTTCTGGATCAGAGCGGTCTTCGCCATGTCACTTCTCCTTGAAGGGGAAGCCGAGCTGCTTGAGCAAAGAGCGGGCTTCCTCATCGGTCTTAGCCGTGGTCACCACGGTGATGTCCATGCCGCGAACGCGGTCAATTTTGTCCTGCTCAATCTCGTGGAACACAGCCTGCTCAGTGAGACCAAACGTGTAGTTGCCGTTCCCATCGAACTGCTTGGGGGACAGACCACGGAAGTCGCGGATACGGGGAAGAGAGATCGAGATGAGTCGATCAAGGAATTCCCACATGCGATCACCACGAAGGGTGACGTGCGCACCAATGGGCATACCCTCACGCAACTTGAACTGTGCAATGGACTTGCGTGCCTTGGTCACCTGGGGCTTCTGACCGGTGATAGCGGTCAGGTCGCGCACAGCACCTTCGATCATCTTGGAATCGTGGGCTGCTTCACCCACACCCATGTTGACAACAACCTTAACGATGCGGCCAACTTCCATGACGTTGTTGTGTCCGAACTCTTTAAGGAGAGCAGGACGAATCTCGTCGTTGTACTGAGTCTTGAGACGGGGAGTGGTGTTCTCAGCCATGCTCACAACTCCTTCCCAGACTTCTTGGCGTAACGCACACGGACGGTACGCTTACGGCCGTTGGCACGCTCGCCTTCTTCGACACGGAAGCCCACGCGAGTACGCTTCTTGGTCTCGGGATCAACGAGCATGACGTTGGAGGCGTGAATGGGGGCCTCAACGGTCTCGATGCCACCAGTGCGAGCACCCTGGGCGCTCTGGCCAACCTTGACGTGCTTAGTGACGCGCTGAACGCCTTCCACAACCACGCGGTCGGTGTCGGTCAGGACTTCGAGCACACGGCCCGTCTTGCCCTTGTCTTTTCCGGCGATAACGATGACCTGGTCACCCTTTTTAATGCGTGCCATGAATCAGATCACCTCCGGAGCGAGTGAAACGATGCGCATAAACTTCTTATCGCGAAGTTCACGGCCAACGGGGCCAAAGATGCGCGTACCGCGCGGCTCTCCGTCGTTCTTAAGGATGACGGCTGCGTTTTCGTCAAAACGGATGTACGAGCCATCGGGGCGTCGGCGCTCTTTACGAGTACGCACGACAACAGCCTTGACTACGTCGCCCTTCTTAACGTTGCCGCCGGGGATGGCGTCCTTCACGGTGGCGACGATGGTGTCGCCGATACCCGCATAGCGCCGACCCGAGCCACCGAGTACACGGATGCACAGGATTTCCTTGGCACCGGTGTTGTCGGCGACCTTCAGTCGCGACTCCTGCTGGATCATTGAATGTTCTCCTGTCGTCGAGCCGGTTCTCAGGGATCACCCGAGCCTAGCCGAACGTTCTTTCGGTGGAACGTACTCCTGCACCCGCCTCTACGGGTACGGATTCCTCAGCACGTATGTCCCACCAGACACAGGCGCATCACGCGCGAGGTCTCTGGAGGGCACACTGAGGGTGTACGCAACTGTGCAAGCCTATTACATGGCCTGGCTGCAACGAAACCGGGGACGGTGGTGCAGGCCTGTGCCTTTGCTCACCAGCCACTCCACTTATAGTGACATCAGTGCAGTTGTTCCCGATGATGCACGCCTACTCAGCGGCAGCATCGTAAGCGTGACTATTCCAAGAAATATGAAAAGGACGACAGGAAGAATCGGCACGTTATGGGCATATGACCAACCAACGGCGGAGGCCAAGAGTGTTCCCACAACATTGATTGGTACGCTTTCAATGAGAAGCATGGCACTGGAGATCTCCATAGCGTCAATGCCGTCATTCTCAATCGGCGGACTCATCACCACGTTCAACGTGTCTAGGAATGATAATCCGATACCCAATCCGGCAAAGGCCCACCCGATGAAGAACACAGCAGCCCAATGCATCCACATGCTGACACCCATCACAATGAGGCACACTGCGAGCAACACTCCCCCGGTGCACACGCGCATAAGGTAGACGCGCTGAGTAGTTGCCGGTTTAGGACCGGTCCATAGTCCCGTCAGCGCCCATGCCAACCCCGAACAGGACAATAGCCAGGTGATTTGTGTGGCCGAGTAGTCGAAGTTCTCATGCCCAATCAAGGTGATCACCATGTCGGCACCCAAATAAGCCATATTGACGACGCCGAGAAGCACCAATGCTGCATGTCGCGTCTTTCCAGCACGCAAAGTTCGGTTGGGAAGAAGACGACGTAACGCAACGAATGCAACCGCGATACCTGCGATTGCGACAAGCAAAACCCACTGGCCAGCCCGATTCATCAGACCTAAAGCAAGAATTGAGCCAGATAACGCAAGAGCCCACCCAAAGGGAAGTTTGGCAGATTGGCGGGGCTCGACGTCGTCGATAAATCGCATCTGCCAGGCAATGACCAGACGGGCCACCAGTAGGAAGGGGAGGTAGATCACCATGGCCCAACGCCAGTTAAGAGCGCTGGCAACTACTCCCCCGTAGGTGGGTCCGATGAGTGCGGAGAAGACCCATGTGAGGTTGTTTAAGGCGAGCACCTTCTGGCGCATCGTTGCGGGCAGGAACTTAACGATGGCTCCAGTGGAGACGACGGCAAGGGCGCCGCTAGCGAGACCAGAGATGATGCGCCCAACAACAAAAATCCCCAGTGATGGGGCTAATGCGCTCATCAAGCCGGCTGCGATGGATATGACGGTCAGGAGCGTGAATGCGCGGGACATGCCCATCACTCGTGTGATAGCTGGCGCCATCGGCATGGTGATGAATGTGGCAGCCATGCCTGCCCCAACGAGAAGTCCGTAGGACTGCACCGCGTTAAAGTCGTTGGCAATCAACGGATTGATGGTGGCCGCGACGTAGACTTGCATGCCGCTAATAAGTTCGATGAGGACAAGGCTGAGAGCCAAGACGCCCAGACGACTAGTCCAAGAGACGTCGTCCTGAGTAGTGATCATGGGTGCCCTTCGCAGCGCAGTGGTCAGCGGTCAATACGGTGGCCTCATCATACTGAGGGCGGTCGTAGGAGACACTGGTGGGAAAACGCCAATGGCGCTATGCCTCGTAATGAGACATAGCGCCATCGTGACGAAGTTTCCGCAGTGAAGCGGAGCGGTCATGATCGAGCGATCATGGGTGAATCGAAAAGATCACTTAGCCTTTTCGATGACCCGGGTCAGACGCCAGTGCTTGGTGGCGCTGAGGGGACGGGTCTCCATGATCTCGACGAGGTCGCCAACACCAGCGGTGTTGTTCTCATCGTGAACCTTGACCTTCTTGGAACGACGGAGAACCTTGCCGTAGAGAGAGTGCTTGTAGCGCTCTTCCACGAGGACCACAACGGTCTTCTCCATCTTGTCGGATACTACGTAGCCACGGCGAACCTTGCGCTCATTGCGCTCGGTGGTGGCCTCAGCGGTGGGGTTCTCGCTCACTTGGACTCCTCCGTGCTCGGAGCGGTACGGATGCCGAGCTCACGCTCGCGCACGATCGTGTAGATGCGGGCGATATCCCGACGCACGGCCTTGAGACGGCCGTGGTCTTCGAGCTGACCGGTTGCTGCGGCAAAACGCAGGTTAAACAGTTCAGCCTTCGCCTTGGTGAGCTCCTCGGTGAGGCGCTCGTTATCCATGGCGTCCAGGTCGGACGGGGTCAATCCCTTGGAACCGATAGCCATCAGACGTCACCACCCTCACGAGTTACAAAACGGGTTTTCATTGGGAGCTTGTGCATTGCGCGGCGCATTGCCTCGCGTGCCAGCGGCTCAGGAACACCAGCGAGCTCGAACATGATGCGTCCAGGCTTGACGTTGGCGACCCACCATTCAGGCGCACCCTTACCGGAACCCATACGGGTTTCAGCGGGCTTCTTGGTCAGCGGGCGATCGGGGAAGATGTTGATCCACACCTTACCGCCACGCTTGACGTGACGCGTCATGGCGATACGGGCTGCTTCGATCTGGCGGTTGGTGATGTAGGCGGGCTCAAGAGCCTGGATGCCGTAATCACCGAAAGCGATCTGGTTGCCGCCCTTGCTCAGGCCCGTGCGGTGCGGGCGATGCTGCTTGCGGAACTTTGTCCGGCGAGGAATGAGCATTTCTCAGGCCTCCGTCTGCTGGTCGGCGGCAGCGGTCTCGGCGGCCGACTGCTGCTCGGCCCGCTGCTCGGAGTTCTGACGGGGGGCGCGCTCGCCACGGCGTCCGCCGCGACGTTCGTTGCGACCGCCGCGACCGCGAGGTGCGGACTCGGCCTGCTGACGAGCGAACTCGCGCTCGGTCACATCGCCCTTGTAGATCCACACCTTGACGCCGAGACGTCCGAATGTGGTCTTTGCTTCGTAGAAGCCGTAGTCGATGTTTGCACGGAGGGTGTGCAGGGGCACACGGCCTTCGCGGTAGAACTCGCTGCGGCTCATTTCAGCGCCACCGAGACGACCGGAGCACTGGACACGGATGCCCTTGGCGCCGGCGCGCATGGCGGACTGCATACCCTTACGCATGGCGCGACGGAAAGAAACGCGAGAAGCGAGCTGCTCTGCGATTCCCTGTGCGACAAGCTGGGCGTCGATTTCGGGGTTCTTCACCTCGAGGATGTTGAGTTGAACCTGCTTACCGGTGAGCTTTTCGAGCTGACCGCGCAGACGCTCTGCCTCAGCACCACGGCGACCGATCACAATACCGGGACGTGCGGTGTGCAGGTCCACGCGGACACGGTCACGAGTGCGCTCGATGTCCACCTTGGCGATGCCGGCACGCTCAAGTCCATCGGACATGAGGCGGCGGATTTCAACGTCCTCTGCGACGAAGTCGCGGTAACGCTGGCCAGGCTTGGTGGAATCAGCGAACCACCGTGAACGGTGATCAGTGGTGATGCCCAGGCGGAACCCGGTCGGGTTGACCTTCTGCCCCATTACCGGGCTCCTTCCTTGTTGGCGATGTCGTCCTTGGTGGCGACAACGATAGTGATGTGGCTGGTTCGCTTCATGATTCGACCAGCGCGCCCCTGGGCACGCGGGCGGAAACGCTTGAGGGTGGGACCCTCGTCAGCGAATGCCTCAACGATGAACAGATCCTCTTCGCGGAATTCTTCGCCTGCGGCTTCTGCCTTGTAACGGGCATTGGCAACAGCGGACTCCACAACCTTGCGCACCGGCACGGCAGCTGCCTGCGGGGCAAAGCGGAGGGTGTTGGTGGCCTCAAGTGCACGCTTGCCGCGGACAACGTCAACGATGCGACGTGCCTTCATCGGCGTGCAGCGCACGTACTTGGCCTGCGCCTTTGCTTCCATTTGTTATGCCTCTCTTCTCGCTCGGGTGGTCTCAGCGACGCGACTTGCGGTCGTCCTTGACGTGCCCGCGGAAGGTGCGGGTGGGAGCAAACTCGCCGAGCTTGTGGCCCACCATGGACTCGGTGACGAAGACCGGGACATGCTTGCGACCGTCGTGGACGGCGAAGGTGTGTCCGAGGAACTCCGGGGTGATAACAGACCGGCGAGACCAGGTCTTGATGACGTTCTTGGTGCCCTTTTCGTTCTGGGCGTCCACCTTCTTCTGAAGGTGTTCGTCGACGAAGGGGCCCTTCTTCAGACTGCGTGGCATATCGGGCTCCTATCAGCGCTTCTTGCCGGTCCGGCGACGACGCACGATGAGGCGATCGCTGGATTTGTTGGGACGGCGGGTACGACCCTCGGGCTTGCCCCAGGGAGAGACGGGGTGACGACCACCAGAGGTACGGCCTTCACCACCACCGTGGGGGTGGTCCACAGGGTTCATCACAACACCACGGACAGTCGGGCGAACACCCTTCCAGCGCATACGGCCGGCCTTGCCCCAGTTGATGTTGGACTGCTCTGCGTTACCGACCTCACCAACGGTTGCGCGGCAAGCGATTTCCACGTTGCGGATTTCGCCAGAGGGCATACGCAACTGGGCGTACTTGCCTTCCTTAGCAACCAACTGGACGGAGGTGCCAGCGGAGCGTGCGATCTTGGCTCCACCACCGGGACGCAGTTCCACAGCGTGGATCACGGTACCGAGGGGAATGTTGCGCAGAGGCAGGTTGTTACCGGGCTTGATGTCAGCGGTAGGACCAGCCTCGACAACGTCGCCCTGACCCAACTTGTTGGGGGCGATGATGTAGCGCTTTTCGCCGTCTGCGTAGTGCAGCAGGGCAATGCGAGCGGTGCGGTTGGGGTCGTACTCGATGTGAGCGACCTTAGCCGGGATGCCATCCTTGTCGTGACGACGGAAGTCGATCACGCGGTAGGCACGCTTGTGGCCGCCGCCCTTGTGACGGGTGGTGACGCGGCCGTTGTTGTTACGGCCACCGGACTTGCTTAGAGGACGAAGCAGGCTCTTCTCGGGCTCGCTGCGCGTGATCTCGACGAAGTCGGCCACGGAGGAGCCACGACGGCCGGGCGTCGTCGGCTTGTACTTACGGATTCCCATGTCGATCCTTTACCTTCCGTGGCTCACTCAGCCACATCGCCAAAGATGTCGATGGTCCCCTCGCGCAGCGTGACGATCGCGCGCTTGGTGTCCTTGCTCTTGCCCAGACCGGAACGAGTACGGCGGGTCTTGCCAACACGGTTGACCGTGTTCACAGAAGCAACCTTGACACCGAAGATGGACTCAACAGCCTGCTTGATTTCAGTCTTGTTGCTTCCCGGTGCCACGAGGAACGTGTACTGGCCACGATCCATGCAGGCGTAGGACTTTTCGGAGACAACCGGTGCGACGATGACGTCGCGCGGGTTCTTGGTCTTCTCGAGGCTCACTTGGATTCCTCCTCACCGTTGCCGAGGAATGCATCCAGGGCTGCGGAAGTGAAGACGACGTCATCGTTCACGAGAACGTCGTAGGTGTTCAGCTGATCGGCCCAGAGAACGTGTGCCTCAGGGGCGTTACGCAGGCTGAGGGCGCTGAGATCATCGTTGCGTGCGATAACAACCAAAGCCTTACGCTCGGTGAGGTTACGCAGCGCGGACAGAGCGCTCTTGGTGGAGGGCTTGTCATTGGTGATGAACTCGGTGATGACGTGAACGCGGCCGTTACGAGCGCGGTCAGACAAAGCGCCACGCAGAGCAGCAAGCTTCATCTTCTTGGGGGTGCGCTGGGTGTAGTCGCGGGGCTGGGGGCCATGGACCGTGCCGCCACCAGCGAACTGGGGAGCGCGGGTTGAACCCTGGCGAGCACGACCGGTGCCCTTCTGGCGGTAAGGCTTGCGTCCACCACCGCGGACCATGCCGCGGGTCTTGGTAGCGTGAGTGCCCTGGCGGGCGGCAGCCAACTGAGCCACCACAACCTGGTGCATCAGCGGAATGTTGGTTACTGCGTCGAAGACTTCTGCAGGAAGTTCGGCGGTGCCGGTCTTCTTGCCGGTGGAGTCAACGACGTCGACGGTCAGAACGTCAGACATGGTTTCAGGCCCCCTTCACGGCGGTACGAACCACGACCACGGAGCCCTTGGGGCCCGGGATCGCACCGTTGACGAGAAGAACGCCCTTTTCGACGTCTACGCCACGGATCTTGAGGTTCTGAACGGTGCGGCGTGCGTGGCCCATGTGACCGGCCATGCGCAGGCCCTTGAAAATGCGGCCCGGGGTGGCGCAGGCGCCAACAGAACCAGGCTTGCGGTGGTTACGGTGAGCACCGTGGGAGGCGGAGACGCCCTTGAACCCGTGGCGCTTCATGACACCAGCAAAGCCCTTACCCTTGGAGGTACCAGTAACGTCAACCAACTGGCCAACTTCAAAGGTATCTGCAGCCAGTTCCTGGCCAACGGTGAATTCACCAGCGAGGGAAGTGCGAACCTCAGCGACGTGACGACGAGGGGTTACGCCAGCCTTATCAAAGTGGCCGGTGAGGGGCTTGGTGACATTACGAGGGTTGATCTCGCCGAATGCGAGCTGAACAGCCTCGTATCCGTCCGTCTCAACGGTACGGATCTGGGTTACAACGTTCTTATCGACGCGGACGACCGTGACGGGGCGGAGGATACCGTTCTCGTCCCAGATCTGCGTCATGCCGAGCTTGGTGCCGAGCAGCGCCTTAGCGGGCGCGGCGGCAGCCGGCGTGGAAATCGTGGTCATGGCAGGAATCCTCAGAGCTTAATCTCGATGTTGACATCGGCGGGCAGGTCAAGACGCATAAGCGAGTCAACAGCCTTGGGAGTCGGGTCGATGATGTCGATCAGCCGCTTGTGCGTGCGCATTTCAAAGTGCTCGCGGCTGTCCTTGTACTTGTGCGGCGACCGAATAACGCAGAACACGTTCTTCTCGGTCGGCAACGGCACCGGGCCTACGACTGTTGCACCAGCACGGGTCACAGTGTCGACGATTTTGCGCGCCGAACTATCGATGACCTCGTGGTCGTAGGACTTGAGCCGGATGCGGATCTTCTGTCCCGCCATGGCGCCTAACCTCTCTCATACTTTCGATGACCGGTCCACGCGTTCGGGCGTGTCGCAAAAAGCGACATACTCGAACCACCACAATGATGTGAGGATCGGTCTGGACACACGGAACTCGATCTTGTGATCAAGTCCGTCAAACTAGGTTCTTGGAGCGGTATGTGTGACTTGATGCCACAAGAATTGCTCTCAAGATGGCCGCCAGCAGGCAGACCTGCTCAAGGCGACTTGCCAACGTTATCAGTCTCCACCTAGGCATGAAAAGTCGAGAAGCCCTAAAACCCCTGTGAAGCCCACCACCCGACACCCGCGCTCGGGCGTGTCGCACGTGGATGAGAGGTAACACGGCCAAGCATATCCCCCCTAAGCCATCATCAAGTTTCCACTCCCCCACATGCTGAAACCTTTTAAGTATTGCCTGAAATTGAGGGTGAACGCACTGCTAGGTTGACGAAGTCCAATCTTCTCGAATTGCAGCTCTACGCTTACAAATAGAGATCATTCGGAGGCTCCACATTGCCGACTCACCTAATTGCTACGTAAAGAGATGCAACTTACGCACAACATATGTGATGTCCAGGCATAAGTAACCGCTCAGGTCTATACATCAACTTGCCAGTCATATTCCTACGCAGACAAAAGGGCCCCGCCACATAAGTGGCGGGGCCCTTGGGTCCTCCCGCTAAAGGGAAAAACTGATCAGATGATCAATTGAGTTGCGCTTAAAGCGCGTAACTCACTTGAGGATCTTGGTAACGCGGCCGGAACCAACGGTGCGGCCACCCTCGCGGATAGCGAAGCCGAGGCCCTCTTCCATAGCGATGGGCTGGATGAGTTCAACGGTCATCTCGGTGGTGTCACCAGGCATAACCATTTCGGTACCCTCGGGGAGGGTGATAACACCAGTCACGTCAGTGGTACGGAAGTAGAACTGAGGACGGTAGTTGGAGTAGAAGGGGTTGTGACGGCCACCCTCATCCTTGGTGAGGATGTAGACGTTGCCCTCGAACTGGGTGTGAGGAGTGATGGAGCCGGGGAGGCACACAACCTGGCCACGCTCAACATCTTCACGCTTGGTACCGCGGAGCAGCAGACCACAGTTCTCGCCTGCCCATGCTTCATCCATGGACTTGTGGAACATCTCGATACCGGTCACGGTGGTCTTCTGAGGCTCGCGAATACCGAGGATTTCGACCTCAGAGTTGATGGGGAGCTTACCGCGCTCAACACGACCGGTAACAACGGTGCCACGACCGGTGATGGTGAAGACGTCCTCGATGGGCATGAGGAAGGGCTTGTCCATGTCACGGGTGGGCTCGGGGATGAACTCATCCACGGCTTCCATGAGTTCCTCAACCTTGGCGGTCCACTCAGGATCACCTTCAAGGGCCTTGAGGGCGGAAACGCGGACAACGGGGGCGTTGTCGCCGTCGTAGTCCTGGCTGGAGAGGAGTTCACGAACTTCCATCTCGACGAGGTCGAGGAGTTCTTCGTCATCAACCATGTCGGACTTGTTCAGAGCAACGAGGAGGGCGGGGACGCCAACCTGGCGGGCGAGCAGAACGTGCTCGCGAGTCTGAGCCATGGGGCCGTCGGTAGCGGCGACAACGAGGATAGCGCCGTCCATCTGAGCAGCGCCGGTGATCATGTTCTTGATGTAGTCGGCGTGACCAGGAGCATCCACGTGAGCGTAGTGACGCTTGTCGGTCTGGTACTCAACGTGAGCGATGTTGATGGTGATACCACGCTGACGCTCTTCGGGAGCCTTGTCGATCTCGTCGAAGGGGGTGAAGGGGTTCAGCTCGGGGTACTTGTCGTGCAGAACCTTGGAGATGGCGGCAGTCAGCGTCGTCTTACCGTGGTCGACGTGACCGATCGTTCCGATGTTGACGTGCGGCTTGGTCCGCTCGAACTTGGCCTTGGCCACTGGGGTCCTCCTGAGGACTCGGGTAGGTCTACTCACTTTGTTTGGGCGTGGCCCAATACAAAGTCCGTGAATACCACGGATGAGCAGAGTATCTACTGGATCTTATTAAGAATCTTACTGGACTATGGGCTTGGGAGTGAATCCTCGCCGTAAGAACGGGAGAATACTCACAAGCTGGGGACGTAAGCACCCCCAGAATCTTTAGGGTCCGAGACGATGCGCTACGCGCACAGCCGGTTGGCTTATGTTCTCGGTTCTCCTGCAAGCCTAAGCTTGCTCGCTAAGAAATGCTACTGGCACGAAGCCAGAGACACCGTTAGCGTTTGGGTGGGTGCGGCACCGGAAAAAATTAATTTTATTTCCGACACCGCACCACATCACCTCACGATTCAGGCTCCGCGTACCTTTGCGACGATCTCGTCAGCTACGTTACGTGGAACTTCGGCGTAACTATCAAAAGTCATGGAGTACACGGCGCGGCCCTGGGTCTTAGAACGCAGGTCACCGACGTATCCGAACATTTCAGAAAGCGGAACCTGGGCACGGACGACCTTGACACCAGCAGCATCTTCCATGGACTGGATGGTGCCACGACGGGAGTTCAAGTCACCAATAACGTCACCCATGTAATCCTCAGGGGTACGAACCTCGACAGCCATGATGGGCTCAAGAATTACGGGAGATGCCTTCTTAGCACCTTCCTTGAAGACCTGGGCACCAGCAATCTTGAAGGCCATTTCAGAGGAGTCAACGTCGTGGTAGGCACCATCGATAAGGGTGGCCTTGACATCAACCATGGGGTAACCAGCCAGGACACCGGTCTGCATGGCGTCCTGAATACCGGCGTCAACGCTGGGGATGTATTCACGGGGAACACGACCACCGGTCACAGCGTTCTCGAACTTGTAATGCTCGCCTTCCTCGACCTCGGAAGGATCGAGAGGCTCGAAAGTGACCTGCACCTTAGCGAACTGGCCAGAACCACCAGTCTGCTTCTTGTGGGTGTAGTCAACCTTTTCGACCTTCTTGCGAATGGTCTCGCGGTAAGCAACCTGGGGAGCACCAACGTTTGCTTCCACCTTGAACTCACGACGCATACGGTCAACGAGAATGTCGAGGTGAAGCTCGCCCATACCACCGATGACGGTCTGGCCGGTCTCTTCGTCCAGACGAACGGTGAAGGTGGGATCCTCTTCGGCGAGCTTCTGAATAGCAACACCGAGTTTTTCCTGGTCACCCTTAGTCTTAGGCTCAATGGCCACGTGAATCACGGGGTCAGGGAAGGTCATGGACTCAAGGATGATGGGCTTGTCAATGGCGCAGAGGGTATCACCCGTGGTGGTGTCCTTCAGGCCAATAACAGCGTAGATGTGACCAGCGTGAGCCACCTCGACAGGGTTCTCCTTGTTGGAGTGCATCTGGAAGATCTTACCGATGCGTTCCTTCTTGCCCTTAGTCGAGTTGATAACCTGCGCGCCAGCTTCGATCTTGCCGGAGTAGACACGAATGAAGGTCAACTTGCCATAGAACGGATGTGCGGCAATCTTGAATGCCAGAGCACTGAAAGGCTCAGACTCAGAGGCTGCACGGCTAAGGGCTTCTTCTTCATCACCCACAGCATGGCCCTGGACATCGGGGATGTCGAGGGGGGAAGGCAGGAAGTCAACAACAGCATCAAGAACGGGCTGAACACCCTTGTTCTTGAAGGCAGAACCGCAGTAGACGGGGAAGATCTCGCCGGCGATAACCTGGCTACGGATACCCGCAACAATGTCAGCGTCGGTAAGTTCTTCTCCACTGAGGTACTTGTCCATGAGTTCCTCAGAGCCTTCAGCGGCGGCCTCAATCATGGCCTCGCGGTACTCTTCGGCCTTCTCCTGAAGTTCAGCAGGAATTTCAGCGTATTCGACAACGGATCCACGAGTTTCGTTGCCCTTGTCATCCTTCTCCGGGAAGAGAACGGCCTGCATTTTACGCAAGTCGATCACGCCAGTGAAGTCGTTCTCTGCGCCAATAGGCAGTTCCATAACCACAGGACGTGCGCCGAGACGGTCCTTGATGGTCTGGACAGAGAAGTAGAAATCAGCACCCAACTTGTCCATCTTGTTGATGAAGCAGATGCGGGGAACGTTGTATTTATCAGCCTGACGCCACACGGTTTCAGACTGGGGCTCAACACCTTCCTTGCCATCGAAGACAGCAACGGCACCGTCGAGAACACGCAGGGAACGTTCCACCTCAACGGTGAAGTCCACGTGTCCGGGAGTGTCGATGATGTTGATCTGGTTGCCCTTCCAGAAGGAGGTCACGGCAGCAGACGTAATAGTGATGCCGCGCTCCTTTTCCTGTTCCATCCAGTCGGTGGTTGAAGCACCATCGTGGGTTTCACCGATTTTATAGTTAATACCGGTGTAGAACAGGATGCGCTCGGTGACGGTGGTCTTGCCAGCATCAATGTGGGCCATGATGCCGATGTTGCGGACCTTCTTGAGGTCGGTCAGCACTTTGAGTGCCACGAGGTTTACCCTTCGTTCGATTTGATTTGCTTAAAACCAGCTGAAAACAGCGGTAGGGCTGAATTACCAGCGGTAGTGAGCGAAGGCCTTGTTGGACTCGGCCATCTTGTGCATGTCCTCACGACGCTTCACAGCGGCGCCGAGGCCGTTGGATGCATCGAGAATTTCATTCATCAGACGCTCAGTCATCGTGTTTTCACGACGCTGACGACTGTAGTCCACCAACCAGCGCAGCGCGAGGGTAGTGGCGCGAGCGGGACGAACTTCCACGGGCACCTGGTAGGTTGCGCCACCAACACGACGAGAGCGAACC
Organism: Actinomyces vulturis; assembly: GCF_001687305.1. GTDB lineage: Bacteria > Actinomycetota > Actinomycetes > Actinomycetales > Actinomycetaceae > Actinomyces > Actinomyces vulturis. The sequence continues at coordinate 284,748 of NZ_KV700385.1, forward strand.
TCGAGTGCGGGGCGGATGTTTTCCAGCGCACGCTTGAGAACGGTTACCGGATCCTGATCGGTCTTGGCGCGAACACCTTCGAGTGCACCGTAAACGATGCGCTCGGCGGTGGACTTCTTGCCATCAAGCAGAACACGGTTGACCAACTGGGTCACGACGGGTGAGCCGTAGACGGGGTCAATGGCGAGGGGGCGCTTCGGTGCGGGACCCTTACGAGGCATTACTTCTTCTCCTTCTTGGCGCCGTACTTGGAGCGGGCCTGCTGGCGACCCTTCACACCCTGGGTGTCAAGGGAGCCACGAACGATGTGGTAACGCACACCGGGCAGATCCTTCACACGACCACCGCGCACGAGCACGATGGAGTGTTCCTGCAGGTTGTGACCCACGCCGGGGATGTATGCGGTGACCTCAATACCGGAGGACAGACGCACACGTGCCACCTTACGAAGGGCGGAGTTAGGCTTCTTAGGCGTAGTGGTGTACACACGGGTGCATACGCCACGACGCTGCGGGCTGGCTTTCAGAGCGGGCGTCTTGGAAGACGAGCGCTTGGTTGAGCGGCCCTTGCGGACCAGCTGCTGAATGGTAGGCACTACTGATTCTCCATCTCGAGTGCTATGAACTATGGAATCTGCTGCCCAACAAAAAAGCCCCCACACAGGCGCACTGCCGCAGGGGGTTTTGCCGGTACGCTTTGCGATTGCTCGCAACGTGTGTGCGCCCGGAGCCCCTGGGCGGGGCCCGTCGGTTCCCGCTGAGGCAGACCCTCATCACCGCACAGCGGCTGGGAACGGAATGGTGGTGGCCTGTTAGGCACCGAGGTCTACGGTACAGAGCTATTTGGGAGTGCGTCTAGGCAAGAAGTTTTTTTACCTCATGGAATCGGTCACGTTATCAATGTGCCATAGATGCCTGTCCTTCCCGTATGTCCTCATCTGTGTTTTGCTCATCGCGCTCAATGAGTTCATACACATCCGCTCTTTCTTCCGGCTGAGCGGATGTGGAACTTACCGCGGCCCCCCACGGGTTGCGATCAGGAAGGAGGCGGATAGTCACTCGATCCCCCTCACCTGCCTGTTGAAGAACCTCAATTGCATTAGGAAGAAGACCCGCTGGTAGCGCAGGCGGTTCAGCGGCCTGACGCGATCCCGAGTCATCAATGAGTTCCACACTGATACCGCGAACGCGCGCATCTTTCACCACAGGGCGCAAGTCATCATCAAGTGCAAGTCGAGGACTACGTAGGCAATCACGAAGGTGTATTTCTAACTGTGCGCTGCGGTGACGAATCTCGTCAGTCACGGGTTCATTTCCAGCGAGATATTCCATGACGGGGCGAACTTCCTTCATCACAGCAGTGTGGAGACGAGTCCATGCCAGCGCATCGGCGGCTTGCGCACGGCGTTGAGTATCGATAGTTACTGCGCGCTGACGCCGAGAAACGAGGCGTTGCTCAGTAACCCCCACCACAATCATGCATACCCAGACATTAAGAAGATTAATGCTTTGGTGGATTACCCACCATTGCACGGTGGCTGATTTTTCTCCCTGAGACGCTAAACCACTTCCAAAAGACATCATCTGCAGCACAAAAACACTCAAAGCCAGAACGTCACGTCCACGAATGATAAGAAGCGCGGCAAGGAGAACACCATAAGAAGCAATCCACCCGTCGTTACCAATGGGACCATCCACAGAACGTGCGGCCATAAGCATTCCCGGGACGATGGCGCTGACCCCCACACAAATCCACCCCTGATGACGGGTTAAGAAATTATCGCCACGTTCTGAAGCGGCCATAAAGGCAGCGGTGTACAAAGCGGCAGCGACGATGGTAGGTGAGGGAGCTTGCCATGAGTCGAAAGAAAAATGGCTTTCGCGTAGGAGCGCGTGAAACCACATAAATGCCAAGAACACACTCACACCAATGCGTCCGGAAAGAGTCTCCACGACGTTGCTCATATCCCGATGAATCAGAGGCAAGTATCGCCGTGGAACCAAACGCATAGTGGCGGAGACTGGTTCTTCATCCCATGAGACGTGAACTCTAGTGCCTTCACCTGGTGCGGTAACAATCTGGGCACGCCCTCCAGGGAGAACATCCATCCGTTCGAGAATGGACTGACGCACTCCAAAGTGGTTGGGGTCAATATCGTGAAGGTTAAAACCCACGCCGTTGTCGTCAATAGTGATAGTGATGCCATGCTGACGAGTAGTGACAACAATTCGACACAGCAAGGGTGAGTACGCTTCACTACGCTTTCCTAGAGCGTGACGTTGGACATTACGCAAGGCTTCAGTACTTGCACTAATAACGTCATGCCACACGTTCGATGGCAAGGTGACGTTGGTATGAATATCACGGCGCAGCGTAAAGGAGATTGAGGTATCCGAGTGAGAATCGATCCAGCCACGCAGATAATCAGCACAATCATGCGCAGTTCGGCCACTGTCTGAATCATTCAACCCATGATCTACAGCACTGTTCTGGGAGGAGGCGAAACTTGCTGCTCGCTGTTCTGATACTCGAGATTGCGGAATCATCCAAGTCAATGCGCCCTGAGCCGTCTGGGAAATCGTCAAACGGTCGACATGTAAATCCTGACGAGCAGCAACCAAAGCAGCAATAATATGGTCGTGAACGATAGCTCCTACACGGCGTCGTGAAGCCATCACTTCACCTAGGACCAGCATGGAGGTGCGATCTGCGGTCATTGTGATGTCATGGTCGTCGATTTCAGCAGCGCGATTGAGAATCCACATCAGTGCCATCGCGTACATACCACCCAAGAGCAAACTAGTGTTGCCCTCAAGGAGCGCTTCGATAATGGATTCATTCGTGACGTGGATACGTATGAATAGTTGAAGGACGCTTAATGCCAGACTGACCACAACGGTGATGCCCATGGATGAAATCACCGCACACATGCCGATTGGGGCGCCCAACGCCAGAGTAGTAACGACGTGCATGCCTTCGATACGTGGCAGAAGAAAGAGTCCAGGCCAGTAATCATGGACAACAAAAGTCATGAGACCGCAGGCTGCATAGACGATGATGTAGAACCATCCGCTTAGACGCACTCCCCAGTCCACCGTTTCACCGCGGATACCTCGTTTTTTCATAGCCAGTAGAAAAAGACCCGTCACGAGAGGGATAAGTGGGGCCACCAAGAACGGCAACACAACCCCAAACAACACCGGAGCGGGGAGATTGAGGATCTGCGTCATGAAAGCAGGCGCCTCAACGAGGTAATAAAAAACAGTCAGGCTAGAAAAGGCAATGAACACCATGAGGCGTACACTGCGCTCGACTCCAAGTTCATCCTGAAAGATGCGGCTATTCATAAGGTTTAGCGTGTAGATTCATCCATGGAATGATTGAGTTCGTCCAAGGATGTAGGCAACAAACCTTCGCGCTGAGATTGACGCAAAAGATCCACTCGGGACACGTCAAGCATGCCAGCATCCATGAACTTCTTACGAATATTGCCGATGTACTTATTCACCGTGTTAGGTGAGAGGTGAATACGCCGTGCGATAAAATCAGCGGCCGCACCACTGGCGTAGTAGGTGAGGATGAGTCGTTCAGTGTCATTGAGACGAGTGGTAACAAACTCGGTGTCTGAATCTAGGGCGCTGGCCCAGTCGAGAGAAGGCGTAAGTTCACCTTCCACAGCACGGCGGATAGTGGAAATGAGCACGTCAGGACTTTCAGCTTTTCGCACCACCCCCAATACGCCGGCTTCACATGCTTGACGCACCAGGTATGGGTCTTCACCCGATGTGTAGACGATAACGGCGATTCCTTCAGCCAAAAGGGCGGCCACATTTCCTGCCGGGGTGGAATCATCCCCCAACCGCAAGTCGAGAAGAACTACTTCAGGAAAGGGACCACCCGCGTCTTGGTAGTGATCGAAGAAAGCCCTGACGGTGGGAAATCCGCCCACAAAATTGAGATCATCGGCAGTATTGAGAATGGCGGAAACTCCCACACTAATGATCGTGTGGTCTTCAACAAGAGCAACGTTGGCGCAGTTAACAGACTCAAAAGACATCGGATTCTTCTCTCGATATGTGAGTGCTTATCTGTAGTATGTCGAATTTTTCATCTCAGGATGACAGTTTTGCTCAAAGGCTTATCTCTCATTTACGGCCTGTATTCCATCAGAGCACGCACATCGAGGCATGGTGAATTGAAAGTCGTATGCTCCTTGGCAATCGCAATACTCTTGGATTCAAAAATATTCTGTCCCACATACAAGAGTTGAAGCGGCTATCCAGGTCTTAGAAGACACCTGCCAGTCATGAGGCACAGTTTGATATGAACAATGATCGCGACGATGACCGTCAGCACACCAAGAATGAGGAGAACCGTGTTCAGGCCACCATGGTTAGAGTTGTAACCAATTCGTACTTACGAACATATTTTCTTTATCTTCTGCAATCCTCCCCTAATTCCTGCTATCCCAATCGCCCATAGATTCTAAAAACAATGGTGCCAACTCCCTCCACCTACGGCACTACCTCTTATTTTTCCCCTCGTTCATTCAGTCCCCCACCGCATGATCACGTGGAATATGAAGAAATCAATACAACGAAGACACGTGTGGGGCCCGCCGACATAACGTCAGCGGGCCCCACACCTAAGTTCTCAACTCAGCAATGACAAGTCATCAGAACTGGAAGTTGGAATTGTCATTGAACCCAGTAGTGAAGTCATCAGAAAAACTGATTCCTTCTCCCATACCAAAAGCCAGATCCGCATATGCGGGAGTGGCCATGGCCTGAGCACGGACTTCCTCAGTGGGCTCCACATCAATGTCATGGTAGCGAGCCAAACCGGTACCTGCCGGGATCAACTTACCAAGGATGACGTTCTCCTTGAGACCGAGCAAGGTATCACTACGTCCGTTCATGGCGGCCTCAGTGAGGACTCGCGTGGTCTCCTGGAAGGAGGCGGCACTGAGCCAAGAATCCGTGGCCAAGGACGCTTTGGTAATACCCATAAGTTCGGTACGGCCGGAGGCAGTCTTTCCACCTTCTGCCATCACGCGACGATTCTCTTCGCGGTAGTACATTACGTCGACCAAGTCACCCTGAAGGAGGTTAGTATCGCCCGGGTCGAGAACGGTGACGCGGCGGAGCATCTGACGAACGATGACCTCAATGTGCTTGGAGTGAATGTCCACGCCCTGAGAGCGGTACACCTCTTGCACTTCGTCCACGAGGTGACGCTGAGTAGCGGAAACACTACGTAGGCGGAGCACCTTCTTGGGATCGATGGGGCCTTCAGTCAGTGCCTGGCCGGGTTCAACGTGATCGCCGTCGACCACCAGAAGTTTCTGGCGGCGGGATACGGGAATGATCAAGTCTTCTTCGCCGTCATCACGGGTGATGACCAGGCGCTTGCCTTCAGCGTCGTCCTCGATGTGCAGGCGGCCGGCGGCTTCTGCCACGGCTGCTTCACCCTTGGGGGTGCGAGCTTCGAAGAGCTCCTGAACACGGGGAAGACCCTGGGTGATGTCAGCACTGGTTGCTGCACCACCGGTGTGGAAGGTACGCATGGTCAACTGGGTACCGGGCTCACCGATGGACTGTGCGGCGATGATGCCGACGGCCTCGCCGATGTCCACGCGCTTGCCGGTAGCCAGAGAGCGGCCGTAGCAGGCGGCGCAGGTGCCCACACCGGAGTCACAGGTGAGCACGGAGCGAACGGTGATTTCTTCGATGCCAGCGTTGATGAGCTTCTCGATGGCCACGTCTCCGATATCGGAGCCAGCTTCGAGAATGACGTTGCCTTCGGCGTCCACGGCATCGCGTGCCAGGGTACGGGCGTAGGCGGTGGTCTCAACGATGTCGCTGGGAACGAGGTTGCCTTCTTCGTCGCGGGTAGCGATAACTGAAGTCAGACCCTTACGAGTACCACAGTCTTCTTCGCGAACGATAACGTCCTGAGAGACGTCCACGAGACGACGGGTGAGGTAACCGGAGTCTGCGGTACGCAGAGCGGTATCGGCCAGGCCCTTACGAGCGCCGTGGGTTGCGATGAAGTACTCCAGAACGGAGAGGCCTTCACGGTAGTTGGACTTAATCGGGCGCTCGATGAGGCGCTGCTTGGGGTCAGACACCAAGCCACGCATACCTGCGAGCTGGCGGATCTGGTCCCAGTTACCACGGGCTCCGGAGCGAACCATGCGGTACACGGTGTTGCGCTCGGGGAAGTTCTCACGCATTGCCTGAGCAACTTCTTCCGTAGCCTTAGTCCAAATATCGATGAGGGACTTGTAACGGTCATCCTCGGTCAGCGCACCCATGGCGAACTGGTCTTCGATATCTGCTGCTTCTGCTTCGTAGCGAGCCAGGATGGCGGGCTTGTCAGCGGGAGCAACAACGTCAGCGAATGCGACGGTGATGCCGGACCAGGTGGACCAGTGGAAGCCTGCACTCTTGAGAGCATCAAGACTGGTAGCAACGTCTACACGGGGGTAGCGCTCTGCCAGGGTGTTGATGATCCCACCGAGTTTCTTCTTGTCAACGATGTAGTTGACGTAGGGGAAGGTCTCGGGTAGCAGAGTATTGAACAGTGCACGGCCCAGAGAGGTACGCAGGGTGATGGGATCGCCCTCACTCCAGCCTTCAGGCGCATTCCAACCGATCGGAGCCGTGATTCCCTCTTCGAAGCGGATATCGCAAGCTGCGTTGAGGTGAAGCTTTCCGAAGTCGAATGCCATCACGGCTTCAGCGAAAGAGGAGAAGCTAGGAACGATCTCTTCGCCCTTGTCATCCTTGTCCACCTCAACAGCCGGATCAGGCTCGCTAGTCAAGTGGTACAGGCCGATGATCATGTCCTGAGAGGGCATGGTGACGGGGCGTCCATCGGAGGGCTTAAGGATGTTGTTAGAAGACAGCATGAGAATACGTGCCTCAGACTGTGCTTCTGCACCCAAGGGCAGGTGAACTGCCATCTGGTCACCGTCAAAGTCAGCGTTGAAGGCGCCACAGACCAACGGGTGGAGCTGGATAGCCTTACCTTCAATCAACTGAGGTTCGAAGGCCTGAATACCCAGACGGTGAAGGGTAGGCGCACGGTTGAGCAGTACGGGGTGCTCACGAATAACCTCAGCCAAAACGTCCCACACCTTGGGGTTGGAACGTTCAACCATACGCTTGGCGGCCTTGACGTTCTGTGCTTCACGGAGCTCAACAAGACGCTTCATGACGAAAGGCTTGAAGAGTTCGAGTGCCATCTGGCTGGGCAGACCGCACTGGTGAAGTTTGAGCTGAGGACCGACAACGATAACGGAACGGCCAGAGTAGTCCACGCGCTTACCCAGAAGGTTCTGACGGAAGCGACCCTGCTTGCCCTTGAGCATGTCAGAGAGAGACTTCAGTGGACGGTTACCTACGCCGGTGACGGGACGACCGCGGCGACCATTGTCGAAGAGTGCATCAACTGCGTCCTGCAGCATGCGCTTTTCGTTGTTCACAATGATGGTGGGAGCGCCAAGGTCCTGTAGACGCTTGAGGCGGTTGTTACGGTTGATCACACGACGGTAGAGATCGTTGAGATCGGAGGTTGCGAAGCGACCACCATCGAGTTGGACCATGGGGCGCAAGTCCGGCGGGATAACCGGGATATTGTCAAGCACCATGGATTCGGGGGCGGTGCCGGTGACGCGGAAAGCGTTGATGACCTTTAGACGCTTGATGGCGCGGGTCTTGCGCTGTCCAGTGCCGTTGGCAACGATTTCAGTGAGTTCTTCGGCGGCTGCATCAAGATCGAAGGTACGCAAACGCTGCTGAATTGCTTCAGCACCCATAGCGCCCTTGAAGTAGATGCCGTAGTCAGCAACCATGTCACGGTAGAGAACTTCATCACCTTCGAGGTCACCAACCTTAAGGGAGACGAAGCGATCCCAGACCTTGTCCATGTGTTCAAGGGTCTTCTGAGTCTTGCGGCGCATGGCGGCCATATCGCGTTCGGCAGTCTTACGTGCCTTTTCACGAGCGTCGTTCTTAGCGCCATCAGCTTCCAACTGAGCAAGGTCGTCTTCAAGACGTTTGGCGCGTGCCTCGACGTCTGCCTCACCGGCCTGCTCAACGTGCTTCTTCTTGACTTCAAGCTCGTTGCGGAGGCTGGGAAGATCTTCGTGGCGGCCTTCTTCATCAACTTCAGTCACCATGTAGGCGGCGAAGTAGATGACCTTCTCAAGGTCCTTGGGGGCAAGGTTGAGCAGGTAGCCCAGGCGTGAGGGCACACCCTTGAAGTACCAAATGTGCGTCACGGGCGCGGCTAACTTGATGTGGGCCATACGTTCACGACGTACCTTGGAGCGAGTAACTTCTACGCCGCATCGTTCACAGACGATGCCCTTGTAGCGCACACGCTTGTACTTGCCACAACTGCACTCCCAGTCGCGAGTGGGGCCGAAGATCTTCTCGCAGAAGAGGCCATCCTTCTCGGGCTTGAGGGTGCGATAGTTAATAGTTTCTGGTTTTTTGACCTCACCATGGGACCAGCCGCGAATGTCGTCAGCGGTCGCGAGGCCGAGGTGGATCCTGTCAAAGACGTTGGCGTCGAGCACAGTTCCTACTTCCGATAGTTCTGCTCATCGGGAATGTTTGGGTGAACGCGATTCACACTGGGAGTCAGAGTGAATCGGTGTGCGGCCACCCGCCGGCCCCATTCCCACGGGGCCTGGCGGGAGGCCGTATGACTAGATTTCCTCGACCAAACGGGCGTCAGGGCGACGTCCCAGGTCAAATCCAAGTTCCTCAGCAACACGACGGCCGCCGTCATCTTCAGCATCATCAAGCGCGATGGCGTTACCCGCGGCATCAAGTGCTTCAACGTTAAGGCACAAGGACTGCATTTCCTTGACCAGAACCTTGAAGGATTCAGGGATACCAGGTTCGGGGATGTCCTCACCCTTAACAATTGCTTCGTAGACCTTCACACGGCCGTTAACATCGTCAGACTTGACGGTAAGGAGTTCCTGGAGGGCATATGCGGCACCGTAAGCTTCCAGTGCCCACACCTCCATCTCACCGAAGCGCTGGCCACCGAACTGTGCCTTACCACCCAGAGGCTGCTGGGTAATCATGGAGTAAGGACCAGTGGAGCGAGCGTGGATCTTGTCGTCAACCAGGTGGTGGAGTTTGAGGATGTACATGTAGCCCACGGAGATGGGGTACGGGAAGGGCTCACCGGAGCGGCCATCGAACAAGATGGCCTTACCGTTGGGCTGAACCAACTGCATACCGTCACGGTTAGGCAGGGTGGAGTCCAGCAGACCCATGAGTTCATCGTCGCGCACACCGTCGAACACGGGGGTTGCCACGGGAGTGTGGGGCTCAGCCTTGATGCCGTTTTCGGGCAGGTGAGCGGTCCACTCTTCACCGGCTTCGCGAGCCTTGGTGGCATCCCAACCGCGGGAGGCAATCCAACCGAGGTGGATTTCCAGAACCTGGCCGACGTTCATACGGCTAGGAACACCCAGGGGGTTGAGGATGATGTCCACGGGGGTGCCGTCTGCGAGGAAGGGCATGTCCTCAACGGGCAGGATCTTGGAGATAACACCCTTGTTGCCGTGACGGCCGGAGAGCTTATCACCAACGGTGATCTTGCGTCGCTGAGCGATGTAGACGCGAACCATGCGGTTAACGCCTGCGGGCAACTCATCGTCGTCAGAGCCGGAGACGAACTCACGCACGCCGATGACGATGCCGTATTCACCGTGGGGAACACGCAGGGAGGTATCGCGGACCTCGCGGGCCTTCTCACCGAAGATGGCGCGCAGGAGGCGCTCTTCGCTGGTGAGTTCGGTTTCACCCTTGGGGGTGACCTTACCGACGAGGATGTCACCACTGCGGACCTCAGCGCCGATGCGAATGATGCCGCGCTCATCAAGGTGAGCGAGCGTGTCTTCGCTGACGTTGGGGATGTCGCGAGTGATTTCCTCGGCACCGAGTTTGGTGTCGCGGGCGTCAACTTCATGCTCTTCGATGTGAATCGAGGTGAGCATGTCCTCAGCAACAACGCGCTGGGAGATGATGATGGCGTCCTCATAGTTGAGGCCTTCCCAGGTCATGAATGCCACGAGAAGGTTCTGGCCAAGAGCCAGGTCGCCACCGTCGGTTGCAGGGCCGTCTGCCAAAACAGTGCCAACCTCAACGCGCTCACCTTCAGAGGCCACAACACGCTGGTTGTAGCAGTTGCCCTGGTTAGAGCGGAGGAACTTAGCAACCTTATAGACGGTTTCGGTGCCGTCATCGTTCATGACGCGAACGAAGTCTGCGCAGACCTCCATGACCACACCGGCCTTGGTGGCGACAACGACGTCACCGGCGTCGACTGCTGCGCGGCGTTCCATGCCGGTGCCCACGAGAGGAGCATCGGGACGGATAAGCGGCACAGCCTGGCGCTGCATGTTGGCACCCATAAGTGCGCGGTTTGCGTCATCATGCTCAAGGAACGGAATGAGCGAGGTACCCACAGACACCATCTGACGTGCAGAAACGTCCATGAAGTCCACGTCCTCAATAGGCATGAGGGCGGGTTCACCATTGCCCAGACGGCACAGGACGTGATCCTCAACGAAGTGGCCAGACTCATCGAGTTGGGCGTTTGCCTGAGCGATGACGTGGCGCTTTTCGTCGTCAGCGGTGAGGTAGTGGACCTCATCAGTCACGCGACCATCGGCTACCACACGGTAGGGGGTTTCGATGAAGCCGAAGGGGTTGATACGGGCGAAGGTTGCCAGTGAGCCGATCAGACCAATGTTGGGGCCTTCAGGGGACTCAATGGGGCACATACGTCCGTAGTGGGAGGTGTGAACGTCACGCACTTCCATGCCCGCGCGTTCACGGCTCAGACCACCGGGGCCCAGGGCGGACAGACGACGCTTGTGCGTCAGGCCGGCCAGGGGGTTGTTCTGGTCCATGAACTGGGAGAGCTGACTGGTGCCGAAGAATTCCTTGATCGCAGCCGTCACGGGACGGATGTTGATCAGGGTGTTCGGGGTGATGGCATCAGCGTCCTGGGTGGTCATGCGCTCGCGCACCTGACGTTCCATACGGCTCATACCGGTACGCATCTGGGACTGGATGAGTTCACCTACGGCGCGGATGCGACGGTTACCCAGGTGGTCGATGTCATCGAATTCGACGGGGATGTCAACTTCTTCACCGTCGCGTACACCTGGAACTGTCTCAGCGCCTTCATGGAGAGCCAGAAGGTACTTGATAGTGGAGATGATGTCTTCGATGGAGAGGACAGAGTCAGTCAGGTCTGCGGCCAGGCCAAGTTTCTTGTTGATCTTGTAGCGACCAACCTTGGCCAGGTCGTAGCGCTTGGCGTTGAAGTAGAAGTTCTCCAGCAGGGTGCGGCCGGCTTCGACGCTCGGCGGCTCACCGGGACGGATCTTCTTGTAGATGTCCAGGAGAGCTTCATCCTGGGTGGTGATCTTGCGGTCCTGATCGAGCTGGGCGGTCAGTGCGGGGTAATCGGCGAATTCCTTGCGGATTTCGGATTCGTCCATGCCCAGGGCAAGGAGGAAGACGGAGACGTCCTGCTTACGCTTGCGGTCGATACGGACCGAAACGTGATCGGACTTGTCAATCTCGAATTCCAGCCATGCGCCACGTGAAGGAATGACCTTGACGTTGTACAGGAACTTATCGCTGGCCTTTTCCGTAGTGCGTTCGAAGTAGACGCCAGGGCTACGAACCAACTGGGAGACCACAACACGCTCGGTACCATTGATGATGAAGGTACCGCGCTCGGTCATGAGCGGGAAATCGCCCATGAAGACCGTCTGGCTCTTGATCTCACCGGTGGCGAAGTTGGCAAAGTCGGCTACGACGTACAGCGGTGCGGCGTACGTGAGGTCCTTTTCTTTGCATTCGTCAGCCGTGTACTTGGCTTCTTCGAAGCGGTGATCATGGAAGGACAGTGACATGGTTTCGCCAAAGTCCTCAATTGGGGAGATCTCATCGAAGATCTCTTCTAGACCGGAGATCTCAGGCAGTGAGCCGGGACGGGCAGCGTTAGCTGCCTTGACGCGTGCGCGCCATTTCTCGTTCCCGACGAGCCAGTCAAAACTCTCGGTTTGTAACGCGAGGAGGTTGGGAGCCTGCATGGGCTCGCCAATCTTCGCGAAATTAATACGGGGCGACGCGATACGCGCAGCGATATCTTCAGCGGTGGGTGCAGCAGAGGTGCTCGAGGCAGCCAAAAGGGGATCCTTCCCTAAGATCGGGGATCACACAACGCCCGTGATTACTGGGAAAAATCACGCTTCTTCGGCCGGAGTAGCCCGGTCGGTTGGGCATAATTTTTGACCAATACACACATTGGACGCAAAGCGCTAGCGTACACGCCCACTGTGAGCATGTCTAGGCGCAAAGGACTTATGGGCTTGCGATTCCCACCACACTGGAGCATAATAGATGGCTTTTCTCCGACGCCGTCCACGCATTTTCCAGCCATTACTCACCTACTCACATGCCTGTCACTACATCAGGGCTACAGCATGTTCACCACGATAACCTAGGCGCTCCCGCCTTTATTTTTCAGGTAATACTGTCCCTGACACTGAGGTACTACAACACAGGCACGAAATAAGTATCTCGTATTGAAACGCGCTATCAGGGTAAGTTCAGGGGTGAACCAGGGGGTCACCTCATAGCGCCGCTACTCCCCCACCGAGCATGGTTGAACCATGAACTCCTCAACCCCCACGTCTGGACTGAGCGTCCAGCACTTAACGAAGAACTACTCCCGCGGCAACGTCACCGTTCCCGCACTACGCGGAGTCAACCTCGCGCTCCCCCAAGGAACCCAGTTAGCAATCATGGGCCCCTCGGGCTGCGGTAAAACCACCCTTCTTCACTGCTTGGCCGGCGTCATTCGCCCCACCTCCGGATCCATCCGCCTCAACGGTACGGAACTGACCGGAATGAAGGAATCCCGGCTCTCCGCCCTCCGCCTGAGCCACTACGGGTTCGTCTTCCAGGATGGCAATCTCCTGCCGGAACTGTCCTGCGAAGAAAACGTGGCACTCACCGTAATGCTTGGGGGAACTGGACGCCGCGAAGCCATCGAGCACGCACGCCGTCTTCTCGATTCCCTAGGACTGGCGGGGATGGCTGGCGCACGTCCCGGTCAACTCTCCGGCGGCCAGATACAACGTGTAGCTATCGCTCGTGCGCTCATCCACCAGCCACGTGTCGTCTTCGCCGATGAGCCCACCGGCGCCCTGGATCAGCAGACCAGCCACGAGGTCATGGGAGTGCTCTCCGGCGCGTGCCGCCAGTGGGGTGCCAGCCTCGTCGTGGTCACCCATGACAAGGCCGTGGCCTCCCACCTCCCCCACACTGCACACATGCGCGACGGGCTTATCGAACGTATCGACTCCTCTTCCCCCGCGGCCTTGGAAGGCGCCACCGCATGAACTCCTCACTGACTACCCTTCGCATCACGACTCGGACGCTCTTCGCCAGCCGAGATCGCGCAACCAGCTTCATCATGCTTGCGGCTTTCGCTCTCCCCCATGCCGTGTTGCTCAGCGTGCTAGGTGGTATTCACACGTTTTTCGAGCGCAGCAACAACCCTGTCAATGAGGCGATGAGTGAGGGGATCTACCTGCTCTCAGCCTGCGTGGCTGGTGTGCTACTCATCGTGCCGATCTTGTCGATGGCGGTTGCCGCTGCTCGCTTAGGGCTGGAACGCCGAAGCCGTGACGTAGCCGTGCTCCGCCTGCTAGGCGTGGGGCCAAGCGTCTCCCGGTGGGCATGCATCCTCGATACCTGTGCTCACGCCGCTGCCGGAATCATTCTAGGAAGCGTCCTCTACCTGGTGGTCCTGCCTGCGTGGCAGTTACTCACATTCCAGGATGTTCCGCTGGCAGCATCCGAAATGATGCTTCCGTTGTCCTGGATTATCGACGCCGCACTGGTCATGCTCTTTTTGGCTTCCCTGTCGGCATGGTCAGCAATGCGCAAGGTATCCATTACTCCCCTGGGCGTAATGCGCCGCAGCGAAGCGATGAAGATTAACCCCTTGCCGGCAATCATCACGGTGGTGATGTTAATTGCGTGGTTTGGTGCCGGTCGTCAACTCCTGGCATTGAGTAACTCTGAAGTGATGCTGTACACGATTCTTTTTGGTTTCCTTGGTGTTATTTTCCTGGGAATGAATGCGATTGGAGTGTTGTCCATGAGTGTGGTGGGACGGATTATTGCCCGCACCGCGACAAGTGCACCGGCGATGGTTGCTGGACGCCGTATTGCTGATAACCCCAAGGCCGTGTGGCGATCGACCGGTGCAGTGGCACTGAGCGGCTTTGTGTTCGCGGTGCTGTACCCTGCAATGCATGCCATCGACCAGGCCGGCACCGCGCAGGATGCCAGCGCCTACGAAAACGTCGTCATGCGTGACCTGAGTACTGGTCTCCTGCTGACCTTGAGCATCAGTGTGGTGCTATCAATCATCTCGACCATGCTCACTCAGGCGATTCGCCTCATCGACCAAGTTCCTCATGACCGCGCTCTGCGCTGGATTGGGGCAACTGGCCGGACGATTGACATGATGAGCCGCCTCGAAATTGCCCTTCCTGCCGCAATTTCTATTGCCTTAGCAGTCATTGGTGGCCTCATATTCGGTGCGCCCTTCGCTCTCATGGCCAACGCCTTCCTGCAGATTCTTCTGACCGTGGGTTACACCCTGCTCGCTGTGGGCGTTATTGTGGCAAGTTCGATGTTAGTGAGTCCCCTGCGCAAGGTCGTGGTGAAGGCTTAATCAAATTGTTGATACCAGCATGAGCCTCATAAACACAGCGAAGAGGTACTTATCTTTCAGCATCAGGCCTCATTAGGTGGTATGAGATAAGCGTCTTCTTCTGTTTCCACGATGATCAATGCGGGTCGAGTATTTGAGCTCCCCCGTAGCCATATCAAGCTCGTAGCCATATCAAGAATGTACTGAGCCCCCAGCCGTATGGCTGGGGGCTCAGTAGTAAAGCTCAAATCGCTAAGCGCCAGATCTCTTTATCAGAGTTGGGGTAAATGCTTAGCGAGGTGCAATCACTTGAGGGTGACGGTTGCGCCAGCGCCCTCGAGCTGCTCCTTGGCCTTCTCTGCGGTTTCCTTGTTGACACCTTCGAGAACGGGCTTGGGAGCGCCATCGACGAGGTCCTTAGCTTCCTTCAGACCGAGGGAGGTAAGGGCGCGCACCTCCTTGATGACACCGATCTTCTTGTCGCCAGCGGATTCGAGAATGACGTCGAATTCGTCCTTCTCTTCAGCAGCAGCGCCTGCTTCTGCACCGGGGGCAGCAGCGACGGCCACAGCTGCAGGAGCAGCAGCGGTCACGTCGAAGGTCTCTTCAAAGGCCTTAACGAATTCGGAGAGCTCGATGAGGGTGAGTTCCTTGAACTGCTCGATGAGTTCTTCGGTGGTCAGCTTCGCCATGATGGGCGTTCCTTCCTAGTTTTATGGGTCCTGCGCGACGCAGGGATGGTGGTGGATGACGCGTGCAACCTGAATAATCAGGCAGCGGTCTCCTGCTTTTCGCGCAGGGCGTCGACAGTGCGGACTGCCTTGGAGGCAGGCGCCGCGAAGAGGTACGCAGCCTTGGACAGGGATGCCTTCATAGCACCCGCAGCCTTGGCGAGCAGAACCTCGCGAGACTCCAGAGATGCAAGCTTCTCAACAGCGGCGGCGGACATCACCTGTCCGTCCATCATGCCGCCCTTAATAACGAGCTGCTTGTTGTCCTTGGCGAAGTCACGCAGGGCCTTTGCTGCCTCAACCGGTTCCCCGGTGACGAATGCAACGGCGGAGGGGCCCTTGAGTTCGGATGCGAACTCTTCGAAGCCAGCCTCACGTGCCGCAATAGCGGCCAGCGTGTTCTTCACCACGGCGTACTCGGCGTTACCAGCGAGGGAGCGACGCAGCGTCTTCAGCTGTGCCACACTCAACCCGCGGTACTCAGTCAGCAAAACAGCGCTGGAGCCGCGGAACTTGTCCGCAAGCGCAGCAACTGCCGCTTCCTTATCAGGCCGTGCCATGGGCCCTCCTTCCGTGGTCAGCCGCAGGATCTGTTCAAACAAAAAGTCCCGCGCCGGCAAGGCACGGGACTCACATTCCACCTGAGTAGTCAGGGCCTGGTTTCCCAGGATGATTCTCGATTCTCACCTGCGCTGGCTTGTGTTCGACACAGACTTGGCTCCACTTGCGCGGAGTACCTGCGGTCTTTGGCAGACTTCAGACTACGGCGAATCCCCAGCATCACGCAAGGCCACAAAGGGCAAATTCATGGTGTGAGTGCTCACAGTGCTGTGAGCACCTTGCCGGTCAGCTGCACACGAGCATGTTCTTTAAGCGAGTGTTGCAGCAGCAGCAGCCCAAGCAAGAAATGCGCCAATAGTGAGGAACGGCCCCATGGCTACCATGTCATGGAGGCTAAGTTTCTTCGCCGCCAACGCAATAATGACGATAGGGCCAGCAATAAGAAAACTGATCGTCAACGCCCATGCCGGCGCCATAAGTCCGCTACGCCCTAGCCATAGGCCGATCACACCGAGCATCTTAATATCGCCCATCCCCAATCCCCCACCGGCAATGAAGCGAAGAAGGAGACCCAGTAGACCAAGCCCCAGCCCGCCGATCAGTGAACTGACAAATCCGGAGATGGTTCCCGAAGCCAGCGCCCCAATCAGCGCGGCCATCGCGGCGATAGCAAGGGTGCGGTTGGGCAGACGGTGGCACACCAAATCGACACCGGATGCGGCCACTAGGTAAGTCATCACAAGGAGGTCGGCAATCATACGAATGCCAGCCAAGGTAGCACCGATTACTCCAACCCCTGGGCGATGTTGCGCAAAGCCGGCAGTCGCAGTTTGAAGCGTTGCAGTATGGGGATAAGCCATGCCGCAGGCAACCATCCAAGCAATCATTAAGCCACACAAGATAAAAGTGGTGATGATACGGACTTTGGGAGCAAGCAGCCATTCATCTTCCACGATGGAGCCAGCAGGCAGATGACGTACATAGGTTTCGTGTCGATTACCGAGGGCCTTGGCTACCAGTACCACGCACAGTGCTAAACCACAGCATGATGCCAGGGCGAAGGCAATGGGATGCATGGCAGGTACTCCAGGGTGAGTGCTAATTCAGCACGGTGAGACTCAGCACTCGTGTGGTGAATACCTTGGAGAACTGAGTAGGGAACAATTCCACAGGTGGGGACCTGTGTGCTCGGCTAGTTCATAGCATGCCAGATATAAGTTCTTCATGTCAGGTTGACGAATCTGACTGTCATCACAATGACGGATTGCCTATGAATCGTTTTTAAACCTGCGATAAAACATGCCTTCTGACGCACAAGGGATTCTCCTCCAAAGCATCACCATGCGAGGCGTATCGTGCCTCAAGAATAGGAAAAACCTATTCGCTTCAATACACGGGTGGGCCCGACACGCGAAGCGTGCCGGGCCCACCCATAACGTTTAACGCATCAACCTTGACAGGCTGGTGCACCAATCATCCGATCAAGCCTTAGTGACGTCCATGGGGATGCCTGGACCCATGGTGGTAGCCATGGTGGCCTTGAGGACATAGCGACCCTTGGAGGTTGCTGGCTTGAGTCGAAGAACCTCATCGAGGGCAGCCTGGAAATTTTCAACAAGCTGCTCTTCGGTGAAGGACACCTTGCCAATGATGAAGTTCAGGTTGCCTGCGCGGTCAACGCGGAACTCAATGCGTCCACCCTTGATGTCATTAACGGCCTTGGCCACATCCATGGTCACGGTACCGGTCTTGGGGTTAGGCATAAGGCCACGAGGACCGAGCACACGACCCAGACGGCCAACCTTGCCCATGAGATCGGGGGTTGCCACAGCAGCATCGAAGTCGGTGTAGCCTGCGGCAACCTTTTCGATGAGTTCGTCGCCGCCAACCTCGTCAGCGCCAGCCTCGAGGGCCTGCTGTGCACGCTCACCCTGGGCAAAAACCAGGACCCGGGCGGTCTTGCCGGTGCCGTGCGGGAGGGAGACGGTGCCACGCACCATCTGGTCTGCCTTGCGGGGGTCAACGCCCAGTCGGAGAACCACGTCAACAGTGGAATCGAACTTGGTCACGGACGTTGCCTTGGCCAGGTGAACCGCTTCAGCCGGAGTGTAGAGGATCCCGGACTGGATCTTCTCAGCGGCGGCGCGGTAAGCCTTGCTGCGCTTAGTCATCTGCTTTCTCCTTCGCAGTGGTGGTATGCGGGCCGCGCGAGGCCCTACCACCGTAGAAATTTGTGGAACACATCCCGATCAATCGGGACATGCGCGGCGAGGGTTTCAGTCCTCGACCGTGATGCCCATGGAGCGGGCGGTGCCGGCGATGATGTTCGCAGCTGCGTCGATATCGTTGGCGTTGAGGTCTTCCATCTTGGTCTGAGCAATTTCCTTGACCTGGTCCATGGTCAGGGAGCCAACCTTGGAGGTGTGAGGAGTTGCGGAGCCCTTGGACACACCAGCAGCTTTCTTGATGAGTTCAGCAGCCGGAGGAGTCTTCGTGATGAAGGTGAAGGAACGGTCTTCGTAAACCGTAATCTCCACAGGGATCACGTTGCCGCGCTGAGATTCAGTGGCAGCGTTGTATGCCTTGCAGAACTCCATGATGTTGACGCCGTGCTGACCAAGCGCGGGGCCAATGGGAGGAGCGGGGTTAGCCGCGCCAGCCTGGATCTGAAGTTTGATCAGGCCGGCAACCTTTTTCTTGGGGGCCATGTAATCGGGTCCTTCGTGTGTGATTAGAGCACGTCAAAAGACGTACCCAGTGCTTGCGAATGCACGCACGAATGCTCATCCTACCCCGTAGTGCAGGGCGAAAGAGCATTCGGTGCGCACTATCACATGTTCGCCATCATCTGACTGACATGCGCGATGCGCGAAAGAATCAGAGTTTGGCAACCTGTGAGAATGAGAGTTCAGCCGGGGTATCGCGGCCGAACAGGCTGATAAGCACCTGGAGTTTCTGAGTCTCGGGGTGAATCTCAGCAATGGTGGCGGGCAGAGTCTCAAAGGGGCCGTCGGTAACAACAACGGATTCGCCAACTTCGAAGTCCACTTCGAAGGTCTTACCGTTGACCATCGTAGCGGTGCCGGAACCAGATTCGGTGGCGACTTCCTGTGCAGCAAGTTTGGCGGCAACCTCTTCGGGGGTGGGGCCGAGTTGGCTGATTGCTTCGTCAAAGGTCAAGGGAACGGGATCGTAACGGTTGCCCACGAATCCGGTCACTGCAGGGGTGTCCTTAATCGTGCGCCATACACGATCGGAAGTCTCAGGATCATCCAGGTCCATACGAACGAACACGTAGCCGGGGATACGGACGCGCGTAACTTCCTTTTTCTTGTTGCCATTCTTAATCTCCACCACAGTTTCCATGGGGACGAGGGCATCAAAAACATAGTCTTCGATTTCGAAGTTTTCGGCGCGGGCCATGATGTCTGTCGCCACGCGGCGTTCATAACCGGAGTAGGTATGTAGGACATACCACTCTCCTGGAAGGGCACGCATCTGCTCACGGAATTCGGCGACAGGATCAATCACCGGTGATTCGTTAGCAGGCTCACCCCGTGTTTCAGCTTCCTGGATAAAGTCTTCCTCAGCACGTTCCTGTGCTTCCTGAGCGTATGCGGCGAGGTCTGCGGCCTGGGCACCAGCGCCGTGAAGTGCTTCATCCTCACTCAGATCGAGATCAGAGGCGGAATCAGCTACTACCTGTGCGACCTCCTCCTGGAGATCTTCAGTGGCGTCATTGTGCTGGGACACGGTGGCCCTACCTTCCATGAATGTGGGGTGCGGTGAAATGCCGCGGGAGTGAAATGCTCACGGTGAGATGAGCAATGGATGTGTTAGGCGAAGATGGCGGTAACGAGACGTTCGAAAATTGCGTCAAGAACACCGACATACAACATGATTGCGGTGACAAAAACGACGACCACAAAGAAGTACGTCCACAGTTCGTTGCGCGTAGGCCAGACGACCTTGCGCAGTTCGTCGATTACCTGCTGAATGAACAAAGCGATAGCAGCGAAAGGGCCACGCTTCGCAGACCCGCTAGTGGACTTCGCGTCCTTGGCGCTGGCTGGCATGTTCATCCTTGGGGAGTCGGTTCAACGTGTTCATTCCACGAAAAGTCCGTGGCTAGCCAAAAAAGGTGAATGCCGGAGCACTCACCTGGCTAGTAACCATCATAGGGCTATCGCCCTAATCAGGGCGAGAACAGGGAACCGACGGGATCTTCCCGCAGATCCGCCGTTCTCAGCAGGGCAGGCGGGACTCGAACCCACAACCGCCGGTTTTGGAGACCGGTGCGCTACCAATTGCGCCACTGCCCTTCAGCGAGATCCAATCCTGCCATAGGAGAATAGGGATTGTAAATTCAGCCCTGGTGTGATGCGCCACGTTGCTCAAACTTCCACCAACTCAACAAGTGAGAAAAAGAGAGCATAAGGCTTCTGAGGGCTGAACTTTCCCCTGAATCGTGTCACCATTAGTAACGTGACTACATCGCCCGCATCCCGTGTTTCTGCCCGACTCAGTGCTATTGCCCCGTCAGCCACTCTGGTAGTTGACGCCAAAGCAAAAGCCCTCAAAGCTGCTGGCCGCCCCGTGGTGGGTTTCGGCGCCGGTGAACCTGACTTTCCCACCCCGGATTACATTGTTGAAGCCGCTGTAGCTGCGGTGAAAGATCCCGCCAACCACAAGTACACCCCAGCCAAGGGCCTTCCAGTTCTACGCGAAGCCATCGCCGCTAAGACTCTGCGCGATAGCGGATACGAAGTCAATCCTGACAACGTCCTTGTCACCAACGGCGGTAAGCAGGCTGTATTCCAAGCATTTGCTGCTCTCATCGATCCGGGCGACGAGGTTCTTCTGCCCACGCCATACTGGACCACCTACCCTGAGGCTATTGCTCTAGCTGGCGGTACAACAGTGCGAGTCTTCGCTGGCGCCGAGGCCAATTACAAAGTAACTGTTGAACAGTTGGAAGAGGCTCGCACTGAACGCACTAAAGCGCTGCTCTTCTGCTCGCCGTCGAATCCCACCGGATCTGTTTACACCCCTGAGGAAACTCGCGCCATTGGCCAGTGGGCCCTCGAACACGGCGTGTGGGTCATCACTGACGAGATCTACGAGCACCTGACTTACGACGACGCTGAGTTCACTCCTATTGTCAAGATGGTTCCCGAATTAGCCGAGCAGACCGTTGTTCTCAACGGTGTTGCTAAGACATACGCGATGACTGGCTGGCGTGTGGGCTGGATGATCGGCCCCACCGACGTCATTAAGGCTGCCACGAATTTCCAGTCCCACTTGACCTCTAACGTCTGCAACGTCTCCCAGCGTGCAGCATTGTGTGCGGTCAGCGGCAACTTGGACGCTGTGTATTCCATGCGTGAAGCATTCGACCGTCGTCGTAAAACGATGGTCTCCATGCTCCGCGAAATCGATGGGCTGATCGTCCCCACTCCTCACGGCGCGTTCTACTGCTACCCCTCAATGGAGCCGATGCTTGGCAAGACCCTTCGCGGCACCACCATCGATTCCTCCGCTACCCTAGCTTCTCTCATTCTCGATGAGGTTGAGGTTGCTGTGGTTCCCGGTGAAGCGTTCGGCCCTTCAGGCTTCCTGCGCCTGTCCTACTCGCTGGGTGATGATGACCTAGTTGAGGGCATTACTCGCGTACAGAACCTGCTTGCCGAAGTAAAGTAACGCTACAGTCACTTTTTCATGCTGTTGGGGGCGTGACCTTACGGTCACGCCCCCAACATTGCGTGGAATCAGGATTAATGCGGGGAACGCAATGCTTGGATTTCGCGAGCTTGCGCCAGCCATGCCTCTGCACGAGCCAAACGTCCTTCAGCATCAGGACGCCACGGTCCGCCATCTTCACGTCGCGCACCGGCCACCAAAGACAGCACCACGCCAGCGCATCGCGCCTGCAAGGCCACGGGATCAACCTGTCGACAAGCTAGGCGGGTCCAGACATCAAGCACACTACGAACATGGGGGTATGACGCCGGAGCGAGGTGGTCAAGAACAGAAACGTGACCAAGCAAGCAAGCCAAGTCATCAACACGCCTGCCGGGCCCCAGGGAATCCACATCGAGTAAGCAGGCGACGTGTTCACCTTCCATAAGAACATTTGCTTCATAAAAGTCACCGTGGACAGGAACACGTGGGCCAGGATCTGTGGAAGCCATCAGTTCTTCAACACCCATTGCGACCGCTTTAGCGCGACTGGCGTGTTCAGGAAGAACAGTGGCTGCGGCGTGAGCGTAGTGGCTAACGCGATCAGACCACGCCGGACGCGCTTCCATGTGCATGGCGGCCGCAGGCAAAGAGTCAAGCAAATCAATCAAACGATTAAAAACGTCAGTTGCCACCTGTTCACTCATACCCCGAGAAAGTAAACCAGAAAGGGGGACTCCCATACCTGTAGACAAAAGCACAAGCCCATCAGGATCTTCTCGGAGAACCTCGGGGGCAGGTACGCCCGCTGCACGAAGCATCCGATGCCGCTCAGCGAAAGACCCTGCTTGACCAGGTCGGAGAACTTTCGCATACGACGTCGACCCATCAGTGTACGTAACCCGCACCACAGCGCGACGCGTGGGACGGTAAGCAACCATCGCCGCCTTGACACGCTGGCCCAGGCGAGCAGACAGAAGCGAAGGCGTACAAGCAACAGGCAAGGCAGGAAGTTGAGGATCTGCGGGATGGCGCCACACATAAATCCAGGGGCCACCTTCAAGAGGAGGAACAGCGATAAGCCCTGGAGAATTGACATTATCCAAACGCGCAGTGGTAGCACAAAGATATTCGGTGCTGACTCGTCCATCAGGGCCAGTAACTTGGCAGGTATAGCCCACGGTCACGCCTGCTCCAGGGCGATGATGGACGGAATGCACTGTCATAGTGCCTAAGGTGTGACCAGTGGTGGTTAAGGCCCGTTGCAACACGTAGGACGCGTTCGCTCCCGTCAGGAAACGTACATCGTTCGCTTCGCGTCCGGCGTCGTGAGGAGTCATGGTCTAAGTCTGCCGTGTCATTCATCCTCGTGCATGCGTCCACGCCTACGAGTTTGCTCACTGGATCACCTCCCGCTCCCCATCAAACAGGAGGATCGTGACAGAATCACTGTATGCGTGACCTCGCCACCCTTCCGAAAGCACATCTACACCTGCACTTCACAGGATCGATGCGCTTGGACACGCTCAAGGCGTTAGCTAAGGAGTCACATACGCGCCTACCTTCCTCAATCACTGACGGTGACCCACTCCATGTTCCCGCTGATGCCCGCGGGTGGTTCCGATTTCAACGCTCTTATGACACCGCTCGCCACTTAGTGTGTACCGAGGAGACGATGCGACGCATCATCCGTGAGGCTGCGATTGATGATGCATTGGAAGGTTCAAGGCGTCTCGAAATTCAGGTAGACCCCACCTCCTATGCGCCGTTCGTCGGTGGCATCACCCCCGCTTTGGAAATCATTCTTGACGAGGCACGCCAGACCACAACAGTGACGGGGGTTGAGGTGGCCGTCGTGGTTGCTGCTTCCCGTATGCGCCACCCGCTTGATGCGCGCACCCTCGCTCGTCTGGCGGCACGCTACGCCGGCGATCAGCCCGGAACCGTTGTGGGCTTTGGTCTGTCAAACGATGAACGTTTTGGCACCACAAGTTCCTTTGCTCCCGCTTTCTCTATTGCCCGCCGAGCCGGCTTGGCACTGTTGCCTCACGGCGGCGAATTGCTAGGGCCGGATCATGTGCGTGACGTCGTACACCACCTTGGCCCCACGCGGTTAGGGCACGGCGTGCGCACCAGCGAGGATCCTCGACTCCTAGATGCTCTTGTTGAGCAGGGCATTGCTTTTGAACTATGCCCTGCCTCGAACGTGTGCTTAGGCATATATGAGCAAGAAAAAGATGTTCCGCTAAGGACATTGGTGGATCACGGTGCCACAATTGCTCTAGGCGCCGATGATCCCCTGCTATTTGCTTCACGCCTTACTCACCAATACGAGATTGCTCGTGACATGGGTCTCAACGATGCCGCAATTGCTGATCTTGCGCGAAGTTCAATTCAAGCGAGCTTGGCGAGCCCATCATCAAAACAGCAGTGGCTGACTGAAGTTGACCACTGGTTAGACTCCCCCGCCACCTAAGTTACTCAGGAGTCTTGGCTTACCTAATCCAGTCATTTCCACCCCTGAGCACAAAACAGCATCCTCAGAGACAATGAGATATTCCGGAAGATTCTGCAGGACTATGTACTTCTCATTGGGGCACAAGGATTTTTCAGCAGCATCACCGCATCAAAGGCCTTGAGAACGGTCACAGTAATTGGACGCTCTCCTAAAAAGAATTCGCCCTAGGGTCATTGGAACGTCAGTCAAAACAGAATGAATATTCAGTCTTGATGAGCGTTCTTGCGGCGACGAGGACGCTTAGGACGCGGGATTCGTTTCAGGCGCTGAGCCTGCGCGGTAGACACACCTGCGCTAAGGACACGACCTTCCAATCGCTGAGCTTTCTTTGCTTCACGCGCTTCCTTACGAGCACGTGAGCGCGCCTGGGCACGAGCGTGAAGATTACGCACGGGGCGCGGGGGGCCAATCTCAGCTAACAAAGTACCCACGAGGATGAATGCACCGCCGATAAGTAGGCGACTAGTGAGCGCTTCGCCTCCAATGAGGATCGCAAATGCGGCAGCGAAAACAGGTTCTGCGGAGAGAATGACGGCTGCACGAGCAGCGTTCATTCGTGCCTGCGCCCAAGTCTGAAGTACCAGAGCCCCGAGACCTACGACGATGGCGAGATAGAAGGTGATACCCCAGTCACCTGCACCATGAGGAATCTGAATGCCACCAGGAGCGGCAATAACCAGATGAATGGCTGCCATAACAATGGCCTGAATAACGGCAATTGCCAGGGGGTCACGCCCTCCAGCCCATTGAGCAGTGCAAGCCACGTGAAGGGAGTAGAAAATAGCACCGATAACAAGGGTAAGTTCACCAAAGCCCACGCTCAGCCCATCCAAGCCGAGTACGGCTGTACCGGTCAACGCGAGGATCAAGGCCACCATAGTGATCTTGGAGACACGAGCATTAAAGAGAAAGAACGCCACAATAGGGGTTCCCACTACGTACAACGCGGTGATAAATCCAGAGACAGACGCTGAAGCTTGAGTCAATCCATAGGTCTGAAAGATTTGACCAGCAGAATAGAACAAGCCGAGGGTTCCACCGATTTTCCACGTAGAGCGGTCAGCAACGCGAAGCCTGGGAAATGTGACGATAGAGCCAAAGAGTGCAGCCACGGTGAAACGCACGCCCAAGAAATCCCACATGGGGACGCGATCAAGGACGTCTTTGGTCAGCCAGAAACTCGAGCCAAAGATAATCGACACCGCGATAAGTGCCATACCCGGGAGGAAGGCAGTGTTACGGCGAGCGAAAATTGCGGGTGGACGCAGATTCATAAAACTCGTTGAACTCCTGAATGGTTCCTCAGCGCGCGTTGTCATCGACTGATAACAACGCGCGCTGAGGATACGGTAAAAACTTGCGATGCCGTTACTGCGTATGTGGGACTCGGTGATATCGAGGCCTTCGGTTGCTCCGATAGGGGATATCCGCTCAGCGGATTCCTCCTGGTCAGGATCGAGTCAAAACTTAAAGGTACACAGGTTCTGGAACCAGTGTGACACCGAATGCCTGCTTAACGCGAGCGCTCACTTCGTCAGCCAGGTGGCGAATATCTGATGCACTTGCTTGGCCACGGTTGGTAATGGCCAGTGCGTGTTTCGTGGACAAGGATGCCAGGGCATCGGCCTCTAATGCAAAGCCGGGATTCATACCTGCATGATCGATCAACCACGCAGCACTCGTCTTGATCTCATCACTGTTTGCCAGAGCAAAGCGAGGTGCTTCATCAGGCAATGTTGCGGCCTGCTCAGCAGAGAGGATGGGATTGGTAAAGAAAGAACCTACTGACCATGTGTCATGGTCAGAGGGATCAAGCACCATCCCCTTAGAGCGGCGTAGGTCAAGGACGGCTTCACGAACAGCACGAGCATCAACACGTTCTCCCATATCCACGCCCAAGTGATCGGCCAAGCCCTTGTAAGCAATAGGGGCGGACAGACTTGCCTGACGCACGGAGAAAGTCACACTCAACACCACCCAGCGCGGGGTGGGGCCCCAAGGACCTTCGGTCATGGAACGCTTGAGTGCGGAATTGCGGTAGGTGAGTTTGAGATTGGCGAATGGAATGTGAACGGGACGAGCTAACTCACGATCCCACGCGCGCACACTGGCGATAAGTTCACTCAATTCTGCACCGTAAGCTCCCACGTTTTGTACGGGGGCTGCACCAACAGTTCCGGGAATACCAGATAAAGGAGCGAATCCGCCCCAGTGATGACCAATAGCTTCGGTGACTAGTTCATCAAGCGCCGTGCCTACAGTGACAGAAAATTCTGCGCCACCGCAGCGATCATCAGCGGTCTGGGTGATGGAGTTACGAGCATCACGCAAAACCACGCCAGGGAATGGATCATCACTAGCGACGATATTAGAGCCTCCCCCCATCATGAGCAGGGGGGTGCCTGATTCATCTGCTTCGCGGATCGTGTCAATGAGTTCTGCTTCAGTGGTTGCTTCTACGTACTGCTTGACGGAGCCGCCAACGTGCAAAGTGGTGAGGTCAGCCAAAGTGAGGGATGCGGCGTCTTCACTCTTTCCGGTGGGGTAAGCAAGGGAAGGAACTGGAGTGGGAGGCTCCTCGTTGACGCTGAGCGACATCATGCAACTTTCCCCCTGGTCAAGAGGGATATCGGGCATGGCGGTGGGCTGTGTAGGGTCACTTGTCCATGAATCTGTCATGGCCCAAGCCTAGTCCTGAGGGTGGTTTTCCTAGGACTTCAGTCGCTGATGTTCTCCCGGAGCAGTAAGAACGCCTGCCCCGAAAAAGGCCGGGATCATTAAGAATGCGATAACGATTTGTGCATGACGGTAGCCCACGTGCGTGGCGAGGGCGCCAAGGATAGGTGGACCAACAAGGGCTGCGCCGTAGGCAATCGTGGCGACCACGGCCACGCGAACCGTTGCCCATGCTGCGTCGTCAGAAGCAGCACTCATTCCTAACGGGTAGGCCAGTGCTGTTCCCAGGGCCCACAGGGACACGCCGATGAGCGCTCCCCATAACCACGGGCTGAATGAAAACAGAATCAGGCCGATACATACAGTGATCGTGCCTAAGCGCATCGTGTAAGTTGGCCCCCATCGATTGATAAGAGTTGTTCCTGCTAGGCGGGTGACCATCATGGAGGCGGTGAAAATAGTCAGCGCCATAGCACCAAGAGCCTCGTTGGTGTGAGATCCGAAATCGTCGGTCACGCCAAGGGCGATCCATCCAGAAGCAGCACCCTCACTAAAACCAAAGGCGAGCAGCAGCAAGCCGATCCCCACGGTGCGGCGTTCTTTCCACGCTTGACGCGCCTGGGGTGCGGCGGCGCGCGGCGCTTCGGGGGTGGGTGCTTCACCGGCAGAGGGTGCGCCCGCAGCAGTGACAGGGGTGGTGCTTCGGGGGACGGGGAGTACCCAGGCAGTGGCCACGCACGTGGAGGTCAGGACTACTGCGCACACCACACTCATGTGGATGAGAAAGGAAACATCGTGGCTGACAATGAGAGAGGTAAAGAATGCGGCAATCACAGTACCCAGGCTCCACATGGCGTGGAATCGAGGAATGATGCTACTGCCCCACGCTTGTTCAGCTGGCCCTGATGCGGCGTTGAAACAGGTGGACCATACTCCGGAGCCCATTTGCGCCACACAGAGCAATGCCATTACAAGGATGGTATATCCACCGATTGTGGCCAGGCACAGCCCCACCATGCATACGCAGTACCAAGTTGCCGAGAGGATAAGTGCTTTGCTCAGGCCGAGCCATTGCGCAATGGCTCCTGAAACGGGCATAGACGATAGTGTGCCCAGGCTTCCCACAAGCAGAACGCCAGCAATTCCTGAGGCGTCGAGGGAGAGCATGCCACGAACGCTAGGAATGCGAGCGAACCATGTCCCCATGACAATGCCGTGCATTAGGAAGAGAACAGCAACACTGATAGCGGCCTGACGTGCACGAACGTCACGGCTGGGCCGTGATGCGGTGTGCTGGGGTGTCATGGTTACTCCGTGTGGCGGTATGTCACTCGTAGGACGGGATGTTGGTTATGAATGAGGGTAGCGCCCTTGTCTGAGCACAAGAAGCCCACTGTTGCACCGCTAGACGAAACCGGCACCATGGACAGGTATGTCATACGCCATGAGGTGGCATGACCTGCATGCTGTGCATCCTTGGCTAGAGCCAGGGTTGCCAGGAGTGACCCGTGAGCGACAAGTGCTCCCTCACGGCCAGGCAGGTAAACACACGCTGCATCAGGATCCCGATGAATGGAGTTACGGTCGCCGCTAAGTTCACTCCACTGAGCCAATAAGGACGGTGTTAGCGTCGCAATATATTGCGACGCCGCCTGGTCACCATGGTTCGCATCATCAGCAACCATTTCTGGTGTTTGAGTCTTTTCATGGCCAGGATTAATTTTAGGAGCCGCCTCGTCACAAATTTGCGTCATCCCTTGCCATGATTGTGCTCTGGCATAGAGATCAGTGATAGAGACATTGCGCTCAGTATCGACGGGAGTGCAGTAACGGTGAGTGAAGATTTCCCATCCTGCACGTTCACTGCGTTGCAAGGAGAAGGAAGGCTTGCAGGAATCAGTGAGGGTGATCGTGGTTGAGCGGTGAATGAGTCCATCCCATGTCCAGCCGTTATCCTCGAAAGCCTGCTGCTGGTGAGGAAGACTGGCAAGCCACCAAGTCATGGGGGTAAGGGCTCGAGCCAGAAGAGAGTCGTCAGCGAATGAAAAGTTAGATGAGGGGAAGGAGGATGATGGCGAAGCAAGGAGGGTAGATACGCAAAACCCCACCAACTGCGTGTTGATGGGGTTTACCATTGCTGTGGATCCCGCGCGTGCGGGAAAAAATCAGCGGGTCTCGCGGTGCTCGGTGTGCTTACCGCAGCGAGAGCAGAACTTGGGAAGGGCAAGACGATCCGGCGTGTTACGACGGTTCTTCTTGGTGATGTAGTTGCGCTCCTTGCACTCCGAGCAAGCCAGAGTGATCTTGGGGCGAACGTCGCTGGACTTGCTGGCCACGTTGGACTCCTCTTCTTGATCCTCGAGCAGCCCGTATGGTGCTGTACTCGAACCTTGCGTAGCGGGGGAGGGACTCGAACCCTCGACCTCACGATTATGAGTCGTGCGCTCTAACCAGCTGAGCTACCTCGCCATGATGGAAACGGCGAGCATTACGCTCGCCGCTCTACCAGAGCCCCGAAAGGGAATCGAACCCTTGACCTTCTCCTTACCATGGAGATGCTCTGCCGACTGAGCTATCGGGGCAACGAGCGGAAGCCTATGTCATAGTGTTTTGCTTTCGCAACTCCACCTGACGTGGCATCCCTCACGTGGCACCAATCTGGCGATTGATGTCATCACCGAGGTGATGGTGGCGGGTGAGGGATTCGAACCCCCGTAGCATTACGCGGCTGATTTACAGTCAGCTCCCATTGGCCGCTCGGGCAACCCGCCTTTGCATTCACGATGGAATGGAATGCGACATGGAGATCGCAGTTCCGCTGTCATCGCGGTGCCATGGAACAATAGCAAGCCAGAGGGGCTGTGCGCCAATCGCAACAATAGGAGGCTACTCACATTTATGATGAGGTCACGTCCCTCATGCCGCGATAAGACAGCCTCTTTACGCTTGATGGGGCACCATCATATCCCCCAGGCAAACCATCACGACTGCACACAATTCGCAGTATTTCAACGAAAGGCACGCTATGGCTTCCGATTCTTCATTTGACGTTGTTTCCAAACTTGACCGCCAGGAAGTGGATAACGCTGTCAACCAGTGCGCGAAAGAAATCGCCCAGCGCTACGACTTTCGCGGCGTGGATGCCAGCGTGGAACTGTCCGGTGATGTGATCACTCTCAAGGCCAACTCTGCTGAACGCGTTCTGGCTATTCTCGACGTTCTGGAGTCCAAGTTGTTCCGTCGAGGCGTTTCACTCAAGGCACTCGACCTGGGCGATAAGGAACCTAAGGCACAGGGCAAGATTTACGTACTGGCTTGCCCACTGCGCGAAGGCCTCACCCAGGAGGTAGCCAAAAAGATCACCAAGGCAATTCGTGACGAATTCCCCAAGGGCGTGAAAGCTCTTATTCAAGGTGATGAGGTACGGGTCTCCTCCAAGAGCCGCGACGAGCTTCAAGCGGTCATCGCCATGTTAAAAAACCTAGATGTCGACGCCGCCCTTCAGTTCACCAACTACCGCTAACCCCTCCCCCATTAGCCTTCTCGCGCCGTCGTGCGACCTGGCAAACTCACCAACCGAACCTATTCACTACGACGCCGAGTACACACTTCCACTGTTCTCTCACCTCAGATAAGAGAGCCAGGAAGCCCTGTACTCGGCGTCGTAGTTATATCTGGAGCCCGGACTACATCACTGATCTCTCCCGATCAGGTGACCATAGCCAAGGGCAAGTGACCTGGCGCCTTAGTAACCGGCCATCTCCTCCAGGCGCTTGATACGCTCCTCCATCGGAGGATGAGTGGCAAACATGTTGCGACTTAGCCCACCAAAGGGGTTGGCGATCATCATGGCGCTGAGAGGTTCCACCTTCGGATGTTCAGGCAGAGGGCGTGCCGCCACGCCCCCACTGAGTTTGCTAAGAGCACTCGCCAAAGCAAGCGGATCTTCCGTAAGCAGCGCACCGTCATGATCAGCATCGAACTCACGCGTTCGAGAAACAGCAAAACGAACGAAAGTGGCTGCGAAAGGCGCCAGCAAGGCAATGAGTAAAAGAGCAATGGGATTGCCATTACGACGGTCTTCGCTGCGACCAGCACCCATATAAAGCATCATTGAAGAAATGCTTCCGACCAGGCCTGCGATACCTGCGGCCACGGAGCCGGTGAGGATGTCACGGTTGTAGACGTGGGAGAGTTCGTGGCCGAGCACGCCACGGAGTTCACGTTCGTTAAGCAGGTGCAGAATGCCTTCCGTGCAGCAGACGGCGGCGTGACGTGGGTTGCGTCCAGTGGCGAATGCGTTGGGGCTCATCGTGGGGGCCACGAAGAGATCGGGCATGGGCTGACCGGCCTTCTGGGAGAGTTCACGGACCACCTTGTACATGACGGGTTGCTCGTGTTCGCTGACCGGGTAGGCATTCATGGAACTGACAGCGAGTTTGTCAGAGTTCCAGTAGGAGTAGGCGGTCTGCCCCACTCCGAGAAGTCCAAATCCGATAATCCAAATCGGGTTACCGGTGTTTTCGGCGATGAGGTAGCCGATTCCAATGAGCAGTGCCCATAGTGCACCGATAAGGAAGAGTGTTTTCAACCCGTTGTGATGGTTGGTGCTATGCATAACCCCCAGCCTACAAGGCTGGGGGTTATGACGTGGTTTGCGGTTCGCCTAAGGCGCAGCACTGGTGAGTGATTTTGCCATCAGACAGAATGCACTCAGTCAGCCAGGCGATGGGCCACGCGCTCGGGGACGCGGTCAGCGTGAGGCTGAGCGATAAGGTCCTCAGGAGCGCCCTGGCCGCGGGAAATAGCGGTCATCGCGTCACGGCTAACAACCTTGACGCGTTCGCGGGTCTTGGCTTCACCGCTGGTCACGATGACTTCACCGTAATTTTCACCCAACTCGCGCTCGTAAGCGTCGAGCAGTTCCCACCCTTCCCAGGTGGTGTAGTCCACGCCCTGGTCTGCGAGCCAGGCGAGCATGGCATCATGACCAACCTGGGTTTCATCCTCGGTGGTGGCGTGCAGGAGTCCGGCCTGTGCATCTTCAACGAGGTTGGCAATGGTTTCTTGAGCATCGGACTTGGTGGAGCCGATCAGGCCGATGGGTCCGCGACGGATCCAGCCAGTGGCGTAGACGCCGCGCATGGGCTGGCCTTCGGCTTCCATGACACGACCACCTTCGTTGGGGATGACGTGGCGGGCGTCGTCGAAAGGCAGGCCTTCGATGGGGCTGCCGGCGTAACCGACTGCGCGGTAGATGGACTGAACGGGCCAGTCACGATACTCGCCGGTGCCTTCCACATTGCCGTCACCAGTCAGGCGGGTACGTTCGGTGCGCAAGCCAACGACGTGTCCATCCTCATCGGTGAGCACCTCGTGGGGTGCCTGGAAGAGGTGGATGTGGATACGGTGGGAGGCGGTGAGTTCCTCGGGTTCCTGCATGGCATAACCCTCGAGGGCCTTGACTACCTGGCGCTGCTGATTGGAGGAACGCAGCGCCTCTTCGGAGCCCTTGTCATATTCGAAGTCTTCTTCGTCAACGAGCACGTCAACGTCAGGCTGTTTGCCCAGTTCACGCAGTTCGAGGGGGGTGAATTTCACCTGGGCGGGGCCACGACGCCCGAAGACGTGAACGTCGGTGCAGGGGTTGTTCTTTAGGCCTTCTGCCACGTTGGCGGGCACTTCGGTAACCATGAGATCTTCGGAGTGCTTGGCAAGCACGCGAGCAATATCCAACCCCACGTTGCCTACGCCGATCACGGCGACTTCCTTGGCTTCCAGAGGCCAGGTGCGGGGGTGGTCGGGGTGTCCGTCATACCAGGAGACGAAGTCTGCGCCGCCGTAGCATTCGGGGGCGTCAACACCGGGAATGGGCAACGGTGCATCAGTATCGGCGCCGGTGGAGAAGATCAGGGCGTCGTAATGCTCTTGGAGCTGAGCCACGCTCACGTCACGGCCAACTTCGACGTTGCCGATGAGGCGGATATCGCCGCGCTGGAGAATCTTGTAGAGCGCCACGATGATCTGCTTGATGCGCGGATGATCGGGGGCCACGCCATAGCGAACCAGACCATAGGGGGCAGGAAGACGCTCGAACAGATCGATATTCACATCAAGTCCAGATTTGGACAGAATGTCTGAGGCATAAATTCCTGCGGGTCCTGCGCCGATAACGGCAACAGACAATGGACGCGTATTCACGAGCGGTCAATCCTGTAGATAGAGTGCAACAAACGCCTTTAGTGTACGCAGGTGTTACCCAATTCAGGGCGCCTGGAAAGGTGGCTTTAGCCTCACCTCACACAATTTATCCACAAGGAGAAACAGGCACAGTGGCGTAAGTCATCGCCCACTTGCCACCTATGTATCTGTTCAGCCCTACATCAAACAGACGTGGGTACCTCACCACCATGTGAGGCACCCACGTCCCTAACGGCAATATCAACAATTACCGTAATGATTCGCCATCATCAGGTATGACGACGCGCCCGCAACGCACTGGCAACACCAGCAATCATTAAGCCTCCTGCTAACACAAGGAGAGATCCTGAGGTGCCAGTTGTTGGCAAAGAGCCACCTGATGTCTGAGGCCTTGCTGTAGAGGAAGAACGGGAAGCATCTGAAGGAAGCATGCCCGGTTCATCTGAGCCCGAAGCCCCCGACGAAGCAGATGGGGCGCTCGATGAAGAATCAGGTTGCGTCGAAGGAGCAACTGTAGATTCCTCAGCAGGAGACGTTGGTTCCGCGCTTGAATCAGGACCGGAAACAGTGGGCTCACTTAAAGGTTCTTGTCCATCCACGCGAGGTGCCGGTCCTGGATCTGGGACCACCATGATGTCGTCACACAGACCAGTACTAGATTCTTCACTTGCGCACGTTACGGTAAGCAATGAATCCTCTGCTTGCGTCCGGAATACCACTTGTTTCCAGTTTTCACCGCTAGTAGTACCACTTCCCTGAGCACCATCGTGAACGTCAAGAGTCATGACTTCATCAGGGAAACTAGGCTTGAGGAAACCGGCGACTAGGTAGTTTCCGGTCTTCGGAATTAGAACCTCACCATTACTTGCTGGTCCGGAAACCCTACCGGAACGACCCCCAGAGACGGCGTCATCACTGTGCTGACTGGGAGACAAATTCCATGGCGTATTCTCCGGATTCTGCTTAGTCACTCCTCGAGCCTGGAAGGAACCATCAACAACGTAGTCCGGGACAACAATGACGCTCACGTCATCGATAATTCCCGGTCCCGTCAATGAGATCGTCAAAGGAGAACCTTCCCATGCTGTACGCATAAGGACAGTGACATCAGCCCACCCTTGAGCGTCAACATCGCTCACCAGCGAAGTTGCCTGATAACCGCCCTCATTAACAAGGGTCACTGTTGGCAGAGTTGCCCCCTCGCCAGCTTTCACGCGAGCGCGAAGCACGTAAGAGCGATTCACACCTCCGGGGAAGGTCTGTGTCAGCGAAGCTCCCTGCGTAAGTTGTGCTGCGTGGGCACCCGAAAATACGTATTTCAAGGGCGTCTTGGGTGCAGCGGACGATTGAGTGACGGCGATATCCCCCTGTGCCTGCCATCCTTCGAGACCTTGTTCGAATCCTCCGTTAGCGACAATGGGAGCGAGCGAAGATGCGGTGAGTTGGAATGCTCCTAGATCAGGCCGTCCCAATTCACTTACTGTGCGCCCCCACAGATCTTCCATGGAAGTAGACAAAATAGGTTCGCCCTTACCGCTAATAACCTCAGGACTCGGAATAAGTGACTCTAAGGTGCTTCCCGCTCGAAGTTCGGGCATCACATAGTTCGCCTCTAGGTTGGGCCACCCCTGATCCGTTCCGGCATAGAGATTATTTCTCATAGGAACAATGGGAGGGAGAGAGAAAATGTCATCCTGGGTTGGGGATTCAAGATAAACATCGTACGTACGTGGCCCCCAAGTCGTTTGCACATCACCCTGGGCGAAGAACACGTTATTCACGTAAGCAATGTTGTCACGATAGTTTCCACGAGTTGCGCGCCCAAGATATGCGCCGGGATAGAGGACGAAAGTGTTGTTGTACATTTCACCATCTGTTTGTCCCAGCAGCGCCCATGCACGCGGACCATAACTATGCGTTTCTGCACCGTGACCGTCATTGATCGATAAGTTATAACGAGCAATAGCCTTCATGGAGTACCCGCCAAAACCGCAGAAGAGCATAAAACCGCCCTCATTGTCATGCGTGACGTTGTGCTCAACAAGAGTGCCGTTCTGGCCATAATCGGCATCAAACGCAGTACCATCCCACGTCCCATGAGGCATACGGGTATCGAAAACGTGGTTATTGGTATAACTCACATTGTCAGCATTCCATGGCCACATCGCCGCGTTGTTACCGGAGTAACTTAGGCCTCCGTGATGGTTTGAAACTTCGTAGACGGTGTTATTGAAGTTTCGCGATCCATTGGCGTATTGGGTCACGATGCCATCACCACCGATATCCCACACGATATTGTCATGAATATCCATCGGACCCCAGCCGTGGTACTTCAAGGCTGGTCCGCTGTTGACAGCAGCACCGACGCTAGGACGCTTACGGTAACTGGTACCCATATTGATACCAGAACGATTAACGTGGCGAACTCGGTTATAGGAAATTTCTACATCGTAGAACGCTGAAGGTGTCCCGTCAGCAGTTCCGTAGACTTCAAACTGAATACCTGCGCTGCCTTCAAGATCTTTCTTGGTGTGGCCGAGTACGTCATGAACGTACATATTGGAAATCTCAAAGCCGTGTGCGTCTCCGTAATTGTCCAAGGTCACGAGCACGCCACGACGACGAACAGAATAATCATTCCCATCACCGGAGAAGTTCGTGACTTCAAGGTTACGGATTACCCAATGCTCCTGGTTGTAAAGTCGAACAGTAGCGGAATCTACGCCAGTGTTTTCTTGACTTGCTAATTGCTCAGGAAGATCATCACCGGCTGCGATACGTTCACCACCGCCATCAATTCGCGGCATTGGAGCAGCAGGATCACCGTAAGCATTTATTTCAATAGGATTGCCTTGACTACCTGAGCCGTGGGGATGGAGAAGACCTTGGCACCGTGTTCCTCGTTTGAGCAGGATCTGGTCACCAGGCTTAAACGGCTCATGAGCATTAATCCGTTCAAGTGATGTGAAAGGCCGCTCGATAGATCCATCACCCTCAGGTCCCCCCGGGATACAATCGACATGATATGCCTTTCCCTGTGCAGCACCGGCTACGACGTTGATCGGTGAGGGGCGGGCACCAACGACACGAGATGTTCCATCTGGGTCAGTAATGGTCAAAGCAATAGGTGTACGCTCACGATTTTCAGCAACGCGATCATCGAAAGCAAGGGCATTAAGCGTCTCTCCTGAGGGACGTGCTCCCTCAGCCAAAGGA
Source organism: Actinomyces vulturis (assembly GCF_001687305.1). Lineage (GTDB taxonomy): Bacteria > Actinomycetota > Actinomycetes > Actinomycetales > Actinomycetaceae > Actinomyces > Actinomyces vulturis. The sequence continues at coordinate 321,111 of NZ_KV700385.1, forward strand.
CGTTCCCTCAACTGTGTAGGCTCTGGATCTGCTAATGGAACAACTTCCCCTTCCGCGAAAGTCGACCATGAGATTTCACTGATAGATGTGTAATCAGTTGGCTTATTTTGATACCAGCCAGACAACGCATCGATGCGAACACAATTCACCGCACGTGGCGCAAATGAAAGAACAACTGGAGAAAGATCTTGCGCATCCACTGCAGTAGTCGGAACCTGGAACCACCCATCATCCGTATTTGCGCATTCTCCATCTGCACGAACAAAGACTTCATATTCATGCAAATGCCCAACTCCGCTCATGATCCCCGTGGGATAGATAGTCAAGCGGCCCACATTTTCTACGGCTTGGCCATCACGGGTACCCACGATAATCCGGTGAGGCGCTTCAACAGGCCCTTCCCCTTCACCGGTATTCGATAACCAGAAACTCGAGTAATCACCATCGAGAACCCGATCCATTGGACCGGAGTTGAGGCTAGCAATGACGGAATTGTCAACTGAGTCCGCATAAACTGCTTGGAGTTGCCTCCGCGGAACAACGGTGTAATTTCCAGCAGTTGAAGGGGCCGGCTCCACCATTGGAATCGCTTCTGCTTCCGGAGCATGTTCCGGTACTCGGAGATCAGCATTCTCCTCGTCCGATACACTCGCGGTTGTCTCATGGGAACTTTGCCCACCCTGCGTAGAAGGCTGACTCTCGTTATTTTGTGTTGACACTGCGTCAACGGGTGAAGTGGTAGAAGAATCTTTCTCTCCTGCCACAGCATCCATTTTGTCTGCCCCAGAATTGCTATCAGCGGGGAGCGCAGCATCAACAGCATGACGTTCTGCCCCACCAGATTCATCTGATGTACTTACCGGCAGTGCAGGTTCTTCTGCATGCGCCTCGGGTGCTGTTGGAAGGGGCGATAGTCCAGCACCAACAAGCGCAACCATTGCGCCCGCCGCCAGAATGCGCCTGCGATATGTACGGTATCGACGTTGAATACGCACGATGGGTCCCTTCATTGGATCCACAAAAGCCTGAAGGCTATTCACACGATTAGACGCCACCCATGAATGTAACGTCCTGTCATAGTGCCGTCACGAAGTCTTCACCGACTTCTTGCGATCAGCAGCGATCATGTCACGCCACTATGAACTTGTTTCAACACTAACGAACACTTCGGCGCACCGCAGTTGAATACCAAGCAATTTCGGTCAGGAGAAATCATCTTTGAGCGTAATACGCCTACATCGCGACGATAGGTAGGACGATAGTCCCCTTCGGGTGTTCTGCGACTCGTTTTCTCCCCACAGCAACATCAAACCCCCACCTGATTATCAGGAGGGGGTTTGACAACTAATCGTCATAAATTAAGCGGCGCGATCAACAAGAAGACGAGCAAATTGCTCTAAACCATCGCGAACCAATGCGGTGCGTTCACGAGCATCATCAAGAGCCAACTGAGTGGCGCGATCATCCGATCCGGCATTCTGACAACGTGCACGGGTTCCATCCAAAACAGCTTCCTCAAGGCCAGAAAGAACCTCAACAGCCTCGCGTGCCCACTCCATAGCCATTTCACGCGTACGAGTCAGAACCGGGTGGTTCTTGAGACGATTAACAACATCAGCCAACGCTGCATCATCCTGAAGATCCGCAGTGGACAGGAGAGAGAGAATTTCCTGGCCTTCCTTGTCCAACTCACCTGCGGCCAACATAGTACGCAGGAGGAGGACGGGCATGGTATCAACGCCTTCACGAAGGTCAGTGCCTGGGGTTTTACCGGTGGTCTGACTGTCACTAGTTAAGTCAATAACATCATCAGCCAGTTGAAAGGCCACGCCAATGCGTTCGCCGAATTCCTGAACGATTTCTTCGCAGCGTGTACCTGCATTGGTAAGCATGGCACCATAGCGGGCAGAGACAGCGATTAACGAGCCGGTCTTATCCGCCAGAACCTGAATATAGTGGTCAACAGGATCCTCCCCTTTGGGGCGTGGAAGAGTTTCATGAAGCTGACCGGTGCATAGCCGCTCGAAAGTTTTGGCATGGGCGAGAACAGCATCGGGTCCTAGTGCGGCAACAAGTTGGGAGGCCCGCGCCACGAGCACGTCACCGGTGAGAATGGCTGCAGAATTACCCCAAAGCATGTGTGCGCTAGGTGCACCGCGACGCAAAGGAGCATCATCCATCACGTCATCGTGGTACAGCGTAGCAATGTGAGTAAGTTCAACTGCTACACCAGCATCACGCACTGCATCGGAACTTGCCAGTTCAGGGTCACCTAATTGAGCAGTAAGCAACGTAAGCACGGGGCGCAGGCGCTTTCCTCCTGCCTGCGCCAGATGTGAAGTTGGTGGGTTAATGGTTGAGTCAGCACTCGACACCACATCAAGAAGTCGCTGTTCGACGTCCTGAAGGACCGGAACAATCCGGTCCTCCAGGACGGGTTCGTCAAGAAGAAGCACGTTGGTCACCCAACGAGCATAACTGCCAGGCGGCCCAGCTCGATAAAGGGCTGGGGCACAACGCCGAGGATGATGGTGGCTGCGGCAGCGATCGCGATGGCTGCACTGGTGGCACCAGTAGACTCCACAACCAGACGGTTACCCTCAACAGGCTCGGAGAAGAACATCAAGACCAGCAATCGCATGTAGAAGAACGCGGTGGCTGCTGAACAAATGATGGCCAAAACGACCAACTCCCAGGCTCCGCCTGCAACACCTGCGGAAAAGACCTCGAATTTACCGATAAAGCCAGCGGTGAGCGGAACACCTGCAAAGGAAAGCAAGAAGATCATCATGCAGGTAGCCAAGAAGGGGTTGGTTTTACCCAAACCGCGATAAGCATCGATGCTGGTAGCCTCTGCGCCAGGGGCTCCTTCGTGATTCTCACGGACCAGTGTGATGATGCCAAAAGCACCAACGGTGGCAACGCCATAAACCAGTGCGTAGAAGAGGATGCCCTCGATGGAGAGTTCATTGAAAGCGATAACGCCGATGAGCATAAATCCTGCATGAGCGATAGCCGAGTAGGCGAGCATACGCTTGATATCGCGCTGAACCAAGCCAACGACGGTACCGGTGAGCATGGTCAGGATGGCAACACCCCACATGAACCAGTGAATAGTGTCAGTGTTTATAAAGACCACTACTCCATAGAAACGGAGCAGTGCGAGGAAAGCTGCTGCTTTGACGCCTGCTGCCATGAAGCCAGTGATGGGGGTGGGGGCACCCTGGTACACATCCGGACTCCATGCGTGGAAAGGAACAGCAGCGATCTTGAACAGCAGACCGACAGTCACCATGACCATGCCTACAACCAGGAGCCACTGGAAGGACTCAAGCCCCATGGGGTTGACGATGACCTTGTAAATAGTCGCGTATTCCACTGAACCGCTGAAACCGTAAAGAAATGCACTACCCATAAGAAGAAAACCGGAAGCGAAAGCACCCAGGACAAAATACTTCAGTGCAGCTTCCTGGCTGAGCATGCGACGGTGACGTGCGGTCGCTGCCATGATGTAAAGGGGCAGAGAGATGATTTCAAGCACAACGAACAGGGCAATGAGATTATCCACCATTGGGAAGAGCATCATGCCGCCAGCGCTGAAAAGCGTGAGCGGGTAGATTTCGGTGGTAAAGAAACCTGCACGTAAAGATTCGGTTTCTTCGGCGCTCCCCGGACGGTCTGCGCTCTGCGCGGCAAAAGCACCGTCAGCAGCACTGGTGTGATCTCCCATCACCAGTAGGGCCAGCAAAGTGATACACACGATGATGAACTGGCCTAGTACTCCAAAGGGGTCTTCGATAAAGCCGCCGGCAATGCGGACACCAAATACTTCCCCGTTACCGGAATCTTGAGTGAGGACGCTCCAGCGACTAGCCAAAGCAACAAGCGCTGCTAGCAGGCCAAGGAAAGAGACCAGCATCTGGGCCTTGGAGCGGTAACGGCGTGAAACGAAGGATTCGATGAGCACGCCCACCACGCCTGCTCCCAGCACCAAGAGCATTGGTGTGAGAGAAGACCATGCGATGGTTGGGGGTGTGAATGTCACTTGACGCTCCCTTCCAGAGCAGTGGTCACGGTTGCCTGTGCGGAGGTGGCGGTCTCAACGGTGGTGGCGGAATGAATCTGTTCACCAATGGGGTTGAGTACATTCACCAAGGCTCCGGGGAGGAAACCAAGAAGGAACATAGCGGCGATGACAGGAATGAGCACGACCTTTTCTCGGATGTTTAAGTCGGCGTCGTTCATGCGTTCTGCCGTCGGAGCGCCTGTAAAGACGCGCTGGTAAGGCAGCATCACGTAAAGGGCAGCGATCACCACACCAAACACGGCGATGATGCCGCAGGCGGTGCATACCGAGAATGTGCCGGTCAGCACCATCCATTCGGGAACGAATCCGCTCAAGCCAGGCAAAGCGATAGAGGCCAAGCCGGAGATCAGAAAGGTTCCTGCAATAAGCGGGGTAACGCGCTGCATCCCCCCCATTTCACTGATCTTGAGGGTTCCGGTGCGCTGGGCGAGGAATCCGGTCACTAGGAAGAGTCCTGCGATGGACAGACCGTGGGCCACCATGTAAACCATGGCACCGACTGCGGCGATTTGGCTGCCGATAAAGATTCCCAGCACCATGAAGCCGAAATGGCTAATCGAGGTGTAGGAGATGAGTCGGTACAGGTGATCCTGACCGATGGCGGTGAGGCCTCCGTAGATGATGGAAATCAAAGCCAAGACGAGGATAACCGTACGCGCCGAAGACACCGAGTCAGTGAAAAGAGGCAGGCAAAGGGTAATCATGCCGAAGGTACCGACCTTGTCCAGGATTCCGATGAGCAGAACAGAAGTGCCGGGTGTGGCCTGTTCTGCCGTGTCAGGAAGCCAGGTATGGACCGGGACCATAGGGGCCTTGATAGCAAAGGCGATCATGAAGCATACGAACATCAAGTTCATAGCTCCGGCTGAGGCATCAATGTTTCCAACAAGCGAATCGATGAGGAAAGCAGTTTCGCCACCGGGACCGTAGACGTACAAGCCCACGATTCCGCCAAGCATGATCAGACCACCAGCCAAGGAGTACAGCAGGAACTTCAGTGCTGCTGCGCGGCGGTTGTCGCCCCCGTAGCGTCCGATAAGGAAATAGACGGGAATGAGCATCGCTTCAAAGACGACGTAGAAGAGAAATACGTCGCGTGCGGCGAAAATGAGCACCATGAAGAACTCAAGGCTGAGCACAAGGGCGGTGAAGCCGGCATGCTTGTCCTCATCAATTTCGTCACGGCTAGCGAGCAGTACGAGAGGCACGATAAAGGTAGCCAGAAGGATCATTGCCAAACCGAGGGCGTTAACGCCCAAAGCCCAAGACACACCGAGCGCGGGAATCCAGGTGGCGTATTCACCGAGTTGGATAGCACTACCTTGACTCATATCGAACTGGGACAAAGCCCATAGCGCTAGAACAAAGGTTGCGCCGGAGAAGACCAGTCCGAGGACGGCTGCGTGCTTGCGCAGTGGCCGGACCAATCCGATGAGGATTGAACCCACCAGTGGCAAAAGCGCCAAGATAGTGAGGATATGTGTTGCAGACATGATTGCATTCATCAGCGTGAAGGCTCCTCTCAGAACCTGGTAGCCAGGACGGCGAGCAGGCCCAGGACCACACCGGCCAGCATGTAGCCGGCGTAGGAGCGGACAAGGCCGTTTTCGCTACGGCGAACAAGGGAGCCCAAACCGGCCGCGCCGTGGGCAAGGCCCATGACCGCGCCATCCACCACGTAGCGGTCTGAGGCAGTTGCCGCTGCCACGAGTCCCTGTCCAGGACGCATGGCAATGGCTTCGTTGAGATTGTCTTGGTACATATCGTGACGTGCCGCTTCCACCAAGACGTTTCCAGGCTGGACAACCACAGGAACGTCACGGCGCACGTACATCATCCAGGCAATGACGATGCCCACGGCAACCAGTGCCAGGGTGATACCCATGATGAGCGGTGCTGCCAAAACGGGTTCGCCATGGTTGGCAAGCGTGGCGTGGTCAACATGTCCAGTAACAGGTTCGAGCCAGGTCAGGAAGCGGTCATCCAAGGCCAGGATAAAGCCGAGTCCTGCAGCGAAGACTGCCAGGATGATAAGCGGGATAGTCATAAGCGGTGTGGACTCGTGGGGGTGAACTTCGCCTTCAAGGTCCTTTTCGGTGGTCCAACGGGCTTGACCGAAAAAGATCATAAACATCAAGCGTGACATGTAGAAAGCAGTGATGCCTGCACCGATCACGGCGACGGAGCCAAGGATCCAAGGACGCGCGCCATCACCGATAAATGCGGCTTCGATGATCTTGTCTTTGGAGAAGAATCCTGAGAACGGAGGGATGCCGAGGATGGCTACCCAGGAGACCATCATCGTAACGAAGGTGATCTTCAAAGTATTCTTCAGCGCGCCAAAGCGTCGCATGTTGACTTGATCGCTCATGGCATGCATGACGCTACCGGCCCCGAGGAACAACTGAGCTTTGAAGAAGCCGTGGGTCAGCAGATGGAAAATTGCCAGTGCATAGCCGATAGGGCCAAGGCCTGCGCCGAGCATCATGTAACCAATCTGGCTCATAGTGGATGCAGCTAGGACCTTCTTCATGTCATCCTTGGCACAGCCAATAATGGCACCGAGCATGAGGGTAAAGGCACCGATGATGGCGACGGCAATCTGTGCGCTGGGGGCACCTTCGTAAATCACGCCGGAACGGACCATGAGATAGACGCCGGCAGTGACCATTGTGGCGGCGTGGATGAGAGCACTGACAGGGGTGGGGCCTGCCATAGCATCTCCCAACCAAGCTTGGAGGGGGAACTGGGCGCTCTTACCGCAGGCTGCCAAAAGAAGGAAGAATCCCATAGCAGTCAGCCAACCGGTAGAGATGGAACCGTCAGCAGCGGCAGGAAGAACCTGATCGAAAGCAACGGAGCCGACGGTGGCGATCATGGCCATCATGCCCAGCAAAAGGCCCATGTCACCAACACGGTTCATAATGAAGGCCTTCTTTGCTGCGACAGCGTTTGCTGCGGTGGCCTGTTGCTTGGCCAAGGGCTCGTCCGCACCTGCGTTATTCCAGAATCCGATGAGGAGGTAAGAAGCTAGACCCACGCCTTCCCATCCGACAAACAGAACAATGTAGGAGTTGCCAAGCACCAGGGTGAGCATGGCCGCTACGAAGAGGTTGAGGTAGGCGAAGAAGCGGCGGCGATCACGATCGTGACTCATATAGGCCACGGAGTAGATGTGAATGAGCGTGCCGACGAAAGTCACCAGTCCCACAAAGGTCATGGACAGCGGGTCAATGCGCAGTCCGACGGCGACAGGGTGGTCACCAAGACTGAACCATTCCCAAAGTTTGAGGTCCATAACCCGTTGGGAAGCGTCGGTTCCAAGCAATTGGGCGATGATTCCCAAGCCGAGAACAGCTGAGGCAGTGGATGCTGCAACCGCGAGCCAGTGACCCCAGGCATCTGTACGACGCCCTGCAAGTAGGAGAAAAGCACTGGAGAGAGCGGGGATAGCGATAAGAAGCCACGCCCAGGAGGCAAGGCCATCTGCGCTCTGGATGCCGACAGAAGCACCGTGAGCAGGCAGGGTAGTCAATGGGAGAGGAAATGTTGTCATTGCGGAGCCTCTCAGTGGTTGAGCAGGCTAGCGTCATCAACGTTGACGCTCCTGCGAGTCTTGAAGATGGACACCACAATGGACAAGCCAACAACAACTTCTGCCGCTGCAACGACCATGACGAAGAAAGCGAACACTTGTCCGGTTTCATTGCCGTGCAGGCGTGAGAAGGTGACCAGCGCCAGGTTGGTGGCGTTAAGCATGAGTTCGATCCCCATGATCTGGATGATGGCGTTGCGACGAAGCAGCACGGCCAGAGAACCAATACTGAACAGAATTACTGCCAGCATGATGTAGGCCACGACGGAGACTGTGAGACTCACTTGGACTCATCCTCCTTGCTTTCTTCTGCCGACGCCAAAGGTTCGGGTTTATCAGTAACAGGGGCAACCGGCTGGTAAGGCACAGGGGCACCACTTCCCGGCATGGCCGGCATTCCGCTACGAGGCACCTGACGACGATGAACCTGTTCGATTTCACCTTCACGACCTGCCAGAGCCAAGCGGGGGGCAAGGTCGGAGACGTCAAGATCATCGCCACGAACCTTAAGAACACGGGAGACGGATTCTTCGACAGGCTGTCCAGCGGCGTCAAGGGCAGGTGCAGCAGCAGAGTTGGTAGCGGCATAGACACCAGAGAAGGTGTCTTGACCGGGATGTACACCAGATTCCGCATAAGCAATCATCTTGTCCTTGGCGACATCCAACTGACTCTTGCGCGGGCGAATACGATCACGGTGAGTCAGGGTCAATGCACCAACTGCTGCGGTGATGAGCAAGATGGCAGTAAGTTCCATGGTCACTACATGGCTAGAGAAGAGCAACTCGGCCAGCACAGTGGGGTTGGATTCTTCGGTATTGAGTCCAACGGCCGGCGGGAAGGCTGCCTTAGATGCGGCCACAATAAGAAGTGCGCTCATTGCCAGTCCCAGGACGACGGCAATGGCCTTTTGCCCGTGAACGGTTTCGACAATCTTTTCGTCGGTGCCAACACCCACAAGCATGATGACAAACAGAACCAAGGTCATCACTGCGCCGGTGTAAACCACACCTTGGACAATGCCAAGGAATGGTGCAGAGTTAGCGATATACAAGATGGCCAGGCTGATCATAATCATGATCATGTTGACAGCTGCGTTAACCGCGCGTTTAGCAGTCAGAAGGCCGATTCCGCAGGCCAAGGTGACGCATGCGACCACGGCAAAAAGGATAACTTCGCCAATGTGCATGTCATCGCCAAGAGCAGCGGCTGTAGCTGCGGGCAGGAGTAGGTGATTCACCGCGTTACCTCCTGTGCTGGTGCAACGGGTCGTGCGGTTGCGAGTGAGGGATCGTCAGGGCGGTGTTCACGCACCCAATCAATCTGTTCCTGGGTAGAGCCGGTGACTGCGCCACGGTAGTAATCGCCGTCTTCGGTTCCGGCCACCATCGGGTGGGGTGCTTCGACAGCACCTTCAGGCAACGGTGCCAGGAGGTTCATCTTTTCGTAGATAAGACCTTCACGGCTGGGGCCAACGAGTTCATCGAACTCGTGGGTCATAGTTAGTGCGCGGGTAGGGCATGCTTCGATGCACAGGCCACACAGAATGCAGCGCAGGTAGTTAATCTCGTAGACGCGACCGTAGCGCTCACCGGGTGAGTACTGAGCCTCAGGGGTGTTGGATGCGGCTTCCACGTAGATTGCGTCTGCGGGGCAAGCCCATGCACACAGTTCACAGCCAATACACTTTTCCAGACCGTCATCATAACGGTTGAGTTGGTGACGTCCGTGGAATCGTGGCATCACACGTGCCGGTTCGAATGGGTAGCGCTCCGTGACGGTGGGGCGGAACATCGAGGAGATGGTCACGCCATATCCGGCAACGGGAGCAAAAATCTTGGCCAGCGTGCTGGGATCATCACGCAGCCAGGAGTCGTGCGAGGGCACGGCGGGTCTGCGGCCGTTCCCTGCGGATGATGAGCCAGGGTTAGTCATCGATTCCCTCCTTGGCGGTGGCGATGGTCTGTGATGTGGTGGCCGTTACAGTTCCTGCCTTGCGGGCGACTGCCATGGCACGTTCACTCATAGGTAGTTGCTGACCAGGCATGGGAGGAACGGGGAAGCCTCCAGCGAATGCGTCAAAGTCGGAGTCAGTAGTGAGGACTTCGACGCCGTTGTCATCAGCGGCCACAGCAGGGACAGAAGCAGCCTCATCATCCTTCTTGGAAGCGTCAGGCAGGAAGGCGATGATCACCATGGCAAGGGCGAAAACCACCGCTAGTCCCATGAAGAGAGTGGGCAGCGAGATATCGGTGAAGGTGCGGTATGCCTGGACGATTGCCACAAGGACGAACCATGCCAGGGATACGGGGATGAGGAACTTCCAGCCGAGTTTCATGAAGTGGTCGTAGCGCATACGCACCAGAGTGCCGCGAGTCCAGATCATGAAGAACATAACCATCCAAACCTTGCCGATGAACCACAGCATGGGCCACCAGCCTTCGTTGGCGCCTGGCCAGAACATGGGAAGGATCCATGCGTGCCAGCCTCCAAGGAAGAGGGTGGTGCAGACGGCAGAGACGTTGAACATGTTGATGTATTCGGCCAGGAAGAACCAGGCGAATTTCATGGAGGAGTACTCCACCATGTGGCCTGCAACAAGTTCACCTTCAGCTTCAGGAAGGTCGAAAGGAAGACGGTTCACTTCGCCCACCATAGAGACCACGTAGATGAGGAAGCTGGGGGCGATTGCCAGTGCCCACCACATGTGTTGCTGCGCAGCCACGATTCCGGAAGTTGACATGGTTCCGGAGACAAGGAATACGGTCACGATAGATAGGCTCATGGCCAATTCGTAACTGATGACCTGTGCGGCACTACGGACAGCGCCAAGTAGCGGGTAAGTAGAGTGTGCTGACCAGCCACCAAGGATAATGCCGTAAACCCCCAGTGCCGTGATAGCCAAAATGTAAAGCACAGCAACAGGGAAGTCGGTGAGCTGGAGCGGTGTGGAGTGGCCGAACATGGAGACATTAGGGCCGAAAGGAATCACTGCATAAACCATGAAGGCACAAAATGCGGCGATCAGAGGGGCGAGCAGGTAGATGAACTTTTCAGCACCCTTAAGCCAGAAGTCTTCCTTGAGGATGAGTTTGCCTGCGTCAGCGATGGCCTGGAGAAGACCAAAAGGACCGTTGACGTTCGGGCCAGGACGGGTCTGCATACGACCCAGGCCACGGCGCTCGACCCACAGTGCCATGATGACACTGAGAATGAGGAACACGGCGATGAAGGCTGCCTTGATGAGGGTGAGCCACCATGTTTCTTCAGAGAAATCGGCGACTACACCGTCGGAGGCACCCATGGGGGTGAGTGCTCCGGCAGCGAGATGCATCAGGGGCGTGGCGGTCACTGCGCCACCTCCTTCGCGCTGGATACGGTCACGGTGGCGCCATGATCAACGCCAAGAGTCTCACGGACGGTGGAGCCTTCAGAGCATTCGGGCATCCAAATGCAGCCACCGACCAGGTCGCTCATACGAGCAGGCAGGGTGATGGAACCACGGGAGGTGGATACTTCCACCATGTCTCCCTGGCTCACTCCCAGGCGGATGGCTACATCGGATGCAAGGAATACTGCAGGGCGACGTGCGGTCAATGCAAGGTAACGCTCACCGTCTTGCATGCGGCCAGCGTCAAGCATGGGCTTGTGCATGGCCAGGATTGCTGTGGTGGAGGCGTTTGCCTTGGTTTCGCTGTCGACAGCGGGGCTGATCTCTTCGGGGAGCACGCTTTCTTGTGCTTCGTCGAAGGTGACGCCGGGGCGCTGTGCGCTGGTGATTCCCAGAGCAGCGATTTGCTCGTGAACCACGGCCAGGTCATTGACTTCAAGGTCAACACCGAGTTTGTCTGCCAGCGCGGCAAGGACCTGACGGTCGGTGCGGGTGCAGGAGACGTGTGCCTGGCCAAAGGGGCGGACGCGGCCTTCCCAGTTAACGAAGGTACCGTTCTTTTCCACGGGCGGCGCTACAGGGAAGACGACGCTTGCCCCTGGCAGGATGCCACTAGAGCGAACTTCAAACTGGATGAGGGCGTCAGCCTTCTCGAAGGCTGCACGAGCTGCCTGAGGATCGGGCATGTCACGTAAATCGACGCCGCCGGCCACCACCGTGGTGATGGTTCCGTTAGCCAGGCCGGCAAGAATGCCGGTGAGGTTGGCTCCGGTTTCGGTGGGCAGTTCGTCAACGCCCCATGCCTTGGCCACTTCGGCGCGGGCCTGGTCATCGCAGACTTGGCGGCCGCCGGGCAGAAGGCCGGGCAGGAGGCCTGCTTCGATAGCGCCGCGGTCACCGGCACGGCGGGGCACCCAGCCGACCAGTGCGCCGGTGGCGCGTGCCAGAACGTCGACCACGCTGAGCAGTCCGGGGACTGCTGCGGCGCGTTCGCCGACGAGGATGGTGGCGCCGTCTGCCTTGAGGTCTTCAGCAAGTTCGGGGTAGTTGGTGGCCAGGGTGGCAACTGCTGCTGCTTCCTGTCCGGGAACTGCGTTGATGACTTGGGCACGCATCTTGATGCTGGAAGGGGTGGTCATGGGAGCCACGGTGGCAACCTTGACTCCTCCAGCCAGCACACCCTTGCGCAGGCGCAGGAAGATAGAACCGCATTCATCTTCGGGCTCGAGTCCTACCAGGAGGACGGTTCCGGCCTTTTCGAGGTGCTCGTAGGTGAGTTTGCCCAGGCCGGTGCCTGCCACATAGGTGGCGATGAAGGATTCTTCTTCGCGGCTGACGGTGCGTACGCGCTCGTCGATGTTGTTGGTGTTGCTCACGGTTCGTGCGAAGCGTGAGTATGCCCAGGCATCTTCGAGGGTGAGGCGGCCGCCGGTGAGGAATGCGGTGGAGGTCCCGCGTGCTGCTTCGATGGCCTTGCTGGCTACTGCCAGTGCCTGGCCCCAGGATGCGGGCTGGAGTTCACCGTTGTCATCGCGGACGAGAGGAGTGGTGAGGCGATCGGATGCAGTGGCCCAGGTGAAGGCGAAGCGATCCTTGTCGGTAATCCACTCTTCGTTGACGGCCGAGTCATTGCCAGCCATGCGGCGCAGTACGACGCCGCGGCGCATGTCCACGCGCATCGCGGAGCCGGATGCATCGTGTTCGGAGACAGTGTCGGTGGAGACCAGATCCATCGGGCGTGCACGGAAGCGGTATGTTGCGCTGGTCAGTGCGCCCACGGGGCAGATCTGAATGATGTTACCTGCGAAGTAGGAGGCGAAGGGGCGTCCGGAGTTGTCGATGTCCACGGGGACGGGGCCAACTGCCAGCCCGTCGACTGCGCCTGCACTGCCGTCGGGGGCGGTGAGTTCGTCGGCGGGGGTCAGGCCTGCCTGGCCGCGCAGGGTCTGCGTGGGCTGGGTGTTGCCGGGATCATGGAAGTCGAGCACCTGGGCGTCAAATCGGCCAATCTGTTCTCCATACATCCCACCGTGTTCACCGGCTGGGTGGCCGCCACCGCGTCCCTGCAAGTCGATGAAAGGATCACCAGGGATCTGCTTGGCAAAGCGCACGCAACGCTGACACAGGATGCAGCGGTCACGGTCGAGCAAGATCTGACTGGTCAGGCGCAGAGGCTTGGGGAAGGTGCGCTTGACGTCAGTGAAACGGGTGACGGACTGGCCACCCTTCGCCATGGCGCTCATGGCCTGGTTCTGCAGGGGGCATTCGCCGCCCTTGTCACACACGGGGCAGTCCAGCGGGTGGTTGATGAGCAGGAACTCCATGGTTCCGGCCTGTGCCTTGGCGGCAACCTCGCTCGTGGCCTGGGTATTGACTTCCATGCCTTCCATGACGGTCATGGCGCAGGAAGGCTGAGGCTTGGGCATGGGGCGAACCACACCGTCGCGTCCGGGCATGGCCACGTCGACCAGGCACTGGCGGCAGTTGGCTGAGGGAGCCAGAAGCGGGTGGTCGCAGAAGCGAGGGATGCGGATCCCTGCCTGCTCTGCGGCGCGGATGATGAGGGTTCCCTTGGGGACCTCAACGGGGGCGCCGTCGATAGTGATGTTGACGAGCTCTGTCATGGCGGGACTCACCGTGCACTTTCCGTGATGGCGCTGGCCTCGTAGGGGAACAGCTCGCGAGCAGGGGTGGTGTAGCCGGCTTCGAATTCGCTGCGGAACTTAGCGATACCGCTGAGCACGGGGGTGGCTGCGGCGTCACCGAGGGCGCAGAAGGAGCGTCCGGCGATGTTGGAGGCGATGGATTCGAGTTTCTCCACGTCTCCGGCCTGGCCGCGTCCCGCTTCGAGGCGGAGCATGATTTGGCGCATCCAGTAGGTGCCTTCACGGCAGGGGGTGCACTTGCCGCAGGATTCGTGTTGGTAGAACTCGATCCAGCGAGTCACCACGCGAACAACGGAGACAGTCTCATCGAAAACCTGTAGTGCACGGGTACCGAGCATGGAGCCGGCTGCACCCACAGATTCGTAATCGAGAGGAACATCGAGTTGTTCGGGGGTAAAGATCGGAGTGGAAGAGCCACCGGGGACCCAGAACTTCAGTTCGTGTCCTTCACGGATGCCTCCGGCCATGTCGATCAGTTCACGCATAGTGATGCCGAAGGGGGCTTCAAATTGGCCGGGGTTCTTCACGTGTCCGGACAGGGAGAAGATGCCGTGTCCCTTGGATTTTTCGGTACCCATGGAGGCGTACCATTCCTTGCCCTTGGCAAGGATGCCGGGAACTTGGGCGATAGTTTCCACGTTGTTAATAACGGTGGGGCGTGCGTAAAGGCCCGCCACTGCGGGGAACGGAGGCTTCAGACGGGGGTGACCTCGGCGCCCTTCAAGAGAATCAAGCAGTGCAGTTTCTTCACCACAAATGTAGGCGCCTGCACCGGCGTGCGCCGTGATGCGCAGGGGCTGCTTGCCATCAAGGCCGAAGCCGGTCTTGAGCAAGCCTGCTTCACTAGCTTCACGTACTGCTGCCAGGAGACGGCGGTAAACGTGGGTGACTTCGCCACGCAGATAGATAAATGCATGATCGCAGCCAATTGCACGGCTGGTGATGGCAACGCCTTCAATCAGGGCGTGGGGATTACCCATAATGGTGGGGATGTCTTTGCAGGTTCCGGGTTCGGATTCGTCTGCGTTGACCACCAGATAACGAGGCAGTCCGTCGGGGGCAGGCAAGAAAGACCACTTCAGACCGGTGGGGAAGCCCGCACCACCACGGCCACGAAGGCCTGCGGCTTTAACGTCTTCAACAATGTCTGCGGCGTCCATGCCCTGAGCAATTTCCAGGCCCTTGTAGCCACCGTTGGCACGGTAGGTTTCAAGAGTCCAGGAGCGATCCTTATCCCATAAATCAGTGATGATGGGGGTTAATGGGCCTGGGGTAACGAAGGTAGGAACCTGGGTATCTTCAGTGGCCTGGGTTGTGTCACTCATTTGGCCTCCTCTTGGTTCACGGGTGCGGTCCATCCGTTGGCGCGTGCCAGTTCAAGACCAAGGACGGTGGGCTTGCCTGCTCCGGGGCCTTCGTCAGCACGACCGTCTTCGAAGCCAGCCAAAACGCGTTCGTTTTCCTTGAAAGTGGGCAGGGTTTCGGGGCCACGGGTGGGGGTGACGTCCTCACCGCGGCGCAGACGTTCAATCATGTCGACTGCGGAGGCCGGGGTCTGGTTGTCGAAGAATTCCCAGTTGACCATGACGACGGGGGCGAAATCGCAGGCGGCGTTGCACTCGACGCGTTCGAGTGAGATCACGCCGTCTTCGGTCACTTCATCGTTGCCGATACCGGTGGATTCGGTAACTGCTTCCCAGATGGAGTCTCCACCCATGACTGCGCACAGGGCGTTGGTGCACACACCAACGTGATAGGTGCCAGAGGGATGGCGGCGGAACTGGCTGTAGAAGGTGGCCACAGCGCTGACTTCGCTGCGGTCCAGCCCCAGCAGTTCTGCACACAGGGCGATGCCTGCAGGTGACACGTAGCCGTCTTCACTCTGTACCAGGTGGAGCATAGGAATCAGTGCACTGCGCTCGTGTCCTTCAGGATAGCGGGACATGATCTGAGCGCAGTCTTCACGCAGTCGCGCGTCTACCTCAGGGGTGTAGGTGGTTGCCATCAGCGGTCCACGCCTCCCAACACGGGGTCAATAGATGCCAGGGTGGGTACGACGTCGGCGATCATGCCGCCTTCGCCCATCATGGCCATGGATTGCAGGTTCGAGAATGAGGGATCACGGAAGTGCACACGGTAGGGACGTGTGCCTCCGTCGCTGACCAGATGAACGCCCATGGCGCCCTTGGCGTGTTCGACGGTCTGGTAGACCTGGCCGGCGGGCACCTTGAATCCCTGGGTCACCAACTTGAAGTGGTGGATGAGGGATTCCATGGAACTGCCCATGATTTCGCGGACGTGGTCGAAACTCTGTCCCTGGCCGTCGGTGGACAATGCCATCTGTGCGGGCCACGCGATAGTGGGGTCATCCACCATGACGCTTTCGCCTTCGGATGCTTCGAGACGTTCGAGGCACTGGGAGACGATCTTGAGAGATTCGTAGCATTCGTCGAAGCGCACGCGCATACGGTTCCAGCAGTCTGACTGATCGTAGGTGGGCACGTCGAAGTCGTAAGTCTCGTAACCGCAGTACGGGTTGGTCTTGCGTAGGTCCATCGGGTAACCGGCTGCACGTAGGCAGGGACCGGTCAGTCCCAGGGCCATGGCACCGGACAGCGGGATCACGCCGATGTTCTGGAAGCGGGCTTTGAGGATGGGGTTAGCCATGAGGAAGAGTTCGAGCTCATGGATGTCCTGTTTGATTTCCGGCATGACTTCACGCACGAAGTCCACGGTTCCTGCAGGAATATCCTGAGCTAGGCCACCAGGACGGACATAAGCGTGGTTCATGCGCAGACCGGAGCACATTTCGAACACGCGAAGGATGTTTTCGCGGCCACGGAAGGCAATGGTCATCAGGGTGGTACCACCAAGCTCATTACCACCGGTACCGATAGCCACCAAGTGGGAGGCAATGCGATTAAGCTCCATGAGCATAACGCGCACAACGTTGGCCCGGTCAGGAACGTCGTTGGTGATACCGAGGGCTTTTTCAACGGCCAAGGCCCAGGCAACTTCTTGGAAGAAGGGGGCTACGTAGTCCATGCGGGTCACGAAGGTGGCACCTTGGGTGAAAGTACGGTACTCCATGTTTTTTTCGATGCCAGTGTGGAGGTAACCGGTGCCGACGCGCAGGTTGGTGACGTGTTCGCCGTCGATTTCGAGAACAAGGCGGAGCACACCGTGGGTGGAGGGGTGAACAGGGCCCATGTTGACCACGATGCGATCATTGCGGAGGCGTTCTTCCTCATCACGTGCGGCAATCTGAGCGACGATGTCGTCCCAGTCGCCCCCCTGGGCTGTGTACTGGGGCGCACCGTCGATCAGATCGTCGAGTGCGGGTCTGGTTGCGTGGAATGCGTTCATCAGCGGTACGACCTCCGGGTATCGGCGGGCGGAGTGGTGGCGCCCTTGTATTCCACCGGGATGCCACCGAGCGGGTAATCCTTGCGCTGGGGGTGGCCTACCCAATCGTCAGGCATGGCAGTGCGGGTCAAGCCGGGGTGGCCATCAAAGACAATGCCCATCAGATCCCACGTCTCACGCTCGTGCCAATCATCACCGGGGTAAACGGAGACGATGGAGGGCACATGAGGATCAGTGTCAGGGCAGGTAACTTCAATACGAATCTGACGACCTCCATGGGTCAGACTCATCAAATGGAAGCAGGCGTGGAGTTCACGTCCTGCGTCCTGAGGGTAATGCACGCCGCTCACCCCAAGACAAAGCTCAAAACGCAGGTCTTGATCGTCGCGCAGGTGGCGTACCACTGGCAGGAGATGCTCACGACGAATGAAGAGGGTGAGTTCATCGTGTTCAATGACGACCTTCTCGATAACGTCAGAAGCGGCCAGGCCGTCTGCTTCGAGATCTTCAATGAGGATATCCACGGCGCCATCGAACCAGGAACCATAGGGGCGGGTAGCTGCGGGAGCCATGGTGATGGTTTCCTGCAAACCATTAAAGCCGGTGGTGTCACCTGCGTCGCAGGCGCCAAAGAGTCCGTGTGTGTGAGTGATGATTTCATGGACCAGTTCGGGTTTGACGGGCTGGTCACCGATCATCGGCACGGTGGTGGGGTCCAGTTCACCACCTTGTGCTGCGGTCTCGAGTTCATTCTGCATGTCTGCAGATGCTGATGTTTCACTCATGCAAGGAGCCCCTTCATCTCATGGGTGGGGGTTGCTGATAGTGCGGCTTGCTCGACTGCACGTGCGATTTCTTTACGGTGAGAGAAGATCGGCTTCTTCTCGATCTGACGGGTGAGTTCGAGCATGGCATTGATGAGCATTTCAGGGCGCGGAGGGCAGCCAGGCAGGTAAATGTCGACGGGGACAATGTGATCACAGCCCTGCACCACGGCGTAGTTGTTGAACATACCACCGGTAGAGGCGCATGCGCCCATGGAGATAACCCACTTGGGCTCGGGCATCGAATCATAAACGTTACGAATGATGGGAGCCATCTTGTGGGAGACACGGCCGGAGACGATCATGACGTCTGCGTGGCGGGGGGAAGCACGGAAAACTTCCCATCCAAAGCGGGACATGTCGAAGCGGGGAGTACCGGCAGCCATCATTTCGATAGCGCAGCAGGCAAGACCCATAGTGACGGGCCATAGGGATCGTCCCTGTGCTAGACCGGTCAGTTTCTCCACGCTGGTGAGCATGAAGCCGGGGTTACCAACATCCTGGGTTGTCATTGGGGTGTACCTCATTAATCCCAGTCGAGCCCGCCGCGGCGCCATTCAAGGATGAAGGGCACCGTGATGAGGGCAATGAACAGCAGGGCAGCGCCAAGGCCGAACATGCCTAGGCGGGAGAAGGAGACGGCCCACGGATAAAGGAAGACCACCTCCACGTCAAAGATGATGAAAGTCATACCCACAAGGTAGAACTTCACAGGGAAACGACCGTGGTCCACATTCGAGGGGGTGGGATCGATACCACACTCATAGTTGGCCACCTTGACCTTGTTGCGCTTATTGGGGCTGATGAGGGCACTGACGGCCAAGCCACCAATGGCAATCAACAGGGCTACTGCTGCCATGATGAGCAGAGCGAGATATGGGTTCATGCTGATGGCACCATCCTTGAGAGGATCTGAATAAGGTGGTCAGTTGCATCTCCGCCCTGGCGGGGCCAGGAGTCAGAGAGAAGTTTGTGGACGAACGTCATAAGGCGCTTGCGCGGTAGGCCGTAACGCGTACACAGGCGCATCACTTCGGGATGTTCGATGAGCGAAACAAAGACGCGACCCAGGGTGTAGTAACCACCCATGTCAGCTTTGAGTGCGGCAGGATAGGCTTGAAGAGCCAGTTCGCGGCCTGTTTCAGTGGCGCGAGCGCGGGCCTGGAGGATCGCTTCAGCAGCCAAGCGGCCAGACATCAGTGCCTGGGCAATTCCTTCGCCGTTAAATGGAGAAATCATTCCGCCCGCATCGCCCAGCAGGAAAAGCCCGTCTGCATAGTGGGGTTGACGGTTAAATGCCATAGGCAGTGCTGCGCTGCGCAAGTCACCCACCTGAGTATCAGGATTAAGGCCCCATTCTTCAGGGGTGTTAGCAATCCAGGTGGTGAAAATCTTCTTGTAATCAATCTTAGCGGCATGAGCGGTGGATGAGACGGAGCCCAGGCCCACGTTGACCAGTCCGTTACCCACACTCCAAATCCAGCCGTAGCCAGGAAGAAGGGTTCCCTTTTCGCGAGGACCGTCCCACAGTTCAAGCTGGCTTTCCATCCACTCATCGTTTGCCAGAGGGGATTCAAAGTAGGCGCGAACAGCTACCCCCATGGGGCGCTTATCGTTCTTGGCCCGCCCTACTGCTGTGGCAAGACGTGCCGCCACTCCACCAGCGTCAATAACGATGGGCGCGGTAAACGAAGTAGGTTGACTTATTGCTGGTTCAGCGACTCGAGCAGTGGGCTTGGTTTCTACGCCGGTGACGCGTCCAGCAGCAGAAGTAATCGGAGCAGTAACAGTCACACCTGTCATAAGCCGCGCCCCTGCTTGCTGTGCATAGAGCGCCAGGTCTTTATCGAGTTTGGTGCGTGCACGGGCCATGCCGTATCCGGGCAGGTGCGACTGCTCAGGCCAAGGAAGTTCTACGGTGTGCCCGGCTCCGACTACGCGCAGCCCCTTGTTACGCCGCCAGGTAGATGTGTCGATGCCGAGAGTAATCAGTTCACGAACCGCGCTAGGGGTAAGTCCGTCGCCGCAGATTTTGCCTCGCCCCAGATCGTTCTTCTCCAAAAGAATGACGTCAAGTCCTTCGCGGGCGCAGTAATAGGCGGCACTGGATCCGGCAGGGCCTGCACCGACGACGATGACGTCTGCGTCGTGCGAACACGTCATGGTGACCCTCTCCTTCAATCCTAGTGCGATGTGGCGCCCATCTCAGAGTTACCTGTACGAGCACACGATTACGAAGCACGCCCAAGAACAGGGGTGTGCCTGTACCTACGCATGTTTTCTCATTGGTGACTCTACCCAGAGCGCAAAGCCGTATTTTTTGTGTAGACGGTCACGCTAGTTTCCCGCGTGATTTCGCCATGCGAGACGGGAGGCCAGGGTTACGTCACGCCATTGGGTGACATGAATTACGAATAATTCACCTTACGAATATCGTAAGGTGTTTCATCGTACGGCACGGGACTTACGTCTCATTAACGACGCCCCGCCCCACTTTCCAGCCAGAGCGAAAGTCCCATAAATGACACATGGCTCTCATCCTGAGATGATGAACCCATGACTCGTGCCACCCTAACGAAAGACCCCGCAGACGTCGCCAAAATGTTCGACGCCGTGGCTAAGCGCTACGACATCACAAATGATGTGATGACCGGTTTCCAGGTCCGCATGTGGAGGTCCGTCACCCGCAAAGCAGTCGATGCTCGACCAGGAATGACAATTCTTGACGTTGCCGCAGGAACCGGCACCTCCTCCATGGAATACGTAGCGGACGGCGCAAAGGTCGTGGCATGCGACTTCTCTCCAGGCATGGTGGCTGAAGGTCAACGCCGCTACCCCGAAGTGGATTTTGTAGCAGGAGATGCCACCGCTTTACCTTTTGCCGATAACTCTTTTGACGTAACGACCATCTCCTACGGTCTGCGCAATGTAAATGACACAATGGCAGCTCTTTGCGAAATGCGCCGCGTAACCAAACCTGGTGGTCGTATCGTCATTTGCGAGTTTTCCACTCCCACCAACGCTACCTTTGCCCGCTTGTACCGCTGGTATCTAGGCACCATGCTTCCCGCAATGGCCAAGGTAGTTTCCTCAAATACTGAAGCTTACGACTACTTAGGCGAATCCATCATCGCCTGGCCAGATCAACGGGAATTAGCTTCCATGATGCAGCAAGCTGGATGGCGTCATGTGGGATTCAAAAATCTCTCCGGCGGAATTGTGGCCCTGCACCGTGCTACGAAACCGGCGGTCTGACTTCAGATATCGCCCCTACCCATCACACGGCGAGTAATCATTCTCAAGTGAAGCCTTCGCTATGACTGAGCATTTTTGCGCTGACGCAGCGTACACACCTACATCCACCTCCGCTCCACTACCCCATCTTCATCATCGCAGGGTGGGAGGTTTGCGCGCATTGACCCGTCCACTTCATTGGGGCGGTGCGATTGATGTCAGGAATACCAACAAGGTATTAACCTCTCTCATTGCTGAGCGCGATGACTGTGTGTGCTGGATTCGCAGTGAGGGGTCGTTGGCCGCTGATTCTCCCTCATTAGTGGGCTGGGGCCGTGTAATGACACTGACTTCCAGTGGGGCGGACCGCACGGAATCACTGCGTACTCAGTGGCGTAACGTTATTGGCCGGTCTCAATGGGAAGACACCGTCTCCCGCCCTGGCACTGGTCCACTTAGTTTCGGTACCATCACCTTTTCTCCCAACTCAAGTGAAGACTCTATTCTTGTAATCCCTGAGGTAATAGTTGGCTGTGACGCTATGGGATATTGGCTCACTGTCTTGGAGATACTACGCGAAGATTCTCTCGATATTGCTGACACTTCACGATCCTGCGATAGCAACAAACGAGATGCTTTTTCTCCCTGCAGATTCTCAGACGATGATGCGCAATCGGCTTATCAAAGGGACACAACCGCGAGTGCATCTGATTCTCTCGCCGCTCGTTGGGCCTGCGTTGCCCACGATATTAACAGCGCTCTGACAAGTGGAACTTTTTCTGAAATCACTGACGCCATGCCTGTTAATCAATACAGCAAGGTATCCACGACAAGTATGTCCTCTCCAGGAATCACTGAGGAATCCGGGCATGCCATAAACGCATTGAGCATTTACCCCGGGACGCTAAGTGACGACGAGTTTCAGATTGCGGTTGCTCAGGCAACTGAGCGTTTAAGTGCAGGAGAGGCAGTCAAGGTAGTGCTGGCTCGCGATCTCCAAGTTCACTGCCCCACTGCCCCCACTATGGGGAGTCTTGCGACCTACTTAGCACGGTCCTTTCCCACTACATGGACGTTCGTTGTGGACACGATGGTGGGCGCTACCCCTGAATTGCTCATGCGACTAAGCAATAAACACGTTCATTCACGGGTTCTTGCAGGAACCGCTCGTCGCGGCAATGCCTCCGCAGCAGAAGTCGACACCATGGCTAACTGGCTCATGCATTCATCGAAGAATCGTCGCGAACATGAAGTTGCTAGCCGTTCAGCAGTTGACGCCTTAGAGCCACTATGTGCGTGGGTAGAAGCCAGTGAGCCTTTTATTCTTCGTCTACCCAATGTGCTCCACGTAGCCACAGATGTCCGTGCAGAGGTGGCAGGCGATACGGGAGCCTTAGCATTGGTTGATGCTCTCCATCCTACCGCTGCCGTCTGCGGTACTCCGCGCAAAGATGCTGCCCACCTTATCGATGTGCTTGAGCACCAGGATCGTGGGCGATATAGCGGCCCTGTGGGGTGGGTGGATTGGCATGGTGAAGGTGAATGGTGCATTGCCTTGCGCTGTGCTTCACGCGTCAGCGACACGGAGTTCAACGTATGGGGTGGTGGTGGCATCATGCCTGATTCCCAGCCTCGTGATGAGTGGGAGGAGACCCGAGCAAAGATGCGCCCAATGCTCGAGGCATTGGCCGCATCCTCTGCTCGGTGATCGCCTGATTTTTCTCACTCAGCGCCACCTCGATACATCAGTGAGGTCAGCAACTTACTGCTTTTCACAGCATTACACGCTTCCCCCTAATACCGATGAAACGACGTCTCCAACGTTTCTCAAGAATCCTTACGTTCGGCAAGTTTGACCGTTACGTCTTGACTCTTGTGGTCTCGAATAATGGTAAGTGTGACGTCATCACCAGCGGAGTACTGACGAACATATCCCGTGAGAGCTGCCGCCTGGGAGACGGTCTTCCCGTCGATTGCGGTAACAAGATCACCTTCATGTAAACCGGCCTCCTCGGCAGGAGACCCAGATTCCACGCTTGTAATCGTTGCTCCCGCGCGAGCCACACCATCAGATTGTGCAGCACCGTTATCAACAGTGACTCCGAGATAAGCATGGGTAGCAGTTCCAGACTCAATAAGTTGGTCTGCAACCTTGGTGGCTAGGTTGATCGGGATAGCAAAGCCAATGCCAATGGAGCCTGCCTGACCTTCACCTCCACCTGTTGAGGCAATCGATGAGGTAATACCGATAACTTGACCATGTTCATCGAACAAGGGCCCGCCACTATTGCCTGGGTTGATGGCGGCATCAATCTGAATGGCGTTGGTGTAGACGCGGTTTGGTGCGGTTTGGGTCCGCCCCAGCAGTCCAGAAAGTCCTTGAATACCCTGGCTATCCTGCTCAGGGGCAGGAGCTTTCTGGGTGGTCACTACCGGGCGGTCAAGAGCGGAGATAATGCCGGTGGTGGCCGTCGACGACAGACCGAGTGGATTGCCGATTGCCATCACGTTTTGGCCCGTGACAAGGTCGTCTGAGTCACCCAGTGTGGCCACGGTCAGGTCAGTAGGAGGATCTTGTAAAGCAATCACAGCCAGGTCGGTGGCAGGATCGGTTCCCGTGAGAGTGGCAGCGAAGATTCGACCGTCAGCTAAGGTGACTTGGATTTCAGTGGCAGTTCCTACCACGTGGTTATTGGTGAGAATGTGGCCCTGTTCGTCATAAATGACACCGGATCCAACTGCTTCACCCTCAGGGGTGCGTACGGCGATGGAAACCACGGCGTTATTTACGGCCTTAACCACGGCTTCCCAGTCTGCCGGAGTGCCGGTCGATGAGATGACTTGAGTATCACCTTTTTGACTGGGTGACGGAGCGGCGGTGATGGCAGGGGCAGAGTTATGGTGACTGGAGTTATCAAGCAAAGTCATCGTGCCTGCTGTTCCTGCTGAAGCAAGAACAGCGGCAGCCAGTGTGGCAGCAATAAGAGCTACCCAGCCTGGGCCGCGACGTTTTTCACGAACCGGTGCTGCACTCGCAGAAGGCAAGGATGGCTGCGGAGAGGACGATGCTGAGGCGGAAGCCTGTTCGCCTGGCATGCTGACAGCCGGTGCAGGCGGGATATAGGTGGGCATAGGGGCGGCCATGGGCTGGCCGGCCTCACCGGGCATTGCCTGGTTATCTCCGGAGCTCATCGACTGAACACTTCCGGATTCCGTAGCGGCATCGGCGCTTAAAGGGGGACCGTAAGGGCTAATAGGGCTGGTGCCGTTAGTGTAGGGGTTGGGGGGTTGTGTCATGGTGTTCTCCCGGGACAATGCGAGCGGGTCTCGCTGGTGAACTCGAGGCGTTCTCGCGGGGTCATTAAGAATGCCGGTAGTTAACCCCCGAATTCTGCGCGTCTTCCGATAATTTGCTCATGCTTTTCTTGGCGTTTTCTGGATGGTTGCTGAATGACTACAGTCGACAACACTGACTTTTGTCCCGAAAACCGGCGCTTGGAGACTTTCTCGCAAGGCATCAAGACTGACAAGACGTTCACCCTGAGCACCACAAGCTTTCACAATTTCTTCAAGGACGGCACGCTGCGGAGTAGCAAAGAAGCGCTCATAAAAGTCACGCTCGTTGGGATACTGAGCACACCGCTTGCCATATTCAAGGCCTGCAAAGATTGCCCCGCCACAATCGTCAATAACGACCACGTGAACAGGCAGATCATCTTCTTTCAATCCCATATTGAAAGCCATGACATCATGGACTGCTGTGAGGTCACCGCACAGCACACGTACGCTGCGTCCACTCCCCCAGGCCACACCCATAGCTGTTGAAATTGTTCCGTCAATTCCAGCCAGTCCTCGGTTCGCAATAACTCGGCCTGCGTGGGCTCGTCCTGGCGCACTCTGGTCAAGATAGCGAATCGCCATGGAACTGCCGACGACGAGGATCAAGTTCTCGCTTTGCGCCCAGACCACGAGCGCAACCTGCCGCGCGCTGACTGCCGACCCCTCAGCATCAGCCTGAACGGAGGCACTGTGGGCGACCCACCCCTCATCAATAGTGTGTTCAGCATGCTCGCAGGCATAGCGCCACTGCTGCTGCCACGGCGACTCCTCCACAGTACGCGACGTGCATTGTTCACCCACCTCACGCTCGTCGCGGGATGGAGTTTGATTTCCCCATTGAGTGTTATTCACCTGGGTGATGAACTGTTCTTCGCTGATGACGCACGCGGCACATCCACTTTCATCCCACCAGCGGGCGTGAGGTGCCACCACAGTAATGGGGATGTCTGTACGCGACAGGAGAGCAGTGACAGGGCGAGAGAGAGTGGGATGGCCACACACCACCACAGCCTCAATGTCAAGGGCTAGGTCTGTGGCAAGTACAGAAGAATAAGCGGTAAGGCATCCTGGAACGCGAGCACCACTGGTGGGTTCTGCACACACTGGCCATCCGCGGCGTTGAGCGAATGCGAGTGCCGCGTGAGCGGCGTCAGCAGACGCCCCTTCAGCGATGAGGACCAGGCCACGCGTCACATCATGCCCGGGGAGAGTCATCTGTCCGCCATGCGTAGCGCTGGCACCGAGGTGGGCCCCCTGCCCACCGTACGAACTACTCGTGCACAGTGTGTGAGAAGAGACGAGGCTATCCCCCAAAAGGAGACCCGCAGGAGCGGAAGTCGACGGAATCGCTGAACCTGCCTGCGCACGCAAAACTTCCAGATCCCAGGGCTCATCAGCGGGAACCAACGGTGGGCGTAAACGCATGTTGATCTGTGCAGGGCCGGGGTCGTGGGTGAAATCGCCACAGGCCGCAGCGATGGCACGAGTGACATGACCAATGAGTTGCTGCTCGCCACCGGGATGGTCGCCAGCCAATCCTGCGGGAATATCAGCAATGTAGCGCATGGCTGAACGCATCATGCCAGGCTGATCACTGGTCTGGTTGGCTCCTGTTCCCACCGCTTCATGGGGGCGATCGGCACTGATAACGAGGAGGGGAATACCTGCGGCATCTGCTTCTGCCACAGCCGGATGAAGATTGGCTACGGCTGAACCCGAGGTGGTGACCACCGCAGCCAACGGACGAACATTCTCGTGGGCGCTAGCCCATTGCTCATCACCGGCTACCACGGCAATTCCGCGCGCCACACCCAACGCGATAAAGGCGGCACTGCGTTCGTCAATGGCCACGCGCAGGTGGATCAGCCCTGCAGCCTCAGCTTGCGCCAATGCATACGTCAGGGGCGCATTGCGTGAGCCCGGACAGCAAACAACATAACGAACATTATGACGGATCAGTGTGCTCACCAAGGCGCGCGCGTGTGCGGTGGAGGAGTTCATGACTCCAGCCTACGGCGTGTGCTGGCGTAGACTTCACGACGTTGTGTTGTGCCGCACCGATCGAGGAAAACTATGGCTAAGTATTCCACCCCTTCCCAGGCCCATACGCCCGGGACGCAGGTGCCGTCTGCTAAGCAATGGGCTGAAGTCGTTCGCCTGCGAACTTTGCCTGCTGCTGTGGCACCAGTGTTGGTGGGTGCGGCGGTTGCGTTTCCGTTTTCTTGGGTAGGCGTGGCACTCTCCCTGTTGGCAGCCGTGGTGGCCTTAGCCTTGCAGGTGGGATGCAACATTGCCAATGACTATTCGGATGGGATTCGCGGCACCGACGACGATCGCTCCGGTCCTCCCCGTCTCACCGCTTCCGGCGCGGTTGCCCCTCATACGGTGAAAATGATGGCTTTTGCCTCCTTTGGCGTGGCCGGACTTGCGGGGCTCGCTGTGCTGGCATTGAGTGGTCAATGGTGGATGCTCATGTTGGGTGTGGCTGCAGTTCTAGCTGCCTGGTTCTATACCGGCGGGTCTAAGCCTTATGGCTATTTGGGGCTTGGCGAGATTTTTGTGTTTATTTTCTTTGGGCTTATGGCTACTGCCGGCACCACATATGTGTTGCGTGGTGATGTTCCATGGCAGGGCTGGGTGTTGGCCTCATGCGTGGGCTTGATTGCCTGTTCCTTACTCATGGTTAACAACATTCGCGATATTGATACCGATCCGACGCACGGCAAGATGACGTTAGCAGTGCGTTTGGGACAGACCCGTGCACGCGTTGCTTATGGGGTATTGCTGATTGTTCCTGGTGTGTTGGGGGCTGCCACATTGGCCACCTACGGCATGGGTCTTGCTGACGTGCGTATTTTTGTCTTTGCCATCGTCATGCTCATCGGCGTGGCCGTGTGGGCGGTGTTAGTGAAGAAAGCTCTTGAGCCGGTAATTCGCGGAGCCATGGGGCACGCTCTGATCCCCTGTCTGAAGTTTGCAGGCCTCTACGAATTGGCTTTTGCCCTGGCCACTATGGCCGTGATCGCCAGTTCTCATTGATTGTTCATCAAGTAGGAGCGAATGAGCAGACGTCACCGTTGAAACACGTGGGGGGGGGCCGGCTGCGCAGCAGCCGGCCCCCCCCCCACACACAACACGTCACAGTGAACATCCGCAAGGCGCCTCAGCACTCACTGAGAGGGCCCATATTCAGGCGTGCTCACTCATGACTAACGGCGCCGTGCGATCGCTCAGAATTAATGCTCAGCGGAACTTAACGTCCAAAGGAACCTCAACGTCCACACACTGACCGCACCGCCGATCTACCGCATTAACACACCTAACCGTAAAGATGCCTCAATATAAAACGAGGAAAGGTAATCTATGCTTTTCATTGAAATGAAATATAATATTCACAAGTAAGTCCATTCAATGACGTTTGGAGTCTTCTCGTGAATTCACAGTGGCGATCGAAGACGATCTGCGCCCTTGCGTCAGTCCTTACGGCAGCGCTTGCCGTACTCATCGTCCTTCCTGCGGATGCAGAAAACGTTCGGAGCCAAGACAGCAAAATTGCTGAACTCACTACGATGACACTGGGAGCCACAGAAGACGATGTGAGACAAGCTCTTAACGAATACGCCATTGACGAAGAAATCACTGCCGAGGAAGCCTTAGATGCTGCGCTCGCTGAACAATCTGAGGCAATACGTCATTCAGGACAGTATCGCGACCGCTCTAGTGAGTCAGGGAAAGTGAAACTTCCAACCTCATACCACAAAAGCGATATTTATTTCACTCAAACCGCTATTGGTGCTGGACATGTCGGTATTTATGGTGACACATACTGGGTTGTGGAGGCTTCTGGCCCAGAATGGAAAAGCGATTGGTACTATAATACTACTATTAATGTGATGCCAGGAGCCAACCTTCTTGAAGTAAATACCACTCAAGGAAAAAGGGATAAAGCGGCAGACTATGCATACAAAAACCTACGGCATCGCCCTTACAATCTTATATTTTGGAATAACAAAAAAGACAACGGTTCTTTAAATTGTTCTCAACTTGTATGGCTCGCCTACAGCAAAGGTGCAGGCATTGATTTAGATGGCAACGGAGGAAAAGGCGTCTACCCTATCGATATTTTCACATCAAGTAAAACACGGGTTAATTGGGTTGTGCGATGAGCGACTTTTCTTTATCAAGACGCTCAGTTCTTGGCTTACCTTTCGCTATATCAACCATCTTAAGTGCAGGCGCATGTACGCAAAGCCCAATCAAAGTTATTCCTCCTGAAAAAGCAACAACACGCGGAGTAATATGCGCCATTCAATTAGCAACTCAAGCACGCGAATCAGGAATTGAATTCGGCTTTCGTAAAGAACGCGGTTTTATTATTCTTGTTCACCCCAATGGAAATGCTCAGGCCCTCGATATCGGAATGATTGATGACTCTCACCCCCTATGGAACAAGGGCGGCCTTTTCTTTGGTGGACTCGATTATGAATATTGCGTCACTGACGAGAAACTGACTGCACATAAGCGCGGTGGACCTGAGCATCATGAGATTTCTCGATTCAGTACCGCCGACCAGAGTGGTTTTATCACCATGTACAACTCTGGAGGCAACCCCTTTGGGGGGCAATATGATCAAAATATTGTGATCGGCGATCAAAATAAAGTTACCTACCGTAAGGTTCAAGGACTTTATCTTAATGTTGGCTATGATAACGATTCACTCTATTCCGTTGCGACCACCGCATATTGCCCTCATTTAAAAACTGAAGCGGCTCGCGTGTTTCAGGCAACAGGATCACAAGTAACGCCAGGGACTGAGAAAACACTGCGGGATGGTTATGACTTCCTTGTGCGCCACTATTCTCCCGGAGAACCGAGTAGTCAATCAGTTCTTGCAGCAGTATCAAGTGATTCTGAGGGAGAATCACTATGCCGAGGTTTCCCTATGTACAACAATTGCCTATATTTACCTTTATATAAAAGGACTATTCCACATGGGCAACCATTCACTCGCGATGAACGCTTTTCCGGTGCCCCGCTATTCCAAGTCTGGGACCTGAAAAAGCGATTCCGTACCTACATGTACATGATGACTCCCGATGGTAATGCTCTTGACATCCTGCCTGAAGATACGATGACGACACCCGGTATGCAAAAAGAAAATATGTATTATCTAGCAACAGATACCGGTAAGGTTTTTTCGATCGATTTAACAACAGGGATCGGTGATCATTTATTTACGATTGACGATGTTCGTGTTGAAAATCAAGGCTCCATGCAGATGATGATTCGTGACGATTATGTATACGTTATGCGCCCTTATGGTCAGGATAAGAGGGACCAAACTGCTCGATTATCGCGTTACGCACTATCAACCGGACGCGAAGAACCACTCGTCCAAATTCGAGGACTTGAACCCTATGAAAGTGGACGCACATACGTATGGGGGTTCGCTCTTCGCCCAGATTACGAGAACTATCTCGCGGATATTTCATAATAACCAGATATCGCCATTGAGACTTGGCCTTAGTTGCGCCAAGTCTCCCAAGAAAAGCATTGACTGAGTGCGAAAAGTAGCCCCAAGAGCAACGGGACAGCCAGGCTCCTCGACATGATCGAAGGTTGCTCCAAGACCGTGTTCAAGGCCTAACTTACTCAACGCAAGGTGGCCTGACGTGAAGGAATCCAGACCGTCGCGATGGACGGGTTCACAGGGTTCAAAACCGCTGCAGTTGAGGAGTTCCCTCAAGCCCAAGCAGTGACGGCCCCTTTCCATGTCGTGCACCTAACTGCTGGCTCCCTAAATGAATGCCGACGCCGAACACAACAAGAAATACTCGGCCGATGCGGCCGCAGTGGAGACCCGTTATATCGACCCCGGCGCAGCCTGCTGGGCAGGTGATATCACGCCCGAGACCAGCAATCTGCCTAACGGGGGCGGAAGAGACAACGTGGAGGCGCTGACGCCTGCCACTGGCATCAGTACTCCACCCGACGGGTTTAGGGGTAAAGGGGTAAAGAAATTCAACCGCAGGGACACGAGTTGACGCAGCCTGGCCAGTAACTCGCGCTGATCGACACTGTTGTAGCGGTAGTGGAAACCGTAACGGCCGCCACGCGATTATTCTTAGACTCCACGTGACCTTTGAGTGAGTCGATATCGCACCCTTGTTCATACACACTCAAACTCAATAGGGTACGACACCCGCCACACGCTCAATGTATGTAATACGCAGACCCCTGGAGGTCCCACCCGACCTGGCGCACTTTGGTGTTGTAGACCACCCTTCTAGGAGGGGGAATGAAGCACTCGCACATAAGTCGCCATATGAGAAGCGGTGCCCACAATGCCGAAAAGTACCCCTCTTGCTCATAACGAATTGATTCTCGACAATGACCAACTTGCAGTCTTTCGTGGCCAGACACCTATCGTGCAGAATTTCAGTCTGCGTG
Source organism: Actinomyces vulturis (assembly GCF_001687305.1). Taxonomy (GTDB): domain Bacteria; phylum Actinomycetota; class Actinomycetes; order Actinomycetales; family Actinomycetaceae; genus Actinomyces; species Actinomyces vulturis. The sequence continues at coordinate 352,063 of NZ_KV700385.1, forward strand.
TTCACCCTGGAGATATTATCGCGATAACAAGTGAGAGCGGATATAGAAAATCCACTCTCCTTGAAGCCATCTTGGAACTCATTCCCCATCAAGCCGGGAGGGTCACAGTGGCGGGAAAAAACAACCACGTCGCCCTTCACGCTGGTCACGGGAAATACGCAAAACACTCATCGGCACAGTTTTTCAAGATGGTGCGCTTCTTGAGCCATTAACCGCCGACGAAAATGTCATTCTCCCCTCTCTCATTAGACACTCAGGTTCCACTCATAAACCGAGCCGTGCTTCTGATCTTCTTCATGAACTACGGATTCACGACCAGAAAAAATTCCCCTATGAATACTCCGATAGAGAGCAGCAACGAATCACCCTAGCCCGAACCCTCATGATCTCACCACAACTACTATTGTGCGATGATCCCACAGGTGCTTTAGATTCGAAGACTAGAGATTCTATTCTCACCGTAATATCTGAAGTTGCTCACCGCTGTCAGTGCAGAGTTGTTGTGGTCACTCACGACCCTGCGGTTGCTCACTGAGCAAACCACAAGGTCACGTTACTTCGCAGGGAAGACACATGACATCACCACCAGTGTCTACATACTCTCTACTCAAAAAGATTGACACAGCACACCATAATTCCCTGAGAATCCTGGTCACACAGTTCTAGCAAGCACGGTTCTGCTCTGTGGATTGACCTTTCTGACGTACGAACATTTTTCGCAGAATTTACGGGAACTAAGAGCCGCATCTATTCGGCCAGCATCATTTCTTAATCAACCACCAAACAACGGAGGAATCTATTACGCTCCTCCGCTTTTCACGCCAATCCATGATGACCCGGTTACGGTTATTACGCTCATTCCTCAAGATAACGATTCTCCACTCCCACCAGGAGTTTCCCAGTAGCCCCAGCCTGGGCATAGCATCGTCAGTCCGAGCGCCTTCGACGATCTGCAGCGCGAGCCACACATCGCGCCAGTATTTGGGCCAGTTGATGGTCTGATCAAAGATGAAGGGTTAGAAACGGCCCGGGAGAGACATATCTATTACCGTCCCCCAGCTACCATGCAGCGCACCGACCTCATGCTCATCAGCGATGAGTTCGGAACACATTTACCCGATGGAAGTTTGTATGGAACCGGCACTCTGCCTCCCCCGTTAATCTTCGTCGACCTTGCGATTGTTAGAGTACTCATCGTTTCCTCTCTCATCGCTTTTATTGCCATGACCGGCATGTCACTGAAAGAGGATGAACACGATCGTCAATTCTCAACCTCATGGGTGTTCTTCATCGAACACTCTTTTCTACGAGTTGCGTCATGCACTACCCGCCGTCACAGCCAGAACATTCGTCACAAGCATCTTGTGGATCGGTGCAGCATACACTGATATGTCATTAGGATTTCTTGATGCTCGTTTTCCCGCCGCATGGACACATCCACTCATACTTCCCTTAAGCATCACTCTCATCGACGGGTGTATCGCCGCGATTGCGTGTTCATAGCCTCTCGCACCATACTCATTCATCGCATGAGTCGCCGCCGAATCCAGTGCTCTCATCGCTCATATTCGCGGCGCTACAGCGAACTCATGCAAATAAGCGCAGTAACCGCTATCGCCATTCCCTGAATAACCGACGATGGCAATATTCGATTTCATTCGTTCTTACTCTTTTACGCGGGAAATACTGATTTCCTTACATCCCCAATCGCGCCTTCGGGCTGGGATGATCACGATATTCATCACCTTGATACTCCCCCGGGAAGTATTTTCTAACTTATCCAACGATCCTCGGATTCTCAACGTTACCATCAATTTCTTCAGTGATGACCCATCCAAAAACTCATTCACGATTACGTGCAGTTTTTTACAACAGCCGGGGTCTGTCAACACCGAGTTCACCGTTCCATGCTCAATTGATAGCCGATCATACAGTGCTTCGTTCTAGCCAATGGACACGCTTTTTCGCAAGCATCGGGCTCATTGTTTTCTCTGCGCTGTGGGGGCATCCCTTTCAAACGATACCGCCCTGAATACTCAAGCTACGCATCGCTACATCTCCATTCTCGGCAGCCAACATTTAGCAGCGCACTATGCTGCTGCCATCACAGCAATTCCGCTCCTATCTGCAACGATTGCCTGGGCGTGGCCCTCCATCATCTAACCGACCGGAATGACTTACGGAGCAATGAAACGAACCCTGCGGGAATTATTCATGCCTCATTCTCCGTAAACTTAGAAATACTGACCCTCGGCTGCACCACTGCACTACATACCGGGTGGTATGTCACCCATTCAACACATCGATTATCATCAGCGCCTCATTACCCTCATCATCGCCATCCTGGTCCAGCAGCGCTAGTGAGCAGACGTCACCGTTGAAACACGTGGGGGGGCCGGCTGCGCAGCAGCCGGCCCCCCCCCCACACCCACAACACGTCACAGTAAACA
>NZ_KV700385.1:354522-811449 GCF_001687305.1 Actinomyces vulturis
CTCACTGAGAGGGCCCATATTCAGACATGCTCACTCATGCTCAGCGGCGACGCGCGATCGCTCAGAATTAATGCTCAGCGGAACTTGGCGTCCAAAGGAACCTCAGCGTCAGGTTCGTGGGTGATGCGGTTACGCAGGTCACGGCGCACAATTTCAATGCTCCACAGCCACACCATGTGACCCAGGGCTTCAGAGAAGTGCTCAGACCAGGTCTGGCCACCCTCAACCCAGGGGAAGGGGCTGGGCACGGTGCCCATCAGCGGCATTACCACAAGGTGGGCAGCAACCCATACGAACAGACCGAAGGCCATACCCTGCCAGAGTTTAATCTTGGGCCAGTATTCAGCCACGATGCAGTAGAACAGGGCGAAAACGATAGCGAAAGAGAAATGGATGATGAAAGAGAAGATCGGGCGTTCGTTGTTGTTGAACGTGATCATCGTGTGGGACATGTCGTGGCTCATGCCGAGCTGCTCGAGGAGCTGCTGAGGAGGGTTGGTGGCGTCGCGCTCGGGGGTGCGGGGAGGGAAGGGAACTTCCCAGCCGAACTTCACGATTGCGGAAAAAACGCCGCCAATGAAGCCAACAATAACGGCTTCTTTGATACGACGACGCTTAGCGTCAGTCTTGACGAACATAGCCTTGAGCTTGGTCAGCACAGGGTTCTCCTTGATAAGGGGCGCCGCAAATGCGTGCGCATGAAAATGGCGCACCCACATCACTGACCAGCGTGCTGGGAGGTGGGGGCACGCCGTCGTACCGCGCAACCTTAGCCGCAGCTGAAAGCGTTTCCAAACCTGAAATGAACACAAATTGGACTTTAGTCCTACCGATTGACGTTAATCGGGGGACATATCACACATTCCGCTGGGTGTTTCCTTAAAATATCCCGAAAACCTGGTTGTCGTGCAGCACATGCACATCTCAAGCACATCTACATATACGTACCCTCCAGCATCTCTCAACTACACACAAATGCCCCCACAAAGCGGAATCAGAAATAGTAGGGGAATTGGCTCCAGTCAGGATCGCGGTGCTCCACAAAGGCGTCACGCCCTTCAAGGGCTTCATCGGTCATATAAGCCAAACGTGTGGCCTCACCAGCAAACACCTGCTGTCCAGCAAGGCCATCGTCAGCCAAGTTAAAGGCGAACTTCAGCATACGAATAGCAGTAGGAGACTTTGTAGCCACAGTGGCAGCCCATTCCAATGCGGTGTTTTCCAGTTCAGCATGGTCCACAACCTCATTGACCACACCCCATCGCTCAGCCTCCTGCGCGTCATAGGTGCGGGCCAAGAAAAAGATTTCACGAGCACGCTTATCTCCGCACTGACGAGCAAGCAATGCCGAACCGTAGCCGGCGTCGAAAGACCCCACATTGGCGTCGGTCTGCTTAAACTTGGCGTATTCACGCGAGGCAACGGACAAATCGCACACCACGTTGAGGCTGTGGCCACCACCAGCAGCCCACCCACTCACGGCGGCGATCACTACCTTGGGCATGGTGCGGATCAGGCGCTGAACTTCCAAGATGTGCAAGCGTCCCGCCTGGGCGGCGTTGAGGCGGTCGCGGCGAGCAACCACATCAGCCAGTTCCCCCGTGGGGTCAGCAGCGCTGTCATCTTCATACTGATACCCGGCTTTGCCGCGAATACGCTGGTCACCACCAGAGGAGAAGGCCCATCCACCATCACGGGCACTAGGGCCGTTACCAGTGAGAATCACCGCAGCCACATCAGCGCTCATGCGGGCATGGTCAAGCGCACGGTAAAGTTCATCAACCGTGCGGGGGCGAAAAGCATTGCGCACCAGGGGACGGTTGATAGCGACACGCACCACCGGAAGATCTTCACGCCAGATGCCATCGGCATCCCTGACCACTCCGCGGTGGTAAGTCACGTCAGTAAGATCATCGAATCCTTCAACGGTCCGCCAGCGTTGGGGATCAAAAATTTCGGAAACGGATTCGGGGACCGGAAACATGACTGTTGCGCTCATGAACACACCATAATCGCCCCACCTTCACTATTGTTAGACCGTGGACCTTTCTCTGGCTGAAATTCTTCCCCACGATCGCACTGGCCTCCTTGAAGGTGTGGAGCGGATCGTGGTGTTTGATGTGCCCACCACGACACGTTTTCGTGGGCTAACCCGCCGAGACGGCCTACTTATCCAAGGCCCACGTGGCTGGGCTGAAGCAGCCCCTTTCTGGAATTACAGTGCAGACCAATCCGCTCCGTGGTTGGCTTGCGCCCTGGAGTGGGCCGGAGCAGGCCCTTGGCACAGTTGGCAACCTCCGGCACTAGTCCGTAGACGCGTTGACGTCAACGTCACTATTCCAGCGATTAGTGCCGAACGCGCTCACGCCATGACAGCCATTAGTGGTGCTCGCACAGCCAAAGTGAAAATCAGTGACCATCCAGGTTCTTTCGCCGACGATGCGCTGCGCCTTGAAGCAGTACGTGATGCGTTAGGGCCGAACGGAAAGATCCGTATTGATGTTAACGGCGCCTGGGACGTGGATGAAGCAGTGCGGAATTTACCCCTCCTTGATAATGCTGCCGGTGGCCTGGAGTACTGCGAGCAGCCGTGTGCCACAGTGGAAGAGTTAGCCCAGGTACGCCGCCAGTGTGATGTACCAATTGCTGCTGATGAGTCCATTCGATTGAGCAACCAGCCCCAGGACGTGGTACGCCTCGAGGCTGCTGACGTGGCCATCATTAAAGTGGCACCGCTTGGTGGCATCACACGCGCAACGCAGATTGCCGAAACACTTGGATTGCCCACGATTGTTTCCTCTGCACTTGAAACTAGCGTGGGTATGGCTACTGGCTTACATCTGGCTGGATCCCTGCCGAATCTGGCAGGGGCTTGCGGTCTGGGTACTGTCAAGTTGCTCGGACGCGATGTGAGCGTGCGTCCACTTATACCGGTCCTTCATGAGATGGATGTGCGTCCGGCTTCTATCAGCGCTCCTTTGTTAAAGTCCGCGAGCGCCAATGAAGATGTATCTCAACGCTGGCAAACGCGCCTAATCCATATGCTGGGCGCTTTGTCTCAGCGTTTGCGGTAATGCAGTCCACCAGACGATGCACCTCATGACTTCAGCACAAATCAGGAGACTCACGATAGTCATGTAGTCCGCTAGGCGATGAATTCCCCTCTTGCGCGTACATTCATCGCTTCCAGACGTCTCTACGGCGCGGGCAAGATATCTCAACCGCCTGTTCGTACACTTAATGACAAATAAAAATTGCGGGGACAAATCTGGGCTTTGTAACGCTCATGATAATAGCCACTTGCTTAATGATCTTCTGTACGAAGACGCCGTAGCACTTCTTTGCGGTCAATCTTGCCGATTCCTCGCGTGGGTAATTGATCCGTGAAGACGAGCCGTTTTGGGCGCGAAGGCGCCGGTAGATGTTCTCGGCAGTAATTCGTCAGGCTGATCCGCAGAGAGTCTTCTCGAGAGCAGCGAACAGACTCTCCCCCCTGTACGGACGCCTGGCCAGGAGTTAAATCACTGTTCGCATCCGAGTCATGTTTATTATCGGTGCTCTCCCCGTCTCCTCCGCTTTGCGAAGCACACAGAGCATGGTCCGCCTGCGCATCGGATCGACGTTCTTTAGCCATCTGAATGAGCGCCACGACTTCCTGCCCCCATTCGGAATGCTCTAGGCCAACCACACAACTCGCAACAACGCAAGGGTGCGCATCCAGTACCGTTTCAACATGTTGGGGCTGGACCTTCATACCGCCAGTGACAATGACATCATCAATGCGACCAAGGATCCTCAGGGTCCTCCCATCCCAAAGTCCCATGTCCGCGGTTCGAATTGTGCGTTGCGCCCCCGTACCGGAGAAGTTCGCTTGTTCTTCATCGCTTGCGCTGACGTACCCCAAGGCAACCATAGGGCCGCTTAAACTAATTCGCCCTTCAAGGCTGCCTTCGCTTAGGGGCGATCCCTGTTGAGATTCATCCCGGTTCATTCCCTGAGAATCATGCTCGCTGAGCAAGACGGTAGACACAGCGGGGTCAGTGCCTTTCTCAATAAATACGGAGACTCCCGGCAGTGGTACACCGTTATACACGCATCCACCGGAGGTCTCACTCATACCATATGTAGTTACTACATCAATCCCCTGAGCACGCGCCTGCTCAAGCAATCCGTCTGAGGCTGCAGCGCCACCGAGCAATATCGCACTTACCCCCCGTAGCGCCTCCACTCGCCGCCTGGCATCGGGGTGAGAGGCGTCAAGAAGGCGATGAAGTTGAGTGGGGACAAGGGACATATAAATCGGCAGTGGGTTTTGACCGCTATCCGCAGCGACAACTTGAGCTTGCTCAATGGCTGCGATGATGGCGTTCGGTGTGGCTTTTTCGTCAGCATTGGCAGCGACGATCAATGGTGTTTCGGAGACGATTGAGCGCACCAATACTTGCACTCCAGCTACGTGATGCGCGGGAAGAGCAAGAATCCATACACCTGGCCCCTGGAGCGCCTCATGTGTTGCACGGGCACTAGTAAGAACATTGTCGATGCTCAAAGCCACGGCTTTCCCTTGGCCTGTCGACCCTGAGGTGCGTACAACCAAAGCGGTGGTCTCAGGATAAGTAACAGTAAGGAGATGATCGACTGGATCGTGATCCGCACCTACCGGAATGAGGATCCGCTGTGAATCCACAGCCATCTCTGATTGGTGTTGAGGGAACTCAGGCGCAACTTGCCGCTTCGCCAGTACCAACTGTTCAGCAATCTGGTCCCGTAAATGCTGTACCGCGACCGGATTAAGGCCGCCAACACAGGTGATCACGTCGTGATGAGGCATAGGTGTAGCCTACCGGCCAGCCCTCATGTGACCATCAGGAATCACGACTGTCTTGGGCGCAGTGTTCCATTCCCATTTACCCGAGGGCATTACCGATAATCACTTATCACAAATTAGTACTTGTCACGTTCTTCAACGATGCGGTCGTGCCACCAGCCTTCTTCTCTTACTGGGCTAGCCGAGCCGAGTAGGGCATGTGGGTAAACTAGTACCATGCGCGTTCTCTTCATTGTTTTCCCCATCATCCTGGCGATCTATGCCGTGGCTGATTGTGCGCGCACGCCAGAAAATCTCATTCCGGCCCCTATTCCCAAGGCCCTGTGGTTACTGTTCATCGTACTGTTTACGCCGATTGGTCCCATTGCATGGATTATCATCTCGCGTGTCAAAGCTGCTGAAGAACACAATGGGCGCATTGAGCGGAGTCTGTGGTCATCTGATTCCCCCTCCGCTATCACCATTCCCACGCCTGGTCAGCGTCACCGCACTGCGCCTGACGATGATCCCGAATTCTTAAAAGAACTCGCTGAACGCCTGCGTAAAGAGCATGAACAACAGCCCAAGACGAATGGTGATAATACGGACGGCACTGATAGTGCGACGTCGGAGGATGACGATTCGGACAACGCTAGTTTCTGAAGTCTAACGACTCCCACGAACTTACATCGTAATCGATGACTGTCCTCCGCCGGGCAGTCGCGGCCATGAACGTGTGTCCACGTCATACCCGTAGGCACGGGCATGCAAGAACCAGTCACCCGGTAGCCATGAGCGCGTGGTCAACTGGGGGTGATCGGGTAAAAAATGAGCAGCCCACTGCACCATGACGAGTTCGGCCCATTGGCCACGGAGCATCCACCGCGCACTACCGTGCGCGTTGGCAGCGGCGATGATGATTTCACCGGGTCCCGTGACATGGCATTCCTGAATGTCATTGAAACTCACCGACATGATGCCCTCACCTGTTGCCAGGTAAAGACCATGAGTGGAGACGGTCAGACGCGCGTATGCGAGATGGCGCCATTTTTCAACGGCGTCTTGTTCAGCAGCCTTTTTCTTCTTCTTGTTCATGGCTGCCTGCCCGCCGAAGAATGCTGCGGTGAGGGCTAAACCGACAGGGCCACCTGCAAGGAAAAAACCGCGCGAAGGATTGTATTCGGCATTGCCTTTTCTCCACATCAGCATCTGGGCATCACAAGTCCCCAGCATCACTTCATCGGGACTAAATGCGCGACGCACCGGGTCCACTACAGGTGAGACAGGATGAGGACGCTGGCCTTGACGAATGGATGTCAGCACACCTGCGGTGTTCCACCAGACGAAGTCCTGGCTTGTCCAGGGGCGCTGCGGTATAGGGCGAGGGCCAGTAGTGAGGTCCAACGAATTCTGCGGAACAATTTCTCGGGTATTCGGTGCAGACTGTTGGAATGGCGAAGATTCGCTAGTCATTGCAGTTAGTCAAGTTCCTCGTAAGGCACAGCTTCCGCGGCAGCAGAGGTTCCTGGGACCATATCTGCGGCCTGGCCAAGCAAATGCGCTGCGGGCTCCCAGTAGGACATCCCCACGAGGGTACGGTCATCAAAAGTTAATGACGTCAGTGATGCTAGTGAACACTGGCGCTTACGTGGATCGTGAGCCAAGGGACGGCCTTCGACGAACAGGCGCATAGACCACACAGGAAGTTGGTGGGAGACGAGGAGGGCTTCGTGCCCCTCAGCATCATCAATAGCGTCGCGAACTGCTGCGCTCATACGGGCAACCAGGTCAACGTAAGGCTCCCCCCAACTGGGGCGCAAGGGATTGATGTAGTAGCGCCAATGTTCTGGATGAGCCAGAACCCATCGGTTGCGGTTGACCGGAACACCCTCAAAATGGTTATCGGCTTCGATGAGTCGCTCATCAATGGTGGGGGTAAGGCCATAGGCCTTGGCGGTAGGCGCACCTGTTTCTTGGGCACGTTCCAGCGGCGAGGTAATCACATGGGTAATGTCATGACCGCGGCTGTGCAAAGCCTCTGCAACAGTCTGTGCCATCTGATCGCCTAGCGCCGAAAGGTGATAGCCAGGCATACGGCCGTAGAGTACCCCTTGAGGGTTGTAGACCTCGCCGTGGCGCATGAGATGAATCGTGGTACGTGCCATAAAGAGATTCTACCCCGGACAAAAAGCAGGCCCCGCACCGGTTTAGGTGCGGAGCCTGTCAAGGTCACTTCTTATTGCGACGCTGGTGGCGAGTCTTGCGAAGCAGTTTGCGGTGCTTCTTCTTGGCCATACGCTTGCGGCGCTTCTTAATCACGGATCCCATGGGGTTACCTCACAGTAGATTTTGTGCCCGGACGCACCGGAACTTCGGACGGGGTCGGGCACGGCCGACCACACGGATTGCATTAGTATAACGCGTTTTTCCAGGCCTGTTTTTTGGCCTAGATCACTAAAGACCCTACTAAACGTGCGAAAAGTGATGCTCAGGAACCGGTGGAAGCGAGACCTTCAGTCTCCCAATCACCCAGGCCAGCAGCAAGGAACTGCTCAACAGCCCGCTCTGGGACACGAAAGGAACGACCAACGCGCATAGCAGGAAGGTCACCAGCGTGCACCATACGGTAAACGGTCATCTTGGAAACACGCATCATGTCCGCCACTTCAGCAACGGTCAGAAAGGTAGGGGCCTTTTCCTGTGGCATTGTTATTTATCCCTTACATCACGATTATTCCGCTGGGTGCGGCGGGGGTCTGGCACCAATATACCCGCCAGCCCCACACTCCGCATAGACCAAAATAATCACGTTTGCCACTTACGCCACAGGCACCACCGACACACTATTCCCCATATCAGGCACAATAGAGACGTCTACCAGCGGCGATACATGCCCACCCAGCCTACGCTGGAAGCGGCAACTCGACGTCGGCACTCACGACGAACAACAGAAAGAGCACGATGACAGCCCTTATGCCTTCTCGGCCCTGGACATGGACCTCAACTGACACCCGCGCAGTGGCACTGGCCAAGGCCTTAGCCGCAGATGCAGTCGAAAAGGCCGGATCCGGCCACCCCGGCACCGCCATCTCCCTGGCCGGCGTAGCATACGTCCTCTACCAACGCGAGTTGCGTGTTGATCCTGCCGCCCCCACATGGCTCGGCCGTGACCGCTTCGTCCTCTCCGCAGGTCACGCCTCTCTCCTCCAATATGTCCAGCTCGCGCTGGCAGGATTCGGCCTGGAAATTAGTGATCTAGAAAAACTGCGCACGTGGGGATCTCTTACCCCCGGTCACCCTGAGTACGGCCACACGGATGGCGTCGAAACCACTACTGGCCCCTTAGGTGCAGGCTTCTCCAACGCCGTAGGCATGGCTATGGCCGCCCGCTATGAGCGCGGTCTTTTTGATCCCGACGCCGAGTGGGGCACCTCCCCGTTCGATCATTACGTCTACACGGTGGTCGGTGACGGCTGTCTACAGGAAGGCGTAGCCTCCGAGGCCGCCTCACTGGCCGGAACCCAGAAACTGGGCAACCTCATCGCTCTGTACGATGACAACAATATTTCCATCGAAGGCAACACTGACCTGGCCTTCACCGAAGATCCCTCTGCACGTTTCGAAGCTTACGGCTGGCATGTGCTGGATGTGGACTGGACCAACGGTGGCCAGCGCTACGAAGAAGACTACGAAGCTCTCCACAAGGCTTTTGAAGCCGCACGTGCCGAAGTTGACCGTCCTACCCTTATCCGCCTTCACACAGTCATTGCTTGGCCTAGCCCCACTAAGCAGGGCACTGCAGGTTCTCACGGCTCCAAACTCGGCAGTGACGAACTAGCGGGTCTCAAGAGCGCCCTGGGCCTGGATCCTGAAGCCATGTTCCAGATGGATGACGACATCCTTGAGTACACCCGCGCCACTGCTGCTCAGCAGGGCAAGGAGTTACATGACGCATGGCGCGAAGCACTCGACGCATGGCGCACCCGCGCTTCTTCTGAGCGTGTTGAACTCCTTGATCGTCTCCAAGCTGGCGAACTTCCCGCCAACCTCGACGCAGCATTGCCCACCTTCGAAGCAGGTAAAGCCATCGCCACCCGCGCCGCCAGCGGTAAGGTTCTTTCCGCCATCGGCGAAGTCATGCCTGAACTATGGGGTGGCAGCGCCGACCTCGGCGGTTCCAACAACACGACTATGGATAGCTCCTCATCCTTCCTCCCCGCAGCACTTGCTGACGAAGTAGGTGATGGCGGCCCCTACGGGCGCACCATTCACTTCGGTGTTCGCGAGCATGCTATGGGCGGCATTCTCAACGGCATTACTCTGGACGGTCTGACCCGGGCTTACGGCGGTACTTTCCTGGTCTTTGCCGACTACATGCGTCCGGCTGTTCGCCTGGCAGCGTTAATGAAGGTGCCCACCATTTTCGTATGGAGCCACGATTCCATTGGGGTGGGTGAAGATGGCCCCACTCATCAGCCTGTAGAACACCTGGCTTCTCTACGTGCTATTCCTGGCCTATCTGTGGTGCGCCCTGCAGATGCCAATGAGACTGCTGTGGCATGGAGTGAGATTCTTCGTCGCACCGATGGCCCTTCCGGCATTATTCTCAGCCGCCAGAACCTCCCTGTCGTTCAGCGCACCGAGGGTGCTGCCACCTCGGAGGCTTTCGCTTCTGCTGAAGGTGTGCGCCGCGGCGCTTACGTTCTAGCTGAGTCTTCTGGAGTTCTTGAAGGTAAAACCGAGAAGCCTGAGGTCATCCTTTTGGCTACTGGATCTGAGGTGAGTGTCGCGCTGGATGCTCGCGCCGAGTTAGAAGAGGCTGGCGTGGGTACTCGCGTGGTAAGCGTTCCTTGTATGGAATGGTTCGCCGAGCAGGATGCTGACTACCGTGAACAGGTTCTTCCATCCACTGTGCGCGCACGCGTCAGTGTTGAAGCCGGAATTGCTATGGGTTGGTCCGATCTTCTCGGTAGCGCAGGTAAAGCCGTATCACTGGAACACTTCGGTGCTTCTGCTGCAGGGACCTTACTATTCGAGAAGTACGGATTCACAGGCTCCAACGTGGCCTCTGTGGCGCGTGAACTCCTTGAGGCCACGAAGTAACAGTTGACTAGACATCACTCTGGCCCGTGCCCATGCAATGGTTGATCCATTGATGGGCACGGGCCAGAGCAACGTGTGGGGCCCGAGGCTAACGCCTCGGGCCCCACACTCCCATGTACTGGGAATCGGTGATCTCCAAATCCCTAAAGAAGAAAACGTGCAACCATTACTCTGAAGTGGATGTGGTCAGAATAGTCGAAGATGACCCAAGCCGAACGACCACCGAAGTATTTATTCTACCGCTCGGACTGATTTATTTTGAGTAAAACGCACCTTTTCGAATGATGATTTTGACACGTTTTCTCTTTCCTCCATCAACGATGCGACGTATTGCCCAATATTTCAGGCCTAAACACTCACCCCATCAAGGCACCATTCACTTTTCACCATCGCTCCGCGCCTGGCGCTAAAACACCAATACGCTCATGGTAAAGACAAAGCGATGCTCCATCGTGAACGTTTACTTTAATACCCTATACACGGAGGTGGCCCGCCCCGCGAATGCGGGGCGGGCCACCTCTCGTTGCAGTCACCCAATCCTTATAGCGTTATCAGTCCAAAGGATTGAATAGTTGCAAGGTAAATGACTCAGGCGTTCTGAGCTTCAGCAATGCGCTCACGGAACTTGGCCAGCTGCTCGGTGATTGCCTCAGGCAACTTGTCTCCGAAGGTAGCGAAGTAAGCTTCGGTGTCATCCATTTCAGCGGCCCAAGACTCGGGATCGATGTCGAACATCTTGTCCCATGCCTCGCGATCCACATCCACACCTTCGAGGTTGAAGTCCTCGAACTTGGGGTAGCGGCCGGTAACACCGTCGATTGCCTCGACCTCGCCGCCTGCACGGCGGACAATCCAGTCCAGAACGCGGCTGTTGTCGCCGTATCCGGGCCAGAGGAACTTGCCATTCTCGTCCTTGCGGAACCAGTTGACCTGGTAGACCTTGGGGAACTTGTCGCCAAGTTCCTTCTGCATGTCCAGCCAGTGCTGCCAGTAGTCGGCCATGTGGTAGCCGCAGAAGGGGAGCATGGCGAAGGGATCGTGACGCAGGGAACCTGCCTTCACGTCGGTAGCAGCAGCGGTAACCTCGGAGGCCACAGCGGCACCGATGAACACGCCGTGCGCAGGATCGTACTGCTCGGCAACGAGGGGCACGTTGGTAGCGCGGCGGCCGCCGAAGAGGATTGCGTCGATGGCAACACCCTCAGGTGCTTCCCAGTCCTCACAGATGATCGGGCACTGTGAAGCAGGGGTGGTGAAACGTGAGTTGGGGTGTGCAGCCTTCTTGCCCTCTGCAGCATCGGCGGGGGTGTAATCGTTACCCTGCCAGTCAATGAGGTGCTCGGGAACCTCGGTGCCGATACCTTCCCACCACACGTCACCATCGTCGGTCAGTGCGACGTTAGTGAAGATGGTGTTGGACTTCATGGTGTCCATTGCCATGGGGTTGGTGTCGTAGGAGGTGCCAGGAGCAACACCGAAGAAGCCAGCCTCAGGGTTGATAGCACGCAGAGTGCCATCGGGGCCGGGGCGCATCCATGCAATGTCGTCACCAATGGTCTCGACCTTGTAGCCAGGGATGGTGGGCTGGAGCATGGCGAGGTTGGTCTTACCACATGCGGAGGGGAATGCTGCGGTGACGTGGTACTGCTTGCCGCTCTTCTCGTCGGTCAGGCGGAGGATGAGCATGTGCTCGGCCATCCAGCCGTCACGACGAGCCATGGTGGAGGCAATACGCAGTGCGTAGCACTTCTTGCCGAGCAGAGCGTTACCGCCGTAGCCGGAGCCGTAGGACCAAATCTCATTGGTCTCAGGGAAGTGAGTAATGTACTTCTCTTCGTTGCAAGGCCATGCAGTGTCCTTCTCGCCCGGAGCGAGGGGGGCACCAACGGAGTGAACGGCGGGAACCCAGGGACGACCTTCGTTGATGAGGTCCATAGCCTTAGCACCCATGCGAGCCATAATGCGCATGTTGACAACCACGTAGGGGGAGTCAGTGATTTCGATGCCGAGCTGGGAGATGGGGCCACCGAGAGGACCCATGGAGAAGGGGATCACGTACATCGTGCGGCCGGCGTAGGTGCCGTCGAACTTCTCGTTGAGGATCTTCTTCATTTCTGCCGGGTCGTACCAGTGGTTAGTGGGGCCGGCGTCCTCTTCCTTCTCAGAGCAGATGAAGGTGCGGGACTCAACGCGAGCAACGTCGCTCGGCAGGGAGCGTGCGAGGAAGCAGTTGGGGCGCTTCTCAGGGTTGAGACGGGTGAACATGCCGGACTCAACCATTTCAGTGGTGAGGCGATCCCATTCTTCATCAGAACCGTCACAGAAGTAGACGGATTCCGGCTTAGCGAGCTCGGCAATGCGGGTGGCAAAAGCGATGACATCCTCAGGTGCGTTAGCCGGTGCGGCGGCGCGGACGTCCTGCTCAGACACAGTCATGTGTTTATCCCTCTCGTTGGGCATATTGGTGTGACGACGATTTCGTCTTACGGGCCTTATTCTCCCTCTTTCAGAGCGCTAAGTCACCTCCAAACGTCCTAGCCGTGAGGCGGACCACATGATTGTTTCTGTACGTTTTTGAGGGTTCTCGGCATATTTCTCCATGTTTCCGCACGAACACGTAAGTTATGCCCAGAGAAAAAGAAGACATGTACCGTTCTCTATATGAGGACTCATCTCCGGCCTGCCCTGCCAGTTATGTGCATCACCGCCATGATGTTGAGCGCTTGTCAAGCCTCTCTCGACATGACCATGACTGAAACACACTACGATTCAACGATCTCCTGGTCAGACCCGAGCCATCAACTGTGGACCGGAGAGATGACCTGTGACGCCGTAGCCGCCCCAGGAACACTCGGCATCGATGCCCCCTCGGTCACCGTTTCAGCAGCTCCCGCTGCTGATTCCCCCAAGGACGGTTGCCTCATCTCGGTCTCAGGCGTTCCCATTGCCACGAACGGAGAGGAAGGCAGTCTGGTCAGTAAAGAAGGTGACATCATCACTGTCACCCTCCCCGCTATTGGGGAAGACGCCACACAGTCACCATCCGCCACCCACTCCCCCACCACTAACACCAGTCAGGCACAGACCGACTCCAACAATTCAACAGAAGGCGACGGCGCGGCGTCGCCCTCCTCAAAAAGTGACGATTCTTTCCAAGGTGCCGTTGACGCAAAGGTCACCATGACATTCCCCGGTCCCGTCATTGAAGCGTCAGGAGCACGCATTGACGGCAATACCGCAACATGGACGAATCCTGATGACATTGCTATGGGGCTTCATGCCACCGCCTATGTTTCTCAGGCCGCCGCAGACAATGCCGGCTACGCCGCTAGGCACGAGTCCTTTTTCTCCAAGTACCAGCCCTGGATTGCCGGCTTATCACTGACCGCCGTCATCGCTGTGGCTGCCTCGTTAGTAATGAAACGTCGGCGCCACTGTGCCTAAGCAGCGTGACGCCGACGAAAATTGTCCGATGATTATCCTCAGTCGGTGAAGAGGTCTGCGAACACCATCGTCTCGTGCTCCTTCATTCCGCGAGGCACAGCGAAGAGGGCTGAGCCCTGATGCTGGAGGTACTCGTCAAGAGCATCTTCCTGCGTCATACGGCTAAGGATCGGGTAGAAGTTCGTTCGGGGATCGCGTACGAATGCGATAAAGAACAGACCCGCATCAAGTTGGCCGAGTGAATCATTGCCGTCGGTGTAGTTATAGCCACGGCGGAGCATGCGCCGGCCGCCATTATTTTCCGGGGCAACGATAGCCACGTGAGAGTCGGATGGAACCATGAGTTCACCCTCATCATCCGTTGCTTCAAAATCCATCGGGGTGAATTCGTCCTTGCCGCTGGTCGGATCGGCCATGCTCAACGGTGCACCATAACGCTTGTCACGCCCGAACACCTGTTCCTGCTCGATCAGGCGCAGGCGGTCCCAGATTTCGGCCATCATCTTGATTTTGCGGGCCACGAAGTACGTACCGCCCTCCATCCAGGCAGCATTGTCATCATCCCCAGGCTGAACCCAGACGTGCTCGTTGAACTCGTCAACGCTTTCCTGGCTCTTAATGTTGTTGGTGCCATCCTTGAAACCAAAAAGGTTACGAGGGGTTTCCTGCTCCACTGAGGTGGAGGAGGTGCGTCCATATCCAATCTGCCCCCACCGCAGTGCTGCGGTTCCAAAAGCAATGCGCGTCAGGTTACGCACGGCGTGCACGCACACCTGAGCATCATTGGAACAGACCTGAACGAGGAGATCACCGTTGGTCTGACGCTCTCGCAGTTGTTCGTGAGCGAAGACGGGCATGCCCTCATCAAGGATGGCAGGCATCTTGTCCTTCAAACCAAAGCGATCATTGCCATCAGCGTCCACAAACAGTCCCTTGCCCACCCCGAAAGTGATGGTTAAACCGTTGGGAGGATAGCCCCAAGCTTCACCTGAGTCCTTGGGCGGGAGTTGTTTATTGGCACTAGGCTGGCCACCAACAAGTTCACCAGCACACATCTGTTCGGCAGCAACCGACCATGCCGCGAGCATCTTTTCGAGGTTCTCACGCTTGGTAGTAGTAATGTCAAAGGCCACCGTATACATGTTGTCCTGGGCAGGAGTGGTAATTCCTGCTTGATGCTCGCCACGGAACGGGTAGATGGACAGTACAGGTTCCGTGGGGGCACTGCGGTCCGCAGCGGCCCAACCACCAGCAAATCCTGCCAGGCCCGCCGCAAGCGCACCTGCTCCGAATCCGGCAAACATTTTGCGCCGCGAGGTGGCATGAACGGGGCAACCGCCAGCGCCTGCGTCTACTGCCCCTTCCTGAGCGGGTGTACTCGACGCCTCGTAATGAGACACGGACTTTTCAGATTGGGCAGACGAATCATGCCCAGCATGCATCGGGCAACCAGATGGTGGGGTGCTCATTTTCGGTGAACTCCTTCAAGCAAGGTGCCCCAGGGGAATCATTTATCCCCCTGGGGCGGCGATTGACTAGTGAAAGTCGCTCGTCATGATGTGAATTAGTGAAGAACGGTTCCTGCGACCTGGGACAGGGATTCACTCAGTGCGTTCACAGCGTCTGAGAGTTGTTTCTGTTCCTTGGTGTAGGAGCTGGCGTCAGGTGCTTCACCTGCGCCATCCTGGACGGATGCAATTTCAGAGTAGTCGCGGTAGGTGGTGGCACCATCAGCGGTAGTTCCGGTCTCGTACTTGGCCAGAAGTTCGTTCACGGCTTCGAACTGCTCGGTGATGGTCTTGGCCAATTCGGGGTTGTTCTTTTCCACGATGGCTTCAACGTTGCCATAAGCCACTTCTGCGCCTTCAACGTTAGCCTTGAAGTCGTAAAGGTCGGTGTGAGAGAAGGTTTCTTCTTCACCAACGATCTTGCTGTTCGAGACCTCTTCGAGGAGGGCTGCGGCACCGGTAGCCACATCAGTCAGGCTCAGTTCGAACTTGCCGCCAGGGCCGTCGATCTTGCCATAGACCAAGTCGTAAAGTTTCTGAGTGTTCTCAACCAAATCATCGGCTGCAGCCTTGCGATCCGCTTCGGACTTCATAACGAAGGGAGAATCAGGTGAGGGCGCCCAGAGATCAGCCTCAATACGGTGCCAGCCAGTCCATCCATTAATGACCTCGGGGTCGGTTACGCTCTTGCCAGCGTCAGCAGCCAAGTCCTGAATACGCAAGTCCATGGCAGCATCAAGGTCGCCTGCTTCTTCCAGGCCGAAGGCTTCCGCAGTAGGCTCAATGCGTTCGTAATGCTGGCGAGCCAGGGGGAAGAGTTCACGAGCCTTATCCATATCACCGGCGGTGTATGCAGCAGCGAATGCTTCGGTAGCAGTGAGGAGTTGGCCCACCTGGTCACGCACGTAAGCGGTGTAGTTAGTTACTGCTTCTTCTTCGAGTTTCTGAACATCTTCAGAAACAGCAACGGATTCACCCTTAGTGACCTTAACTTCGGTCACGCCAATCAATGCACCCACCATATTGGGCTTACACGCAGTGAAGTAGGTTCCTTCATCCAAAGCAGTAGTCAGGGACGCCGTGGTGCCTGGGCCGATGTTCTCCTGTTCGGAGACAATCTGAAGTTTGTTCTCAGTCAACACCTCAAATTCATTAGGAACAGAGCCGTTATTGGTGATGTTGAAGGTAACCACGCCGGAAGGGAAAGAGGCAGATGAAATAGAGCAATCGCCGTCGGTCATATTGACGGTGATGACCTGCGGTTCACCTGCTGCCTGGTCACCGGAGCCAGAGGCTGCGGGTTTGTTGTCTGCACAGCCTGCGAGGGTAAGCAGCGCGATCACGGGAACAGCCACGGCAGCGCGACGTGCTCGTGAAATAAAAGGTGCGGCAATCATGTGATTCCTTATGGTGTGAGAGGGGGTAACCAATAAAGCTGTCAGGCCGCTGCAGCAGCGGCAGCAGGAGCAGGACGGGGAGATGAAGTATGAGAGATGCGATAGAGCATGTAAGTGACCGGGATGATGTAAACCCACCACGCCACTACCTGCAGAACCGTGGGGTTGAGATTGACCTGGAACATGGCGTTACCAACTTCGTAAAGCCAACGAATCGGTGAGTTAACACCAGGAAGATGTGCAGAGTAGTCCCAGGCATGACTCATGATGCCCGGCAAGACTCCGGCCTCTTGAAGGTCACCTACACCGTAAGAAACGATTCCGGCAGCAACAATGACAAGGAAGTAGCCAGTAACGGTGAAGAACTTGCGCAGATTAAAACGAATAGCACCGCGGTAAAGGGCGTAGCCCAGAACAAAAGCGAGGATAAGTCCACTAAGCACGCCTGCGGTGGTGGTAAGGGTAGAGGTTTCCACGGAGGACTTCACGGTAGTCCAAATGAAAAGTGCAGTCTCTACACCTTCACGCCCCACTGCAAGAATGGCAATCCACACCACTCCCCAGCCAGAAGCGTCTTTAGCAAGACTTTGAGCCAATGAGTCCTCAAGTCCACTTTTTAACTCACGAGAGTTACGGCCCATCCAGGCGATCATCCAGGTCACCATGGCAACGGCAATAAGAGAAAGGATGCCGCCAAGGATTTCTTGCGCCTGGTAAGTCAGAGTCTTGGGTCCCCAGGTGAGTACTGCGCCAACGGCTAGTGGGAGTAAAGCCGCCAGCGCAACGCCGATCCAGAGTTTCGACAAAGCATCCCGGTGGTTTGCTTTCACCAGGTATGCAGCGATGATTCCAACGACTAGCGCTGCCTCGAGCCCTTCGCGCAGGGCGATGAGGAGATTGGCGACGAACATGGCGTCCTTCAGTTAGGCATTAAAAGCAAGGTAAGGCTAACCAAAACTGCATTTTATAGCAACAACACCTTTGCTTAATTATTCTGACATGACGCCACTTTCTAAAAAATGGCCATTTTTCGTTGAATCACCGCGCTATCGAAGCAATTCGCGATACGGTTGATACATGTCACACTCCACCACACGCACCCCGCGAACCCTCCGTGCCGTCACTACTGGTGCCGCAGCAGCACTTGTTGCTCTGGCTGGCGCAGTTGCACCTCTCGGTGTACAGCCCACCGCACAGGCACTCGACTTGGCCACCATCGACCAGACCATCGTGATCCACGACGATGACACCTTTGATGCCACCATCGCCATCACCGATATGAGCGGCCTTGGCTTCCTCGACGAAGAGAGTTGCACGTCCTGGGCGGAATCTGAAAAGGCTACCGCCAATGGCGCCACAACTGACTTCGTTGATGGCGGCGACGCTGCTACCTGCACCATCACCGCCACCGGAATGCCCATTGCTGACTACACCGCTATCACCCACGTTAATGACCTCTACATCTTCGATGACGTTTTCGGTGGAAACCAGGAAGGCATGACCTCCAACCTCTCCATCACCTTCCCCGGCGAAATCATTGAAGACTCCGGCGGCACGGTTGATGGCAAGACCGTTTCCTTCGTCAACCCCGACGTGGTGCATATTGAGGCCAAGGATTCCTCCAGTTCCATCATGGGAATCATCCTGGGCATCATCGTTACCCTTCTCCTTGTTGCCGCAGCCGCAGTGGTCTTTATTGTGCTGAGCAAAAAGAAGAAAAAATCTCAACCCACTTACCCCGGCTTTAGCCCTCAGGGTGGTCAGCCCGGAATGGCCCAGGGTGGCCAGCCCGGTATGCCCCAGGGTGGCCAGCCCGGTATGCCTCAGGCTCCCCAGGGCGGATACACACAGCCCGGTTACGGCGTATCCAACCAGCCCGCCCCCGGTCAACCCATGAATGGCCAGCCGACCCCCGGCTACAACCCGCTGGCACCTGGCGCACCTCAGGGCACAATGCCCCAGCAGGGCGCTCCTAACCAGCAGCCCGGCCAGAATCCACAGAACGGCCCCTACGGCTACTGAGCCTTCTCTCATCCTTCTCTCGCATCCCCGTGGAGTTAGCTATCAAGGTTGTTCCACGGGGATGCGTGGTTTCCTCGACAACAGAACGAACACCTTCGACTAGTTACCGGACTGCCAGCAACAAATCGACCCCAGAAAGAACCGACTCCACGGCGCATAGTGAGATTCTGGGACGTGCAACAAGACCAGCACATGAATGAGTTGTCAAACTGCTTACAAGCCTCACGCACACGACAGAACGACAGTTCTCGTTTGTGAACATCTCACTGCCAAGCCAAGCGATGACAAAGGTGCCCGCCACGAATAGTTCGTGGCGGGCACCTTCACGTTAACGATGGTCAATGATAGCCATCAGGTAAAACAGTCAGGCTTTGATACGACGTACTGCCAAGGCAAGTCCGCCAGCAACAACCATCATTCCAGTCAGGGCCAGCAAACCAGCATCTGCACCGGTGCGAGCAAGGTCCGCTTCACCCTTACCTTTCTTAACTTTCTTGCTGACAGCCTTGGTCTCCTTTTCCTTGGCAGGAGCGGATGGGGCAGCAGTAGAGTGCTCAGACGTATCAGCGGGAGCGACGGTAGGTTCTGTAGGAGCAACAGACTTCTGAATCAATGCCACGCGCCCCACCTGCTCAGTCTGGAAGGAAATGGAATCGTCCCCGACCTGGTAAGGCAGAGTGTGGCGACCTTCCCCGTCAACGGCTACCATTTCCAGGCTTCCCTTATCCATGGCCGCCTTGGTGTCAGCATCCACAGGGATGGTGAAGGTGGTCATACGATCCAGAGTTACCGCACGTTCTGCACCGTAGGGAAGTTTCTGGACAAGGCTCATATCCCATGCACCAAGAACGCTTTCACCTTCGCCTGCTTCAACAGTGGCGTCCTGAATACGGAACACGGTGGGGAGGATAACCTGCCCAGGAGCCGCCGTCATGGACGCACCGTTTTCGGCAACCAAACGATGCTCAGTGTTATACACATCGAGGCTGGCGTGTAACGCGGTAAGGTCATCGAATGCTTCCCAAGAAATCGCGGTGAACTCATTAGTGGCAACGGCCGCTGCTTCCGTAGGATCAGAGGCAAGGAGTTGAGTCATCTCAGCGTCCTGTGCGGGACGTGCCTTAATGGCAGGATCCTCGATCATATTGAGGTATTCACGGACCGGAGACTGAAGGGTTTCACGGTCAGCGTCCACAGCAAAGTTCACTGCACTGGCGAGCCAGTAGTAAGACTGCATGTCATCTTCATTGAGGGAAGTGGACTGCATAGGCTCAATGGTGGAGTTGATGTTGCCATAGTAAGGAAGGTACGGGGATCCCTGAGGAGTGCCGATAGTCTGCCACATAGTTCCAGGAACCTGCTCACTCAGACCAGATGCAGGGATCTGGATAATGTGAGCTTCCATAGTGTTGGTATTACCAATGGGATACGCGGCACCTTCCACAGGCTTTCCATCAAGTCCCTTGAGCCCTGAATCCACAACAACCTTTTTACTCAAGGCTTGAAGTCCAGGATCAACCTTTTCAAAGCGGTTACGCTGCAAAGCCATGAGATCTGCAATATTTACCTTGGTGAAATCACCTGAGGGGTGGTTAAGAAGAGGGTAAGAATCATCATGGATAGTTACCGGAGATCCAGGATCGAGGAACTTAATACCGGACCACACACGCGAAGCATTACGCTGATCTACCCCTTGTGGGTTGTAACTGCCAGCAGGATTAAAACGCCCGTCAGTTTCCGTGTACGTGCCGGCTTTCTTAACAGTTTCCACGATCCCGTCTGAACAAATGAAAGTAGTGGGATCGCTACAGTTCTCGAAGTTCAACCAATAGGCGTTAGGCATAATAGAGAATGCATCCGATGGATACTTCATAGCGATGTACTGGTGCCCGGAGTAAATCTCCATGTACCACACTTCATGCTTATCAACAGCGACAAGAATATTGCCTTCGCTAGCACCATCTTTATCGATCAGTTGACCCATTAACTCAACGGCTTCTCGCGCACTCGTAGCGTTAGCCAAAAGCACGGTGGCCAGGAAACCTTCCGTCCATCCTTTCTCGGTGTACGGGTCAACGGGAACAATGTCAGGCTCCTTACGCGATCCCACAACATGTGCGTTAGATCGTGCCGAGATAGTGGCATCGATGGCAACACCTGCCGAGTTAAAGCCAGCCTCATCAAAACGACCCTCTTCGGGTGTCACATCAGAAATTGATGTGTATTTTAGAGAGTCTTTAGGCTGTGTGTATGTCACACCAGTTTCAGCACCAGTAAGGACTGTGCCGGCAGAGTACTCCCCTGCTTCATGAACAAGCAGACGCTTAGGATGACGCTGTTCAAGATCTTCGGTACGGCCAACAAATGTTGAACCGTCTTCAGTGAGGTCAGAACCTACGATCACACCGGTGCATGCACTCGCTGGCGTTGCGATTGCCAGTGTTGCAGCCAGGGTGGTGAGGTAGGCAAGTGGCCTTGCCAGTCGTGCCATGAACGTCCTCCTTGACGATTGAGTAATGTGGGCCGAGGATGCAGTACCCACTCGTGGCCCTCACCACTGTACTAGCGTCGCTAAAGTCACTCTAGGGACTAGGGTCACTTTTTGTTGTTCACCTCTTTTACTGGGTATTCGACGCCGCGTAGTAACGACACTCCCCCTCCTCACCTTCTTGCATCAGCCCGACCCTCACCTCACTTCCCTTTCCTTCATGTAGACAAGAACGGGCGCGCAGACAATACATCGAAATGGACATCAGTAAGGGGCGGGGCAATCACTGTAATGATTGCCCCGCCCCTTCACGTCATTCAAGTGAGCGTCAGTCTCCCAGAAGTGCGTGACGCTGGATTGTTGCTTCACGACCTGGGCCCACGCCGATGGCGCTAATGCGGCAGCCGGCAAGTTCTTCGATGCGCAGGACGTAATCCTGTGCAGCCTTAGGGAGGTCATCGAAGGTGCGTGCGGTGGAGATGTCTTCGCTCCAGCCGGGCAGGTATTCGTAAACGGGGATGGCGTGGTGGAAATCCGTCTGGGTAAGCGGCATTTCATCCATGCGCTGGCCGTCAACGTCATAGGCCACACAGACGGGAATCTGTTCGTGACCAGTGAGAACGTCGAGCTTAGTCATAACTAAATCAGTCAGACCATTGACACGCGCAGCGTATCGGGTAATCACTGCATCGTGCCAACCACAGCGGCGCGGGCGACCGGTGGTCACACCGTATTCGCCACCTTCTTCGCGCAAGCGCTCACCCATCTCGTCGTTAAGTTCAGTGGGGAACGGTCCTTCACCCACGCGGGTGGTGTAGGCCTTGACTACGCCCACCACGGCGTCGATACGCGTGGGGCCCACGCCGGTACCGGTGCACGCACCTCCACTGGTGGGGTTAGAGGAGGTAACGAAGGGGTAAGTGCCATGGTCGATGTCGAGCATGGTGGCCTGACCGGCTTCGAAGAGAACGGTCTTGCCCTCATCAAGTGCCTTGTTGAGCAGCAGAGAGCAGTCCACCACCATGGGACGGACGCGATCAGCGTAGGAAAGCAGTTCGTCTGCTACCTCGTCAGGGTCGATAGCGGGACGGTTGAACACCTTGAGGAAGAGGGAGTTCTTGTTATCCAGCGCCGCATGGACCTTCTGGCGCAAGATGGATTCGTCGAAAAGGTCCTGTACGCGCAGACCGATGCGATTCATCTTGTCTGCGTAGGTGGGGCCGATACCTCGACCTGTGGTGCCCAGTTGGCGTGAGCCGAGGAAACGCTCGGTAGTGCGGTCCAGCACGCGGTTATAGGAGGGGATGAGGTGAGCGTTGGCGCTAATGAGGAGGGAGGATGCGTCCTTACCTCGTGACTCAATTTCAGCGATTTCCTGGAAGAGAACGTCTAAGTCCACCACTACACCGTTACCAATGACGGGGGTGACTCCGGGAGTAAGTACGCCGGCCGGCAGGAGATGGAAGGCGAACTTCTCTCCATCGATCACAACGGTATGACCGGCATTGTTACCACCGTTGAACTTCACCACATAATCGACGTTCTGACCGAACTGGTCTGTGGCTTTGCCTTTACCTTCGTCGCCCCATTGAGTTCCAACGACTACCACGGCTGGCATGTGTGCTCCCAAAATATTGTGTCAAACGGGCAGCAAGGTGCATGCCCACCGATAAGACTACTGGACTTACCTCAACAAGCCCATCGGAACACTTCCAATGAACAGATATGCATAGTTAGGCATAAGGGTCTTTACACCCCACACAAACTCCCCTAAAATGAGACCTACCTCATATTTACTCAATGAGGAGCGCGCCATGAAATTCATCAAAAAATCACCGCGCTCGCCGCACTAGCAACACTTAGCCTGGGAGTCATACCTGCAGCAACAGCAGCCCCTAACCACTGTGACAGTGGCGCCGCATGCGTGCGGAAGGAAAGCAATTTTCAAACCAATGGCAGTACGTACGCAAATGTACAGTTCGAGTACTACATTCAAGACTTCAGCCACTGGAACTATCGAAGCACTGGAATCAATGCGAATGATTCAATTTCATCTGTGGCAAATAATGGTACTCAGTGCATAGCCACTTTCTTCCAACATTCAAATTATCAGGGATGGTCCTTCGTCGTTTCCCTCGGGAATTCGCGCTCAAGCCTTGCTTGGAAATATAATGATGAAGTTTCTTCAGCAAAGTTCCGCTAATGAATCCCCGTAACCGCTTTTACACACTCACCATCCTGGCCATATGCACTCTTGGAATAGCGGCTGGGTGCGGTGGTACTACGCAGACAGCATCGCCACCGCCACCAAAAGAGCCCGCCCCGCTAGATCAAATTGATTCATGGCCCCTTCCCACGGATGAATATATTCTTCGTTATGCCCCTCTTTGGGAAGCTGCATAGAACGCAGCGTTAAGCCAGTGCGCACAGGAACAAGGGGCTGCCTATCCTCGGATCAACTATGATGTGAATACTCCAAGGCCTGCAACAGAATCAATGTCAGGAAGGCAAATCTTCACGGTGAAGATCGCGGAAACTTGGGGGTAGCACCGTCAGAATTTTTCACCAGCACCAATTGAAGACCGATTGGCCGCCAATAGTTTCAAAGCACCCCCAGGAAAAGACGATGTGATCACTGATTGCACCGAACAATTGAAGAGCACTGAAGAATTTAAAGAAATACCCGATTTAGATTTCAGTGGCTTAAATGGTAGCGAAACTGAGAGCGTGAAAAAACTGTCAGCTCATGGCGTGAATGTATGACACCTTTAGGAATAGCCGACCTAAATAACGATCCAGAAGGAGGCGCTCCCCCTTCTCAATCCCTCTTCGACCGGTTTGTGCCCTCAGGAATGCCCTTCATTGATGATCCCTCTGCCGTGAGTAGTGAGGAAAAAGACTTAGCCGTTCAAGATACTCAATGCAGGCAATCCTCTGGATATACCGAAGCACTCTACACAGCAGAGTGGGCTTTGGCCTCACAATTCGTTGTAGAACATCAGGACGAATTAAACGCGGGCAAAGCGCAAATGGATAAGCAAGCCGAACTTCATCGCCAGCGTCTATCAGGAAACCCCTAACCCGTATCTCAGACTCAGAACATCCGTTCACCCGCGTTCGGTGGGGTGATGGGCACCGTACTCACACGGCGCCCATCACCCCACCGAACGCATATATCAACCTCACAGTGAAATCTCCGCCCATCATGGTGGAAATACACAATCGGCCCAGCACTACGCTGAGCGCAAAGCATGTGAAGGCTGGATACGCGAGGCTCGCAAGGTAGCGACAAAACCGCCCAGAAGACCTACAACAACCCCACCACATATCCCCAAAGGAATCATGAACGGGTTGAGAACTGGCTGCCAATGCCGAACCGCAGTCACCATCAACACAGCAATGACCGCAAGGTACACACCAATAATTCCCCCGAAGAGACCAAGAATTAATCCCTCGGCTTGAACCAGGCCTACGATATGAATACGTCTCGCTCCAATAGCACGCCTCAAACCAAACTCACCTGCACGCTGAAAAACCGCAGAAGTCATCGAATTGGTCAAAGAAAGCACTGCAGCAAGAAGCGTCACCACTGTCAACGTCACAAGCATGATTGCCACGTTACTTTCAATAACATCCCTCAATTGACGGGGATCAGGCGGCGAATCCACGTCAACCTCATCACTAGCAAAAGGAGCCCAGGCAAGAGGGGCTTGTTGAGCAACTTGACCTGCTGCACCTGGCAAAACCTTGATGTCCACAGTGACGTAATCGCTAGACAAAGCCAAATCCTTGGCAACAGCATCCGACACAATCACCGCATTCAACACATTCAATTGCAATCCAGCATCACGAACTATGCCCACCACAGTGAGAGGACGACCATTGATCCACACCACCGGAGATGCATGCAAAGGACCAATATCTAATCGCTGAGCTGCTTAGTAGCCCACAAGAGCCTCATCGGCAGCCAGTTGCAGCCTTGCTAAACTCTCTGGAGTCATTGTGACTATTTGCGGAGAACAGTACCCATCAATCAGACCGACCACCGGAAGTTTTTGCGAAGGATTCTTCTGAGGGTGAGCAGTAACGTCCGCCCCTTCATAGGTGAAAAACGCATAGGCATCCTTAACACCTGCAAGTGCTTTCACACGTGCTAAACCCGCAGAACGATGAAGGCGCTCGCTACGAATCCCACCACTGTCATCATCTCCATGAAACTACATAGTCATAGACACACGTTGATTACGCTGGGCATCAAAAACGTCAGAGACCTGATAACGAGCGATATCCGCTAAACCTATCGTAGTAAGCGCTAACCCCACTCCCAGCGCACTGCAGTAATCAAAGCCCAGGTTCTCCTGCGACCGCTAATCAGCCCATCCCAGGCATCACCAATGCAATCCCACAAACGGAGTCGAAACGCCACGCCTTGTTGGGCAATGATGCTGACTTGGGCCTCATCGCCAGTAACGTCAGAAGAATTCTCATGAGCAAACTGAGCCTCAGTAATATCACGAACAGGCAAAACTTCACGAACAACTCCGTCAGCCACATGAATTCGTCGTTGAGCACGTGCCGCAACATCTGAATCGTGCGTCACAATAATGACAGTTCTGCCACATCGATGGAGACGCTCAAGAGTATCCATCACCTGCAGACCACTCAGAGAATCCAAATTGCCTGTGGACTCATCAGCCACTACAACGTCAGCCCCTCACATACCACTCACACAACCAGTTTGAGTAATACGGACGAGAGAAAAATGGTCACCCTGATCAACCATGACAGTACTCTGCCCTGAGGAATCTTCAGCGATAGCCCGTTGAGGAACAAGTAAAATGTCATGCTGAGGCGGCACAAGATTAAGGGTCACCACAATATCCTCGCGACCCGCCCACTGTTCAGGATACGAACCATTAACGGGAACAAATGTCACTTGATACGAATCTGCCGCACCGTCTCCATAGGTTTGTTTACTTCCAGAATTCTGCTCAACAACCTCAACAGGAGTCACATCACTAATACGAAGAGGAACGGTTGAGTCCCCCTTTGCGCAGAACCATCAATCGTGTCATTGAGGCCAGAAGCCACAGAAGCAGGAATCGTGGCTGTTAGCGTTAGGTCAGTTCCGCTTACGCTCACCTGAGCCGTCTCGGATGTCAGCACAGTTCCCACCGGCGGAACCGAATTCACCTGCGCAGGCAGACAAGAGAGCATCACGAACTCGCTGCGTGGAACACGAATACGAACAGCGCCTTTCGCCTGAGAGTCTGAGGTCGCAGACGTGTTTTCTCTACCACTTTCTACCGGCGAACCCTGGGTACGTGTTGATGTAGTCCCTGAGTCATCATGTGCACTGCGAGATTGAGAGGGGACACTCACAGTCAAAGATGACGATCCAACGCGCGCATACAGATCCTTCACACACTGAGCGGTGTACGAACCAAACACTCCATCAACAGCTACGTCATAGCCATTATTGCGCAGAGCCTGTTGGAGCATGCGGACATCATCACCTTCATCACCTTCCACAAGGTCACGAAAAAGTGGATAACTCCCGCCCATCACAAAACAGGGCGATCATTAACCCACGCAATAACAGAACCTGACACCAACTGCGCACCGGGTTCAACACCAGGTGCAGTCACCACCGCAGAATCCCCCTCATGCAGCGGAAAAACGAACGATGAGGAATCATTCAACGTTGCCGTTGCCATAGTGGTAGTGCGCTGAACAAGGTCACCTTTCTCCACCGCAACAAGAATAGGTTCGACAGTCGGCGGAGCAGCTGCAGCAGCACGTTGTGATGGCGATTGGAAACGAGAAGCAGCCATCCATGTTGCCCCAACAAGAATCAGGGCACCAATGATCATCGCAGCAATCATCCAATATTTACGCGATGCGCTCATTTGCCCACTCATGCCCCACCCCAAGCCGATTTTTATAATGAAAACTGCACCTCTATTTAAGAAACTTTACAACTTTCACGAGGACCTTTGTTCTCAATGACAAAGAAAAATCAGCGGTTTTCCCCGGGGAGAGCACACGTCTAATAGCCACATACCAATTCACAACACATGAGGGCGCACTACATGCGCGAAAAAGAATCCCGCAATCGCGAACAAACACAACCAGAAAAACAGACGTGTGGGGGACCACGAGAAAATCCCCGTGGTCCCCCACTGTCAATAATTCACAGGCTTAGGTGAAAATTATTCCTCACCTGCCAGTTATGGCTCAGCGCTTGGCGGAGCCGACGGAGCCCAGGCGCTCGCAAGCCTCAACAACGCGAGCGGCCATGCCCTTCTCAGCAGCCTTGCCCCATGCGCGGGGATCGTAAGCCTTCTTGTTGCCGACTTCGCCGTCAATCTTAAGAACACCGTCGTAGTTCTTGAACATGTGGTCAACAACGGGACGGGTGAAGGCGTACTGGGTGTCAGTGTCAACGTTCATCTTGATAACGCCGTTGCGCACTGCGGTAGCAATTTCTTCTTCGGTGGAGCCGGAGCCGCCGTGCATCACCAGATCGAACGGGGAGGACTTGTCCCCAACCTTGCTGGAGAGACGATCACCAAGGCGCTTAGCAACCTCATCCTGGATTTCGCCGAGGATTTCGGGGCGGAGCTTGACGTGGCCGGGCTTGTAGGAGCCGTGGACGTTACCGAAGGTCAGAGCGGTGATGTAACGGCCGTTTTCGCCCAGGCCGAGAGCCTCGATGGCCTTCCATGCATCATCAGCGGTGGTGTAGAGGTTTGCGTTCTCTTCACCCTTGATGCCGTCTTCTTCGCCGCCAACGGCGCCGATCTCAATTTCGAGGATGACGTTGGCTGCCTTGGCGCGTGCCAGCATGTCAACGGCGATTTCGATGTTGTCATCGAGTGATTCAGCAGAGCCATCCCACATGTGGGAGTTGAACATAGGCAGTTCGCCGCGCTTAACCTGCTCTGCCTCAATCTCAAGAAGGGGGAGGATCCAGGGCTCAAGCATGGCCTTGGGGCAGTGGTCAGTGTGAAGACCAACAACGCCGGGGTAGAGATCGCCAACTGCACGTGCGTAGGCGGCGAAAGCGATGGAGCCCTTGACCTTGTCCAGGCGGGAAGAGCCGGACCAGTATGCGGCGCCGCCGTTGGAGATCTGAACGATACCGTCAGACTCTGCTTCGGCGAAGCCCTGGAGGGCTGCGGAGAGGGTCTGGGAGGAAGTCACGTTGATGGCGGGGATGGCGTACTTGCCAGCCTTCGCGCGATCAAGCATGTCTGCATATGATTCCGGGGTTGCAATGGCCACTGTGTGCCTCCTGCTTTCGAGATTGTTTATTGCATTGGATGCGCTTCATTCTCCCACATCTGAAGCGGAAGAGAAAAGGAAAAAAGGCCCTATTTCAGTCGTAGTAACCAATTAATAGGGTGAATCAGATGGGTGCGTTATCATCAGGCACTCACCTAGCCCACATGTATCCCTATGCAACACACGGGATGAGCCAAAAACCAATGCGTTGCTTAGTCCGGTGCCGTTCCACCGTGCTGCACAATCCATGTGTGCATGGCAATAGCAGCTGCAGCTGACACGTTGATTGAGCGTGTCGAACCGTACTGACCAATGCGAAGTAAACGCGGGCAATGGCTGAGTAGTTCCGAAGAAATACCGTCACTTTCTGAGCCCATGACCAGCACGCAACGTTCAGGCAGGTCCGCCTGTTCAAGAAGGGTGGAGCCTTCACCGTTATCGATAGCGATCAGTTCGAGGCTATTGTCCTGCGCCCATTGGGCGAAATCTGCCGGAGTGGGATGGTGGTAAACGCTCAAGTAGCGGTCAGTCACCATGGCGCCACGCCGGTTCCATCGTCGCCGTCCGACGACGTGCACTCCCCCAACGTTGAACGCGTTGGCAGTGCGCACAATCGAGCCGATATTGAGATCGTGACTCACGTTCTCAATGGCCACGTGCATGCCGTGCGCGCGAGATGCGAGTTCTTCTTTGATAGCTTCAACGCTCCAGTAGCGGAATCGATCCACAACGTTTCGGCGATCACCTTTGTAGAGGAGATCACGATCGTAGTGAGGGTCAGTGGGCCACTGTGACCAGTGGGACGGCCAGGGGCCTACGCCAACTTCTTCATCCTGAGTGTAGGGGGCATCAGAGGAATCCTCGATTGGAGCAGACGGCAATGTGCACTCACCAGCGTGGGACACTTCAAGTCCCTCAGAGGTTTTCATATGAGGACAGTCATGTGATTCAGGTGTAGACATCTGAATCGTTATGCCAGGTCCAGATCGTCCAGGCCGAGCGCAGCGTAGTAGGGCATACCTTCGGCTTCGATACGTTCACGGGCACCCGTGTCACGGTCAACGATGACGGCCACAGCGAGGACTTCAGCGCCTGCTTCACGCAGAGCCTTAGCTGCCTGGAGAGGTGACCCACCAGTGGTGGAGGTATCTTCAAGAACCACCACACGCTTACCTTCAACGCTGGGGCCTTCAATCTGGCGCTTCATGCCGTGATCCTTGGCTTCCTTGCGCACGACGAACGCATCCACATCCAGTCCGCGGGATGCTGCAGCATGCATGATGGCTGCGGCCACCGGGTCAGCCCCCATAGTCAGGCCACCGACGGCATCAATATCGTCAGTGGTCAGGCCTGCTTCTTCAAGCATGTCCAGCATGACATGACCAATAAGAGGAGCTGCTTCGTGATGGAGGGTTGCTCGACGCATATCCACGTAGAAGTCAGACTCAAGGCCTGAGGCGAGGGTGACCTTGCCACGAACCACGGCGAGTTCATTGACAAGTTGGGCAAGGCGGGCGCGATTGGGATCGTTAGTCATCACAACTCCATCGTAGTTCACCGATGAATCTCAGACACTCTTGACACCAAGAAAACCGTGGGGGCCCGGGCGCAAGCGCCCGGGCCCCCACGGCAAGGAGAGCAATAAAAACGTCTTAGCCCTTCACGGCACCAGCGGCCAGACCGGACTGCCAGTACTTCTGGAGGAAGAGGAAGAGAACCATCAGCGGTAGCACGCCCAAGAGCGCACCTTGGAGAACTGCGCCGTAGGTCGGATCGAAGTAACTCATCATGCCGTACAGACCGAGGGTCACAGGCTTGAGCGAGTCAGCATTCGTCACCATCATCAAGGGCAGGAGGAAGTTGTTCCAGGTTGCCACGAAGATGAACAGGAAGATGGTCACCATTGCGGGGGCAAGGAGACGCAGCACCATGGTGAAGAAAATACGGAACTCGCCTGCGCCGTCGATACGAGCAGCTTCCATCAGTTCGTCAGGAACAGTGTCGGCGTACATGCGTCCGAGGAACACACCGAAGGGTGAAACACAGGACGGGATGATGATGGCCCACATAGTGTCCGTCAGGCCCAGTGCGTGCATCACCAGGTACAGCGGAATGGTGAGCAGAGCGATGGGCAGGAGCAAACCGGCAAGAACCACATACTGCAGGGAGTTAGATCCGCGGAACTTGAACTTCGCCATGCCATAGCCAGCCATAACGGAGATCAAAGTACCTACTGCACCAGCCACGGTGGAGTAAAGGACGGAATTGGCAACCCAGCGCCAGAACATACCGTGGGTGACAGCAATGAGTGCATGGTAATTGTCAGCCAAGGAGTTCTTGGCGAACCACAGACCATTTGACTGAGCCAAATCACTGTTGGACTTGGTGGCAGAAACCACCAGCCAATAAATCGGGAAAAGGAAGTAAATCAAAACAGCCAAAAGCACAATCCAGGTCACGGTTTTCGCAAACGGTGACGGATCGAGCGCACGAGCATGGTCCGAGGTAGACACACGGTACTGGCGACCATCAGGCAACATGGCGATCTTGTGCCCACGTGTCTTGATCTTGGGGCCCGTAGTGGAAATGTACTTGTCTGTTTCAGCGGTTTGAGCAGTGGTTACAGACATGATCACTTGGCTCCCTTCTTCTGAACCATGGCGTACACAGCGGCGAGCAATGCAGCAATCAGTGCCATAACGATGGAGATGGCGCTGGCCTTATGAGGATCACCGGGGGAGGTCATCATGGTGGAGTAGGCCATCATCATCGGCGTGTATTCCTTACCCATCCATGCCTGGCTGGTCGCCATAACGGTAGGCTCATTGAACAACTGAATGGTGCCGATGATGGAAAGCAGAACAGTCAGTAAGGCTGCGTTGGCGACCATAGGGATCTTAATCTTCGTGGCCACCTGAAGACCGGTAGCACCATCAAGACGTGCCGCTTCATATAACTCATGCGGAATTGCTTGAAGTGCTGCCAAGAAGACGAGCATGTTGTATCCAGTGAATGTCCATGTGGTCATGTTGGCCATGGACGCCAAAACAACATTGGAGGCAAAAAAGTCGATTCCTGTCAGCGAGGCAACCGGTGACAACTGAGGGTTGTACAAGTAAAGCCACACCATCGCAGCAACAATGCCTGGGATGGCATAGGGCAAGAAGTAGCCCAGGCGGAAAATGGTGGCTCGCTTAATGAGGTAGGAGTCCAAGATGAGCGCGAGGAAGAGTGCGCTGAGGATCATCACGGGAATCTGGAAGATGCCGAATAGCATCACGCGCCCCATACCGGTCCAGAACTGCGCGTTGGTGACCACATCGATGTAGTTGCTTAGCCCAACAAAGGAGGTTACGCGCTCGCCACCACCATAAAGACCTCCACCAGCGGAAGTCTTAAAGAAGGACTGGTAGATGCTCACCGCAATCGGAATAAGGAACGTGATGGAAAAGAGGATGGCGAAGGGAGCGGCGAATGCCCAGCCATAGAACGCTTGTCGGCGTGCTCGTGCCTTGATGCTTTTAACATTGGCATCCAGGCGCTGTTCTTCCGTGGAGAAGTGCCGCCCAAGGTCTTCAGGGAGAACGGTGGGGGTGGGGGTATCTGCGTGGCGTGGCATCAGTGTCCTTCGCTCCAGATTGCTGTTTTTCAGTAAAGGCACGTTGACGGGGGCCGCAAGGGGCGCGGCCCCCGTCAATCGTGGAGGTATTAGCCTCACAAGATTGCTAAGAACTGTTGTCCTTAAAGGCGAATGTCTGACATTCGCGGGTCAATCTCATTCAGCGACGTTCACACCAGCTTCCTTGAGGCTAGAAATTGCAGTCTCCTGAGCGGCTGTGAAGATGTCAGCAACCTTGGCTTCCTTGGTGGAAACCTTGCCGCCAACCTCATTCATCTTGGAGCCAACTGCAGGCCAGGTGGGTGCGTAGGGGAAGTCACCATTCATGGTGGCATTAGCCTCAGCGAGGAATGCGAACACATCCTGTCCGCCCCACAACTTCTTGAGGTTTTCAGGGGTTTCGGGGGTTGCAGTATTCGCAGCAACCACAAGTCCCTGGGAGACCAGAGCAGGAATCTGCTGGTTGAACCAGTCAGCGAACTTCACAGCTTCTGCCTTGTGCTTACATCCCTTAATGACACAAACTGCGGAGCCACCATCAGCACCAGTAGAGTTCTTACCTGGCGTGAACTGAGGCAGGTAGGTGACCTGCCATGAAGACTCTTCAACACCCAGGTCACCGAGCATGAAGCCGGGTTCCCAACCTGCTGCGACAGTGCCGATCATGGTGCCGTCCAGAAGGTGAGCTTTCCAGTCATCACCCCAGCGTCCATCTTTAAGGACGAGCATAAGATCTTCATCAAGCAGTTCCTGCTGAATCTTGGCAACCTTCTGAGTTGCTTCGCCGTTGCAGTCAACCTTCCACGCATCGCCATCTGCAGAGAACCAGGTGGCACCTGCAGCGGCAGCCTCACCACTCATACGGTACTGAGACTCATCACCCTGCCAGGTAAAGATGTACTTACCGGCCGCCTTCGCTTTCTTTGCAGCATCCTTGGCTTCATCCCAGGTAGCCGGAGGGGTAATGCCCAGTTCGTCAAATGCTTTCTTGTCGTAAACGTAGACCAGCGGACCAGTATCCTGAGGCAGGCCCACAACTACATCACCCAAGGTGCATTGTCCCATGGGGCCGGCTGCGAAGTGGGCGGCGTAGCCGCCTTCCTTGATTTCTTTCGCAACGTCCTCAAGGTCACCTGCGAGATACTCGGAAGCAATTTCACCATAGCCAATCTGGGACAGATCAGGAGCGTCACCAGCCTTCACGGCCTGAGCGATCTTTGCGTAGGACTCCTGCGCGTTGCCCTCGAACTTCTTGGCGGTGACCTGAATGTCAGGGTTTTCCTTGTTCCACTGTTCGACTACTTCATCAACAGTGGTCATGCCTTCCTTGTCAGGCAAACGGTGCCAGTAGGTGAGGTTAACAACTCCGCCAGAGTCACCATCTTTCTTGTCACCGGATGCAGCGCCATCCTTTTTGTCGCCGCATGCAGCCAGGGTGGCGGCCACAGCAACGGCGGCAGAGCCAGCCAGGACCTGGCGGCGGGTAGCTGTTGTGATCCTCATGAAACTCTCCTTCGAGTCAGTGTGTAGCCGTTGGTACGGCACATGAGCGAGTCAATCATGCGCACGCACATGGATCTCGTGAAATACATTACGTCCGTTCCTGAGCGACGTCAACCGTTTTTGGTGACATTTGTGCAACAAATCGTCAACAATGACGCAAAACGCACAAAAACCAACAACACGCCTAGACCAGTAGGGCGCCGAGCGAACACTCTCGCACATACACGCACCACAATCGTCACATACGCTTGATCTATGCGTATCGCTACATGGAACATCAACTCTGTCCGTACCCGAGTGGAGCGTGTCATCGCCGTCCTTGAGCGTCACTCCATCGATGTTCTGGCGATGCAAGAAATCAAATGCCGTCCAGATCAATTCCCCCTCGCTCCTTTTGAAAAAGCCGGATATGAGGTGGCTATCCATGGGCTCAATCAATGGAACGGTGTGGCCATCGCTTCCCGCGTAGGCATGAGTAATATCCGCACCGAGTTCCCTGGGCAACCCGGCTGGTCCTCCAAACCCGGCACTGACACTGTTATTGAGGCACGAGCACTGAGTGCCACCTGCCAGGGAGTGGACATCTGGAGCCTCTACGTTCCTAACGGCCGCGAACTGACTCACCCGCATTACACCTACAAACTCCAGTGGCTTGATGCCCTACGTACGAATGCTGCCCACTGGCTTGAGAGTGACCCGAACCTGCAGCTCGCACTCATGGGCGATTGGAATGTCGCACTTCGCGATGAAGACGTCTGGGATATGGAAGCCTTCCGCGGCGCTACCCACGTCTCCCAACCTGAACGCGACGCCTTTACTGCTTTCGAAACCGCGGGCCTAACAGAAGTAACCCGCGAGCGCGTCACGAATTACACTTTTTGGGATTATCAGCAACTGTGCTTCCCCAAGAACAAGGGGATGCGTATTGATTACGTCTACGCCTCCCCTGCTCTTGCCTCTCGGGTGACCGGTGCGCAGATTGACCGC
This sequence comes from Actinomyces vulturis, assembly GCF_001687305.1. Classification (GTDB taxonomy): domain Bacteria; phylum Actinomycetota; class Actinomycetes; order Actinomycetales; family Actinomycetaceae; genus Actinomyces; species Actinomyces vulturis. The sequence goes on from NZ_KV700385.1 coordinate 388,688, forward strand.
GACGAACGCAAAGGTAAGGGCGCGAGTGATCACGTCCCTGTCATCGTGGACTTAGCAGAGTAAAGGGATGAAAACGGCCGTCGCCAGTCAGTCTGCTTCTCCAAGCCATTCGTACACGGCATCATTGAGTTCTGGCCAGATGGAGCGGTGATAGGAGTTGAACGGCTTGGTTCCCACGAAGGCGGCCTGGATGTCATGGTCAGGATCGCTGTAGATGAAGGAGCCTGCCTGACCAAAGTGTCCCACCGTGCGCGGGCTGGCATGATGTGAGGTCCAGTGCGGGTTCTTAGTGCCACGCACCTCGACTCCTAACCCAAATGGGTTGGGTGTTTGGCGCCCGTATCCCGGCAGTACACCGTCAAGGTCCGGAAATACCGGAGCACAAGCCTGTCCAGCCAATTGTGCATCGACAAGAGTGGGAGCAGCCAACTCACAGGCGAGGGTAGCAACATCCCGTGCGCTACCACGTCCGGCATGCGCAATGGAGCCCTCGACAAAAGTCGAAGCCATCCCTAAAGGTTCAAGAACCTGAGTCTCCAACCATTCCTCGATACCGTAGCCAGTGGACAATTCTAGGTAGTCTCCCATCACTTCGATACCCCTGTTGGAGTAGATGCGACGTGTACCAGGAAGTGACAAGACGGCGTCGGAATCAAAAGCAAGACCGGAAGCATGAGCAAGGAGATGACGGATCGTAGAACCCTCTGGCCCCGCGGGATCATCCAGGCTCATCTGGTCGCGACTAATAGCAACCCATGCGCCCACAGCACCGATAACCTTAGTGACAGACGCAAGGGGGTAAATCTCATCGACGTTGCCCCATGCACCCACGATGCTGCGGCGGTAGCAAAGCACCATGGCGCATTCGAAAGGGAAGCGGGCGAACTGAGTATCAACGGCAGATGAGGAAGTCACAGTCCTACTGTGCCACCACGATGCGCACTCTGGCTACCAGCAGTCGCGATAACATTCACCACGATGAGCCACTTACCACTACCAACCACGTACTCCTTATGCCCGCGCTCAATGGGCACAAAAGAAATGAACACTCACGTGCAGGTGGAGTTCAGCGATTTGTTGGCCATCTCGCCTTACGAGGCCCCTTACGCAGTGATTGACCTGGAAACCACTGGCCTTGACGCGCAGGCAGACGCGATTATCGAAGTGGCCATTGTCCTTGCTGACCCCTCTGGACAGGCAGTAGGGGAGGTGACCACACTCATCAATCCGGGACGTGATACCGGCCCCATCCATATTCACGGCATCACGAATGACGCCGTCCAGCAGGCCCCATCCATTAACTCACTTACCACTCTCATCACCGCGCTCACCTCGGGGCGGATAGTAGTGGCTCACCATACGGGTTTTGATTGCGCTTTCCTTGCTCGCGCACTTGGCCACGAAACATGGGATGGCCCCACCGTTTGTACGCTGCAATGGGCTCGGACATTCTTAGCTACACCATCACGGTCACTGCGAACCTGCTGCGCTGTTGCCGGCATCGAACTCAAGGAGCATCACACTGCTCTCTACGACGCCCATTCGTCACGCCAGTTACTCGCTTACTACCTGGCATCCTGTAAACGTAGGGCTCTAACTCCTCCGTGGTTATTGACTTGAAAACTTTAAGTTCAAGAATCTCCAAGCATGATAACGGTGATAACAATCATCACCATCGAAAGCGCCCGCACAAATACCAATTTCTCTACTTCTCGTGGCTTCAGCGATGAAGATCACTAGAGAAACATCGCAATGTACACCCCGCCCACCGCACTGTAACGACGCGACCTACTCGGGTTGAACACTTAAGTCAACAACGAAGGTGTCGTCATCTACGGCCACGCCACCTGCCGCACGAAGAATCTGCTCAGCTAACGAATCAATCAGTTGGGCCGCGCTAACTCGCTGAGCGTCAAAAGGTTCAGGAGGATAGTCAACAAAGGCCATAGAACGATCTTCAGGAACCCAACGCAGTTCGTACTCCACCACACCTTCACGAGCCCACGGAACTCCTTGAACAGAGAAAGGCAAGAGTTCCACAGCGCGAACCACACACACTACAAGGCCTGGAAGCCGCGAGCCGTTATTATCAGTCAGGGCCATACGCACCGCATAAGAATCGCGAATATCCCCCTGCTCAGCGACAGCGGCTTCGCGAGCCTGTTTCCAAGCCTTTTCCATGGCTTCTTCACCCACAGTCGCCACGATGCGCTCCTGTTCCTTGAGCGGAATCTGCTCAAAGCCCTCACCGGGCTGAGGAGGATTCTCTGGTGGCGAGAGTTCAGCATCAATAGAAGACGAAAAAGGTTTAGCCAGATGTGCCACCGCGTCGGGAGACAACCAGACGGGCGAGTAGAGAATCAGGGCACAATGACGCAGCGGATCGGGAGTGACTAAACGGCCCGTGTCTGCGATGCGCAGGGCGCCACCCAAACGACGTGCGATAGCGGTGGCGTGAAGAAGGGCGCGCAACTCGATACCGGTAGGTTGCTCGGCGTCGAAAGCATCGGCCAGTGGATCACGGCCACGCAATTCGCTGGGTAATTCGCCGGCACGAACATGAGGTACTTGTAGGAAGAATGCGGTTGTTGCCCAGCCAGGAAGGCCGGCCACCAAGGCAATTGACTCATCAATCATCCACGGCCCCTGCAAGTGGGCGCCGGTGAAGAGCTGCAGTTGCGAGGCTCCCACCCAACCCGCGTCTGGGCCGAGGCTCGTGGCAAGCATCTCTACTTCCTCCACGCTCACATCCGAGGGCAAGCACAAGAGATGATGAGAGTCAATCAATCCGATGGGAAAGCCTCCGGCCACGGACAGTGTTGACGGCGACGGAAGCGCTGAGGCTCCATCAGTCATCGGCACGCAGATCCTTATCACTCATCTCAATACGAACTCGGTGGAATCCCAAGTGAGAACGTGAAGCCGTGGGGCCACGCTGACCCTGATAACGCGAACCGGTAGCACCCTGACCGTAAGGAGCACGGGCAGGAGAGGACAGGCGGAAAAAGCACAACTGGCCAATCTTCATGCCCGGCCAGAGCAGAATTGGCATAGTAGCTGTGTTGCTCAGTTCCAAAGTGACGTGACCGGTGAAACCAGGATCGATGAAGCCAGCGGTGGAATGCGTGAGCAGACCAAGACGCCCCAAAGAGGACTTGCCTTCCAAACGTGCAGCAATGCCGTCCCCAAGACTCACTTGCTCATACGTGGCACCAAGGACGAACTCACCAGGATGAAGGACAAAAGGCTCATCAGGACCCACCTCAACCAGACGAGTGAGGTTTTCCTGCTCGACAGAAGGATCAATCACGGAGTAACGATGATTATCAAACAAGCGGAAAAAAGAATCCAAGCGCACATCAATACTGGAAGGCTGGATCATCTGTGGATCATAGGGATCCAGAGCAACTTCACCTGAGGCAATCGAAGCTTCAATATCGCGATCTGACAACAACATGGGAATCAGCCTTCTTGTACGCCGAGGGAACGCCAGTAAGTGTTAATGGCTTCGTTGACCTGGTATAGCCAGACAAAGAAACCAACGATTGGAAGGACCACCCAAAGGCCGGTCAGCGCACTCACGGGGCTTTCCCACCCACGCTGACGGTATGCCTCTTCAACCTCACCAGGGAGGGTGAAGACGATGACGATGCTGACCAGGATAAAGAGTAGAAGGCCTACGACACCCCCCAAGCCATTGGCGGTGGCGCGCTTAAGTTCCTCGTGAACGCTGTAAACCCAATACAGGTAATAAGTGCCAAGAGTAACAATTCCCAGAACGATCACCATGTCAGAGGAGCGAATCTGTCCGGGGACGAATCCCTGTTGAAAACCGGACTGGAGTGTTGGCGAGTATGCCTGCTGTCCCTGGTAGTGCTGACCGTCGAAGCCAGGCTGCTGAGCCTGGTAGCCCTGGTACTGAGTATGCTCCTGGTTGGATTGACCTGCATAAGGCTGGCCATAGGACTGAGAAGCAGACGCGACTGACGGAGCAGACTGCTGGCTAGGATCCGGGGCGGAAGAGTTCCACTGCTGAGGCTGTTGGGGATCGTACGAAGTCACAATGTGGTCCTTTGTTAACACGGACGATTAATAGAGGTGACGAGATAACTAAAGGTAGCCTATACCGGCTTTCGGCATGGACATAGATCGAACCATGACTGAATAACACTGTGGTGTATAGTTAAGCCTGCTCCACTGATGAGCATCGCGGGTGTAGTTCAATGGTAGAACTTCAGCTTCCCAAGCTGACAGCGCGGGTTCGATTCCCGTCACCCGCTCCATTTCCTCGGTAGACGCTTGCTAGTTCTTGGCTCGCCACCTGTTTTTGCCCCTCTGACTGCGTGTTCTTAGCGTTATTGACCACCGCGCGCTTGCGACTCAAACCTTCTCGATTGTTCTTAAGCGCGTTTTTGTCACATTCTCAGTGCTTGCCATTCCTCAGATTCAGCATTCTCACTGCCTAGGCTTCTTCCTCGGTGTAAACGCTCTTATTACTTCATTAAATTCCCCTCTCCCATTTATCGGCATTCACGAATATACTTGCGGCGACCACTCCGGATAATGAGAGTCTTTATCATGTTTAATTTTCTCTCCGCACCACAGGACTCCCCTGTACCTCCATACTGCGTACCCAACTTGAGCAATACGGGCACAGCAACCCAAATCATTGCCATCATTGTCCTCCTACTCCTGACAGTGGGCGTGGGACTCGTTGCTCTACACCGTTCTAAGAAGAGTGCCATTGGCCTTGGCTTAGCGCTTGCACTTATTGGCGTGGGTTTTGCACCCGTCACTGATGCACGGGCGAATGCCGCCAAGCAGTGCCCCGAGGGCTACCACTACGTGGCCTCACTCGACCCGGACAGCAAGGCAACCAAGCCCAGCAGCCAGGATGCAGCCAAGCCCGCACCCTCACAGCCCGAAACTAAAACTCCTAAACCAAGCGAGCCCACTCCTACTCAGCCCACTAGCGCACCTGAGCCCAGCGATCCGGCCAACCCCGGCCAACCTGGCGATGGCGATAACGGCACCACCCCTGGAGTTCCCGCCCCCAAGCCGCTGAACTCCACCGTTGTCCTGGTGGCGGACACCAACCGTGACGGCGTAGCCGATCCCATCAGCGGAGCAGATACAGAAACTGCACCGGCAACTATCGAAAGCGGTGCCGTTTTCCTGGCCAACCTGGACGATTCAGCCCAGGCCTGCCCCATGACCAATAACGAAGGCCAGCCTCTCGAACTTGAAGACCTACGTACCTGCTACGACGCGGCCGATGACGTAGTCAACGGGGACGCAGATCTCGCCGACATGGCCCCCCTTGCATCCGCACCCATGCCTAACCTCAGTGACTCCGCAGCCGGGACAGTCACCGTTGACGCAAATTCCAAGAGCAAGGTTCGCATCTTCATCGAGCGCAATGGCGAGTGGACCGCCCTTAACGAACAAGGCACCGTCACTGCCACTGAACTCAAGGCTGGACTCAACCTCCGCCTTGAGGGCACCGATGTGGTCAAGGACAATCAGTGGAACGGTACTGTAACCGTCACTCTCACCGTGACCGACGGCGATGCAGCAGGTTCTAGTGTCGCTACCCTACGCCAGGCACCCCTACTGACCCAGAACCACCTACAAACCGCAGAAACCCTACTCACACTGACACAAAACAGTGGCTACTTCTCCGGACAACTCGCCACCAACCTCAAACAGATCGCAGAGAAAAACGGCTTCGAAACACAACTCTTCGGAGCCTCTCGCGAAGTATGGGTACAAGACTCCTTCGAACCCATGTACCAGGCTATGCCATCAACCGATGGCATCCACATGATGCGAGTAATGCTAAAAACTGACCAGGTCCGCGGCGTCTTCTCTGACCCAGCCTTCCCCGATCAAGCCCCCGACGCCACAGACAAAACCTCCATCTACCAAGCTCTCTACGGCCTACGCGGCGCAGGGGTGGCCGTACTCGATATTGGTCAGCAACAGAGCGCTTACACGCTTGACTCCGCCGGCAACATTGAAGCTCTGCCGCCCATGCCAGGCTATCCCGCCGGACGCGTCTTACTCGGATACCGCACCCCGGACAACATTCCCGAAGATGCTGACGAAGAAGAACCCCACAAACCGTCCCAGACCATCTCGGACTTCTTCACCTACCAGGGCGCCCAGGATCCCATCTATCTGGATACTTCATTCCTGTCCGTAGGCCATATCGACGAAATGATCACCACCATTCCCGCAGACACTGAACTCGGCTGGAAACTCGTGGTCAGTTCACCCGAAGCCGGCCTAAACATCTACAAGAAACTCCAAGCCGAAGGACACGGCGGCGAACAGTTAATGAGTCACGACGGTGCCGTAGGCACCACCATTGACATCGCCCTAGCCGACGGAAACGCCGACTGGGTCAACCTCAACGCCGAACGCATCATCAACTCCAACATCGAAGTACTCAAAAATGAACTCGGTATCACCGACGCTGACATCATTCGCGTGCCTGTGTTCTATCGTGCCGAAATCGATGACGATGACCCCAACGGCGTCGACCTCTCCGCAAAAACCTATGCCGCTGACTTTGTCCCCAATGCTGTCAACGGCGTAGTAATCAACAAGAACACCTACCTAGCGCCCATGCAATTTGGCCCGGTGATCGAGGGGAAAGATCTCTTCAAGGAAGCAGTTGACGCCGCATTCGCCCAGGCAGGAATGAACGTCATCTACGTAGACACATACCGAACTCTCTACGTTCATGGCGGCGAACTGCACTGCGGAACCAACATGCTACGCACCCCCGTGGCCTACTACCTCAAGTAAGGACCCACACCGGCATAGACATCTCAATCGTGACAGCCACAATTCAGCGCCTCATCATTGAGAGCGAAATGCCAATAGCACCAAGCAGTTCCCTAGACAAAAACCAAGGACCTGCATCGTGGTAGGGGGCGGCCACCCGTAGGGTGGCCGCCCCCTACCAGGCATTTACCACAATATTCAACGTCATTAATGCCGTACTCAATACGCAAACATTAGCCAATACCGAACATTTCATCGACAAGCGCTACAGGCACAACACACGACAGGTGAAGAAACAAGATCTAACGCATAGAACGCTTCTGATGGTACTCATTTGAAGCTTGAGCAGAACGGCGAGCCAGTTGATCGTAAATTGGCTCGCAACGCCACAAAATTGCCACCATCACTGCCACAGCGCTGGCACCAAGCATCGGAGGCAGTAATATAACCGATCCCGTCATTTCAGTAGCCAAAATAATTCCGGTCACCGGAGCACGAACTGACGCAGCGAAAAATGCAGCCATTCCTGCCAAAGCCAATGCCGCAGGCTCTGCGAAAATCACCGGCAGGAGAAGATTACCTACTTTTCCCACCATCAAACCTGCTGATGCCCCCACTACGAGCATCGGAGCGAAAAGACCACCGGGTGTTAGGGCAGCGTACGACAATGCTCCCAAAGCAAAACGCAAAACAAGAATGATAACAATAGCGGAAAGTAGAAAATCATCGTGAAGTATGCGTGACGTCAAAGGCTCACCGCCACCAATGAGATGAGGAGCCTGCATCCCCACTAAAGCAACAACCCCGCCAATAAACGCTGCGCGTAATTCGACAGGAACTCGGCTACGGTCAACGAAGCGTAATGCCCCCATGATCGCAGAGTTGTAAGCGACCGCTAAAAGACCAACAACGATGCCCACAACAACGTAACCAGCGGCGTCTTCCAGGCGTGGCTGTCGTAGCGGAGCAACAGATAACTCGTTGCTATCCACGAATAGTTGTGCCACTGCGAATGCAGAAGCGGAAGCCGTAAGTGTCGCCATTGTTGTTTTTGTATCGAATCGCTTGAGAAGTTCTTCTAACACAAAAATTGCTCCAGCAATCGGCGCGTTGAAAGCAGTCGCTAGCCCTGCCGCAGCCCCAGCGGCAATCAAGGTGCGCATTTCCTCTGGGGGACGTCGAAAAACTTTTGAGCCAATCCCCGCAATCGTGGCGCCCATCTGAACCGAAGGTCCTTCACGACCAAGAGCTAAACCCGCGCCAATCGATAACAAACCTCCAAGATATTTAATGGGCAAAATACGCGCAGGCCCGGGCTCCATGTGATGAGTAGCAATTGCCTCAACACGCGGGATACCACTCCCCTCCGCTTCAGGCGACAAGTGTTTCACCATCGCAGCCGCCAGGGCAGCCATCACAGCTACGATCAGCACCACAAGGATCCCTTGCACCCAGGTCCCTTCATGCGCCCACTGCATCACCAGGACGCGACGTTCTCCGAGAAAGCGCAGCAAGAGAAGAAACGAGACAGAGACACAGCCGGTGACCGCCCCGATCACTACTGCAGCCCCCATAAACAGTGACAACTCAACTAAAGCTCGCGCGCCATCGCGCGGTTTTTCATGAAGTGGCTGCCACGACCGCGATCGCAGTTGCATACCTTTACTTCTTTCACCGTTATCTGCACGTCCACCGCTTACCGTTGTCAGCATATTAATCGACGCACCAGTAAAGAATCTTACCGACGTTATTGATCGCAAGCATGATCGTCGATCAATACTTGCTTAATTTTCAGGACATCTGCCATCTTTAAGTTTTTTCCAGCTGCGAGATCAGCCAGAACGTGACACCGTTCTCATATTGAGGGACTACCACGTCCACTCCGCGACGACACCTAGACTCGCACACCCTAACAAGGTGATGTGGACAATGCAGTCCCATCTTCCGTCGCGCAGTAATGCGCGCACATCGAGACAACACTGCGTCAAGAAAGGTGATCATGTCTAGGCAACGCACACCGCGCGAACAGCGCCCTGAGATTTACGCACAACTACCTTCTGAGCATCATTCACCGCTTACTACTACGCCTTCCCCCCGCAATAACTCAGCAGATGCACAAGGTGGTGCCATCATCGCGAACAAGAAGAGCGGAGCGTTGAGTTCAGATCAATCCGACAATGTCACACCCTCACACTCAGGTGACTACGAGGCAATTGTCGCCCACCATCAACATCAGTTACAGCGCGGCCTGAAAGCCCGTCATCTCATGATGATTGCAATCGGTGGCTCAATCGGAACAGGCCTATTCGTAGCCTCCGGTGCAACAATTTCACAAGCAGGCCCAGGCGGCGCGCTTCTGGCCTATACGTTAATCGGATGCATGGTTTTCCTGCTCATGCAATCTTTAGGTGAGATGGCCGCATATATCCCCGTAGCAGGTTCTTTTCAGACATATGCCAGCCGATTCGTCTCCCCCTCTTTTGGTTTTGCTATCGGCTGGAACTACTGGTTTAACTGGGCTATTACGGTAGCTGCTGAACTTGTTGCCGCCGCATTGGTCATGAAGTACTGGCTACCAAATACACCAAGTTGGATCTGGTCCGCCCTGTTCCTCACAATTCTTTTTACCCTGAACTACCTCTCTGCGCGTGCCTTTGGAGAAGGTGAGTTCTGGTTCGCAGCCATCAAGGTTGTCACGGTGATCGTATTCTTAATCGTTGGTGTCGCCATGATCGTAGGAATTCTTGGTGGTCACTCCCCTGGGTTTAGCAACTGGACTACAGGCGATGCTCCTTTCGTCAACGGTGGCGCAGGTATTCTCGCAGTCTTCATGATCGCAGGGTTCAGTTTCCAAGGAACCGAATTAGTTGGAGTCGCTGCAGGCGAGTCAAAAAATCCTGAGAAGGACATTCCTCGCGCAATTCACACGGTTTTCTACCGAATCATGCTGTTTTATGTAGGTGCAATTGCGGTAATCGGCTTTCTCATCCCCTACACCGACCCAAACCTTTTAGCCTCAGACGTTGATGCCATTGCCATTTCCCCCTTCACTATGGTGTTTAAAAATGCTGGCATTCTTGCTGCAGCCACCGTGATGAATGCAGTAATCCTGACGTCGATTTTGTCAGCGGGTAACTCTGGCCTTTACGCCTCAACTCGTATGCTTTATGCGCTGGCCCACGAAGGAATTGCTCCAGCAATTTTTGGTCGCGTCAATCCACGGGGTATTCCCGTCTATTCACTCTTGGCAACAACGTTCGTGGGGCTGGCCTGCTTCGCCACGTCCCTCATTGGTGACGGTAAGGCTTACGAGTGGCTAGTAAATATTTCTGGCTTGTCCGGATTCATTGCCTGGCTAGGTATCGCCTGGTCGCATTACAACTTCCGCCGTGCCTTCATTGCCCAGGGCCACCATGTGAATGAGTTGCCATTCGCTGCACGCTGGTTCCCCTTCGGCCCATTACTTGCCCTACTGCTGTGCGTCATTGTAGTGCTTGGGCAAAACTACGAAGCGATTATTCACGCGAATTTCACTGGAATCGCCATGTCCTATATTGGGTTGCCCGTATTCCTGGGAATGTGGGGCATTCATAAATTAGTGACTGGGTCCAAGCGAGTTAAGCCTGAGGCTGCCGATCTTTCCCGGGAAGCTCATTTACGTTTCTAATAATGCACGGCTCCCTGCTCGCTTTCTCCCACCATGATCTTCTGCTTTCACTGTCACACTCACTACCTCATCGAGATTGGGAGCAGGAAAATCGTGGGAGGGGGAAGGAGCGTATATGCAAGAACTTCGCGTCATGAAAGAGCACATAAAGCCCCTTCATCTGTCTTGTCACTGATAGCGACACATCACCTCATCGTGGCCGTAGGCAATACGCATGAGAAGAGTTGCGGTGCAAGAGTTCGCTATTTGAATTGAGAATGATTCCCATGCTACGGTGAGAATGATTATCATAAGCGAGCATCACGCCACGATGATGCCGTCGCCCTCCACCACTAGGACACAGTCAGGAGTGTGCCCATGGCACGTTCACCTCACGTCTTGACCACAGGAAAGCGCCTTGCAGCCATCGCTGCAACCGCTTTTCTCACGTTGAGCCCCGTCGCCGCTCACGCCGTCAACGTTGGCCCCAACGATGACGGCGCAGGAACGCGCATCATCTCCAACGATGACCGTTGGACCGCTAACATGCATCTAGGCGGAGCCCCGGAATATGCAGCCACTGGCAGCGATTTCACCATAGCCGCTGAAATCTACGAGAACCACGACGTTGATCTAGATAATCCTGATGCTGTTCACGAATCCGAACAAAAGGAATACCTCGCTTCTGGAATGGTGGTCTTTGGTGTCACTCCAGGAATCACCATTGATTCCATTACCTGGCAATGCAATGACCGTTTAGGTCTAGGTGAAGGTAAAGCCTGCAGTAACCACCCCACAGAAACTCTCAAAAACGGTGAAGGTTTCGAAATTGCGGGCACCACTTACCAACAGATCATGATTTCCCCGTACACCTTGCGTGAATATGCCGGGTGGGATCTGGAGATCCATGGCACCTTTACCCAGCCAGGCAAACAGAGTTTCTTTCTTTCCGGCGTCGATGCTTCTTACCTTGAAGCCGACCCGCAACTAGCAGCACAGCAGCTGGACCCTAACGGCATGGTCCTCAACACCACAGTCAATGGCACCGGCGCCCCTGACCCTTCTGAAGTCAAGCCCACTCAAATCGCCGAGTTAGCCACTGCTGTCACCCAAGACGTCAAAGACATCCACTCCGGCGATAAGCGGACTTACACCGTTACTTATGCAAATAAGAGCGACAAAGACATCCATGATGCCCATGTTTCTGGCGTCTATTTAGTGCTACCCGAAGTTGACGGAAGCACCCGATACTCGGTCCGTTGCGCCGATTCCTCTACCGCACAGTGCCCCGCCTGGGTTGATGGCCGCGACGAAGAAATTCCCGTAAGTGACCACGACCACGACCACGAGCATGGCCACGGACACGATCACGACGGGGACCACCATGACCACGATGGGGCTACCCACGATGATCACGACGAAGCCGAAGACGCCCCCTCAACAGGCTTGAACTTCGGTATTGCACGTTTCGGTAACGCCTATGACGGCCTTATCGACCTCAATGCTGGCGAGGAATTAGTCCTCACCATTGAAGTGACCACCACCTTGCAGCCCCACCACGGCGATTTCCGTCCTCGCGTTGCCTCCTTTGATGCGTTCATTCGCGAAACTCCCGGAATTACTCCCTCTGACAATTCCGTCCTCGCGGAAGGCACCAAGGGAATGATTTACATCGTTGACGCCGACAACCATGGCGATGAAGGCGATAACGATCATCACGGCGACGAGGACGAGGGTACAAACATCAGCCCCAGCCCCACCCCTGAGCCCGCTCCCGCTCCCGTAGCACCCGAACAACCTGGCGATGAGAGCACCACGAGCCCCTCAGCTCCATCAACCCCCACCACTGAAGCAACCAGCAAAACCTCAACCACCTCTGCAGGCACTCCCTCTGAGAAAGATGACACTCAGTCAGTTTCGCAGCCCAAGAGTTCCTCCCAGCAGCGCGGCGCCCTTGCTCAGACTGGTGCTGACGGCGCATTGGCACTGATTGCCGGTGCAGCCATTGTTGGTGGCACCGCACTAATGGTCAGCCGCCGCAAAGCGCAGAACTAAACGGTTACTTTTCACACCGGCACATAACAGACATGCGCTCTTGCGTGAGGGGTAAGAGCGTCATGCTTCACCCAATGCGATGAAGCATAGATTCGTTGGGGTGGGGGCCGCGGATGCGGCCCCCACCCCAACCTCATCTGCACCACCTTACTTATCGCGACTACGCTGGCCACGTGTCCAACCTCAAAGCCCCGCTGCACCCTGAGCAGTCCACGAAAAATCCGGCAGAGCACTCCACCGGAAATTCCACTAAGCGCCCCCTTCAAGCGCCCGCCACAAAACCCACTCAACACGTCACCAATCATCACACTGACAAACTCGTTAATCTCTTTCCCGAGCAGCCCATCAAGCATCCTCTTGAGCGCCCGTCAACGTTCCTTGACGATGCTCGCTACGTCGTAGGTGCTTGCCTCGTTGACAGCCTCGACACTCCCACACACCTCATTGCTGCTCGCCGCTCTTACCCTGAACATCTCGCAGGCCGTTACGAGTTCCCCGGCGGAAAAGTTGAGCACGGAGAAAGCCCCGCCAAGGCTCTTTGCCGTGAACTCATGGAAGAACTCTCCCTGACTGTCACCATGGGACGCTGGATCAAAGCGCCACACACACCTGACGGCGCGTGGCCGCTAATCAATAATCTGCGGATGTTTGTCTGGCTTTGCCACTCCGCCTCCCTGATCCCACCATCCCCTACCACGTTGCCCCTCACCTCACCATCACTCAGCGCCCCCACTCATATCGCCAAGACGCCAAGCAGGGCTGCCGCCATCACCTCATTGTCCCTCTCCTCCCCTAAGATCCCTTCCCAGACAACCACACCCCTCACCCCCACACTTTCCATCCATCAAACTCATCATCATCACAACAATTCAGACGCCATTACGAATCCTGAGTGGACTTCTCACAGTGAACTGCGCTGGTTACCTATCTCAGAGGCCCTGTCTGTGAATTGGTTGGAACCGGACTATCCAATCGTCGAATACATCATGACGAATCTTTGAAATTCGTCATGATGGTTGTAGGGTGGTCTCATGCCCAAAATCTCTGGAAACAATCTGGCTGAACATCGCCAACGCACTCGCACCGCACTTTTCCATGCCTTAGCGAGCCTGTTGAGCGAGCGGAGTTTCGACAAGATCACACTCTCTGATGTTGCTGCCCGAGCCGGAGTGGGCCGTACCGCCGTCTATAACCACGTGGCAGATAAAGAAGACCTTCTCTTGGCCTTCATTGATGATGAAACCCAGCGTTACGCCACGACCTTAGCCAATGCACTCCAAGGCATTGAGGATCCCGTAGATCGCCTACGCGTGTACGTGCGTGAGCAAGCACTGATGACCCCTCGCTTCCATTTCCCCGCTCATGTACGCCTGAGCGAGTCTGTTTCCCGCGATACTGCTGGGCACTTACGATCACACGGCGGCAGGATCGCGGACCTTCTACGTGCGATCCTCAAAGACGCTATAGATGCCAAACAGATTCCTGACCAAAACGTTGACACCCTAGTGAACCTCATCCAGGCCACCGTCTTAGGCGGTAACACTGTTCCCACACAGATTCACGAACGGGCCATGTACTTACGCATGCTTGACACTTATGTCCTCCGTGCAGTGGGGGCTGAGATCTCTGACCACGATGTGCCCGCTGTTGACCATTCGACCATGCCACAATCGATGATTCATGAGGCCTACCGCGCCCAAGGCATTAGCGAACAGCGCTCTGCCTTACGCTGCCCCGTGGCGCACTAAGACCGTGAGTACACATGAGCGTGGTGAAGATTCTTCAACCTGACCCCACAGTTGATGCAGGATTAATTCCATCGTGGATTGAAAAGATAGGCCTGTCCTATTCCATCACCGCGCTGTCAAACGCTCAGAGCGTCCCATCATTGTCAGACTGCCGCGGCCCAATCGTTATTTTGGGTGGCACAATGAGTGCCCATTCCGACCTGCCGTGGATGGCACCGCTTCGCGCTCTCATTGTTGAGGCTGTGGAGAATAACCATCCGATACTCGGCATTTGTTTGGGCGCACAAATTGGCGCTGAAGCATTCGGCGGCACCACCGAGGTTCCTGCTGAGGGTATGGGTGAAGAGGGCCTGACATCACTCACCCTCACTCATGCAGCACTAGACGACCCCTATGTGGGACCTGCCTGCGCAGCCGCTCAGCAAGCCGCTCACGCCAACCACGTTCTGTGGAACGTCGCTGTTTCTCATCACGACGCCGTGGTCCACCTTCCAGCGCAAGCCACTCTTCTCGCCTCCTCAGCAACATGCCCCATTCACCTGTGGCGCCAGGGGTCATTCGTTGCTTGCCAGCATCATCCGGAAGCAGATGCGAACACCACCTATCGATGGTTCACGGAAGATTGTGAACGCCAAGGACGAGACGTTGCTGACTACAGTGCATTGGCCATGAATCTTCACACCCAGGCGCAAGCGTCTGCTCCGTGCAATACAGCTTTTGGAACAACATTGCTGACCACGCTCACTCATTTGTAACTCTCAGCCTTGACAGTGCGCGCGTTACCAGCGTTTCCCGTTATCGCCACTCACTGACGATTCCCGATCACCGTTCGTATTCCCGTTGGCTTCCTCATTGCGCTTACGCAATTTCTCCATGGGGTCATTGGGATCCGGAGACGGTGAGGGACTGGGAGACGGTGACTGGTCGGCGTCGCTCTGAGAAGAGGACGTGGGCGAGGCATTCGGATCAGGTGAGGGCGACTGCTGCGGATCCGGGCTAGGTGAGGATTCACTATCGGATTCCTCATCATCCTGCGAGCCAGAGGTACTGCCATCAGAGGGCTGCGGGGATGATTCGTCTGAGGATTCTTCATCATCCGAACTCTGCGGAAGCGGGCATCCGTCGAGAAGTTCGAGGGCTTGATCGATACCCTCATCGCTCTCGAGATCGATAGTGCCTTGTGAAACCACAACGGCCAGAAGGTTGCCGCGAATCATGCACTCAGGTGAGTAAGGGTTTTTTACCTCGCCGTCATCGGTGGCAACCATGTCAGCGCCGGGGGCTTCATGGAGTGCTTGGCGCAGGTAACGTTCGGCATCCTCGTTATTGCCCAGGATGGCCTGCATCGTGCCCTGATTAAAGTGCACGCGCCACTGCTCAAGAATGGGATTAATGTCAGCTACTTCATCGAAGTAGCCGGCAGACTTGTGGTGATCACCGTCAATAGCTTGGTGACGTCCCATGAACGTCAACACGTTAACTGCGCCGAGCCACACCGTAAACAGCAGGACAAGGAAAACAATCGGGGTGGACCACAGCAGAAGACTCTTCCGGCGAGCTAAACGTATGGCCTTGAGGCGAGGATCTTCACCCTCAGAAGGTGCTACGGAGAAGGAACCAGTGGGAGGAAGGAGATCATGCTGAGAAGCATCAGCATTGGCCAAAGGAATCTGAGAGGGAACCTTTTTCTTTGCCATTACTTCCTCCTTCCATACTGGGCGAACCGGCGCAGCACCCCGGACTGTTTCACGCTCCACGCCAACTCCCACAATCCAAGGCCGATCATCACGTAGGCCAGTGGCCACACCACGATGTGGTCAATTCGGACATTTTTTTTGGCGTCGGAAATTTCACCGTGGACATCAAGTCCGCTGGTGAATTGCGCCTCATCGCCGCCGGCTGAGCGCTCAACGAGCGGTACATCGAGATCTTCGGCAATACTGCTTAGAATCGTGAAGTTTGCTCGCGAGACGGCAGGCTTACCCGTCTCAGGGTCCATGATCAGAGGGTTCTTGCTCATGGAATCAAGGGTGTCCGTGGAACGGAATTCGTGCATGGTGGCACCTTCGATGGTGCCGTAGCCGAGCACAGCTCCTGCGGTGATGTACTGCTCGAGTCCGCTCCATGAGGTGCCTGATTCGGAGGCTTGTTGGCTTCCGGTTCCATCATCGGTGGGTTCGCCATCGCTGAGGATGTAGAACACGCGAACATCTTGCGGATCATCAACTTGTGCTTGTTCGAGCCATTCAGTCAGTACGGGAAGAACGCGGTCGAGGGATGAGCCTTGGGAACGTTCTGTCACCTCAGGAACCAAGGCATCGACCCAGGTTTCTACGCTGTAGCGATCTTGGGTGAGCGGGATATCGCGGCGCCCCTGGGAGTCCAGGGAGATAACGCTAAAGCGAGCATCTGGGTAGTAATCGAGAATGGCGTGCATATCCTGACGCACCTGTTGCAGGCGCATGTCGCCATCAGGTCCGTCAGTAGCGGACATGGACCCCGTGCGGTCCACAACGAAGAACACATCCACGGTGCTGATCGCCGTTTTCCCTTCGACCGGCACACTAGGACCCGCGAGCATGAGACCCACAACCAGAACCATAAGAATGCGACGGATTGCGGTTCGGCGGTAGGGGGCTCGACGAACCGAAGCATGGTTGACTCGCCCTGAACTATCAGCAGACGATTGGCGTACTGATTGGCTTCTGCGCGGTAGAAAACTGCGCATTCCCTTCCGCCCAGTGGAGCGCCGACCGATGCGTGCGATTCCACCCAGTCGAAGCCACCACCACAGCAAGAGGAGGCTTCCTCCGAGTAACCAGAGGATGACAATCCACCACGAGAAAATCGGATTGAGGTGGATCATGAGCGGATCACCGCCCCGAGTCCCAGAAGGACAGCCACGGACAGGGCAAGAAGGACCACAGCACTGGTGGGGTCATCGTCACGGATAGATTCTTCATCTACACCAAGTTCTTCAGCCTGGTCAGCATTCACGTCATCAACAATGGTGTGGGCAACATCAGGGTCTTCGAGGTTGTAGAACATGCCGTCGTGGGAGCGAATCACCTCAAGGAGTTCATCTTTGGCTCGTTGCAGACCATCCGGTCCGCCAGCATCATCGGCGCTGGCTGGGTCATAACCGTAAAGGGCATACAAGCGTATGTCGCGTTTGGAGGCTTCATCGGCAGCTGCTTCGAGGCTAACCAGTTGCACGTCGTAGGGATCCATAACCACGTTATCAGTAGACAGGATGATGGAGCGTGAGCGGTCAGTGGCCTGATGATCAAAGAGCATCGTGCAAGCAGCTAAACCATCGCCGGCAAGGGAAGAACCATAGACCGAGGAGTCTAGTGTTCCGGCAAAAGTCTTGTCATAGTTAATTTTGTCCTGATAGGTGGCGCGGTAAGGGTCAAAACTCAAGGCATCTTCGATGGTGCCAAGTTCTTTTCTTAACAAGTCGTAATCGTCAGTCAAAGGCACCACGGTTTGCGCCGTGGAGTTCCATACAACAAGTGCCACACGTTCTCCATGGAAGGAATCCAACAGTGAGCGGTAAGCACCCAAAACCTTCTCGTCAATAGCGATCATCGAAGTCGAGACGTCCATGCACAGCACAATGTCTCGACTGGAAAGAGCCGTCGAAGCAGTAGAAATCTTGACCGGACGCGCAGCAATAACGCCAGCCATCATTACACTCAAGGCAGCCATGAGGCTCAAGACCGCCATCACCACGCGCCTGCGGCGCACTACAGTCTTGACTTGCAAGGAAGCGAGCAGATCACGGGTATGAGCCACTCGGCGTCGATCAAGATGAGAGGAGGAGACGGAAGTCTTGTGCGAAAGCAAGACCACCAAAGTAGTCACCGAAATAGCAAGAGCAACGAGGACAAGTATCCAGGGATACATCATCGGTGTATCACCTCCCGGGCCATAGAACAGGAGGTGGTGATGGCACCACGTGGGTCGCGGTCAAAACTGGGTTGCTCGAACAGGGCAAGCAGTTCACCCACACGGCCCAATGGGTTCTCATCAAGAGGGCGCCCAGCCCACAGCACGGCACGAAGTCGTGAACTAATACTCAGCGGGCCGGTGGTACGGGCTTGATCAAGAAGATCACGCACAGTACATGAGGACAAGTCACGCCCCGCGCGGGCGGAAGCGTAACCGCGCATCACGGCAGCAAGTTCGACGTGCAGCTGACGCAGACTAATGTCTCCATTGATGGCACGCTCTTGCAAAGCATCGATTTTGCTCAGCCACACCGCGCGCTGCGCAGGTTCCAGAGGAATGTCATCGATAGCGATGCGGTTATCAGCCCGAGTCCAAGTAAAAACAAACACGTACCAAGCCACCATGGCGATAATCAGGCCCACCACAATAAGAATGAGCCAGACAGGCATGAGAACGGGGGGATGCATCAGCACTGACCTCCCATAGATTCTTGCTGCGTATTATCAGCCAAGCGACGCCGAGTCTTGGCCATTGTTGGACGCTCAGATAGCGAAGACAAATCCGTCATGATGGTCTGTGTACCCCGCACGTGAGCACTGCCCAGGGCGTAGCGCTGAACCACTGAGTCCACCTCAAGACGACGCTGCTGTGCTATCAATGCCATAGTCTGCGCCAAGTCCTGGTTGGAGTTGAGAAATTCAGGCACATCGTCATCAATGTCCATCGCCCATGCTCCGGCTTGGTGAGGATCAAGTAGATTAGCGTCATCACAGTGGATGACAGCCACATCATGGCGGGCCGATAGTCGTTTGAGTCCCTGAATATCTTCAGGACCCGGATGAGTTTCGTCGGTGATGAGAATGCACAATGCCCTACCGGAAACGACTCGGCGTGCACGTTCAAGAACGCCTCCCACGTTCGACGGCGGTGCATCAAGAGTAATCATCGCGTTCATGCGGTGGCAGAGCATGTTGATCCAGGCATCACCGCTACGCACAGGGAAGTTCTCCATGCGTTGACTGTCCCCCGCCACCATGCCTACCGCATCACCGCGAGAATGAGCCACATAGGCCACGATGGCTGCGCTAAGTACAGCGATGCGTGCTTTGGACTCACCAGAAGGAGCATCGGCAGCCATGGATTGACCCGTATCAACAATGAGAACGATGTCGGAAGTGCTCTGGCGAACAAAACGTTTAATGACAGGCTGACCGCTACGAGCGGAGGCAAGCCAGTCAATATCGCTAACCTCGTCACCTGGGCGATACTCGGTGAGTTCGTCAAAGTCATGGCCGCGGCCCACCAGGTGCGATTCGTGAGCGCCAGGAAGAATCCCACGAGCGCGGCGCAGAGCAGGCAGACTCACATGAGCCCGAACCTGAGAGAGATAGGAATCGCTCAGGCGCGGAACCTCCGTAGTTCCTTGGTTATGCGGAGTGGGTAGTGATGGATTCACGGAACCGGTACTGCCTGGAAGACAGAATCAATCAGTGCTTCGGGAGCAATGTCATCAGCAATAGCATCGTAGGTACGCACAATACGGTGACGCAGTACGGCGTAACGAGCGTAGGCCACGTCATCAGGAGTGACGAAGGTGCGTCCAGCTTGGAGTGCCACAGACTGGGCTACACGCATCAGGGCAATAGCACCACGAGGTGATACACCCACCCGGATAAGTTGCTTAAGGCCTGGGACAGGACGAGGGCCACCCCCGCGGGTGGTATTCACCAGGGCCACAATGTATTGCTTCATCACGGTGGAGACATATACACGGTCCGCTTGAGCGGAAAGCCAGCGCACGTCGTCAGTGGTAATGGGGCTGGCGGAGACGGGTTCATTAAAAACGCCAGTACAAATACGGTTGAGGATTTCCACCTCATGCTCAGGCTGGGGGTAGGAAATAACCTCCTTCATCAGAAAGCGGTCCATCTGCGCTTCGGGAAGCACGTAAGTACCTTCTTCTTCGATGGGATTCTGAGTGGCTAAAACCATGAAGGGATCAGGAAGTTTATAAACCACGCCACCAATAGACGTCTGCTTTTCTGCCATAGCTTCAAGCATGGCGGATTGTGTTTTGGCAGAAGAACGATTGATTTCGTCCAGAAGCACGATGTTAGCGTGGACAGGACCAAGTTGAGTGGATAGTTGTCCAGTCTGATAGTTGAAAATTTGTGTGCCCACAATGTCATTGGGCATGAGATCCGGGGTGCACTGGATGCGGTGGAAAGAGCCAGACACTGCCTGGGCCAGGGTCTGGGCTGCAGTGGTTTTGGCTAGGCCGGGGACTGATTCGATAAGGATGTGCCCACCTGCCAAGAGAGTAGAGACCATGGAGACACGAAGAATTTCCTGGCCCACCACGCGTGAGGAAAAGATGGAGCCCACTCGGCTCAGTAAAGCGGATGCACGAGCCACGTCGATCTGTTCGGCATCCTGACGGGTGTGACGCTGAGGAGGAAAACTCGTGGGTGCTTCTGAGTCAGTCATAGAGGGTCTTTTCTTATCCGTGGAGTCGGTTCGTGGGTGAGGGTCAGTGTGTCGCTCTCAGAAGAGAACTCAGTGACGGGTGAAGGGGAAGTTAATTTAGAGAATCGAGGTCAAGGTTGCTGCCTTCAATAACGACGTGCATACCGTCGTCACCCACACTCACGTTGGTCACGTGAGTTCCTTCGGGAAGCATGCTCATGTCCACATTTAGGCCGCTATCTTCCATACCGATGTAGTCCAGAGCAAGTTCGATAGGGATGATGTAGCCGTCTAGTTTAGCCGAGACGATCGCCAGGTGAATCATGTTGTTCTCAGTCACCGAAGGACGCAGTTCCAGACCGGAATCTTTAATAGGGGTCATTGCCCAAACGGTTCCATCCTGGGTAGGGGTGAAGGTAACTCCGGGAAGCATGGGGTGTTCACGTGATGCCGTATCTTCGACCACGCTCCAGGGAACCACTGCGGTGACGTTGAGAGTTTGAGCGACGTGAGGCCTCTGGGTTGACAGGGAGGTCAGTTCGATGTGGGGGTGCTCAAGCGTCATGGATGTCCCGCTATCACCGGTGAGGACCAGAGTTGAGCCGTCCACGACGATAGAGGAGATTTCATCGTCGAATAGTTCGGGAATGAGTGGAGAGGGCATAGTGACTTTAGCGTCTTTACTAAGGCCTGGAAGTGCGTTCCACACGGCCTGCTCGATGCGGTGACGTGCGGAGTTTTCGGCCACCACGTAACCCAGGCCTAAGATGATCATGACGATAACGAGAACTGCCAGGACGGTAATCCCTCGACGACGTGGCTTACGTTTCTTGCTCCCACTCACCTCATTATTTTCTTGGCTCTGGCCATCTGGATAGGTAGCCGTCGATGGAGAGTGCGTAGAGTGTGCTGACTCTCCCGAGGAAGAAGAGCAGGCGGTGGGTGCGGTAAGTGGAGTTCCGTATGGGGATACCGCAAGAGCATTTGCCTCAGAGTTGATTGCAGGCATGGCGGAGAGAACACCGGTCTGAGTGGTTACAGTGGGGGTGGAAAAACCTGCACCATCATTGCGTGACGCACTGGTGATGGCGATGGTGGATTCGCCGGGTTGCGCCACTTCGGGGCGTAAATTCGCAGAAGAAGTCTGTTGCTCAGGGAGTGCGCTTGGGCCAATTGACTCTCGAACATACTCTACTTCTTCATCATGGAGCGTTTGCTGAGGATCAGCACCCTCAGGGGTTTCATCGGGGATGATGGGGCTGGTGTTACTGGGCAAGGTCACGGCGGGCCTTTGCTTCATCATCGAGGAGATGGAGGTCATCTGCGGTGACCATCAGTGTGGATACAGCGTGTTCCACCAGGGCAGTGCGGCGATTGAGTGCTGCTCCTCCGCGTCCTCCGCGCAGCCCTTTGACGCCGGAGCGGTCAAGTTTGTCGCAAACAGCATCAAGTTTGCGGTTGAAAGTGGTCAAAGGCCACCCTAGACGCTCAGCTGCTTGTGCAGAAGACGGAATGGCAGCAGTGCCGGTTCCCACGCGTTTGAGAACAGGTTCAGCTAATGCTAGGACGAGAAGAAATTGGGTACGGGTGAGGGGACTGACACCAATCGTGGCGGTGCCGGTGGGCATACTGCCCCCCTCAACGGATGTGAAATGTGCACCTGAAGGCATAAGGTCCACTTCATAGGTGGTGGGGCCTGCGCTGAAGGTGAGAACCACTCGGGGAAAGACAAGAGGCATAGATGCACCTGGTGCCAGACGGGACTGAACAAGTGCCTCACCGTCGGTCAACGTAGCGGAGATGCGGGAGCCCTCATTACTGATCCACCAGAGTGAATCATGATTAGACAAGACCAAAAAGCGACGGTGGAGATAGGGATTATCATCCACGTCAAGATCTCCACCTCGGCCGATGACGAAGGTATCTTGCGGATTAACCGTGTAGATCTCTCCGCAAAAATCCACCACAAGGTTAGTTTCCTGGGTGGGTGAGGGAGCAGTTTCATCCGCATGCGCATTCATGCTCTCATTGTTGCCTATGGCTGGACATTGAGCAATGAACAGCAATGGTTAGCCCTCCCCATTGAGCTAGAACGAGTAGGCTCTGCCTTAAGGCAATTAATCATGTAAAGGATTCCTCATGCCCTCATCCGATGATTTGTTAGCAAAGGCCAAAGATCCCAGCACTCCGCTGACCGATCTTCATGTGCTTGCTCAAGATCACCCTGAGTTGCGTGCTGCTATTGCATCGAACCCTTCCACCTACCCTGCTCTTCTTGAGTGGTTGGGCAGCCTTGGCGAACCTGACATTAATGCTGCTTTGCGCGCTCGCAGCGCCGCCACCCCGTCTACCCCTGATGCTTCGGTGCAGGCCGGCGCCGCTGGCATCGGTATGAGCGCTGGAACTGCTGCTGTTTTTGGCAATAGTGCCCAGGACACACATAACTCGCAGTCTACGGAAGAAGAATCCTCATCTGTCCTTTCTTCCCACACCGCACACTCACCTCAGGCTGCTGGCCTGGCCAGCGCTGGTGCCGCCTCTACTGAGGCTGTGCTTGCCTCTAGTGACACATCCGCGGCTAACAAGCCCGTGGTTGAGCCAACCGTTGACCAGCCAGTTGAGCAGGTTATAGTCAACGAGCCTCCTGCCACGCAGGCCGAACATTCCGGTTTTGCTGACGCACCCATCCCCGAGCAGCCCACCGTAGTTCACAATGACGGTGTTTCTCAGGAAACAGTGGTCATGTCCACCACTCCTTTTGCTGAGCAATTCGCTCAAGCGGATCTGGCCGTCACCGAGACGATGAGCCCCGTTGAGCCCTCCACTGCCTCTCAGACAGAGGCTGCCAGGATCGGCAGCACCGTCACTGACGCTACGGTAGCCGCTGATACCGCTACCAACGCTCAAACCGGCCCTGTTCCTGCCGGACAGTGGAACACTCACGAGCCAGTTCAGCATTCTCCCAATGCACTCCCTGCTGGCCAATGGGAGCACAGTGTTCCCGTTGCCGCCTCCACCCCTGTTACTGGTCCCGCACCGGTTGGTTCTTCAAATGCCGCGGTTGGTTCCGCTCCTGGTGTGAGTTCAGTTCCGCTTACTCAGTCTGTTCCCACCACCGTTCTTCCTAATGCTGCAACCGACGGAATTAATAACCCTTCCGCTCTTTTACAGCCAACGCAGTGGCAAAGTAGGCAGGTTCCTCCTCTAGTTCAGCCCGTCGCTGGCGAGGAAAAAAAGTCCAAGAAGACGCTACTGTGGGTGATTCTCGCCGTACTAGTCATTATCTTGGCCATCATCATTGGCGGCCTCATCGCTATCCTCGGCCGTAGCGATGAATCCACTACCGAAGCGAATGCCCCTGCGGCTAGTACCGAAGCGAGTGTAGCGGTCTCCGACGACGCTAATACTGCTCCTAGTGAACAGGCCACACAGGAGGCAACTACTCTTCTCACGCCTACACCATCCCCCACTGCCACAAACAAACCCACAGTGGCACCTGCACCGGCCGATGCCGTGACAATGGATAGTTTCACGATGCCTTCTGGCAACATTACTTGCCATCTTTCAGACAACCAGGCCACCTGCACCATCGCTCAACACAACTTCACTGCGCAGGGCCCCGGCTGCACCAGCAGTGCTGCGCCATTCTCAGCAGGCATCGCTGAAGAAGGAACCGCTATCGGCGACTGCAATACGGCGTTTTCTCAAGTTGGTACCACCCTGAACTACGGTTCATCTGCGAAGAATGGTTCAATGGTGTGTACCGCATCTGAAGACGGCGCTCGCTGCTGGAGCCAGGTCACCGGCCAAGGATTCGTCATCAACCGCGATTCCGTCTCTTCCATTACCCGATAGGGGCGTATGGGGTCTCAGTACCGCACAATTCTTTCCACGCCCGGCGCGCTGAACTTCTCAGCCGCCGGGCTGGTTGCGCGTTTCCCCATGTCCATGATGGGAATCTCAACCATCTTGGCTGTTCAGCATGTATATGGTTCATATTCAGCGGCAGGCAGAGTCAGTGGTGTGGCCGTCATCGCCACAGCAATCGGCGCACCACTCCTTGCGCGCAGAGTAGACCGACAAGGTCAATCCGCGGTAATGATTCCAGCGATCCTCATTTCTGCATTGGGCCTTAGTGGAGCCATTATTGCCACTCTCATGAAAGCCCCCGAGCCACTACTTATGCTCTTTATTTCCATCGCCGGCGGTTTTTCCGGCTCGCTCGGTTCACTAGTACGTTCCCGCTGGAGCACCGTACTATCCAAACCAGAACATATTCATACAGCCTTTTCTCTTGAAGCAGCTTTCGATGAAGTTGCCTTCATTATTGGCCCTGTTCTTGCCACAGCACTGTGCACCGCACCGATGCTCAACGTGACGAGTGGATGGATTTTGTGCCTGGTCATGCAGGTTGGTGGTGGCTTGTGGTTCTTAGGGCAAACAAAAACTGAGCCTCCTGCCCATCCCCGGGCAACCCAACGGCGTCGTTTAGGGAAGAAAACCATAATGCGGCAGGAAAGTCCTTCACTGACCGCGTCGTCTCAGAGCAATGACAACCGCTCAATTTTCCGTTACAGCGCCGTTACGTCTGTGATTGTCATCTTCATGGGCTTTGGAGCCATGTTCGGCGCTAACGATGTGGCGGTCGTAGCTTTCGCCAAGGAACTCCACCAACCGTCAATGGCTGGGGTGGTACTCGCCGCCTGGGGCTTTGGTTCACTGGCTGCCGCTTTGGTGTACGGCTCCCGTTCCTGGCGCTGGCCCCTAGGACGTCAGTTTGCTTTTGCTGTCTTTGTTCTTGCTATAGGAGCCTCATTCTTCATTGTGGCTCCCACCCTATTGTGGTTATGCGTTGCTATGACGTTCGCTGGTATGGCAATCGCCCCTATGATGACGTGCGCAAACAACATTGTTCAGGTAACGGTTCCCCCATCACGTCTGACTGAAGGCCTGACTATGCTAGGGACTGCGGGCAATATCGGCGTGAGCATGGGGTCCATCATTGCCGGCTCCATGGTCGACTGGAATGGTTCTTTTGGCGGCTTCCTTGTAGTTGCTGGCTGCGCCTGGATGGGCGCCACTATCTGTCTCTTGACCTACCGATTCATTCGCACCGCAAAGACTCCTACAGCAACGACGCTATAGTCACCCCGCTTCCGACACCTCCCGAAGCACAGATTCCCCTGAATGGCTTAACTACATGGGTGTCCCCCGCGCTTGTTGGCACGGGGGACACCCATTTTTTACGTAAGTGATAAGCAGAGCATGATGCTCAGCTATCAATTCCTGCTAGCGAGATCAGGGCTGCTTGCCAATGTAGGCGAGGATACCGCCATCTACATACAGAATGTGGCCATTGACGAAGTCAGAAGCCTCAGATGCAAGGAACACTGCGGGGCCAGCGAGGTCATCGGGGGTGCCCCAACGAGCGGCTGGGGTCTTAGCAATGATGAACTGGTCAAAGGGGTGACGGGAGCCGTCAGCCTGCTTTTCACGCAGAGGCGCGGTTTGAGGGGTAGCAATGTAGCCAGGGCCAATGCCATTACACTGGATGTTGTACTCGCCGTATTCGGAGCAGATGTTGCGGGTGAGCATCTTCAGACCGCCCTTAGCTGCTGCATACGCGGACACTGTCTCACGGCCAAGTTCGCTCATCATGGAGCAGATGTTGATGATCTTGCCGGAGTTCTTCTCAATCATGGCAGGCAGAACTGCCTTAGCCATAATGAAGGGACCAGTAAGGTCAATGTCAATGACCTGGCGCCAGTCGGCTGCGCTCATTTCAACCATAGGGATACGCTTGATGATGCCTGCATTGTTCACGAGAATGTCGACACTGCCGACCTCGTCGTTAATACGCGCAACAGCAGCGTTAACTGCTTCTTCATCGGTCACATCAAAGACGTAACCATGCGCCTGGATGCCGAGTTCCTTGTAGTTAGCAAGGCCCTGGTCAACAGCATCCTGGGTGCGATCGTTGAAGACGATGGTTGCACCAGCTTCAGCCAATGCGCGAGCGATTTCAAAGCCAATGCCATAAACGGCACCGGTCACGAGGGCAACCTTGCCGTCAAGGCGGAAGTTCTTCATGTCAAAAGCCACGATGGAATCCTTTTGTCGTTCAGTGGGAGTAAACGCTGTTGCTTTACTCAGTAGTTCTAGGATCTATGCGATCACTTGAGAGCGCTGGCGGGCAGTACATCCATGTCGGTGTATGCCTTGTTTTCACCACACATAGCCCAAATGAAGGAGTAGTTGGAGGTGCCTACGCCAGAGTGGATGGACCAAGAGGGGCTGATAACGGCGTCATCGTTGCCCATAACGAGGTGCTTGGTGGCATCGGGTTCACCCATAAGGTGGAAGACACGTGCTTCTTCGTCCATATCGAAGTAGACATAAGCTTCCATACGACGTGCGTGAGTGTGGCAGGGCATGGTGTTCCATGCAGAGCCGGGAGCCAGCATGGTCAGACCCATCTGGAGTTGAGCGGACTGGCATACGTTGGGATGCACGTACTGGTAGATCTTGCGTTCGTTAAGGGTCAAACCTTCGCCGGTCTCGATGGGCTTGATGTCAGCGATGTTGATACGCACGTTGGGGTACTTCTGGTGTGCGGGAGCGCTGGCAATGTAGAAACGAGCAGGGTTGGCTGGATCATCAGAAGAGAAGACCACGTGACGGGTTTCTTTACCGATATAGAAGCCATCCTGCTTAACCATTGCTTCGCGCTGACCATCGATCTCAATGGATCCGGGGCCACCAATGTTGATAACACCCATTTCACGGATTTCAAGGAAGTAGTCAACACCTAGTTCCTTGTCCAGGACAATCTCAAGGGGAGCATCGGTGGGAGTGACACCGCCAAAGATCATACGGTCGTGGTAGGTGTAGGTGAGTTTAATTTCACCGGGAACGAAGACCTTCTCCACCAGGAATTCCTGGCGCAGTTCCTCCGTGGTGAAGCGGGCGATATCTGCAGGGCCATGTGCATGGCGAATGTCCAAAGACTGCATGAGTTATATTCCTTTGCCTGGTGGGATGTGGTCGGTTGAAGAAATTACTGAGTGAATGTGGACCGTGCGCCGCCTACGGTAAGAGCGGTGACAAGAAGGCCATCGCAACCGGTCCGTAGGCGGCGCACGGGTGAAGCAATGCTTACTTCAGGAAATCTTCACGCTGAGGGGTGAAGCAGTCCACGAGTTGGGAGTCATCCTCAAGGGGGATGCAGCCATGCTCGGAGTTAGAAGGCATGTAGAGGGAGTCACCCTGGCGAACAACCTCAACGTGCTTGCCGTCTTCATCGTTGATTTCAAACTTGAAGGAGCCCTTGAGCACGTAGGTGATCTGCTCATGCACGTGGCTATGCAGGGGGATCTCCTCGTTCTCATCAAGGCCACGTTCGAAGATGATGTGGGCGTACAGCATGGTGCCGCCGTGGGCCATCACAGTACGGAGGGTGTTGTCATCAACACGATCAGTGGTCAGGTCATCCTTGTGGAAGAACAGCATAAGAATTCTCCTTCGAATTGCTGTGTTGTGTTTTATTAGGTTGCAAAATCAGGCGGTAACAGCAGTTGCTGCCTTGGAGGCCTTAGCTGCAGCAGCAGCCTTAGCGCCGAAGAGTCCGGGGATAACCACTGCGCCAATGAAGACGATGGTGGCTAGTAGGAGCATGTCGGGATCAGCGAAGGTCGTACCAGCAACTTCGTGCTTGGCGAAGATCTCAGTGAACATGGGCAAGCACACTGCGGGCAGAACGCTGAGGAGAAGACCATCAGTCACAGAAGCAATGATTGCACCTCGCAGACCACCCTGCGCGTTACCGAGGATTGCTGCAGCGCCGCCGGTGATGAAGCAAGCCATTAGGCCAGGAACGATCACGGCGTAGCCAAAGAGAGGCAGAACGAAGATCATCACCACACCGGTGAGGAAAGAGGTGAGGAAGCCGATGAGTGCAGTGTTGGGAGAGCGATCGAAGAGAACCAGGACGTCGACGCCGGGGATAGCGCCGGGTGCGAACACCTTGGCGAAGCCTTTGAATGCGGGGACGAGTTCGTCGATAAAGAGCTTAATACCAGCCTTAACGATAAACAGGCCACCAGCGAACTTAGCGGCTTCTTCAAGGGAGAAGATCAGAAGGTTAGCGTGAACATCCTTACCAGCAAGATCGGAAAGAACGGCATCCAAAGTGTCGCCACCTGCCACGATCGAGGAGACGAAGAAGAGGATGAACATGGTGAGCATGGTGGCAACGTTGGGGTCCTTCAGGAAGAGGATACGATCGTTGACCTTAATGTCTTCAGCGTCACGCTCCTTGTTACCGAATTTCGAAGCAAGGAAGGATCCGAGGAAATAAGCCAGAGTGCCGGAGTGAGCAATGGTGTAGTCGTCAGAGTTGACAACATCCTTGGTGTATTTGGCAATGATAGAGGGGCTAATTGCCATGTAGAGGCCAAGAAGAATACCGCCGGCGACGACGGTGATCCAGTTAGCAGCAGCCGCACGGGCGAAAACTGCGGTGATAGCGAACGCCGAGAATAACGCCAGGTGCAGTGAGAGATAGACAGCCTTGAAAGGGGTGAAGCGAGCAACGAGGATGTTGACCACGAGACCCACGACGAGCACGAAAGAAGCAGTGGAGCCCAGATCAGCGAGGAGCTTGGACATCACTGCTTCATTTGAGGGAACTACGCCGGAGAGGTTGAATGCCTCGTTAAACAGTTTAGAGAATCCCTTGAGGACGTCACCGAGGATGTGAGAACCGAGCTTAATCATCGTAAAACCGACGAAGGCGATGATAGTGCCGGACACAACCTTGGTGGCCTTATTGCGGGTAAATACGAGGCCCAGGAACGTTACGATCGCGATGATAATCGCAGGTTTTCGCACGATCTCGAGGAAAATCTCCACAGCGAGCACCTCTTCCTTTTCAAAATGTGAGATCAGGGATGTTGGAGAAACCTGATGATGGATATGCAGGATGGGTTGTCACGACCAAGGTCGTGGCGCAATCGCAAGTGGCAAAAGAAGTCCGACTAATCGACCTCATTGACATTCGCACACGTTTCACAATGTGAAACATGCGTATTCACTCCTGAAAACGCTCAACCAGACTACAACTCCCATCATTGGCGACGCCAACCCTAACCTGGGAGATCTCAGTCACAGATAAGTAAAGCTAACTGGTTTTCTATTTTTAGCGAGAATTGAAGAAAGAGTCGCAATTACCCGCAAAGACAAGCTTCTCCCCACATCACCACCTCCCTTCAGTTTTTACGTTGCAACGTCACCTCCTTCATGGCAAACTATTTTTCATAAAACTGAATTTCAGTTTCACACACCAAAACATGAGGAGGTGGCGATGATGCCAACCACACCCGCACCAGAGTCGCTCTCCCCCGTACGAAGCGTCGACAAAGCCCTTCGCGTGATGGACAAACTTGCCCAAGTGGGCCCTCAAGGAGCCCCACTAAACGAGTTGGCCAAAGACCTCGGCATGAACAAAGCAAGCCTTCACCACACCTTGGCAGCTCTTCGCTTCCGCAACTGGGTGGAACAACACGAAAACGGCAACTACGCCATTGGCCCCGCAACCGCACAGTTCGCACGCTGGTGGACGAGCGCTGACCGCCTTGTCGCAGACCTCCATCCCGTTCTCGAACGCATCTGCGCCCGCACCCAGGAACTAGTCCACCTGGGCCGCTTATCTGAACGCAGCGTTTTATACATCGACAAGGTTGAACCTGAACGCCCCATTCGTGTGTGGTCAGAAATTGGTCTACGAGCCCCTGCAGCAGTGACCTCTCTTGGCCGCGCCATCATTGCCGCCCGCGATGGGTCCTCAGTCGATCCATCAATATGGATCGCTCAACTCCCTAGCCACCAACCTAACCTCAGCATGCGTTTGAGTGAAGAAATCATCCGTGTTCTCAACCAGGGATTCGCCGTCGAGTTCCAGGAAAATGAGCCCGGCATTGGCTGCGTTGCTGTTCCCCTAGACATTTCAGGCTCTGCCGGCGCAGCAATCAGCTTGTCCATGCCTGTTGATCGCTTCTCATTGACCCGCGCCCAGGAGTTGGCAGCAATCATTCGCGAAGAAATTTCCGCCGCAGGCATTATCGACATTGCCCCCTTCACCTACCAGGCACGTCACTCAGGAAATATCTCCTCTTCCTTTATCGATGTTCCTGCATTGCCTTTACCTGCAGTCTCATCATCCCTCCCTCTGCACACCCCCTCATCGTCCGCTGCTCTCACCTACCCCGGCGAGAACGCAGCATCGTCATAATTCCCCCTACACACGCTCATTTTGTGAGCACCAAACACAGGAGAACTCGCATGTCAGTTCGCGAATCACTACAAGCCAACCCGGTTGTTCCGGTTGTGGTTGTCAACAGCGCCGAAGAAGGCGTTAATGTTGGCAAGGCACTCATCGCTGGTGGCATCACTACCGCTGAAGTCACCTTCCGCACCGCAGCCGCCCCCGAGGCAATCGCCGAGATGTCCAAGATCGAGGGACTCAATGTTGGCGCTGGCACTGTCATCAACGCCGAGCAGTGCGAACGTGCTATCGACGCAGGCGCCACCTACATCGTCTCCCCCGGTTTCTCTGCGTCTGTCGCCAAAGTTTGCCGCGAGCGCAATGTCTACTACCTGCCTGCTTGCACCGATGGAACCCACATTATGGCTGCTCTCGAAGAGGGCCTTGATACTCTCAAGTTCTTCCCCGCAGGCGCTATGGGTGGCACCGCCACTCTCAAGGCCCTTGCCGCCCCCTTCCCCCAGGTTCGCTTCATGCCCACCGGCGGAGTGAGCGCCGCTAACCTGGCCGAATACCTCGCTCTCCCCTGCGTTCTTGCTTGTGGCGGTTCCTGGATGGTTTCCAGCGCCCTAGTCAAGGAAGGCAAGTGGGATGAAATCACCCGTTTGTCGGCAGAAGCTGTCGAAATTGCAAAGGAGGCTCAGGCATGAGCACCGGATTAACTATTCGTCCTGCACAAGAGTGCGCTTACGACATCATGTCCCTTGGCGAAGTCATGCTTCGCCTAGATCCCGGTGAGACTCGCATCCGCACCGCACGCCGTTTCGAAGCATGGGAGGGTGGCGGTGAGTACAACGTGGCTCGCGGCTTAAGCCGTTGCTTTGGTCAGCGTGCCGGCGTAATCACCGCTCTTGCTGACAACGAGGTAGGTCACCTTATCGAGAACATGATTCTCGCTGGTGGCGTAAGCACCCAGAACATTAGGTGGGCCGCGTATGACGGCATTGGCCGCACAGTGCGTAACGGTTTGAACTTCACTGAGCGTGGATACGGCGTTCGTGGCGCCGTGGGTGTTTCTGATCGTGGTAACACTGCCGTGGCACAACTTCGCCCTGAAGATATCGACTTTGATGACATCTTCGGCCGTCAGGGCGTTCGCTGGCTGCACACTGGTGGTATTTTCGCAGCGCTGAGTGAATCTGCTGCTGACGTCGCTGAAGCCGCTATGAGCGCCGCAAAACGTCATGGCACTATCGTCTCCTACGATCTCAACTACCGCCCCTCCCTCTGGAAAGGCATCGGCGGCCAGGAACGTGCTCAGGAAGTCAACCGCCGCCTAGCTCAGTACGTTGACGTTATGATCGGCAATGAGGAAGACTTCACAGCATCTCTCGGCTTCGAAGTTGAGGGCGTGGATGAGAACCTCTCCAAGCTCGACACCGCCGCTTTCGAGCGCATGATCGAGAAGGCCACCAGCGAATTCACCAACTTCACCGTAGTGGCTACCACCTTGCGCGCAGTCAAGACCGCAACCGTAAACGACTGGGCAGCCATTGCATGGAGCCGTGAAGGCGGATTCGTTCGTTCCACAGAACGTCCCGGGTTGGAGATCCTGGACCGCGTTGGCGGTGGCGATTCCTTCGCCTCCGGCCTCATCTACGGCCTGATGATCCGTGAGGATGTTCAAACTGCCGTTGAGTTCGGTGCAGCCCACGGCGCACTAGCTATGACCACTCCCGGTGACACCACCATGGCCACTGTGGCCGAAGTTGAGCGTCTTGCCTCCGGTGGTGGCGCCCGCGTGATCCGCTGATTCTAAGTAATCACTGCCATCACACATGATGGCTTCTGGACCATCAAAGTGTGTCCGGGGCTGCTTGAAGCCCCGGACACACTTTTATACTGAGCACTGTGAGTTCTCTTGCCTTGAAGCGTTTATCTCCACCGGTTCAATTAGCGGTGGGGAGCCTGGGCTGGTTGATTCTCCTGAGCCTGCTCTACCCCGTTGTGGTGACCAAAAATGGGGACATTAGCCAAAAGTTTGATGCGTGGATTTACTACTACGCCACGAGCCATTGGGTACAAAGTGGCTCTCTGTATGACTTCTACGCCTTTCCGGCCGACCACCTTTATCCCTTCACGTATCCGCCTTTTGCTGCATGGCTGATGCGTGGGATGACGATTTTTTCTTTTAATCAGGCTCAAGTCCTTTTATCAACTCTGACGATTGCTGCAACAGCGTGGTGCGTGTGGGTATGTTTTCGTTTCCTGGGTGTAGAGCTTCGCATCAGCACCATTGTGACTCCGTGGATCAGCGCAGGTGCTCTCCTTACTCTGGAACCATTAATCAAAACCCTAGAGTACGGGCAGATTAACGTCATTCTTATGGCGCTAGTACTCACCGATATCTGGGCGCTCGACCTCTTACCCGCCTCTCACCCACTCAGGCGTATCCAAGGACTTGGGTGCGCACTTGCTGCTTGTATCAAGATCACCCCAGCTATCGCCATCGCGGTGTTCATCATGAGTAGACGATGGCGCCAAGTAGCAGTAATGACCAGCACTAGCGTGGGCATTACCGCCTTGGTAGGTCTTATTAGTCCGCGCGAGACCCTGGATTATTTCACCACCTATCTGTGGGATCCGAGCCGAACAGGTGAATACACCTATGCTGGGAATCAAAATCTCATGGGCTTGTTTTCACGCCTCCTACCTGAGTCAGCAGCATTCAGCGCTTGGGCAGTGACCTGCACAGGTTTAGTCATGATGGTGATGACGGCAGGGTGGCGCATCATGGCCTCTCATACCAACGAGCGAAGCAATCTCGGATTGATCACCTGTATGGTCATGACTCTTGGCCTTCTCATTAGCCCTATTACTTGGTCACACCACTGGGTGTGGATTCTTCCCTCAGTCATGATCACCGCATGGCTTGCCGTCAAGCGCGCCGAAGAAATATGGCTGTGGGTTGCTGGCTCAGGACTGCTCGTGGCGTGGATGGCCCCACATTGGTGGTGGCCTGAGCACGGTGGCATAGAAAAAACATGGCCATTGTGGGCCCAACTCCTTAGTTCAAGTAATACCTGGTGGGGGCTCGCATTCCTTATCATTGCGACGCACGTGTACGCTGTGGGTTCACGCCAAATTGCGCTCAAAGTCGAGCCAGACCTTTAGGATGGAGCCGTGCCCATTTTTGACCTTGCTCGTGCCGCTGAGGATCGTTTTCATCGCGACCTCATTCCGGTGCTACGTCAGCGAGGTTGGCGCCCGCGCGTGGTGCCCTATGACGGTTATGGAACGATAAGCGCCAATGGCCTAACTTCATCAGCACGAGTCATCGCTCGTATGGTTATGCGCCCACAGAATGCACCCGCCGAAGGCCCTCTCTTTCGGAGCCTTCCCGAAGATTTCCCTACTTCTGCACTGGAAATGCGCGACATTGCTTTCACTTCTCTTCTTGAAGCTCAGCGTGGGTGGCGCAGTTTCGTGGATTGCCCCGTCCCTTTTCTCCCGGTGACAGTCAAGGTTGGCAATCAGTCCTTGCGTACTCGCGCAGATCGTTCGGGATACGTTGATGTGGTGGTACGCGATCATGGTTTAGAACCTGGTTGGCATAATGTCACGATTGAGGCTGCCGGCGTTTGCGAACCCGTCACGTGTCAGGTAGAGATTGTGTGCCCCGAGCCCACAATTGGCGTAATTTGCGATATCGACGATACGGCAATGATTACGCATATGCCCCGTGCAATGGTTGCGGCCTGGAATGCGTTTGTGAAGAACTCCGGCGCTCGTCAGCCTGTTCCTGGTATGGCCCAGTTACTCTCTCGAGTTCGCCGCACTCATCCTCAAGCTCCTGTGGTTTATCTATCCACTGGCGCATGGAATGTGGTGCCCACATTGCGCTTCTTCTTAAAAAAGCACGGCTTTCCTCGTGGGCCCATGTTGATGACCGATTGGGGCCCGAACAATACAGGATGGTTCCGTTCAGGCATTGAACATAAACGTACGCAGTTGCGTCGTCTCATGATTGATTTACCGCACGTAACGTGGCTTCTTCTGGGTGATGATGGTCAGTACGATCCGCTGATTTATGGCGAAGCTGCTCGCGAACATGATGACCATGTTGCTGCAGTAGCTATTCGCCGTCTAAGCCCGGGTGAGCATGTTCTAGCTGGCGGCCGTGCGGTACACCCGATGGGCCTAGATCCTGATTCGCGTACCCTAGCTGAGTGCGATGTGCCTGTGGTTTATGGCACGGATGGTTTTGCCTTGGCTCGCGCGCTTCCCAGCAGCATTGTGGGGCCAGATTCCTCCGGCCCCACTCGGCTGACTCGACGGACGATACGGTAATTTTGTCCGCTGTTGTTCGTTAGGCGTTAGCCGCGCTGAACAGTTGCTTCGCCTACGTCGATAGGCTGTTTGGTTCCTGCGGTCTGGTTGCCGAACAATCGATCCTTGACTGCCTGAGCCACCTTGTCGGTGACTACCTCACCTTGCTGGCGAACGACGTCGTGCAGTTTATCCTGGACTGCTTCAACGCGGGATCGCACACTGGGGGACTGTGCCACGCTGGATGCTGTGGCCTTGATACGTTCGTACTGTGCACGTCCAGCGCGGGTTCCGAGAACATATCCGGCGCCGAGTCCCACGAGAAAAGTCATCTTGCTTGGCATTGCCGCCTCCTTGGGTTTCACCCTTGTTTTGTGCTGGTAGTTTACCCTCCCCTTAGTATGGGTGAACTTGTGGCACCACCAACTTAGGTAAGCCTTTCTTTGCTATCGCCTTATTTTAATAAGGGCTACCATTAGAGTATGTCCATCACACTCCCCATGCCGATGAGCATCTCCAGCCCCACTTCCGCTACCGAGACAAGCACTCAGCAATCAGCGGTCAGTTCACGCCTCAACTGGCTACGCGCCGGCGTGCTTGGCGCCAATGACGGCATCTGCTCGACCGCAGGCCTCGTAGTAGGCGTAGCCGCCGCTGACCCCACGAACACCAAAGCCATCATGGCTGCCGGTGTTGCAGGCCTGCTCGCTGGCGCCGCCGCCATGGCTACCGGCGAATACGTCTCCGTCTCCACTCAGCGAGATACAGAAAAAGCACTCGTAGAAAAGTCCCGTTCCGCCCTGCGCACTTCTCCCGACGCCGCATGCGCACGTCTCGCCGCTATCTACCGCTCCAAAGGCTTATCCCCAGCCACCGCAATGACCGTGGCACGTGAGTTAACAGCCCACGATGCTTTAGGAGCGCACCTAGAAGCTGAATTCGGGATTCGTGAAGACGATTACACCAATCCTCTTCACGCCGCAATTTCCTCAGCAATTTCTTTCATTCTGGGCGCAATGGTCCCCTTGCTCGCTATTGTGCTGCTGCCGGTAAACATCCAAATTCCCGGAACCTTTGGCGTGGTCATGGCAGGCCTAGCACTCACCGGTTACATCTCGGCGCGCCTCGGTAGCGCACCCCCGACACGAGCAGTTGTCCGTCTCATGGCAGGTGGCGCTGCTGCCATGCTCATCACGTGGTGGATTGGCCACCTCATCGGCGTGGCCGTCTAAACACCACACCGCTTCGACGCGGTTCAAAGTTTGCACTAGCGCGACGAGAACGGCGCAACAAACTCATGGCACCTGAGCCACGAGGAATCCGGTCAAACGGTTCAATTGTCTTACCACGATCACGCGGGCGGCGCGGCATCAATGCGCGAACCTGCGGGGAAACCCGGACCCCCACGCGATCTTCCACCTGAGGAAGGCGCCATGATCGCCAGTAGGCAAGGAGACATAACGTTGCGCCCACAAATACAGCGGAAACAAGGCCTACACCAACCGGCGCATCGATTTTCACAAACACCACGTCGGTGATGGCAGCGAACATGGCAGGCACGGCATATAAGCGATTCCCACCGAACACGGCAGGAGTCTGCCCCACAGACACGTCACGGATCATCGAGCCACCCACAGCGGTCAAGCATCCAAGAAGAACAGCAGGCATCACACCCAATCCGTTCGTCAAAGCCTTGGACGCACCGGTTGCTGCCCACACACCTAACACCACGGCGTCGGCTGCAATGAGAAAACGTTGAGCCCAACGCCCCTGGAAGGCAAACAGCCACGCTATCCCCGCACCCGTACATGCCATTCCCAAGTAATAAGGATCGGTAAGGGCAAAGGGTGGACCAGCCTGAATCATTACGTCACGAACAATCCCACCACCAGTAGCGGTCATGATAGCCAGCACAATAAAACCGACAATATCGAAGTTGTTTCGACGGGCAATCAATCCGCCCAGGATGCCGTTCAGGAGTACACCGGACAGATCAAGAAAACGGAAGACTTGCTCCACGGTGATGGAGTCATGCCACCAGTCGCGCAGTGACATCACGTGAACAATCGCCTCTGGACTCAGGGCAAACGACCATAGACTCATAGGCCCTCCTTCCATTGCGTCCGTTGCGATACCTCCTGCTTCAAGCACAGAGAATCATGTCATCGGCTGGGACATTACAGGGCAGCGTCAGTCCCCACAAGTAGACCCAGCCCATAAGTGACAGCCGCAGCGCCATAACCAATAAGCAACTGGCGCAAAGCCCGCCTGAACGGAGGCTGGCCGGAAAGGACGCCGACCACACCACCAGTCACCAATAGGGCGCACCCCACCAGGACCGTGGCCACAAGCAGAGCAAGGCTTCCTGTCATCCCAAGGATAAACGGAATAATCGGAACGCCAGCTCCTGCAGCAAAGAAGAAAAATGAAGAGATCGCAGCGCGCATTCCCGTACCGACCTCCTCAAAGGCGGTTGCACTCTCGTCATGTGCCTGCCCAAGAACGTCCCCTTCAAAAGAAACCCCGGGCTGTTGCTCAGAGAGTGTAGCGATGTTGCGTCCCTGGGAACGGGCGGCAGCAAGAACATGAGCAGCATGTAAGCGAGCCTGCTTCTCACTTTCACCGCGGGCGCGGTAGACCAAAGCCAACTCATTCGCATTAACATCAAGCACACCCAGCACCGTATTCGTACGGGGATCAGGAACAGAAGCTTCTAGAAGTTCACGCTGGGATCGCACGGACACATATTCACCAGCAGCCATGGACAACGCACCAGCAAGTAGTCCGGTAATGCCCGTAATCATGACGGCGGTCGATGAGATACCGGTTGCTCCTACCCCCAAAACAAGGGCGAGATTAGATACCAAACCATCATTGGCGCCAAAGACCGCCGCACGGAACGAGCCACTAAGTCGCTGACGACTTCGAGCAGCCAGCGAACGGATGACTTCAGAGTGAATTTGTTCGTCAGCCGCCATTTGAGCGGTGGCATCACGATCACGGTCATAGGTGCCACGTTGCTCGGAACGCTGAGCAAGAGCGAGCACAAAGATCGAGCCAAAGTAACGGGCAAGAAAAGGAAGAATCCTTGAGCGCAGTCCGGCACGAGGAATCGGTTCAGCATACGGACCAAGAAGTTGGAGCCAGTGCTCTTCGTGACGTTTTTCAGCGCGAGCAAGTTCTTCAAGAATCGCCGCCTCTTCACCGTCGCGGCGAGATGCAAGATCGCGATAAACGCTCGCTTCGAGGCGTTCTTCTGCTACGTATCGCCTCCATCGCCTGCGCTGTGCTGGCGTGGGATCAAAGTCGCAAGAAGATGGCATAGGGGAAGCCTGCCACGGTTAGTAGCCCAGTTTCTACCTCCACACGAGAGTAATGTCCTGCACCACAAGGCGAAATAATGAAAGACTTCGGACTATGAGCGCCCCCTCATCTACTCAGCAGCCCACAAAGTCTTCTGGCCATGTTATCCCAGCAGTCAGCACCATAGGGCTCGTGGCGTTCGTCCTAGTGTGCATCATTGCTCTACTGATGGCCCCTACTGCTTCCACGCTGCACCCACTGCCCACAGGCGGCTATCAGGCATCCATTCACAACGGTGTCAACGAAGCATTCACTGTTCCCGGCGATTCCTACCAGATATCCGCCAGCGGTGACCATTTTGCAACCTCACAAGGAACAGACGTGAGTTACTATCACGTCCCTCAAGGCAAAACCCCCACCCCTTCCTTGGTGTGGTCAGGTAGTTGCAATGAACCATTGTTCTGGGGCGAACGTCTAGTCTGTTCATCGACAGTAATCTCACCTGATGGATCCACCACCGAGGTGCCTGCACTCCACGCAGGAGCCTTTATCACCGGTTCCCAGGACACGATGGTGGTAGCTAAGCCTCTACCGTCAAAGGTTGATGGCGCACCCACAGCCACCCTCGTCGGCGTAGGACTCGACGGCACCATCCGCTGGGAAAATTCCCTCGTCTTCAACCGCAACTCTTTAGGTGGACAAATCCACCTCAACAAGGCTGTTCTTGGGACATTTTTTACGGGGACGAGTTACGACAATGTTCAGGGAAACAATCCCATCGCCCATGTGATCGACATTGATAGTGGCAATGACCTACACACCTATGATGGTTCCTATCTCCTCTTCGGTCTCACTGACGGATGGGCAACACTGTCCACGGCTCTAGGAGATGCTTCGGACGTCAACACCATCTATGCCCTTGACGGCAGTGAGGTGTATCAGGGCCCACAGAAAATGGCGAAAGGACCTGATGCCCCTCAGGGAGACTCCCCTAATTTCAACCCTATTTACATGGACGTTGACACCATGAGGGATTTATTTGAATCCAGTGACAACCTGACACAGCGAGTCGTATTCGTTGATGGACACTATGCGGTCTATGACGGCATGACCCGAAGCACCGAGGCATGTGACACGATCTCAATTGGTGAGCACACCTGGCCTATTAACGAGATGACCGGAAGCGTCAGCACCTACCAATGTATGGTCACTCTGGCCGGAATCGGACCACAGTCAATACTCATCAGTGCAGACGCACTCAACACCCCTACCCAATTGGTTGACCTCTCCAGTGGCGGTGTGTGGTGGACTACCGATGTTTCACGTGTTCAAAGTGCCCGCCCTGGCCTTCTTCTCGGGGTACGCTCAGGGGACAAAGGCAATATGGTTGTTGGCTTGACCCCACAGTAGTTCTTCGCGAACTCCTTGCGTTAGTGCTGGCAACATTCCACTGACATGTCAACGATGACACCAAGGAGAATCTTATGAACACTCACTCCGTCCGGCTCGAAGTCTGTGTTGAAGATGTGGCGGGTGTTCGTGAATCAGCACGACTCGGTGCGGATCGTGCAGAACTCTGTGACAACCTTGCTGTTGGCGGGACCACTCCTTCCATCGGCGCTATTGAATCTGCTCTTCTGGCCGCCACCGAGCAAATGGAGGCACGCCGCGAAGCAGTAGGTCCATCCTGGATTCATACCGACCTAGCTCGGCCCTTTGAACTCATCGTCATGATCCGCCCCCGCGGTGGAAACTTTGTGTACGACAGTGATGAATCGCGAGCCATGATTGCTGATGCTCGTCGTATCGCTCGCCTTGCGCAAGATATGGGTGCCGTTCCTGACGCCGCAACTACCTCACCGGGAGGCTCCACGCCCGTCACCCCCGCAGTGACCGTCGGCTTTGCTACCGGCGCTCTTCATGATGATGGCAGGATCGACCGCGGCCTGATCACCCGTCTTGTTGAAGCCTCAGGCGCTAGCCCCTTAACCTTCCACAAGGCTATTGACGCCAGCGCCGACCCCCTCAAAGCCTACGAAGTGCTCCATTCCCTAGGGGTTGCGCGCGTGCTGAGTAGTGGCGCGGCGCATGATGCCGCTAAGGGATCCCCCCTGTTGGCCGCCATGGTTGCTACCGGAGGTCCCGACGTCGTTGCTGCCGGGCATGTGCGTCCCGAGAATGTCGAGGCCTTGGTCGAAGTGACAGGAGTATGCGATGTGCACATGCGCTGCCCTGTCGTTGAAAGCGGCGTAGGTCCCATGCGCACCGACCCAGTGCTAGTGGAAAAAGCCGTCAGCCTAGTTCACGCATTATCTTGTGTGAGTGAACACTGACCTTACTGCCCCATCAGCGAGGCGTACTCTTCGCATCATTTTCACTCATCAATGGCGATGATTGAATAGTGATGCTTTCTGCGGTGGTGGCCCGGCAAAAGCCGGGCCACCACCGTTGTCTTGAAAAACTGCTATACCCTTACCAGTTGCTCAACGCTAACTTTTCAGGCATGTTCAGCGCTAACTTATTCTGGGCTATTTAGTCATTGAATTACTCAGACAACTGAATGGAATTGAGCCATATTAAGGCTTGCTCCACGCTATAGCGCAGTCGGTCACTTTCACTAGCGTGACGCAAATTATCGGGGACACTAAGCAATTTAGAACCTGCAGGCAGCACATGAGAATATTCCAGGGCGCTTTCTTCCACGTCCGGCATCTCATCATCAAGTGCGCCGTGAATCATCAAGATAGGCCAGGGAAGATCCGCCATCGTGGCTTGGGGAGTCTGCAAAGACACGTCAGCCAAGGTGGTCTTGGAGATGACATTCCAGGTGCGATTGTTGGGGTTGTCGTCGAGTAAGCGGGTCATACCATGGGTGGCAAGTTCACTCAGTTGGTCTTCACCAAAGACTTCTTCCCACAAGATGGACTGGGGTGCGGTTACTGCTCCCACTGTAATGGCGGCATGAGCACAGGTAGGTTTAGCAAGCAAGGTAACAGTGGCACCGAAGCCGTGGGCATAGAGAGCATGTTGGGGCCAATCATGTTCACGAACCCAGCTGCATACTGCTTGAACGTCTTCAATTTCCCCGGCTGCTGTAATGACGTCATCATCACTATCGCCCAGTCCAGAGAAATCACAGGCTAAAGTGGCATAGCCTGCGGCAAGGAATGCTTCAGAGACACAATCCAGCCGTTGGTTTGCTCCGTGGCGGTCAGCAAGAAAGTCATGGAAAAGTACCACCACATGAGTGCACGATTCCCAGGGGCCAACACAATCATCAGGAGGGGTAACTCCTTGCGGGTAGCGCAAGGTTCCCTCAAGTTTCACTCCTCGAGGAGTGGTGATCTCAACGGTAACCACGGCATTGTCCTTTCAGTGCGAAAGACTGCAAAAACCGCTCATCCTGCTCCCCGTGTAGGAGAAGTACGCCCTACGGTGCTGGAGCCAGGCGAACGATCAAGGCTCGGTGATCGGTGCCATCAACATCGATAACCATGCCGCTACTCACAGTCCAAGCCTGTGAATCTACCATGATATGGTCAATGGGAGCACCTAACAAGGCGGTGTGGGTGGTTGTTGGCCATGTGGATAGGCCACCAATTTTCGCCTCAATAGCAGCATCCGAGCAATAGCCCAGATCGCGCATCATGGCGTGGTCGATTGTGGCGTTAAAGTCACCGGCCATGATGAGTCCAGCCGGAAGCTGTTGGCGGCAGAGGTCAGTAGCATCCGTCACCGATTTCACCCACCGCCCAGGGAATGCGGCCAGGGGCGGGTAGGTGTGAATACCTAAGATGACCGGAGCCGTGGGATCCTCACTGGTCAAATACACCGAGCCGAATCCCAGTTGTGCTGGAGATGCGAATTGGGTGTAATGGCCGACTGTTGTCGAGACAAGGACGCTCGTGACTCGGAAGGCAGGTCCATCGTCACCCACACGAGACTCGTCATGAGACGGTTCAGGGGCGGGGGCGGCGTCGGATGTGGAAGAAGCAATGACACCGGCCGTGTCACTATCCATAGTGGTCGATGCTTCGGGGGAGGAAGATTCCTCAGACTGGCCCAGTTCATCAGCGGCGCTAAAAACTTGGAAGGTGTATCCGTCCTGAGCGAGAAGTTCAGCGAGTTTTTCCGCGTAGGCCTGGGTGGTTTCGGGGAGAACCAGCACGTCCGCACCCTGTTCGCGTGCTGTGATGGCCAGTTTGACGACGTCAGCTCCAGAGTTTTCGGTGTTGAGCGTCAGTACCGTGATAGTACCGTCACCAAACTCCGTGGCGGACAGTCCTGTATCAGGCCCCAACGACTCAACATTGTGGACGCCACGTTGAACGATAGCAACAGTATGTCCGGCTGCAACAAGGACACAGACCATACCGATGAGGGCAGTGCGAGTTCCTCCTTCATGACGAACAACGCGAGAAATCGCTGCGATGATGAAAACCAAGCCCACCAGACCCCAGCCCACTGCCATGGTGCCGCGCAATGCCAGAGCCTGAGCCCACGGGTAGTGCGTGGAGAGTTGCCAATGGGGGTTAAGCCAACCGAGAGAGTCTGGCACCAACGTCACAATGGCAATGAAACAAATGACGATGGTCATCGTCCAGGCAATCACGCTTCTCACGGTATTCACCTGCTCATTGTGACAGATAACAATAAGTTTTTTAGGCAATCATTTAATGCTCTTACCTCAGCCTACGTCGCGTCGTTCGAGCAGGAGGAGCACTTCGGCGTGAGTAGTGTGAGGGAACATGTCCACAATCCGTGCTTTAGCCACTACGTAATTGCTCAACAATTCGAGGTCTTTGGCTAGCGACTGTGGCGAGCAAGAGGAGTAGACCACCAGGGGGATTCCCGAGTCATTGATTCGCTGGGCCAGGTCCTCACCGATTCCCCGACGCGGGGGATTGACCACAAGAAGGTCAGGGAGGTGAGCGGAGCGTGCGGGATCAATGACGCTGGCATCACCGCTGGCAAACTGGACGGATGGTGCGGTTAAGCCCATGGTGGTGGCAGCCTTGGTGGCGCCCGCGATAGCGGGCGCACTGAGCTCCACGCCGCGTACCTCCACAGGAATATCCGTGGGTGGCTGTGCCGCGAGCGCTAAGGCAAATCCCCCCACGCCACAGTACAAATCCCAGATACGAATCGGCTCTGTGTCTGCTTCCGCTCGCTCTAGCGGAACATTTTCTGCGCCACGAGTTGGCTCGTCGCGATTCGCCCCGTCGTCAGTAGTTTCATCAACATTTAACTGAGATGACGAGCCGCGGCTCCACCCCTGACGCTGAGCAAGCAGTCCTTCCCATGCCCAGGAGCGTGCTTGTGCATATAGGCCTGTGGCCATCAAGGTGTTGGTCTGGAAGAAAGACTGCGTCGGTAAAACCAAGGGCATGGCCACGGTGTTCACCTCATCGCCCGAGCCACGCTGTACGCGGTGCCCCTCTTCCTCGCCTCCCCCCGACGATTGAGAGCGAGTTTCCTGCTGCAGAACATCCCCAGCACCGTGCGAAATGACCTCAACCCCATTGGCAGAACTGACGAGCATCTGCGGATTGATTAGCGTTCCGGGCTCAACATCTGGCAAGGACAGGCGCATCGTCAGCGTCTCAGGCGCGGTCAGCACTTCTTCGCGCTCACCTTCGACGATAGCTGCGGGTTGGGGCTGATAGTTCAGTGATAAAACCTCAAGCCCAGGGATGGTCTCCAGAGCTCGCGGAAGATAGTCAACAATCGCTTCCCGGCATCGCTCACCGCGCAACACCAGGCGCACCATGAGGCGTTCCTCGGGGGAAGCAGTCACCAGGACGTACTTCAACTCTCCTGTGCGCTGAATAATGTCATAGGGGTCCAGTGCACACTCGCGGATCATCTCCCGAATAGCGGGAACAGCGCGTTCGATTGCCGGTTCATGGAGGGGACAGTCGCCGAGGTCCACAAAATGGGTGCGTTGTGCTCGACCTTTACCAACGAGGGCAGCAATTCCTAACTGTGGATTATCTGCAGTTCCGAACACAGCGAATTTGGCTTTGTTGCGGATGCGGAAGGACTCTCCAGCGAGCGGCTCATCCCAGACTTGCGCAGGGATGTGCTCGGTGAGGAGTAAGCGGACTTGCTCATCAATCACGCTCACTTGTTCGGGGCGCGGCATGCTCAGGGTGGGGCATGAACGGCATTCGCCGGATTGATGATGGTGGCAAGTCACGGACTCAGGGTACAGGGGGCGGTAGCCTGTATTCATCACGGAAGTGCTCCCCCCACCGACGGTGAAGGATAACCATGTCCCCCATTACATGCGCCAGTATGTACACG
Source organism: Actinomyces vulturis (assembly GCF_001687305.1). GTDB lineage: Bacteria > Actinomycetota > Actinomycetes > Actinomycetales > Actinomycetaceae > Actinomyces > Actinomyces vulturis. Next base: position 433,548 of record NZ_KV700385.1, read on the forward strand.
ATTCGTTCCATGTCTACCGACCAGGTAGAACGCGCCGGGCAGTTACTGATCGACGAGGTGCGCTCTTCCCTCGGCGATTCCTTCACCGATGAGACTCAGATTGAGTTGGATCGTATCCGTGCGGACTTGTGTGACATGTGGAGCCAGTACGGTGAGGGACTCATTGGTGATGGTTTCATCCGTTGGCGTGACCCCGCTGCTTTACAGGGCGTTTCTGACGTGGCCAATGCGTTTTCGGGTTGTTTCTTCCCCGTGGGTACTACTGCCTGGGGTGACGTGTTGGCTCTGCGCCCCCATGCGCTGATTCATGCCACGTCGCAATGCTCTGCTACCCCCTCAACAGGCGCGTCAGCCCCTTCTGCCACCTCCTCGGATTCTGCCTCGCAGAACTCCTCCGAAGACGCCGCGGACACAAGTAACTCCGCTTCCTCACCTGTCGCCGATGCATCCACTCCTGCCGACGCCGCACCCTCTCCTCACTCCGCAGCATCACCTTCTTGCGCTGGCAAGGATGCATCAGCCGCTCCCCCGCCGCAGACCACCTTGTGGTGCATGGTGATGCCGCGTGACAACACGATCATTGATATTCAAGCGCCTGATGTGGCTGGTTTGGTGAAGTTCCTTGAGGGCGCTCCAGGGCGTCAGAAGATTTTGCGCGTGGGCCCGTGGGAGCAGGTTGCTGAGCAGGTCGGCATTGTTCCCCTCCACCAGTGCGTCCGGGCCACGAGTGAGTACTCCTGGTCAGCACCGTCGTCACCCGATTCGTGGAAGGTTGTTGACCTAGATGATTACTGGCTGCGCGTGAGTGTGTTAGCTTCACGCCCCGATCAGTCCGGAGACTGACAATTTGGCGTGACGCAGGGCCCGTCGAGTCGCGAACCTGTCAGCACTTTTCATGACCATCGAGGTCGAGAGAGAAGTCGGGAACGAGCAGGCTCCATCTCCCGTCAGTTCAGGACAGGGTGGCGAAACCCTTCAGGAAAGTGCCGAAATCCTTCAGGACAGAGCAGCAAGATCCTCGCGGATGCGCTCAAGGCGCTGATCAAGAACGTCCGGATCGTAATCCACGGCAAGTCCTTGGCAGGAGCGAGCCAGGTCAGCCAGGTCGCGTGCGCGAGCATTCATACTTTCAGCGGCACTGCGCAGATTCTCCAGAACGTCAGCGCGAGCAGCCGGATCAGCGGCGGCCGTCTGAATCGCCTGCATCAGAGGCTGATGAGTGTCAGCCAGCGTGGCCGCCACGGCGTCAAGTTCCCCGCCCACCACATCAGCGCGTGCATCCATGATGGCGAGTTTGAGTGCAAGATTCTGGGCGCCATCATGCAAGGCGGTGCAGAGTTCACCAAGTGCGCCCACGGCGTCATTGGCGCCGATCTCATCGACACCGTCAACCAACTGGGCGGCGAAAAGACCACCCATAAGGTTATGGAGACGAACCAGGGCCACGGCGAAACGTACGGCGTTCACATCGCCGCGCAATTCCTCAACCTGACCGGCTAAGGGCTTGAGTTGTTCATAGGACTCAAGCAACTGCGCTTCCACCCCAGTCCATGCTTCGACGAGGGAACCGGACTTAGAAGCGGTCGCAGCATCACGAAGTGAGTGACGCACGGAGGCCACCTGCTGGCAGAGGTGGTTAATTTCGGTGGCGCGGGTACGCAGGAGTTCAATAAGTCGAGCGTACACATCGAGTAGGTTCACCACGTGGGCGGTATCTGATTCGATGCGGTCCATGCGGGTGAGGATGCTGGCCACGGGGCCTTCTGCCTCGGGGCGAGTGGGCAGTTCCACGCCGCTGGATACGAGGGCCGCGATTTCTGCGGGCATCACCTGGGCGGTGAAGTCGGAAACATCGTGGTAGCCGGCTTGCTGAAGTTCAGCGTTGAGTGCTGCCTTGCCCTTGGCTGCTACTTCGCGGCGGGTGGAACCTGCCTGTCGGGACTGTTCTTCAGCAGCAACCACCCGCTCATACATGCCTTCCACACGGTCACGCAGGTCGGTGAGCATGGGCAGGGTGCGCACGGACAGGTAGCCGTCACCGCAGGGAATGATGGTGGCGAAGACTCGGTAATAGCCGCCGTCTGCTGATTCGTTGGTCACGTAGGCGCCCACGGCTTTGCCTTCACCGAGTAGGTCCCAGATGGAACGGAAGAGGCCTGCGGGCATGGAGGGGTGGCGCACCACGTTGTGTGCGGCACCCACGAGGGAGCCACGGGGATAGCCGGAAAGGCGCATGAAGGTGGAGTTCGCGCGCTGAATACGCCCAGCGGTGTCCGTTGTGGAGAAAAAGAGTTCTCCGGCGTCGAAGAGATGTTCGCTGGCGCTGGTGCTCATCAGGGCGCTGGCCTTTCATGGTGCGGCGTTCGGGCTGGGGTGAGAGTTTGCCCGGGGATCCATGGCCCAGCCTACTCGCCCCTCACCGATTAGGCCGGTAGTCTTGCAATTAGCCCCACTATTCAAGGAGTTTTCCGTGGCAATCGAACACATTACCCAGTCTTCCCCTGAGCTTGTTGACGCGATGGCTCGCCTGATCCCCCAGTTGTCCTCCTCTGCCCCCGCGTTGAGCATCGAGGAAATTGAGGAATTCCTGGCTCAGCCTGGTGTGCACCTGTTCGTTTACCGCCCCGATGAGGTTGCCCAAGGCACTGACCATGCTCCCATTTTGGGCATGCTCTCCTTGGCTACTTTCACGATTCCTACTGGCCTTCGCGCATGGGTTGAGGATGTTGTGGTTGACGACGCCGCTCGTGGGCAAGGTGCAGGCCGGACCCTGGTTGAGGCTGCTGTTGATTACGCTCAGTCCTTGGGCTGCCGCACTGTTGATCTGACTAGCCGCCCCACTCGCGAGGCCGCTAACCGCCTGTACCAGCGCTGTGGATTCCAACTTCGTGAGACCAATGTGTACCGCTACGGCTCGAAGTAATTCGTCACTCTTTTTCTAGAGGCCCTGCACAGTTCACCAGCACGGTGCTGTGTGGGGCCTCTTTGCATTCCCCCCCCTGGCGTTTGATAAAGTGGTTGGCCATGTTGAAGAAAGCAATTCCCGGATTAGCCAGTATTGGACTAGCGCTGTTGTTGGGATTCCTTGCTATCGAAACGATTCAGCAGGACCCCGCGACGTGGCGTCTTGTCCTTGTCATCATCAGTGTCTCTTGCCTATCAGCCATGGGCGGCGCGTTTGCCGTTGCCGGAGTAGCCCGAGCAACACACGAAGCATCTACAGATTCGTCATCAGCATCAGCACGTGGTGAGTGAATGACTGCAACTCATGGTGAGTGCACAACTCGTCGTGAGTAAGTGACCGCAACTCGTGGTGAGTAAGTGAGCGCACAACTCATGGTGAGTGAATGACCGCCATCAAGTCGGATTGAACGAATAACTTCGTGGCCTCGAGTCGATAACCTCGTGACCTCGTGGTCGTAAAAACCACTCACCTTTTAGCCTCACGGTTAGAAAAAACATTAACTACGCGGTCACTAGAAAACGTCAGGGGGCCCGCACATTCGTGCGGGTCCCCTTCGTCATATGCGCCACGCAATCCGAACGAAAACCCTAAAATTTTGACCATTACAGAGTTCCATGGTGAGGACTATCTAATGGATGCTTTTGTCGCACTGGATTTTGAAACAGCGAACGCTCATCGAGGTTCAGCCTGTTCATGCGCTTTCGTGAAATTCAATGAGTCCGGAGAAGAGATTGACCGGTTCTCCACTCTCCTACACCCTCACGAATCATTGGATTACTTCAGCCCAATTAACACGTGGATTCACGGAATCACTGCCAACGATGTAGTTGACGCTCCGTCATGGGCCGACGTCTACCCCCAGATTGTCGACTTCATTGGCGATTTACCAATCGTCGCTCACAGCATGGCATTTGATGGTTACGTACTAACCGACCTAGATCGTCTTTACGAGAAAGAGCCTCTGCTCAATCGCAGATACTGCACGGTTCGTCTAGCGCGCCGTCTTTTTCCAGACATGGAATATCGAGGGTTGTTCCCCGTATTCGAACATTATTTCCCTGACGAGTACTTCAATCATCACGATGCCGCTACGGATGCTTGGGCTTGCGGAAAAATCTTTGCTCAAATGCAAAAAGATTTAGGAATCGAGAGGATTTCTGATCTTTGTCCTCAAACCGGGCCTGGAACCATCCATGAACGCTCAAGGAATAAAGATCGCGAATGGGTATACGTAGCGAGAGACAGTATCGAATATTCAGAACTCATTGAGCGATTCTCCGGAACGGATTCTCTTCAGGGCCAACGCGTCTGCTTTACGGGCACTCTCACCACTGCGCCTCGAGCAACAATGCAATTGTTGGTCGAGGAACTGGGAGGTGCAGTAGAAAAGAGTTTGACAAAGAAAACCACGATTCTCGTGGTCGGTATTCCCAATCCTGCTGCGTGGGCCGAAGGGGCATCGGCCTCACGCAAACTGCAAAAAGCAACAGCCTTACGCGAATCAGGCTCACCCATCACCGTCATGGGCGAAGAAGACTTCCTTCATTTCCTCCAGGATGGAATGCATCCAGAAGAGTGTTAGCGGGCTGCTTAGAGGGCGGCTTCGCTGAGCAGTCGGTCGATGAGGTCGGCTACTGCGGGCGTGGAGTTGTGGCGGGCAGCTTCAGTCACGTCGGGGGCTACGCCATCCATCGCCACCGGATAATCCGCCATGTGGAACATGGGGATGTCATTCCAGGAATCCCCCACACAAATCACCTTGTCAATGCTCATGCCTGTCTGCTCGCATTGGCTACGCACATGATCCACGCCCATACCCTTATGAACACCGGCAGCAACCACGTCGAGGAATCCGTGGGAACGGAAAGAATCAGTGTCGTCAGGGAAAAGTTCCTTAACCTGGCGCTCAAGATCCTTCGCAATAACAACATCCGGGGTCACGATGGTCAGAGCTGTCACCGCATGATTAGCCATTTCATCCAAAGTTCCCGGCAGGAAATGGTTAATGACAAGTGCATCAGGGTTGTGAACGTAATCGAGTGCGTCATGAACGGCGAAGTCACCATCGGTGGTAGTGACGAACATACTCACGTCCTGGCGGGACATAAACACCTGAGCTGCACCACGCACCACCTCAGGATCCATGGGAGTGGAATCCACCAACTCACCCTGAGCATTCAAAATTGCTGCGCCAGAGGACGCAATCGCGTAATCGTAGGACAAGTCCGAATCAGCGCAGGCATACCCCACCAGGCCGCGTGAGCGCCCAGAAGCAATAGCAAACACATGACCGGCATCGCGCCAGCGAGCAATCGCCTCACGGTCACGCTGGCTCACAAGCCGATCAAAAACGAGAGTTCCATCCAAATCACTGGCAAGCAGCATCGTCATGAGTACTGACCATCCTTCATATCGAACTCTCCACCGGGCACATTGCGCTCTAACTCAGCAATCCAGGCAGCACTAGACACGTCAGAAGGCATCCGCCAGTCACCGCGAGGAGATAAGGTTCCGCCAGATACCACCTTGGGGCCGTTAGGCAAAGTAGAGCGCTTAAACTGGTTAGCGAAGAATCGCTTGAAAAACACGACCATCCAGTGACGAATCGTGGACAGATCGTAGGCAACCTTGTCAGAATCGGGAAGACCCTCGGGCCAGAGTCCCACGCTGGCATCCCTCCAGGCATGTTCAGCAAGGAAAGCGATACGGCTGGGAGCGGCTCCGTGACGTAGCACGTGGTAGAGAGTGAAGTCCTGCAGAGCGTAGGGGCCGATCTTGGCCTGGGTGGACTGGATTTGGGAGCCATCCTCACTGGGGACCAATTCGGGACTGATTTCGGTACCGAGCACACTGAGCAGAGTCTGGCCCACGGCATCGTCAAAAATCTTTTCGGACACTACCCAGCGGATGAGGTGCTGGATGAGAGTCTTGGGAATGCCTGCGTTCACGCCGTAATGGGACATTTGATCGCCCACACCAAAGGTGCACCAACCCAGGGCCAACTCGGATAGGTCACCGGTTCCCAGCACAATACCGCCACGCTCATTAGCTAGACGGAAAAGGAAATCGGTACGCAGACCGGCCTGGACGTTTTCGAAGGTCACGTCATAAACCTCGGGGCCGCACTCACCCAAACCGTAAGGATGGTTCATATCCTTAAGCATCTGAGTGGCTGCGGGACGAATATCGATTTCTTCCCAGGTGCAACCCAGGCCTTCCATTAAGGCTATAGCGTTGCTTTTGGTAGTTTCCGAGGTGGCGAAGCCAGGCATAGTAAAAGCGAGAATGTCTGAGCGAGGCCGCCCCAAGCGATCCATGGCTCGCGCAGCAACAATGAGGGCCTGAGTGGAGTCCAGGCCACCGGATACGCCAATGACGATCTTAGGGTTGCCGATAGCCCGTAGCCGCTGTTCAAGCGCTGAAACTTGGATGTTGTAGGCCTCATAACAGTCCTGTGCCAGGCGTGCCGGATCATCAGGGACAAAAGGAAAACGATCAATGCTGCGCCTAAGACCAAGATCGCCGGTGGGTGTAATGAAGCGGTCAATGGTGACCCGGCGCCAGTGGTTCACACCCTTGGGCGCAGCCGTATCGGCCACGTTCGTCACTTCAAGATCGAAGGTGCGGCGGTTGTCATCAAAGGACCCCTGGCGCACGCGTTCACCGGCGATGGTTCGCAGGTCGATATCAGTAATCGCTGCACGTGGACCGTCAGGGAAGCGCTCTGTATGGGCCAGGGAGTTACCCAGTTCGTAGATGAAGGTTTCGCCGTCCCAGGCCAGGTCAGTAGAGGACTCGCCTTCCCCCGCTGCTGCATAGATGTAAGCGCAGTTGCAGCGGAATGAGGCGGATTTGGCCAGGAGTTTGCGGTCATCGCTACGCCCCACGGTGATGGGTGAGCCAGACAGGTTCACCACGACGGTGGCGCCGGCCATGGTGGCCATGGCTGAGGGCGGAACCGGAATCCACATGTCTTCGCAGACGTCGATGTGGAGGATGAAGTCCTTCATGGCCGGAACTTCGATGAGAAGGTCAGGACCGAAGGGGACCACGGCATCCTCACGAGGCATCTCAGCGTCATATTCGGCGTCATGCCAGGGGATGTAGGCATCCACCCCACGCAGGGTAATCCACTCTCCACGTTGATCATCACCAGGGGTGAAGTGACGTTTTTCGTAGAACTCGCGGTAGTTAGGCAATACAGACTTGGGGACCACAGCGTTGACCACGCCGTCATGGATAACCACGGCGCAGTTATAGAGGCGGTTGCGATGCTTCAAAGGTGCGCCCACCACAATGATGGGGGTCAAGCCCTTGCTTTCCTTGCGTATTGTTTCAATCGCTACCAAGACTTCATCAAGGAGCACATCTTGCATAAGCAGATCGTCGATGGCGTACCCGCTTAGACCCAGTTCGGGAAAAACTGCCAGCGCTACCCCCTGCTCGTTCAGGTTGCGGACCTGCTCCATTGTGGCCCGAGCATTGGCTGTTGGGTTGGCGGGGGCAACAGGAAGGGTGACGGCTGCGACGCGCGCAAAGCCCTGATCATAGAGGGAATGAAACTCCATAGCACGATCCTGCCACATTGAGTCGGGCGCCACCTACACTAGGTGTGGGTGGCGCCCGGGGTTATCGCTTAGAGAAATTACTCAGCGTGGGCAAGTACACCACTGGTCATCGGGCACGGATGCCTTCACAGCATCAACGTGCTGGCCACAGCCCTGCCAGGTGGTTTTACCGCAACGATCACAGCGAACTGGACTACACATGTGTGCTCTCCTTGTGTGAGGGGTATTGGATCGCAGTTCCTATTATGTCTTTCAACTCTGAGACATGGCAGAGGACTCAGCGCGTTCTTCGGCTTCTTCCTCAGCGATTTGTTCCAGGCCAGTTTTGTGCCCCAGTTCTACCTTGGGGAAGAACATAGCGATGAGTGAGGCCAAGATCATCACAGGCACCAGCATTTGAAGCACAGGGGTCAGGGAACTGACGTAGGACGCCACGATTCCACTACGGATCTGTTCAGGCATCGCGTCAACAAGGGCAGGAGTCAGTGAGTGTGCTCCGGATTCTGCTCCACCGTTTAAGGATTCCAAGGCAGCGTGAATCTGAGCGTTATCACTGGTGGCCAGGCGGGTAAAAAGACTGCCCAAACTTTCAGTTAGGCGACCAGAGAATGACATGCCAATCAGTGCAGCAAAGAGGGACACACCAATCTGCCTAAAGAAGTTAGTCAAGCTCGTGACCGCACCCAGGTGACGAGCAGGCATAGCGTTTTGCACCACGAGGATGAGCAGTTGGAAGTAGATGCCCACACCGAAGTTAAGGATGAAGATGTAGGTGCATACCAGAATGACAGGAGTGGAGGGAGTAAGGGTGGAGAGCAGGTACATGCCCAGCGCACCGATCCATGGTCCTACCACGGGGTAAATCTTGTAGTTTCCACGTTTGGCAACCAGCACACCGGAAGCATTAGAACCAATGAACATGGCCACAGCACCGGGCACTAGCAACAGCCCTGAGACTGTTGCGGAGTATCCGTAGACCATCTGCATGTAGGTGGGAAGGTAGCCGTTAATACCAAAGAGACTGCCCACACCGAATACACCTACGAGTGTGGACACCACGAAGGTGGGGTTCTTCGCAATGGCCATCGGCAGCACGGGATCTTCTGCACGCTGTTCGACCGGAGGAACGAGCGCCCATGCAATAAGTGCCAGAGCGATGAGCCCAAGAATTTGAGGGCTCATCCAGGCGAACTCATTACCGCCCCAGGTGGCTACCAGGACCAGAGCAACGGCACCAATATCAAGCAAAGTCAAACCAGCCCAGTCGATCTTGTGTTCGCGCTGATGCTTAGGCAAGCGAAGCACTGCCCACACCAGTACCCAGGCAATAAGACCGAGAGGAAGGTTGATCCAGAAAACCCAACGCCACGAGATGGAATCTGTCAGATAACCGCCCACCACGGGGCCGAGCACTGCAGCAAGGCCCCACATAGCCCCCATAGGAGCCATGTAGGTTGCGCGAACACGCGGTGGAATAAGGTCACCAGTGATGGCCTGGCTGGAAATCATCAGGCCACCGCCACCCAGACCTTGGATGGCTCGGAAAGCCACCAGTGCCCCCATGGAAGTGGAAGTACCGCATAATGCTGAGCCAGCAAGGAAGATAGCAATGGCAGTAAGGAAGAGATTCTTGCGTCCCACCACGTCACCAAGTTTGCCGTAGACGGGCATGGCCACGGTCATGGCAAGGGTGTATGCGGTAATGATCCATGCCATGTGGTTCACGCCGCCAAGATCACCGACGATGGTAGGCAGGGCGGTAGCCACGATCGTTTGATCCATAGCTGCCAGGAACATCACCAGCATGAGGCAGGCGTAAACCACCCAGAATGCTCGGTCTGGTTTAAATGCCATGGTGCGTTGACGCCGCGGCGAGGTCGTTCCACTCATTCCGTCTCCTTTCCTGCATTCACCTGGATATTCGTCTGATCGATAGTGGTTTTCTCGCGATTCTCAGCGGTGGGCTGGTCATCGCGTTCCGTGACGTGCGCCTTCGATAAGGTGGCACCGCCGGATGTATCGAGAAGAGCGTCAAGGCTGTCACACACAATGCTCACGGCTTCAATAAAAGACGACGGCGTAGGCAGGGCGCTTGGAGAGGCTTCACTGTCACTCCAGGCGGTGCATGTGGCTTCTTCTCCGACCCACACGTCCATGGCGCTGCGTTGAATCATTCCTGCTAGGTGAGTAATCACCATGATGCGAGGGTCACGACAGTCAGGTGTATGGCCATCTTGGTGAGTAAGGCGTTGGAAAGCGGCGTCATTAATGAGACCTGCGAACTTCACGACCCGAGCATGAATATGTGTTTTGAGTTCGGGGTTGCTTTGCATGATGGTGCGCAGCATGAGGAAGTGGTCGCGCTGATCGTCGATAGTGGCAGCACAGTCGATCATGAGTGCTCGCAGGTCACTGACAAGAGGGCCGGGTGAGTTGATGAATGACTCTAAGGCGGCGTTGGAAGGAATGATAGGACCGAGCAGGAGCATGTCTGCTTTGGAATCAAAGTGATTGAAAACTGTTCGGCGGGAGACTCCGGCGTGCTGGGCCACGTCGTCCACAGTCATGGCGGCATAACCATGTTCCATACATAAGGTGAGTGCGGATTGTTGGATGGCGGCCCGTGTTTTTTGCGTATGGACGGCGCGGAGATCTGGTGACATAAACGCAATATTTGCACTGAGTGCAGAGTTGCATCAAGTGCAACAACCGTGACATCACCCACCCCTCAGGACGCCACGTCAGCACCTTCAGGATTTAGGCCACACTTTTGAATTTAGATTCACTAAACAGTTGCACTTATCTTCTCCGTCACCTACCGTTACTCATGCAAGGCAAAGCGGGAAACCCCGCACCCCATCACGCCCAGGAGGCACCCCATGGCCGTTCTCACCATTGGTGACCAGTTCCCCTCATACTCTCTACCCGCCGTGATTGCTGGCAACCTCAAGGATGTCACCGCTGACAAGCCCGAGGACTACTTCACCACCGTCACTTCCGACGTTCCCGAAGGCACCTGGCGTGTTGTCTTCATGTGGCCCAAGGACTTCACCTTCGTATGCCCCACCGAAATCTCCTCTTTCGGCGACCTGTACGAAGACTTCAAGGATCGTGACTGCGAAGTTATCGGCATCTCCACCGACAACGAGTACACCCACTACGCATGGCGCCGTAGCCACGAAAAACTGCAGAACCTGCCCTTCCCCATGGCCAGCGATCTGACCCGCGAACTCGTCACCGCCCTGGGCGTACTCAACCGCGAAGGCGTATGCGACCGCGCCACCTTCATCGTTGATCCCAACAACACCATCCAGTTCGTCTCCGTTGACGCAGGCTCCGTTGGCCGCAACACCGAAGAGGTTCTCCGCCAACTCGACGCCCTCCAGTCCGACGAACTGTGCGCCTGCAACTGGAAAGCCGGCGCAGAAACCATCGACGCACTCAGCGAGATGACTGCCTGATCCATTTCCCATCCCCCAGGAATGCTTAGTATTCCTGACACACACGTACCCACGTGACAGGGCGACGGCGTGAACGCACCTGCCTCCACGCCGTCGCCTCCCCTTAAAACTCACCTAAAAATCAACGAAAGACCACCATGAGCATCGACACCCTGCGCTCCGCCCTCCCCGACTGGGCCAAGGACCTTTCTCTTAACCTCTCCACTCTCACCCGCTCCTCCTCCCTCAACGAGCAACAGCAGTGGGGGTGCTTCGTGGCCGCCGCCGCAGCCACCCGCAACGAAACAGTCCTCATCCAGATCATTGAAGAGGCACGCACCCACATGAGCGAAGAGGCCATCAATGCCGCGCTCGGCGCAGCCTCCATCATGGGGATGAATAACGTTGCCTACCGCGCACGCCACTTCTTCGGCAGCGCCTACGACAACGAACGCATGGGCCTTCGTATGAACATCATCGGCACCTCCGGCGGCGTAGACAAGGCCGACTTCGAACTGTGGAGCCTGGCCGTTTCTTCCATGAACGGCTGCGAAAAGTGCGTCGTCGCCCACGAAGCAACCGTGCGCGAAGCAGGCTTAAGCCAGGAACAGGTCTGGGAAGCTATCCGTATCGCCGCCACTCTCCAGGGCGTAGCACAGGCAGTCTTCGCTGTCGAAACCTTGGGCTGATAAACAGACCATAAGTAACTAACAGGCGGTGGGCCGGTAAGGAACTATCCTTACCGGCCCACCGTTTTCATGGCCATACTCACGATTTTTTAACGCACCATAATGACACTCAGCGGTGATAGATTGGCCGGCGTGCCAGGACCAAGCCGATTTACACAACGGTTAAAACCGCCACAGCGCATCGCAGTCACGATGCTCGCTGTGTTGATTTTTGGCACCATCGGCCTCTCTCTCCCCTTCGCCTCACACCCCGGCAATCACCCCCGATTCATTGACGCTTTATTCACAGCAACATCAGCACTGTCCGTAACCGGATTAATTACGAAAGACACTCCAGTCTTTTGGTCACCGGTCGGCCACGTAATTATCTTGAGCCTGATTCAAATCGGTGGTTTCGGCGTGATGGCTATTGCGACTTTGCTGTCACTAGCCACTGCACGACGATTAGGACTGTCCACTCGCATTAATGCCGCCAATGAAACAAAGAATGGTGGCGTGGGACAGACGAAGTCCGCTGTCCGGGGTATTTTCTACACCACCCTAGTGATGGAGTCGACGGTGGCCGTCGCCCTAACGCTGCGCTTTTACTTCCACTATCACATGAGTGTGGGCACAGCAGTATGGCACGGAATCTTCCACTCCGTAAGTGCCTTTAACAACGCCGGTTTCTCGCTCTACACCGATTCCCTCATGCCCTTTAATAAGGATCCCTGGATCCTGCTGCCACTATCCACATCCATTGTGGTGGGCGGCCTAGGCTTCCCCGTGGTGATGGAAGTACTTAAGCGTTACCGCATGCCTCACTTTTTGACCATGCACACCAAATTGGTGCTCTCGGGTACCGCATTCTTACTGCTCGCTGGCTTCGTTTTTGTTCTTGCCCTGGAATGGTCTAACCCCAACACGTTGGGACCCATGGCGCTGCACAACAAGATTCTCAATTCTTTCTTCCAATCAGTGACTTCCCGTACCGCAGGGTTCAACGCTATCGATACCACCGCCATGAATCCGGCCACTTGGCTAGTGACTGACATCCTCATGTTCATCGGCGCAGGTCCCGCTGGTACCGCTGGCGGTTTGAAGGTCACCACTCTGCTCATCATCGTGTTCATGGTGCGCAGCGAACTACGCAATGACCGCGCCGTAGTCATCTTCAACAAGCGCCTAAGCCGTTCCACTCACCGCCAGGCCATCACCGTGGCCTCCATGATGGTCATTCTCATCATTGCTGCCACCATGGCACTGACCATTTTGGATAAGTTGCCTCTGGAACAGGTGCTCTTTGAGGTCACCTCAGCAATTTCTACCACCGGACTGTCCACCGGTATTACCTCAGTTCTCTCTATCCCCTCGAAGTACATCATCGTGGTGCTCATGTTCGTGGGTCGCGTTGGCCCCATCACTCTAGGCACCTCGCTCGCACTGCGCCGTAAACCTGTGCTGTACACCCTGCCCAAGGAAAGGCCGATCATTGGCTAAGTCTCCTTTTGCCCGCTCTACTCGTCGCAGCACTCATCGTCTGCGTCACCTCATTACGACGACTCCTACACCGGATGAGCGCCGTCACGCGCGCGTACGCAAGGAGTCCCCTGTGACTCCAGCCAGCGAAGTTCAGTCCGTGGCGGTTCTGGGCTTAGGGCGCTTCGGCACCTCCTTAGCCCTCGAACTTATGGGCTTGGGCATTGACGTACTCGGAGTGGATACCGATGAGGGCGTAGTTCAGGATATGAGTGACCTGCTCACCCACACGGTTCAGGCTGATGTTTCCCGCGAAGAAGTTATTGAGCAACTCGGCCTAACCGAGTTTGATCGTGTGGTGGTCTCCATTGGCTCTGATCTCACCGCTAATATTCTTACTGCCTCGATTTTGCGCCGCCTGGGCGTGAAAGAACTATGGGCCATGGCGACAAGCGTCCCCCACGCAAAGATTCTTCGTCAGCTCGGAGTGGAACACGTAGTCAACCCTCAGCAGGATATGGGCCAGCGCACTGCTCACCTGGTCAGCGGTAGCCTTCAGGACTGGGTTGATTATGGAGGCGGCAAGTTCTGTATGGCCAAGATGCGCGCGCCACAGTTCATGATTCACCAAAACGTTGCTGAAACTCGCTTACCTGACCAGTTCGATGTGAAGGTCGTGGCTCGCCGCTCTGTTGGCCAGCCGTGGGAGTACATCACCCCCGAAACCGAGTTGGCTGCTGGTGACGTGATTATTGTGGCTGGTAGTGAGGATCGTCTGGTGGAATTCGGAAAGAAAGCTTCCAATGCTCCATGCCCAATCGTCCCCTTCATCACTGAAGACGAGGACGACGACGAGTAAGCACCTCGTCAGTGAACTGACCGTATGATGTCTGTCAGTCATTGAACACCATAATGCTGGTGGGGCCTGAGACTTTCTCAGGCCCCACCAGCATCTGTCACAAAAAACGCTCTTTGTCTCGCATCAACGTGGTGATGGAAGAAGACCAGATTTAGCCATCAGTGGGATCAGCGTTGATGGCTCCTTGAACGTCATGGAACAAAAGATCAGTCATTTCCACGTGAACATGCTCAATGGCTGGAATGTCATCAAGGACCAGCGGATCATTCGCTGAGGTCTGAAGAATGAGGGTCCCGCAACCAAAAATGCGGTCAGTCAATGCACGATCATAGGAGACATCACTGATACGCGTCAGTGGAAGATCATGCCCTTTCTTGTTAAAAATTCCTGATCGCGTGATAACGCGACGTGTAGTAACCGTGTAAGTGGTAGTCATCCACCGTAACCAAGGCACGAGCATCAAGGGGACTGTCACAATGGTAAAAATGATCCACGTGGTGGCCATCCCCCAAGGATTCCAGTCATCGGGAATGATGATGCTGACCGCGACTGCCACGGCGATGAGAAGAAGTTCGCCCAGAATATTCCATAACAGCACCTTGGGATGAGTGCGCATATGGCGAACCACAACCTCGTCGCGGCTAAGCAGTTTTTTCTTAAATCCCATAAGCACATCATGCCATGCGGTGGGATCGTTGGCTCTCCACAGAACTTCTCTGCTCATCGTGCCCACCAAAGCCACAGCCTGGGGCAGTTGCAGTGCTAATCGAGTGCTACTCCACGAGAGAACGGATATCCTCACTCGTTAGGGCCGCAGTAGCACTGGCTCCTCGAGTCATATCAGCTGTTCCTTCAACCACTCGATTAAAAAGATCAGCCTTCTTAGCTTTCAACGCCATGACCTTGTCCTCAATGGTGTTGGTGGCCACCAAGCGATAAACCATAACAGGACGCTCCTGGCCAATACGATGTGCGCGGTCCACTGCCTGTTCTTCCGCCTGCGGGTTCCACCACGGGTCCAAGACATAGACGTAATCCGCCTGGGTCAGGGTGAGGCCAAAGCCGCCGGCCTTCAGGGAGATGAGGAAGACCTGGGCCTGACCACTGCGGAACTGCTCAATCACGGCTTCACGATTGGATGTGGAGCCATCAAGGTAGGCCGTGGAAACACCCGCTTTCTCCAACTGATCCTTGACCATGGTGAGGTAAGAGGTGAACTGGCTGAAGACCAACGCTTGGTGTCCCTCGCCAATAACAGGAGTGATGTTGTCTAGGAGGACAGAAATCTTGGCGCTACGGCCTACTTCCTCTTCACCATCAACAAGAGTTGGGTCCAAGGCCATTTGACGCAGCACCATGAGGGAACGCAGCGCGTTAAAACGTGCTGTTGCCGAGTCCTCATCCAGTAATCCAAGGATGCGCTGACGTTCACGGCTCAGACGAGCCTCGTAGGCGTGGCGGTGAGCCGGAGTAAGATCTACGCTGAGGATTTGTTCAATCTTGGGCGGCAGATCCGTGGCCACATCATTCTTAGTCCGGCGCAGCATGAATGGCGCCAGGCGCGAGCGCAGACGCTCGAGTGCTTTCTTGTCCCCCTGGTCAATGGGCTTGCGGTAGACCTCAATAAATCGGTCAGGTGAGGGCAGCAGTCCGGGAGCACCGATACTGGCCAGGGCCCACAGATCCATGAGGGAGTTTTCCAAGGGCGTGCCTGTGATGACTAAGGCGTTCGGGGCTTTGAGGCTACGAATAGCTTTGTATGTGGCTGAGCGGTAGTTCTTAACGAACTGACCTTCATCCACCACGAGCCAACTAAAGTCCACTGCAGTGAACTGATCACTATCGATACGGGCGATGGCGTACGACGTAACTACTACATCCGCCTCTGCACATTCTTCGGCCACCGTGGTGCCACGGGTTTTGGAAGTCTTGGACAGGGGCACTACGCGCATGCTGGGGCAGAACTGACCAGCCTGTTCCACCCAGGAACCAATCACACTGGTGGGCGCCACCACGAGAACCGGGGCAGGACGCTCACCGCTTGCTTCCACCGATTCCTCAATGGCCCGCTGAATCACGGCAAGAACCTGGACGGTCTTACCCAGGCCCATGTCATCGGCCAGGATGCCACCCAGCCCCGTGCGCTTGAGCAGTGAGAGCCACTGGTAGCCCTCATGCTGGTAGGGGCGCAGTGTGGCGGTGAAGTCCTGCGGGAGTGGAGTGTGTGCTGGGAGTGATGGTGCGGCGTCGGCATCAGAGGATTCATCCGCAGGGTTGTTGGCGCGTTTGCTGAGCGTGATGAGGTCAGCGATGCCCTGTTTCCACCGTTCGGAAGCCTGCGCCACCACGCCCATCTCCACTAGGTCTTGATAGAAGCCGGCTTGAAGTCGGGAGATCATCACCGAGCCGTCCTCGGTGTGGTGGCGCGGGTCAGCCAGATCGCGCGCTTCGGCCATGAGGGAGGCCAGGCGCTGTACATCGGGTTGATCCAGCCCCACCCATGTACCTGAGTCCAGCAAGATCACGTCTTGGCCATGGGCCAGGGCATGCATGAGACGTTCGAGAGGAACTTGTTCGTCTCCCAGGGCGATGCGCACGGACAAAGAGAACCAATCCCGTTCATCGGAATCGTCAACGCTGGTGAGGATTTCCGGGGTTCCCTGGAATTCGGTGAAGTGGGGGATGTGCCCCACCTTGTCCACGATGATTTGCTTGTCGGTAGCGATGGAGGGGATGACCTGGTCCATCACCGCCATCGCACCGCGGGCATCGTAGGTAGCGTCCGTGAAATTGACGTAGGGGTGGTGGCGGTAATGGGCCTGAATGGCGCTAACCAGTTGGTCAATACGTGCCCTGTAGGGACCTGGGAGTTCAGTTTGGCCGTCAACAGCCTTGGCCCAGGCGTCACTGTGGCGCACTTCCCCCTGTTCCGTCACAAGAGCCACATGCCATGAGACATTCATCGTGAAGACCTCAGCCTCCACGCGAGTCAGGCGGCAGAGGACTTTAGGCTCCATGGGGACTGGGGCTTGGATGGAATCGTCGGTGGAGACGTGGATGCGGGAACTGGAGAGGGTGGGAAGCACATCGTCGATGAACACGTCATGCTGCACGGGCGGAACTTCAATGCAGGCTTTGTCCGCGGTGATCAGGTTGCTCAGTTCCTCGGTGGGCGCGGGGACGATAGGGGCGAAAATGGTAGTTTCATCGCTGGTGTAGGTGATGGCGGTGGCGGGGATTCCCACATAGTCATGGGCTTGGGTGCTGAAGATGCTGGAGCGTTCCAGGCGGTCACCCACAGCTTGGGCGAGAGTGGCGTGAACGGCTTGTGCGTCAGCGCAGTCTCGTGTGGCCAGATATCCGCTATGGGCCATGTTGCCGGCTTGACGGACGGTTTTTAAATCGTTGCGGTCTAAGTCCGCGCGCACGGTAATCACACCATTCTTACCGTGTTCGGCGTGCAATCTCGGCGCAACTGAGGGAGCGATGATGATCTCTGGGGTGCTGCTTGCCTGTTTGGATTGGGGACGCAGCACCAGGGGGATACTAAGTTCTTGCAGGCGCTTGAGTAATGACCAGATGCCGCTTCCTAGGGAGTCTAGACGCGCGGCACGGGGGTCATCGTAGTAGCCGGAGGTGGCTCGCCTGAGAGAGGCAATCATCATAAGGGTATGGGTGACTTCATCGGGGAGTTTTCCCATGTAGTCACCGCGGTCAATTTCGTCCCAACTGATGCCGGTTTTCACCCAGCCTCGTTTACCTCTGGTAACAGGGCGAATAGTCCATGACGGTGTCAGCGGCACATAGTAGCGGTTGCTCGCAGGCTTCTGCGGTGGTTCAAAGAGGAGAGCCACCTCAATGGGATTGCGGTCTTGATCCGGGATGAGTCGGTCGAGGCGCTCCCGCCAGCGCCGTTGATTGCGCTCCGGGTTAATGGTGGGGACCACGGGGCGCGGCTGGTTGACCGATGGCGATGTGGTGGCGTGTCTTGGTCCCCCGGCCTGCTGGGTAGAGGATGTGTCATCGCTCGTAGCCCCTGTATTTTCTGGCGTTGTCGAGGCTGCGCTACCGCGTCCGCCTGCGGTGTTCTGTTTTTTAGTCCCCGCTATCCGTGACGTGGGTGTCATGAGAGCCCACAGATCACCCTGTTCTGAGGAAACGGCAGTGTTCTGGGAACGCTCTGTCTCTCCGGCACCAGTACCCCGAAAAGTTTCAGCCGTTGAGCCCCCCTCTCGTTGAGCACTACCGGCTACTGAGTTATCAGTTTCCTCGTCAGTACCATCACTCCAGGACGTTGCAGCCTGAGTTACTGGGCGTTCGTCATCAAGATGAGATCCCATGTAGCGAGCAGCCAGGATCAAAGCCACGCAGTGCTTGCATCGTGAACGCACGGGACAGGTACATGATCCGTTCCAACTCATCCCCTTTTCATGGGCCGCCCCGTAGATGACGCAATCGTAGGTACCAGACTCAGTCGAGCGGACTTTTCCACTGAGGAATGCCCCCGAGCCAGCCATCGATACGGTGAGCACATTGCCTGCTTGGAACAAGCCTTCACCACGGTTGAAGGTGGCTTGACCGGCATAGTGGCGTAAGGCCGCAAGGTCTACGGTTACGGGCCAATCGGTGGGAAGAGGTGCGCGCGCCATAACTTCCAGAATACAAGGGTCCTAGCGCGCACAAAAAGCAGGCTGACCTAGTCGGTCCTCATTTCTTGTTCTTGCGTGAGTGGTGCCTACGGCGGCGAGTTTTTGCTCCACTGTCACCGTTGCTCTTGTGGGAACGGTGGACCGAGCGGCGCATCTGTTCACGCCACAGAGCGCGCTCTAAGTCAATCTGGGCCATCTTGTGGGTGAGGATGCGTTCTTCCACAATGTCCCGGGTGACGGTGGGACGGTGATGATGACGAGGGTGAGCGTGAAGACGTTCGGGAGCGCGCGACGTCGCAGAACGATCAGATCCCTGGGGTGCTGCAGTAGCTGCGCGGCCTGCTGCAGTGGGAGCCACACTGACGGGGGCCGTAGCGTGCGGAGAATCAGTGGAATTAGAGATGAGGTCAGCGGAGGGAACTGAGGAGTCTGCGGGAGCAGCCTGGCCGGGCAGGGCCGGTCCCTGAACCACACCGAGCGTCTCATTACGCGGAGACTTATCGCTAGGCTTGGCAAAAGCCAGAGCAGCGGTAGGCATGATAAGGACGCTCAGCGCACCGGCCACCACGAGGGTAGAAGCGTTGCGCTGGTCCATAGCTCCCGCAGCCACAGCCACCTGGGTAACAGCCACGATGATGGGCAACGCGGTGGTGGAATAGAGGGAGACTTGGAAGCACTGACGAATGGAGAAGACACGGCCGCCGCCGATCTTGCGTTCGGCGAAGGTGGCCAGCCACACGGGCACACCACGCACAAGCATGAGCAGAACCATGAACGCCAGTAAGCCACGGACGTTGGAGCCTACGGCGCCCATCCAGATGGTCATACCGCTGGTGACAAAAAAGAGGGGGATGAAAAAACCGTAGGCCAGGCCGTCAAGTTTTTCTTCGTATTCTTTGTTTCCCTCAGGCAGGGCGTGACGCAGGATGAAACCGGCAGCGAAGGCTCCAAGTACCACGTCGAGTTCGAAGACTTCCGCGAGCGCGCATAGGGCCACCAAAAGAAGTACCGTGATGCGAATAGAGGTTTGTGCGGTGGTACGGGAAGACAGGTGGATAAAATCGGTAATCTTTTGTCCAAAGCGCTTGACTCGGTCAGTGAATTTCACAATGGCGACAGTGACCAGAACAAAGATAAAGAGGATACCTAGTCCACGCACTGGGGAATGGGAGCCAAGCAAAAGAGCCATCAGGATCACGGGGCCCACTTCACCGACAGCCCCATGGTTGAGGACTGTGGCCCCCACCGCCGTCGGAAGCATCCCTCTCTCACGCAAGATGGGCAGGAGCGTTCCCAAGGCGGTTGAGGTCATAGCGATGGCGATGGCAATACCTCGTGTAGTAAAGGGGCCGCCCTCATCAATACCGAGCACGGCCACGGCACCGAAGGCAAGGGTTAGGGAGAACAACCAAGCAACCATCGCATGGTGCCCGCCTACACCTTTAAGTTCGTTGACGTCGATTTCGTAACCAGCTAGGAGAAAAAGGAAGGCTAGTCCGAATTCACGGAGAAATTCGATTGGGGCAGTGTTAAAGGCAAGCCCAAGTCCCCACGGACCAATGAGGATGCCACCGACAAGCAGCAGCACGGTTTCAGGAACGATTCTTCGAGGGATGAGAAAAGAGAGCACTGGTGCAACAAACGCCACCATCGCTACCCAAAAGAGGGACTGGAATGCCTCGGCCACGCGGTTTCCTTCCTACCGGGGGACGTCACTAGGGTTCACAATACTGGTATGCATGCATTTTCTTCTGCACCCTCCGCTCCCTTAACTCGCCTACCTGATGGGACTGTGAAGCAGATCAATCCATTTACCGGAACACATGTGTGGACTGTCCCGGGCCGGGGAAACCGCCCGTTGACGCCACCTCCGGCCACGGATGAAGTGTTAGAGGAAGGTGAACGCACCCGTATGTGCGCATTTTGCCAGGATAACTATGCTTTGACTCCTCCAGAGAAGGCGCGTGTAGTTCGTGACACGGATGGTTCCTGGCACACCATCGTGGGTGTAAGTGCCGACGATATGCATGCAACGGTGGCCGAATTCCGTCGTATTCCTAACTTATTCGAGATTCTGTCCTTCGATTTCTGGTCAGCCAACTACGGCTCTCATATGAGTGATGACGCCATAGCACATCTCAATGCCTACCTGTCCACTTCCAGTGGAATTGAGCATTGTCGTGCGATTGTGCGCACGAAGATGGCTGCCAGTGGCACTCCCCTACCTACTGATCATCAGATAAGCCTGGATGAGTTACGTGAACAGGTTCGTCCTTTCTTCGCTAGTGGTCACGATGTGATTGTGGGGCGGCGCCATGTGGTTGATGGTGCTCATTACGCCTCGCAGTTGGCATCAAGTGGCACGTTGAGTGTGGATGAGCACCGCGCGTATATCGCTTTCACGATTGAAGGAATGAAGGATATTTATCTTTCAAACCCGTGGGTGCGATATGTGGCGGTGTTCCAAAACTGGCTTCGCCCTGCTGGTGCTTCATTTGACCACCTCCACAAGCAGTTGGTGGGCATTGATGAGCATGGGGTCAGTACGCAGCGTGAGGTGAATCTACTTCACCACAACCCTAACTCGTTTAATGATTTGGCTGTGAACTATGCGGCTCAACAGAAGTTGCTTATTGCCGCAAATGATCATGCAGTGGCGTTTGCTGGCTTTGGCCACCGTTATCCCACGGTGGAGGTGTACTCACGCTCATCATGCACTGAACCGTGGACGATGGATCCTGATGAACGTGACGGCATGGCTGATGTTCTCCATGCGGTGCACGCCGCTACAGGCCCCACTGTTCCCTGCAACGAAGAATGGCACCATACTCCCCTCGATGTTGATACGCCAATGCCATGGCATATCAATATCAAGTGGCGTGTATCGACCGTCGCTGGTTTTGAGGGGGGCACCAAGATTTACATCAACACGATTGACCCATGGACACTGCGTGAACGCGTAGTGAGTGAGTTGATGCGTCTGCGTCACGAAGGCGCGATTGCTGAAGACTTACTTATTGGCAATGAGTGCCCGCGTACGCCAAATATGCTGCGCTACAACCCCTTCCTCACCAGGGTATAGTAGGCGTTTCCTTACTGTGAGCCATGCCGCATCACAGGCCATGAGAGAGATCTAGTTATACCTGAGCGTTCCAGTGTTGACATGGGTACACATAAAACGCACATGCGAGGTAAGAAAAAATCGAAAGACTTATCGAAAGTACATTACCTCCTTTTCTCCCAAGGATGACCACCAACTTCTTGATGATCAATTCATCACGGCACGAGAACTTTAGAAGGCAATGAAATATCGCGAGTTATTAGTTGTAGCCCTTGGGTTTGCAGTACGTTTAGTATTTTCATTAGAAAGTACAGCAATCATGCTTATCGTCCTTTCTGATAAGGGCGACATGAAAATCAGTGCCATCATCGGTTTACTGTCAATTATCCCTACTGTGGTACTTGGAACAGTAGTTGCACGATCACTTCAACGTTTCGGAACAAGCCCCATACTCGCAATTTCACTACTTCTCAATGTTATTGCGTGTACAATATTCTGCCTCACCCCTGAAACAAATAAAGTCATCCAAGGCATTGTTTTTGCACTTACTATTGGCATAATTCGTCCATTTACTGATAACGCAATAAATGTCTTAGTGATAGAGGTCGCGGACGATGATCGCCTCGAACAATTAAACGGCAAACTCTCCACGCTTCAAGCATTGGGGAGCGTCATCGGAGCTCCGCTCAGTGGCATGCTTTTTGCTCTCTCTCCTATCGCCCCGATTATCATCGCCATATTTACTACCTGCTTCTTTACGATATTAATCGCACCATCATCCCTAAAAACTCAAGTCACGAAGCGAAGTGAGAAAATATCAAAAAAGCCCCATCTGCCTACTAAGTTACCTCAACTCGCATTTCTCCTTGCCTGCGTTGGCTTTATTTCCAATGTGAGCGCCGGTGTCTTCAATGCCGCATACCCCGTTCTCCTCCTTAACCACCATGGTCTTTCATCCACGATGTACGGTTTCTGCAATGGCGCGATGAGTGGAGGAATGATCGTTGCAAACCTCGCGTTCATCTACGTGGTTCAGAAGATTGATTCATGGAGTTACGCCAATATTGCTGATTTAGTTCGCTTCTTTGCAGTTTTCGGCCTCATCTTTTTACCAGCGGCACCCTCTATAATGTTGTGTTGCATTATCTATGGTATTTCCATGGGCGTTTGGAACGTTGGTTCATCTTCAGCATTACTACGAATGGCAAAAGGTGACATGCAAGCCGATATTATTTCCCGCTACCGTTCCATTGTCTTCGCTGGTGCACCTATCGGTTCCGTTCTATCTATGCTAATCAGTAACTACGGACCAGTATTGGCAATGTGGTCCGCTGCGTGCGGCTGGCTCATCTGTCTCGTCATGCTCACCGCAAAAAGAAAAAACTACCTCGCTATATACGCTCATGATTCCGGAGAATAACCCTGATTGCACTCCAATGATCCTTTGCTCAGATGAGCACACAGATACTAGCCGGTGGGCTTAACGTTTCAGCGATCTCGCAGCACTTCACGATTTACGATCCGCCTTCACGTCAGTCACGTGGAAAACAAACGATAGTTAAATGCCGAGGGCGCTGCGCTCTTCAGGACCTACCCAGCCGGGTCGTGATTCCAAGGCGTGGAACCAACGTGCTAACGCCGGCCAGAAAGAAATGGAGGGTGCTCCACCGGGATAACGGTGGCGGTCACCGTGAACATATGCCTGCATAGTAGTAAAGAGGCGAATATCTGGGCCGGTGGGTTCGTCGCCACACAAGAATTGGCCGGTGGCTAGAGTGGAAGCCAGGATAGGGGGATCAGTAAGTGTCAGTGCTGCTTCACGGGATGGTTCCATGTGAGTGGCTCGCGCAAGAATTGTGTCAATCACGTCCAGGGAAATCATGAACTTATCGGCAGCCATCTGGGCTTTTTCTTCATCGTCAGTGTGGGTGATGAAGCCATGAGCGTTGTTGATATGTTCACCGATCCATTCATCCCAGCCTTTGATGGCCAGTTGACGATCTGCGGGGTAGAGGTCAGGGGCGCCGGCTGCGTGAAGGGGCTTCCATGCGGTTGCGAGATCTTCCAGGAGTGCACCTGAGTCCGCCATTACCACCTGCTTGGTGGTCATATCGACCAGGGCAGGAATAGTGGGAGGGGGAGTGTATCCAGGGGTGGTGGCGTATACGTCAGCCACAGACTGACATCCGAGTACAGGGTCTACACCTGGTTCGCCATGTTCGTCAGTCAGTTCCCAAAAACCATCGTTACCACGACCATAACTGAGAGACACAGGGATGGCTTCGCTCAAGCCCAGCAGACGGCGTGCGATAAGAACACGGCGACACCAAGGGCAGAATCCTGAAACCACCAGGCGGTATCGACCTGCTTCAACGGGCAGGTCACCTTCAGTGAAACGATGAGCAGAACTAATCGGCATGGTGGCTCCTTGATATGGGTTATATCTAGCCTAGATGAGTGTCTCGTCGCGGGCTAGCCGTCTCTTAGCTTGGATCATGGGATCAGGGACAGGCACAGCAGCCACGAGATCTCGAGTGTACTGATGCGTGGGGTTCGCCAAAACTTCACGAGTGGAACCAGATTCAACAACAGCCCCGTGGCGAAGAACCACAATGGAGTCAGCAATACTTTCCACCACGGCTAGGTCATGAGAGACAAACAGGCAGGCGAATCCAAGTTCCTGCTGGAGGCATGACAGCAGATCAAGTACCACCGCTTGAACAGAAACATCGAGAGCACTGGTCGGTTCATCGGCAATTACCAAACGCGGATTCAAAGCGAGTGCGCGAGCGATAGCAATACGCTGGCGCTGGCCCCCGCTCATTTCGTGGGGGTAACGGTCAGCATAATCGCGAGGCAACTGAACGGCATCGAGAAGTTCTTCAACACGTGCACGGCGCTGACTACGGCCCATATCAGAGTTCAAAACAAGGGGTTCAGCGATAGAGAACCCCACAGTACGACGCGGGTTCAGCGAAGAAGCAGGGTTTTGGTAAACCACACCAAGTCGCTTGCGCACGGGGGTTAGAGCCCTGCGTTTAGCGCCGGCCACCTGCACACCATCAATGATGACGCTGCCACTGGCCACAGGAACCAGACCGATGAGGGTATTAGCAATGGTCGATTTTCCGGAACCTGATTCGCCTACTAGCCCCAGAACGCTACCGGAGGGAATTTCAAAACTCACGTCACGTACAGCATGGAAAGGCGCACGGCGTCGGGTCTTGTAGACCACGTCGAGGTGATCCACACTCACCACGGGAGCAGTTTCACTGGCGGAATCGTGCGGAGATGATGCCACACTATCGATGCTTAATGGATGAGCAGAAGAGAGTTCACTGTCTCGAAATTCAGCAGACTTAGACGAAAACTGCGGGACCGATGTAGCAGTGCATGAAACACTCACTCCATCAGCAGCCTGAGATACCTCAGCAGAAGGAAAAGCAGAAGTTACCTCAACAGGCACATTCTCTTCATTCGGTTCATCATTAGCCATTGCCCGCAAACCGGTCAACGAATCACACGACATGTGTTCGCGTTCGGAGGGGAGAGTGCTTTCATGAACGCCACGAATAGCATCCAGACGCGGAACGCTGGCAAGCAATTGCTTGGTATAGGGGTGCTGAGGGTTGTAAAAAATATCGTCCACGCTGCCACGTTCCACAATATGCCCATGACGCATCACGGCTACATCATCAGCCACGTCAGCTACCACGCCCATGTCGTGAGTGATAAGGAGAACACCCACCCCCTCAGTAGAGGTGATGTCACGCAGCAGATCGAGAATACCCGCCTGAACGGTCACATCAAGGGCAGTAGTAGGTTCATCAGCAATGAGGAAGGGGGGATCGCAGGCAAGGGCCAGGGCGATGCAGGCACGCTGCAACTGCCCACCGGAAAGTTGATGAGGGTAGGAACGGGCAATGCGCTCCGGGTCATTAAGACCTACTCGGGTAAGCAGAGAGATAACATGCTCGCGTGTGCTGTCCGCTCGCCAAGAGCCTGGGTGGGCTTTGGCTGCTTCAGCAATTTGAAAGCCCACGGTGAACAGTGGATCAAGAGCAGTAGTGGGTTCCTGGAAAATAGTTCCCACCAGCCGTCCACGGGCATCATCAAGGACTTTACGTGAAGCACCGATGAACTCGGTTCCGCCGATAACAGCGGAACCGGTCACCGTTGCCGTTGATGGCAGGAGGCCGATAGAGCCCAAAGCGGTGACTGATTTACCGGAGCCCGATTCCCCCACGAGTGCGAGTACTCGTGAGGCAAGGATCTCCAGGTTAATCTCACTACTTGCAGGTTGAGATGCTCCAGCGAACTGGACACTCACACCACTCAGGCGCGCAACGGCCTCCTGCTGTGTCATTAGGAATTCACTCCAAGAACAAGATAGTTGGGGTATGCAGGGAATGCTTCAACGAAGAAGTTGGTCACGCCACTTCCGCGCAAGAAGGAGTAGCGGCGGAATACTAAAGGCACGGAAGGTGCATCTTCAGCAATACGCTTGTCGAGGGCTGCCCACATTTCACTAGCTTTAGCGAGGTCGTTTTCCTGGGCTGCTTCTTCGATAGCTGCGTCCACTTCAGCGTTGGAGTAACGGCAGAAATTCTGGCCGCCGTTGCTAATTTCACGTGAATCATAAAGTGGCTGAATGTTGGCGTTTGCTGAAGGATAGTCTGGGTTCCAGCCAGCAATTGCCAGATCGTAACTAGATCCATCCCCCTGCGTGGTGCGCTCAGAGAATACTTCTCCTTCAGCGGGATCGATCTGGACGTTAAGACCAAGTTCACTCAGAGACTGAGCAACAGCTTCAGCAACAGCCATATCAGCATCACGGTTGCGAACAAGTAGCACAAAATTGCTTGGAACATCGGCGCCTTCAAGCAATTGCTTAGCTTTGTCCATATCTGTGGGATAAAGGTTGTATTCCTCACGCCCGGGAATACCGGGGGTGATGTAGGTGCTGGCGGGGGCTGCCCCCTGTTCACCACCCAGTGCTGCCACTACAGCGTCCTTATTGACCGCATGGCTGATCGCTTGGCGAACCTTGAGGTCGGTGACGCGCTCATTGTTGATTGCCAGATAAAGCAAGGGACCAGGATCAGAAGAAACAAGACGGTCGCGCGCGGTGGGGTTACCCATGACTTGCGCAAGTTGTGCAGCGCCCACGAGATTCGAACCAAATGCGTTCTTGTCGGCACCAGAATCAGCGATAAGACGCTGTGAAGCAACGGATTGATCCTGCCCCAGAGAAAAGACAATGGTGTCAGGTAGCGCAGTACGCACTTCGTCAGTGTCGCGTTGCCAGTACTCATTACGGGCAAGGGTGACCGATACACCTTGCTGATATTCGCTGACCTTGTAAGGACCAGAGGCAACTGGCTTTCGGGAGTAAGTCTTCGGGTCGTCACCCTCAGGGACAGGGGCGAAAGCAGGCGTAGACGCAATCCAAGGCCAATCACCGAAGGGGTGGACCAAGTGGAAGATGATGGTCTTGTCATCGGGGGTTTCTACGGAATCGAGGTGTGCGCCGTCATAGGGGCCCACGTACCCTTCGGCTCCTTCAAGGAGGACCTTGTGGTAACTCAAGCCCCCAGAAAGAGCGTCGGCGAACGTACGCTCAATACCGTATTTGATCTGGTGGGAGGTAATGGGGTTGCCGTCAGAATCCTTGAGGTTGTCCTTCAAGGTGTAAGTCCAGGTTAAGCCATCGTCAGAGACTGTTCCGGTATCCGTAGCCAGGTCAGGAACCACCCTGGCTTCTTTACCTGGCTCAATGGACCAAGCAGTCAGACGGCGGTGAACCAGTGCAAGAGAAGTAATGGCGAGAGACTGACTCTTGGCAGGATCAAAATTCATGTCCGTATCAGAGGTGAGAATGGTGAGAGTGCCACCTTCTTTTCCTTCTGCATTAGGAGCACTAGTGGAGGAGGAGTTCGCCCCACATGCTGCCAATGTCATTGCTAATGCAGTCATCGTGGTGCCTGCAATAAAGCCGCGACGTGACGGTTTCAAGGGGTGAGACATGATGTGTCCTTCCAAGGGTTGTTTCTTCACGTATTTTCTTGTCTATAACCCCAGGTATTCGTGTTATCTACGACCCGGGATACGGTTGCGGTCTTAGACGCGAGGATCAATCCAGACCGCCATGAGATCAACGATGAGGTTGGCAACAACCACACAGGCTGCAGCCAAAAGTGTCACGCCCATGACCACAGGAATGTCACTTGTTTGCACCGCATCCATAAGCAGGGCACCAAGGCCTTGCATGGAAAAGACACGTTCGGTGACAACGGCGCCGCCGAGCATTCCTCCCAGGTCAAGAGCGAAAAACGTCACCACGGGAAGGGCAACGTTACGCATAACGTGCCGACCGATAACAGTTCGTTCAGGGAGTCCAACTGCTCGCGCAGTGCGCACGTAATCCTCTCCAAGGTTTTCTAGCATCTCGCTACGCACCATGCGTGCATAGACAGCAGCACTAATGAGCGCGAGAACGCACCAGGGCAAAATTAGGTGCCAAGCCCATTGCACAGGGTTTTGCGTCAGTGGAACATAACCCGCCACGGGCACCATATCGAGCCAGAATCCCAAGACAAGAATACCCAGCAGCCCCACTAAATATGATGGTGCGCTAACACCGATGACTGTTCCGGTCATAATGAATCGATCCAAACGAGTACCACGGCGTAGTGCACTGATCATGCCAGCAGCAACACCCACTACAAGCCAGAGAATGCCCGCCCCAATGGCTAACGAGAAAGTCACGGGGACGCGTGCGGCCATAAGTTCAGTAACAGGCGTGTTGAGCCGGAATGAGTATCCGAGGCAGGGTGCTGAACAGACCACTGCGCCTGCACCAGAGCCGAAAGTACGCCCCACAACAATAGCCTTGAGATAGTCCACGAACTGCAAATACCAAGGCTTGTTGTAGCCAAGAAAGTCTTGCGCACGGGCAAGGTTTTCGGGGGTGCAGGGCTTACCACAGGCGAGTTGGGCAGGGTTGGCCGGCCACATCTCGAATACGGCGAAGGTAAGGAATGTGATGAGGATAAGGACCACAATCGTGGAGAGGAGTCTGCGCAGAATGTAGAAACTTCGCGGACCAAACACTCTATGTGAGGAGAGGATGGATGAGATGGTCATCGGTTGTCTCCTGTTCGTGGGTCAAGAGCGTCGCGTAGTCCATCTCCCAAGAGATTGAAGGACAAGGTGACAATGAAAAGGGCAAGGCCAGGAAAGAGGAGATACCAAGGATCAGTACTCACCCAGGGGACGGCAGCACCGATTGTGCGCCCCCATGAAGGAGTGGGCGGGACCACGCCTACTCCAAGGAAAGACAGGGTAGCTTCGGCACCAATTTTTCCGGGGATAGAGATCGTGGTGAACACAATGATGGTGGCAACAAGATTAGGGAGCACCTGGGTAACCATGACGTGCCATGTTCCAGCCCCCATGGCGCGGGAGGCTCCCACGAAGGTGCGGTTACGCAGTGCGAGAGTACGACTACGTAGAACGCGTGCGGTGGAAGGCCAGCCCAGCACACCGATGATGAGGATCATGACCACAATACGGTTAGCACTGGCCGGAATGATGGCACTAACAGCGATCATGAAAACGAGATGGGGAAAACCGAAGGTGACGTCAGTCAAACGGGAGATCAGTGCGTCCCACCATCCGCCAATATATCCGGCGCTCACGCCCAGCAGCACGGCGATAGCAATAGCCACAAGCGTGGCACCCATTCCGATGAAGAAAGAGGTCCGTGTTCCTTCAATAACGATGGCGAACAGGTCGCGTCCAGTTTGGGGCTCTACACCGAAAGGATGAGCCATACTCACACCCCCCATTCGCCCCTTAGGAAGACCGGAGCCGTCCAAGAGATCGAGATGATAGGTATAGGGGTCTGATCCCAAACTGCGTGCAAGGAAGGGCGCAAAAAGAGAGACGAAAATGGTTAGAACGGCGATGATAGCGCCGAATACCGCCCAGCGATCTTTAGCGAATCGCCCGGCAATGTATCGCCATCCCACAGCACGTCGAGTTTCGTTGGGCACGTCTGTTGCGGGCACGTCAGCCTCAACGCCTGAGATGGCGGTTTTCATGGTTGGGGTGTCCTGGTTGGACGTGTGCACGTGGCACCTCACGGGTCTTGAGTAGCGAACGGGAGTATGGGCCTGTCTTTAACGACAAGTACAACCACACATTCGCATACTCATATTCCAAGACCTCACTGAAGATAGCGCGTATCACAATATTTGCACGGAACGGCAACCTCGAACATACGATCCGTCACCGATTACGTGCGAACACATTAGCACAGCATGATTCATCAATGAGCACGTCAACGGTACATCCGGCCTTAATTACCGGAGCATCAATCGGCGCACGCGCCTGGAAAATCAATGGCTTGCCGGTTTTTTCATCAATAAATTGATCAATGGTGAGATCACATTCACGCATGCCCTGGTGAATTCTGCTTTGCTGAACGACGCCACAGATCACCTGATCACTCTCACCTCTATTGTCTATCTGCTCGCCGTTCGTCAGCGAGGTATAGGCTCGAACGATTGTCATGGCGCGTTGGCCAAGTGCTACGAAGGAGTCCAGCTGATTGTCACTGCGGTTAGCGAGAGCGGTGAGCCCCAGGCGGTGCGCTTGGGCAGGAGTGAGGAAGGGTGCGAAGCCCATAAAACTTGCGACTTCGAGGTAGCGAGGATCAGTGAGGAGGCCGGCGGGGGTATCGATACGGATAAGTTCACCGTTGTCCATAATGCCGACTCTGTCGGCAACAGTCATGGCTTCATCATGATCGTGGGTGACATACATCGCGGTGGTGTTGCCACTTTTCACGATGGTACGTACGTCGATGGCAAGTTGTTCGCGCAATGCTCGATCAAGGGCACTGAGGGGTTCGTCGAGCAGGAGTAAGCGTGGGTTAGGGGCGAGGGCTCGGGCAAGGGCTACTCGTTGGGCTTGTCCACCGGAAAGCGTGGTGATGGGGCGGTTGCCGTATCCGGGCAGGCCCACCATCTCAAGCATTTCATCAACAATGGCTTGGCGTTTGACTTTGGGGATTCCTGCGGAAACTAAGCCGTAAGCCACGTTTCCTGCCACGGAGCGATGGGCAAATAGTTGGCCTTCTTGAAACATGAGGCCGAATCCCCGTTGATGGACGGGGGTGCGTACAACGCTGCGTCCATCCCAGGTCACGTCTCCGCTGGCGACGTCTTCGAGTCCGGCTACCGCACGTAGGAGTGAAGATTTTCCTGATCCTGAGGCACCGAGCAATGCCACGATGTGTCCGGGGCCAATAGTGAGGTTGACGTTACGAACAGCGTGGACCGGCTGGCCCCATGGGCCAGCCGGGTAGGTCACGCTGACATCGGCGATTCCTAGTCCCCGAGACATATCTGTCACTCTTAAATCCTCACACTCACGCACCGCTCCCCTAGCCTCTGCCTGCAAGGTTGGGTTGGTCCGCCCGGCGGAGTCTGCATTCTTGTGTGAAGGAACACGCCCATCGGAAGCGACGTATTCATCAGGAGTCATCTGCTCGTCTGGTGTGAAAGATGGCGATGTGGTGGTCATGGTTAGAGCACTCCTTGGTGGGTGGCGTCACCGGTGCGTTGAGAGAATGCTTCGCAGGCCATCATGACTGCGGCAGTGGAGAGAGCCAAGATGACCGATGCGGCTAGGCCCATTCCTTGATTTTGAGCTCCAGGAGAACCAACCAATCGGTAAATAACGACTGGCAAGGTAGGAATCTGGGGACGCGCAAGAAATGATGTGGCACCAAACTCCCCCATAGAGGTAGCTAGAGCAAAACCCACAGCCAATCCAGCTGAGCGCAGGATACTCACACCATCAATTGTGGCAAGGACTCGTGCCGGACTTGCTCCCAGCGAGGCAGCTGCTTCACGTTGACGCGGATCGATAGCACGCAGAGCAGGGAGGAAAGTTCGCACCACCAACGGAACAGCCACAACAGCCTGAGCAACGGGAACAATCCACCATGAACGTGTCAAAGCGAGGGGTGGTTTGTTCAAAGTGATAAGGAAACCGAAACCGACTGTCACGGCGCTCACGCCGAGCGGAAGCATGAATGCGGCGTCAAGAAGAGAAATCCCCCTAGCCAAAGCCAAAGACCGTGGATGCCTAGAGACCACCATGGACACAGTCAACCCCACAAGTACAGCAATAAGAGTGGCTGCAAGCGCCATCACCATGGAGTTATAGGCGGCGTCCCAAACAGGCACAAGTAAAGCATTGCGCTCACCAGTTCCAGCTAGGTCTCGATAGTTCGCAAGAGTCCATTGGCCTTGGCGGCGCAATGAGCGCAACACCAGGATCACCATAGGGCCAATAAGCAATCCACCGACGGTCACAAGAGTAAGGAAGAGAGCAGGAACGTCACCGCGATGCAGAGCAGTGGGCGGAGTATTCACGCGCATGTTGAGGCGGGTTTGGGTAGCTCGGCGAGCCCGATCTGCGATCCAAAGACTCACGGCAATGATGAGGACCTGAAGAACACTCAGCACCGCTGCGCCACGCAAGTCAAGGTACTGGGCGGTCAGCAAATAGATCTCAGTTTCCACCGTCCCAATTGCAGGGCCACCAAGAACCAGCACCACGCCATAGGCGGTTGCGCAGAAAAGAAAGACTACGCTGGCCGCCGAGGCAATAGAGGGCATCAGTGAGGGCAGCGTGACAGTGAAAAAGACACGCCTCGGTCCAGCCCCAAGTGAACGTGCAGCTTGTTCAGCTCTAGGGTCTAAACGACGCCACATAGTGCCTACTGTACGAACCACGAGCCCATAGTTAAAGAACACAAGGGCTGCCACGATGGCGCTCATTGTTCCGTCGAGGTGAAGAAACTCCAGCGGGCCGCCACGAGTGACCAGAGCATGGAAAGCCACACCCACTACCACGCTAGGGAGCACGAAGGGGACAATGACAATGGCGCGCAGAATGCGGTAGCCGGGAAAACGGCGTCGGTAAAGAATGTGGGCGCCAGGAATACCCAGAGCCACACACAAAAACGTACCAATGATGGCCTGAGTGAGGGTCTGCCCCACGATACGTGCGGTGCGTGGGCGAGTAAGCACATCCCATACGCCACTAAAATCCACATGTCCGTCAGTGACGAACCCGCGTGCAATCAACGTGGCTGCAGGCCAAGCGAAAAACAAGGTCAGGAAGCCCATAGGAATGAGGACGGCCAGCATCCACGCCACCCGTACGGTCACGGATGTACGTGGACGCTGGCCTGCACTCATCATGATTGATCTCCAATACCAAGGGAGAAGGCGGTAAGAATCAGCAAAGAACCACCCTGCTTAGGAGGGCGAATCTCAGCGACTCAGAAAAAACCGCACCTGCCTTCGCTTTAGAGTCCCACGGATTCAGTCCACGTCTGGATCCAGGATTCACGGTTGGCAGAGATGTCGTCAGGAGTGACCTTGACGGGATCGGGTGAGAGTTGACCAAACTTCTCAATATCTTTAGGAAGAGGCACGCTCTGATCCACGGGGTACATGTACATCTCAGCGGGAATGCTTTCCTGGAACTTGGCGCCCAGGAGGAAAGAAACCAGAGCACGGCCACCTTCGGGGTTAGCTGCCCCCTTGAGCACACCGGCATATTCGATCTGTCGGAATGCAGTGTCCAAGAGTGCGGCAGTGGTGGTTTCGCCGTCTTTGGAAACGGTGAAAGCTGGGGACGATGAGTAGGAGACAACGATGGGGTAGGTACCGTTATTGCCGCCCTGCGTGAAGTCAGTGAAGTAGGCCTCTTCCCAACCGGAATCAATCTTGGTGCCGTTATCCTTCAGGCTCTTCCAGTAGTCGCCGAACTTATCTGCACCAAAGTGCCCCACGGTGGCGATCATAAAGGCCAGACCGGGGGTAGAAGTGGCGGGGTTAATCGCGCAGAAAAGATCCTTGTACTTAGCGTCTGTCAGATCTTCGAAAGTCTTAGGGGCTTGAAGTTCCTTAGCTTTGAACCATTCAGTATCCACGTTGACACATACGTCACCCACGTCGATAGGTGCTACGGCGAGGTTGCCGTCTACGAGGTACTGGTCAGTATTGTCCGGCATAGCGAAACTCATGGATTCGTCAACGATTCCTTCACCCAACGCACGGGAAATAAAGGTGTTATCGATGCCGAAGAAGCAGTCACCGATCGGAGCATCCTTGGTGAGGATAAGTTTGTTCAGCGTTTCGCCACCGTCGCCTGCAGCGACTACCTCAAGGGTGTAGCCGGATTCCTTTTCAAATTCAGCTTTAAGTTCATCGCTGATTTTGAAGGAGTTGTGGGCGACGAGGGTGACTTTGCCTTTTCCGCCGTCTGCGGGGGCGCCGCTGGCTTTACCGGAGGCGGATCCGGAATTAGAGCATGCGGCCAGGACCGCTGCGGTGGCTGCTGCGGCGCCGGATGCGAGAATCGCACGGCGAGAGAGCAGCATGCTCGTGGCGTGATGAGACATGAATTGTCCTCCAAGTGATTCGGAGGGCGCATAGCCGGTGGCTAGCGGAGAACACTTCCCGACTCCCTTCGCCGGTACTAGCCGGATCAGGTTGAAGGGTCTGCGCATGTGCGCACTCTCAGCCCAGCGGTGGTGCGGGCTCCCCTGTCAGTGGTCAGCACCACCATAACCGATAGAAAGCATGAAAGAATCAAGAGGTGAACGTGCTGCTGCGCACATCCCACCCGATAGGGAAGAATGTCCAGTAGTCCCATTACCTGTTCGAAAGGATTCCTGTCATGGGCAAGAAGGACAAGAACGCTCCCAAGCCAGACCTAGTCTGGAAGGCCACCGCCGCTCTGGCTACCCTGGCCAGCGGTTTCATTGCCGACAAGGCTGTGTCCATTGGCTGGAAAATGGTCACCGGCAACGATGCACCCAAGGATGAGGACAAGCTTCTTGACTACCGCGTGGCCGAGGTTGCTGTGTTCGCTGTGATTTCTGGCGCCACCATGGCTGTAGTTCGTGAACTTAGCCTGCGTGGTGTGGCTCAGTGGTACGGCGGCAAGGATCTTAATCCTCTAACCGGCGAGAAGATGTCAGCGAAGGCCTGATTCCTTTTCATCTGACGTGAGTAGGACTGATGACGACTGGCTACGGGATTGTCCCCCAACCGAAGCACGCCTATGGCGTAATGCCTACACAGGCACCAGTGGGTTATGGGATTGTTCCACAGTCGTCTCCTATTCCGGAGCAGAATGCTCCTACTCCGGTAAGTAACCCCTCATCCCGCCTCTCAGCACCTTCTTCCGACGCCGCACCATTAGGTGATTCCGCCGCATCACTTTCTACCCCTTCACCATCTGTTTCCCCGCTATCGACTCCCTCGTCATTGAGCCCATCTGCTGGATCATCCTCGTCATTACAGGCCACAGCCTCAGACACCACAAGCATTCAAGGAGCCACAGCCACAGCCCTGATTGCTGCTCACAGTGTCTATGGCATCATCACTGATGTTCGCGATGATTCGGGCTATGGGATCATCACGGATACCACGAGTTCCGTCTCTGATTCTCAGGCCGCTAGCGCCCTGAACCATGCTCTCGATCAGTCCGCCGATCTCTACGCTTCTTCTGAGATCACTCCCACACATGCCCCCACGATGGTGTTTGAGCCTGAGACCCATCCGCTGCATGTCCCCATCACTCAAGCTCGCAAACATC
Source organism: Actinomyces vulturis (assembly GCF_001687305.1). Lineage (GTDB taxonomy): Bacteria > Actinomycetota > Actinomycetes > Actinomycetales > Actinomycetaceae > Actinomyces > Actinomyces vulturis. The sequence continues at coordinate 468,929 of NZ_KV700385.1, forward strand.
TCGATGCTGGCCGTATCACCGAAGCACTCATGATGACGGTGACTCTTGGCCCACAAATTGCCGAGATTGAACTCACCGATTCACAGATGGCCCAAGAGCTTTCTTCCCGCGCACATAACGTGTGGACTGATTGTCTAGACGCCTTTGACGCCCAAGAAGCCAGGGATGCTGTACATCCGATGACCGCTCTTGATGAGCATTTTGACGCCTGGCATGCTGCCCTAGATCAGCAAGGTTCTATGAGCCCTCGTGCAGCTCATGAGCAAGGTGCTCTTGGCCGCGCCTATCATCGTTGCCGTCACGAATCTGAGGCCTTGGAATACCTCAGACCTGCTGCCAACACGATGCGTTATGTATTGGGCGAGCTTCATCCCGAAACTTTGCACACCCGTGCCTGGCTAGGAATCACATACCTGGCACTTGGCGATGTGGATGCTGGTGAAGCGGAGTTACGTGCAACTCGAGATGCTGCCATCACGCTCTATGGCTTAAACCATCCCCGCACTGCCCCAATTTTCATGGCCCATGCGGGAGCAGTTCGCCGCCTAACTCATCCCGAGTGGCCCATCAATCCTTCCTAACCTCCCCTTCCTACCCTCTCCCACGAATTCCTATCCTTCACACCCTGGGCCATCTAATTTCCTCTCACTCATCTAGTCATTGCGGTTTAACCTTCTGCAGTTTTCACTCCTCAAGGATGATCTACCCTCTCGTCCAGGCATCCTCGCATGTGATGAGTCATTCTTCGTCACGCCTGGGGAGGAGGAGAAAACTACCTTCTCGGTTAAGGATCCTCGCGTGGCGCACGTCGGCCCATAATCCTGTGTTTGCCATCCACCCCGGTAGGCTTAGAGAAGTTTCAGCCCCGTCATCCCTGATGTGACCACGTGGCCGTTACGGTGTTGTTCACCTAAGCCCGTGTCACATCATGTTTTTGTGAAGGATCATGGTGAATAACGCCTTTCTTTTGCCTGTGCAGATTGTGTGCGGAGTGCTTGCCTGTGCATTGACCTGCCTGGGTGTGTGGGTTTTTGCCCGCGCGTGCGTCACGTTATTCAACCGTATGAGCGTTGGCCGCCCTGCTCCTGATCGTTGGCGCCCGGTGGGCCCCCGCTTGGCCACTTTGATCAAAGAAGTCCTGGGCCATACCTCATTTAAGAACCGCCCTTGGATTCGTCTGGCTCACTGGTTAGTGATGCTCAGTTTCCCCCTCCTATTCACCACCTTGGTGACCGGATATGGCCAAATCCTCTCCCCTACCTTCAACCTCCCCATCATTGGTCATGCCGTGTGGTGGGAGTGGATTGTTGAGTTCTTTGCGGCAGGTAGTTTCCTTGCCATTATCGGCCTGATGGGAGTGCGTTCCTTTAACGAATCCTTAGTGGGTCGCACACGCTTTACTGGTTCAACTCGTTCGCAGGCCCGTTTTGTAGAGTGGGTTGTTCTTGGCGTTGTGCTCTGCGTGATTATTCTTCGCATCCTTGAACGAGCACTGTTGGACACTCTAGGGCAGGCAGGTAATACGCATTTCGCTGCTGTTTCCACCCCGATTCATTTTCCTTTCACTGCCCCACTTTCCTCTCTCCTCCTAGCGGCCAGCCCTTCAGCAACCGCTTTAGCAGCCGCCATTATCATCACCTCCACCATCAAGATCCTTATCTCAATGGTGTGGTTCGTCGTGGTTGCTGCTCAGCCGTCCATGGGGGTGGCCTGGCACCGTTTCCTGGCCTTTTTCACAATCTTTTCTCGCCGCGAGGCAAATGGTTCTCCGGCGCTTGGCGCACTTGAGCCCATCACCTTGCCCGATGGTTCGATACTCACCCCGGAGCGTCTTGATGAATTAGAAGAAGAAGCAGAAAACGCTGGCCCCGATGATCCTGAACCCGAAGAACCTCAGTTCGGTGTCGGGCGTATCGAGCACTTTTCTGTCACCGCTCTCTTAGATTTCTCCACTTGTACGGAGTGTGGCCGCTGCCAAGACCTATGCCCAGCATGGAATACAGGTAAGCCCCTATCTCCCAAACTTATGACACTGGCTCTACGCGATCATCACGCTGCCGTAGCCCCCTACCTTCGTGCCGCCGCTGCCTTAAACAAAACCCCTGAGGACGTGAGTGCTGAGGATGTTGACTCACGTCCCATTCACATGGGGATACGCGATGGGCTCCAAGTTGATGACCGCGAGGGTCTCGTTACGGGGACTGCTCATACCAAAGATGTCCTGGGTGCTTTACTGCAAGCCAAGGCTGCGCCGTCGGACACTGGGGTAGCCACTACCCCGGCAGCGCTTGTAGGTGGCGTGATTACGGAAGACGTCCTGTGGTCTTGCACCACCTGTGGTGCCTGCGTGGATCAATGTCCAGTGGATATTGAACACGTGGACCATATTGTGGATATGCGTCGCCATCAGGTGCTCATGGAATCAGCCTTCCCCAAGCAATTGGGGCAGATGTTCCGCAAAATGGAATCCAAATCCAACCCCTGGGGCATGGCCGCACGCAAACGCATGGATTGGGCCAAAGGCTTAGAATTCGATGTCCCCGTCATCGGTGAGGATGTGGAAGACGCGTCCGAACTCGATTACCTCATGTGGGTGGGCTGCGCCGGAGCATTCGAGGACCGTGCCAAGAAAACTACTCGCGCTTTAGCCGAGCTCCTCCACATTGCTGAGGTTAAGTTCGCAGTTCTCGGTGACGGTGAGGGCTGCACCGGCGATCCGGCTCGCCGTGCAGGCAACGAGATTCTCTTCCAAATGCTCGCCAAAGATGCCATCGATGCTCTCAACGACGCCAAGGCCACGAAGATTGTGGTGACATGTGCCCACTGCTTCAACACAATTTCTCGTGAATTCCCCCAGTTAGGGGGCAATTTCGAGGTAGTTCACCACACCCAATTACTCAACACACTCGTACGCGAAGGGCGCCTCAAGCCCGTCGCCCCTCAGCCTGGTGATGCCCTGAATGTCACCGTGCATGACGCCTGCTACCTGGGGCGCCATAACCAGGTGTACTCCCCTCCACGCGAACTGGTAGAAGCTACCGGCGCCACTGTGGTCGAAATGCCCCATAACCGCGAGCGCGCCATGTGCTGTGGCGGCGGTGGCGCACGAGCCTTTATGGAAGAAACCCTAGGCACACGCATCGCCACGATGCGTGCTGATGAAGCGGCCGCTACGGGGGCTGACGTGATTGCCACGTCATGCCCGTTCTGTACCACCATGCTTAGTGACGGGGTGGCGGCACTTAATACCTCGGCGTCAGCCACTGTGGCTGTAAAGGATGTGGCCCAGTTGATGCTCGACGCTGTGCACCGCGGTCAGCTGACGCCGGATACTGATGCACAGAACTGAAGCATGCGCTAGGGGGCGTCGCATTCTTGTGGTCATCAGTGAACATCACCCCCATGGCGTGGACTGCTTCCCGATACTTCCCTAGGGTGCTGGTGTGATCACTTTCGATTCCGTCACGAAAACCTACCCATCAGGCAGCACCGTTCTTGAGGATTTCTCTCTGGAATGCATCCAAGGAGCTACCACCGTCCTCCTGGGAGCCAGCGGTTGTGGAAAAACCACGCTACTTCGCATGGTGAATCGAATGATCGATCCTACCAAGGGACGCATTGTGGTTAACGGCCGTGACGTGGCTGAGGTGAACCCCGTTCGTCTACGTCGCTCCATCGGTTACGTACTCCAACACGGTGGGCTCCTTCCTCACCGAACCGTCCTCACAAACGCTGCGTTGGCAGCTCGCCTAACTGGAATGACTAAGCAGGAAGCACGCACCGTTGCTGCCCGTTTTCTCACCGACATGGGACTGGACGAATCGTTATTCTCCCGCTATCCCTCGCAACTGTCCGGTGGACAGCGTCAACGCGTAGGCGTGGCGCGCGCCCTGGCAACGGGGAGTGACATTCTTTTAATGGATGAGCCCTTTGGTGCGCTCGACCCTTTGGTACGCAAAGAACTTCAAGAGCAGATCTGTCATCTTCAGCGTCGACTGGGAAAGACGATTCTTTTCGTTACCCATGACGTCGATGAGGCCTTTATGCTCGCCGATGAGGTGGTTTTGCTCCGTGAAGGCGGGGTGATTGTGCAGCGTGCCACACCCACACAAATGATTGCTGAGCCGGCCAGTAACTATGTTCGTCAGTTCATTGGTCTAGATCGCTCCCGTATGCTTCATGTTGAGGAGCGCGAGGGTGCGCACGTCGTTCTCACACCTACTGGCCACCCGTTAGGTCTAATCGAACCCTGCGACGAGCACGACGTACAGGGAAACAACAAGTCCCCTGAGGAACACGACCCGAACGAAAAGCAAGCTCAATTTCATGGTGGTAACCACGCCGATCCAGTTGGTGCACACGATGAAGGACTCGGCGGCGCACAGGATAACGATCAGAGTGGCGGTGAGTAGCCCGTGACGTGGCCTTTCGAACACACCACCACCATAATGCCGTTGCTGATCGCCCATCTGCGCTTGGTTATCCCAGCGTTGGTGTTGGCGATGGCGATTGCTTTACCTCTGGGCGCATTAGGTGCTCGTTTCAAACCCGTCGCCGGGATTGTCAGTGCGCTAAGCGCTGTCGTCTATGCAATTCCTGCCCTCGCTCTGCTCGTTATTGTTCCCCTGGTCATCATGGTTCCATTGCGATCACAAAGCAATGTCATCGTGGTGCTCGCCTTGTACGGATCGGCCCTCATTTCCCGCAGCATCATTGACGCATTCACCTCCGTTGATAACACTGCACGTGTCAGTGCATTAGCAATGGGTATGCACCCCATCAAAGTCCTGTTTACCGTTGATCTTCCCCTGGCGCTTCCTGTTATCGGTGAGGGGCTGCGTGTTTTGGTGGTCTCCACTGTGGCACTGGTGACGATTGGGGCACTGATTGGTGTACCTAGCCTAGGCACACTCCTCACCGATGGGTTGCAGCGCGGCATCATGGCTGAGGTTGTCACCGGAGTGGTGCTGACCGTGGTAGTGGCCGTGGCCTTAGATCAGATGGTGGTGTGGGCAGTACGCGCTCTCACTCCGTGGCGTTGGGTTGAGCGCAAGTCTGGGGGTCGCTGATGACTATGCTTATGAAAGCACTTGCTTGGTTGGCGTCGCCTGATTCATGGGCTGGTCCTACCGGCATTTGGACTCGTTTGTTTCAGCACGCGCAGATTTCTGCAGTGTCCCTGGCTCTGGCGGCACTTCTTGCCCTACCCATTGGGATCGCTGTGGGACATACGGGGAAGGGGACACGCATCGTCGGGGCCTTCGCTGGTGCTTTTCGCTCCATTCCTACACTCGGAATCCTAACAATTTTGGCTCTTTTGCTTGGCGTGGGAACATCTGCGCCGATCTTGACGTTAGTTATCCTGGCAATCCCTTCACTTCTGGCTGGCGCCACCGGTGGTGTGGGCTCGGTAGACCATGCCACCGTTGAGGCCATGCGGGCAATGGGCATGAGTGAGTGGGAGATTATGTGGCGCGTGGAATTACCTTTGGCTTTCCCCGTCATCGTGGGCGGCGTTCGTGCAGCGATGCTTCAAGTGATTGCTACAGCGACCCTGGCAGCGTACGTAGCCGATGTGGGCCTTGGGCGATACATCTTCGCCGGCCTTAAAACTCGTGATTATCCGCTCATGATGGCTGGGGCATTACTCGTCATTACGATGACACTATGCGCTGATGCATTAATGGCGTGGTTCCAGCGCTTTACCACACGTAAAGCCTTCCCCCTCCACGACGCCCAGGCAGGTGCGCGATGAACAGTTCTTTTTTTAATACACCGAATTCAGGTAAAAGTGCACCTCCTTCTGGATCTCATCAGTTCCCCGCCACCCTACGCAGTGGCCCGTTCTTGTCACGCACGGTGAAACGACGCCAGTTCGGACGAATTATTAGTGCTTCAGCCGGCGCTCTGACCCTGGGCATGTTGGCATCCTGCGCTAACTACGATCCTCTCAATCCACCCCATGAAACTCACCAGGGCATTGTGGTAGGCAGCCAGGATTACTATTCCAATGTCATCATCGCGGAAATTTATGCCACCGCACTAGAGGACGCTGGATTACTGGTGCGCAGAGAATTCCGGGTGGGTCAGCGTGAAGCTTACGTTGCTGACCTGACTAGTGGACGCATTGATGTATTCCCTGAATACACCGGTCCCCTACTCCGGTATTTCGCACCAGATTCAACAGAATCTGATTCCGATGACGTCCTTACTGCCCTACGGAAGCATCTTCCGAAATCCATCAAAGCGCTCGAGCAGGCTCCTGCCCGTGACGAGGATTCCTATGTGGTGACGCGCAACTTCTCTAACAAATGGGGTGTACAAACAATTACGGACTTAGCCAAAGTCAATGAGCCTTTAGTGATGGGGGCAAATTCAGAAGCCGAGTCTCGCCCCTTTGGGCCAGCAAACCTCTCTCGGCTCATCGATAAACCCGTCAGTTTCCATCCCATTGAAGATGGCGGTGGTCCACTAACTAAATCTGCGCTATTAAACGGCACCATTACTTTGGCTGATATGTATACCGCAGACCCTGCATTAGCCGGTAATGAACTGGTGAGCTTAGATGATGACGCTGAACTATTCGTCCCCTCCCACGTCGTACCGATTGTTCATTCCGGAATGGATACCACAATCGTGAATATCATCAATGCCATCAGTACTCAGTTGACTACTGAAGACTTGATAGAGATGAACCTGGCTTCCACACGGAATCAGGAATCTCCGGCAAAGATTGCGCGCCGTTGGCTCGATAAGGGTGCCTAACCGTTTTGCTAACTTCTCGCTTACAGAGAGCCCAGATCCTGTGGGGAGCACTAGTCCTCACGATCGTCACACGGGGCACATCAAATGGTCACAGCACTTGACCCCTTCTTCACGAAACACTTTCGATAACAAAGGTGGGGGCCTGGCATGCGTCGCATGCCAGGCCCCCACCGCCTTCACTTACAGTGGCTGAAGATGACCACTGAGTGAGTTACCCATGTTCCTTGATCGGTAGTTCGCGGCGTCACCGGCTCCATGGGCGCCACCCCTACCGTCGGATCATGCGGCGCTTGGTGCCAATGCTGGGTCATAGGGCAAAGGTGCCACTGACGAACGCATCTTGGCGCTGATCGCAGTGATTACCCAGGAAATAGCGGCCCAGATCAGCAAAATCATGATGGTCTTGCCGTAGATGTCCGTGACTCCACCGCCGCCAGCAATGAGTTGGCGGAATGAGAGTTGGGTGTAGCTCATGGGGAGGAACGGGTGAATCCACTGGAAGAACTTCGGAGTGGTTTCAATGGGGAATGTTGCACCCATTGAGGTGATCTGCAAGCTAAGCAGGATGATGGACACAAAGCGTCCGCGGAAGCCCAAGGATGCGATACATGCCTGGTTCACTGCGGCGAAGCACAGGCTTGCTGCAATGGCCATGGCACACAGGCCCAAGAGGTTACTGGCATGGATTTCTCCAGCAGCATTAACCACGACCATCATGACGATGGCTTGAACCACGGCGAAGATCGTGGCAGTCGCTGCGGGGCGGGTTGCGGCCAGCAGCCAGTGCTCGTTCTTCATGCGGCGGCGGTCCAGCGCGGGCAGCACGAGGAACATTGCGATACCACCAATCCACAGAGCCAGACTCATGAACATCGGAGTGAAGCCTGCACCGTTGTTGTGAACTTCGTGTTCGCGGATGGGATCCACGTTCACCAGGTCAGATGCGGTGGCAGCAATGTGTTCGCGTTCGGGCTGTGAATAGTTCGGGATCTTGTCGGTTCCGCCCTTGAGTCCATCAGCAAGTTCTGCGGCTCCATCGTTGAGTTTCTGTGCGCCATCGTCGAGTTTGGTTGCACCATCAGCAAGGGTGACGGTTCCGCCAGCCAGGTCGGAGGTTCCTGTAGCGAGGGTGGCTGCACCTTCATGGAGTTTGCTTGCGCCGTCTGCCAGGGTGGTGGTGCCTGCGCTGAGTTGACTTGCACCGTCAGCGAGGGTGGTGGTGCCAGCGCGGAGTTGGTCAGCACCATTAGCCAGGGTAGTCACACCAACGCTAAGTTTTTCAGCACCGTTAGCCAAGGTGGTGGTGCCAGCGCGGAGTTGGTCAGCACCGTTAGCCAAGGTGGCAGTTCCGTCATGCAACTGGGTTGCACCATCGGACAACTTGGTAGCACCGTCATGCAACTGGGTCGCACCATCGGAGAGCTTAGTTGCGCCATCGTCGAGTTGCTGAGCACCGTTGAAGGCCTTGTCAGCACCAGCGCTGAGCGCCTTGGCGCCCTGGCTAGCCTTGGAGGTTCCGTCAGCCAGGGTGGTCAGGCCATCAGCCAGGGTTGAGGAACCATCCTTGAGTCGGCCTGCACCGGTGTTGAGTTGGTCAACGCCTGCAACGAGAGCAGGAACCTTCTCGTTCATGGTGGTCAGGCCACCATCGAGTTTGGCGGCACCTTCACGCAGTGCTTGAGAGTTATTGATCTCCACGGGCTTGCCATCAACGACCACCGTGGAGGTGGTGATCTGATGCAGTCCGCCTGCCAGTGCGTTGATGGAGCCGATCACCGTGGGATTCTTGGTTTCCGGGGTGGCGACGGCGTTCGGATCGGTACCGATGCCTGCGGCCAGAGCGTTGACACCTTTTTCAAGGGTTCCTGCACCGGCAGCCAGGCCGTTCACGCCACCTTCGAGGGTGGTCAGGCCGTTGCTCAGACCTTCGGTTCCTGTGGCGAGGGTCTTGGCACCGGTGGCGGCCTGGTCCAGGCCGTTAGCAACGGAGTGTGCACCGCTGGCGAGCTGGTCAACGCTTCCGGACAAACCGGCAAGTGCTCCCAGGGAACCGGATGCATCGTTGAGACCATCGGAGAGCTTGGTGGCGCCTGTGGTCAAGTCGGAGGATTTGGCGGCCAAAGCAATCAGAGTCTGGCAGGTTACGGACTGGTCGCCACTTGCCTGGCAGCCTGCTGCGAGTTGATCGACAGTTCCGGTGTAGGTGTCGATACCGTCCTTGAGTTCCGAAGCACCGGTGGCTGCGGTGGTCAGGGAAGAGGTATCCATCGTGTCTAGGCCGGTCTTGAGTTGGTCCAGTCCAGCCGCCACGCTTGCTGCGCCATCCTTGAGGCTGGCCTGCTGGCCGGGTGCCACGTCATTGAGTCCAGCGCTGAGTTGCTTTGCGCCGTTATCGACAGCATTAACGCCTGCCCACAGGGTGTTATGTGCACCGGGTGCGGGGTTGTAGGCGTCCGTTGAGTTTCCGATGCCCGCCTTGACGGCATTAATGCCTGCCCACAAAGAGTTTCCTGAATCGGAGGCAGGGTTGTAGATGTCAGTTGACTGGCCTACGCCTGCCTGGAGTTTGGCCATATTGGTAGCCAGTTCACTGGAACGAACACCCTGTGCCAGCGTATTGGCGCTGGCAGCGGCCTTATCTACACCGTTGGTGTAAGCGTTGATACCACCGGACAGTGTGGTGGCACCCGAACTCAGTTGGTCGACGCCGGTTGCCAGGCTTCCGGTGTTGTCAGCCAGGCTCTGGGTTCCATCAGCTAGGCTTGCCGCACCAGTGCTGAGTTCTTTAGCACCCTGGGATGCGGACTGTGCGCCGTTGTTAATGGCAGCAAGTGCTACATCGAGGTTGACCGTCCCATCAACGAGGCTCTTCAGGCCCACGCTGAGGGTGTGGGTGGAAGTGGACAGGAGCACTGCACCGTCAGCTAGTTCACCGGATTTGGTATCCAACAAAGAAGCACCGTCAGCTAGTTCACCAGTCTTGGTATTCAGCAAGGTAGCACCATCAGCCAACTCACCAGTCTTGGTATTCAGCAAGGCAGCACCATCAGCCAACTCACCAGTCTTGGTATTCAGCAAGGCAGCACCATCAGCCAACTCACCAGTCTTGGTATTCAGCAAGGTAGCACCATCAGCCAACTCACCAGTCTTGGTATTCAGCAAGGCAGCACCATCAGCCAACTCACCGGACTTGGTGTCAAGCAAGGTAGCACCGCTGTTGAGTTTAGAAGCGCCATCCTTCAGTTCAGTAGCGCCGTCATTGAGGCTCTTGGTGCCGTCAGCCAAGGTGGTGGTGCCATCATAAAGTTTGCTGGCACCATCGGAAGCATCCACCATCCCGTCACGGATGGTTGAGATAGACAGAAGCATCTTGTCGAAAACGCGTTCAGTACCTTGTTTCCCCAATTCCACTTGAAGTTCACTGGCCACGGTGCGAGCCATGGTGCCAGCGAGGTAGTTCACGCCGTCAGTAGTGACGAGGTGAAGAGATTGGGTGGCGGCTTGAGCGGCGTCATTAGTGCCGATAAGGCTGACATCCTGACTGAAAGTGGCAGGGATGTAGAGGATGGCGCGGACGGATTCATCCTTCATTCCAGCCTCTGCTTGTTTGCGAGTCATCTCCACCCAGTGGAAGCCGACGTCACGACCTTCATCGGGGTGGATAAGTGCATCGGTCAACTCATTGCCGATGGAAAACGTATCAGTGGAGCCGTCAGTCAGTGTGGCGGTGTAAGGAACATCCTCATTGACCACAGCTGCAGTGACATCTGATAGTCGGTTGGTGGGGTTTTGGTATGCCAGCGTAAGCAATCCTGCGTAAAGCAACGGGATGATGGCGATTGCCGTCACCACGATCGCATTAGCTAGCCGGGAGCCGGTAAGTTTCTTCATACCCATACGATACACCTGTGTATCGAATGGCTTCAAGGTAAAGTTTAGGCAGAGACAAGACGACCGCATCACGTTTTCATGACTCGCAACGCCACAAGTGATACAAATACTGCGGAGCGTGAGCAGAAAAAGATGTAATTCACTGTTATCAAACGCCCCGCAAACCCCTCATACCGCACAACAAAGATTCTAGGAGCACACTGATGGGCCATCCGCAGACCGCAACCGGGAATGTGGCTCGTCGTATCTCCGCCCGCCACTCAAATATCCGCCGCCTTGCAGAATCCAACCCCTCGCAGCGACGAGCTGAAACACAGCAACGCCTCCTCGAAGCCGGACGCACATTATTTGCCAGTAAAGGTATTGGCGCAACGAGCGTGAAGGACATCTGCTCTGAGGCAGGATTTACGCGCGGAGCCTTCTATTCCAATTTCGATGACATGGATCATTTCGTCCGGCGTGTAGCTGACCATGAGTGGACCACGATCACAAACTTTCTCGACACCTCCTTAGCCAACGTCATTGCTTCACTCGATGAGGAAAGTGACTACTTATCTAATGACGATGCCGAACTCTCCGCGGCAATTACCCGATTATCAGCAAAATTGCTTCATGCCATCCCGGTTTCCCGGGATTTCTACCTGCTGCAAAATGAATTCGCTCTCTTTCTTTCTCGCGATCCAGAGAATTCTCCTACGCTACGCGCCGGCTATTACGAGTTCCGCCAACATATGGAGAAGTACCTAGTCACTGGCCTAAGTGCTATTGACCGAGAACCTTTGATTCCCCCAAAAGATTTAGTGGAGTTAATCTTCGCCGCTTCAGATCGCTCGATGCGTGATGCTTTAGGCAAAGGCAGTGAGAACCTTACGGCCATGCTTGAGCGCGTCCTCCCCACGATGTTGGCCCGAATGACACGCGCAGTCAGCCACTAAAGTCGATCGCGAGCACTATCCGTTGTCCTCACGATTCAGGCGCACCTGTCTCATTCGCCTGATTTCTGATGAGCGTCTAACCCGACGCCGTACACCCACCATTACCGCGACTGTTCCCTCACCCCCACGGATGGGACAGTAGAAAAATCACACGAGAATCAGTGCACCTAGCAGGCTCACTACGCCAGCGACAATGCCGGCAATCGCACCTAACCCCAAGGATTTCAGGCCCGTTGAGGCAAGTTTACGCAGATTCACCCCAGCACCCATGGCATACATAGCCATCGTGAGAAGGAATGTCGCTACGAGATTGACGTCTTTAAGAATTCCGGCAGGGATAGCGTCACCGGTAACGCTACGAATCCCCACCATAATGAGGAATCCAATAACGAATGCGGGCACTAATGGAGCCTTCACCACATTAGCTTGAGCCGACGGCATGTGATCCACGGGGCGCCCTTCAAGGGCGGCACTGACTTCTGCAGCTTCAATTGCAGCAAGTTCTTCATGCTTGACGCGTCGACCTTCAATAATGCCCACAATAGCGACAAGGGGAGCCAACAGCACCACGCGACCAAGTTTCGTCAACACAGCCACATCCAAAATGTCCGGACCCGCCAGACCACCAGCAGCCACAACCTGACCCACTTCATGGATCGAGGCCCCAATCCATACACCTGAACGCATCGTAGACAGGTGAAGAAGCCCAGCTAGAGTGGGGAACAAGAGAATTCCTAATGTTCCAAACAAAGTAACGGACGCGATGGCCGTGGCTGCGGCGTCTTCCACATCATCATCAGGAACATCGCTGCTAGCGGCACTAGGACGCACCACAGCACTCATACCCGCCACCGCGGCAGCACCACAGATAGCAGTGCCGGTGGCGGTGAGCACGGTGGTGGTATGGGGAACTTTCATGAGACGTCCCAAGACCAGGGTAACCATGTATACGCAGATGACTGTCAAGGCAATAACACCCACAGCACCCCACCCCAGAGCAATGACATCCGGAATGCTCAAACGCAAACCGAGTAAGACCACACCAAACCGCAGCACGGTTTTTCCAGCCATCTTGGTCCCTGGCATGCACCGCTCAGGAATGAGATGGGTGTTAGCCAGAATCAGACCCAAGATAATAGCGATAAGAAGTCCGGACAGGAGAGGCAGGTAGTGGTTGATTGCCGTAGCCACAATGGCCACAGCCGCTGCTAATGCCAATCCCGGCACTACGGCGAGTGCGGTCTGTGAGCGTGAAGTCATATCCTCATCATGCCACCGTAGTCACTGGCTCTGCCACGCATGCCATAAGGTGGCGTAATGACCATCCAACGCCAGTAGTTCCTCATGAGAGCCCAGTTCTGCAATCTGGCCATCAATGACCACAGCCACGCGATCGGCATCAGCAGCAGTGTAGAGACGGTGGGCAATAGCCACCACCGTACGGCCAGCGAGCACCCCATCTAGAGCCTGCTCCGTATGACGCGCCACGCTGGGGTCCAGGAGACTGGTAGCTTCATCGAGAACCAGCGTGTGCGGGTTAATCAGCACAATGCGAGCCAAAGCCACCTGCTGAGCCTGACCGGGAGTAAGTTCGTAATGACCCGAGCCCACCAAGGTATCCAAGCCTTCCTCAAGTTGCTCCGCCCAAGACAGCGCCCCCACAGCTTTTAAGGCCTGACACACTTGCCCCTCAGACGAATCCGGAGCAGCCAACAGAAGGTTTTCCCTCAAAGTGGTACTGAAAACATGATGTTCCTGAGTCACTAGGACCACGTCTTTACTCAGATCCTTCACAGGAATACTGGTCAGTTCCACTCCCCCAAGTTCCACCTTTCCCGAGGTAGGGCCATTAATGCCCGCGAGCAAGCGCCCTAAGGTGGACTTGCCCGAACCTGAAGGGCCCACAATTGCCAAGCGCTCACCGGGACGAATGTCAAGGTTGATGGAGTCAAGCACCGGGCGGCCAGGAACGTACTCGAAAGACACGTCTTTGACACTCAACGTAGTGCCGTCAGGCTTATCTTCCCCCTCGACGCGATCCGGGGGAACCAGACCCACACCAATGATGCGAGCAAGTCCCACCGAAGCGGTTTGGAGAGAGTCCATCCAATACGTCAATTCACCCACGGGTCCGCGCAACTGCAAGGCATACAAACTCAGCGTAGTCACGGCCCCAAGCGTGGTGGCATCTCGCGTTAGCAGGAAAGAACCCCACATGATGACGGTAAGCAGCGGTGCCGTAAGGACCAAACCGCTCAGCCCCAGCATGATGGAGCGAATGTAGGTGGTGTACACCTCCATATCGCACAGTTCTTCAGCATTTTGCTGGTAATAACGTTCACGTTGCTCCACTAAGCCGGCACCCTCAACGGTTCGTGTCTGGCGAATCGTTTCAGCAATCACCCCGTCAGTACTGGCCCACAGTGTCCCCTGAGTCATGTACCCCGGAATCACACGGGGGAAATACCAGCGCAGCAAAGGAATCATTAGCAAGAACGGCACAAGAAGAGCCACACTCAGCAACGGTGCAGTAAGCGCCGAGGCAATCGCCACGGCGACTACGGTGAACACGATGACAATGATTCGGGCCAGGCCGCGCTGGATTACCCAGCGCAAGCGATCCAAATCATGTCCCGTACGGCCCAGAAGATCACCGGTCCCAGCGGCTTCAACAGCGCTAAGCGGAAGGCTAAGTACCTTATCCATCAAGTTTTCACGCAAGGTAGCGAAGATGTGTTCCCCCATCACACGGGCGGCATAATCGCCGGCAGCTGACAGAAGGGCTCCCACGGCAGCAATCACCAAAGCCACCACAGTCAGTAGCGTAACGCGATGAACCACATCATCAGATGCAGCACCCAAGCCACCGGAGACGGTATCGACAATCATGCCCATCACTTTGGGAATCGCCACGGCCACCACAGCGCTGAGAATTTGAATAATCGTCACCGTAATAATGAAGCGTTTGTTATGACGGAAAATCTCGCGAGCGCTCTTTTTCACCGCAGTAGAGTCAGCAACAGGAAGACGTTTCATCACTCACCCTCCTCAGCCTGGAAACGGTGAACTACTGCGCGATACTTCGGGCACGTACGCAAGAGTTCGTCGTGAGGGCCCCGAGTAACGAACGCGCCGCCGGAGTCAAGGAATACCACGTCATCCATGGAACTCAGCCATAGCGGCGAGGTAGTGACCACCACGGTGGTTCGCCCCTGGCGCATCGCAATAACTTTCTCAACGATCACACCCTCGGTATGGGAGTCCACTGCGGAAGTCGGTTCAATCAGTGTAAGGACGTCCACATCACTCGCTAATGCGCGAGCCAGGGCAACACGCTGACGCTGGCCACCTGAAATATTGCGACCTTGTTCAGCAAGTAGACCATCAATTCCGCCCACAGAGTCGATCACGTCCTGAGCCACTGCTGCATCCAGTGCACTCTCCACGAGCGCTGCGTTCTGCTCACTGAGGCGATTCTTAGGATGAGCAAGACGCGGAGGATTCGCAGGGTTGGCATCCCACTGATCATCAGCCATCGCCTCAACTACCGTACGCCGATAAGGCTCAGGCGCACGCATACCCAAAACATTGGTACCCAAAGTAGAGGAGAAAACATGCGCATGCGCAGGAGCGAACTGGCTATGCTCACGCAAACTCAGATAGGGGATGGTCCGCATATCGCGTCCATCGATATACACCTGATCATCATCATTTGTTCGAGCAAGCCGTAGTGCTAACTCATGAGCATGAGACGGCTCGTCACACACCAACGCGGTGAATGCTCCACCATGAATCATGATGCCTGAACGGGCGTCCATGAGATCGCCACACTTCCAATCCACCTCATCGCTTTCTGTTCCACACTGGGAGGCAAGGTAGGCAGGAATGAGGGGTTCGGCGTCGGCAGAAGGAGAGAAGCCAGGAACCATTCGGTCGCTGACACGAAATGGAACCGCCAGAACGCTCGAGATCTTCTTCACGCCCACCCACGAACGGGTGACGGTCTGAAGAAATTGGGCGAACAGCCACAGGGGGCTGACCAGGTAAGCCGTGTATCCATAAAAAGCTACGAGTTGACCAGGCAGAATCTCGCCACGCAACGCCAGGTGAGCGCCAACCACCACCACAATAACGGTAAAAATAGCGGGAAGTCCCTCACGCAACAGCGTCAGCAAAGCAGCAGGAAAAGCCACGCCTACACCGGCCTGCCGAACTATTTGAGACTGTTTAACATAGCGAGTTCGGAAGGCATCCTCACCGCCAATACCGCGCAAAATGCGCAGACCCGTCACCGCATCGGTAGTAATGGTGGAAAGTTCACCATTCTCACTACGCTGCACTTCTTGACGTTTTTGCAAGGGTTTGGTCAACAGACTCATCAACACCATGACAACGGGTAGGCCGATGAGAACGAGGAGTCCCATCGTGAGCGACTGGCGAATCATGACGGTGGCCACTACCCCCACACCGAGGAATGCGGCAATTAACTGAGAAAGGAAGTAGGCCAGACTAGCCACGTAATCGGCATCATCCACCGCAGTTTTTACCACGTCACCCGGGGGAATCTCTGCGCTCACAGCTGAGCCATTAGTCGATGCACGACGGTTCACCACACGATTAACTGTCAGATAGATACGCATCCACGGACCGAATGTCACCACGTCTTCCATGGCGAGGGTAAACGCCAAAAAGATAATTGTTGCAAGCAGGAGAGCACCCCAGGGCCACCAGTACTCACTAAAACCCAAGGCAAGGGAGTCATCCAGGAGATGGCCCACCGCTGTGGGCAGCACAATCATGGCTAAGTTGGACAAGATTGCAACCACCATCTGCAGTGCCATCAAGGGGAGGACCTGCTTAATCAGCGCCTTGCTCATCGGGCGAGGCTTAGCAGGAAGAATCGTGGGCACCTGATGGACAAATGGAAATAAACCACGGAACCAGCGGGGCATCACCACCAAAGGAATACCCGGAACCTGACCATAGGCAGAAGGGTGGGCAGAACAATGCTCAGAGTTTTTCTTCATCATCAACTATCCAGAGAATAACTATCACTCACCGGTCAGGGCTCTGAGATGAGGCGCTGCTGAGCCGGGAATATCTGGCAAACAGGGGAGGCAACACAATCAACGCACTCAAGCCAGCCGAGGTGCAGGGATGGCAAGTACGCCAAGTGTTGCAACGGTGTTTTCAGGAAAACATGATGATGAACATGGGAAGAAAGGTAACACACCACCCTGTGATGCGCACCCCAAACACCTTAGAGATTGCTAAAAACTCGTTTACAGTGTTGCCATGCTCTTCGCCATCTCTATTTCGCCCACCACTTCTGATGAGCCCAATGGCAGCGTGAGCCACGCAGTGGCTCGCGCAGTCAAGGTAATCCGCGATAGCGGTCTCCCTCATGAAACCACCTCGATGTTCACCACCATCGAGGGAACTTGGGATGAGGTCATGCCCGTCATCAAGTCCGCCTGCGACGCCGTGGGTGAAGTCAGTCCTCGTGTCCAGTTGGTGATGAAGGCTGATCTCCGCCCCGGTTTTGAGGGGGAAATGACCGGAAAACTCGAACGGCTCGAACGAGCAATTGATCAGTTACCTCCTGATGAGGAGAACGCGTCACGGTAATGGTGGCATCGGAAAACTTAGCTGGTGGGGAGCCTGCACGGCAGGAACAAAAAACACACAAGGCTGGACGCTTTGCCCCATCCCCCACAGGTGATCTTCATCTAGGCAATCTGCGTACTGCCATTCTGGCTGAAGCGTGGGCACGAGCCACTGGGCGACGTTTCCTGCTACGCGTTGAAGATTTAGATCGTGTGCGTTCCGGTTCCACTGAGCGCCAACTGGAACAACTCACTGCACTGGGCATTACCTGGGATGAGGAGCCTCTGATCCAGAGCACGCGTGGCCAGGCGCACGACGATGTGCTGAAACGTTTAATGGATGGCGGCTATCTCTTCGAGTGTTACTGCTCGCGTAAAGATATTCGTGAAGCATCTTCTGCCCCGCACGCCATCCCCGGCCACTACCCGGGGACCTGTCTTCATTTGTCCGACGACGAGCGGGAAGAACGTCGCGTTTTCCTTGCTTCCCAGGGGCGTGTCCCTGCACTGCGTCTCAATGCGCCGGCCGCGTCCTGGCAAGTTCACGATGAGTTACACGGCGATTTTGAGGGCCCCGTTGATCACGTGGTGCTACGCCGTAATGACGGAGCTATTGCTTACAACCTTGCGGTCGTGGTGGACGATGCGTTCCAGGGTGTTGATCAAGTGGTGCGTGGCGATGATCTATTGATGCAATCTCCCGCCCAGAGTTGTTTAGCTTCGCTTCTGGGTTACGCCGAGCCGGTTTACGTCCACGTACCTCTAGCCATCAATGCCAACGGTGCACGCCTAGCAAAACGTGATGGTGCAGTAACGCTACCTGATCTTGAGGACCTGGGATACGGAACCACTGATGTAGTGCGATGGATTAGTAACTCCTTAGGAGTTTTGTCTGGTCCTCCACCTGAGAATACGAAGGATTTGTTGGCTCTACTTGACGAGAAGACGTTACGAGCCATGCCTACTAAGCCGTGGATTATTGAGGCAATTCACCGGTAGTTCACCCGTTATTGAGATCATGACCCCCATCAAGTGACCGTAGGGCACGAGATGGTCAATGATTTGCCATGCACTTTTGAGCATCTGAATACATCGCGTGCGAGGCGAGGCATCTAAGGCATCGGAACTAACCGGCTCATGAACTAATTCCTCTGACTTAATCGCAAAGGTTTGCCGGGTTGTTAAAGGCCAAGAAGAATAACAGTTCTAGGAGTATGCATAACTAGCAAAAAAGACTCAGCGGTTGCTGAGCCTTGATTGGTGGTGCGCCAGAAGGGATTCGAACCCCCAACCTTCTGATCCGTAGTCAGATGCTCTATCCGTTGAGCTACTGGCGCAGGCGTTGTTTCCAACAAGTTGAACCTTAGTACAGATTCATCGCATTGTTCAAGTTTGATTGTTTTTGTTACCTGATTGCGGTTGATCGTGATGGCAGCGATGAAAGGTATCGAGCATTCGCAACTAAAAACTACCTAAAATTGGAAAGCACCCCACGCTCGCTGTGGATTGCGAGGGCGGGGCACTGGTGCGCCAGAAGGGATTCGAACCCCCAACCTTCTGATCCGTAGTCAGATGCTCTATCCGTTGAGCTACTGGCGCAGGCGTTGTTTCCAACAACCAGAAATGTAGTCCTGCTAATGCATAAAAAACAAATCCACACCTAGTGACGATAAACACATCTCAAAGATAGATCGCTGCAGCACGTCCCACCCTCTAAGCGCCTATAAACAGCAAGGGAACGCCACCACAGGGAAAAAGCGAACACGGGTTCGATGAGTACGACCCCAAGCGCATGAGCCCACCCAAAAAGGCTCTTTACACAACAAACCGAGATGCGCACAGCGCATCTCGGTTTGTCATTCCTAGCGGAGACGGCGGGATTTGAACCCGCGAGGGGCTTCCACCCCAACCTCCTTAGCAGGGAGGCGCACTAGGCCACTATGCGACGTCTCCTAAGAACGGGGTCCAGCGTACCGGACCTTTGCTCCATTGTCACAACTCACGATATGTGATCCACAGCAAGTCTATCTACCGACAGGCGCAGTAGAACCCTTTCAAGCAATGATCCCACTCTCGACGTGCTCTTTTATGCAACCTCATACACAATTACTGACATGCCCCAATTCTTGTCACGCACATGGAAGATCATCAACGAGGATCCTTCGAAACTTCAAGTTGATTTACGCCAAGCCACCGGGGTTAAAGAACGAAGCGCCATCTTCCTTGGTATTGCCACCAAGGCTTTAATCACCCTTCTGTTCTGTGTGGTCTTCGTCGTAGCGTTTATCTCTGTCCTTGGCCACGATAACGCCATTGTTGGTGTGGTGGTTCTTTTAAGCGTATTGACTTTCCAAAAAGTCGATTTCGGCTACTCCAAAGAAGAAGGGGCCCTTGCCCTCTTCCTTATATTTGCCTTGTTCGCCACCCTCCCCCCATTAGCCCTCCACGTGGGCGGATTCCTGGGAGCCGTCATCATGATGGTGGGACTACTCATTATCCTCATCATGGGATGTGACCAGGTGGCCTACCACAACCATGTCGTACTGGTTTTAAGTTTCCTTCTTCTTTACGGCTATCCAGCCCCACGCGAAGCTCAAACAGCACGTATCGCCGGCCTTTTATTGGGAGGCGCTTGGGCGGCGTCGATCATGTTAAGAAAACATAAACACAACATGTCTGGGCGCGATCTTGAGCATGTGTTCCGAGCTTTTAATCCACGCAAGATTGATGACGAGTGGAAACTTAAACTCGCCGTTTTAGTCCCACTAGCCATGTGGTGTGGTCAATTATTAGGGCTAGGGCGAACCATGTGGATTGGCATCGCTGCAATGTCCGTGCTCTCCCCGTATGAACATCTGCGGGGTAAGAAAATGGTAGAGCGTTTCCTTGGCACACTCCTTGGAACACTTCTTTTCTACTGCCTTACCTTAATTCCAGGAATGACACCGACTCTAGTAGGCCTATCGGGAGGATTCCTAGTAGGTTTAACCACCAGTTACCGTTATCAAACAGTCTTTAACTCCTTGGGAGCATTGAGTGTGGCCATGCTGCTGATGGGGCCACACGAATCTATTCTCTACCGCATTGCCGACAACATCTTCGCTATTGCTTTCGTAGTGATAGCCGTGTATCTGATTGATATCGCAGTAGAAAGTTGGCAACGTCGCCACGCTCTTAAGTCTGCCCATGACCCTCAAGGCAAATCTCGCCACTGACTTTCCTTCCGCAGCATTTCCCACAATATTCGAGTACGGAACAGACTCATGGTGAGTGTGGGAATTTGAGGTTTATCGCGCGCGAACATTTGTGACTGGAACTACACTTTGTAGGACAAGCATTGTCGCAGCCCCACGTAGGCCGAGGAGTCCCCATGACAAAAGGTCTTTCCATTCAACACCTAGACCTCCTCAGCGCCGCATGCGCACGCGGATATCGGTGATAGCAGATCCATTCTCGAATCGCACTTTTCACCTTATATGACGCACCAGCATTGACATCTACAACGCGTTCATCGACTCATTGATTTGAGTTATTCAGCCAGATTCGGCCTTGAGAACGCCTCATTGATCCACTGTTGCTCACCATTATTTCAGGACACGATCATGTCATTCACGCAACCGCCAAGCGACAAAATCGCTTCCACACCAATCGACGAACTTCTCAAGACTCTTGATTGCACTCAAGATGGCCTCTCTAGCGATGAGGCAACCAAGCGCCTGGAGATCGCTGGCCCTAACGCACTAGAAGAAAAGAAAACAAGCGCGTGGAAACAACTCTTGCGCTACTTCTGGGGGCCAATCCCTTGGATGATTGAAATCGCTGCAATCATGTCGGCTATCGCCCAGGATTACAATGATTTCATCATCATTACTGCTCTACTTCTTTTCAATGCCGTCATCGGCTTTTGGGAAGAGCACAAGGCTTCTAACGCCTTAGAAGCGCTTAAAGCAGGTTTAGCCCTCACTGCTCGAGCCCTGCGTGATGGGGAATGGAAAGAAGTAGAAGCCGCTTCCTTGGTTCCCGGCGACGTGGTGCGCCTACGTTTGGGCGACGTCATTCCTGCTGACTGCGTACTCATTAGCGGTGACTACATCTCCATTGACCAAGCAGCGTTAACTGGTGAATCACTTCCCGTGTCTAAGAAAGTCGGCGATGTTGCCTACTCTGGCTCCGTCGCTAAACAAGGTGAGATGGTAGGGCTTGTGTGCTGTACCGGCGAACATACTTTCTTTGGGAAAACTGCAAGCCTGGTTGCCAACGCGCAATCTACTTCACACTTCCAACAGGCTGTCATGAAGATTGGCAACTTCCTCATCCTGATTGCTCTGGGCTTGTGCACGTTGCTCACCATCGTCCTTCTCCATCGTTTAATTGACGGTCCGGGTGTTACTTTTGACGGCGTACTCAGCCTCAGTAAGTTCATTCTGGTTCTCGCTGTAGCCGCTATTCCCGTGGCGATGCCAGCGGTTCTCTCTATCACAATGGCCTTGGGGGCCCTGGCCCTATCCAAGGCAAAAGCCATCGTCTCACGCCTGCAAGCCATTGAAGAGATGGCGGGTGTGGATGTTCTCTGCTCAGATAAGACAGGAACGCTCACTCAGAACCGCTTGAGTGTGGATGAGCCCGTCATGGTGCCTCACGGCAAGAGCGCCCATGACTGTTCTGTTGTGGCTGCATTGGCTTGCCGCGCCGAGAATAATGACCCCATTGATAATGCAGTCCTCGCTGCTCTGAATGACGCTGAGGCATTAAAGCCATACACGCTACAAACTTTTGTTCCTTTTGATCCGGTATCCAAACGTACCCAGGCCACTATTGAAAGCGCTGACGGAACTGTTTTCCTGGCTACAAAGGGTGCCCCGCAAGTCGTTGTTGATCTATGCGGCCTTTCTGATGGGGATGAAAAGGCAGTCAATGACAAGGTTGCAGAGTTGGCTAGCCACGGTTACCGCACCTTGGCAGTTGCCCAGTCTGCTCCATTAGATTCCCCGGAGGATACCGAGTCTGCGCAATGGGAGTTTATGGGAATTCTTCCGCTGTCTGATCCTCCACGTGAAGATTCTGCCGCCACTATCGCTGCAGCAAAGAAGTACGGCCTGCGCGTAAAAATGGTCACTGGTGACGATACGGCTATTGCCGCAGAAATTTCAGGCCAGTTGGGCATGGGCACCCATATCCAAGCCGCTGCAGATATGTTCGAGGGAGTTGATCCTGACCACATCAGTCCTCAACTGGCTGAAAGCATTGATAACGCCGATGGTTTCGCCCGCGTCTTCCCTGAACACAAGTACGGAATCGTCAAAGCTTTGCAATCACGTGGCCATATTGTGGCCATGACCGGTGACGGCGTTAATGATGCTCCGGCACTTAAGCAAGCTGATGCTGGCGTTGCTGTTCAAGGAGCAACAGACGCTGCTCGCGCTGCTGCAGATCTGGTACTAACTGCCCCAGGCTTAAGCGTTGTTATTACCGCTATTGAGGAAGCACGTCAGATTTTTGAACGGATGCTTTCTTACACGATTTACCGCATCGCAATGACAATGGACGTCATGCTCTTTGTGGTAGCAGCGATTATTTGTTTCCCCACTGTGTCTGGCATCCACGGAGCTTTCGTACCGCTTACTCCAGTGATGATTATCTTGCTGGCATTGCTTGACGATATTCCGATTATGACGATCGCCTATGACAACACACGCATCTCCCCCACCCCGGTACGTTGGCAAATGCCACGCGTTCTTTCGGTATCCACTATTCTCGGCTTAACTGCCGTGATTCAGACTTTCGGTTTGCTGGTGTTCCTTATCGACCGTACCGGTAGCACTTTGTGGGGCGTACGAGTCGATGGCCCACACATTCAAACGGCAATGTTCTTGCAGTTGGTAGTTGGTGGCCATCTCATGTTGTTTGTCACCCGCCAGGCAGGGACTTTCTTCTCCAAGCCTGCACCGTCATGGAAACTGGTCAGTGCACTCATCGGCACTCAGATCTTTGCTGCATTGTTGTGCGGCATTGGCTCATCATGGCTAGGAATTCCTTCCTTGCCCTGGGCGCTGGTCGGATTTGTCTGGGTATACAACTTGGTGTGGATGTTCATCCAAGATGGTGTCAAACTCGCGACCTACCGTTTCCTGGATAAGGTCAGCCAGTAATCACCTCGGCAATTCTTACTATCTCAGAATCGGGAGGGCGCCATGAACTACAGCATTAGCGTTATTTTTCGTGCGATCCCACTTGTCATGGCGCTCTTCTGCTTCTCTTACGGAGCGTTAATTTACACGTGGGGCAACGATCCTGACAGGGTTGTTGCTGGCCCCGTAGTGATGTCATTAGGAATGATTTGTATCGCTTTGTTTTGTACAGCGGCCACTATCATTCGTCAGATCATCGGGACCTATTCACGATTTTTTGTTTACGCCCTCCCGATTCTGGGGTATTCATCTGCTGCCCTCACCATTGGCACAGGCATGTGGCTAATTCATCGCGCTACTAGCGGCCCGGAATTCGTTGCTGGACACGTGGTGGCAGGAGTAGGTTTCATTGCCGTTTGCATAGCGACTGCCGCAACCGCTTCTACACGCTTTACGTTTATTCCTGGTAACGCTCACACAAAACGAGAAGAAATACCGGAAGGAGCTTTTCTTCAGCGTCATGAACGGGCCCTAGTGGCGCTCCCGGCCTTCAGTGCACTGATTTTATGGGTGTGGGCAGGAATCTTACTTACCTCAGCATCAACACATCATGCCCCTGAATTCATCGCTGGCCATGTGATGGCGGGGCTGGCTGCTATCTGCACTTCCCTTATTGCCCTAGTTGCTTCAATCGCTCGACAAATCCGAAATGTTTTTACTGAATTTGAACGGGGATTGTGGCCCACTCTCGTATTAGTTATGGGAACCCTCATTCTTCTATGGGGAGTGTGGGTTGTGGTCTACTTCGACGACATGAAAGTCCATGTCATCGGTTTCATCATGGTTGGTTTAGCTCTCGTCTGCTTTTCCATTTCCAGTAAAGTTATCTTGCTTTCAAAAATCTGGTGGCACGAATTTGAATTAGCTAACCGTATTCCGATGATTCCTATCTTTACTGCCCTGGGATGCGCATTTCTTGCAGCATTCCTTTTTGAATTTGCTACAACAGATCCTCAATACTTCATTCCTGCACGTGTACTCATGGGCTTAGGGGCCATCTGCATCACGCTGTTTTCTATCGTGAGTATTTTGGAGTCCGGAACAAGTTCCAGCGAGTAATTTTCAGATACCCAGTTCTGACGTTAACGATCGTAATGGCCAGTGGATGCGTCCTCGCAATGACACGTTCTTAACGACCGCGTCGATTCTTCCGTTCAAGCGCCTGCCAAGTAGCGTACCCACCATCTAGGTTAGCCGCATCAACACCGTTGGCCTTAAGAATCTGAACCGCGCTATGACCACGCACGCCTACAGCACAATGAACGATGACTTTACGTCCACCCGCAAGGTCTTTCACTTCATCAATGCGTTCACGCAAGTCATCAAGGGGAATGTTGATTGCTGCGGGAATATTGCCTTTGACGTATTCGCCCACAGTGCGCACATCCAACACAAGATGGCCTGCTTCTTGAAGCGCGGACAGGTCATGAATGTCTACAGTCTCGGTCATACCACTGGCGATATTGTCAGCGACAAATCCCAGCATAGTGATGGGGTCCTTGGCCGAGCCGAACTGGGGTGCGTACGCCAGGTCAATTCCTGCCAGGTCGCACACTTTAAGACCACCGGCAATTGCTGTAGCAATCACATCAATGCGCTTATCAACCCCGCTTCCACCTACTGCCTGGGCGCCGAGTATTTCTAGTGTATCCAGGTCGTAGACAAGTTTGAGGGCAAGTTTTTCTGCGCCAGGATAGTAAGTTGCATGATTAAAAGGATGTGTGTGGATGACACCAACATTCTTTTCAGTTCCGCGTGCACGACGTTCGTTCCAGCCTGTAGCAGCAACAGTCAGCCCCATCACTCCCACAACAGCGGTACCGAGGACCCCAATGGTCTGCCGTTCCTTGGTTTCATTATCAAATGGGGGTAGGCCCACGATGATATCGGCAACAACACGGCCGTCGCGGTTGGCACTGTTAGCAAGCGGGATATGGACGAAACTGGAGTCGATGCGATCACGTTTGACCACAGCGTCACCCACTGCGTAAATGTTGGGATCGGAGGTGCGCTGACTAGAGTCCACCACGATGCCACCGCGATAATCAGTTTCCAAACCAGCTTCCTGCGCAATGACAGTGTCGGGACGTACACCTACTGCCACTATTACGAGTTCTGCAGAAACACGAGCGCCAGACTTGAGCACCACGTCAACGTCAGTGACTTCTTCTGCCCGATCGTTAGTAATGACGGCGATGCCCTGGTCGATAAGGTGGTTCTCAACCATGGCAGCCATTTCATCATCAAGAGGAGGAAGGATCTGAGACGATGCCTCAATGATGGTGACTTCGATATTGCGACGATGAAGGTTTTCAGCCAATTCCAGACCGATGAAGCCACCACCAAGAATGGCTGCAGTCTTGGGTTGAGCGGAGACTGCCTCCATCATGGCATCAACATCAGCGACGTTACGCAGGGTCAATGCGCGGTCAATTCCCGGCATTGGCGGCACGAAGGGACGGGCACCAGGGGCGAGGATTAACTGGTCGTAGTCGAAAATACTTTCACCGTCAGGGGTTTTCGCAGTAACAGTTTTAGCTTTGCGATTGATGGCGACTGCTTCATGGTTGACCAGGACGTCCAAATTAAAACGGGACTTTAGCGACTGAGGAGTTTGGAGTAAAAGACTGTCACGGTCGTCAATAATGCCGCCGACATAATAAGGCAAACCGCAATTGGCGAAAGAGACGTAAGCGCCGCGTTCGAGGATAGTAATCTGCGCGTGCTCATCGAGGCGTCGTAGTCGAGTGGCTGCGGACATACCACCGGCTACACCACCAATAATGACGACCTTACGTGAAACGCGTGTATTCATCTCAGTGTCCTAGAAGTTGAGCGACGAGTCCTCGCCGGTGGGTTGATTATTAGTCGAAGGAGGGTTTTCGTAACGTCAGCGCTCTCATGTGGGAAGAGTCTTTTTGACGTACTCAAGGTCCACAGTGCATCCCGCTCAGGTGCTTTTGTGGCATTTTGAGCACGCATACGGACCCCATGTCCCCTTTAAACACTGACAAATGAGAACTACAGCATTGACCATATACCCCCTGGGGTATATGGTCAAGAGGTCTCCTCTGGATGAAACTGGTGGCCACCACAATGTGGTAACCACCAGTTTCACAGAAGGATCTCACGATTGCCGATCCGCTCTTTAGAACGCATCTTCCTCGACATAAAGGTCACGGTCACGAGTCTCAGGAGTCATGTATGTCGTGAACACTGCGCCTGCCATAAGAACCATCATGAGGATGGACACAGCAACCCAACCACCAAAGTAGGCAAGAATGACGGTGCCAATCATGGGCAGTAAGCCACCACCAATAGCACCAATTTCACGCGCCACAGTCTGAGCAGAGTAACGGTTACGAGAACCAAAGATTTCGGGCAACTGGGGACTCTGAACACCCATAGCACCTTCTGCAGGGAAGCAGAAGCAGAAGATCATCACGGCAACCACAGCAGCCATGTTGCCAGTATTAACCAAAAGGAAAGCAATCGGGGGGAATACCATCATGATGGTGGTGTAGATCAGGCCTGCCTTACGACGTCCAAGGTGATCAGAGAGGTAACCACCGAGCAGGGCGCCACCGACACCAACGACTGCACCGATGGAAGTAGAGGTGGAGAAGATCTTTCCACCGTCTTCACGTACGTAATTGACAAAGTAACCAGCCATGAATGCCTGATACATGAAAGAGTGACCAACACAGGGGAAAGTAAGGCCAAAGACACGAAGCATGTTGCGCTTGGAGTTCTTGAATGCATCGGCGAGAGGAGCAGCCTTTTCTGCACGCTCCTCAAAGGCCTTCTGCTTTTCAACGAAAACGGGAGACTCGTGCAGGTGCATACGCAACCACATAGCAAAGAAGGTGACGAAAACGGTCATCCAGAAGGGAATACGCCATGCCCAGTCGAGCACGTCCTGCTTAGTGAAGATCTGAAGAACGACAGTCCAAACGAGCGCACCAAGGACAGTGCCAGAGGAGGCGCCTGCCCATACCCAGGACGCGGTAATGCCACGCTTACCGATGGGAGCAATTTCAGTGAGATAGGTGGTTCCGGAAGTATATTCGGCCCCCACTGCCGCACCCTGGAGGCAGCGGCACAGCACCAGGATGATCGGAGCAAAGATGCCAATGGTCTGATAAGAAGGAATCAGGCCGATACAGAAAGTGGCAGTGCCCATCATCATGACAGTGGTGGACAGCACCCACTTACGCCCGCGAGTTTCACCCAGGTGGGAGAAGATTAGACCGCCAATGGGGCGAATGAGGAAACCAACACCATAAACGCCGAACGACGCGATGAGCGCGACGGCGGGGCTGGCATCCCCGAAAAATACGTGGCCGAACACGAGGGCAGCGGCCAGGGAGAAGAGAGTCATCTCCATCTGATCAAGAGCGGTGCCGGTGGCGGCAGCGATCTTGGCGCGGCGCAACTGCTGCTTATATTCGGGGCTTTCGGTGTCAGTCATGACATTCGTCAAACTGCTCATCAAGTCTCCTTTGACTGGTGGTTTCAGTAATGCCCCAGCGACTTTGCCGGGCGAACGTAATTCGGCATGTGGTAAACGATCAACAGCCACAGGAACTCTGTCAGCTTTTCGATGAGTACCACACCCACAAAGTACGCGATTAAGAGTATAAAAGAATCTGATCGAATAGGCACCCTTATGACCAATTACCTCCCCATTTGAGACAGTTTTTTACATTTTCGTTCAAGCAACCGTTTCTCATCATTTCAACGATTACTCACCGCCAATCACCCCAAATAAAGCAGAATCCACAACGAGAAACTCATCACCACGAACAAAACTTCATACCGCAGGCCTAAAGCAGCCAACCCCTCACAGGAATGCCCCACTCCAGGTGTGACTGCTTCACCCAAAGGAAACCCTGTTAGGGTGGATCGATGACAAAGATGCAGATGTTACGCAATGGCGCGTGCGGAATGCTCTTATGCTCAGCCCTCATTCTCGCTGGATGCTCATCTCAATCGAGTGACTCCTCAGTGCCTTCACCAGACCAACCCACGCCCGCGGCGTCGACCTCAATAGAAGCCACCACTCCGGCTCCCTCGAGCGCACCCACTGAAGCAGGGGATGATGAAAGAACCCCGGCCACTGACGAGGTGCACGCATGCAGTCCGCACGAGGTGGAAGTGTCGCTCACCAGCAATCAGGGTGCAGCGGGACACCAGTATGTGGACATCATGGTGACGAACATAGCCAGCCAGCCGTGCGAACTAGCCGGCTACCCCGGTGTCTCCATGCATGGTCAAGCTGGTCAACTCATTGGTGTGCCCGCACAGCAGGAAGACGCCGAGTGGTCACCTCTCACTCTTGAGCCCGGCGCCCAGGCAGTCGCCTCTCTGGGGTTTACCAATACGGACATGCTGGAAAACTGTGAACCTATTCAGGGAAAGGATTTACGAATTTTCCTGCCAAATACGGATGAGGACGTATTCGTTCCGGCTGACTACCTCGTGTGCTCTACCGAGCAGTCGAACATGCAGATTCGTCCATTCGTTTAGTAAATACGCCTAGAACCAAGAAAAAGTCTGACGGTTGCCCATCCTAAGTGGGCAACCTCAATATCTCTTGCCTTGCTCCTCACATTGATGGCAATAAACTGAGATTTCCCATTACGTAGTGTCGCCCCGGCACGCCAGCCGCCCTTAAAGAAATCTCCAGGTCCATGTTTTCCGCTATTCCCTTTGCTCTGCTAATTCGCACATTACTCGGTTGCAGCGTTCTCCTCGCCGCCACGGCGGTGATGCAAAAATATATTGGCTTGAACTTAGGGTGGCAGGCAGCTATTGCAGGTTTACGAGCCGTAGTTCAGTTAGCAGTATTGTCATTGGTTCTTCGCGGGGCGGTAAGTTCTCCTTGGTTGGCGGGTGGCTTTTTGATTCTTATGATGACCATCGCCTCAATCACCTCAGCCAGGCGTAATGCTCACCTGACCTATGGCCCTTACTCAGCGTCGGTCTCAATTTTTATGGCGGCCTCCACCACGATCGCTTTCGTTTTTATTTTGCGCATGCTGGACTTCAGTGTTCCCCAATTCATCGCAATCGGCGGCATTATTACTGGCAACTGCATGAGTGCCGCCACTCTCGGAGGGAGACGCTTCGCTGCCGCATCGAAGGCCATGCGTGGCGAGGTTGAGGGGTGGTTCGCTCTAGGCGCCACTCCACCGGTGGCATTTCGTGAAGTCTCCCGAATTTCGATGCGCGAGATGCTCATCCCCAAACTCGATCAAACGAAGAACACCGGTTTAGTAACCATGCCTGGTGCGTTTGTAGGTGCTTTGTTTGGTGGGGCTTCACCAATTGAGGCCGCACGATTCCAGGTTGTGGTTCTTGTAGCAATCCTCTTTGCGCAAACGTTAACCGGATGGATTCAGATGCAGATTCTTTCGCGAGCCACCGTGATTGCGCCAGACGTGTAATTTCGGTTTTCCAACGCCACTCACCCCTCTTTCTTCCTTGCGGTCATCTGGCTGTCGACACTGTCTACCCCCTTGGCGTCGCTTCTTTTTCACTCAGTTCCCTGTCCTGTTTATCCCGTCAAGTTGCCATGTGCGCAGTTGATACAGTTCACCCATGAATCTTGTGGGAGTGTTGCTGTTTGTCCTTGTCTGCGGTGTTCTGGCTCGGCTGGTCAAACTGCCTCCCATGATTGGCTTCCTCGTGGCTGGTTTTGTTCTGCAAGCCATGTTCACGGGAATCCTCCCCGCTCCGTCCACGATGGTGGGCCAGTCCATCCCGTGGCTGAATCAAGTAGCCGATACGGGCGTGACGCTCCTTCTGTTCACCATCGGTTTGAAACTTGATCTGAAGTCTTTGCTGCGCCCTGAGATTTTGGGGACGGCAGTGGCACACATGGGATTTTCTACCGTGGTGTGGGCCGCACTGTTCTGGGCGATGTCATTCACTGGCCTGGCACTATTCGACGGCGCACACACCACCACATTTCTTGTGCTCGGCTTTGCGCTGGCGTTCTCTTCGACAATTTTTGTGGTCAAGACGCTCGATGAACACGGCGAAACAGGTTCTCGTTTCGGCAGCATCGCCATTGGTGTGCTGGTGATTCAGGATTTAGCTGCCGCTGTCTTTATGGCTTTCGCCAAGGGTCAGATGCCCTCCATCTGGGCATTAGTTACCCTGGCTGCTGCGGTGCCCGCACGGTGGATTATTTTTAAGGCTCTTGATCATGTAGGCCGCGGCGAATTGCTCGTGGTTGCGGGCATGGCGCTGGCCCTAGGCGGCTACGAAGCTTTCGACCTTGTGGGCCTCAAGGGTGACTTAGGCGCCATCATGATGGGCTTCATGATCGCCGCTCACCCTCGCGCCAAACTCATGGCTGATCGCCTTTTCTCTCTACGCGAGTTACTGCTGGTGGGCTTCTTCCTATCCATCGGCCAGTACGGTTTGCCTGACGGTAGTTCATTGATTGTGGCAGGGCTCTTAACTCTGGCGCTGCCGCTGCAGACGTTGATTTACCTCCTGATTTTCCGTTTCACTCGTTTGCGCGTGCGCACCGCAGCAAAATCCTCGTTACTCCTAACAAACTATTCAGAGTTCGGACTCATCGCCGGCATTGTTGCCGTGGAGAATCAGTGGATTCCCGAGGAATGGATGGTGGCACTGGCTATTGCCGTCACAGCAAGTTTCATTGCCGCCACCGTCCTGGATACCAACCGCGAGAAACTTGTGGACCTGTTGTGTCACCTGATTCCTGACCTTCCCACCGAGCGTCTTCTCCCCGAAGAGCGCCCGATCAACTTTAAGAATGTGGAAGCGGTCGTCTTCGGCATGGGCGAATTTGGCACCGGTGCGTATGCGCATTTGGTGGAGGCATACGGAAAGCGAGTACGCGGCGTCGAACAAAATCTGTTGGCAGTGAAGCGACTGTGCAAAGAGGGCTTCGATGTCGTTGAAGGCGATGCCACAGATCCGTCCCTGTGGGAACGCATTCATGGCGTCCACAATGTTGAACTCGTGGTCCTGGCCATGCCCGACCATGACGGTAACACCGGCGCGCTGCGCGCAATTAAGGAATCAGATATTGATGCCTTCGTGGCCGTAGTCGCCGAAAGCAAAGAACAGGCTGCAGAATTCCGCGAACTGTCAGCCGACTTGGTCATGGAAATATACGCCGGCGCAGGTGCCGAAGTAGTGGATGAGTCGCACAGAATTTTACAATCCACGACCAAGTAATTTCCCTTTTTCTACGCAATACACCCCAGCTGGCAATACTGACCAGAGAGCAGTTACTTCTCCTCCCCCAAGGACCAGTTATTCATTCAGGAAACACGAAGTTTTACTTCTTGTTTAGGGGAAAAAATCACGGGTAGCATTCGCCATTGAACATACATTCCTCAAGTCACGCCACATATTCAAGGAGAAATGAGATCACATGATGGGGCCGCATGGATGGTGGAAAACGCTAGAGAGGTCAATGACTCATCCACTTGACCGTCTTCCTGAGCAAAGCCATGCAAAGGCGATGATTCTTTTAATCGTCTGCTTAATCATGTACGCAGCCGAATGGGGAACATCAGCAATTCGTTCAGTTGAGTGCTTGCGCGATCATCGCGTCCCCACGGGGCGCCTCATTGACACTCTGGCAAATTCGTCACTTCTCACTCTCTTTGTGGTCATCGGAAGCGGCCTTGTTCTTTTTGTAGCCCGGGTGCCGTTCTTCATGGGAAATAATCGCCAACAGTCGTTTATGTTGAGCACAAAAGTAGGTCTTGTGTGGGCGGGGAGCATGGTGATTGCTCGATTTTTCGGAGCATTCACTCCACCGTCATCATGCCCTCCGGCAGAAGCAACTCATTCGATGCCCTTGTTTTCTTTGGAACAACTAGCAGGCCCTGCTGAAGAAATATGGTTTGGCGCCTTCCTTGCTTGTATCGTGTTGTTGACACGTCATCAACCTGCACGGCGTTTCTGGATCGCAGTTATTGCTGGCGGTTTCTTGCGGGGCGTTTTCCATCTTTACCAAGGTTGGGGGTCTGCGGGGCTGTTCCTGTGGGGAGCAGTCACTGCGGTAGCCGTAGCGTGGACCGGTCGGTGGATGATTTTGTTTGTCATGCACCTCATTAACAATGTCATCGTATTGACTTTTGGAGTACCTGATTTGTTTGTCGCCGTGGGGTGGGCGATCGTTCTTGGCGTCGCTTTTCTTATTACACGCTCTATTACTTCGTCAGATTCACTCCCATCGACAAGATCTCAGCATGTTCAACGCTGACTCCATCGCTTACCTCAGGAGATGAGCGGAGTTCTCGACTCTGTGAGGCACAGTTAATTACTAGCGCTTTCCCCGCTCTCTCTTCACTACTCTCCGCCTGCCGTGTGGATACTCAACACCCAGACACAAAAGTAATAACTATCAGAGAAACCATATTCAATAAATTGACTTTATCAAACAGGCTACTTATGGTGACGGGGTGAAATAACCACCCCGTGAGACAGGCGGACTACACCAAACCATCTCACATCCTCTGAGGGCACTCCCACCCTCACAAAGGAGAACACCCATGCCTTGCCCCATTAACCACTCCGGTTCCACCACCATCACTGGAGCCCCTGTTCAATCAGAATCCCACTCCCTGACCGCAGGCCCTGACGGCCCGATCATGCTGCACGATGTGCATTTCGTTGAACAGATGGCTCACTTCGACCGCGAACGCTTACCCGAGCGCGTAGTGCACGCGAAGGGCTCTGGCGCGTTCGGCGTCTTCGAAGTGACTGAGGACGTGTCCGCATACACCAAGGCCGCCGTCTTCCAGCCCGGCACTACCACCGAGATGCTCGCCCGCTTCTCCACCGTCGCTGGCGAACAGGGATCCCCTGACACCTGGCGCGACCCTCGCGGCTTTGCCCTGAAGTTCTACACCACCGAAGGCAACCTGGACATCGTGGGTAACAACACCCCGATCTTCTTTATCCGCGACGCCATCAAGTTCCCCCACTTCATCCGCTCCCAGAAGCGCCGCGGCGCCTCCGGCCTGCGCGACAACACCATGCAGTGGGACTTCTGGAGCCTCAACCCCGAGTCTGCCCACCAGGTTTCTTACCTCATGGGCGACCGCGGCATCCCCGCCACCTACCGCGAGATGAACGGTTACGGCTCCCACACCTACATGTGGATTAACGCCGAGGGCGAGAAGTTCTGGGTGAAGTACCACTTCATTTCCCAGCAGGGTGTACGCGGCCTGACCAATGAAGAGGCTGACAAGCTCGCCGGCATCGACGCCGACACTCACCGTCGTGACCTGTTCGAAGCCATTGAGCGCGGTGACTTCCCCAAGTGGGACATGTACGTCCAGGTCATCCCCTTCGATGAGGGCTTCACCTACCGTTACAACATCTTCGATGTGACCAAGGTTGTTTCTCTGAAGGATTACCCCCGTATCAAGGTGGGTACCTTCACCCTGAATAAGAACCCCGAGAACTACTTTGCTCAGATTGAACAGGCTGCTTTCGATCCCAGCGCACTGGTTCCCGGTGTGGGCCTGTCGCCCGACAAGATGCTGCTTGGCCGCGTCTTTAGTTACGCCGACACTCACCGTCACCGTATTGGCGCTAACTACCTGCAGTTGCCCGTGAACCGCCCGAAGAACGCCAAGGTCAACACCTATGCGGCCGATGGGCCGATGGCTTACGACCATAACGGCGACTTGCCCCCGTATGCACCGAACTCCTTTGATCGCCCCTACTCTGATCAGCAGGGCGTGGCTGATGATTCCTTCGCCGTGAGCGGCGATCTGGTCCGTCAGGCTCAGACTGTGCGCGCTCCTGAAGATGATGACTTCAGCCAGGCTCGCGACCTGATCATGAACATTTTCGACGACGCACAACGTGAAGAGTTCGTCCGTAACGTTGCCGGTCACATCAGTGGTGTCTCCGATGACGCCGTTCGTGAGCGTGCATTCGAGTACTGGGCAAACATCGACGGCGGTATCGCTGATCGAATCCGCGCAGCACACGCCGAACTGGCCAAGTGAAGCACTGCGAACTTATTGCAGATAACGCTAAGCACTGTTCTTCACCTCAACACACTTGCGGTGCCAGACTCACCTCGCGATCAACATCCTGAGCATTAGGCTGTGACTCCTTGAGCACATGTATGTGCACTGCAAGTAATCCCTTGGGGGCTCCAGACCATTCCGGTCTGGAGCCCCCAGGCATCATTCGATCAGAACCGCAACGCCACCGTGACGTGTGAACTCACTGTATAAGTAGGTATGGAGTTCTCACGCCCATCTCGTCGGACCTGGCGAAGAGCCTCTCTTCTCCTGGCAGCCTTCTGGCTCCTCCCGCTGTTAGCTATCGCGTACAACCATTGGGTTGCCCCTTACGCGAAATATCTCCTACTGCTGCTAGTACTAGGTTTCCCACTTCTCACCTTCGGCATCACATTGTGGGACTGCCTGAAGGGAGGCTTCACATGGGTATGCCTCGTAGCCCCGAGCGCGTTCTTTCTCAGCACGGTATTCGTGTACTACAACAGTTCGGCTCTGATTTATGTGGCCTTTATGTTCGTCGCATCAATACTGGGCTGCTTTATTGGCGCAACGCTGCATTCACAGGCAACTCGGCGGAGTGAAGGAGCCTCTTCACGTCATTGATCCAGCTTGTCCGGTAGAGGAGCAACATCCCCAATGAAACGAGCACAAGTAGCAAGGAAAACGCCAACGCAACCCATCTAGAAAACGTTTCATCAGGGGCGAGTACAAAGGCCGAAAATACTGGGACGGCACCGATGACAGACAAAGTGATAGCAATAATCTGCGTACTCTTCACTTAAGCAAGTTGCTCGGTGAGATAGTTCTCGATCCACCGCCTTGTCACACCATCAATCGGCGCGGGCGCTTCCTATCCTGTTGATACTGTTCGGCGCGTACGAGATGAGCGGAGGAGCAAAAACATCCCTGCCTGCATGACGAGAAGCGTCAGCACTCCAACTCCAACATACAGAGCGAACGCTCCGTCATTCGCACTCTCGGCAGAGTTCGATACCTGCACCATGCCATAAGCCGTAATAAGGAAAACAGGTGCCACCATCATCAGGGCGATACCCGTCGCCAATTGAGATGCCGCGGCGCGATATCCGCGAATAATTTCCTGGATCTTGTCTAGGGTGATCAGGGCCTGCAAGCCAGGAGCACCATACGCAAAAGTCCCCATTGCTCCGTTGCCCTCATTTACTGAATCCATGGGTTCTTTTCCTTCCGGCAAGCAACAAGGATTTCATTCACCCTCAATAGGACGATAATAAAGCCACTACTCAATTCGAATTGCGGGAGCAGTCATGGAACGGGACGAACTGGACGAGGCATTTGATGAGCGGTGCCGTCGGGCCGGAGTGGTTGCTGATTACTTCCCTTCCAGCCAAGTCCCTCATGAAGAGTCATACGTCATTGTCTAAAAGCGGTCACTGCTATCCCGGAGTAAGCCCTGGATCCTCGGGTGGCACGAGCGGGGACACGTCAGTAGTTTTGCTCAGCGGTTTGCGAGCAAAGAGGATGCTCTCAACGCTCTCTTCCAGCAAACGATTCGACAGGAATATATCGAGACGCTCCACCCACGCACGCGTGAAATCAGCGCACCTCCTGGAGATCCTCACCTCACCGTACGAATGTCAGCAGCACCGTTCCCACTCGGAGGTCTCTCCTTCGCTATTCACTGTGAATCTGGGTGGATCGGAGGCGAACCGAGCGACTGCCCGTGTCAGATCTATGCCATCGGCACGCCTGCCCGTGGAGAAAAATGCTCGATGATTAACTTCGGCCCTGACAATCAGTTGCGTCTAGAGTTCTTTGGTCCGGTTCAGGTCGGTAGTCCAGAACCGTTTGACCTGAACGTCAGCGACAACACGCCACTGTGCTTCTCTGAGCGCATCACGTTCAAGGAACCGGCACTACTGCGCGACATTGCTCATGAGCACCATGCATTTACTGTACTTCGATCCGGGGCATCTCGATCTGATGTTCACTGCCTGCGCGGATCCGTCATACGCCGGACAGTTTCGCGCGTTCGAACCTACCATCCTACAAAATCTCTTAAACAAAGCTTTTCAATAAATAAATACTAAAAAGCACAAAAATCATATTAAACATAGCCTTTAAAATGCCTGTAAAGACGCCACCGTTCACACAGTCATCCATCTGACCTTTTCGAAACAGACGACTTATCAATTGAATTTAAAGAAAAATGGGAAAAATAAATATTGAAATAACCATACCTAAATATCGAAGCGACACGGCGCATCCCTATGATAACGTTGTATTAAGATAACTCCGCCCGACGGGCCGTACACATCAGCCCAACTATTTCTTGCAGTGGAGCCAATCCCCACTGGAAGCGCAATCACTCTATTTTTCTTACTATCGATCCGCTCATTAGAATATGTCCATTTCTGGTTAACCCAATGGTTACAAGGATTAAAAGATGCCGAACTAGAAATCAAAGCATCTAGAGTAATCACTAAAATATCGATCGATTCTTTCGCCATAACACAAAAGCCAAAACGGGTTCAAGGTCACGAAATTCACAAGCTTTTCTGCATTTAAAAATATCATTTGGATGCAAATTTAAACTGGAGTTGGACGCATTTACAGTGTTCCGCGACTTTACAGATATACCGTATTTCTTGTGGCCTACGTGTGGAAAATTGACATAAAACGCAAGATCAATTCCGTTAGAATCGAGGAAATCAACACCCTCTAACTGGTCGCCAGAATCAAAAGCGCTAGCGAGTGCATCGAAGACATACCACTCACCTGTAGTCCCAACTTTACGACTCTCCGTGTGTTTCATAAAAGTAATCCATATACAGAAGAATGAAATTTTTCCGAAAGGCCAGCAACATACTGGTAGAAAACCGAATTAGACTCGTCTACAACAAGCCATCGGTTAGAAATAACACAAGATATGATGAAATATATTTAAACTCAATAACAACAACAAATTAAGCGATTACAAATTAGATTAAAGTTTGATATAAAGAGAACATAAATTTAATCGATTCCGCAATCTCATCAATAGTTGGCTTTTTACGATAAGGCAACTCGCCGGGATGATCAATAAAATTACGAATATACACGGGCATCGTTTTGTCGGCCTTCACAGGACAATTGCTTCCATCCAATGTGTTAATATGGCAGCCATCGGTTTTCGGAATGCCGCTTAATGTCGCAAAATACTGATCGACACTACTTATCTTAGCCCCAACACCGTTTTTACCCTTCAATAATTTATGTAGTTCCCCGAATAATTCAATATGCAGTTCAACGCTCGGAAGGCCAAATGCGAAATAGTTAATCGCTGCCCAACTAGGCCCGAAATCGTTACTATTGATTCTACATAAATCACCATCACTAATTTCAACCTTAGAAAAGGCTGAGGCACTAGAGTCGCCTTCTTGATATATCCGTTTGAATACTTTCAATGCATGATTCTTAGAATCGAAATTACGTAATAAATATGGGGAGTGTGTAGTGATAAAAATCTGTGAAGACGATGCCAAAGAAGAAAGAGACCCTAAAAGTTTATCCTGGGCAACTGGATGAAGAAATGTCTCAGGTTCATCAATAAAAAAGAATACGGGCCTTTT
Source organism: Actinomyces vulturis (assembly GCF_001687305.1). GTDB lineage: Bacteria > Actinomycetota > Actinomycetes > Actinomycetales > Actinomycetaceae > Actinomyces > Actinomyces vulturis. Next base: position 506,943 of record NZ_KV700385.1, read on the forward strand.
CTGACTTGGGAAATTATTTCGCTGTAGTGTCGCGTACAACTGAATCAAACTAAGCGCAAAGGCCCGTTGCATTCCGGTACCTTTTTCCTTAATTTCCGTTTCTACACCATTATCAGTAACTTGAATTGTTCCATTCTTCATGAAACTATCTTCAGCAGGAAGGGTAAACTGGATATTGATTTTGGACTCCCCGTATTGATCAAGCAAAAGTCGTTCAAGGTCCGCCTCAATTGACTTTATCGCAGTTTTAAACTCATCACCTTCAAAAGTTGCTTTATGCGCCTCCATCAGATTAATCCAAATCGACGAGTTTCTAATTTCATTCGTGGCTGTATCGATTATTTTCCCTAACAACCGCGCCTTAGAGAAGTCTTGATACTCCTCGACAGAAAGGTCCGAGAAGACGAATTGTGAATCTAATACAGAAGCAGCAACTTTATCAATGCCAGTTGGATTTTCGAAGACGCCAATCTCAGGATTAAGGATTAAGAGATTTTTTTGTTCAGTCCGTTTAATTTTGTTTTTCGAATCAGTCCATTCCAAACTCTTAGAAGTCCTGAGAAGCGTCAATGTGTTCTCATTGGAAACATAATCAGAAAGTTTTTGAAGAGATTCATCATTTTTTATAATTTCTTTAATGTCATTACCACCAAGAACTAATTCGACAGATAATTCGGCGTCTGAAGAACAGGATTTGTTTAGGTTTTTCTCTTTATCGCCGTTTGATTTTAAAAACTGAATAGCACGAAATATAGTAGTCTTCCCACAATTATTATTGCCGACAAAATAATTCAAACCAGGTTTGAAGTCTAGAACAACTTCTCCCTGAAAGCACCTAAAATTCATTAATTTAAGTCTTTGGATATACATTATTTTTCCTCGGAATTAGTAGTTTCTCTCATCTATTTTAGCGAAGTCGCTAAACAAAGCGAGTTTATTGATCTCAGTTTGCCCTCTTCCTATTTGCTGCGAATATTAACTAATTTCAGTTTTACGTCGCGAATGAACAAACACCTCCGAGCATGGGACCAAATGTTCTTATTCAAATCATTCTCACCTATGAGCCTGATTTGAATAGACGACGTTAGCCGACTATCGTTTAAGGTAAATCGGTATGGGCCGAACGGAACTAATTGATTAAATCGTAACAGGTCAAGCAAGAGCAAGGCCGTATTTTCGATCAACTAGTTTTGGCGCCTCCCGAATACATCGATAGTTTCCTAGGTGCCGTAGATCCTTCGATATACCCGATTTTGCCTACCTGTAAAGTCGTGATCATTTACGATTTAATCGTAAATTTCGGGTAGTAACACTCGCAATCTATCGCTGCTCAAACTTCATCTGGTTCTTGTTACTACTTCGATCTGCCCAAAGAAAACTGGGATTTTCTTTGATTCGCCCGTGGTTTTGTTTCGTTAGTGGGTTTCTAACACCTGGGCGGTGTCATTGGCATGATACTTGTCTTCTACCTCTTGTGGCATTCGGAGGTTGGGTGTGCTGTGGAGGCGTTTAGGGTTCCACCAGTGGACCCAATTCATGGTTTCGTATTCCACCTCGAATACGCATGCCCCATGCGCGTGAGTAGATCAACTCGGTCTTGTACAGGCCGTTAACACTTTCAGCCATCGCAATCTCGTAAGAATCTCCTGTTGCCCCAACAGAAAGCCTGATCCCTTTCTTGCGTAGTCGTTCCGTATACAGATGGGACACGTACTGGCTGCCACGATCAGAATGATGCGCCAACTGGCTCATGTCTCCTGTCGCGGCAGTTAACGTATGATTAAGGGCCTCTCTAAGGGCAGGGCTTCTGTTTTCATGGACGCGCGCACGGCCCAGCCCACGATCCTGCAGCCGAACACGTCAGTGACAAAAGCCGTGTAGACAAACCCCGTGCAGATACGCACATAGGTAATGTCAGCGACCCACAACTGGTGGGGGCATCGGCACATTACCTGCGTTTAACCAGATCCGGACAATCATCCTTGCCACCCCGTGAGAGCGTAGCTTTCAAGCCCCCCCCCACGACTCACGCCGCCAATCCCAGCAATCTTCATGAGCCTGGCTACCTGGTCGCCTCCCACCTACCAGCCCTCCTCTTGCATTGCTTTGGTGAGTTTGACCGCGCCATAAACGTTGTCATTGTGCTGGTGCACTTTCCTGATGATGGGCAGCATGTGTTTATCACGAAATACTGCGCGTTGAACGTGATCTGCTTTTGGCATACCGGTAAGCGCGTGATGGGATGAAGGCGCCTTCGAGGTGTTCGCGTAGTGTCCGGCCAATCAACTCGACCCCGTTTGTCAATGAAACGGATTCACACGCGGGCCGGGACGGCCTGGCTCGGCTGCGAATAAAGCCGATGCTGCTTTGAGAATTTCATTGACCCTCTCCATTTCAGTGAGTTTGGCACGAAGCGATCTGACCTCAGCAGCCAACTCATCACGTGTCAACTCATTAGTTGGCTGACGCGAAGCCCTAGCGGTTTTGATTCAACTATGCAGTGTGTAATGAGAAACCCCGATCTTGGAGCAATTTCTTTACACGCAGTCTCAATCGAGCGGTGATGCGTATCTATATGCTCCTCAGTGAGGTGTGCAGTGAGGCTTTGGAATTCATCGTTGAATCGTTTGGGCATGTCCATGATCCTTTTAACTCTGGATACGGAACAAACCCCAGGACGAATCACTACACCACCGTTGAATTATGAAAGACTCCACGCCAATGAAGTGGTCTTCACTGGGCGAGCGAGGAGAGACCAGATGGAAGGACAACGCTACGCCCTCATGCCCGAGGAAGTCGTCTCCACCTCCAAGGTGATCTGGCAGAAACAGAATGAAGTCTTCTAAAACGGGAACCAAAAAGAACCAACGACTGACGCAAAGCCAACTCCCAAACGCTTAGTTTCGGCCACCCCAAAACTGGATGAAGTCGGCGTCATCAGAGCACTCTCAGCCTCCGAAGCATCCACGCTATCCTCACCAACCTCCAGATACGAAAAGTTTGGCACCCACTTTTCTGCAATATGAAAGGAAAGCAGACTACCTGGCCAACACCAGCCCAGGAACGGCGTGTATCTGCTCGTGCTAAATAATGGATCTCTAATGACCGACGTTGATACGCCAGGCAGTTGCCAGCACCTTTCAGAAACCGCGCGCCACCAATGCTAAACACGGAGTTCAGAACGCTAACCATCAAGGTGCGCAGGTCAACCACACTCCTCACCGAGCACCAATACTGTGATGGTGAACCCCTCATGTCCTCTCAGCCAGACACGCCTCGGACGGGCATTCTTGCTTACTACACGGCCTCTATTAATCTTCAAGGGTGTTAACACCAGAGGTGACAACTCTGAATGTTAATACCAGGCCCAAACGCCAGAATTGACGTTACCTCACTTCAAAACGCTCTGAAAAACGTATCAGTGACGTGAGGTACGCACGAATGACACCATCAGCCAAATCGTCGCGGCGCACAACAGGCCAATGAATGGGGAATGAGGCACCTTGAGCCAGTAACCCAACTGCAGGCCCAGCATTGTGCCCAAGCCTCCAAAGGCGTAGGACCAGCTCATTACCCGCTCGAACTGGCTACCAGAAAAATACGTTTGACGGTGCGCGCTTAGCACACTCATTCGTGCCCGAGCCACCACCACATTGGCAAACACAAAGACCAGAGCCAGAACAAAAGACACTTCGCCCCGCCACACCGACACAGCCAATGCACACACCAGCACGCAAGACACCGCGGCACTGAGGTTGAGGACTACCTGGGAGGAACTGCACTGAGCCATCCAGCGGCCAACCTGGGGGCCGAGCGTGGCCGCCAGACCAAAGACCAGCAGAACGGTAGCCATGGCATCATATTTCGACAACGATGACAGCGAGGCCACCCACAAGAACAACAGTTGGCCCGTCAGTGCGCCAGCCACCTGAATCGCAAAGGACAACAGTGGTGAGGCAGGACCCGAATGAATCAAGTCATGCACAAACTGCGACAGTGGCGTGCGCTGGCCCATCGCCGAGTACTCCTCAGCATCCACCTCATCACGCGGGGCAGCCAGCAAAAAAGCACTCCCCGACCACAGGCGTGAGCCAATCGAAAGTAGTGACAAGACAATATTGCCCGCCAAGAGCCACAACACCGATACGGCAGCGATCACCGAGCCCAACGGTGCCAGCACCACAAACCCAAAAAATGCCAGCATCGAATCGACCGTTGCGTTAAAGGCCAGCGCGTCATTACCCGAACGGGCCGCCAAACCCGCTCCATAGAACTCATCCGCAATATCGCTCACAGGGGCGACCAGCAGATCCAGCAGCACGTACCCCACAATGAACACATGTGTATACGCGGGGAGCATCAACACCCCCGCAACCGCCAGCAGGGACAAGGCAACTTCCACTACGTCAGCCCCAATGAGCGCCCAGTTTGGGCTGATCCCTCGCAAGAGGCGAGCATAAAGTGGGAAGAGGATGACAGTTAGTTCACCAAAGGTTGACACTGCTACGACGGTGGCCACGGAAATCACCCCGGCCGAGGCCAGGCCATCGAAACCACCCTCGACCAGACGGTTACCCATGACAGAAAGCACAAGTGCAGCCGACATGAGACGGCGGGCACGAACAAGCGAGCGATGGTTCAGAGTAGTTTTCTTCTGCAAGTTTTCGTCCGATCAAGAAATGCGGAGCACTACATCAGTGTCGAGCAAAGAAAAACGCATTAGTGACTGGAGACCGGCGTCGACCAACCGGAACCATAGGGGGACAATAGACAATGTTATTGAAATATTCGAGACCTAAAACGACCTTGAGTCGCGCATGCTTCGTAACGGAACTTAACAGAACTTAATACCAGGGCTGAGAAAACGTCGAAGACCTGAGAAGGCACTTTTTACATATTCGGATACTTTGCAAGATTCTCAAAAGGCAGTCCACCGTCATCTGTCACGATGTACTTTCCTCAGTCGCCACTTGTTACTGGCGAAGTTCCGTGAACGCACGCCGAAGTGCCAACCTCCGCAATTTTAGAGGTTCCGAAACCAATATTCCCTTCACCATCTCCGCTAAGTGAAACCACGCAGAAAACATATCTCTGCTACGAAAACTCCGAAGACGTGGCACTCCACCGTTTCTGTATGCGCCACTAATTTCATTAACAAACTGCCCCCACAGGCCTAGTGGTGACTCAGGAGTCAGATAGCAATTGCCCCACACTGATAGTAAGGAGGAGTTTGTTTTCAGGATTGCCCTCAAGCGCTTCGTTTACCCCGTACAAGATCGCTTCTCGAACACTAATCCCTGCTGCCACACCAGTACTATTTTGATTAGAGGCATTGTTCGGCACTACGGGACACAAACCGAACTCCGAAACGTTAAGCCGTACTGTAAAACGTTTAGGCATACTACGAAACGCTTCGTGCCTCAACCACCCCAAAACTGGATGAACTTCGCCTCGCCAGACCGCCCCTCCCCTGGCCCGGCAACCGCCACCGCAGCCCCCCCACCAGCCACTAGGTACGAAAAAGCCGGGCACCGACTTTCCCGCAATATCAAGGGAAAACAAGCCACCCGGCCAACGCCAGCCCTAAAACGGCGTGTATCCGTTTGGACTGGATAGTGGAGCCACCTGTGGGAATCGAACCCACGACCTGCTCTTTACGAGGGAGCTGCTCTGCCGACTGAGCTAAGGTGGCATTTACTGCACTATGCAGTGCGTCTTAGGCTACCGGGGGCTTGGTCACACGTGCAACATGGTGAGCTCGCTATGCTCGTGTCATTGCACACAGCGCCGGACATTAAGGAGTTTTCATGCACGTCCATGTCCTGTACACCGGTGGCACGATCGGCATGATCGATTCTCCGCGCGGCCTGATTCCCGGCGCTGATATTGCCTCCTGGCTCAACAAACTTCTCGCCTCGGCGCACACCACTGTCTCTGCGTCGCGCGATGTTCCACCACTGCCTGCCTCTGTCACATTCAGTGCGCTCGATCCCGTCATTGACTCGTCTAATGCCGACGCAGATTCCTGGCAACAGATCATCACGGCGCTTAACACTGACGCATCCTCCGCCGACGCCGTGGTGGTTCTTCATGGCACTGACACCCTTGCGTACACTGCCAGCGTTCTTGCTGTGGCCGGGGAACGTGGGGCCCTTACCTCCAATGCTCCAATCGTTCTCACTGGCTCTCAGCGCCCCGCATTAGCGAAGAATTCCGACGCCGCGACAAACGTCCTCGGTTCTCTGTGTGCTTCCGCTCTGCTCGCCTCTCGTTACCAGGAGAATCTCGAAAATACTGTTCCTGTCGCGATTTTTTTTGATGACGTGCTCTTGGCTGGCTGTGCGACTACGAAAATTTCTTCTTTCGACGACCATGGTTTTGCTTCGCCCAACCGTGAAGTTCTTGCCCGAGTGAAATCCGATGGTTCATGGACAATATCCCCCGATTTCTCGTGCGGCACTGGCTTGAACTGGGGTGCGTTGCCATCATTTGCCCAATCGCGAGCAATTGTTGGAGCACTGCCCTTACGTCCTTGTGACCTGGTAACCGTAGAGATTACACCGGGCCTGTCTGCCGATCGTCTCATCGCTGCTTGTTCGCCTCATCCTGATGCGTTAATTGTGCGGGCCTTTGGTGCGGGCAATGTTCCCTCCACTGAAGGCTCTGCCGGGGCAGCCTGTGCAACGCTGGCCAGCCGTGGAGTGCCGGTTATTGTCACCAGCGCATGCGTCCAAGGTGAGGTCAGTTTTGGTCATTATGAAACCAGCAATGTACTTGTTCAAGCCGGTGCGTTGAGTGCTGGCAGCATGACTGGAGAACTCTGCGTTGCGCTCCTTCATTGGCTGTTGTCTCAGGGTTTGGATAAGCAGGCGCTGGTTCACGCTTGGGGGTTGCTCACTGCCTAGTTGCTTAAGGACAATACGTCTATGAGTACGTGGTTATTAAGCAATGTCCGCCTATGGGGCGAAAAGTCCGCTGATGTGGTGATTGATGGTGAGTCCATCTCGCATGTCATCCCTCGCGGGGCAGCCGATAGCACCGAGCCGTCTCTTCCTGATGGTGTGATCATTGACCACACGGTGGATGGCCAGAACATGGTGGCACTTCCGGGTTTTGCCAATGTCCACGCTCACGCTGACAAATCATGGTGGGGATTACCGTGGCAATCTTGGGGTGGGGGGCCCGGTCTTGATGGTCGGATTTCCTGGGAGCGTGAACGCCGTGGGGCACTCAACATTCCTTCGGCTCCGATCACGACGCGCGTGATGCGTGAGTTCCTTCGTCATGGCACCACCTCGATGCGCTCACACATTGACGTGGATCTGGGTATTGGTCTTGCTGGTATCGATGCTCTTGAGCAGAGTGTGGCTGAGTTGGATGGCGCTATTCGTACTACTGCTGTGGCATTCCCACAGGATGGTGTACTGCGCCGCGATGGCGTGGCTGACCTACTGCGCAAGGCTGGTGAGCGTGAGATTGTCAGTCATATTGGTGGCTTGGATCCTGGCGCCATTGACCGCGATCCTCATGGCCAGTTGGATCTCATCACGGGGATTGCCGCTGAGGCGGGCAAGGGAGTTGATATTCATCTCCATGATGAGGGCACGCTTGGTGCTTTAGAAATTGAGTTGCTCTGTGATTTCACCGAGCAGCGTAACCTTCAGGGTAAGGTCACGATTGCTCATGGTTTCGGCATTGTGGGCATGGACCCTTCCCACCGTCGTGATGTTCTTGAACGTATGGGCGTTCTGGGAATGTCGATGACTACTGTCGCCCCTCTTCGGATGCGTCAATTCCCTCTGGCCGAGTTCGACGCCGCGGGGGTGCGTTTCGGTTTCGGTACCGATGGCATTCGCGATTTGTGGGCACCGTATGGTGACGGGGATATTCTTTCGATTGCTTGGCAGTACGGTCATGGTAGCGGGGTCGTTCGTGATGAGACGTTACGCCGTGTAGTGGAGATTGCCACTGTGGATGGTGCTGCCATGGTGTCTCATGATCCATTGCCTGCTCTGGATCGTTCTGGTGAGGCAGCACTGCGTGGTTTCGAATCTGGTTCGCGCGCCGATGTGGTTCTTATTGATGCAGAGAATGCTTTAGATGCATTGGTGCGCCGCGTTCCTCGTCATACGGTAATTGCGGGTGGACGGATGTTCCGCTGTGAGGATCTTGCCCTCAGTCCTTGGGAGTAATGCCCACACAAGATTGGGAATCTTCTTTCCGTGACTGAGTTGCGTGGGGGGCCAGGCGAAGCCTGGCCCCCCCCCAAGGTTTCTGTCAACACCTACCTCTAGGTCTCAAGGATTTAGTTCCGTCCCTTGCAGACGGTTCCTTCTTTTGGCATGGTGCCGGAAATGAGGTAGTCGCTCACGGCGTTGTTAATACATGCTCCTGCACGTCCGAAAGCGGTATGCCCTTCGCCTTCCCAGGTCAGGAGCTCGGAGTCACTCAGTTGGTCGTCGAGGTTTACTGCCCACTGGTAGGGAGTGGCGGGGTCACCGGTGGTACCGACGATGAGGATAGGGGCACTACCTTGCGCATGAATGGGCTTACGCTCACGTGTAGAAGGGTGGCCCCATGCTTCACATGCGAAATCTACGTACCCCATGTCGGCGCCGAAAGTTGGGGATAGTTTTTTCAGTTCTTCAGCCTGCTTGTTCCACAGGTCATTATCACCTTCGACGGGGTAGTCCAAGCAGTTGATAGCACTAATGACTTCTCCGGAGTTACCGTCATAAGAGCCATCATCTTCGCGTCCGGCCATGAGGTCAGCAATCATCAGCAGCACCGAACCGTCATGCTGCTTCATTGCTTGATCTAAGCCCATGGTGAGGACATCCCATGATTCATCTTGGTACAGAGGACCGATAATGCCAGACATAGCCAAACCGTAAGTCAGTGGACGGTCAGGGTCTGATGTAGGAATCGGTGCCGTCTTCGTAGCTTCGAGGAATTGTTGAATTTGGCGTACGCCATTATCGACGTCTCCCGTCAGGGGACATTTATTTCCTGCCTGACAGTTTTCAACGTAAGCACGCAGTGCTTTTTCAAAGCCTTCTGCCTGCCCAGCGGAAAGATCAGCGGCACTGAGCGATGGATCGATAGCGCCGTCGAGCACCATGCGTCCTACATTGGCTGGGAAGAGGTCAGCGTAGGTAGCACCGAGATAGGTGCCGTAGGAGTAGCCGAGGTAGTTCAGGTGGTTATCGCCCAGCACTGCACGGATGACGTCCATATCTTTAGCTGCTGACACGGTATCGATGTGGTCAAGAAGGTCTGGGATTCCAGTTTCTTCTTCAGTCTTGACCTGGCATTTGTGTGCGAAGTCAGCGATTTCTTTGCGGTCAGCATCGGAGGGTTCTTCCACTGCCTCGTAGTCTGCTGAACGTTCTTCATCCATTTCCTCATCACTGATGCAATCCACGGGGGTGGACTTTCCTACGCCACGAGGATCGAAGCCCACGAGTGTGTAGTTATCCGTTACCTCATGGGGAATCATCTGAGGAAGGTTTTCGACCAGGTCAATTCCGCTTCCGCCAGGTCCCCCGGGGTTGAGCAGGAGGTGACCGAGGCTACCGTCATTGGTGCGCTGTTTCAGTTCTAGGGTAAGGGTTTGACCGTCAGGTTTGGAGTAATCGACGGGCACGGTGAGGCTTCCACACTCATAGTTGGTGCCGCACTCGCTCCAGTCGATGGTCTGTTCGTAGAACTGTTCTAGTCCTTCAGGGATGGGAGCGGCTGAGCCTTCAATGGGCACCGGCTGGGCACTGGGGCCTGCCTCATCGGATTGGAGGTCCTCGCAGGCACCGAGGAGGAAGAGGGATCCTGCTGCGAGCAGCACCATGGAGGATTTCGCTAGTCGTGTCAGTGCCATGATCCTGTCCTTCGTTCATGTCCGTGCGTCATCACTCTCATCACCATGGAGTCTTTGACGGTGACTGACCTGAGTCGTGAGTGGTTGGCGAGGTGTTCTGGTCTAAGACTACGCAGAGTCTGTTCGCTGTGCCCTCATCCCTATGGGGGAGATCTCCACCGTATACGTCAGGCGTCTAGTCGTTGCGACGCAGCCACGCAAGGATGATTCCGAAAACACCGGTGGCTACCACAGGAACAACGACCATCACCATGACGACAGTCGGAGCCAGGGGAACGCTCGCACTCGCTGAGTACACGATGGTGAGGCGAGAGAATGCTGCTGCCACTAATCCCGTAACCACCAGGCCCACACCATTGAGGGCGAGAACCGTCGCGGTTCGACGATGGGCCATTTCTTGGACCCACCACGCAACGATGAAGAACGGGATAGCGAACCACACACTCACATGAAGAATCCCCTCACTTATCGTGCGATGAACAGCGCTGCTATACCCATCAACCAGTGACACCGTGCTCACGGGAGCAGGGGTGGCTCGGGAAGCGAACTTCCACATCTGTTCCCAACTCTGGGCAGTCATTGTCTCGTGTGCGGTATCGAGGTTGATGAGTCCGCGAAGGAGAGCCACTCCCCTGCTGCGTTTGCGTGATGCCAGTGTTCGGGCTTTGTCATCAAGTGCCGCGAGCGCATCAGCAGGGTCAATATCGCCTGCGAGAAGAGCATCGGTTAGCGCGGTGCAGTCACAGAGGTCACGAATCTCGTGGCTCGTGGTGTGCTGAGCGGTTCGGGTAAAGGGAGCACATTCAGCTTGCCAGAAGTTCAGCCAGCCCGGCTGCGCGGAAAGAATGCGCTCTACTCTCCACAACGATTCGTATTGTTCGGCGAGGATGGCGTTGACCGATTCGCGGCTGGTGGAAAACTCCGCATCAGCATCCTCCGGCGAGGTGCCCTCCTCATGAAGCAGCCGTGCAGCATGTGCCATCACGTCTTCTACCCCGCTCCACCGTTTAGCCATAGCTGCCCCGTAAGGGCCTTGCTGGTGAAGAAGAACCTGCATCTCCATGTCATCGCTGTGTGAGAGATAACGGCGGATACTGCGGGCTATCTCCCGCTGCCTCGCCTGACTTTCAGTGCGATGTAATCGACGAGCGGCAATGGGGGAAGACAAGGCAAGCGCGAGAAATAATGTGCCCACTGCTGCTCCTAGCCCGATACTCACTCCAGCCGTCAGAGGTGAGGTGATCACGCGTGGCATGAGTGCATAGGGGGCGCCCGTCGATGCATACGCCACCCCAACGCCGACGCCCACAATCAGTGCGCACCACAGAGAGAAGGTGAGGCTTGGAAGTGAAAAGGAGCGGGCGGCGTCGTGAAAACGATTGACGTGGTGACGGATACGTCCGGGGATTGAGGGCACCTTAGTCATCGCTCCCCTTTCTGAACGCGAGGCGAGCAGCAGGGTCACTCTCTTCACGAGGTGACATGGTGAGGAAACGATACTGTCCTACGTTTCCTGCCATGGCGTATCCCGGGAAAGACGGCGTGCGCACCAGTTCGTGGCAATCGGCCGCCAGGCGCTGCTGCTTGAGAACAATGCCATCAAGGTGCTCGAGCGCGATACTGACAGTGTTCTCGTCGTAAGGAACGGGAGGAAGGGACTCCCCGCTGCGCAAGGCTTTGCATTCATCACTCAACGAATCGATTCGGCCAAGGATACGGGCAGCGTTTTTTCGGCCCATGCGCTTGGTCATTCGGCGCAGTTCAGTCATGTCTGCGTCGATGAACACCAGATTGTCAGAGATGAAGCGACGCATGTGCTCTTTAGTGATGCGTCCGCGTTGACCTGCCTGGAGGTTCGGCACCACGGCAGCAATGGAGGCCAATGCGTCGATGCCGTTGAGGAGGGTGCGGGTGTCTTGGCACAGTTGCCATAACTCAGCAATCTCCTCATCACTTGCTTGCTCGTCAGGAGAGATTGCGGTGAGGTGGAGGCGGCGGTAGACCTCGGCGCTGAAGTCTTGCCATTGGGATAGTCACCCGGTGATGGAGGATGAGGCTCCAGGAATCTGAAGTGCCGCTAATTCGATGGCTGCCGTGTGGCGTTGCGCTAATGCCCAGGCTTGGCGGGCTTCTTCGTTGGCTTGGGTGAGGCGCTGTTCTTGATAGTCCGCACGCGCCCAGGGACCCCACTGGACTCGTGCCATCCGGCGAATATCCGCTAACCCCGTGACCATCCAGGCCAAGAATCCTGCCAGTATGCTCACGACCCCCAGCAGGACGAACACGGCGAGGCGATCATTCACCGCCTCAGCGTCTGGAATCGCTCCAGAGTCACCCATGCCATGGGCGGCATCAATAATCGGATGAGCGGGGACAAACTGCAGCGGGATGATGACCGCGAGCGCAGCGAGGGTCATGCACACGAATACCGCAAGGAATCGGCTAAAGGACAGCGTTGATTGAACCTCGTAGCGCACCGACATGAGTGTGAACGTTTCAGTGGGCTTGAGGCCGCAGGGCAACCATCATGGCTTCCACGGCAAGCAATGGGGTGGCGTTCGTGCGCAGGCGAGCGCGGCACTGTTCGATGGCTTCGATACGTTTAAGCGTCTGCTCTGTGGATGAGGAGCGAGCCTGGGCTGCTACGTCATCGAGTAAGTCCACGTTGACGCACTCCACCTCACTACCGGCCTGCACCGCGAGCACGTCACGGTAGAAGGACAGAAGGTCAATCATGGCGCGATCAAGAACGTCCGTGCGAGCACGTTTGGCTCGACGCTTTTGGTCCTCTTCAAGTTGACGGACCTGGGCACGCAAAGCCGGCGGCACCTTGGCCCCATCCTCAATACCCAGAGATTTCATGAGCGCCGCTTTTTCTTGGGCATCGCGCATCTCTGTGGCTTCTTTGGCTTCTGCTTCAGCCTGGCTGACCAGTTCAGAGGCCGCGAGAACAGCATCCCCCACACTGCGCATCCGCACAGGCTGGCTCAGCAAGTCCGCGCGACGTTCCCATGCGCCGTCATCGCAGGCCAGGTGGCGGGCCAGTCCAATATGGGACTGGCTGGCTTTGGCGGCACGAATAGCCAACTGTGGGTCAGCACCGTGGCGGCGTACAAGGAGGTCAGCCACGTCCTGGGCTGGTGGGACCCGCAGCGTGAGCAGGCGGCAGCGGGAGCGAATCGTGGGCAGCACGTCATGAGCACTCGGGGTACACAGGACCCATACGGTCTGCGGGGGCGGTTCTTCAATGCTTTTGAGCAGCACGTTGGTGGTGCGCTCGCTCATGCGGTCAGCGTCTTCCACCACGATGACGCGCCAACGTCCTTGCCAGGGTTTGCGCTGGGCCTCGTTGATGAGTTCCTTGACTTCAGCCACGGTGATCATGAGGCGTTCGGTGGCTACGCGCACCACGTCTGGGTGAGAACCTGCCATCACATGGCGGCATGGTTCGCACTCGCCGCACCCTGGCTCATCTCCCGTACATTGCAGCGACGCTGCGAAGGCCATTGCCGCCACGCTGCGTCCACTTCCCGGCGGTCCCGTCACCAACCAGGCGTGGGTCATCGCTGAGGTGGATTGGTCTGACTGAGCAGACTGAGCACCCTGCGAGTTGAGCGGGCGCATAAGTCGAGAGGCCTGGGCGGCGGCTTTCATTGTGGCCACAACAGATTCTTGACCAACAACGTCTTGCCACACGCTTGGGCTCATGATGCCTCTCCTGATGACTGTGGGGTGGAGTCATCATTATTCCGCATAGAGGCAGCCAGGTCATCGAGTTCGATGACACTGCGCTGAAGAATTGGTGCCATCACTCGGCGAATGTCGGAAGCAACAACCTCGATGGGCTGATCCGCATTAATGACGGCAAAGCGCTCGGGTTCGGCGGCTGCCAGGTCGAGGAACTGTTGGCGCAGTGCGCGGCGGAACTCATCGCCTTCTTGTTCAAGGCGGTCTTCCTCTCCACGCTGGCAGGTGCGCTGACGCGCGAGGAGGGGATCGGCGTCGAGAAGAATTGTGATGCGGGGCAGCAGACCGTTGGTGGCCCATAAGGAAAGATCGCGAACTTGGTCGGCACCCAAGCTCCGTGCGGCGCCTTGATAGGCGACGGAGGAATCCAAGTAACGGTCGGTAATGAAGACCTCGCCGCGTTCTAGTGCGGGGCGAATCTTCGTTTCTACGTGGTGGGCGCGGTCAGCAGCGAAGAGGAGTGCTTCGGCTCGCGGTGCCACGTCCCCTCCGTGGAGGAGTAGTTGGCGGACCTGGACACCCAGTTCTGTACCGCCTGGTTCGCGAGAAACCTGACAGGTGTACCCCAGGGCAGTGAGGAGTTGGCGCAGCAGATTAATCTGCGTGCTTTTGCCAACCCCGTCCCCACCTTCGAAGGAGATGAAGATGCCACCCATAGGTGTCACTCCGAATCAGACGCGGAGGACTTGGTGGTCTTCTTCGCCGCGGACTTTGAGGCCGTGGACTTTGCTGTGGTCTTCTTTGCAGTCGATTTGGCAGCAGTCTTCCGGGTCGTAGTCTTCTTCGCCGTGGTTTTCTTGGCGGTGGTCTTGCGGGTAGTTCGCTTCTTGACAGGACCCTTGGCACGCTTGTCAGCAAGGAGGTCGTAGGCGCGGTCCTCGGTGATTTCCATGGGGTCATCGCCACGAGGAACGGTCACGTTGGTTTCACCGTCGGTGATGTAGGGGCCGAAACGGCCATCCTTAATCACCACGGGCTTCTGGGTAGCCGGGTCGGTGCCCAGTTCACGCAAGGGACCCTTGGCGGTAGCGCCGCGGCCGCGCTTGGGCTGGGCGTAGAGGGCCAGTGCCTGCTCAAGGGTGTAGGAGAAAATCTCGTCCTCACTGGCCAGTGAGCGAGAATCCTTACCCTTCTTCAGATACGGACCGTAGCGACCGTTCTGGGCAGTGATTTCTTCGCCACTCTCGGGATCCTTGCCCACCACGCGTGGCAGGCTGAGCAGTTGGAGTGCCTGCTCGAGGGTCACGGTGGCCATGTCCATGGAGGCAAACAGCGAGCCAGTGCGAGGCTTGTCCTTGGAACCTTCATCAAGGATTTCAGTGACGTAGGGGCCGTAGCGTCCATTCTTGACCACAATGACATGTCCAGATTCAGGATCCGTACCTAGTTCACGCCCATCGGATGCGGCCAGTTCAAACAGTTCCTTAGCCTTGTCTACGGTCAACTCATCGGGGGCAATGTCTGAGGGGACATTAGCCCGCTTACCGGCTTCATCCTCAAGATAAGGGCCATAACGCCCCACACGAAGTGTGTAACCTTCGCCGATGTCCACGGAGTTAATGGCACGAGCGTCGATTTCACCGAGGTTTTCCACCATGTCGCGCAGACCCGGCACAGATGATGCTGTGGGGTTCTTGGCTCCGCGGTAAAACTCTTCGAGCCATGCAACTCGGTCCACATCACCAGCAGCGATCTGGTCCAAGCCTCGTTCCATAGAGGCAGTGAAGTCGTAATCGACCAGGTCGGAGAAGTTTTCTTCGAGGAGCCTGGTTACGGCAAAAGCAAGCCATGTAGGAACTAGTGCCTGCCCCTTAGTGATGACGTAACCGCGGTCAGCGATGGTGCTCATTGTGGCGGCGTAAGTGGAGGGGCGGCCGATTTCACGCTCTTCCAAGGCATGAATGAGCGAGGCTTCGGTGTAACGCGGCGGAGGTGCGGTCTCGTGACCAGACGCCTCGGCATTGACTGGGAAGAGTTCCTGACCGGAAGTCATCTGAGGCAGGCGAACGTCCTTATCCTTAGCCGAATCGTCGTAACGCCCTGCTTCACGGCTTTCCTCGTAGGCGGCGAGGAATCCACGGAAAGTAATGACTGTACCGCTAGCGCTCAGACCTGCTTCCTTAAACACCTCAGAGGAAGCGTCACGGGAACGTCCGGCCACAGCATCTAAAGGGGCCACCATTGACACGGATGCGGTGGTGCCTGTGGCATCTGCCATCTGAGAAGCAACCGTGCGCTTCCAAATAAGTTCGTAAAGGCGGAACTGGCTACCACTCAGTTCATCCTTCACTTGAGAAGGGGTACGGAAGTGATCGCCAGCGGGGCGGATTGCCTCGTGGGCTTCCTGAGCCCCCTTGGTTTTGGTGGCATAAATGCGAGGCTTGGCGGGGACGAATTCCTTGCCGTACAACTCAGCAATCTGGGAGCGAGCCGCCTTGACTGCTTGGTCGGATAGGACGGTGGAATCCGTACGCATATACGTGATGTAGCCACCTTCATAGAGGCGCTGGGCCACACTCATCGTATCGCGGGAGTTCATCCGCAGTTTGCGGCTAGCTTCCTGCTGAAGACTAGAGGTGGTAAAGGGCGCAGAGGGGCGGCGCTTGTAAGGCTTGTTTTCTACGCCGGCAACCCAGACACTGCCCGCATTAATAGCAGAAGCAATAGCCTCAGCCCCGCCTTGATGAAGATGAACAACTCCAGCCTTACGGGCTTTATCCGTCATGGAGGCATCGTCATCAAAGTCCTTACCGGAAGCGACTCGGCGGCCATCCAGGGAGGTCAGGCGCGCTGTAAATGTCACCTCGCCGTCGGGCTTATCCTCTGCTGAGGAAACGGCAGCCTTATCAACGCTAAGAAGAGCTTCAACGGAGTAGTAGGTGGCGGCGGTGAAGGCCATGCGGTCACGTTCACGCTCAACTACCATGCGAGTGGCCACGGACTGAACCCGTCCAGCACTCAGACCGGCACGGACCTTTCGCCACAGCACGGGACTAACTTCATAACCCACGAGGCGGTCAAGAATGCGGCGAGTTTCCTGGGCATTGACACGATCCATGTCAATGTCACGCGTGTTATCCAGGGCACGGGTAATAGCTTCTTTGGTGATTTCCGTGAAAGTCAGGCGCTTGACCGGAACCTTAGGCTTGAGGACCTCTTTGAGGTGCCATGCGATGGCTTCGCCTTCGCGGTCATCATCAGTGGCCAGATAGAGTTCACTGGCGTCTTTCAGAGCCTTTTTCAGTGTGGTGACGGTCTTTTTCTTATCCGCGTTGACCACGTAATACGGGGTGAAGTCATTGTCCACGTCGATGGCGAAGCGGCCGTAGGGCCCCTTCTTCATGTCGGCGGGAAGCTCAGAAGGTTGAGGAAGATCGCGGATGTGTCCCACAGAAGCGGCTACGGAAAAGTCTGGCCCCAAGTAATTAGCAATCGATGCGATCTTGTTGGGAGACTCCACAATGACGAGCTTAGTGGGCACGATGTTCCTCGCTGGATTGGTGACGATCTGACGCCAAAGATACCGGGGTATCGGCGGCGGGCAGGAGGGTACGCACCGTGGCGTACCTACGGTGACTTTAACCTAACTTTTCTTCTGATACAGAACACGAGGAAAACTGTGGCCCGTGGAAAAGGGTGGCTTTATCGTGAAAACCACAGACTTGTGGGAGAGAAAGTGTGAACTCGTTAAAACTCTTCAGGCAGTGTGGGAGGCGGATTGAGATAAAGCAGTGACCACATCATGCCAGTGGCAATACTCAAACACAGGCCAGCACCAGTGGCGTACCAGAGCATGTCACCAAGCCATGAGGTAGGCAGGGTTGAAGCAGGAGTATGGTCAATGAGAGCAATGCCTACCCCGCTAGTTACCGTGGCAATACCAGCAACGACAATGCTGGCAATTAGCGACAGCAGTGCGAGCCATCCTAGGAGAGCGGTGCCGACTCGCGCCGCTTTCGCTATGGGGTGGCTCTGCTCGGGATACATGACTGGCTTCCCCCTGAGACGATCATGATCATTGAAAGCCCCCAGAGCCACCATGGCCCACCCCCATGTAGCCGCTACGAGGAGCGCTGCCGCTACATCTGAGGGGCGGTGCCATTGAGCAACTAGGGTCGAATACCCCATGAGGAACGCCAGCGTTGCTCCAATCCATGCGGCTAGTGGGCGCCAGCGAGCACTTGTCACCATCACCAACGCCACCGCTGCCGTGGCAGCAATTGTCGTATGGCCACTGGGAAGAGTGTTTGCTCCATCCCAGCGTTCAGAAAATCCCCACATGGGGCGGCTGAAAACCACGTGTTTGAGTACCTGTGTAGTGAGGTTGGCTCCAAGAACGGCAACCGTAGCGTAGATGGCTCGGTGAGCGCGGCCGTGAAGCCATGCCGTTAAGACAATAAGAACAGCAAAGATGATTGCTGCAGGCATCGAGACGGTGTGAAGGATAGTTTTTGCCCCACCATCTACTCGCCATGCACCAATATAGGAACCCGCAAGCGCGCGGGAGTCTACGAATTGCCCCAGGTGATGATTGACCATCACAAACCAGATCAACCACACACCAATCGCCCCGAATAAGGTCAGGGCGGCGGCGAGGCGACGTTTAGGTTCAGGCATAATGTGGCCATCCTACAAGTGAGTGCTAAGACCACGGATAATAGCCATTTCAGTTGGGCGCATAAGAAGTAGTCACAGCAAACGCTGCAGCGAGTACTCACTCGTATGGCACCGTTCTTCTCTGCGTATCACTGCTTCCGAATGTTATCCGTCCCTTTTGCACCGTTTTACTCCCGGGTGGTTTGCCGTCAGAGCCTCCGTTACTTAGCAGTCGTTCTCAACCAGGTAGTAAGGGCAGCGATTACTCCTGGAAACTCAGCATGCCTACGTGGACGAGTCGTCGCGCTTCGGCACACATTTGCTGCAGCATCGCAGAGGGATCTACCTCCATCAATGCACTCATGGCGCCAGCGATTTGCCCGAGGGTCAGTTCACCATCTGATACGTCAATAAGGGCAACCATGGTGGTGGTGGCCTGAATCTTTCGTCCAAATCCGCCACCTTGACTAAGGACCATCACGGTCGGTTCACTAGCGGCAGGCATGAAGTGTCGCTCACAGGTCACGTCATTAGCACGCAGTGGAATAAGTTGTGCCAGATCCTCGTCAGTCAGCTCTCGGATGAGGTCATGCTGCCCAATGATGTGGGTAAGGTGCTCCCCCAAGGGTGCGTTACCGCTGGACAAGATTTCTTCCTGCATCCGCCACGGGCTGGGGTTGGCGGATGAGATCGCAGGGATTTTATGAATCATGACCATGCCGAAGCCCACGCCATCGACTCCACGCACAACATGGTCCTCAATCCACGCATTCAGTGCAGCGCTAAAGGTAGCGCGGTCACGTTCAGGGGTGATGCCACCGTCACGCAGCCACATGGTGGCGTATTCAATGGGGTCAGAGAATTCTCGTTCAACAAACCAGGCGTCACAGTCATCTGCGACCCAGGTGTTGACCTCATCCTGCCAAGTGCGGCCAGAGTGGTGTTCCCAGTTCGCGAGCATCACGGCGATACCTCCAGGCTTGAGATGTTCGCCTACCTCGCGGATAACAGTGGGAATGATGGGGCCACCGGCATCACGGTATTCCATGAGTCCCACCCCCGCTTCACGCACACTAGGCGGGGTGAGAACAAAAGGTGGGTTGGTGGCCACAAGGTCGAAAGTTTGCCCGGCAACCGGGTCGAAGAGACTACCGTGAGCCAGAGTAAGGCGATCACTATGACCGGCCAAAGCTACATTGAATGCCGTAAAATCGAGGGCCCTTTGCGAAATATCGGTGGCAGTGACGTGGTCACTGTGTCGAAGGAGGTAGAGGGTTTGAATGCCACATCCGCAACCCATGTCGAGTGCGTTAGAAACATGCTCACGCGGAGTGAGGCGCACCAGGGTCATCCCCGCTCCACCAATACCAAGCACATGATGGGATTCGAGAGGTTTACCAGTAGTAAGTTCACCGAGATCTGAGGCCACCCACCATTGTGTGGTTCCGTACTCGTCAGATACCTCATGAGGACGCAGGTCCACAAGCGCACGAATATCACCAGAGTCTGTGCGGGCCACAAGGCGCCAGGTAAGGAGGTCCTCCACGGATATGGAGGGCAAAGCGTATGAAAGTTCTTCACTGCTCACGTCCTGCCCCAGCATGAACAGTGCCGTCAACACGGCCGACGCCGCATAATCGGGGGCGATAGCACTCTCGCCATGCGAGGTCGAATCACAAGGTATTGATGCCGTGGTTTTATCAATGCTGTCTTCGCATGCGCGCACAAGGCGAGCGCGCGCTACATTAACTTTTGTGATCGCCGGTTCTGGACGTTCGCGCAGAAGAGCATTGTGCGCCCACGTGCCAAGAAGTTCGGTAACAGAGTCAATTGTCCATTGACTGCGAGCAAGGGCTGAGCGCAATCGCTTTGCGTCATCAAGGTTTGTGAATGATGGAGCAAGGGGAGAGTAAATATCCATAGTGTTTTCAGTATCCATGTGTGTTCTGAACAGATTGCTCATCACTAAAACAGGTCAGCGCAAAGTTTGCTGATACGTTTAAGGCTTACCTTGTGGGGCGTACCAAGAGTTTGAGCGAACAAACTTACGCGGAATTCTTCAAGCATCCAACGCCCCTGAATAACAGTAGCCAACTGGCTAGGAGGAATCTGGGCAAATTCTTGTGCCGGAGGATATGCCACCACGTCACCGAGTTCAGTCAATGCGATACTCAATCGCTGACAGGCCTTCTCCACCACATCACGTGCTTGTTCTACCTGATAGGCCAGAGCATCATCGGCAGCCACATTTCCTGATGCCTTATCAATACGCATTGCAGCAGCTTTGAGATATCTCGGCAGGTGTTGCAAAGTTTCTACGGGGGTGGCGGTTATAAATCCGTTGTCCACGAGAGCGGCGGATGTTGCTTTTACCTCAGCTAAAGTTCCTAGCAATGCCATCGACGTATTTGATGACACTACCTTGTCTAGTTCTCGCTTAGCGCGCAGCGCTCGCGCTGCGCGGCCAGCCACCACGTACACCTCGTCTTCGAGGTCGTTACGCATCATCCGCACCAAATCGTTAAAGACTTCTTGGGTACGGATGGCACTTAGATGAATCCCTCGATCATCACAGAAGCGTTGCGCAACGGCTCGTGCCGCAGCAATCTCCATGTCCATGACAAGAGCAGCAGTCGATGGATAAGGGCTTGCAGCCAAGTCCATCGACTCAGCGGCATTCCACCGCGAGGTGATGCGTCCTTGCGCTAACACTGTGGCATTCAATGCCAGCGCAACCACACCGTCGGCATGAGCAACGGCCTGGTGGGCTGGTGTAGCCATGATGCGCAGGCCAACGATTCGCATCCCTGGAGTTTCTGGCTTGCTGCCACGCCAGTCCTCGGCGATGAACGCAGGATATCCGCGAACGACGAGTCCCGCAGGCCCTGAAGATTCCACGTCATCAGGAAGCGGCGTATCACTGAACTCGGCTGGCCAGCCGTCGAGGCGCGCATGTTCCACGAGCCCAGCCTGAATAACACTGGCTGAAGAGGTATGAGAAGCAGCAGGACGCGGCACCACACCATTCGTCCCCTGCACCGCAGAAACATCATGCCCTGCCGCACCAACAGCAGCCTGACCCTGACCTCCCTGGGAACGTTTTCCTCCACGGCCACGCTTCGCGTGTTTTGAGCCATCGTCGGATGAAGCACCAGCAAAGCTCACGCCGCTAGCAGCCATGGCCTCTTCAAGGGCCCCACGTACAGCGCTTCGCACCGCAGCTTGGGCTTTGGATGCGAGGCGCTCTTGGAGGGCAGGCAGGTCAGTGCTGCGTCCAAGGATTGCTCCGCGCCCGTCACTAACCACAAAACCCATAAGGAGATGATCGGGAAGGCGAGTGGCGGCGTCAGCAAAATCGGAAGTTGCCACCTCAACTCCGGCCAGTTCCACAGCCGCCTGGGCAAAAGCATCACAGAAGGAGACTGCGGGTGCCGAGAAACCCTCAGGGATGGGGTAGTGCGTGCTCATCCATTGCATGATGCGCCGGCCCATATCGGGAGCGGGAACTAAGTGTCGACGGACACGTTTAGGGAGTGCGCGGATAGTGGCCACGCAGAGTTCTTCGCGCATACCTTCGACGAGCCAGTCGAAACCTTCATTACGGACGCGAGGCAGAACCTCAACGGGAATGCGCACGCTCACACCGTCATCGTGGCGTCCAGGTTCAAAAACGTACTCAAGCCCCAGGGTAAGGTCACCTTGCTGCCAGGAATCAGGAAAACCGTCTACTCCCACATCTCCGGGAAGAAGAACGTCACGGGTGAAGGTAAGCAAGTCAGGGTTTTCGCGGCGTTCGTTCTTCCACCATGTATCGAAAACCGCAGCGGAGGTAACGCTAGCGGGGATGCGTGCGTCGTAGAAAGCCACGAGGCGCTCATCATCCGCGAGCAAGCCGTGGGTACGATTTTTATGCTCGACCTCAGCCAGTTCTTCGACCAGTTCTCGATTCTTACGAACAAAAGCATGGCGAGCATGCCATCCACCTTCCACAAGTCCGTGACGAATGAACATTTCACGGGCTACGGCTTTGGCAGCATCGGTACCGACGCTAGCCAAAGTCGCGGGACGATCAGCTGCGAGAGTCAGGCCGTAAAGCATGACCTTAGAGTGAACCATGGCCGCACCTTTTCGGGTTGACCAGTAGGGCTCTCCGTAGACGGTAGTCGTCAGGTGGCGTGCAGTCTTTTCCACCCATCGGGGGTCAATTTTGGCAACAGTTCGCGCAAAGAGTCGGCTGGTTTCTACCAGTTCGGCGGTCATCACCCAGTCGTAGCTCTTCTTACGCAAGCCAGATCCAGGCCAGATAGAGAAGTGGGAGCCGCGAGCGCCGTCATATTCGCGGCGGCGTTCGTTGTAGGAGCCGAGGTTAGATAGCAAACCAGTGAGCAAGGACTGGTGGATGGCGTCCGCATCTGGGGTGTCCGCACTCTTGCCCAGAGCCACGACAGCTGCCGCTACGTCTGCATGGGCAAGGGTGGTATGCCCGTTAGGTAGAGCATCAGCTGCGGCCTCAATGGATTCGGGGCTGGGTAAGTCCACATCGTGAATGTCGATGGTGAGCGCACGTGCCATCTGTTTGAGTTGGACGTAAAGGTCTTGCCATTCGCGCACACGTAGGTAGTGGAGGAACTCGCTGCGGCACATACGGCGGAAGGCCGAGGAGCTCAGGTCGCGGCGCTGAGTGCGAATGTATCGCCATAGGTTGAGGTAGGTGAGGAAGTCGCTGGTTGGGTCGGCGAAGCGCCGGTGGAGTGCGTCAGCGGCTTCTTGATGCTCTGAAGGGCGCTCGCGTACGTCTTGCATGGACAGTGCGGCCACGATGACGAGCACTTCGCTGGCGCATCCTAGGCTCGCTGATTCGAGCAGCATGCGGCCCAAGCGCGGGTCCACGGGGAGGTGAGCTAGTCGCCTGCCCAGCGTGGTCAGTCGTGGTGCCTCGTGGGCACTATAAGTGGTGCGTTGGGAGGTCAGTCCCTCCCCTGTCTCGTCTTCTGACGACGCCGTGGTCCTGCTTCCCGCAATCGCTCCAATTTCTGCCAGGAGGGTTACGCCGTCTCGAACCGCCCGGGAGTCTGGTGGATCAACGAAGGGGAAATCGGCCACTGCTCCCAGGCCTAGTGCGGCCATGT
Source organism: Actinomyces vulturis (assembly GCF_001687305.1). Lineage (GTDB taxonomy): Bacteria > Actinomycetota > Actinomycetes > Actinomycetales > Actinomycetaceae > Actinomyces > Actinomyces vulturis. Next base: position 530,289 of record NZ_KV700385.1, read on the forward strand.
GGAGAATTACTTGGGCCAGGGATGTGCGGAGGATTTCGGGCTCGGTGTATTGGGGGCGAGCCTCAAAATCTGCTTCAGAGTAAAGGCGGATGGCGACACCGTCAGCAACGCGTCCGCATCGACCGCTGCGCTGGTTGGCACTTGCTTGGCTGATGGGCTCGATGGGGAGGCGTTGGACTTTGGTGCGGTTGGAGAAGCGGGAGATACGTGCTAGGCCAGGGTCTACCACATAGCGAATGCCGGGGACTGTCAGTGAGGTTTCGGCTACGTTGGTGGATAAGACGATGCGGCGGCATCGGTGGTTTTCAAAGACTCGGTGCTGTTCGGCTGCGCTAAGGCGCGAAAAGAGGGGGACGATTTCGACTGCGTCGGGGCGAGCAGATCGTCCGTCAGCGGTGAATCGCGGTCCAAGGTGATCGATGAGTGCGGCTTGAGTGTCGCGAATGTCGCGTTCGCCTGCGAGGAAGACGAGGATGTCTCCGGGGCCTTCGTTCATGAGTTCGTCGCAGGCGTCAATAATGCCGGTAACTTGATCAATAGGGTCACTATCCTCGTCATGCACAGCGCCTGGAGTGGCATAAGCTCCGCCCATGGCAGCGCTGGTTGTTCCCACTGCGTCTTCTGTAGGGTCCAGGGGCCGGTAGCGGATTTCTACGGGGTAGGTGCGTCCACTGACTTCAAGGATGGGAGCAGATTGTCCGTTGGTATCGGCGAAGTGCTTAGCGAATCGATCGGAGTCGATGGTGGCGGAGGTAATGATGACTTTGAGATCAGGGCGCTTGGGTAACAGACGTGCGAGGTAACCAAGAATAAAGTCGATGTTAAGGCTACGTTCGTGAGCTTCATCGACGATGATCGTGTCGTAGCGCTTAAGCAGAGGGTCGGAGTGAATTTCGGCTAGGACAATACCGTCGGTCATCAGTTTGACGAGGGTATTGGGACCTGCTTCGTCGGTGAAGCGGACTTGGTAACCGATGATGGAGTTTTTCGAGACGGTGGTTCCCAGTTCCTCAGCAATACGTTCAGCTACGGACCGAGCGGCGATTCGGCGAGGCTGGGTGTGCCCGATCATGCCGGTGATTCCGCGCCCCAGTTCCAGGCACATTTTGGGGATCTGGGTGGTTTTTCCCGAGCCCGTTTCACCGGCAATAATCACTACTTGGTTGTCAGCAATGGCTTGTTTGATTTCGTCACGGCGAGCGCTGACAGGTAACTGTTCGGGGTAAGTGATGGTAGGCAGACTATCGCGTCGTGCCTGGAGTTGTTCCTCGGTGAAGGGACGCACAGGTGCGCCGGCACCGAGGGGGCGGCGTGAGTTGTTGCGGCGTTTACCGTGCTTTGGGCGGCGACGTGATGATTCCTGCTGAGAAGCCATAGGAGTTCATCGTATGGCACGTTAGAGAACAGCCGAAACCAGGCGGCAGACGTTATCGACGTAGCGGCGATAAATAGGCTCCTGTGACCACTCGTCCAGAGTTAATTCACGAGAGACAGACCGGTACGTAACGTCATTATGGCGCAGCAGATCGTCAAGGTCGCCGCCAAAAGCTAAAAGCATCACTTCGTAGTTGAGGGAGAAGGAGCGGAAGTCCATGTTGGACGAGCCGATGACGCCGATACGGTCGTCGACAGTCATGTACTTAGCGTGAAGTACGGCGGGTGCAGGGTAGAGGTAAATCTTGACTCCCGCTTCAAGCAGTGCGTTGTAGTAGGAGCGCTGGGCGTGACCTACCACGAACTGGTCTGCTTCTTCACCGACGAAGAGTTCTACACGCACCCCACGTGCCACGGCACTAGTCATAGCAGCCAAAAGTGCTTCATCAGGGATGAAGTAGGGGGAAGTAATGGTGATGGTCTCCCTAGCGATATACATCAGCGCAGTGAACATGCGCAGATTGGGTTCAACACGGTACCCAGGGCCGGAGGGAACCAACTGCATTGCGTTAACTTTGCCACCCACTTTGTTTTCTGCGTGACGTTGAATCATCAACAGAGCTTGAGCGAGCGATTCGTCTTCTTGTGCTTGGATTTCTTCTTCACGGCGGTGAGCGTTAGCGAGTGCGGCGACAGGGTCACTGGGGCGGCGCACTGTATCGGGAGTACGTTTGCGCGGTTCGTCAACGTCATAGTCGCCGGCTTTGCGAGTGGCATTAGGACCTGGATTAAGACGTTCACCGGACTCGATATACCAATCCATGGCAAAGATCGCTTCAGCTTCCATGACGATATTGCCGGTCAGTTCCACCGTAAGGTCATGCCAACGACGGCCAATGGAACGGTTCTTAGCAGAACCGTAGTGCGGGTCAATGATGTTGTGACTTCCAATGAAGCCATGTTCACCGTCAACTACGAGGATTTTGCGATGGTTACGCAAATCGGGGCGGCGCCACATGCCTCGCCAGGGCAGGAGGGGCATCATGAGATGCCACTGAATCCCTGAGTCACTCAGGCGTCGCTTGAAAGCGTGCCACCCCTTGTATTTACGTGAACCCAAGTGGTCTAACAAGAGGCGAACAGTGACTCCACGATTGACTGCCCGCACTAATGCTTGGAAGAACGGATCCGTAGTCTCATCCCAGGCCATAATGTAAAACTCAACGTGGACGAAGCGTTCTGCTTTATCGATAGCTTCGACCATGGCATCGTAGGTATCGACAGGATCAGACAGGATGTTTTCGACTTTGCCGGTCACACAAGGAACACCGGTGTACTGGCGGTTCATACGAAGGATTCCGGCTAACTCTTCACTGGGGTTAGCGGTGGGGGGTGCATCCGGGAGATCGCGGGTATGACTCAGGGCAAGTTGGGTAACTGCTTGTTGAATGTCGTAGCGGCGCCCATGAACCCGGGGGCTGCCCATAATGAGGTAGAGGGGTAGTCCCACCACGGGCAAAAACAAGATCAGCAGCAGCCATGCGGACGATGATGAGGGGCGCCGGTTTTCGGGAATGATTCCGACCGCCAGAATTTTGATGGTGTATTCCAACACGACCCAGAGGGTGGCAAGGATTGGCGGCGCAGTGGTCATGGATTAAGTCTCCCACAAGGAGGACAGGTGTTTAAGGATGCTGCAAGGGCCCGTCCTGAGATTCTCAGGCCGGGCCCTTTGCATGAGTTCCGGTCCTTGGGTCCCACCCCATGGAGGAAAACTCCTTCACCAGAATGCGTGATGCAGTCCCTTACCCACATCACAGACGCAAGATGCTTTGGTCATCGGCACTCCCCAGTACCTCGCAGAACCTCTTGTCTGATGGCAGTAACTATCTAAGATGATGTTGCTGGGAGTACACCCAAAGTTTCCCTGGAAAGAACCTGGGAAACTATGGGGCATGATGTAATTTCTGCCATACAGTCGCATACGACGGGCTGATTTCCTCAGGATTTAGCGGTTTTCCATCAAAAGTCCAAGTCAGTAAATAACGCAAATCAAAGCGCCTTGAACACTGATAGCAGCTCACTGGAGTTGCCGGTCGACGCATACGGTCCACATAGTGCCCCTGCGGACACACCCCCACCCATCGCCCCAAAATCCGAGGAGCACAAGAACTGACGGTACGTTCACCTGTGGAACCAATTTCTTTCGCCTTGGCCCGCCACACGGCGTCATGGCCATGATCGGGTCCAACCAGAGCGTGAGCGATTTCATGAAGAATCGTTTCGCGCACTTCTTCAACACTATAGAGATCCATCAATGGCCCACTCAGTTGAATAATGCGGTAGCGATAATTGGTTTGGCCTGCTCTACGACGGGCATGGTCGAATTGAATGGCCCAGTCATGTAAGCCATGCTGACTCAATAAATCATTGGCCATCGAGGCAACATCTACGCGATCCACGCTGCTACCTTATCGCGCCGCATCACCATGCCTGCAGTTCAGGAAAACTCGAAGGAAATTGTGGAATTATTACCACGCTGGCTGGTACAAACTCACCACCGCCACGACCTGACGCACAACAACACCGCCCCTGCTCTCATGGTTCTTGGCACCCTCAGCAGCCTCATACTGCCTCGCCGGCCCTCTGTTCCTATCACCACCCAGGTAGCACTTGGAGATTCCGTGTCCTCAAATAACTGGCGCCGTCATTATGTGCCCCTGGCAATGGGGGTGATTGCCGCCTTTATCGCTATTGCATTCTTCGGGATTCTCCACTTCACTTCCACTCTCATCACTGAGGTAGCTCAACCTGAAGCAACAGAGGTTCCCACCACCAGCGCACCAGATCCTGTGTCATGGAACCTTGAAGGCTTTGACCGTGAGCATCTCATTGATGATGAGATCTTCTATGACGTTAACTCCATGACAGAGGAAGATATTCGCACCTTTATCACCACAGTTAACGATGGCTGCATGGAGGGTATTCAGGCCACCCCTTGCCTAGCACAGGCACGCTTTGACACTCCTGACGTTCCGCCCACCCAGTTCTGCCCCGGAGGCTACTACGGCGCTCAGCAGGAAGATGTGGCGACAATCGTTTCAGATATTTCCCAATCGTGTGGGATTAATCCACGAGTTCTGTTGGTACTCATGCAGAAGGAACAGGGTTTACTCACTGCCTCTGGCGCTCAATTGACGCCGTCGAGTTATCACTCGGCGGCCGGCTATGCCTGTCCCGACGGAACGGTGTGCGATGAGGAACATGCGGGTCTGTTTAATCAGTTATATGGAGCTGCTTCACAGTTCCAGCGCTATCGCCTATTACCCGACGCTTACCGTTTCGTTGCTGGGCAGAGTGTGATGGTTCCTTTCTCGCCTGATGAAGAATGTGGCGGATTGGAGTTGACGCTTGAAAATCAGGCGACTGCTGCCCTCTATAACTACACCCCTTACACACCGAACTCTGCAGCCTTTGACAGACATTCGCAAACATGTGCAACGTGGGGCAATCTGGCGTTCTACGGTTTTTGGACCACCTGGTTCGGTCCACCCTTCGTTGAGCCCGTCAGCAACACGCAACCGTAATTTCCCTCTTTGTGACGCCGTGGAGCACCTAATCGTGGCACCCTAGTTCCATGATTATCACCACCACCCCCACCATTGAGGGCTATCCCGTTGTCCAGTACATGAATATTGTCTGCGGCGAGACTATTGCCGGCGTGAATATGTTTAAAGATATTGCTGCCGGCTTCCGTAATCTGGTGGGCGGACGCGCCGACTCACTTGAGCGTGAACTCATTCAAGCCCGTGATACTGCCATTCAAGAAATGGTACAGCGTGCTCAGCAGATGGGTGCTGAAGGTGTTGTTGGTGTGAAACTGGATTACGAAACCTTAGGCGCTGATTCGGGCATGCTTATGGTGACGGCCTCAGGGACTGCTGTTCGTTTTTCTACGCCACTGCAGTAATTCGCAGCCTGACGACTATTAACATCCCCCTTGTCTTAACGTAAGGAAGGGTCCAGGCGTGATCGCAAAGGATGGCCAAGTATCCACAGGGGCTGCACCCTGGCGTTCGTCAGCGTTCCTCATCCGGGATACCCCACCGGTTATGGAGCATCCCCACAAGTTCGCGCAGTTCACTCACCATGGTGGTGACGTAGACAGTTTCTGACGTTGCTTGGTCAGTGCGCGAGCACAGCCATTGTGCTTGGAGTCCATCTGCCATGGCTACCACCATACGCGCCAGCATTCGGCTGGGGGCTTCTCGTTTGACCACGCCGAGTTTCTTCCCATTGTCGAAGGCGTCTTCGAGGGTGGAAATAGCTCGAGCGAGGTGATCACCGATCCACTGATGTGCAGGGTGTTCGGGAAGAAGAACAGCCGGAAGCATCACGGTATACAGGGACACCAAATCGGGGTGGTGAGCGTTATGCGCCACGATGTTAATCAATGCATCAAGAGCGTGCCAGGGGTTTTCGTGCCGGTGGAAGTGAAAGCGTGCGGCATTCGCTTCATCAAGATACTGCAGGACCGTCGCAAAAAGCGCTTCTTTGGAAGGGAAGTGATGAAGAAGTCCTGCCTTGGAAATATCGGCAGCATTGGCAACGTCAGAAAGTGAGGTGGCACCGTAGCCTTTGGAGGCGAATATGTGCGCTGCTTCCTCAATGATGCGCGTTCGTTTATCCTCGGCTCCCGCCTTTGGGCGCCCAGGCTTTCGAGGCTTAGCCACTGGACCACCATTGGTACTGATAACCCCAGCAGCCTTCAGATTAGGTGACGCAACCTGAGGGTTCATAAAATCATTGTGAGCTCATCAATCACCATAAGTCACATTCGCTTGAGTCGAAATCATGTTTTACATGAGCAAACATCATCAAAAAAAATAAAAAAGTAGGGCTGGGCCTACTTTCGTGAAAGTAAGCCCAGCCCTACCTGAATGTCATCTGAGGGGTTGCTTTTAAGAACCTCACAGAGCGCTGGTAGCAGACGGAATCCAAGCGGTTCCTTCTGGCACCAAGACAAGTCCGTTCGCCGCGTCTTCGGCAACCTCGACGCGTACACTCTGGCCGTCGAGAACCTCACCTCCGAGGATCATGCGAGCCAGTCGGTCACCAATTTCACGTTGAACCAGGCGACGCAAAGGACGTGCACCATAGGCAGGGTCGTACCCCTGATCAGCCAGCCACATCCGAGCCTCATCACTGACCTCGAGAGTAAGTCGATGGTCAGCCAGACGCTGGGACATCTTGGCAATTTGGATATCGACAATCTTGCCCAGTTCTTCCTTAGTCAGAGGATCAAAAATAAGCGTGTCATCGAGTCGATTGATGAACTCGGGCTTGAAGTTGCGGCGCACTGCACCCATCACTTCACTACGCTTTTCTTCCTCACTAAGCGTGGGGTCAATGAGATAGCCAGAACCAAGGTTGGAGGTCAACACAAGGATGACGTTACGGAAATCCACAGTGCGGCCCTGACCGTCGGTGAGACGGCCATCATCAAGAACCTGCAGGAGGATGTCAAAAACCTCAGGATGAGCCTTCTCCACCTCATCAAGTAGAACCACGCAGTAAGGACGGCGGCGTACGGCTTCAGTAAGTTGTCCGCCTTCGTCGTAGCCCACGTATCCCGGAGGGGCACCCACGAGTCGAGACACAGAGTGCTTCTCGGAGTACTCACTCATATCGATACGTACCATGGCACGCTCATCATCGAAGAGGAAATCCGCCAAAGCCTTGGCCAGTTCCGTCTTACCCACACCGGTGGGACCGAGGAAGAGGAAGGATCCGGTGGGACGATCCGGATCGGCAACGCCCGCACGAGAACGGCGTACGGCGTCAGAAACTGCTGTAACAGCCGCACCCTGGCCAATGAGCCGAGAACCGATCACATCTTCCATATGAAGGAGTTTTTCGGTTTCTCCCTGCATAAGTTTGCCAACGGGGATACCAGTCCAGGAGGAGATAACTTCGGCAATCTCGTTGGGGCCAACTTTCTCCGCAATCATGGGTTCTGCTGCGCTAGTGCTTCCATCAGGGTTGACAGCTGCGGCAGCAGACTCAGCCGTTTCAGCATCGCGAATCTGCGCTTCCAGAGCGGGCATGTCACCATAACGCAGGCGGCCTGCTTCCTCATAGTTACCATCACGCTCAGCCAGGTCAGCCTTAGTACGCAATTCTTCGAGTTGTGCACGCAGTTCACCGACCTTGTTGTGACCAGCTTTCTCTGCTTCCCAACGGGCGTTAAGACCTGCCAGACGTTCGGAAGCATCAGCCAGTTGAGCACGCAAGCGCTCAAGACGGTCAGCGGTAGCGGGATCATCAATCTCGCCTTCCGCATTCACATCAGCCGATTCGGTCAGGTAAGCCTCTTCCATACGCATACGGTCCACACGACGACGCAGTTCATCGATTTCTACGGGAGAGGAGTCGAGTTCCATACGCAGACGAGATGCCGCTTCATCGATGAGGTCGATGGCCTTGTCAGGAAGTTGACGGCCGGTAATGTAGCGGTCGGAAAGTTGTGCGGCTGCTACGAGTGCACCGTCGGAAATGGTGACTTGATGATGCGCCTCGTAACGAGGAGCGATACCGCGAAGGATCGCTACCGTGTCAGGAACGGAAGGTTCACCCACGAACACTTGCTGGAAGCGACGTTCGAGAGCCGGGTCCTTCTCAATGTTTTCACGGTACTCATCAAGAGTGGTCGCACCAACGAGGCGCAGTTCGCCACGAGCCAGCATGGGCTTGAGCATGTTTCCTGCGTCCATGGCGCCTTCGGAACCACCACCAGCACCAACCACGGTGTGGAGTTCGTCAATGAAGGTGACCACTTCACCGTCAGAGTCCTTAATTTCTTGAAGGACCGCCTTGAGACGTTCTTCGAATTCGCCGCGGTATTTGGCGCCGGCCACCATTCCAGCCAGGTCAAGGGCAATCAGTCGCTTACCGCGCAACGATTCGGGCACGTCACCAGCAACAATACGCTGAGCCAGCCCCTCGACAACGGCAGTCTTACCCACGCCGGGTTCACCAATGAGAACAGGATTGTTCTTGGTACGGCGCGAAAGCACCTGGATAACACGACGAATTTCACTATCGCGACCAATGACGGGGTCAAGTTTGCCTTCGCGTGCTGCGGCTGTGAGATCGGAGCCATACTTTTCAAGGGTCTTGTAGGTACCCTCAGGGTTTGCTGAGGTCACTCGGGAATTTCCTCTCACCTGGGGAAGAGCGTCAATAAGTGCTTCTCGGCTGGCACCGTTGTTCTTCAGCAAAGTCGCCACAGAGTCTTGTCCACTGGCTAAGCCGATGAGCAGGTGCTCGGTGGAGATGTATTCGTCAGTCAATTCCTTGGCAACTTCTGAGGCGTGCTCAAGTGCGGCAAGGAATGCACGAGTGGGCTGAGGTTGTCCCACGCTAGCGCCGGAGGATGCAGGCATATTCGTCAGGATGCGACGAGTTTCTGCACCTACGGCAGTACGGGTGGCGGGATCTGTTGCAGCGATGAGTAGGCCCAACGCTACGCCCTCTTCATCGCTGAGGAGTTCGTTAAGCAAATGGGCGGTGTCAATGCTTGGGTTTCCGGCGGCCGCTGCAGCCTGCATGGCGCCAGAAATGGCTTCTTGAGACTTGGTTGTGTAGTTGGTGTCCATGGGACCTCCTTGTTTCAAGGAACTCACTGTGGCTTCTCACGGGGCGAGGGTTCGGCGGAATTGAGTGACTGCGTAGTACCTGTTTTCGCGAGAGATTCAGTCCCTGGTCACGGACAGAGCAGATGGAGGTTGAGGCTCTGCTTAGCAGTCACCTCAGGTCACCTGTTTCTGGCGGTGTGGGCACAGTGGTTCGTGTTCTGCTTAGTACAACCGAAGCAAGGTTGAGTCTATTCCACTCAACTTTGTTTTTCTCTGTGAGTCACACATCTCTTTTCGTCAGACCACACTTTCGCCTGAAAGGCGAAGAAAATCCGCGATATTTAGGGAGAATCTCGCTCTAAGCATGAAAAGGGAGCAATTACTTGTGAAGCAAACCATAACCTGCGACGATGGTCCCAGGCGCTCACCATCCGGTGACACGCATGTCAAGCGAAAGGAGACCGTCATGGGATTTGATGATCTGAAGAAGAAGGCTGAAGAGGCTCTGAACTCCGACAAGACCAAGGATGCCCTCAAGGATGTCGCTACTGACGCTATCGATCGCGTTGACGATGCTCTCAAGGACGCAACCGATGGCAAGTTCGGCGACAAGATCGACGATGCAGCCAATAAGGCCAAGGACGCACTCGGCAAACTCTGAGTTCTTCTAACCCGAGGAACCGACAGGCGACGCTTACCCCTCCTATCGGATTCCTCGAAGAGTCGAGTCGGTTGAACACAGCCTTCACGCCTCATGCTTCATGGCTAAGGCGTAATGACACGCCAGATGAGCCATACAGTGGTGGGCCAGTCGCCAACGCGACTGGCCCACCACTGTATGGTCTGTGCTGTTTTTACAGACTCGACAAGGAGATACCAGGCATCTCACAGCAATAATGCGATGCCGGCCTACTACTCCCTTAGTCACGCTGAGTGCATTGCTCGCCGATGATTAACGGCGCTTACGTCGAGCAAAATAGACAATAATCATGCCTAAACCAAGCAGCCCCATAATCGTTGAGGCAATCACGCCAATTACGCCGATAAAAACACGTGACTCATCAAAAACTGGCCCCACAATGTGTTGTGTGTTCTCCTGATTGGGGCAAGTCACGGAATACAATCCTTCATCACCAGTATGGAATGAAGCCATCGCAAGCGAGGTCTGAGGTTCCACACTCACAGCACTCCCATGAGGATCTTTTACTGTGCAATCCCCGGTGGAGACTCCAAAACCGGAGGAATACACCATGTAATCCGTATTAGCTGCGAGATACACATCTCCGTTGGCCTCAACCACAGATGAGGAAGTGAAACTGTTGAGGCCCCCCATCATGTAACTCGCGGCAGCAAAGAAGATAAGCACCGGAAGAAGAAACATTGTCACTAAGCCCCACAGGAGCAGGCGCGCAGAGGCGGGGCTTGACTGACGTCGACCAGGTGGCAACGGGGGCTGCGATAATCCCTGAGCACCGCATCCACCTTGCCCCTGACGCTCACTATCAGAGCGATCAGAAGCACTGCGAGCATGATGGTTATGGCGGGGAGCATAAGGATCGACTCGTCCATCATCATCACGCCACGAATACCCCTCGTTGACGCCGGGGCGTGAGGAAGAGGAACGATCACCGTGAGGGCTTCGTGAAGGCAGGGATGGCTTGGTGGGGCGGAATCGCCCACCGGAGCGTTCTGCTGCCGCTTGCTCTTCCTTTGCTCGCTGCTTAGCTTGTTCAGCAGCGAAAACGCTCATATCAGGACGTTCATCCTCAGGAATGTCAGACAGACGAACCCCGTAACGAGGTTTACCGTCTTGGTCTGTGAAGGATTCAGCCATAACTCACTTAGCCTGGTGGTGTGCGCTAATGCGGGAGAGATAAGTAACTGCCTCAACCGCCATACGAGAGAAGAAAATCTTCAGGGCTACGAAGGGGGCGTTGGTGAACAGCGAGACCAGGAAGTCACCAACGTCAAAGGTGTCACGGGGGCCGTTCATGGTGTACTCCACACTCTGGCCGGCAAGATAGGCGCTGTAGAACCAACCGATAAGGAAGGCAACCACAGCAGTGTAGAAAATGGCCGCACCGAATCGATCAGCGAATCCGCGGCGCATGTCGAAGAGGTTAGAGAAAAAAGATTCCTGAACGGTTACAGCCTGCTGGTAGGGCTGCTGAGCCTGCTGAGGTACGCCACCTGCCTGAGGGGCGCTAGGCTGAGAAGGAGAGTATCCAGGGGTGTACTGCTGAGCGCCGTAGGGCTGTGCGGGCTGGTAGGGCTGCTGAGGATTGGTGGGCTGAGTCATTGAAGACCTTCCATCATGTGACTGATTGATCAGGTTATCTGCATAGTAAGCGTATCGCAGGGGTATGAAGAAAACGATAAGAGGGCCCCGTGGGCCCTCTTATCTCTATGGGGTGTTCTCCCCATTCACAACTTCACACAGAAAGCTAATGGGGAACGAGCGATGAACTAATCGACATCTGACTCAAACTGCATGGCTCTCCGTGAGTCAGCAAGGACATACACTTGACCATCAGTGGCCGCAGCGAATACCCGCTGAACTGCTTCTTGGCGGGCTTGCAGAAGAATATTTTCTTTGCTCAGCACCTCGACCTGACGCTCGAGTTCGATAATACGGCGAATACCTGCCAGATTTATCCCTTCATTGGAGAGGGTTTGAATCTGGCGAAGCCGCTGCACATCGTACAGTGAGTAGCGACGCCCACGCCCCTGGGTACGAGCGGGGATAACCAGCCCAAGACGGTCGTATTGACGCAGCGTTTGTGGGTGCATCCCGGCTAGAGATGCCGCCACAGAGATGACATAGACCGGACGATATAACGCATCTTCCGCTACGCTACCGATCCCCTGACTGGTGTGCTTCACTGTGCCGCCTCCTCCATGAGGTGCGCACGGGGGTTGGAACCTTCCATAGCCTTCTCAAATTCTTCGAGTGCCTTGCGGGCATCGTCGGAGAGTTTCTTAGGGACGGCTACCTCAAGTTCGACAAGCATGTCTGAAGTCCCCTTGGAGGTGGTGATGCCTTTTCCACGCAAACGCTGAATGGTGCCGGACTGGGTGCCCGGAGCGATTTTGATCTTAGAAGTCCCTCCTGTCCAAAGGGGAACTTCCACCACAGCGCCCAGTGCTGCTTCTGCCAGGGTGATAGGCAGAGTCATGCGTAGGTTCTTCCCATCAATGGAATAGACGGGGTGGGGTTTGACCTTAACGGTGATAACCATGTCACCGTTTTCACCACCGTAGTTCCCAGGGCGTCCTTTTCCGCGCAGTCGAATTTTTTGACCATCATGAACACCGGCGGGAATACGGGTTTTTATCGTGCGCCCATCAGCGGTCAATTCGATGGTGGCGCCACTGACGGCTTCATCGAAAGTGATGGTGGCGCGTGCCAGGACATCTTGTCCTTTGACAGGCTCGGGGCTACCGAATCCACCGAAGTTGAAGGCTCCCGGGCGGCCGTTCTTGCGTGTAGGGCTAGGAGTTCCGCCGAATGCTGCGAGCAGATCATCGAGATCAATATCTGCTTGAGATCCTGAAGTGGAGAAGCGTACGCCGCCATCTGAGCCGAATCCGCCTCCACCGAAAATGTTGGAAAAGACGTCTTCGAATCCTGCACCACCGCCAGAGCCTGCGAAGCGTGCTCCACCCCCAGACATCGAGCGGATTGCGTCGTATTGCTTACGGTCTTTAGGGTCGGAGAGTACCGCGTAGGCTTCCCCGATCTCTTTGAACTTCTCAGCGGCGTTTTCGTCACCGGGATTGCGATCGGGGTGGTACTTCTTGGCGAGTTTGCGGTAAGCCTTCTTGATCGTCGCCTCATCCGCGTCCTTAGCCACGTCAAGCGTGGCGTAAAAGTCTTTAGTCATCCATTCCTGGCTTGCCATAGTCAGTCCACCTCCTTCAACAGTGGGGTCATAGGGTCCTTGATTATGTGTGTGGGTGCCCAGGGGAATCTGGGCTGGGAGGGAGAACTCGGCGTCGTGGGGCCGTTAATAATTGACGACGCCGAGTTCTCACCAATAGATGTTTTGCTCACCATAAGTGGTGAGGGACGTCAGGCGGGATTGGCTACCTGAACGCGTGCGGCACGGACAGTGCGTTCACCCAGGCGATAGCCAGGCTGAAGCACCATGGTGACGGTGGGTTCGCTAACTTCTTCCGACTCGGTGGCCATAAGAGCTTCGTGATGAAGAGGATCGAAAACTTCTCCTACTTCGCCGAAGCGTTCAAGACCGTACTTGTCAGTAAGAACACCTTCGAGTTTGGTGGCCATCGCTTCAAATGGCCCGTTAAGGTCACCGTGAGTACGAGCCAGTTCGATCTCATCGAGCACGGGAATAAGTGCTTCGACTACTGCCTGACTGCCAGCTTCGCGATGACCAGCAGCCGCTTCCTGAGCACGCCGAACGTACTTGGTGTACTCCTGCTGCAGGTTGTAATAATCAGCACGAGCACGAGCCAGTTCATCCTGAGCCTGAGCCAGGTCTTGCTGGGCTTCAGTCAGGGGATCGAGTTCTTCAACTTGCTCAGCCTCTACCTGATCAGCATTCACGGATTCGCTAGGTACATCAGTGGGGGCTTGCCCCAGGCCGCCTTTGTCGAAGGCGGCCTGGGGGTCCTCCCCAAGTTCATCGCGAACCTGGTCAAAGGCTGCTTCCACGTCACGTTCCAGAGGATCGTTGGTGTGGGAAGAGTCTTGTGATGTCACTTGGTTTCCTCATCGTCGACGATTTCAGCGTCTACCACGTCGTCATCACTGGAGTCAGTGGCGCCTTCAGCACTCTGAGCTGCTGCGGCTTCTGCGGCCTGGTTGGCGTAAATTGCCTCTCCGACCTTCTGAGCAACACCGTTAAGATTGTCCAGAGCGGTCTTAATGGCATCCACGTCCTCACCTTCAAGGCTCTTCTTAACCTCGTCGGCGGCTGCGGAAACCTCGGAGTAGACGTCCTCAGGGAGCTTGTCCTTGTTGTCCTTGAGAAGTTTCTCGATGGCGTATGCCTGCTGCTCGGCGCTGTTGCGCAGTTCAGCTTCTTCGCGACGCTTCTTGTCTTCGGCTGCGTGTGCTTCAGCATCCTTGACCATGCGGTCAATGTCTTCCTTGCTCAAAGCAGAGCCACCGGAGATGGTGACGGACTGTTCCTTGCCGGTGCCCAGGTCTTTGGCGGAGACGTGGACGATGCCGTTGGCGTCAATGTCGAAGGAAACCTGAATCTGAGGAATACCGCGGGGGGCCGGGGCGATACCGGAGAGTTCGAAGGTTCCGAGGAGCTTGTTGTCGCGGGCGAATTCACGCTCACCCTGGTAGACCTGGATGAGAACGGAAGGCTGGTTGTCTTCTGCGGTGGAGAACACCTCAGTGGACTTGGTGGGGATAGCGGTGTTGCGCTCGATCAGTTTGGTCATCACGCCGCCCTTGGTCTCGATACCGAGGGAGAGGGGGGTGACGTCGATGAGCAGAACGTCCTTGCGGTCGCCCTGGATGACGCCAGCCTGGATAGCTGCGCCCAGTGCCACAACCTCATCGGGGTTTACGCCCTTGTTGGGTTCCTTGCCGGTCAGTTCGCGAACGAGTTCGCTTACTGCGGGCATACGAGTGGAACCACCAACGAGGATGACGTGGTCGATGTCGCTGAGGGAGACATCGGCATCCTTGATGACGTTGTTGAAGGGGACCTTGGTGCGCTCGAGAAGATCAGCGGTCATCTCTTCAAACTGTGCGCGGGTGAGCTTTTCGTCCAGGTGAACGGGGCCTGCTTCGCTCATGGAGAGGTACTGCAGGTTGATGTTGGTGCTCATGGCGCTGGAGAGTTCCTTCTTGGCCTGCTCCGCTGCGTCCTTGAGGCGCTGCATGGCGATCTTGTCCTTGGACAGATCCACACCGTCCTTGTTCTTGACCTGGCTGACGAGCCAGTTCACGATACGAGCATCCCAGTCATCGCCACCGAGGCGGTTGTCGCCATTAGTTGCGTTGACCTGAATAGTGGAGAAGCCGTCTTCATCCTTGCCCACTTCGAGCAGGGAGACGTCGAAGGTACCACCACCGAGGTCGAAGACGAGGATGAGTTCGTCTTCCTTACCCTTTTCCAGACCGTAGGCAAGTGCTGCGGCGGTGGGCTCGTTAACGATGCGGTCCACGGTGAGGCCTGCGATGGTGCCGGCTTCCTTGGTGGCCTGACGCTCAGCGTCATTGAAGTAGGCGGGGACGGTGATTACAGCATTGGTGACGCTTTCACCAAGGTAAGCTTCGGCGTCTGCCTTGAGTTTGGCCAAGATACGTGCGCTGATTTCCTGGGCTGTGTACTTCTTGTCGTCAATTTCGACGGTCCAGTCAGTGCCCATGTGGCGCTTAACCGAAGAGATAGTGCGGTCAACGTTAGTCACTGCCTGACGCTTGGCTACCTCGCCAACGAGCACTTCGCCGGACTTGGAGAAAGCCACAACGGAAGGGGTGGTGCGGCCACCTTCAGCGTTAGGAATGATAGTGGGGACGCCGCCTTCAAGGACGGCGATAGCAGAGTTGGTGGTACCGAGGTCAATACCGACTGCGCGTGCCATAGTGTGTGCTCCTTATAAGTTCTGTGTGAAGTCTGGTGATGTTGTGATTCTGGTGCTCTGGAGGGAATCAGATTCACAACTGACTTGAGTGATCTGCACTCAAGTTTGCTAATTGAGTGAGTCCATGTCAACTTTTCTCACTCAATTCTTGAGTCTGTATGGCTCAACCTTGAAAATGATGAAAGTATTCCCTACAAATTCCCACCTCACCGGTGATTGGGGTCACAAAATTCATGAGATGGTCAATGACCTGCGCCCCACAGGTAGTACCTACGTAACAGGTAGCCTGTCCACGTGCCAGAGACTGCCCTTCCCCCACCACGCGCCACCAGCGCTCTGGCGCGCCTCACTCGCAGCCTCAGCACCATCACTCCCCCGCGAGCGCGCGCCAAGCGCGCCGTCGCCTGGACCATCGCCGTAGGCACAGGCCTCCTTGGAACCGCACTCATTCTGGGACCGGCAGCAGGGTCACTCGGCATGATCGGGGCTATGGCCGCCAACGTGGGCCGCGATACTCCCATGCGAGCACGCATTCGCATTCTTCTTGCTGTGGGAACCACCACCCTGACCACGCAATACATTGGCCTACTCGCCTCCCCGCACCCCATTGCCGTCCCATTCGTCATGGCCGCAGTGACCCTCATCGTGGTGTGGGGATGGCATGCCCTCATCATGGGACCGCCCGGCCCCATCAATACCTGCTTCTCTACCGCCTTCGGTGTATTCATGGGCACCCACGGCTACACCCCTTCCACACTTCTTCCCATCACTGCACTGGCCTGGGCGCTAGCCTCCCTCACCTCACTCGCCCTCCTAGCACTCGACCCCCATGAGCCCGAACGCGCAGCCGTCAACGCTGCAAAAGATGCCGTTGATGCCTACGTCGACGCCGCACAAATCACTCAGGATGAACAGTCACCTGCTTTCATGGAAACTTCCCATGGTTGCTCTACTAGCACCACTCTCACCTCCCTTCAGGGTGAGAGGGGAGAGAGAAGGCGCCAGACGGCGTCGGTCCATAGTGGAGTACTAGCCAAGCGACGCTCAGCAGCGTGGAGCGCAGTCAACCATGGATGGGAAGTCCTGCGGGCAGGCCGACGCCCCGGAAGCGAAGCGCTCAGTGCGCCAGCGCGTAGTCTTCATCGACAATTACAGGCCACCCACTTACGCATGATCGCTACTCTCAATGGCGAATCATTCCCCACCTCACATTTGCGAGTGGATAACCATTTCACCCTCACGCCGCTAGGCAAACCGAGAGCCACCTACCTCCTACACACCGGAGCGATGCCCGGCTCACGTGCTCGCATTGTTGCTACACGAGCCGCCTTGGCCGTTCTTCTAGCAACTTCGCTTGCTGAAGGTTTACGGGCCGGCCACTCATACTGGGCTATGCTCAGCGCACTGATCATTCTTCATATGGGCGCTAGCCGAGCCGACCTCACCATTCGAGCCGCCCACCGTGTCATTGGCACCGCCATAGGCGTGGTGTTGTATTTCGGAATTGTGGCCACTCACCCCGGCCCATGGTTACGCCTGATCATTGTGGTGTTGTGCTTTTGGGGCCTAGAAGTATTCGTCTTACGAAACTACGCCATCGCCGTAGTGTTCGTAACCACCTTCGCACTTCTTATGGCACCCACCCCACACACTGGAGACATTACAACCATTATCGAGGACCGACTTATTGAGACGTTTATCGGCGTAGGAGCCGCCCTGCTGATGGTGTGGATTGTGGGTCGTCAAGCACCGCTCATGCTGGTACGCCGCCACTACCGACTCACTCTTAACGCCACTCTGGCGGTTCTTGGGGACCTTGCCCAAACAGACCTTTCTACCCTGCGTGCTAATGAACACCGCCGAGATTTGGTATTCGAACTCAGTCGCAGTGGCGCCATGCTGACCGCCGCTTATCAAGACGATCCCGATGGTTTAGCACCATGGCATGATGCCGCTGCCACCGTTAACGAATTAGGACTATCCGTGATTGCTGCCTGCTGGAGGCAAAGTCTCACCACGTCGGGTCTTACTAGCGCTCACTTGGCTACTACAGACTTATTTGCGAGCACCCCGGGAATTGCTAAGCAAGCAGGACACGCCAACCGCCGCTCCAGTCAGGAGCGCGCCCATGCTGCCGCCCAGGCCTATGACGAACTCTCCGCAGTCATCGAATCACTCGGGCCAGTCAGCACACGCTCGATTAATGTAAAAGCTTTTACCGACCGTGTGCACAACATCAATGAACGTTTCCTTGCTCACGCATAATGCCATTCATCCCCACACAATCTTCAAAAAACAAGCACATATTATTCACACGCCAGAAGTGATGAAGATACTCAAGATCGCTACTGTTGGCCTGTGAGCATTCAGCGGACCATCATGACTATCCCGCACGCCGCGTGGCGTGCGGTCAAGGTCTTGGTCCGTACCCTCATTCAGTCCGAAAAGAACCCAGAACCAACGCGTCGAGCAATTCGTAGCGCAAGCGCCATGGCCGTGGGCATCATCGTTTGCTCAGTGCTCATGGGCCCCCAAGCCGGTTCACTAGGCACTATGGGCGCCCTTACCGCTGACGTAGGCCACGAGACCCCAATGCGGCGCCGCGCGGTAACTTTCTTTGTGGTGGGCGCTGCCACCTTCCTTTGTGAAGCGATTGGTGTCTGGATTTCGCCGTACCCTGCCATCATTCCTCCGGTAATGACCGCAGTGACCTTCATCGTGATTTGGGTCTGGCATGCTCTACTCACGGGTCCGCCTGGACCAATTAACGTGGTCTTCGCTGCAGCCTTCGGCATCTACATGGGCGCCAACGGTTGGGGAGTATGGCAGTTGCTTGAGCCCACGATTTTCGCTTGGGCCGTCAGCGGGGCGTTCATGCTCACCATGCTCGCCATTCATCCTCATGAGACGGAACGTGACGCCGTGGCGCAGGCTGCTCTTGCAGTCAGCCGCTACACGAGCATGGATCCCGACGCTGATGAGGCCAGTCTCGGCATCGCCCGCTCACGTGCTTGCATTTCGGTCAACCGCGCCTGGCAGGTGCTTCGTGCTGGCCGCCTCGGTATGACTTCCACACCCCTGACTCGCATGGGTCGCGATCTCGAGCAGCAGATGAAGGATCTTCATCTTGAACTTATGCTGACCTTGGACCGTGATTCCTTCCCCGTGGACGCATTGAACGTCTCCAAGGTCCGCCGCATTACTCCTGACCGCATGCCATCGGTGAGGTACTTACTGCGCACCGCATTCCTTCGCGGTTCTCGTCCCGGCCTGGTGGCTAGCCGTGCAGCCATCGCCGTCTTACTGGCTACGTCCACGATGTTCATTTTGCCGTTCGGCCGGCCCTACTGGGCGATCCTTTCGGCCATTATCGTGCTGCACATGGGCGCGAGCCGAGCCGACCTCACCATCCGCGCCTACCATCGCGTGGTGGGTACGCTCCTTGGCGTGCTGTTATACGTGGGGATTGTGGCCAGTGGCCCTTCGATGTGGACGCGTGTTCTCATCGTCATCATCACCGTCTATGGCATGGAAATTTGGGGTAATAAGAACTACGCCGTGTGCGTGGTTTTCGTGACCGTCTTTGCTCTCATCATGTTCCCTGTGGCCAGCCAGTATGAGTTGTCGATTCTCATGCGTGACCGCTTGGGTGAGACTGTAGTGGGCGTGGCTTGCGCGTTGATTGCTATCTGGTTCGTGGGCCTGCGAGCTCCGGTTCTCCTGGTGCGTCGCCAGTACCGCATGACACTCAACCGCACGCGTGACGTGCTCCGCGACCTTGCCAATAGTGACCTCACCTCTCCTGAGGCTCATACACGCCGTCAGTTGCTTATCTTTGAGTTGGGGCGTTCTAGTGACGTGCTTTCCAGTGCCACCCAGGATGATCCTCATGGAACGGACCGCTGGATGGATGTTCAGCGTGCGGTAAGCCGCTTTGGTTTTGCTGTAGTGACCGCCTGCTGGCGCGAACCGGGAACCACCACCGTGGCCGCGATGAGGGCTGAGCAGCAGTTAGAAGACGTTATCGACAGTCTTCCGCCGATTTCCACGACGAATATTGACGTCTCTCCCATCGTCACAAGTATCGAGAAGATTCGTGTCCACTTCGCCCAAGTCGCCTGCCAGTAAACGGCAGTGACCGCAGAACGTTCAGCCCCAGTATCGACGCCGCATCAGCTTCCTCAATACGTTTTCAGCGTGCTCATCCCAATCACGTTCACTCGCAGCGACCATTTTCTTCCCCCCATCACCCTCTCTGCGCCATTTCCTTGTCCTTAATCTAGGGTGAGTTAAAATATTGACGAATATGTCAAGTATGCTTTACATTTGAGTCATGGAAGTTAACACTAGGCCGAATAAACTTCGCCAACTGCGGCGATGGCATGAGATGTCTCAAGCAGATCTTGCTCAAGCGGTTGGTGTTTCCCGGCAGACCATCGCCAATATCGAGCGAGGTAACTACTCCCCCTCCGTCTATCTCGCGCTCGCGCTATGCAAACGCCTCGGAGCTACCGTAGAGCAGGTTTTTGGAGACGAAAACTTGCAGGTCAGTTCCTAGCTCCGCCACTTCTCACAAGACCTCAATTATTCGTGGCGCTACCACAGGCTCATGTACGTAGCGGTTCATAACTCCTCCTTCATGGATTGCCCCCTACATGAGGTCGTGAATCTAGGGGAAACAAGGCCCTCCCTCAACACTTTTCACAACATCATTTCGACTCACCAAGGAGTCACTATGCAGTCTTACTTCGAGCGAATCATTCAGCAGTACACCAAGTTCTACGAGGACGAATTCGCCCTCAACGTCGCCTTCAAAGGTGCTGCCATCGCATGGAATGTCACCATTTACATGAACTTATTGCTGATGTGGGTTTTCGCCTGAATTCTTCCCGGATCATATTTCTACTTAACCGCGCTACTCATTACCCCCGTCATCGCAGGGTCAGCCGCAGCTCAGTCATTCAGTCGCTACTACCTGCCCACAGCAATTCCCAAGAGGAGCGTTCTCTCTGCCAAGAACTTGGTATTCACTGTGATAGTTCTTGGGATCTGGATTGCTGGCGGTTGGCATAACGGCGCTGAGATTTCTTCCTACGCCACAGGCGCATTGGTGGGCGCCATTGGTGGAGCGTTCTTTATTCCATGGTTTACCAAGCGTCAGCACGCCAAGGATGAGAAGCGTCTGTCTGTCGACGCCGAGTAACCACTCCCAGCACACGAAATCTGTGCCAGCCTGCGAAGTCAGGCAGTTACCGTACAATACAAAAACACTCAGAGTTGGTCGGTCATGTGGGCCATAGCTTCAATGGGGTCTCGGTAGGTGATTCCGAGTTCTTCGCGGCTCTTAGTAGTGTCACAGCGAACTACGTGATCCACATTGTTTTCGGCGAATTGGCGAGATACACCCACCGCCGGCGCAAGGACAACAAATGCCGCTTTGGGCATGGGCCAACGAGGAAGGCGCCACGCTTTAGAGACAGGTAGGTACTTGCGCAGTTCCATTCCTGCCCAGCACAGGTCGCAATCTTTGCCGGCAATAATGTTACGTCCGTTGGCTTCGGGAACGAATGCGGCAGCAATATGTCCCTCGGCCACATCTCGCACATCCACCAGTGACAAGCCAAGACGAGGGGCTCCAGCCATCATGTCTCCGCGCATGAGTTGGCGGACAATTCCGAAACTCTCCGAGGTAGGCACGGGGTTAAGCGAGGGGCCCACCACGAGGGCCGGGTTAATCACCACGAGTTCCCAGCCACGACCTTGGCGTTGCAGTTCCCAAGCGGCACGTTCGGCAAGCGTCTTGGAATAGTGGTAGGGCTCGTAAGTCAATGACGCCGTGGTATTCCAAGATTCCGGACTGAGCATGCCGCCAGGCATGTGTTCGCATTCCACAGCGTCGGTGTACATTGCGGCGATGGAGCTGGTCAGCACCACACGCTTAACTGAGGCGGTCTTCTCCACACTACCCAACACATTGCGTGTGCCCTTGAGAGCGGGGTCAATGAGGTCGCGCTGAGGATCCTTGACGTGCTGAGTGAAGGGTGAAGCTGTGTGAATGACAATCTCGCATCCCTTCATAGCCTCATCAAAGTCACCCTCGTTGAGCAGGTTAGCATCGAAGAATTTCAGTGTTCCAGGAAGAACATTAGCGGCCGCCTTGAGGTGGTTCACTGAGGACGGCTTTGAAGAATCACGGACCGTAGCATGAACGGTGACACCCAATTCGAGCAGCCCCTTAACCACCCATCCGGCCACATACCCGGAGGCGCCCGTCACCATGACAGGGGCGTCGGTGGTGGGCTGAACTGCACTGCGGACCACGGATTCCATCTGCATCATGCCCTCCATCATCTCACGGTCAAGTCAGGAGGCTGAGGACAGCGTGCCCCTTCCCCGTTGATTCTGCGGGGACACTTCCTTAACAACGTTAGCGTCGCAATAACCGTACTTCGCAAGAAGTATGCACTCAGCAACTCCTGTTCAGCCTAACCAGTCAAAGATGTTGTGAAACTATGACGCTGGCCGAAAGGTGAACTGCTCAAATCCCAGGGCCTCAATTTTGTCCGCGAGCGCATGGCAGTGATCACTAAAGCCTGGACTGGTCACAGTAATCCCATCGCGCACTCCCAAAGCCCGCGCCTGTTGAAGCGCAAAAGACTTCACACCACGTTCTCGACATATTTTGGCCACATCGTAGGCGTCAAGGAAGGTCACATCCCCGGGGAGCACAGTGGTACGCACTTCGTAATCGATGGTGCCACCATGAGCGTTGTATTCCTGGATCACTTCCAAGCATTCCCAGGCTTTTTCACCAGCATGGGCTCTACCTACAACCTGTTCATAGTGAGAGGGTAGGGCTTTAAGGTCCAGACCCACCCAACCTCCATCCATGATGGGAAGTAAATGAGCCAAAGAACGTGGGTATGCCCCAGCGGTATGCAGGCCGATCTGGAAACCCAACCTCTTCGCCGCCTCCATGGCTTGAGCCAATGGTTCACACTGGCGAGTGGCTTCCCCACCGGTGAAGACCACACCATCAAGAAGGCCTACACGGCGTCGGAGAGTGGACTCGACTTGTTCCCAGGTCATGAGTCCGGGCTCAGTACAAGAGATCAGGGCACTGTTGTGGCAGTAGGTGCACTGCCATGGACAGCCTTGACAAAAGACTGTTGCGGTCAAATGCCCGGGCCAGTCGATAGTGGAGAATGGAACTAGGCCGGCGATGCTCAAATCGCCAGTACATGGCGGCCTCATGCTCGTGCTGCAGCACCAATCACGGGCCCATGGGCTCCTGCTGCGTCTTCGGTGAACATCTGACGTTCGGCGTATTCGCCCTTTTTACCAATATTGAAACTAGTGACGGGGCGGAAGTAACCCATGACGCGGGTCCACACTTCACATTTCTGGGCAGGTGCCTCAGGATGGACTTCTGCACAACGATGACAGGTGGCATGTTCGCCGGCAAGGTAGCCGTGGACGGGGCAGATAGAAAAGGTGGGGGTGATGGTGATGTAGGGAGAACGGAATGCGGTCAGTGAGCGGCGGACTAGTTCCTTACATGCCTGGGCGTTAGAGATACGTTCATTCATGTAGAGGTGAATGACGGTGCCCCCGGTGTACTTGGTTTGGAGTTCTTCCTGCATTTCTTGAGCAAGGAAGGGGTCATCGGTGTAGCCCACGGGCAACTGGGAGGAGTTGGTGTAGTAGGGCTGAGTTGGGGTGCCGGCCTGGAGGATTTCTGGGTAGCGGGCTTTGTCTTCCTTGGCGAATCGGTAAGTGGTTCCTTCGGCGGGGGTGGCTTCAAGGTTGTAGAGGTGGCCGGTGGCTTCCTGAAGTTCCACCATGCGTTCACGCACGTGGTCGAGGATGCGCACGCACATGGCGTGGCCTTCTGGGGTGGTGATGTCTAAGGCATCACGAGTGAAATTACGGACCATCTCGTTCATACCGTTGACACCAATGGTGGAGAAGTGATTGTCCAGTGTGCCCAAATAGCGGCGGGTGTAGGGGAAGAGGCCAGCATCAATGTGATGCTGAATGACTTCGCGTTTGAGTTCGAGGGTGGTCGAAGCGATGTCAATAAGTTCGTCGAGTCGGGCAATGAGAGCCGCTTCATCTCCAGAGTAAAGGTAGCCCAGGCGTGCCATGTTGATGGTGACCACGCCAACACTGCCGGTTTGTTCTGCTGACCCGAATAAGCCATTGCCGCGTTTAAGTAGTTCACGAAGATCGAGTTGGAGGCGGCAGCACATGGAGCGAATCATGCCGGGGTCGAGTTCAGAATTAATGAAATTCTGAAAGTAGGGCAGGCCGTACTTCGCAGTCATTTCGAATAGACGGTCAGCATTGGGGCTGTCCCAGTCGAAGTCTTTGGTGATGTTGTAGGTGGGGATGGGGAAGGTAAAAACGCGCCCATCAGCGTCTCCGCTGGTCATGACTTCCATGAAAGCACGGTTGATCATGTCCATTTCTTCTTGGAGTTCACCGTAGGTGAAGTCGCACAGTTCGTCACCGATAAGAGGATTTTCGTCGGCGAGGTCCGCGGGGCAGGTCCAGTCAAAGGTGAGGTTGGTGAAGGGAGTTTGGGTACCCCAGCGAGAGGGAACGTTGAGATTAAAAATGAGTTCTTGGATGTGTTGGCGTACCTGCTCGTAGGTGAGGTTATCCAGGCGCACGAAGGGGGCCATGTAGGTGTCGAAACTAGAGAATGCTTGCGCACCGGCCCATTCGTTTTGGAGAGTTCCCAGGAAGTTGACGATTTGGCCCACGGCGCTGGACATGTGTTTGGGGGCGCCTGCAGCGATTGCTCCGGGCACGCCGTTGAATCCCTGTTGGATGAGAGTTTTCAGACTCCACCCGGCGCAGTATCCAGCGAACATGTCAAGGTCGTGAATATGAATGTCGCCAGAGCGGTGAGCCTGTCCTGCGACACTGGGGTAGACGTGAGTGAGCCAGTAGTTGGCAACGACTTTGCCCGAGGTGTTGAGCATCATCCCCCCCAGCGAGTATCCCTGATTGGCGTTGGCGTTGACTCGCCAGTCGGAGCGGTCGAGGTATTCGCTCACGGTGGTGATGGGATCAATCATGGGAATGGTGGCCGACGCCGTGTTCTGGGTTTCCACGTCATCTCTCCTTGGGCGCTGCATGGGCTGTCGTTAGCCGCCTTGTGTTTGCATGACCGAGAGTATGGAGTAATGGAGAGATAAAAAACCGGCACACCACTACATATTGTGTTGTTTTTTGTATTGAGTACCAGATGTTGTACTTTGAGGGGACTTTAGTCCCCAAGCCTTCCCCCCTCTTCTTCACTGAAAATGAGTAAATAATCGTGAAAAACCGGGATCTTATCCCCTTTTACTGGTGTAGAAAACATGGAGCGTTTTAACAACGTAACCAAGGGTGCGGAGTAGTTCCCCGGCCATAAATCTGAGTATTCCGCTTCGGACAGGCACACTAGGACCATGACGACTCAAGACCTGACCACCTTACTGACCCGCATGGGCCAAAGCGATCAGCGTCTGATCCATCTCATCACCACACCCCCACGCCAGGGCACGACTGCGCCGTGGCCTCAATGGACCCACCCAGATCTGGTCTCGGCCTACGGGCGGATGGGGATTGAGCAGCCGTGGCGCCATCAGGTTCAGGCTGCCGAAGCGCTGTGGGATGGTGAGCACACCATCATCACGACGGGGACAGGTTCAGGAAAGTCGCTGGCAGCATGGTTACCTATTCTTAGTTCTGTACTCCGGCACGAGAATACAAGCGGCCGTATCAGCACCTACTCCAGCCGTCCTACGGCTCTCTATATCTGTCCTACGAAAGCGTTGGCTGCCGATCAAGTGCATTCACTCGAAGGACTCATCGCTTCCCTTGAACAAGTAGCTAAGCGCCCAGCAGGATCGATGGTTCGTGTCTCAACCTGTGATGGAGATACGTCACGTGATGCTCGCACGTGGGCACGGGCGCATGCCGACGTGATCGTGACGAACCCTGACTATCTCCACCATGCACTTCTTCCTAGCCACGAACGCTGGACCCGATTCCTCAGAAGCCTACGTTTTCTCATCATTGATGAGGCTCATGCCTATCGTGGCGTGATGGGGGCGCATGTGGGCTTAGTAATTCGCCGTCTTCTCCGACTGGCGCGCGCCCTGGGGAGTGAACCAACGGTGCTGTGTGCCTCAGCTACTGCTGGCGAAGCGGCGTTGACTGCTTCACGCTTAATTGCTGTTGACCCTTCACAGATCACATGTGTAGTGGATGATGCGTCTCCTTCTGGTCGCCGCACCTTGGCATTTTGGCAACCAGCTTTTCTTGAACAACCGGTACGGGTTTCTGAACCAGGTAAAACAGTAAGTAGCGAAACCAAGTCACATACCTTATCGGTAACAGCATCACCGCCGGTGCCCACCGAATCAGATAATACGCAAGGAGAAGTTCATCAGGCTCGCCGCTCCGCCTTATCTGAAGCATCCCACATACTGGCTGAATTACTGAGCGTTGATGCTCGTGCGTTGGTATTTGTGCGTTCGCGTCGCGCCGCTGAGATCGTGGCAGAGCAGACTCGCTCGCTGATGAGGATGTCTGGATACGCCAATGCCGAGTCAATTGCCGCATACCGTGGCGGGTACTTACCTGAGGAACGACGAGAACTTGAGCAACGTATGCGTTCAGGAGACATTCGCGCTTTAGCAACAACGAATGCTCTGGAACTGGGAATTGATATTAGTGGACTTGATGCTGTCCTCATCGCGGGCTGGCCTGGTACTCGCGTCTCTCTTGGCCAGCAGGCTGGGCGTGCGGGCCGTGCGGGAAGCGATGGGATTGCGGTGCTCATCGCAAGCGACGATCCGTTGGATTCGTATTTGGTTCATCATCCCGATGATGTGTTTGCCTCACCGGAGGCTACGGTCTTTGATCCAGCGAATCCGTATGTCATGGCTCCGCATATGTGTGCTGCTGCTAGCGAGCGCCCTCTAACTGAAGCAGATTTTTCACTCTTTGGCCTGAAGAATTCTAGCTTCCTCGATTCGATGGTCGCCAAGGGCGCTTTACGACGCCGTCCTACCGGTTGGTTCTACAACACCTCCATCCCTGTTCCCGCCCATGAACTCACAAATCTTCGCGGGAATGGCCCACCTGATGTGGCTGTGGTGGATAAAGATTCTGGCGCTGTCATTGGCACCGTTGACGGCACCCGAGCAGACGCTACTGTTCATCCTGGCGCTATCTACATTCACCAAGGGGCTACGTTCGTGGTTACTGGCCGTCATGCGCAGACAGCTTTTGTTGAGCATAAGCCAGCCCTGGGGGTACGCACACGTGCCAAGAGCACATCCTCGGTGAGGATTACTCAAGAGAAAGAACGTCTAGAGGTTCCTCTCTATGAGTTGGGGCCATCTCATGATGATCAGCCGTTGTCACTACATATTTGCCGTGGCAGCGTCGAGGTCACGAACCAGGTGGTGGGCTTTTCAACTTTGTCTGTGCCGAGCATGGACACCTTGGGTTTCACTGCTCTGCACATGCCTGAGCACACACTTCCTACCTCAGCGGTGTGGTGGACACTCGACCCGGAGGTCTTCGATGTACTCGGTATTGATAACAGTGAAATTCCGGGGGCATTGCATGCTGCGGAACATGCCTCCATTGGTTTACTACCTCTCGTAGCCACTTGTGACCGCTGGGATATTGGTGGCTTATCAACAAATATGCATCCTGAGACAATGCGCCCCACGGTGTTCGTCTATGACGGTCATGCTGGTGGCGCGGGTTTTGCTGAGCGTGGTTTCCGTTCCTTTACTCGTTGGATTGATGCCACCTTGGCAGCGCTTCGATCATGTGGGTGCAGCAATGGGTGTCCGTCCTGTGTGCAGTCCCCCAAGTGTGGAAACAACAATGATCCGCTCAATAAGGCGGCCGCAACTATGGTTCTTGAAACACTGTCAACGGCTCTGGCTGGGTATTCTGCGACTACCACTCACTAAAAATTAACAACCACACTATTGCTTCACCGCTGATTCTTCCTGACTCTTAGCCCCATAATCCCCCGTTACTGCCATTACGGTGGGCTATCTTGAGGTCCGGCGCGGGCTACCGCCCGCGCCGCGTCGTGAATCAACAGAGCGGAAACAGGAACCTCAACACTAACAATCACGTCGTTTCCATCGATCTGACATGAGGAAAGATTCGCGCCATTACGCTTGGCTACCTGCTGCGCACTCAGGCAGGGGTGAATATCTCCGTAAAGTCCGATGGCATTAGTAGCACCGGCGATAGCCGCAAGGTCAGCAGCATTACGCGCTCGTGTTGCCGCAATGGCCAGGCCACTGACGCTCATCACCGCAATAGCAATTATGAGGAGAACGGCAATCACCGATGTCACCATGACCGCGCCAGCACCTTTGTCATCCTGGAAGAACGTCGCGTAGAGCCGGCATTGCCGAGATATTCGACGTTTCCCGGGCTCGTAACCGCCTCGATCATTCCTGATGCGTCCGAATCTCCTATTTTCATCCACTATTGTGTGACTTCCAGCCTCACGGTCTTTCGGTGAAACTGCGTGATTTCCACCCCTCCTACCTTCCGGCATTGAACGATAAGTAATGCTCGTAGTTTGGATAACCAGCGGCACGACTGTCATGATCCACCTTCTTTCAAGGCGCAAGCTCTTGCGTGTGGCGCTGGAAGATGAAGAAAGCGTTGGGGAGGTCCTGCTGCACTGACGTTGACGCAGGAGAATTCTCCTTCGTCACTAATGCTCACCGTCGTCATTCGTCCGTCTGTCGTTGCGGAAACTGCTGCAGCCGGATCATCTCCACGAGCGGCTGCTCTGGCTCCAATTCCTGCTGCATGTGTAACAAGAATTTGGAAGAGTCCCGCGATGACTAGGGCGATGACGGTGGCGGTTATGACGATAAGCGCGGGCATGGTGATGGCGATTTCTGCGGTCACCATGCCCGCCTCATCATCATCGGTGCATGGCCTGCATCGAAACTCCATGGATTGTTAACTCACGGATAGTGCCGAGGTGAAGAGTGCCTCAAGCGTGGAGCGCAATGAGTCGGAGCGTGCGATGCTAAGTAGAAGCAAAGCGAAGGCTGCTGCGGCAAGTGTTCCGATGGCGTACTCGGCGGTGGCCATACCGGCTTCGTGGTGAGGGTCTGGTGTGCCGTCGGCTGCCATCTCGGGCGATGACTGGAGGATTATGCTTCGACGATGGTTATTCACGCGGTTGGGCACGAATGGGTAGTCAGCCAGATCGAGGCAGGTACGAATAATGGTCAATAGTCGTATGGACATGGTTTCTCCTATTCATTACAGGGGTTCGGTGACAATCAGTAGGAGGGTTAAAGCATCAGACTCCTTTGGGGTAGAAGGGTTCAACGAGGCTAAAAAGAACCGGAAAAATCGTCAGGCAGAAAAATGCCGGTAAATGGAAGAGTCCGAGAGGAATCACGAGTCGGATGGAAAGTTGTTGGACGAGGCGATGGTGCTCCGCTTGGCGACCATCTCGGATGCTTTGTGCCATGGAATGAAGAAGCGGTCCCGGATCTGCTCCGTTATTCCAGCCTGGTTCTAGTGCTCGATGGAGAGGCGGCCAGAATGCTGCATTTTTCCCATATCCAGCTTCCCACGATTCACTCCAGGTCCCTCCGAGAAGAAGGCAACGCCCAACAG
The DNA here is from genome assembly GCF_001687305.1 of Actinomyces vulturis. Taxonomy (GTDB): domain Bacteria; phylum Actinomycetota; class Actinomycetes; order Actinomycetales; family Actinomycetaceae; genus Actinomyces; species Actinomyces vulturis. The sequence continues at coordinate 559,556 of NZ_KV700385.1, forward strand.
TTTCTAACTGCGGAGTCTGTGTGGCCCGTCCTACTGCTCCAAGACAATCGGGAATGGACCCACCTGACCCTAATGCGGCTGCGGCAAGATCGATCACCGTCACCTGATCCACTAAAGGAACGCGCCGAAACGGGGAAGTGAACCATTGAGTGAGTACGTATCCGCCTATGCTCAGGAAGATTCCAGCACCTAAACAGACGTGCCCAAAAGAGTGGTGGATGAGGTATCCCCAGGCATTGACTCCGAGTCCTTGAGCTAAAAAGAGACCAAGGACGGGTAACACTGCCATGAGTCGCGCTGTTGCTTGTGGCGCAGCAAGGGCTTGTTCTCGCGCAGCCTGAACTTGAGCAAGTTCGCTTATTCCTGCTACTACGCCATCCAGCACATCAGCCAAGGGTGCCCCTGTTTCTCGTGAGAGCGCACATGCTGCTTGCGCGGCAGGAAAAGCAACTCGTGCTGTGTTGTAGTCGTCAAGACGTGACGATGTAGGTGGATTCCAGCGCAATGCGCCACGATGAATGACAGGAAGCCAGCAAGGTCGCGATGAAAGGCTTTTATCGAGAAGAACCTGTGGAATATCGCCCTCACCGGCGGCGGTGCTTGTCCAAGGAAGTCCCGCAGACTTGCATGCGTGTCTCCAGGCTTGAGCCGTGGGTTCTCCTGCTCGTAGCAAAGCGCTAACTTCAGTGAGAATGAATGCAATATTGAGGGATTCTTTACCTCTGGTTATGCGCCATGTTGTCAGTTCAGTCCTAGGAGCGCGAAGGGTACCTGTGGCAGTGTTTTCACCGCTCTCATGGCTACCCGCTATCCCCGTCAACGAATAGTCATTACTGTCTGACAGCCTTCCTGGTGAAGTAAGCGATTCTGACGGCTTCTCTGAATGATGGAAATCAGAAAAGGTGCGTTGACTAGGAAGAAGTAGTAGTGCCAGCCCAAGACCGGCGAACAGCGCCACCAAGGGAACGATTGCCATAGTCATGAAGTCGCCTGCCCGTATGGTGCATCGAAGCAAACTGCATCAAATCGCTGTTCATCGTTCACTTCTGCGAGCCCGCAGAGGTCATCCCATCCCTCTTGCGGAAGAACATCCGAAGAACCCTGCGACCAATGCACCGTACACGCAGGGATCACTGCCAACTCCTGATGGTGCCTAACCAGCAATCCTATGGAGGAGATCTCACGCTGTTGTTGTCCTTCATGGGTGCGCACCTTGTCCATGTGCACCACTACGTCAATAGCACTAGAAGCTTGGGCAGTAAGGGCATGGTCGCTTAAGCCAGATAATGCCCCTAGTGCTTGAAGCCGTGCGGGCACATCGTAAGCAGAATTAGCGTGGATAGTGGCCCATCCTCCGTCGTGACCGGTGTTCATGGCGGCTAGCACGTCACGTATTTCGGATCCGCGACATTCACCGAGGATGATGCGGTCTGGGCGCATTCGCATGGCTGCTCGAACTAGATCGCTCATAGAGATTGCACCCTGGAATTGAATATTGGCGTCGCGTTCGTGCAGGTGAACCACGTGGGGATGATTGGGCTTCAGTTCGGGGATTTCTTCAATACACATGATGCGTTCAGTGACAGGAACTTCTGCCAAAAGTGCGCCGAGCATAGTGGTTTTTCCTGATCCGGTTGCTCCGCTCAGTAATCCATTGGCTCGCCCCTGAACCAATCCGCGAATCATCGGTAAAAGAGCATCAGGGATAGTTCCGCACGTATTCAATGCGGCAAGGCTCCATGTCTGCGGTCGCGAGGTACGTAAACAAATAAGAGGTCCGTTACTACTGAGTGTCTCCAACACGGCGTGCATACGTGTTCCTTGAGGAAGGATTCCGTCAGCGATGGGACTCGCGTCGTCGAGACGTTTACCGCATAGTGCCGTTAGGCGGACAGCGAGTGCACGCGGGTCTGTCGACAAATCGACACTATGCCGGTGGAGCCCGCTTCCTCGATCAACCCAGATTTCTGTGCCGTTGATGAGAACGTCGGTAACACTGGGGTCATGGAGCAGTGGATTGAGAATGGTACCTGCACCGGCGATGTCTGATTGGAGTGTTTCGTGAAGAGTGTCTAGGGCGCTCATGCCGAAAACATCGGATTGGGCGGTAAGGACGGATGAGAGTTCATGTCCTTGTGCGAGGGCTTGGCGCATGCGACGGAGTTGGTGCTGATTAATCATGCGAGCACCTGGGATGCACATAGCGCCAAGGATGCTTGAGCGAGGAGGGGATAAGGATCAATACCACTATTGATATGACCCGCGTAATGGGGAATCTCTGGAATGACAATCCACTCGTGTCCGTGACGGCGTACGGAACGTGGCTTTTGTCGTTCTATCTGTCCGCGCCGATCCGCTTTCTTACTTCGAGCAAGGGGTAAACGACGTTCCCTCGTGGTCAAGATAAGAGAACCCATCTCCTCGCATAACGCCCCCTTCGCCTTGCGGTAATGCTCCACCCGGCGCTGTCCTGCTTCATCAACCCGAGGTTCATTACTTCCTACGAGCACCTGGTATTCAGCATCGATAAGACCCATGCCCCGAGGACAATCAATAATGACCAAGTCATGACTGCGCCGTAATGCCTCAATGAGTCCCACTGTCTGCATCGGCCTATCAACACCACTCCGAGAACCCGTAAGCACCGTGATGCCATGCCAAGAAGGAAGTGCTTGGCGCAGACGTTCGGGGTGATACGTGCTCTCCGCCGGGAAAAATGCCTGCCATCTCTGACCTGCCCCAAGGGCGAGAAGGAGTTCTGCGTCGCCATAAGTACTCATGTCGACCAAAGCCACCCTCTGGCCTCGATGTTGCATGTCGAGTGCCAGCATAAAAGCCAGGGTGCTGGCGCCAATTCCCCCTACTGCTCCTTCCACACAGATTCGTGGCGCAAGGATGGGATAGGCCTGAACAATAATCTCCTGGGCGAGTACAGAGCGAGCTGATTGATCATTCATCCATGACTCTGCATTCACTTCAGGCCAGATGAATGTACCCTGGAGAGCCCCTTGAGCAGTAAGTTTTTCAGCAAGTGCCCGATAAGGTGAGCAAGCAGAGCACACAACCATTCCTCGCCCACCGCCCATAGGCTCCCAGTCGCCTAGATCATTAATCGGGTACAACGAGGCATCCACAGAAGCCGCCATAGTGCGTAACCATGCAGTGGCCCGTGGACCAAAATCATCGAAGTAAATCGTCAGTGTCACGCATCTAGATTTGTCCATTGTTCAGGCCAACAAGCCGTCTCCTGTGCATGACCATTACGCACTCATGCACAGGTGGTCACTGTGGAAAAACTCATGGTGCACACGTGCCCAAGAAAGCAGAAAAACAAAGCGAAACTTCGGTATCAAGCAGTTGAAGACAAACGTGACCGGTACAGTGGTTCCAGCACGCGCTCAGCGCACCCACACTAGCGTCAGGAGAACCATGACCAGCACACCCCCACACGGTGCACAGTCATTTGACGCCTCTGTGCCGCCCACTCCTTTTGGTGGAATTCCAGTATCTTCCCCTTTGAAGAGCGCCGCATATATCGACCTAGATAAAACAATTCTGGCGATCTCTACCTCCTATGCCATGGGCGCCCCGATGCGTCGCTCAGGCATGATCACGGCTGGTGCTCTGGTACGTGCCATTGTGGCGCAGTTGCCCTATTTGGTGCGTGGTGCTGATGAATCACATTCGTCAAAATTGATGACTCATCTGGCTGCTATGTCCGCAGGTCTTCCGCAGGAACGCCTGACCGCCCTCATTAAGGAGACGCTGCATACCGCCATTGAGCCTGCCGTCTATTGCGAAGCTTTGGAGATTATCGAGGCTCATAAGTCAGCTGGCCAAGATGTGGTAATTGTGTCGGCATCGCTTCGGGAGATGGTAGAGCCGATCGCCGCTCTTGTGGGAGCAGATCGGTGCGTGGCTACGGAACTCGAAGTGGTTGATGGTCTTTATACCGGCCGGGTAGCTCACTCTCTCCTTCATGGAGCGAAGGTGGAGGCAATTTCTCAAGATTCACAGCGCTTCGGTATTGATCTTCCCCACAGCTTCGCCTATTCCGATTCAATTTCTGACCTGCCAATGCTTGAAGCGGTTGGTCATCCCGTCGCAGTTAATCCAGACAAGCAGTTACGTTCAACTGCAGAATCTCGCGGGTGGCCGGTTCGCGATTTTGAGCGGCCTGTTGCTCTTAAACGTCCGTGGTCTACTCCCGACGCCGTGGGTTTACGTGAACTTACTCCTCACCTTCCCCAGTCACTCCCTCAAGTGGATCGTCGCGTAGGTCATGCGTTGCGCGTAGGTAGTCTGACTGCCATTGCTGCTGCTAGTGCCTGGGTTGTTGCAGGTGGCGTGAAGTTCCACCGTTTCTAACTGCTGCTAAACCAACGGTTCGCCTGCCTGAATAGATGTGCACATGTCCATGGCGTACTGAGCACCTTGCGTCATGACTGAAGCCATGAAGCACACCCATTCGACTACTCCATCAATCTCTCCGGAAGCATAGGCAGCGAGTGCCGCCTGATAGTCAACAGGTTTTGTTAGCAGGTCAATATCTGTCAGGACGCACCCAGCAGGATCGAGTCCATCGCGCTGGATGAGGTAGCGGGTCAGTACTCGTGCTACGGCTCCATTCGCCGCAAGGAACGGTCGAACACACAACATTTCTGCATGGACGAGGCTTGCTCGTACCACTGCATCACATCCTGGAGCGGAGATAAGCGCCATAAGAGACTGACTTCGCAGCACACACTCTTCTCCCAGTGGAGCCGGGCAGGGTGCGCTTTCTTGTGGGGCGATCGAACCGGCACGGATGGTGGCGACGTGGCTAAGCAACTCATCGTCATTCAGAGGGGTGGGAGAGCCTGTGGCGTGGCGGAGGACGAGGGGTGCCATCACGTCACGATGGATACTGCCCACGAGCATGGGAGCGGGGGTTCGCGTGGTGGGCGAGGGCCGTACGGGCGCCACGGATTCTACCCCCAGCCCAACTCGTGTACGAGAATTTCTGGGGAGGGCCAGTGGGCTCATCATCGTGGTGATGCGGGCGTTTGCTCGCCATAACCCCATGGCCACGTCAAGGGATGAATTATCACCAGTTGGGACGTGATGGCCCGCGGCCACGATGCGTTGGCGAATATCGGCGGCCTGGATGGATACACCTTCGATACGTGCTTGTGTGGTGGCACTAAGGACAGACGCTTCTTCACGTGCTTCATGCCAGCGTCTGCGTAGCGCTTCATGCCAGCGCAAATCAGTGGTGGCCTGACGCAGGGCGGTAGTGACTTCACGGATTCGGGGGTGAGTGGCAAGTGCGTTGACCGCTTGGGCGATCTGCGCGTCAGAGGAGGTGGGGGAAGTCATGGGATTACTGTACGTGGCTGCCCTGGGGGACATACTTCGCTCGAAATAGCAAGAATGTCACCCTTCAAATCACAGATTTTTCCTGTCGGTCAATTTCGGTTCACTCCCCCTTTCTGCACTAGGCTTGAGGGGTGAGTTCACCGATGCCCTCCACTCCAGCCCCCCGTCCACGACGGTGGGATCACATCGGTGCAATCATCATCGGCATCTGTCTGGTTCCGATGATTTTTATTTTTAGTTCATGGTCAGTCCGCTCTGTCATGACAAATGACGACGTCACTGCAGTTCTCGTGATCGTTCTCATTACTGCTTTCATCCTTCAGGCAAATGCCTTTTTTGCTCATCGTTCCTCCATCGGTGGCACTGTTACTGGACTCACCATGGCTTTCACCTCAATGCTTGCCATGCTGGCCCCTACGACACTATGGCGTGTAGGCCATGAATCTGGGGTAGTAAGCGTTTTTGACTATGCCACTGGCTGGATTTGCGCCTGCCTTTTCTTTGGCGGATCGATTGCCATGCGTCGCGCTCGCCGCCATGGACGTAATCTCGTCATTGATTCACGTCGCCATACAGACCACGACCAAACGGTGGGGACCATTCCGATTCCTCCACCTTCACGGCGCCCTGATCACATCGTTAGTGGTTTGGTGAGCCTGGTCGGGCTGAGTGCGGGTCTGCCGTTGATGACGTCGAGTTATACCTCGTGGATTGGTCCAGATACGTCAGCTTTCAATGTGTTGACATTCTTCATTTCCGCATTCATCCTCATCATTACCGCGTCAGTGGGTGGGCGTTCTAGTTTGGGGCCTCGCCTTGTGGGAACTGTAGCGTTTATTCTTCCTATCCCGTCCATTTTGGGGTGTCACGCTTCATGGTGCTTGTTAGGACAGTGGTTCATCCATAGTCCTGCACCGATTACGACAATGCTCTCTGGAGCCATTTTGATGTCCACCGGTTGGGGTGCTCATTGGGCACGTTCACGTGGTCAGCGTGAGCAGCGTGCGTTAATGTCTGTCGCAAAGTAAGCAGTTTCTTCCCGATTCTCCGCACTGGCGTGCTGTTTACTTATCGGCACGCCTCCCTCATTTTGTCACCCCTCACGGTTACGGTGGTGCCTAACGTTGAGGAGGCAAAGTGAGCACAGAGCACACTGATCACAACCCGTCTGAGCCTGAAGGCCAGGAAGAAGAGCGTCATGATTTCGAATCTGAGCGCCCTCTTTTTGAGCCGCCATCGCCAACACCCTCGTTTGAGACTGGTGAGTTAGAACCGGTCGCTGACGAGCAAAGCACTGTGGCCATGGTGGGCACATTTCCTGCACGTCAGGGTGATCCCTCCGCATCCTCCCCCGAGCATGTTGATGAAACACTCACACTAAGCGACACGTCCCCCAAGGTTTCTTCTCCCGACCCCATCAATAGGGAAGCTTTTGCCTCTCTGGAGGTGGAAGTTGATGAACATGGCGCTGATGGAGACTTTTCGCAGGGTGATAATGAAGCGGAAAGCACGGCAGTACGGCGTCGTTCTCTCTTCGCTGCACACGCGCAGGCCACCCGCGAGGAGCAGGCCGAAGCAATTGAGCAGGTGCGCCAAGAGATGGCTGCTCAGTCTGCTGATGAGGACGTAAATGTCACCCTAGAAGCTAATGAATCTGTGGAGCGCGCCGAACTCACGCCGGAAGAAGAGGCGCTGCTTGATGAGTTGACCGTCGCTGATGGTTCGATTCCTGCTGTCGCAGATTCACCTGCCGCCGTTTCTTCCACCTCGCCTGTCGATATTGAGCCCCAGGCACCTTCCAGCCCTAAGACAGTTAACCTTCCTTCTCACGAGCACAGTGTTGAAAACGACGGTTTCACAGGCGCAGCACCCACGTGGCGCCCGCGTGAGATTGAAGTTGAGAACGGGGCTGAGGCTTTGTTAGAAGGCTCAACAGTGGTGGGCCGGCCTGCATCGCGTGCTGCTGCCCACTGGTGGGGTGTTCTCTTGGCGCTCGTTCTTTATCCTGCAACATGGTTCTTGGCACATGCCGCTGCTGATCGTCTTGTCACCACTTCCCATCCAACATGGTCAGCATCACCGGACTATGTGGGCATTATCGAACTGGTTGCAGCTATGTTTGCCATGATTTTGGCTCTATGGACAGCACGACGCTCTTCCGTGGGCTCCTTCATCATGGGTGTGATCACCCTGATCATCGGTATCCCTTGTGTGGCCGTTCCTAAGCAGGTGGGTATTGTCGTGGGAGGGCCAATTGATCGATTGCTACTCCATTCAGAGTTCGGAAGCACGCTAGCTAACCATTTCATTACTGACGGCTTGTCTGGCCGCTTTGTCATGCTGGGCGCTTTACTCATCATGATCGGCGTCATTTCTCATTCCTCACGTCGCGCAGGTCGCCGCGAACAAGAGATCATTGATCGCATGGTGAAGGCTGGAGCAAAGTAACTGGTCCCTGGTTGCCGAAATAAGGGCGGGCACGAACACAAGGCTGTTCTTAGATCAACATTCGTGTGAAGTGTTCAACAGGCACCCCATAAAAAAACGTGACACACTTGCATTAGGCGTGCCCGTTGTCACAGGGCATGGCAGGATGTATACATATTTGTTACATTCCCACCCCGCACGAACCATCACGTGCACACTCAGGAGGACATTCGTGGAAGAAACCATCGTCGCCAAGATTCCGCTTTTCGAGGGCATGAGCCCCGAAGAGCAGGATGAACTGCGCGCCATGATGACACGCACCACCCTTCGCCGCGGTGAAACACTCTTCACCGAAGGTGAACAGGGCGATCGCCTTTACGTGCTGTTGACCGGCAAAATTAAGTTGGGCCACACCTCCGCTGATGGTCGTGAGAACCTGCTCGCCGTGCTAGGCCCTGGCGAAGTTGTTGGTGAACTGACCCTGTTCGATCCGGGCCCGCGTTCCACCACTGCTACCGCAGTTGCTCCCACCGACCTGCTCGCTCTTGAGCACGGCCAGCTCATGAACTTCATTGAAAACCATCCCGCACTGGCCAAGGATATGCTCCGCAGCCTGGCACAGCGTCTGCGTCGCACCAACACCGCCCTTGCTGATCTGGTGTTCTCCGATGTTCCCGGCCGCGTCGCTAAGGCTCTGCTTGATCTGGCCGATCGCTTCGGCGCTAACACCGAAGATGGCCTACACGTTCCTCACGATCTAACCCAGGAAGAATTGGCCCAACTTGTTGGCGCTTCTCGCGAGACCGTCAACAAGTCTCTGGCTGAATTCGTTTCCCGCGGCTGGATTCGCCTGGAGGGTCGTGCAGTGACCCTGCTGGATGTTGAGCGTCTGCGCCGCCGCGCACGCTAATCATGAAGCGGATACGGCAACGGCATTAACCAACCGGTTACACGTCACCGTTAAGGGGGGCGCCCAAATTCTTGGGCGCCCCCCTTAACTTATCTGTCACCAATCAAAATTATTCAAAATCACTGAGCATAGATCGACGTCGAACAACGCAACGCTACCCCGTAATTGCCATACAGAAAGACAGTTGCTCCCATCCGTCGCGGATGAGAGCAACTGTTTACTATGAATAAATCAGCGTCAGTTGGTGGGGCGCTTCATGTAAGCAACAAGTGAGTCACTGCCGGTAGGGCCAGGAATAACCTGGACAAGTTCCCACCCATCGGAACCCCATTGATCGAGGATCGCCTTAGTGGCATGAGTCAGCAGTGGCACAGTGGCATATTCCCAAGTAGTCATGGGTTTAGCGTACTGGATGTTAACTTAGGAAGGACGCACGTGCGGCATAATCTTGGGTGCACGACGGGCATGAATTTCTGCCACAAGATCATCATCTTCTTGAGCAAGCCACTGACTCCAGTCAGTCACTTCGGGAAAGCGACGCAGTAAAGCCCTACGTTCACGCTCTGTTAGTCCACCCCATACTCCAAAACATGAGTTGGTATCCAGCGCTTCAGCAAGACACTCCATGCGGACGGGGCAATCAAAACACATGGTGCGCGCTTGACGTTGTTCAGCGCCTTTTCCGAACAATTCATCTGGCGCCACACCAGCACACGCCGCTTGCGTGGCCCAGGTCTGATCCAGGTAGTTCATGTTACGAGTCACCTTACGTGTTGACGGGTGGCGAACATCATCGTTGCCCACCTCACACTTAGACCGTAGGTCACCGAGGTGAATAAAAGCAAATCATTATGTTCATCAGCTCCATTGCAGAACATCCCCAGGATACCCTCAGGACTCACTCAGTAGAAACCCCAAAACACCTCCATTCCTACCCCCATACCGCTTTCCATAATCGCTATTTTTTCATCGATAAAACTCTTACTTGACGCGTCCATGAGAAAGGTCTCCTCGCTTGTGAATATTCAGTGTTCAACCGCCACAGCAGAGGAAAAAACACGTAATGTGGTCACCATGGCTACATCTGCCCAGTCTTCCGGACGTTCCCTTGAACCAGCACAAGTCGTTTCGCTTCTGCTGGTCTTCCTCCTGCTGTCGATTACAGGGGGTGTGCTAACTGCTGGTTTCGCCATGCCTCTGGTTGGTGCCACGTCAGCGGTGACGGACGCGTCTGCGGATTTATTCGAAGAACTCCCCAGCGACTTCAACATCCTGCCGCCTTCTCAGATTTCTCGTATTCAATCGTCAAACGGCACTGAGATTGCGCAGTTCTGGGCAGAGAACCGCATTGTAGTTCCCTTGGACAAGATTTCCCCCAACGTACAAAACGCTGTGGTGGCCGTTGAAGACCGCCGTTTCTATCAACATAAAGGTGTAGACCCCACGGGCATGGTCCGTGCATTGGTCAAGAACGCTGCGGGAGGTTCCACCCAAGGCGCATCCACATTAACTCAGCAGTACGTGAAAAACGTTCTTATTGAGGCTGGACTGCAGGCTAATGACCCCAATGCTGTTGAAGCCGCACGCGCCCAGTCTGTATCGCGTAAGTTGCGTGAGGCTAAGTACGCCTTGACCGTTGAGCAGAAGTACACCAAACAACAGATTCTTGAGGGCTACCTCAATATTGCTGCCTTTGGTCCGTCCACCTACGGCATTGAAGCTGCCAGTGAGCATTATTTCTCTCACCCAGCCGCTGATTTAAGTATTGGTGAAGCCGCACTCCTGGCTGGCCTCACCAACGCCCCCAGCGCCTATGACCCCATTGAGCATCCTGAGTTAGCTACCGAACGTCGTGACACTGTTCTTCAGAAAATGTATGAGGAGCAGTTCATCACCGCGGAAGAACGTGATGCCGCAATGGCTCAGCCGGTTTCCGACATGCTTCACGTAAAGAACCAGATCGGTGGCTGCGGTGGCGCTGGGAGCGCTGCGTACTTCTGCGAGTACGTGGTTCAGGAGATTTTAAACTCAGACCTCTATGGTAAGGATCTTGCTACTCGTCGTCAGTTACTTCTTCGCGGTGGTTTGACCATCCATACCACCCTCGATCTGGACAAACAGGCTGCTGCAAATGATGCTGTAGAGAACTGGATTCCCACCCGTGATCCTTCCAATATCAAGACTGCTTTAGTTTCTGTTGAACCTGGCACCGGCAAGATCGTAGCTATGGCTCAAAACACTCCTTTTGGTGAGCCCACTGATGAGGACCCCTACCCCACTACGCTGAACTTCAGTGCTGATGCCGCGCACGGTGGTTCAACATCAAACGGCTTCCAGGTAGGTTCATCTTTCAAGACCTTCGTGTTGGCCGAGTGGTACCGCCAAGGTAAGTCTGGTTACCAACGCATCAGCGGCGCTCCGCGAAATTTCTACTCCAGTGACTTCACGGCGTCCTGCGCACCTGATGTGGGCATTGGCACTTGGCCTGTGGCCAACGCGAATCCTAGCGAGAACGGCTACCACACCGTTGTTCAAGCAACCGCCCAGTCAGTGAACGTAACCTATGTGAACATGTTGACGGAGTTGGACACCTGTAAGGTGACTGGTTTGGCTGCAAGCCTTGGCATTACCAATGGTGAAGGCCAGCCAATTGCTCCGAACCCATCCGTGGTCCTCGGTACTGCTAATGCCACCCCCCTGGCGATGGCCAATGCTTACGCTACCTTCGCAGCTCATGGTGTGTACTGCACCCCGATCGCCATCGATTCGATTGTCAACGATGAGGGCAACAGCCTGCCTGTTCCTTCCGCTGACTGCACGCAGGTGATGGAGCCTAAGCACGCCGATCAAGTTTCCCTGACGCTGGCCAGTGTTCTTCAACGTGGTGGTACCGCAGCAGGTTCGGCGTTGTCTCGTCCTGCTGCCGGTAAGACCGGCACTACTGAAGAGCAAGACAATGCTTGGTTTGTTGGCTACGTTCCACAACTCTCAACCGCTGTGTGGATTGGTCACTCTGGTTCCTACACCTCCATGGATGATTCATGGATTGGTGGACGCTATTTCCCCACCATGTATGGTTCTGATGCCGCCGCACCTGAATGGCGACAGTACATGGAGGCTGCTCTCGCTGACACACCTGTCGAGAACTTCCCGCAGGTCAGCCTCGGCCTTCGTCCACAGGTTCGTGTTCCTGTTCGCACTCCTGATCCTGAACCGGCTGAGGAAGAGCAAAAGCAGGAAGAGAAAACTGACAAACCAGCTGAGGAGAAGCCTGCTTCTCCTGCCGATGAGAATAAGGAGGACGGTCAGTAATGCCGTCGTTCCCTCTCGCTCGTGCTACTGGGGTGCTTGGCCTTGGTGCTATCGCTGGATTGTCGTGGAGCGTGTTTGAGGCTCGTTGGCCGGTGCTTCGTCGCTATGAAGTGGAGTGTTTAGCACCAGGTTCGGCTGCAGTGACTCTCCTTCACTTAGCCGACCTTCATTTGACTGGCGCCACTGAGGCTCGCGTCGCTTGGGTCCGCCAGTTAGTTGATGAGCAGCCAGACATGGTGGTTCTCACCGGCGATAATCTTTCTCATGCCGACGGCGTGGAGGCTTTTTCTCGTGCCATCGAACCTTTCGTTGGCATCCCCGGAGCATTCGTGATGGGGGACCATGACTACCATGAGACTGTTTTTAAGTCTCCAACTCGTTACTTGCGTTCTGATCCACGTAGTGCCGATGACCCTCATCAAGAGTTGGGTCAGTTGCCGTGGCAGGAAATGATTGCTCTTCAACGCAGTGCCGGTTGGGTTGACCTCACTAATACTCGCGGATGCTTGAGCGTCAATGACCAGCAGCTACGGTTGGTTGGTGTAGATGATCCGCACGCGGATCGTGATGTATTCCCTCCGCCTAGTGATGAATGCACGGGAACTGTTGTAGGAACGCTGGGCTTAACCCATGCTCCTTATCGTCGGGTGTTAGCTGCAATGGAACGCGATGGGTGCGATCTGGTTCTTGCTGGTCACACTCACGGCGGTCAGTTATGCATCCCAGGGTTTGGGGCTTTGGTGACAAACTGCGATATTGATACATCGCGCGCCAGTGGACTTAGCGTGTGGCCAGGTTCAATGTCTGATCGACATGAGGCTTTGGCATTGATTGCTGATGAACCTCGTGTTCTGCGTCCGCGTAGTGGTGAAGGTCCGATGTGGTTGCATGTCAGTGCAGGACTGGGAACGAGCCCTTTCACTCCTGTTCGTTTTGCTTGTCGCCCGGAAGCATCGTTGATCACCTTGCTAGCGCGTGACTAAGTCCATGAGCATTCAATTTCCCATAGGAGTGTGGGATTGACTATGCTTATGGCGCTATACACGGGGTGTGGCGCAGCTTGGTAGCGCGCTTCGTTCGGGACGAAGAGGCCGTGGGTTCAAATCCCGCCACCCCGACCAATACAAGTGGTCCCGCAACATTGATGATGTTGCGGGACCACTTTTTCGTTAACCACCACTTCATCTGTGATCTAAATGCAGAAAATAATATGGAAAGCAGGGTAGTTGGGATGGGCCAGGACAGTCGGGAGTCTCATTTCACCCTGTCGCGCTTAGAATCAATAGACTCGTATCAGACCCCATGCCCCGCGATGAAGGAGATTCATGCGTTCACGCTTGACTGTTACTCTTGGCCGCTCTGCTCGCGCGGTAGCGCGTCTGCGTGGTGGTGGAAGCGCATTACCGGGACTGGTCGCTGAAAAACTCGACCCGGGTTTCATGGGACGTACCCTCGCCCCACTCCCTCACGGCGTCATCGTCGTCAGTGGGACAAACGGTAAGACCACCACCACGAAAATGGTGGTTGACCTCCTGCGCTCTCAAGGCCTCAAGGTGTTCACCAACCCTACAGGCTCCAACTTCACCCGCGGAGTAGTTGCCTCACTGCTCACCGCGGTTGACTCTGCCGGGCACCTTGATGCTGACGTCGCCGTACTCGAACTCGACGAGGCCCACGCGGTTCATTTCGTCAAACGAGTTAAGCCTCGCGCCTGCCTTCTACTTAATGTGATGCGTGACCAACTCGATCGCTTCGGAGAAATCGACTACACCGCGTCCCTTCTCCATAAAGTCGCTGAAGCCACCACCGAACTTGTTGTCACCAACGCCAATGACCCGCGACTTGCAAGCCCTTCATTCCTTGAGGGTCTCACCGCACACGTCGAGTCCTTCGGCGTCGGCCCAGGCCTCTCTTCCCTTTTCCTTTCTGACGACGATCTACGCACTGGCGCAGCAAACACCACCTTCCAGCCTGCGAGAGAATGCGCAAACAGTGAGACGATGGGCCAGCCCAGCACTGTGGCGTCAACATGCCCCACACCCGTAGCACGACTAGACTCGCTAACCGGCAACAATGCGACCATCACCCTGGATGGCACTACCCACTCGGTTACATTCACCATCCCTGGCGTGCACAACGTCCTCAACGCTACCGCTGCCATGGCTCTGGTCCACAGCCTCATGGGCAGCAGCCTCAACACCTCCGCCATGATAGAAGCCGCCAGTCACGTCTCAGCAGCATTTGGTCGCGGTGAAACCATCACCTACCACGGCTGCTCTATCGAGATGGCTCTGGTGAAAAACCCAGCCGGCTTCCGTATGTCCCTTCTTTCCTCCACCACCGATCCGCGCACCTGCATGATCGCTATCAATGATGAATATGCAGATGGTCGTGATATGAGTTGGCTGTGGGACGTGGAATTCGCGCCCCTTCGCGAGCAGGGTGTGGCCGTTGTGACTGGTAAGCGTGCCTGGGATATGGCTCTTCGATTGAAATACGACGACGTGCCCGTAGGTCACATCGATCCCTCACTTTCCAGCGCGCTACGTAAGTTCCTTGATGACAACGCTCATCAGGGTGCCACGCTTCGCATTTTCACTACGTACACCGCAATGCTCGCCTTACGTGCGGCATTAGCTCAGTTAACTGACGTTGATGAGGTGCTCTGATGACTGACACCACCCCCTCCACTGCTTCTCAGCCCATTCGCCTTCTCCAGCTTTACCCCCGTGACATGAACATTTACGGGGACTGGGGCAACACTCTTGTCCTGAAAAAGCGCCTAGAGTGGCACGGTTACGACGTAAACCTACTCACCTACGATCCCGGTGATGAACTGCCTGATGAGGTAGATCTTATTACCGGTGGTGGTGGTCAAGACTCTGGTCAAGAGCGCATCAAAGAAGATCTCTTACGTATCGCCCCCACACTGCACCGTTGGGCTGACGAAGGCGTACCGATGCTCATGATTTGTGGCCTGTACCAACTCTTCGGCCATAAGTTCATCACCACTACTGGCTCAGAAATTCCCGGCATTGGAATCCTGGATGCCACCACACGCGCCGGCAATGGCCGGCTCATCGGTAACATCACCTTACAGTGTCCCGGCTTTGGCATGGTCGTGGGCTACGAAAACCACTCCGGCCTTACCACCCTGGGGCCTACCTCCAAGCCTTTTGGCACGGTGAGTATGGGTGATGGCAACAATGGCTCTGACAAGACTGAGGGGGCCCGGACAAACAACGTCATTGGCACCTACCTGCACGGCTCGATCCTGCCGAAGAACCCCGCCGTAGCGGATTGGCTCATTGAGAAGGCAGTTGAGCACCGTATGGGCCCCGGCTCTTTTACCCCAAAGAATCTCGATGACTCGTGGGCTGATCATGCGCGTCAAGTTGCCGCTAACCGCCCCCGATAATCCGTGATTCTTCAGGTCTTTTTCAGCATTTTCGGGACAATCGTCCCCTGCGCGTTTTCTCAGGCTTGGTTATGCTTACCTTACTTAAATAGATGAGATTAGCGTGCCTTAATGCACCGGAGTGATTGGTGGTCAGCACGCTGTCCCACATTCACCATAGGCAAGGCGCAATTCATGACTCCGTCATCGGTAACTCCCCTGGCCTCACTGCGGCCTGGAACTCGTGCACGTATTAGTGCAATCTCCGAAGATGCTCACCCCAAGCTCGTTTCCCGCCTCACCTCCCTTGGTTTTGTTCCTGGACGCACCGTGGAAGTGATCCGCCGCGCGCCGCTGGGCGATCCAGTCCTCTACCTCATCGCGGACTACGAAATTGCCCTGCGTAAGACTGACGCCTCCCTGATTCTGACCGAAGAGACTCAAGCATGAGCACCACACCGTCCTCTGAACATACTCACCTCCCCCTTATTGCTACCAACGACGAATCCTCGTTGGAGCCCTCCTCTTCCTGTTGCAAAGGTGACGGCGGCGGCGCCTGTCACTGCTCCTCCAGTTCTTCAAAAATCGACCCAACCAACATCCGTGTTGCTCTAGCGGGCGCACCCAACGCCGGTAAGACCAGCATCTATAACGCGCTGACTGGTTTGCGTGCTCGCACTGGCAACTACCCCGGCGTCACCGTGGCTCGTTCCATGGGTACGGCCTCTACCCCAAACGGTCCTGTCACCATCGAGGATCTTCCCGGCGCCTACTCGCTCAACCCCATCAGCCCGGACGAGCACATTGTGCGTGAAGTTCTCACCGGCCATTGCAAAGAGATCGATGCGCCCGACGCATTGATCGTCGTGGTGGACTCCACCACCATCAGCCGTGGCCTGAACTTCGTAGCCCAGGCCCTGGCATTAAATCTGCCCACCTGCCTAGCCGTCACTATGACCGACGAGCTCACCTCCCGCGCTGGACGCCTCGATGTAGATGCCCTGGGCGAAGCCCTGGGTATCCCAGCTGTACGTGTCATTGGTAACCGTTCTACCGGCATTCCGCAGTTACGTGAGAAGTTGGCTCACATCGATGAGTGGACCCGCTCTCCTATTACACCTCCCACAGATCCGGTGGAGTTGGCTTCGTGGAGTGAGTCGATCCTTGAAGCTGCCGATTTCGTGGCCCCTCACGAGGATCATGCCACCGCCGTCATCGACAAGGTGCTCCTCCACCCTGTCTCGGGAACCATTGTGTTCTTCGCGGTGATGTACATCTTCTTCCAGTCAATCTTCGCCTGGGCAGCCCCGTTGCAAGGATTCATTGAAGATGGCTTCGGCGCTTTGGGGGACTTTATCCATGGCGCACTGGATTCTTCTCACCCACTTCTTGCTGGTCTACTAGCCGATGGTCTCGTGGGTGGCGTAGGTGGCGTACTTGTGTTCGTCCCACAGATCGTCATCATGTTCTTGCTCATCGCTCTATTAGAGGGAGTGGGCTACATGTCCCGCGCAGCTTTCCTCATGGACCGGGTGATGGCCAAGGCTGGGCTTGAGGGACGTGCATTTGTAGCGATGCTCTCCTCATTCGCCTGCGCAATTCCGGGCATTATGGCTACTCGTACCTTACCGAGCGCCAAGGATCGCCTGGCCACCATGCTGTCAGCCCCCTTAATGACTTGTTCAGCTCGTCTGCCCGTGTACCTCATCATGGTTTCTCTCTTAGTGGACCAGAACGCACGCTTTGGCCCTTTCGGTGCTCGAGGAACAATCATGTTCTTGCTCTATTTCGGTGGCGCCGTAGCCGCTATGGGCGCAGCCTGGGTGGTCAAGCACATTACTGACCGTGGCGGCGTCCTCTTGCCTTTCTATATGGAGATGCCTCCGTACCGCCTTCCTCGTCCCAAGACTGTCCTCATGATGGTCTGGGATGCTTGCAAGGGTTTCTTAAAGAAAGCCGGTACGATCATTACCGTCACCACCATTGTTCTGTGGGTTCTGCTGAACGTTCCGCTACGCTCTGATGCTGATTTCGATGCCTACTGCGCCTCAGATAAGGAATGTTCCGCTATCTCTCAGGCTATTGAGGATCCTGATCAGTCCACCATCCTTAATGACGATGGTGAGGTCATCACTGATTCTGAGGAACTAGATACCCTCCTGGACGCCCAGCAGACCCGCTACGTGATGAACAATTCCTACGGCGCTGCCATTGGTCGCGCAGTTGACCCGATTTTCGAGCCTCTCGGCTTCGATTGGCGTATCAATGTGGCCATCTTGTCCTCGCTGGCCGCACGCGAAACTTTCGTTGCCACCTTGGGGCAGATTGCCGCTGCTGCTGATCCTGAGGAGCCGGCAGTCGCTCTGACGAATATGACCTACCAGCGTGACACGATCACGAATAAGGCGGGCGATCCCTTGTTCAACCCTGCCACGGTGACTTCGATTCTCGTGTTTTTCATGTTCGCAATGCAGTGTATGGCCACGGCTGGCGCAATGCGCCGTGAATCGGGTTCCTGGAAGTGGCCTGCTATTGCCTACGGGTACATGTTTGTATTGGCGTGGGTTGCTGCAGCACTCTCCCGTGCTGTAGTTGCCGCGTTAATGTAGTCTTCGATGCCTGTTGTTCCTACTCACCCTCGCGCCACCGCTGATCCTGCGGTTCTTCAGTGGGTGATTCCGGCTGGCCATTTACCTTGTCGTGGGCCTGTCACGAAGGCCCCTGCACTTCTCCAGACTCTCCTTGATGAGCATATTCTCGACGCCGTGGTGGTGCGTTCCGGCAGCATCCTCACTGTTCTGTCTCCTGGATTGTCATGGAGTAACGAAGGTGGACGTGTTCGTGGCGCAATAGTGGATGGTCTTGGCGTGCCACACCTGTGGCATGCCGATTCGCCAGCTGAGGAAGGGGCCAAAGTATCAGATCGTTCTTCTGGTCTTGGGAAGGACCCAAATACTCCCCACACTTTAGTTTCTGATTCCTATGGCGGCACCTCGCCAGATGAGGTGCTGTTCGATGAGGCGAGGGAACTTGCCCAAGGCTCTCTCGGAGCATTCATTGCCTCGCATGGTGGTCACATTGACGTGCTTAATGTCAGTGATGGCGTAGTGAGTATTCGCTTAACCGGACAATGCTCTGATTGTCCTGCCGCCATGGTGACGATGAAGGTGCGTTTTGAACGCCAACTGCGTCGACGCTGTTCCTGGCTGGTTGAGGTTATTCGGGTTGACTAAGGTTGAGTTATGTCGACCCCAGAATTCATCCTCTCTTTACGCAAGAAAATTGGCCACGACCAACTTTGGCTCCCCGGCATAGGGGTTGTTATTTTCCGTAATGACGGACGAATTCTTCTCGGGCGCCGATCAGATACCGGCAAGTGGTCAGTTATTTCCGGCATCCCTGAACCAGGGGAGCATCCCGGTCAGGCAGCGCGTCGCGAGTGCCTTGAAGAAACAGGCCTTGAGGTTGACCTTCTTGGGATCTGTATGGTTCGTGCTGAAGAGCCAATGGTTTTCCCTAATGGAGACCAATGTGTCTTCATGGATATTTGTTTCGTTGCGCAGATCGATGAGTCTTTAGCTGACAACGCTCGAGTTAATGATGATGAATCATTGGAGGTGGGGTGGTTTGACCCCGATAACCTACCTTCCCCGCTCACTCAAACAGCGCCATCGCGTATCACTGCAGCACGGGAATGGCTCATTAGTCCAGCACACCCTGTCAGGTTTCACTAACAATCACCATTAGTATTTTTTTCTTAAAAAATCACAACCGATAAACATGAGTTAACTCATATGTGACCTCATAGTCACTGAAGAAATATATGGCGTAGGACATAGAAGATCGCGACAGCATCCTTAAGTTTGTCGCAATAGACAAACTTACCGAACCCTCAATTCTAATTACTTAGAATTATCAATATTCACTGCGGGCTGTTTTCCGCACAATCTCGCGCTTTAGCGGCGGGAGAGTAAGAGTCAAGCAACCTACCCTCGACAATCTTCTTTGTCAAACCTAAAGAAGCATCACTTATCAGACAAGACTTTTTGTTCCTGCTAAGTTATCGCACATTCTGATAACACCCTTTTGGTCACCCCCCGTCAACACGACCAACACCCATAAAGCAGGAACGATGCCTACCCTTCCCTTCACAACTTCTACACCAGCACAAGGCGTTTCTCGTCGCACTATCGCTAAAGGCGCAGCCTGGTCCATTCCTGCCATCATCATGGCAAGCCCAGCCCCTGCCATAGCCTCATCCCAATGCGAATCAAGCACCACCGAATGGCCCGCCGAAGGCGCTGGCGTAATCACCAGCAACGGTATTTCAGTCAGCGCTGTGGCCCTTGGCCGTACTCACCAGCGTCTAGGCAACATGACTGTTGCACGCCCCCAGTTTGCACTACCCAACACACAAAATAACGCCTTCACCACAGCAATCTTCCTTTGGCAAACCAAAGACAACAGCAAAGGCCAGCGGATTACGCTAACCATTCCCGCAGGCGTCACCTGCGCAAAGTTCTATTTGTCCAACATTGACTCTGGCCGAGACCTAGGCCAATATCGCGACGTCGTAGAGTTCGATACTCCCGGCGTCACCATGCGTGCAGTTCAAGAAGACGGTAGCGACCGCCTCGTCATTGACAACAGTAAACAAATTGCCATGCAGGATAACTCTGTCACCCCGAACAAGGGAGATAGTTCCTACCCCATTTTCAAAAGCCCCCGCGGCACCGTTGAATGCACATGGTCCACTGAAAACCCGGATCAACCCCACACCATCGTGTTCCGCTACTACAACGGACTTAAACCGCTAAGCCCAAACAACGTCAACGCCAACTCCATGATGCTCTTGATTTCTAACATCACTACGCAGAGCGGCAATAACTGTTCCTGCTAGTGCCATAAGTGTTCCAATGAGGGGGAACTACCAGGGTGGGGGCGCGTGCATACGCACGCGCCCCCACCCTCATTGACAAAAAGGTTCAGTAATATCCATCCCCCGTCAACGAGTAGGTTGACGCATTGCCCATTCTTCAGGTTCTACGCGCTGACCAGTAAAGAATGGCGTATCCACACGTACATGAAGGCGCGCCTCGGTGTAACGCTGATGATGAATGACGCCCTCAAGACGATCTAAAGAATCGGCTTCAAAGCCCAAAATCCACTCATAATCACTCATACCGAAAGTCGCCAAAGTTGAGCCATTAACATCCGGATACTTGCTGAATCCGTTACGGCCGTGCTCGGCCATGATGCGGCTACGTTCCTCAGGTTGAAGCAAGTACCAGTCATAGGAGCGGACGAAGGGGTAGACCATACACCATTCACGGGGGACCACACCGCCGAAGCATGCCGGAATATGCTTGCGATTAAACTCTGCAGGAGTGTGAAGTCCCATGACGCTCCAAACAGGGGTAAGGTAACCACCCAACTCGCTGCGACGTAGGCGGTGGTATGCATCCTGAAGCACACTGGGATCGTCATCAATCCACCACACCATGAGATCGGCGTCGGAGCGGAAACCACCAACGTCGTACCAACCGCGCGTTGTCACACCAGAGTCAGTCACATATTGCGCACTGAAGCTCGCAATGGTGTCGGCACGATCTGCCGGCAAGGGGCTCTCCAAGCGAAATACGGCCCACAGAGCATAATGATTATTGTCGTTGACAGCATCGATATCCACGTGGGCGGCATCGCGCGGGTCGTGCTGGTAGTGCGATTCACTCATGAGAGTTCTCCTTCATTGGTGCTATGACATGAGGTTTCAGATCGTGCGTATTCCCGCGGTGATGAGTAATCGTGGTACACGCGCTTGCGGGGCAAACCGTATGGAAGGGTCCCCGACCAGTCACACTGGTGAGGTTCACATCCTCACCTCGGGCTAAAGCTGCGCGCTCAAGTAAACGATCCACCACAGACGTGATGAATGCAGGATTGTCCGCTGCAGTGGCAGCACGGCGGTAGGCCAAATGGTGGTCATGAGCTGTTTCCGCCGCCTCAGTATCGAGATCGAAAACTACTTCCATGTGGTCACAGATGAAACCAATAGGAGCTACGATCACCGCGCGAATCTCAGGACTCTCGGCAGCAATCTGCTCAATCGCATCATTAACATCAGGTTCAAGCCACTTGGCCTGAGCCGGTCCCGAGCGAGAGCAATAGACCAATGAGTAATCGCAAACAGAGCGTTCCCGCATGCGCAAGCGAATCTCATCCATAAGCACTGTGGCGAGATCGTGATGCTGCTGAATGTAGGCAACTTCGCTATCCGCACTCGGTGCATCACCAAGATCAGTCTCATCACTACGAGGCGCACTACCTTTTTCCATGCCCAGAGGAATGGAATGAGTAACAAAAAGTAGAGCCACATCCTGCGACGCGATTCCCTCAGCGCACAAAGAGTCATAAGCATCAATGACAGCTTGGACATTGGCTTCAACGAAACCACTGGTGTTGAAGTAAGGGCGCACCTTATCGACATGCATCTGAATGGGGTGAACTCGCTCGGCAAGGCTCTCACCATTACGGGGTTCAAGTTTTTTTCCGGCTACATATGCGGTGGCTCGGTCAATATCCTCCCAGTACTGGCGGCATCCAGAGTATGACGCAAAAGCGCTGGTAGGAAGGCTGAGCACATGAGTGCGCCCCTCATCCGCCAGATTCGCCAGCGTGGCTGAGAGGAAAGGATGCCAGTTTCTGTTCCCCACCACGACAGGCACGTCAATTCCTCGACGTATTAATTCCTCAGCCACATCACTGCGCAGTTGCTCTGTTTTTTCAATAATGGGTGAAACCCCATCCCAACGGTGATAGTGACCCGCGACTTCTATCAGTCGCTCATCAGGGATACCTCGGCCGAAAGTGGCGTTTCGCATGAACGGTAGTACCGCATCTGGCCCATCAGGGCCACCATAAGAAGTGATGACAACGGCCTGATAGGGGGCGATCGTTTCCTGGTTAGTTCGTGTCATCGTCCTGCTTTCATTTGGGTAACGGCATGAATGGTGCAGTCGTCTCTTTCATGGAAGTGGGGCACGGAGCCAGGGGTTGGTTGTGAATGAGCGTTATCAATATCGATCCCCATAACGAGTTTGAGTGCACGCATGTAATCGTCGATATAGCCCTCGCGTCCTGCTTGTTTTGCCAACACAGTGGGGTGATGAAGGAGACGCCCAGCGATACGGCGAAGTGCCCGGTCAGCGTCATGAAGAGCAATCATAGGCGCGTCCTGCCCGGGCGGAGAGACGGCATGAGCAGCCAGGGATTGACGTTCTTCCTCCACCACAGCAGCAACATAGTCACGAATAGCAATGACAACCGGATCAGCCTGACGCGCTGACAGGTCTTGAAGGAAGGCGTCAAGCCCTTCTTCGAGTAGCGCTTGAGCCTGGGAAATGTCATCGCGGCGGACCGGGCCAATGAAGCGCTGAATGTCAGCTAATCCCACATAGTCCACGTGGTGCATACCCACCACATCGGCAGCAGTATCAGGGCGAAGCGCGAGGTCAAGAATGTGCAATGGTCCCTGCGATTGGGGGCGAATGGAAAGACCTTGGGTGGTGAGATCCCGAGTAATGATGGGCTGGCCAAGTCCACGGCAGGTCACCACAAGATCGCTGGCAGCTAAGGCAGGGATAAGTTCATCCTCGCATATCACGCTGAGGCCACGCCCTTGAGCAAAGCGCTCAGCACGCTGCGATTGGGAATACACACTAATGCGCTGAGCACCCATCTCACGCAGGTGCGTCACGGTGGCACCTGCGTAAGCACCTGTTCCCACAACAAGAATGCGGTCATGAGGATTAAGGGTTGTGCGGCCCATGTGCTGAAGGGAGATCTCGAGCCCTACGCCCACCACAGAGCGGCCAAGGGATGCCAAGGTAGTGTTGCGAGCAATACGCCTGGAACATGCACTGGCATGATCGACAGCTCGACCCAAGTCACAACTGAGAGTGCCTTCTTGAGCGGCTAATGTTGCTGCGCGCCGCACTTGACCAGCGATTTCACGTTCGCCAATCACCATTGATTCCAAACCTGCAGTGGTGGCGAAAAGATGGCGGAGTGCTTCCACGCCACTGCGATGGTGAAGCGTTGTGGCTTCAGTTCCCAGAATTCCGGCTACTGCTGGAGCGAGTTCGTTGGGCACCTGACGTACGGCGCTGGTCGCGCTACCACCGCTATGAACGTGTTCGTCACACCTGTAGGGGTTTTGCGAACCTCCGGCTGCACCACGCTGATCATCATGGTCAAGGTAGAGGGCCAGTCGGTTGCAGGTGTGCAGGACCATGGCACCGCGCACGCTCGGCAAAGCACGCAGCGTGGTACCAAGCCCGCTAGTAGTTGCTGCGAGGTGAGCAACGCACTCTAGGCCGTCACGATGGTCAACGTAAAACACATGAATTGTCACAACGGCTATATTTAAGCATTGAATTCAGACATTTCAGTGCGTCAGCGCGAATAACGTGAAATCACAATTATCTGACATATTGTTCAGAATAATTTCACCACTTATTTTCGTTGGTATGACAACAAAAGAATAGGAAAAATGACGTTGCGTCATGACAATTCTGACATGATGCCTTTTTCTTTTCTGACAGATATTCAGGAGGTTTTTGTGACGAAAAAAGAAAGAGAAGATAAATGGTCTTCTCTTCATCACGCATTGCTCACTGAATTACCCACCCCCATACGCACACCCGTCTGGTTTATGCGTCAGGCAGGCCGTTCCTTACCCGAATATCGAGCGCTACGCCAACGAACTCACGCCTCGATGCTCGAGTGTTGCCTCATGCCAGATGTGGCGGCACTAGCCACACTCCAACCGGTACGCCGCCACGGCGTGGACGCCGCCATCCTCTTTTCCGACATCATGACCCCGCTCCTGCTAAGCGGCGTAGATGTACATATCGATCCCGGAGTAGGCCCCACCATCAAAACCCCTGCAGCAAGCGCGGCAGATATCGCTATTCTGACTACTCATTCCTTCGGCACAGGCACTCTCCCTTTTACTGGTTCCACTCTCCCTTCCTCCGACGCCACACACCGCCTTGTCCAAGCCGTCACCAGGGTCATTAATGAGTTGGGTACGCCCTCACAGCCACCTTCATCTCCCGAGTTAGTAGTCGGCAGCAACGGAGTAGACCGTGGTGAGGTATGTGAGCGTTCTTTGTCTGGGCTGGCTCAAAGTCGAGGATTATGGGGATGGACGCCCCTCATTGCTTTTGCTGGAGCTCCATTTACTTTGGCCGCCTACTTGGTGGAAGGCAAGCCTAGTAGGGATCACTTAGCTGCACGGGGTTTGATGCTGTCTGATCATGCGGCTTGGGATGAACTCATGCGTTGGTGTGCCACAGTGAGTGGCGAGTTCTTGGCCTTGCAGATTGAGGCGGGCGCAAGTGTTGCTCAACTCTTTGATTCGTGGGCTGGCTCATTGAGTCCTGAGTTGTATGAGCAATACGTTGCGCCATATTCCGCATTGACATTGGAGATTGCTTCCCAGGCTGTCAGCCCTACTCTTGGCAGACCGGTTCCTGTTATTCATTTTGGTACTGCAAGCGCGACTCTTTTACCGCAGATGGCATCGTTACATCCGTCAATTCAAGGAATTGGTGTGGATGAGCGCATTGCCTTACATGAGGCCCAACCCAAACGTGCCATGTGCGTGCAAGGCAATATCAATCCTGCCGTATTGCGTGCTCCATGGGAGGTCATTGCTCAGCATGTTGATTCCTGCATGGAACAGGGGCGCAACGCTGCGGGGCATATCGTCAATCTCGGTCATGGTGTACCTAAAGATACTGATCCACAGGTGCTAACACGGATAGTGGCCCGTGTTCATGGTGATCCTCAGTGGGCCGAGCGTGTTAACCGTGATGAACATACTGAGTGGAATGTCAATGGTCTAGGACTTGATGTGATGGATGTGGGAGTGGCGCTATGAGTCATCAAATCCCTCAACACGTTGATGTGTTGATTATCGGCGGCGGCATTGCTGGATTAACTGCGGCATGGCGAGCAATCGACTATGGGCTTGTCCCATGGGTGGTAGAGGCTCGTGGTTACGCAGGTGGACTCATTGCGGGCACTCATCTCAGTGCACCTACATCAGACGAACGCCCCCTTACTAACACCCCGAAAACACCTGAAAATAATGCAGACCGACAGATGATGAGCTCTGAGAGTGGGTTAATCGGCGTCGATATTGATTTAGGTGCTGAAGGATTCGTGGACCGTGGCGGAGTGATGAGCGAATTACTCGACTCCTTTGGCCTTGATGTGCTCACGCCGTGCGGTGGTGGGGCGTACTTGTTTACTCATCCCGCTGATGACGCGCCACTCACTGCCCCGCAGCAGCGTAAGTGGGCAGCATTACCTCTCCCCCAACACTCTCTTCTTGGCATTCCTGCGAACCCGTTGGCCACTGATGTGCAACGGATTATCGGCAGTGCTGCAGCCTATGAAGCACATCAGCTTGACCAAAAACCCTTGGGGCATGAAGTCGATGCAGAAAGAATAAGCGTCAGCGATCTAGTGACCGCACGGATGGGCAAGGGGGTTTGTGAAAACTTACTCTCCCCCATGATGTCGGCGATTTATACCGCCGATCCGGCACGCTTGGATTGTGACAGTGTGCTGCCTTTTCTCCGTCCAGCACTGCGCAAGCACGGCAGTTTAAGTGACGCCGTAGCTACCCTTCGGGCGAATGCTCGCGCGGGTGGTGACGTGAGTATCGAAGGAGGAATGGCACGTCTAGTCTCGCTTCTTGTGGAGCATGTGCGCGCACACGGCGGCAATGTACTCACCCGGACAGGGGCACAGCAGTGCCATCAAGTAGCAGACGGATGGGAGGTGAGCCTTGCACCCACACAGCCTGGCCCCACTCCTGGTGCCGAGCCTGTTGCTGCAGGCGAGCACTATGTGGTTCATGCTGAGCGTCTTGTGGTGGCATGCAATGCAAATGCCGCACAACGTGTGCTCGCCAATATGGTGAGCACACATGTAGATGTTCCTTCCGGCGCTCCTGTGGGGCGAGTCAATCTTCTTCTTCACTGTCCAGCCCTCAATGGTGCTCCCTTGGGGAGCGGAGCGATTGTTGCTCCAGGCCACTCTGACGATTTCTGCCCGGTAGGAGCGAAAGCGCTAAGTCACCTCACGGCAAAATGGCCATGGATGGCAGCACAACTACCTGCGGACTACCACGTGCTACGCCTGTCATACGGGCATCGCAATACGGTGAGCATTGAGCAGGCTTGTCACGATGCTTCCCTCATCATGGGCATTCCGATTCACTCAGACATGGTGGTCGCTCATAGTCATGCACGCTGGGATGGCAGTTTGCCTCCTTTCACTCCTGCTTACCGCGAGCGCATCAATACTCTGCTCAGTGAAGTCCGAGCCCTACCAAACCTGGGATTATGCGGAGCATGGGTCAGTGGTTCAGGAGTTCATGCAGCAGTTACTCATGCAGCCGCCTGCGTTGATTCATTGATGTCCTCCGATCTGAAAGATGGGAGCGCATCTGCAACCAGGCCCATAAGGGCACAAAACATAACAACCACGACTCCTACGGCATCGTCACCCGAAAGTCACCATTTTTCCCTTCCTCCCCACCTGCGTTTAGGCACGCGCGGCTCGGATCTAGCACGTACGCAGTCCTCCCTCGTAGCTCGTTCCCTTCAGGCGGCTGCAGGTACTCACGGCATGAACGTGAACGTGGAACTCACTCCAGTTCGCACGGTAGGTGACTCATCTAGGGCGTCCCTCGCATCGCTAGGTGGGCTTGGTGTATTCGCGGCCAAGGTGCGCAGTGCTTTGCTAGATGGTCAATGTGATCTGGCAGTGCATTCGCTCAAGGATGTGCCCACGCAACCCTGTGTGGGTCTGACTATTGCAGCGATTCCTTCTCGCGCGGATGTGGCCGATGCGTTGTGCGCTCGTGATGGTCTCACTCTCATGACTCTGCCCAGCGGAGCGACGGTGGGGACTGGTTCGCCAAGACGATCAGCTCAGATTCGTTACCTACGCCCCGATCTTCAGTGTGTGGATATTCGCGGCAATGTACCCACTCGCTTAGTTCGGGTGTTCCCCGAGGTTCTTCACCATGATCAGTTACGCGGTGATGTGACTGGTAAAGAACCCCATCATGGCAACCCGGGCGATCTGGATGCGGTGGTGTTAGCAGTGGCTGGTTTGCAGCGTCTTGGTTTGGATGGCTGGGTTAGTGAGGTGCTAGATCCATCTGTGTGCGTACCTGCTCCTGCACAAGGTGCCTTAGCAGTGGAGTGCCGGGAGGCAGATGAGGAGATTCGCCAGGCTTTGTCGTGGATTAACGATGAGGTGTCGATGATGACGGTTCATGCTGAGCGCACGCTCATGCGTGATCTATCCGCCGGCTGCGCCACCCCCGTGGGTGCGTGGGCCCGGGTGGTTGATGGTCACCTGGTGCTGACTTCTCATCTTCTATCTCCCGACGCCGTAAGTCTCCTTCACGCCGAATTCTCCACAGTGGATCTCACCATGACTGGAGCCAAGGAGTTGGGTCATGAGGTGGCGGAGTCTTTGCGCGCTCAAGGCGCGCAGGAGATTATTGCGGCCTGCGACGCACAATTTGCTCCGGCCAGGAGAAACGAATGAGCGGTACACATCAATTTGGTGCTGACTTAGTCGGTTCACTCCCCTCACTTAATGGTGCTCGTGTTCTTCTTACTCGACAATTGGCCCATGATCGCCTAGCCGATGCGCTCAGTGCTCGTGGCGCTGTTGTGCAATCCGTGGCTGTGACTCGCATTCAGCCGTGGCCTGTAACTGCGAGGGAGACAGTACTTAAAGCCTGCGCATCTGGTGAATGGGAGTGGTTAGTCCTGACCAGTCCTCGCACGGTTGAGGTTCTTTATCAATCAAATCCTGCCCTGTTTGTTCATGCCATTCACTCCGCACTATCCCAGGGGCTTCACGTGGCGGCGGTCGGTGCTCGCACAGCGCAGGCATGGAGCGCTGCTACCGATCATCAGCCTCATGTAGTAGGCATTGGCGGGGGTGAGGATGTCATTCATCACGTCATTGATTACGAGGCCTCTCACCGGCGCTCCATCAGGGGAAAGGTCGCCATACCCGGCTCAGCGCTTACTCGTTCCACTATTGCTGATAAAGCCTCACGTGCCGGGTGGGAAGTTGTTCAATATCCCGTATACACCACGATTTCTGCCAATTATCTAGACCCAACCGTATTCCAAAGAGTAGTAGCCGGTGAGATGGATGCCATTGTGGTTACTGCAGGAAGTGCGATGCGAGGGCTAGTGGACGTGATGTGTGCCTGCATCAAAGATGCAGGCACACTTGATATTTCCCCTGCTTCATCGCCCATTCCCATCGTCACCCTTGGCCCTCAAACTGCTGAAGACTGTGTTCACATTCTTCGTCGCGCCCTCACCGCTCGGACTGGTTCTCAGGTTTCTGCACACGAGGGCACTGCTCCCCTCGCATCTGCCTACGCCGATAACGCCACTAACCCGGATAGGCCCGATAGCGCAGATAACCCAGTTACCCCAGATAGTCCAGATGGTCCGAATAGCGCAGATCGTGCAACTAGTTCAGATAGCGCAGATAGCGCGCATCGCTCACATACTGCAGAACACCAGAGCATCACGAACAACCACTGCCAAAACCCTGACGCTCTTCGCCTCTTTCAGCGCTTCGTGGTCATGCCACCAGCGGCTTCACCGTCTCCTGATGACGTGTGCACCGCAGTAGCCCTGGCATTACACACCACGAAGCCCCATTCATCCATGTCCTTCGACAATCAAGGAGCCTGACTATGCCGTCACTTACCAATCCCCTACGCAACTCTTCATTTTCTCCCACGGTCAGGCCACGGCGTCTGCGGACAACTCCTGCTATTCGGGCACTAGTGCGCTCCACTCACGTTCACCCCAGCCAACTCATGGCTCCCCTGTTCGTGCGTGAGGGAATATCTTCCCCGCAACCTATTGAGGCCATGCCCGGTCAGGTTCAGCACACTATCGACTCCCTCAGGGCTTACGTGGTGCAATGCGCAGAAGCAGGTGTTGGCGGTATTGACCTCTTCGGTGTTCCCGAGCGCCGTGACGAACGAGGTAGTCAGGCCTGGGACGACAAGGGAATCCTCAATCGAGCGCTCACGGCAGTGCGCGAAGAGGTGGGTGACGGCTTGGTTATTTGCGCGGACACCTGCCTGGATGAATTCACCAGTCATGGGCATTGCGGTGTACTTACCCCTGCTAAGCAGCCGTGGCGAACCGCAGATGACGCCCCTGTGGTGGTCGATAACGACGCTACTCTTCCCCTCTATGGAGCCATGACTCTGGCGCAGGCTGAGTCCGGCGCTCACATGGTCTCACCCTCAGGAATGATGGATGGACAGGTCGCCGTCATTCGTCAAGTTCTCGATGACCATGGTTTTGAAGATGTGGCGATTTTGGCCTATTCAGCCAAGTACGCCTCGGCCTACTTTGGGCCCTTCCGTGAGGCTGTGGGTTCCACCCTCCAAGGCGATCGACGCACCTACCAGCAGGATCCTGCCCAGGGGCGCGAGGGTGTTCGTGAGGCTTTGCTTGATGTTGAGCAGGGTGCGGACCTGGTGATGGTCAAGCCTGCCGGCCCTTATCTCGATGTTCTAGCTGAGGTTGCGCGAGTCAGCCCTGTTCCTGTGGCTGCATATCAAGTCTCTGGCGAGTATGCCATGGTGGAGGCGGCAGCCCAACGGGGCTGGATTGACCGCGAGCGCGTCATTTCTGAGTCCTTAACCGGGATCGTGCGAGCAGGAGCGGACGTAGTGCTCACCTATTGGGCACTTGAAGCAGCCACAAGCATCTTGCCCACAGTGGAGTGGTAGGCGATGGAACTCGTCGCTTGTCATGACGCTCCAGAGTTTCATTTCATGAGCGTCCACTACTCCAACGACGTATTCGTATCGCTGAATATCGCTCTTCTTCACGCATTTCAGGAATCCCGAACATCGAACTCCACCCGAATCATCTGCTATTCACCTCACCACCATTGGGGGCAACCATGACACTAACCAACGATTCTCTTTTCCATGACGCTCAAGTACTCATTCCTGGCGGAGTGAATTCGCCGGTGCGCGCCTTTGCCAGCGTGGGTGGCACTCCCCTGTTCATTGACCATGCTCGCGGCCCAAGGGTGTGGGATGTGGAGGGACGTGATTACGTCGATCTGGTGGGCAGTTGGGGGCCAGCAATTGTGGGGCATGCTCACCCTGAGGTTCTTAACGCCGTGGAACATGCTGCGCGCAAAGGGTTAAGTTTTGGTGCTCCTACGGAAGGTGAGGTGCGTTTGGCGGAGATGATTCGCCAGCGCGTTCCTGCTGCTGAGCGTGTGCGCTGCGTGTCTACGGGCACGGAGGCCACGATGACGGCGATTCGCTTGGCTCGCGGCGCCACGGGTCGCGACCTGGTGGTGAAGTTTGCTGGCTGCTACCACGGTCATAGCGACGGACTTCTTGCTGCGGCGGGCAGTGGCGTGGCCACGGGGGGTTTGCCCGAGTGCGCTGGTGTTCCGGCGTCGATTACTGCCAACACGATTGTGCTGCCCTTCAATGATGTGACCGCTTTGGAGGAGTGCTTCACTGAGCGTGGTAGTGAGATTGCCGCTGTCATCACTGAGCCGCAGCCAGCCAATATGGGCGTAGTGGAGCCTGTTGAAGGGTTTAATGCGGAGATTCGGCGGATTACTCGTTCGTATGGTGCCTTGATGATTGCTGATGAGGTGCTCAGTGGCTTCCGTGTGGCGCCCTCGGGTATGTGGGGGCTAGAAGCATACGACTCTCCCTTCACCCCGGTTCCCACCGTGTCGATTACTGAAGCTTCCTGGGTGCCTGACCTGTTTACCTTCGGCAAGGTGGTAGGCGGCGGCATGCCTCTTGCTGCACTCGGCGGCCGGGCAGATGTGATGGATCTTCTTGCTCCTGTAGGCCCGGTGTACCAGGCGGGGACACTGTCAGGTAATCCTCTGGCCACTGCTGCCGGTGCGGCTACGCTTACCTTGTGTGATGAGGGGTTGTACCGCCATCTCGATTCTGTGGCAGATCAGATTATTGATGTGGTCAGTAGTGCGCTGACTGCTGAAGGTGTGGGGCACTGGGTTGGTCGCGCCGGCTCACTGTTCTCTTTCTTCTTTACCCCTGAGGGCGCACCGGTCCATTCCTATGAGCAGGCTCAGTTGGCGCAAACCTGGCGTTACCCCGCCTTTTTCCATGCTTTCGTTGATGCCGGGGTGAACTTGCCGCCCTCGAACTTTGAAGCCTGGTTTGTCAGTGGTGCTCACGGGGATGAGGAGTTAGAACGTATCGCTCAGGCAGCGCCTGTTGCTGCTCGTGCTGCGGCGTCAGCAACTCTGAAGCAATAACTCATTCGTCGCTGATGTCTTCGGGCATGTTCTTTTCACTATCAACGTTGAGGGGGCGCGAGCTTAGCTCGCGCCCCCTCAGGTCAGTGTTCTCTCCGGGAACACTTATGCTTATCCGTTGCCGACACGGCAGATGGATGCTGTGTTGTGTATCAGGCCTGTTCTTGCTGTTTGGCCATCTCTGCACGGACCTCATCCATGTTAAGACCTTCAACCTGCTCGATGAGGTTTTCCAGTGCGGGTGCGGGTAGTGCGCCAGCTTCACGGAAGACGAGGACTCCATCACGGAACACCATGAGGGTGGGGATGGAGGTGATGGCCAGAGCACCGGCGAGTTGCTGCTGCTCTTCGGTGTTGACCTTACCGAAGGTCATGTCTGCGTGTGCTTCACTGACCTTTTCGAAGATGGGGCCGAACTGACGGCAGGGACCGCACCAGGGTGCCCAAAAGTCCAGCACGACGATTCCATCTTTACTGATGGTTTCTTTAAAGTTTTCTGCGGTGATTTCGAGGGTTGCCACGAAGGTTTCTCCTGTTAGGTCTATGTAGCGCCTGGGCGCCTCTTCCATCCATGACAACCAGAATGGTTACGTATTCATTCCACAGATCGCCGCAAGATTTTCCTCGTTCACTTCAGGGCCTATTTCATTTGTGAACTAAGAAAAGTGCTGTATAAAACATCAGTTTTGTGAACACTATGCCTGACGTCTAGTGCTGTTCAGCAAGTTCTATTGCAACAAGTTCAGCCAGTTCTACGGCGTTGAGTGCTGCACCCTTACGCAAGTTGTCTCCCACAACGAAGAAGGAAAGGCCTCGGTTTTCATCAACCGCTTGGTCCTGGCGGATACGGCCCACGAGAGTTCCGTTGACGCCTGCACCTTTGAGGGGGGTGGGTACGTCAACCAGCCTCACTCCTGGCGCTTGACTCAGTAACTTAGTTGCCTGCTCGGCTGTGAGGGACCGTTCAAACTCAGCATTAATGGATAAACCATGTCCAGAGAAAACTGGGATACGCACGCAGGTGCATGAGGCTTTCAAGTCCGGGATTCCGAGAATTTTTTGGGATTCGTTACGAAGTTTTTGTTCTTCGTCCGTCTCGTTACTGCCATCGTCAACCAAAGCACCTGCCCAGGGCACAGCATTGAAAGCGATGGTGTCCACGTAGGTCTGGTGCGCGGGGAAAGATATGGCCTTTCCATCCACGGCGAGATTTTCAATGGCCTGCTCGGCCACGGTACGTATTTGGTTAGTTAGTTCGTTCACCCCCGCACGTCCGGAGCCCGAGACGGCCTGATAGGTGGAGACGATGAGGCGACTCAATCCCGCAGCGTCGTGAAGGACTTTGAGGGCAGGCATGGCCGCCATGGTGGTGCAGTTGGGGTTGGCGATGATACCCAAGGGTCGCTCAGCGATAGCCTCTGGGTTCACTTCACTGACCACGAGGGGCACGTCGGAGTTTTTTCGCCAAGCGCTGGAGTTGTCGATGACTACTGCGCCGGCCTCAACGAAGCGGGGTGCCCAGGTCAGTGAGGTGCCGCCTCCGGCGGAGAAGATGGCGATGTCAATGCCACTGAGGTCGGCGGTCTCTACATCTTCAACGACTACCTCGTGCCCAAGGCAGGTGATCGTGGTGCCTGCGCTACGGGCGGTGGAGAACAGGCGCAGGGTGGTGGCGGGAAATGATCGCTCGTCGAGGAGGTGACAGATGACTCGGCCTACTTGTCCGGTGGCGCCAAGCACTGCAAGGGTCAAAGAGGTGCTGCTCATCGGCCAGTACCTCCGTAGACAATGGCTTCACGATGGGGGCTGTCTAGGCCGAAGGCGGTGTGGACTGAACGCACGGCATGGTCCAGGTCATCGAGGTCCACCATGACGGATATACGGATTTCCGAGGTAGCGATCATGTGAATGTTGATACCAGCTTCGCGTAATGCTTGGAAAAGTTGAGCACACACACCCGGGTGGGAGCGCATGCCAGCACCAACAAGAGCAAGTTTGCCGATGTCATTGTTGAATTCGAGTGCTTCGAATCCCAGTTCATCTTGGGCTGCGATAAGAGCATCGAGTGCAGTTTGGGAGTCTGCTTCCGGGATGGTGAAGGAGATGTTGGCTTTTCCACCACGGTTGGAGGTGGCGTCCTGGACGATCATGTCCACGCTGACTCCTACTCCAGCCACAATGGCGAAGATTTGTGCAGCGAAGCCGGGGGTATCGTCCACGCCCACCACGGTGATTTTGTCCATGCTTCGGTCATGAGTAATGCCGCTGATGATAGGAGTTTCCACGGTCTGTTCCTTGGAGTCTGGGGCCTGGACGGCGCATGAGGGGATACCTTCAATGGGTGTGAGTGGTGTGGGCTGGTGGATGTCGAGGCGAGGAATCACGCTGGGGGTGGTGGGCGAGTGTCCGTCGTAGATCCAGGTACCGGTTTTGTCTGAGAAACTGGAGCGCACGTGCAGGGCCACGCCATAGCGTCGCGCGTATTCCACGGCTCGCAGGTGCAGGATTTTTGCTCCGTGTGCTGCCATTTCGAGGGTTTCTTCACTGGAAAGGCGTTCGATGCGTCGGGCGCTAGGAACGATTCGGGGGTCGGCAGTGAAAAGGCCGTCCACGTCAGTATAAATTTCGCAAACGTCCGCATTAAGTGCGGCTGCTAGTGCCACGGCCGTAGTGTCTGAACCTCCGCGTCCAAGGGTGGTGGTGTCCTCAAATTCATTAACACCTTGAAATCCAGCGACGATGGCAATAGCACCATCATGGAGAGAACGGGCTACTCGTTCAGGAAGAACACCCACGATGGAGGCTCGTCCGTAGTGGGCATCGGTACGTACACCTGCTTGGGCACCGGTATAGGCCTGGGCAGAAACACCCAGTTCGTTGATGGCCATAGCAAGCAGGGCCATGGAGATGCGCTCACCAGCAGACAGGAGTATGTCCATTTCGCGGGCTGGGGCGTGACGAGTAATTTCGCCAGCCATATCAAGGAGATCGTCGGTAGTGTCACCCATGGCGGAGACCACCACCACCACGGTGTTACCTGCTTTTTGGGTATCGACGACGCGTTGAGCGACGCGTTTGATCGCGGTGAGATCACTGACGGAGGATCCACCGTATTTTTGGACCACGAGAGCCATAGGGCTGTTCCTTGTTTGTCTGCGTAGGGACGGCTATCCCGGTGCTGATTGCTGAGCAATCCTGGTCCAGCATACGTTCTAATGTACTAAGTCAATAATTCAGCAGTACACGATGTGGTCACTGCCACTCTTGTTGTGGAAAGGGGAGAAAAAGTCTTAACTGTCCACACGGCGTCGACCCTCAAAAGCGCGGCCGAGGGTCACTTCATCGGCATACTCAAGGTCACTCCCCACAGGCAGGCCGGATGCGAGGCGAGAGACGGGCACTTCCATGGTGCGCAGCATGCGCGTGAGGTAGGTGGCGGTTGCTTCACCTTCAATGTCTGGATCGGTGGCAAGGATGACTTCTTCCACACGCGCATCACTGCACCGAGTAAGCAATTGGCGGATACGCAGGTCATCGGGGCCCACCCCGTTCATGGGGTTAATGGCACCGCCAAGCACATGGTAGAGACCTCGGTATTCGCGGGTACGCTCAATGGCCACCACGTCCTTGGGTTCTTCCACCACACACAGGACACTGGGGTCGCGGCGCGGATCGCGGCATACAGCACACTGCGGTCCCTCCGAGACGTTGCCGCAGATTTCACAAAATTGCACCTTGGCTTTCACGACACTGAGAGCAGCACAAAGACGCTCTACGTCGGCTTTATCTGCGGCGAGGATATGGAAGGCGATGCGTTGAGCACTTTTCGGACCCACACCAGGCAACTGGCCCAGTTCGTCAATGAGGTCCTGAACGGCACCTTCATATACGGCTGCCATATCAGCGTCCTTCCACGGTGACTGTTTCAAGAATCGTGGCACCCAAAATACGGGTGACCACATCGACTCCTACCACGCCAGCTTCTTCAGCGTCCGGATCGTCGTCACTAATAACGTCGTCTTCCGGAGCCACCCGAGGCGCTCCATTCCATTCGTATCCCGACGCCGTGTCGCCACTTCCAGCAACTGCGGCCGCTGCGCGGGCTGCTGCGACGGCCTGAGCCATGCGCGAACCGGGCGGCGGAGTCCATTCATCACTATCGGAGGCGAAAGGTGCTGCAGGCGTAGCTTGTGGTGTTTGCTGTTCGGGTACGGCAGGGCTTTCCCACGAAGTAGTGGTGTTGCTGTCCCAGGTCGTAGCAGTGGGGGTCTCCCAGGTGGTTGCCGTGGACGTATCCCACGTGTTGGCGGTGGGGTTGTCCCGCGTAATGTCCGTGGGCGGCGTGAGCGATTCTGGGGCCTTATATTTGGCTTCAGGTGTGGGCTGAGCACGCAAGGAATCAGCGGAGGCAAAGGTATTACTGGGGGTAACGAATGTCGCGTCGTCAGACCACTGCGTGTCTGAAGCGGTGGAAGGTGTATCCCATCCCTGCAGTTCATCGTCATCCGGGTTATCACCTAAGGCGCTGACGCCCGAGACAAATTCAGCAGTCGGAAAGTCCTTGGGGGAATCGTCGCCGGTGTAGTCAGAGGCAGGGGAATCATCACCGGTGCGCTCAGGTGCGGAGGAACTCTGGCTGAAGGAGCCTGCGGAGGACACAGAGGCTTGAGTTTCTGCCTGGCGAGCCTCAGCCACGAAAGAGGGTTCCCAGTCAGTAGCACTTGCTCCCCACTCATCTGATTCAGAAGCGGCAGGTGTAGAGGGGGAGGCTGGTTGCGCAGGACCAGGTGCCGAGGGGACACTACCTGGCGCAGATGCACCACGATCAGGCTGACCAGAGCGACCTTGAACAGTAGCAGCGTGTTCGGGGCTTGATGCTGATGCCGGACGTGTCTGTTGGGGAAGCGTAGGCAAGGGATGAAGGCGATGAACGGTTGCTAGAGCAGGATCATCAAAGGTCTCGTTGGAGCCCTGTGCACTGGGCACATCCGGTTCAGACGAACCGAGAGGAGCCACGGGGCCCAAGCCATCGTTACCAACCTGACTGCTCTGCACTTCCTGGGCCCGCATTACAGGTGCAGGTGGCTGAGAAGGTGTAGGCCGGGAGACTTGAGCGGGCACAGAGTGATACGCCTGATCGAGCTCAGTGTGAGCAGAGTCGGTGCGTGGCGGTACGGCAGAAGCGCCCCATCCTGAGTGCTCCTCAGGCTCGCCTGGATTCTCATCGAAGGGCTCAGGGCCGTCGGGGATCCCGGAGGTGTCTACGGCCTGGTGGCCGGGTCGATCAAAAGGGGATCCATCACTGGTAGCGCTTGCGCCTCCACCATTTCCTACGATGGGCTGAACATCAGCCTGGATACCGAGTGCATCGTGGAGAGCACGGATCATCACGTCATGGTGACCTCCACGCTCGAATGCGTTGAGGAGTCCTTGCGAGGGGAAGATGAGCGTGAGGGTGGTGCCGTCGAAGGAGCCGGGCTGAACGTGCGGTCCCACCAAAGCCCAGGTAGCACGACGCGAACGCTTCACAGATTCAAGAACTTCTTCCCATCGTCCACGTATCATCTCTGAGTCACCACCGCCCTTAGTAGGACGATGAGCCACGCTTGCTGCAGAATCCTCAGACAGTTCGGGAGAAGCAGTGGCGTGATCACCGGTCTGCTGAGCAGCAGGGACCTGAGGCTGTTCCGCATGCGCGCCGGTAGAAGCACTGTCGCTCTGAGAAGAAGGTTTGTTCTCTCTTTCTGACGGAGCAGCACTCTCGCCGGCGTTGGGTGCCGATGCATTGACCTGTGCTACGTGATCCACGGATATGGCAGATACGTCAGAAGATTCTGTGGCATTCTGCGCGATGCGCTGAGGCGAAGAAACCTGCGGAGGTTCAGAAGCGGGTGCGTCACCAGATGATGCGAAGCCTTGAGCCGGTTCGTTATCCCAGCTTGTAGCCACAGGTGCGGCAGGATGCTGCTGGGTGCTGCCATTAGCCGGCGCATCCCAGCCTCCATCACTTGCGGCGGGAGGTATGGCTGCGGCAACGGGGTGTACGGTTCCCTGAGCAAGCGCAGGGCCTTGGGCAGTAGCACCTTGCACCGAGGATGAATGAGGCGTGCGGGAGAGGCCTTCCTTGTGGTCGCGCTCCGCGCGACTCTTTGCACTGGCTGCCGCGGCGGCAGCCGCGGCAGCTTCACGGGCATTTCCAGCCGATGGGGCGGCGGCCCCACTTGCCGCTTGAGCCATTGAACTCTGAGTAGCCATTGAGCCCTGATGGGCGGAGGGGGCTGTCTGCGCTGGTGTGGATGAGGATGCTGGTACTACACCCGCAGCGTCGACAGGAACGAGCAGGCGAGCCATGAGAAGTTCGAGTTGGAGGCGCGGTGAGGTCGCGCCAACCATCTGTCCCAGGGCCTGAGCGGTCATGTCTGCACTGTGGGACAAGGCGCGCGGCCCCATGGACTGTGCCTGGACCTGCATACGGGAGAGTTGATCATCAGGTAGGGATCCCAAGGCGGCAGCGGCGCGGTCACCAGCCAGGGCGATGACCAGCAGATCGCGTAAACGCTGGAGAACGTCTTCAACGAATCGGCGGGGATCATGACCGGAGGAGATGACGCGCTCGATCACAGCAAATGCGGCGGCTCCGTCACGGGCAGCGATGGCATCCACGCAAGAGTCAAGAAGGGCAGTATCGGTGTACCCCAAAAGGGCAACGGCACTGTGATAATCAACGCGAGCATCAGCGGCACCACCGATGAGTTGATCCATCACGCTGAGGGTGTCGCGCACGGATCCGCCACCGGCGCGCACCACCATAGGAAAGACTCCTGGCCCTACCTCCACGTTCTCTTGAGCACACAGATGCTCAAGGTATCCCTCGAGAACATCGGGAGGAACGAGACGGAAAGGATAGTGGTGAGTACGGGAACGGATGGTACCGATCACCTTTTCAGGCTCGGTAGTGGCGAAGACGAACTTCACATGCGCTGGGGGTTCCTCAACGAGTTTAAGCAGGGCATTAAAGCCTTGCGGGGTGACCATGTGAGCTTCATCGAGAATAAAAATTTTGTAGCGGTCACGGACCGGAGCGAATGCTGCGCGCTCACGCAGATCGCGGGCATCGTCAACGCCGTTGTGACTGGCGGCGTCAATTTCAACCACATCGAGACTACCGGGGCCGCCGGTAGCAAGGTCCACGCAAGAGGGGCAGGTTCCGCAGGGAGTATCCGTTGGGCCCTGTTCACAGTTGAGGCAACGAGCCAAGATACGCGCTGAGGTGGTTTTACCGCAGCCACGAGGCCCAGAAAAAAGGTAGGCGTGCGTGACTCGGTCACCACGCAGTGCTGCCATGAGCGGCGTGATGACGTGGTCTTGTCCGATCACGTCCTGGAAGGTGTCTGGGCGGTAGCGGCGGTACAGGGCAGTAGTCACGGTTCACACTGTACCGGGGCCTACCGACTTGGGGAGGGCGGGTCGGGGCAACTTCATTGATGACTCAATGGGAAAGTCGACAATCACACGCTAGGCAAAGTAAGACCCCCCGTGTACCCGACAGAGCCTTCTTACCCTTGCTACCTTCCGGTCCTGGGGGATTCGCAGGATGCCGCCACACGGGGGGCTGGGTTCAGCATACCGAAAAGGTGGCGAAAGCAAAAAGGCGCTGTTTTCATTTCTCCCCTCGCGAGCAGATTTTCTCCTGATATTTCGACGCCGCACCGTCAGTTACTCACTCTTCATCCCTACCGTCTTGCTTGCCTCCATGGCTTCCTTATGAGGCCTTAGCATCCAGGTTGACAGGTGACTTGTCGTGTTAAGTTGGCCGACCGAAGGTTGTGAGTGACACATTGCATTAA
Source organism: Actinomyces vulturis (assembly GCF_001687305.1). Classification (GTDB taxonomy): domain Bacteria; phylum Actinomycetota; class Actinomycetes; order Actinomycetales; family Actinomycetaceae; genus Actinomyces; species Actinomyces vulturis. The sequence continues at coordinate 599,214 of NZ_KV700385.1, forward strand.
GGCAAAGAGGGATTCAAAGTAGCGCTTTACCCATATTTTCCTATATCGTTCTATTTCGTTGCGCATATGATGCTGCAATCCCAGGAGGATTCGCCTAGTGGCCTATGGCGCACGCTTGGAAAGCGTGTTGGGTGCAAGCCCTCGGGGGTTCGAATCCCCCATCCTCCGCCATCAAAGATTCCCGTAATCACTTTCCCTAGTGATTGCGGGATTTTTCTATAAGTTTGTAACCGCTGACTTACTCAACGCACATCCTTTCTCAAGCAGCAAGCACTAATCTGTTACGTATGAAGCCACTTATCACTGCCACAAAAATCATCGACATTGCACAAGGAAGCGGCTTATCACTACAACGTTGCGACAAAGACAATGCAAACCTATACATTTGGGCATCTCAAGATGACACCGCTCTCTACATCGGCAAAGCAAACTCACCCAAACGAATTGAAGATGAAGAAAGGTGGTCAAAAGAGGACTACGATAACAACGTTTACAGCACCATCGTCACCCTTCTTGGAGTAAATAAAGCAAAAATTATTCCACTTCGATACGATCCCTCAACATCAGACTTCTCACCAATTTTTGATTGCATAAAGAGGGAAGGCTGGCACGGAAGTTACTTCGAAAGACTCACCGAGTTTCTCGAAACTAGTATTCCCACCGTGGAAGAAGTGGAAAAAATTCTCATTCGAATTGTTCTGCGCTGTGGCTGCCTCATCGGTAATTCCCAGTTCGCCTCACAATGGGAGGGACCGCTCGGAAGATTTTCTGACACATTCGCTATTTTGGCAGTTGATCAAGCAGGAATCCTCCAATCAACTGATGAGATTACAGAAGATCTTCCCAACGAAATTCCACCAAAATTAGTTAAGTGAATAAAATTCACACAAAACATTAACAACAAACATAAATTCCAATATATAAGAGCATGCTAATAGTAGTAATATTTAATAATTTCGGTAAACTTCCTGAAAACTGTTCATTTATCGATTTTTAACACGGAGACACAACACCCAAATTCTTAGAATGCTCTTTTTCATCACAAATAACACTGCCCGCCTCATTCATCACAAGGGATACTTCACCGATACAGGGAAGTAACGGCGAAGTTTTGATCTCCTTGCGCAAGGACCAATAGGAAGTCCGATGCAAATTAGTTCATCTATGACGTGTAGGTAAATCGCAACATCGCAATACACCTTTGCGCCCCAGGGTGAGACAAACTAATTCTATGATGAAATTTTTATACTTTCTTCTCGAAAATAGTCTGAACTCAGAAAATTTTTATATCAAACGCACAGCAATTGTCACTGATGAAATCTAATCGCCCACGAATGCTTTTTCTTCTCATTATTATGCGCGCACTGCACTCATACTCATGACGATTTCAGCAAAGGATTCAAACAAGTAATCAATCACAGATAGTGCAGTGATCGGCACGAAAAGTGCCGATCACGCTAGGCTTGCACCGTGAGTACTCCAGTGGATCCGCGTACCGAGTATCGGTTGCGCCTTCAGCGTCGCCAGACCACCATCATCAGTTCCATCCTGGCTGCCATGGTGGTCCTTACGGTGATCGGTTTAGCAGTATGGACCACCATGCTTCCGCTGCCAGATCCTGGATTCTCACGTAATGAACCAGAATCGCTTCTAGCCCCTCAACCATGCGTGGCTGAAGACGCCAAGACCGTTCAACTCTCAACAGTCCCCATCAATGTCTATAACGGCACTGATATCTCTGGTCTGGCAGGAACAGTTAAGGCAAGTTTGGAAACGGCTGGCTTGACGGTCAATGACACAGCTAACTGGCCTGGCGGCCACTTCGATGGCTCAGCCATCATCACCGCTGGTTTAGCTGGCATCAATTCTGCTTACACCCTAGCTCAGGCATTTACGACTCCTGCGATCGTTCAATATGATCCGAACCTTGCTCCTGATGACGGAACAGTCTCGGTGGTGCTCGGCTACGAATATGACCAAACTATTAAGCCTCCCGCACAAATCGCTGAGATCAAGGCGGATCAACCTTTGGCCTCACCTCAAAACTGTGTAGCAGCCACTGCACCCGTTGAATCATCTACCGATGGTGCTACTCCAGCCCCAGAAGGCTGATTCTCCAGATTGTCCGTGGGGGCCGCTCGCTAAGGCGAGCGGCCCCCACGGTTTTTCCAGGTTCATCGTGAACCCGTCACCTACTAACTCAGCACTCCACCACGTTCACAGCCAAGCCGCCTCGTGAGGTTTCCTTGTATTTGGCGAGCATGTCTTCACCGGTCTGACGCATAGTTTCAATGACCTGATCCAGGCTGACAGCATGACGGCCTTCACCCCACAAAGCCATACGTGCAGCGTTAATGGCCTTAACGGCGGCCACAGCGTTGCGCTCAATACACGGAATCTGCACAAGACCACCCACAGGATCGCAAGTCAGGCCAAGGTTGTGCTCCATAGCAATTTCGGCAGCATTCTCCACCTGAGCGGGACTACCACCAAGCGCTTCAGCAAGGCCTGCTGCAGCCATAGAAGAAGCGCTACCCACTTCGCCCTGGCACCCTACTTCAGCACCAGCAATGGAGGCATTGGTCTTGATGAGTGAACCCACAGCGGTCGCCGCCAAAAGGAAACGGTGTGCTCCTTCTTCGTTGGCACCAGGAATAAAGCGCTCATAATAGGCCAGTACGGCCGGCACGATTCCTGCTGCGCCGTTAGTGGGTGCGGTCACCACACGATGTCCGGCAGCATTTTCTTCATTAACTGCCAGCGCAAAAAGGTCAACCCAGTCCATGCCGCGAAGAGGATCAGCCATAGTAAAGGAAGAAGCGGGGCCGGTTCCCAGTGCGCGCAGGCGGTCATGAAGAGCTTTAGCGCGGCGCTGGACGCCTAAACCTCCAGGAAGAGTACCTTCAGTAGTGCAGCCAGCTTCAATGCACGAACTCATGGTGCCACGAAGCAAGTCGAGGTAATCCACGACTTCCTCTTCAGTACGAGCACTCACTTCGTTGGCCATAACCACGTCACTGATGCGCAGTCCTGTGCGTTCACAGGTTTTGAGAAGTTCTGCACCAGTGGAGAAGGGGAAGGGTGCTTGAGTGGCGTGTGCTGCTGCAGCAGCAGTGGTGGCCAGTGCTCGGATAGATGCGGTGCCATCTTCGCCAACATCTTCCATGACGAATCCCCCACCTACGGAGTAGTAGGAGCGGCGTAGCACGTCATTGCCGCATTCATCGAGTGCTGCCAGGGTCATGCCGTTGACGTGGTAGGGCAGGATTTTTCCGGGCAGGAAGATGATGTCTCGTGAGGGGAGGAAGTTAATGTCCCCTAGGTCGGGAATGGTGAGTTGGGCGTTGGCTTCTACCTCCTCCATGAGGTTCTGACACACCTCGGTAGGCACAGTTTCTGGCTGGTAGCCGGCCAAGCCCATGATGACGGCGCGGTCGGTAGCGTGACCGCGGCCGGTTGCGCCCAGTGAGCCATACAGTTCGATGATGATCCGTGCCACAGTAGGAACATCTTCGCCGCGGGCTTCAATGTTACCCAGGCGGCGCACAATGGCTCCACCAAAGGCCATACCTGCTCGCATGGGGCCCACGGTGTGGGAGGATGAAGGGCCAATGCCGATCCGCATGAGGTCGAAAACACTGAGCGGTCGGGGAGCTTCTTCCGGCGTGATTTCACCGGCCACAAGTGCTGCAGGGCTCGCTCCTTCACGAACCTGAGTCATAGCGATAGTCTCGTCGTTGAGTTCTGCCGGGTCAGTCAAAGGTACGGATGAAGTCATGAATCCATCATGCCTGATTTTGTTTTCTTCTGCCGACGCCGTTCAGTTTCCTTTCAGCCACCAGGCGCCATAGGGACGAATTCGGTAATTTCCGTCCACTCCAGGCTCGTGGGATTCGCCGCTAAGTAGATCGATCACCCAGATGCCTTGATGATCGCTGCTGGCGCACTCGTGATGGACGCCAAGTTCCGCTAGTCGCCATGCAGGAATGGCGGCTTCGCGGTTGGAAACGTTATAGATCTCGATGAGTGATTCTGTGTGGGAAGTACGTACCACGATGAGGATGGCCGGGTCCTCAGTTTCTTCAACGCTGGTGGGCCAACGTCCGTCAAGGATAGGAAGTGATGCGCGGGTGCGAGCTAGTCGAGCTAGGTCCGCGTAAACGCGTCCTGGAACTTGTTCGATATTCCCCAGTTGAGCGATGCGCTCCGCATCAAGGACGGGACGACCAGCCCACCGATTGTCGGCTCGATGCGCTGGATCATCATGCCAGGAAGAATCATTGGCTTGTCCAAGTTCATCTCCGCTCCAAATCACGGGAATCCCTCCCCAGCCGTAGATCATCGCGTTGGCGAGGAACAGTGCACGGAGGCGTTCTTCCATGGTGATGCCTGTGCTCATGGCGGCAAGGCGAACTTCCTCGTTGATACCGGCCATTTCGGGAGGGTTAGTGGCGAGGATGGCGGCGCGCTCGTCGGGATCTTGTCCACATTTCCACCCGGTGAGTTCGCTGTATCGGGAGGCTGCGGCCAGATGGTGTTCCTCGGCGTCGGTTAACCCGATAAGTGCGGCGGCGGTCCCACTAATGCGGGAGTCGTTGGTGACCGGATTATGTTGGAAGATCAGGCCGCGAGCGCGAGAGGTGGGGTAGGCCCCTGAGTAGTAGTCGGAGAGGAATTCGCGATGAGCGGGGCCGGATAAACCCACTGCGGCGGCGTGGGAATCGTCGATAGCCCATCCAATGTCATCGTGGCAGCGGATGTAGGTAATCCACGTGCTTCCTAGTGGGGTTGGCGGGAGGTCACGTAATACATGGGCGGCAAGACGTACGTCAGCACTGGCGAGCATGGACCAGATCTGGACCATGAGGGTGTTGTGGTAGGCGATGTGGGAGAGTTTGCCTTCGTTCGCGCCGGTTCCCAGGTAGTGGACCAGTTCTTTGGGCCCCACGATGGCTTCGGCTTTGAGGGCTAGTGCGGGACAGGCAATAGAGGTTAGTGCTCGCAATACTCGGGTAATCGCATGGACTTCAGGCTGGTTCTGGCAAGTGGTTCCTAGTCGTTTACCCATGAAAGCAATGGCATCGAGGCGCAACACATCCACACCGAGGTTAGCCAAACGGAAAATAATGGCGACGTATTCGCGCATGACGGCGGGATTAGACCAGTTCACATCCCATTGGAAGGAGTTGAAGGTTGTCCAGACCCAACTCTGGCATTCGTCTACCCAGGTGAAGTTGCCAGGAGCAAAATCAGGGAAAACTTCCGGCAAGGTTTCCTCGAAAGCATCAGGCATGGTGCGATCAGGGTAGATATAGAAATAGTTGCGGTAACGCTCGTCGCCTTGGCGTGCTTTTCGGGCCCACTCGTGTTCTTGGGCTACGTGGTTAAGTACCAGGTCCATGACGAGGTTGATGCCATTGTCATGAAGGGCACTAGCAAGTGCCGCCAAGTCCTCTATGGTGCCCAGGTCGGGTCGGACGGTGGTGTAGTCAGCTACGGCATATCCGCCGTCATTGTCACCCTCGCGCGGTTGGAGCAAGGGCATGAGGTGGAGGTAGGTGACTCCTAGTTCTTTGAGGTAGTCGATGCGCGTGGAGACCTCTGGCAAACTGCCGGCGAACCGTTCGGTATAAGCGGCGTATCCCACGTGTTCATTGGAGGTCAGCCATGTGGGGTTGAGTTGGCGGCGAATATCTCGGGCTTGCAGTTCGGGGCTGCGCTCTTGGTAGGCGTTCCATGCCATTTCCAGCAGGGCCTCTTCTTGCTGGTTCGCCTCGGGGCCGTAAAGTTTGACGAGTGCGTCGTGAAGGTCTGGCCCGAAGTGTTCGCAGCGTGCGGTGAACAGTGACAGGGTGGTGCTGTCATAAGAGTCATCGGCAATGGTGACGCGGTCCATGCTTCATTGTCTCAGGCTTTGGAGGTGTTGACGTCCCAAAGCGCCATGAGATCAATGAGCAGGACCGCGTCGGAATGCTGTAAAACCTGAAGGAATCAGACGGTGAAGCCACCCTGGTAGACACAGTCGAAGGGGGCTCCTCCGTGCATACGGCCAATGATGGCGTGACGCACGAGTTCCTTGGCCTGGACGGTGGCGTCCAAGGGCCTCAGGCCCTTGGCCAGGCCAGCGGTGATAGCGGCGGCCAGCGTGCATCCTGCACCGGAAACCCGTTCGGTGCCCACTGCTTCAACTTCAAGCACCTCAAGGGTGGAGCCGTCGTAGTACACGTCAAGCGCAGTGCCGGTGTTGAGCAGGGTGCCTGCTTTGGCAACCACCACGCCCACACCCTGGTCGTGGATCTTCTTGGCGGCATCCTTGAGTTGGTCGACGCTGGTGATTTCATCCACGCCAGCAAGAATTTGGGTTTCGAAGAGATTGGGGGTGGCCACGGTTCCCAGGGGAAGGACCTTTTCACGCAGTGCGTTGTCCACGTCGAGTGCGGCGCCGGGTTCCTGGCCCTTGCAGATGAGGACGGGGTCAACGACCACCTGGGGGAAGTTGTAGCGCTTGAGAGCATCGGCAACCACGTCGATGGTGGTGGGTGTGCCGAGCATGCCGATTTTGACGGCGTCAATCTTGCCGTGAACGGCGACTGCTGCCTCAATCTGGTCGGCAATGACTTGTGGATCCACTGGGACGAAGCGGTGGCCCCAATCATTGTTGGGATCGAATGACACGATGCAGGTGAGCGCCGTGCAGCCGAAAACACCGAGTTCATGGAAGGTTTTAATATCTGTCTGTGCGCCTGCGCCGCCGGATGCTTCAGAACCGGCGATGGCCAATGCGATGTGGGTCATGACACGGAGTATAGACCGACACCACTATCACCCCACACAGCCAAACAGTGTGCTATTACACTCTAATTCTCGATCGTCTCATTCCACTCAAAACGCCTTGGTTTCGCCAGATAAAACACACCTCACCGCTTTCCGCATCCACCACCCCCAAGACCGCATTCACACCCCCAGAATCACCTCACCTGCCGTTAGGCAATACCTACTTCCAAGGTAAAGCGGCCAACCAGGCGGCATAGTGACATGCATACAGATGCTACTCAGTGCCTTGTGCCGTATAGCAGGGTCATCAAATAGGGACAATGAGTACGACAGTGACAAGACGGCGTCATCCTGAGAAAAATCGACATACGCAGGACAGTAGGCAAACTTTTTAGCAAGGGAGAACCTGCGCCGCGAAACAGGAGGAGTGTCACACAACCCCTACACAGAGCCACGCCTACGCCATTACTGCAACCTTAGACGTAACTCTCCACTTGAGATCCATCCAGAGGTCCCCGCGTCAGTAAGGGGCACGTATGGCACCATATGGGGGTGCTTACCTTAACTGAAAACCTTGCCGCCCAAGACGCCGCTGCCGAGCATAAAGTTCATGGCGCCTCAAGGCCCTTCAATTATTTCATTGCCGCCATGCTAGCTGGCGCATTCATCGGCCTGGCCGATATTTTCATGATGACTGGTGGTGGCCCACTCAAGGTGGCTGGCAGCCCCTGGTACAACCTCATCGGTGGCGGAGTATTCGGTATTGGCCTCATTCTCGTCGTCTTTGCAGGTGGCGAGTTGGCGACCAGCGCAATGATGATTTTGCCTATCGGCGTACGCCGACACCGCATTTCACCCTCACGCGCATTGGTAACTTTTGGTTACATGCTGGCAGGCAACCTAGCCGGATCTATTGTGATTGCCGGTTTGGTTCGCGGAAGTGGAATTATGCATGGCGACGGCCCCGTTGCTCAGGCACTGGCAATGACTGTAGCCGGAAAAGTTCATCACACAACCACTGAACTTTTTTTCCGCGGTATTTTGTGCAATATCTTGGTTTGCTTAGCTATGTGGTGTGTGACTCGATGCAGCAATGAAGTTGCCAAAATCATTCTTATGGCTTGGTGCATGTCTGCATTTGTTGGCAGCGGTTTCGAACACGTAGTTGCCAATATGACGACGTTCTCTTTAGGGATTATGCACGGAGTCGATGGCGGGACTTTTGCTGAAGCTGGCAGGAATTTGCTTACTGTGCTATGTGGCAACATTGTTGGCGGTGCGATCTTTGTGGGTGGGGCATACATGCTCGCTGCACGAACTGAAGAACACACCAAGCCATAAAGCCCTACGCACCAGCACGTGATTCCTTGAGAATAAACAAAGGTCACTTGCTCGAACATGAGCGATTAGTTAAGTAACCTCTCATTTTTATCACCAACGATTCGAAAGCGGTGAGCAACCACCGCTAGACATCAGGACCAAAGTCCTCCTTCGCTCAAATAGTTGAGCGAAGGAGGACTTTTTTGATCACTTCTTTTAAGATTGCGTGAATTTGATTGATTTCGAGCGGAAACGACGTTGATCGAGCACTACTTGCATGAAAAACTCACACTATGGCGTCACCGACGACGCCTTCCGACACTCTTGTCAGGACGCCCCCCTCATTCCTGACTAGACAGCTCAGAGGAGACCACACGTGAACCTGTCTCGACGCACATTCTTAGCTGCCTCATCTACCGCCGCTCTTGCCGCTGCATTCGCATCAGCTTTCGGCAGTGTTGCAGTAGCCGATGAAGGCGCAGCCAACGATTTTGCCACTCTGCGAAACAAGTGGGTTGACATTATTTCTGGCCGTAACTTCGTCAAGGACAATCCAGGTGCCTACGCAGATTCAATTCAATCTCTGGACAATGCTGCCCAGAAGATCCTGGCTGATATTGTCCGTGACGATAACCGCACCACTGTCCTAGCCAGTTCTAACTTGAGCGAAGAGAAGTCCCCTGCCCTAACAAAGACCTCCCGTGCCGCACTTTCTCTGGCCGTATGCTGGGCTATGCCAGGCTCTCGCTACTACCAGAACAAGGACGTTCTCACCGATTCTATCAATGCGTTAGCTGACTTGCTTCGTCTACGCTACAACCCCAATCAGCCCGAATATGGCAACTGGTGGGATTGGGAAAGCGGCGCTTCCCGCGCTGTAGGTGACCTCATGTGTGTCCTGCATGACGAACTTCCTGAAGAGGTTCTCACTGCAGCCAAGGCTGCTATCGATCACTTTGTCTCTGACCCAACCCAACAGGGACGTAAACCTGGCGCAGAAACTATTCCCTCTACCGGCGCTAACCGCCTGGATCTGTGCCGTGCCGTGATCTGCTCCGCCATTGCCACCGACGATGCCCCTCGCCTTGCTCAAGCCCTTGCTGGTCTTGATGACACCTGGGCATTTGTGGAGACCTCCGACGGTTTTTACCGTGATGGCTCTTACATCCAGCATCACCATGTGCCTTACACCGGCGCCTACGGCGATGTACTCCTCAACGGATGGTCACTATTGTTCGAACTCGTCGCAGGCTCTCCCTATGACATTGCCGAAGACAAGAAACAGAAGGTCTTCGATGCTGTTGATAACTCTTTCGTCCCCGTCATGGTCGATGGCCAGGTTCTCGACGCCGTCCGTGGACGTTCCGTTTCTCGCCTCACCGAATCCGGTTCTTTCCACGGCACCTCCATCATGTTGGCCATGCTCCGTCTGGCCAACGCCGCTTCTGAGGAAACCGCTCAGCGTTGGCGCTCACTGATTTCCGGCTGGATTTCACGTAATACCTACAACGATTTCACTAACACCAAGAACATCGTTCAACGCGCCCTTATCACAACTGTCGCCAACGAAACACCATCAGAAGGCATTCACGAGCCACGGATGTTCGCATCCATGGACCGCCTTGTTCACCGTGGCAATGGGTGGACCGCTGCAATCTCTATGTGTTCTAACCGCATCAGTTGGTACGAGTACGGCAACGGTGAGAACGAATGGGGGTCACGTACTGGTTCGGGTATGCGCTACCTCTACCTTCCTGAAAACATGGGGCAGTTCGAGGATGCTTTCTGGCCTACCCTCAATTACAGCGCCCCCGTGGGTACCACCGTTGACACCAACGAGCTCCAGCCTAAGGTGGGCGTGGCTTGGGGTGAAGACACTCCCAACAACGAGTGGACCGGTGGCGTGACTTCCGATGTCACTTCCACCGCAGGCATGCACCTTGTTGGCCCTGACAGTAATGGTCTGAGCGCACGGCGTGCCTGGATGGCCAGCCCTAGTGTTCTCGTTGAGGCAGTTACTGACGTTCGCACCACTGCTGACCACGCCTACACCGTGGTTGAGGCTCGTAACCTCGGTGAAAACTCCAGCGCTTCTTTACTTGTTGATGGTAATGCAATCACCGATCTACAGACTCTGACCAACCCCTCCTGGGCACACCTTGAGGGTGTGGGCGGCTACGTCTTCCTCACGGATGTCATCTTGGAGGCTTCCGTTGCTCCCCGCACCGGTAAGTGGGCCGATCTCAATACCCGTTCCTTCCCTGGCAACGATGTGGAACTGACCCGCACCTGGGCCACCATGCATGCCCTGCACAGCGCAGAGTCCACCCGAGCCGCTTGGGTTCTCCTTCCTGGTGCTGACCTAGAGGCCACCAAGGCTTATGCCGATTCCCTCAAGGGTGACGCTCCTGAAGCAGTTGTTCGTGAAAACTCTGCCGATGCTCAAGTCATTTCCTTGCGTCAGGGCGGAACTTCTTGGAATGTATGGAAGCCAGGCACCTACGCCGATTTGCGCTTCAATCAGCCCACGGTTCTTCTCGCTGAGGCACTTGTGGACGAAGGCACCATCGACCTCACTGTTGCTGATCCTACTCAGGGCGCTGACAGTGTCACCGTCACCATGCCTGGTATGTGGGAGATTGTGCGTGGAGCCGAAAATGTCTTGGCATCCACCACCGATAATGAGACTTCCTTCCAAGTCAGCACCTCAGGTCTGCTGGGCAGTTCCGTCCTGTTCACCGTCAAGCCCGTTGGCCAGACCCCCGTGGATCCTGCTGACCCCACCCCAGCCCCCAGTGAAAGCGCGGCCCCTGCCCCTGTAGCACCGTCTGCCACTCCTTCAGCAGCTCCCAGCGCACACCCCACCGCTGAAGCTACAGTTGCAGCCACTGTTGCACCCAAGGCAAATAAGGATCTAGCTTCCACTGGCGCCAACGGTCTTCTTGCTGTTGCCGCTGTTGCTGCCGTGGCCGGTGGCGTGGCACTGACCGCTTCACGCAAGCTCAACTGATCCCAATTCTCAAACTACTGCCTACACAGACGTGCTGTTCGTTGTGCCCCATATATCGGAGGTACAGCGAACAGCACGTCTACATATATCAGCGTGACCATGGCATGTGGATGGTGGGCATCGAGGTTCCTCGCAGAGAACTACCTACCTACACAGATCAATCCGCACAACCGATCCGTCAATGAGTTGTGTAGATGAGTTTTGTCATCATTAAATTCTCGTAACTACGAATTCGCATCAAGAAGATGGCCAACTATTACTGGAAGGGATCTGCAGGCGCAGTCACGTCACGGGCCATATTGGCAAAGCGTGAAAGATGGCCTTGGAAGGCTACAGGAATCGTTTTTGTCTCACCGTTACGATGCTTGGCCACGATGATATCTGCTTCACCGGGGCGTTCTTCAGTGTTGTAGTAGGAGGGACGGTGAAGCAGCATGATGACGTCAGCATCCTGCTCGAGTGAGCCAGATTCACGTAGATCGCTCATCTGCGGCTTATTACCAGTACGCTGCTCAGGGCCACGGTTGAGCTGAGCCACAGCAATAACCGGAATATCGAGTTCTTTAGCCAGAAGTTTAAGAGCACGAGAGAACTCGGAGACTTCTTGCTGACGGGATTCCACACGTTTACCACTACTCATCAACTGCAAGTAGTCGATAACGATAAGCCCAAGATTGTACTGCTGCTTCAGGCGGCGACACTTAGCGCGAATCTCGGGCATAGTGAGGTTAGGAGAATCATCCACAAACAGCGGTGCTTCTGAAACAGGGCCATAATGCTTGGCAAGGTCTTGCCAATCGCGGTCGCTCATTTCCTGACCACGGAGTTTGTTTAGATCCACGCCACTTTCAGCACTAAGCATGCGCATCATCAGTTCCATACGTCCCATTTCAAGAGAGAAGTAGCAACTGGTAATACCGTGATGTACCGACGCTGAACGGCAGAAATCCAAGGCGAGAGTAGATTTTCCCATCGCAGGACGGGCAGCCACGATGATCATCTGACCGCCATGGAGGCCGCGGGTCAGTTCATCGAGTTCGATGAAGCCGGTGGGTACACCGCGCATATCGCCATCTTGCTGGCTCTGGGCACTTTCAATTTCAAGGTTTGCTTCATCAAGAAGTTCACCGATGCGGACGTAATCTTCTTGGTTTCGTTTTTCAGCGACCGCGTAAACTTCCGCCTGAGCCTGATTGACCAATTCATCAACATCAGAAGCGTCAGTGGTATATCCAAGCTGGGTCACACGTGTTCCAGCATCGACCATGCGACGGAGGATAGCTTTCTCACGAACGATGCGTGCGTAATAGGCAGCGTTCGCGGCGGTGGGAACAGATGCCATGAGAGAAGCAAGATAAGGTGCCCCGCCGACGCGTTCGAGTTCACCGCGCTTAGATAACTCATCTGCCAAGAGAATGGGATCGGCAGGATCACCACGGCCATAGAGATCCACGATGGCATCGAAAATCATTTCATGGGCTGGCCGGTAGAAATCTGCTCCGCGGATCTCATTAATAACGTCAGCCACAGCATCTTTACTCAAAAGCATGCCACCCAAGGCACTCATTTCTGCCTCATTATCTTGAGGTGGAGTGCGATCAAAAACTCCGTTGTATGGCAACTGATCTTGGTCCATGGTGGGTCTTCCTCGTCATGCCTCAGATGCCATGGAGGTCATGGCATGGGCCCTGCCCGCGTGAGACTACGTGGCATCGACGTTCTGCGCAAGCACTAGAATCTGAACTCCTGTGGATAGAAGCGCGTACGCAGTGGATATGTGGCCTATACCTGTGTGTAAACCAGCGGATTTGTTGTGGAAAACTCGTTCTCTCACCACTCGATACCACTATTTTTCATTGAGATAACGCTATTTTTAGGTTTTCATCAATGGGGACAAAAATTACACCAAAATATGTGGATAAGTGGATTATCTTGGGGATAAACCTCATGCATCACTTGAGGGTTTATTCGGAGAGTGCTACTCACCTATATTCGAAAACACTTGACGTCCTACCCTGAGAACAAATCTTTCACTCAACTCCACAGTTCGCCACAATAGGATCGTGAATACTGTGGAGCCGAGCCTAAACAAACAGATACTCTCCCTGGCTATCCCCGCTTTAGGGGCATTAATCGCAGAACCCTTGTTTGTCATCATCGACTCCGCCATGGTCGGACACCTAGGCCGCACGGAATTGGCTGGCCTTTCTTTAGCCTCCACGATTCTCACTACCATTGTGGGCCTCTGCGTCTTTCTGGCCTATGCCACCACCGCCACGACCGCGCGACTCGCAGGAGCCGGTAGAACACGAGAGGCACTACGCGCTGGAATTGACGGCATCTGGTTAGCCTTAAGTCTCGGCGTCGTTTTAGCAACGGGAGCGTGGCTAAGCGCTAACTGGTTAGTTCATGCACTGGGAGCCACCACGGACGTGGCCACCAATGCGGTGGCCTATCTTCAAGCCAGTGCCCCAGGATTGCCGGGCATGCTCACAGTCTTAGCTGCCACAGGAACTCTTCGAGGCCTTCTAGATACGCGCAGTCCTTTCATCGTGGCCACCATTGGAGCAGGCGTTAATGCCGGACTCAATGCATTCCTCATTTATGGCCTGCACTTAGGAGTCGCTGGTTCAGGTTACGGCACTGCTCTCACCCAAACGCTGATGGCAGTGGTGCTCTGCGGACTCGTGGCAAACGGGGCACATCATCACGAGGTAAGTATCCACCCGCACCGCTCCGGCCTAGGCAACGCCATTGTTGCTGGTACGCCTCTATTGATACGCACAGTAAGTTTGCGTATCGCAATGATGACTACCGTCTGGGCGGCCACGGCGCTGGGTGCCACAGCACTTGCTGCCCATCAAGTGGTTAACTCAATTTGGGGTTTCACCGCCTTTGCCCTCGATGCCTTAGCCATTGCCGCCCAAGCACTCATTGGCACGCATTTAGGGAAAAAAGATGCTCACGAGGCTAAGTTATCCGAAAATGATGTCCTCAACGGCCAGTCAAGCAGATCTGCTGCGGCTCAACTTGTCACAGAGGAAGACACTAGCTTCCCCTCATTTGACCCCCATCAGCCAACTACTCCTCATTCACAGCCACCGAACATCGATGCGCTGCTTCGTCGCTTCGTTATGTGGGGCTTGGGCGCTGGCATCGCACTCGGGTTAATCCTGGCACTCTTTAGCAGTTTGCTTCCCCGAGTCTTTACTCCGAACAACGATGTAGCGCATGTTGCTAGTGTCAGTCTTCTCATCATCGCTGTCCTCATGCCTCTAGCGGGAATTGTTTTCCTCTTCGACGGGCTTCTCATTGGCGCTGGAGACGGTCACTATTTGGCGATCGCTGGCGTCATCACACTGATTCCTTATCTCCCTATCGCTATTTGGATTGGCCTTCATCCTGCATCAACTCCAGCCATGTCATTGGGGCTATTGTGGTTGGCCTTTGCCGGAGTGTTCATGGGAATGCGAGCTCTAACAACCGGCCTTCGGGTCCGTGCTGACGCATGGCGCTAATACGACGCGTGATGAGCAGCGGCAGTGTGATGCGCAAGGCTAATTAAAAGCAGGTGGGTGCCGGCTGGAAAATCCAGCCGGCACCCACCTATAAACGATAACGCGTCGCTAATAATCAGCGAGCAGCAACCACGTTGACCTCGAGAGGTGCAACCACGTCAGCGTGCAAACGAACGCTAGCGCTGTGACGGCCGAGGGACTTCATGGGGCGAAGAACCTCGATCTTGCGGCGGTCCACGGTGGGGCCGCCAGCAGCCTTGATGGCCTCGACGAGTTCAGCGGTGGTGATAGCGCCGAAGAGACGACCGGAATCGCCAGCCTTTGCGGTGATGGTCAGGACGTTGCTGGCCAGCCACTCACGAGCGGTCTGTGCATCTTCCAGGCTAGAAATAGCCTGCTTGCGACGAGCTTCTGCCATCTGGTCAAGCTGACGCTGTGCACCCTTAGACCAAGGGGTAGCGAGTTTGCGGGGAATGAGGTAGTTACGGGCGTAACCGTCCTTAACCTCAACAACGTCTCCGGCATGACCGAGGTTGGTCACGTCGTGGGTGAGGATGAGCTTAGAAGTCATGAGCGTAATCCTCCAATCAGCGAGCAGAGCTCGAGTAGGGCAGGAGAGCCATTTCGCGGGCGTTCTTCACGGCCTTCGCGATCTTGCGCTGTTCCTGCACGGACACGCCAGTCACGCGACGAGCGCGGATCTTGCCGCGGTCTGAAATGAACTTACGCAGGGTTGCAGTGTCCTTGTAATCGATGGTGCCAACCTTGATCGCCTTGACAGGGCCGACCTTTTTCTTGGGCTTGCGAAGTTGAGGCTTCGCCATGGTGGTACTCCTTGGTCTGAGCGCTGTGCGCTCGAAAGAAAATGAATGAGGGGTGGATCAATCAATGATTGATCAGAATGGAGGCTCGTCGTTAAAACCTGTTGAGCCTGGGCCTGATGCCCACGGATCTCCTGCCTGGCCGCCACTGGGGGCGTCAAAGCCAGAGTATCCGCCACCTTGAGATGAATAGCCGCCCTGTCCGCCTACGGGGCCTCCCTGGAAACCGCCACCAAAGTTGCCACCAGGGCCTCCCTGGAAACCGCCACCCTGACCTGCACGGGGAGTGCGGGTCACTTGTGCTTTAGCGTAACGAAGGGAGGGGCCGACTTCGTCTACCTGCATTTCCACAACGGTACGGTTTTCACCTTCGCGTGTGGTGTATGAACGTTGAACGAGACGACCCTGGACGATGACACGTGTACCTTTGGTAAGTGATTCAGCCACATTCTCTGCAGCATCACGCCACAGTGAGCAGCGCATGAACAGAGTGTCCCCGTCCTTCCACTCACCGGCTTGACGGTCAAAGGTCCGTGGGGTTGAGGCGACGGTGAAGGATGCCACGGCCGCACCAGACGCAGTGAAGCGAAGCTCCGGATCTGCGGTCAGGTTTCCCACAACAGTAATTATCGTGTCTCCGGCCATGATGTTCTCCTTAACGCTCTACTCAGGCCTCAGGGCGAAGCAACTTGGTGCGCAGAACGGATTCGTTCAGGCCGAGCTGACGATCCAGTTCCTGAGCAATTTCAGGCGTGGTGGTCATGTCAACAACCACGTAGAAACCCTCAGACTTCTTCTTAATGTCGTAGGCGAGACGACGCTTACCCCAGATATCCACCTTGTCAACGGTTCCACCGTTGTTGGGGACAACCTGCAGCAACTTCTCAAGCGACGGAGCAACCGTACGCTCGTCAGTCTCGGGGTCGAGAATGATCATGATCTCGTAATGACGCATGCTTGTAACCCACCTCCTTTGGACTTAAGCGGTCACGGTCTTTCCGTGACAGGAGGGTGATGCGTGATGGCTGACGATCAATGCCGGTTGCATGTCACGTCACACCAAAGTCCAAGATTACCTTAGGAAAGGCAATCTCCCAAGGGCGAACTTGCTTTGCTGGGAGTGTGTTTGCCCACCAAAGCAAATCCGTTAGTTTCCTTGAGTATGAGAATCCTCAGGAGGTGGTTGATTAGCACCATCTTCTGTGTCATCTCCACTCCCCTCACCGGAACCAGTGCCATCCCCAGGGCTCTTTTCTTCAAGAGCAGGTTCTGTCTCAACGGGTTCAGGTTCAGCGGGAGCCTGGCTGGCAACAGGTGTCGGGGCCTGAGTAGATTCCGGTGTTGCAGTTTCAACAGGTTCTTGTGATTCAACAACCCGAGCAGGTGGCTGGGCAAGGTCTTTACCGTTGAGATGGCCAGGAGTATATGAACCAGGGGTACGAGCCGGAAATTCTTCAATAGGAAGATTTTGGAGCGCTACTTCCATGTAGTTAGTGAATAAATCAGCAGGAACAGTGGACCCGGTGATCTGCTCGTATCCGTCGAATGGGGTAATGGATTCTTCTTCACCATTGGGGCCTGATTGGTAGAGCGTCACCGCTGTGACAATCTGCGGAGTAAAGCCCACGAACTGTGCGGACTTGTTATCGGAACTCGAACCAGTCTTCGCTGCAATAGGGCGACCAAGACGCTGTGCTGTATCACCGGACCCTCGTTGAACCACCTGAGTGAGCGCATAAGTGGTATCAGCCATTACACCATCGTCAAAGACCTTTTCTCCGGCAACATTAGGGGAATAGATGACAGTGTTCTGAGAATCGGTCACCTGAGCCACAATATGCGTGTCATGACGGGTACCACCGCTGGCAATAGTGGCATAGGCCCTAGCAATATCCAGAGTATGCGGGGAGGCTGAGCCAAGCACATTCTGCACATAGGTGTTCATCCCCAGAGTGTCTTCGGGATAGCCGGCACGTAATGCTACTGAGTTAGTTTTTGAAGGACCCACATCACGGTTTAATTGAAGGTAAGGGGTGTTAATCGAGTTTGCGGTGGCTTCAACCATAGATACCCACCCATAGGACACATCTCCGAAGTTTTCGAATTCTGTCCCGTCAATCTGCATGGGCGATGTGCCCATATACCCATTAGACAAAGTTGCACCATTTTCCAAGGCAGCAATCAAAGCAAATGGCTTATAGGTGGAACCTGCCTGGGCTACCGCGTTAGTAACGGTGTTGACCTGATTGGTCAGGTAGTCCTCACCGCCATAAAGAGCAAGAATTCCACCAGTCGTAGGATCAATACTGACCATGGCCACATGAAGGTTTGGATCATGATCCCCAGGAAGGTTCGTAGCCGTAGTAACGATCGCATTCTGATCGTCTTTATTGATAGTGGTGACGATATGGTAACCGCCGGTATCAATCTGCCGGTCAGTCATACCGTGATCCCGGAGTTCATCTCTCACCATCTGAAGAAGAAAGCCTTGAGGGCCGGAGTAAATCTCGTTACTCGCTGGTGCAATGGTTTCTGGGAAGGTTGCTTCTTGACGCTGCTGCGCAGTGATATATCCGTCTTGTGCCATGTAATCGAGCACGCGTTCGAATCGAATCTTGGCTTGCTCTTCATCAATAGCAGGATCCCAGGCACTAGGCGCAGGAATGATGCCAGCCAGGAGTGCTGATTCAGCAATGGTCAACTGCGATGCGGGGTGGCCAAAATAGGCCTGTGAAGCAGCTTCAATACCGTAGGCGCCACGACCAAAATAAATGGTATTGAGGTAGTTACCCAGAATAGTTTCTTTGGACTGTTCACGGTCTATTTTGAGAGCAATAATGGCCTGTTCAAACTTACCTGCGTAGGAACCAGTGGTATCCACATAGTAGTTCTTCACATACTGCTGGGTTAGGGTTGAAGCTCCTTGAGTAGCCCCACCTTTGAGGTTATTCCATAAGGCTCGAATGATGCCCTTAGGATCTACACCGCTATTAGTGTAAAAACTCCGGTCTTCACTGGCGACTACTGCATTGCCGACGTAGTCAGGCAGTGTCGTAGGGTCAATGATGGTGCGGTCAACTTCAGCAAACTCCCCCATGGCTGTGGTGCCATCAGCGTAATAAACGGTGGAAGTCTGAGCCTGAGCAAATTCATTGGGCTTAGGAACATCAACCAAGGCATATGCCACAGCCACCATTCCAACCACCATGGCGATGCCAGCAAGCATTGTCCCCAGCACAAAGCGCCAACTCGGAATCCAACGTCGAATAGGGCCTTTCCCTGCGCGCGGATAGTTCACCCAGCGGCGCTTTGTCGCTGAGCGCGATGTTTTTTTTGACCGCGAGCGTGCGGATGAGGAACTTTTTCCTGATCGTGCCACTTATCTAAAGCCTTCCTGGTGGTCACCGAGGTGTGCCCAACTGTTCTGCTTTAAGTATGGCTGGTGACCCCGATGAATCCCAGCACGCTAACAATGAACAGTGGATTGTGCACGCCATATCCACAACATCTAGGGACTAAATCACAATAGATGCACCATTGGTTAAGAACTGCTTAGGAATTATCCCGATGCGTAGCGGCCCACCACGAATGAAGTGCCTCACGTGCTAATTCCGGTCCTATTGGTCCGCGTTCCATACGCAGATTTAGGAGGAACTGGTATGCCTGCCCCACCTCAGGGCCGGGTTTAAGGGCAAGTTCCTCCATTATTTCCTGACCATTGAGATCAGGACGGATGGCAGCAAGTTCTTCTTGTTCACGTAATTGAGCAATACGATCTTCAAGATCGTCATACGCATGAGCGAGCATGGCTGCTTTACGACGGTTACGGGTAGTGACATCTGCACGAGTCAAGCGGTGCAAACGTTCAAGAAGGGGGCCTGCGTCTGTGACGTAACGACGTACTGCAGAATCGGACCACCCGGCGTCAGCATAGCCGTGGAAGCGCAAATGCAGTTCAACCAGACGCGAAACATTTTTAACTGTCTGCTTGTCAAAACGCAGAGCCTTGAGTCGCTTAGCGCTCATACGGGCACCTACATGATCATGACCATGGAAAGTGACGGTTCCGCCAGGACCGAAACAGCGGGTGGCTGGCTTGCCAATGTCGTGAAGGATTGCAGCCAAGCGCAACTGTAAGTCTGGGGCAGGAACAGCACCATCAGGACCGGTCTCCAGATCCATTGCCTGATCAAGAACAGTCAGCGTGTGTTCGTAAACATCCTTGTGACGTTTATGTTCATCAACAGTTTCCCGCAAAGCGGCAAGTTCAGGAAGAACAATGTCGCATACGCCGGTGTGCACCATAAGTTCAAGGCCACGGCGAGGCCAGCGCGAACACAACAGACGTTCGAGTTCGGCGCGAATACGCTCAGGAGAAACGATCTCCAAGCGTGAAGCCATGTCTTCCATAGCTTTCATCACGTCAAAGTCCACATCAAATCCCAGTTGAGCACTAAATCGTGCCGCACGCATAATGCGCAAAGGATCATCATCAAAAGACTGTTGCGCCCCTACAGGAGTACGAAGAATTCCAGCGTCGAGATCAACCAGTCCCCCGTGCGGGTCCACCAGTTCAAGGCCAGGCAAACGTAACGCCATCGCGTTAACAGTAAAGTCACGTCGAGTAAGGTCACCTTCAAGGCTGGTGCCGTAGGTGACAGCAGGTTTGCGACTACCTACTTCATATTCTTCGGTGCGGTAAGTAGTAATTTCGACAATCACATCTCCACGGCGGGCCGCAATGGTGCCAAAATCCTTGCCCACATCCCAAGTGGTGTCAGCCCACTCTGCCAGGAGTTTCTCCGTGGTTTCGGGGTGTGCGGACGTGGTGAGATCCATGTCGTGAGGGGGCATTCCAAGAAAAGCATCACGAACAGGACCACCAACAAGAGCGATTTCTTCTCCGGCGTCAGTAAATAAACGCCCCAGGTCGAGAACGCTCTGAGGAAGTTGGGCCAGTGCTGAACGGGCGGTGGAGGTAAGGCTTGAAGTCATCACTCTAAGAGTGCCATACGTAGAACCACGACGGGACAAACACTGCCGTTCTTAGTAACCGACTAATACCACTTGCACTGTTATTTCTTTATATCAACCATCCGAAAGGTGAACGTGTGGCATACCTCAGGTGCGCCAATGACATACCTAGGGCCTGATTCCACATAGAGTTGGCACTATGTCCGCTCCTCACCCTCGCACGCCCCGCTTGGCTGCTGCCGCGCGGCGTTTAAGTGCGCGCAGTTTGCCTGTGGTGGATGAGACGAGTGCCGGCGGCTTGGTCATTGATGTGCAAGATGGTCGAGCTTTCACTGCAGTGATTGCACGGCGTAATCGTGGTGGACGTTTGGAATGGTGCTTACCAAAAGGCCACCTTGAAGGAGCAGAGACTCCCGAGCAAGCGGCCGTTCGTGAAATTGCGGAAGAGACCGGTATTTACGGTCAGGTGCTTCGCCATTTAGCAACGATTGATTACTGGTTTGCTGGTGACGATCATCGTGTTCATAAAGTAGTTCACCACTTCTTGTTGGAGGCTATGGGTGGTGAATTGACCACCCTGAACGATCCTGATCACGAAGCTGAACAGGTTGCGTGGGTCCATCTTGATGATGTAGCTCGTCGTCTGGCTTATCCCAATGAGCGCCGCATTGTTGCTGCTGCCCGCGATATTTTGGTGGGCAACGGATGAAGTCGCGCCGGGGTCTCAGGCTTCTAATAAGCCTTATCGCCGGTATTGAGTGTGCTGTTCTTACATCATGTGCTGCTCTACCGACTCATTCTGGTGATGCCTCGTCTGCGCCTACAGTGCAGGAAACTGTTACCGCTTCTCCTTCCGCTCCTGCTACGCCAGTACCTGATGGTCCTGTTGTTCATATCGATCAGTTAAGCCCTGAAGTGGTTTCTTCATCGACTGATGTGACTCTCAAAGCCACGATCGTCAATCCTCATGACGAGCCTTTATCCTCCATTGAGGCGGTGGTGTGGTTACAGCAGTCCACTCCAGTAACTAATCAATTCCTTGATCCGTGGGTGACAACTCCTGCTACAGATCCTTCAGCTCAGTTGCCGGGTGAGGCAGAGATTCTTCGCGTGCCGATTAATGATGTTCCTGGCCATTCATCGTCTGATGTGCACGTGATAATTCCCAAAGATCACATTCCTGATGTTCGCGGTGAGGCCTGGGGACCTCGTGGTTTAGCGCTGACAATTGAATCTTCTGACGGCATTGAGATGGCCGATGGCACAGTCCTTATGTTTGCCCCCGAATCCCAGGTGGATGCCACTGGAATTACCGTGGTTATTCCAGTAATTCCGACTCCCCTGGAATTGGCTGCTATTCAGCATGTTAATGGCCCCACAGCCGATGAACGCTTGGCAATGGAGGAACGTGTTTCAGGATTACTGACTCTCGCTGGTAACGGTGTTGTTTTAGCGATTGATCCGGCGCTCCTGTCTGTTTTGGGCGTGTTACCTGATGTCACTGATGCCCAACCACCTCAGTCTGCCTCCACTCCTTCATCTTCTCCTTCCGACGCCGCATCCCTCGCTCCAGCCCAGCCTTCTGATTGGCCATCCTCATCTACTCAGCCTACGACGGATGTCTCTGCCTCACCGCAACCCTCATCGGCTACAGTGGCAACTCCAGATCCCAGCCAAGCGTCAGCACTACGCTCTAAATTACTCAAAGCCCTTGAGGATCATGACGTCATTGCACTGCCGTGGGATGATCCTGATTTGAGTGCTTTAGCTCATCGTGGTGAGCGTTCCCTCATTGATGACGCTACGACTCGAACCTCTTCTCTTGCTTCACTTACAGCTTCTCGCCAGGATGTAGCCTGGCCTGCAGGAGCATTGGATCAGTCCACGCTCGATGCGCTTCCTGACGTTACTCGTTTAGTTATCGCTGATCCTCATGCTTTTGACGTCACTGAGTCCTTGACATATACGCCCACTGAGGTGACACACGAGCAGGGTCGAACCATTTTGCTTCCTGATAGTGATCTCACCGCGGATCTTGGCTGGATGGGAAATTCTCCTGAGGAATCCGATCTCGATTCTCGCCAATTATTGCGAGCCCATAGTGCGATTATTACGCGTCAGCGTCCCTATGATCCACGTTCCATGGTGGTGGTCCTTGAGCGTCAAGCTGCCTCCACATTGAAGGTTGAACAAATTCGCACGCGCATTGATGCGTTAACTTCGTCATGGACTAAGCCCGTTCGTCTCTCCACACTGCTTGCTGATCCTGCTCCTGAGATTGAGAGGGCAGTGCTGCCTGATCAGGTGATATTGCCTAATGAAGTCTCAACCGAAGAAATCGTTGAGGCTCGTAAGATTCACTCGACTGCAATCGAAGTGACCAGTGTGGTCGCGCAGCCCGATGCCTTGTTAGGGCCAGCGCAATCTGTGGTGAGTTCAACGGTAGCCTCTACGTGGCGAACAAATCCTGATCTGCGGGCAGCAACTTTACATATTTGTGAAGACTTTGTTCACACATTGAGTCAATCCATTGAGGCTGCCCCATCATCGACAATTAACCTGATTAACTCTGAAGCGCACATTCCTGTTCGCATCATTAATTCCTTAGATCAAGATGCCACAGTTAATGTGCGTCTAACCCCGTCCTCTACGCGCTTGGAAGTGCGCAACGTTGTAACGGTCACTGTTCCTGCTCACAGTGAGGCCACAGCAATGATTCCGGTTGTTGCGGTGGGTAGTGGTGATGTTGATGTCCGCGTTGACCTCATGTCACAAGCAGGAATTCCAGTCAGTACCCCAGCGGTCGTTCATATGAGGATCCGCGCTGACTGGGAGAACGTGGGAACAGCCATTATTGGTGGCATTCTTGCAGTCATTCTCGTTGGGGGCATTATTCGTACAGTGCGCCGTGGGCGCAGGAATCCTACAGGTGAGGGTCACTCATGAGCCGATCGTCCAGTCGTACTCCTACCCTGGCGCGTTCGTCATCAATCATGTTCGGTGGCACGTTAGTTTCTCGTGTCCTGGGATTGATCCGTAACGCTCTGCTCGTTGCCGCCTTAGGCGCAACAGGTTCGGGCGCTGCCGATGCGTGGACCACGGCCCACAACGCTCCACAGATGCTTTACAACCTACTGGCTGCCGGCATTTTGAATGCCATTTTAGTACCGCAGATTGTTCGGGCTCTTCGTCATGACAACGGCGACGAGTTCGTGAACCGTCTGCTCACTGCGGCCGGAACAATTCTTTTTGGCGCCACCGTCGTACTTACTGTTGGCGCACCTCTAGTCATTACGATTTATGCCTCACAACTCGATGCGTGGCGGCCTCTAGCGATCATCTTTGCTCTTTGGTGTTTACCGCAGATTTTCTTCTATGGCTTGTATGCCTTATGGGGCCAAGTCCTTAATGCGCGCTCATCCTTTGGGCCATACATGTGGTCACCTGTTTTAAATAACGTTATTTCGATTGCTTCCCTGCTGGTCTACCTCCACCTCTACGGTGCTTACACCACCACGCAGTCTCCTGATGAATGGACTGCTGGTCGTATTGCTCTTTTGGGCGCTACGTCGACTCTAGGTATTGCCGCCCAGGCTCTTGTCCTTTACATTCCTCTGCGTCGCACTGGCTTTAAACCAAAACTAGTGTGGGGTGTTCGTGGCACTGGTTTGGGCAAAGTATCCAAGGTTGCCATGTGGGCGTTATTGGGCTTGTTTGCTGCCGAATTCGGTTCACTAGCTACCTATAACTTAGGTGCTGCAGCACTGACTGCTTCAGAGTTGCCACAATATGCGGGCGTGGTAGTCCCCTCAACCATCATGTTCACTAACGCGCAGATGATTTACATGCTGCCGCAGTCATTAGTGACCACTTCAATTATCGTGGCGCTGTTTACTCGCATGTCCGAAAGTGCAGCTGCAAACGACGCCGAGGGAGTACGTGATTCTCTCTCGCTCGGTTTACGCTCTATTGCGGTCTTTACCGTGCTCTTCGCCGCAGGTATTGGTGTGCTTGCTGAACCTGCACTACAGGTTTTCGTCCCCTCACTAACCTGGGAGGAAGCCCATGCCTCAGCATTAATGCTCACGGTAATGGCTATTGCGATTGTTCCTCAAGGTATCTGGTCAACATCTCAGCGTGTGATGTTAGCTTATGAGGACACAAAAAACCTGCTATGGGCGGATGTTCCGGTGGGTATTGTTCCAGTGGTGGTTTGCGGATTGGCTTACCTGTTGGCGCCAGCAAACCACTGGATGATGTGGGCTGCTGTGGGTAGTTTGCTTTCACAAATTACTGGCGCAGTCATCATCATGTTCTTATTACGCCGTCATCTACCTGATGTGGATGGCCCTCGAGTCTTTGGGGCGTATCTGCGTTTGATTGCTTGCGCTATTCCGGCAGTCATCACGGGTGTGGCGTTGAAATGGGCATTAGGTCCTGCCAATGAGTTGACCCGTTCTGAGCGCTTCTCTCATGCTGTCATGACGGTCATGGTTGTTGCTGTGGCGATGACAGCGACCTATCTCATTGCTTCACGATTACTCAAAGTTCCTGAACTGGGTGTGTTCGTTCGCCCGATAGTGGGAATTTTGCACAAAATTGCATCACTTCTTCCTACCGGTCCTGCACGTGCAATAGAACGCTTTGCCCTGTGGGTGGGCGGTCCTCATATTGCTCGCGTGACCTCATCACATGACGATGAGGATGATTATGACGACGATACATGGACCCCACTACCTGCTGGCTTATCTGATCCTTCGGCCAGTGCTGCTGGCGCAGAACCTGCCGCTTTTGCTCCTGCTGCTGGTGCAGGAACGATGGCTGATATTGATGCGATGACTGATGGAGTCGAGCGTGCTCATTCGCAGCATCATTCCCTCTCTAGCCATCCGCTTTCCTCCCCCTCTTCCTCCGTGACCGG
This sequence comes from Actinomyces vulturis, assembly GCF_001687305.1. Lineage (GTDB taxonomy): Bacteria > Actinomycetota > Actinomycetes > Actinomycetales > Actinomycetaceae > Actinomyces > Actinomyces vulturis. The sequence continues at coordinate 624,552 of NZ_KV700385.1, forward strand.
TACGATGAGGAGCAATACAATTGCGCATCTGGAGAGGAGCACAATGAGTTCATCACTGTCTGCTTCTCAGAGTCGTTATGTGTTAGGTCAGGCCATGCCTACCACGATCCCTACTCTGGTTCGCCATGATGCCCACGACACGATCCTTGATCGTGATGTAACAATGGTGATCTTGACTGATGCCACCAATAATCCTGAAGAAGTGCTCAACGCAGCTGCACGGACCAGCCTGTGTGATGATCCACGTTTAGTTCGCATTGTTGATGTTCAGCGTGAAGGTGAACATCCCTTCATTGTGTGTGAAAAATTCCAAGGTCACACCTTTGAGTCTCTGGTTCATCAGGGTCTAAGCATTGACGAGGTTCGTTCCATCATTGGAGAAAGTGCCGAGGCTTTAGAACATGCTTCTCGACGCGGCGTTCACCATCTGATGCTTACTCCCGAATCAATTCGTGTTGATGATCAGGGTAAAGTCCATGTTGCCGGTGTCGGTCTTGGTGCTGCACTACTGGATCGTCCTGCTCATGACAGAGATCCTCTGAGTGATGACCGTGTGGATGCTGAAGCTCTTATTCGATTGCTCTACTACGGGGTTACTGGACGTTGGCCTGGCAAACGTCCTGGCGTTCCTAGCGCTCCCTTGCGGGATGGTGTACCCGTACCCCCGTCAGTAATTAATTCTGCGGTTCCTGATGACATTGATCAACTGTGTATCGAGGCTTTCTCTCACCAGCCTGCACGAAGCGCGGGTCAGGTTGCTCGTCGCTTAGCACCATGGCCTGTTCTCAGTCCTCGTACTCAGGTCAACTCCGCACCTACCGCCGACGATTCTTCACTCGGTTTATTCGATGATTTTGCTTCGCAGTCCTCTCCCAGTCCCGTAGTACCGTCACCTGGGACTGCAGTTGGTGCTCACGCATTATGGGACTCCAACTCCTCCATATCAGACACTGACCCATCAATAGCTGTATCCGCAAATCATCCCCACTCCGATGAGTTGAGCGATTCTACTGCTAGGGTGACCTCAGTACCTGGGTCTGTTCTTGCGGTAGGTGATGATGACATTAACTCATCGCTTGATAACACAAGTCGTCATCGCGGTGAGGTTCCTCCCCCGCCACCTCCACCTTCAGGTAATCCTGAGGTTGAACACTATTCTTCCGCCGAAACTGTCTCTGTCAGTGAATCACATACAAGTGATGTCGAGGATGAGCCTGTGGCCTCAGGTGATGAAGATGCAATCTCTCGCCGTATTTCTCATACCACCACAGCTATTCTTGTTGGTCTGCTGATTGCCGTTCTGGTTGGCGTGTTCTTTGCTGTCTCAAATCTGTTGGAGTTGGCTGGCGTTCGCGTCACAAACGATGACATTCCCGCAGCCCACACTGTGCCCACAGTTGTAGCTACAACTCAGGAACCTGCCGATAATTCAGGTCCTGCACCCAAACCTGAACAGTCTTCTACTCCAATCAGCATCGCTGAAGTCACCAGCCTTGACCCCTACGGCAATAATGGTGAACATCCTGAATTGGCTCATCTTGTCGCGGACGGTGACCAGTCCACACAATGGTACTCACGCTATTACGCCGCCCCTTCCCTTGCCTATAAAGGGGGTATTGGTCTGGCATTAAATCTGACCGAACCCCATGAAGTATCCAGTATCGAAATGACCGGTACAGGCTCAGGGGGTAACGTACAAATTCGTGCTACCACTGCTAATGACCCTGAGGGTGGAACACTTTTGGCGGAAGGTCCATTTACCCCTGGAACAACAACTTTCACTTTTACTCCCACCACCACTCAGTCTGTGGTGATTTGGGTGACGGATCTTCCGACATCGGCCGATGACCTGTATAAGGTCACCATGACCACTGTCACGCTGCACTAATAGTTTTTTGTGGAATGAATGGACCGCACTGACTGTTGGAGCTAATGGAAACCTGAGATAAAGGAGAAACATGGTTCACGACGTCGTTATTGTGGGGTCCGGTCCTGCCGGTTACACTGCCGCAATCTACGCAGCTCGCGCCCAACTCAAGCCCATTGTGCTTGCAGGCTCCGTCACCGCTGGTGGCGCCTTGATGAACACCACCGAGGTTGAAAACTTTCCTGGTTTTCCTGAAGGCTTGATGGGTCCCGATCTCATGGCTCGCATGCAGGAACAGGCAGAACGTTTCGGTACAGATGTGCGTTTCGAAGACGTCATCAAGCTCGAACTTGATGGTGATATTAAACGCGTAACCACCGACGATAACGTTTATGAGGCAAAGACTGTCATCCTGTCGACCGGTAGCGAATATCGCAAACTTGGACTCAAAGATGAAGATCGTCTGTCTGGGCATGGTGTCAGTTACTGCGCCACCTGTGATGGCTTTTTCTTCCGCGACCAGGACATTATCGTAGTTGGTGGCGGCGATAGCGCGATGGAAGAAGCAACCTTCTTGACCACCTTTGCTCGCTCAGTGACCATTGTTCACCGTCGCGATGAATTCCGCGCTTCCCCCTTCATGGTGAAGAAAGCCGAGAATAATCCGAAGATTCGTTTCGAGTTCAATGCCGTGGTCAAGGAACTTCGTGGTGAGGACTCATTGACTGGTGTAGTCCTAGAAGACACTGTCACCGGTGAAGAGCGAGTCTTGGACGCAACTGGCATGTTTGTCGCTATCGGACAGATTCCTCGCACCGAACTGGTCAAGGACCAAATCGCTCTCGAAGATTCCGGTTACGTTGCCGTAGACCATCCCTCTACACGTACCAACATCCCCGGCGTTTTTGCTTGTGGTGACGTCGCTGATACCACCTATCAGCAGGCCATCACCGCCGCTGCGTCAGGCTGCCGAGCAGCACTTGATGCTCAGCACTTCCTCGAGCAGGCTGAGTAGCATTCTCACTCTATGCCTGTAACAACGAATTAGTCACCATCACTTACTTACTTGTCCACCTGCATTGAAAGGTATTGCTATGTCTAAGGCTCTTGCTGTCTCAGATTCCACTTTCGAAGCTGAGGTTCTTCAGTCCGATGTCCCCGTTCTCGTTGACTTCTGGGCCACCTGGTGCGGTCCTTGCCGCCAGATGAGCCCCATCGTTGATGAAGTTGCTTCTGAACTTGGAGATCGTGTCAAGGTTGTTAAGGTTGACGTTGACGAAAACCAGGCCACTGCAATGAAATACGGTGTGCGCTCCATCCCCACTTTCGCTGTGTTCCGCAACGGCGAAGTGTTCCATCAGTTTGCTGGCTCACGCCCCAAGCCTGCTTTCCTCAAGGAAGTTGAGCGTGTCCTCGACTGATTATCAATTCTCTACGTGTTACCACCGTCAGTAAGTACTGATGTCAGTCAGGATTTCTGATGACTTCAAGGCCGGCGAAATGAGACTAATTGTCTGATTTCGCCGGCCTTGTCCATGATGTGAATAGGTTTTCCTGTTGTTCACTACGATTAATGCTTGCTTCCAGCACATTTCAATAGAGACGTGACACACTTAGGGCGGAACAACCGTTCCTAGACGAAAGGACGCACCGTGGTTAGCAATTCGCAGCCCGTCAAAGGAAACAGGCTCGATCCATGGCTGGATAGTTACGCCGCTAGGGCCCGTGGGCTGCGCGCTTCAGAAACCCGCTCACTCTTTGCTGTAGCGTCCCGTCCTGAAGTTGTTTCTCTGGCCGGTGGCATGCCTAACCTTAAAGATTTGCCGCTCACTGAGATTGCACAAGCAACCGAACGAATGCTTCGGCGTAACGGTGCCAGCGCATTACAATATGGCAACGGTCAGGGACTTCCGCTGCTCCGCGATCTGATTCCCCACGTCATGGCCATGGAAGGCATTCACGCCCATGCCGACGATATTGTCGTCACTACTGGTAGTCAGCAAGCTGTGGACCTGCTGACAGAAGTTTTTATCGATCCTGGCGATGTAATCCTCGCTGAAGCACCTACTTATGTAGGAAGCCTGGGCATCTTTAACGCTTATGAGGCTGATGTTCACCATGTCCCACTTGATGCCGATGGTCTGATTCCTCAGGCTCTTGAAGAAACCATCCAACGGCTTAAAAGAGAAGGGAAACGGGTTAAGTTCCTCTATACCCTTCCCAACTTCCACAACCCTGCTGGGGTGTGCATGAGCGAAGAACGGCGTCCACAAATCGTTGATATTTGCGATCGTCACCGCGTGTTAATTGTTGAAGACAATCCCTATGGTTTGCTTTCTTTTGAGGGTCGTACCTATACCGCGTTAAAGGATCTCAATCCCGACGGTGTGGTCTATCTTGGCTCCTTTTCCAAAATCTTTGCTCCTGGATACCGTGTGGGCTGGGCAGTGGCGCCTCCTGCAGTAAAGGAAAAAATAAAGTTAGCCTCTGAAGCAGCCATTTTGTGCCCATCATCCATGGGGCAATACTCCATCGCGATGTACCTCAACGAGTTCGACTGGAAAGCCCAAATTGAAGCTTTCCGAGTCATGTACAAAGAACGCCGTGATGCCATGATTGGAGCGCTCAACGAGTACCTGCCCTACTGCTCATGGAATACCCCGACTGGCGGTTTCTACACCTGGGTGGGATTACCCGAGGGCCTTGATGCCCACGAAATGTTACCCCGGGCTATTACCAATCTCGTGGCCTACGTATCAGGTACAGCTTTCTACGCTGACGACCAAGGTCATGACCATATGCGACTGTCGTTCTGCTATCCGGAACCTGCCGAAATTCATGAAGGCATTCGACGATTAGCAGAGGTTGTTGATGCGGAGCGTGATCTTGTCAGAATTTTTGGACCCGCACATCATCCTTCTCCTACGGGGATTCAACGACCACAACCAGATCAAATCTAACAATACATTAGTTCATTACTACAGAATTCGTTCTAATTACTCACTCATACCATCCACCTATTCCGACTCACCACGGGAAGCCATCATGTCACGACTCAACGACGTTCTTTCAACGATCACCGTTGATCCTACGCCTCTTACCATTGCCGTCATTGCGGGCGGATGGGATCACGAACGCGATATTTCATTGCGCTCGGGAAACCGTGTTGCTCAAGTATTACGCGACTGTGGACACACTGTTCACATCCTCGATGTGGATTCCGACATGATTCCCCGCCTCAAAGAGATTTCTCCCGACGTGGTGTGGCCGCTTGTTCACGGTGGCACAGGTGAAGATGGCAGTTTGCAAAATATTCTCATCGCGCTCGGTCTTCCCTACGTTGGTACTCATTCTGATGGTTGCCAACTTGCCAGTTTTAAACCCACCTCGAAGGCTATGGTCCGTACTGCTGGCGTTCTCACACCTGATTCACTGACCTTACCTAAGACATTCTTTGCTCAACTTGGTGCACGTACCGTCCTTGACGTGGTGTGTGAGCACCTTCAACTTCCGGTAGTAGTCAAGCCATTCCAAGGTGGTTCTGCGCTTGGCGTGTCAATGGCCAATAATGAAGAAACGCTGCGTACAGCTATGGTTGAGTGTTTTTCTTACGCTCCTGACGCCTTGATTGAATGCATGGTTGACGGCACTGAAGTAGCGGTTTCTGTCGTTGATCTTGGTAACGGGCCTATCGCGCTGGATCCCGTCGAAATCGTTACTGATGGTAACTATGATTTTGACGCCCGCTACAACCCGGGTCGCTCGGAATATTTCACCCCTGCACGTCTGGATGAAAGCACCACGGCAAAGGTCTGCGAAATGGCTGAACGTGTTCATCGAGCACTTGGGCTAGGCACATTCTCACGTACTGACATTATTGTTGATCATGACGGAACACCATGGTTCATTGATCTCAATGTCACCCCAGGAATGACCGAAACTTCTCTATTCCCGATCGCTGCTGCAGTGACAGGTAAACTCCCCGACCTATACAACGCAATGGTACATGCGCCTTTAGCGAGTTAATTTCTTCGCGATGAGTACGACTCACACACATTCTCTATAGACAATTGGCGGTTATGTTTCACGTGAAACATAACCGCCAATTGTCTATAGAAGCAGTAAGACTATCTCTCACATTTCTTCAAATAAGTACCACACTAGATTGCCCGGCATATAAGCGCGCAACTATGTAACCTTGAAGATTACTGTTCATCGACGATAAGACCGGGCTGTAAACTCGCAATCAAGCGCTGTAAATCATCATCACCAGCAAACTCAATAACGATTTTACCTTTCTTTACACCCTTAGTGACCTTCACTCGAGTATCAAAAATATTAGACAGTTCTTGAGACAAGCGCTGAAGAACAGCGGACTTTGCACGCGGCCGTGATACTGGAGTATCAAGCGGATCATCGTGCAGTGCCACAAGTTCTTCTGTAGCACGTACTGAAAGTCCCTCGGCAACAATTCGTTGAGTTAACTTTTCCATCGATGCGGGATCCGGCAAACCAAGAAGTGCGCGAGCGTGACCTGCACTAATGACACCGGCCGCTAAACGACGCTGCACTGTCGGGGGTAATTTCATTAAACGGAGCGTATTGGAGATTTGAGAACGAGACCGTGCAATACGTTCAGACAGTTCAACGTGAGTGCACCCAAAGTCATCAAGAAGTTGCTGATATGCCGCCGCTTCTTCCAGGGGATTGAGAGCAACACGATGAAGATTTTCTAACAATGCATCACGTAGAAGCTCCGAATCATCAGTATGACGAACAACTGCCGGAATTGTATCTAAACCGGCTAACTTGGTTGCACGAAGACGCCGCTCACCCATAATGAGTTCATAATGAGGCGCTTCTTCTGTTGAGTCGAGAGCTCGTCGAACAACAATCGGTTGAAGGAGTCCAACTTCTTTAATCGAGGCTGAAAGTTCTTCAATGTCATCATCATCAAATACTTCACGGGGTTGACGTGGATTAGGGTCAATTGTCCCAACACTGAGTTCCGCGAAGGTTGCACCCGGAACAGGTATAAGATCATCATTTGTCGTGATCCCTGTTTCACGTGAAACACTACCGGGTTGGTTAACAAAGTCCCGATCAGCCCTCTTGGGCAATGAGGAAGGTGCATCAACATCAATGTCACGATCTGATGCTTGAGGAACGCTCCGAAGTGTTTCACGTGAAACACTTTCACGTTCAGCACCAACAGCATCCGTTAAATCACCTAATGTTTCACGTGAAACACCAAGCGATCCTTCATCACCCTTATTCTTACTACCCCCTTTTGAAGAACTGGTTGACGCCGTTCTCTTCTTAGATGACTTGCGAATCGTAGGAGCCATCAATGTCTCAGAAAGATCAGAATGCTGTCGATTTAACGAGGTTCCATTTTGGGAGGGAAAAAAGACGTCAGTGGGGCGTCCACCTGTTTCCTTTTGTGTATCGGGGATAAGAGCGGACAATCCACGACCAAGCCCACGACGTTTCTCTACCATCACTTATTCTCCTCAAGGTTTGCAGACGATACTCCGCGTAACGCAACTTCTAGGGCAAGTTCTCGATAAGCAACCGCACCAGTAGAACGTGGGTCAAAATAAATCACCGGACTACCAAACGATGGCGCTTCAGCAATACGCACCGAACGGGGAATTTTTGTGTGAAGAGTTGCTTCAGGAAAGTATTGACGTACTTCATTCTCAACTTCGCGCGCAAGAGTAGTACGCCGGTCAAACATCGTTAGCACAATCATTGACACACTCAACGCAGGGTTGTGAATGGCTGCTATACGATCAATAGATCGTGTCAACAAAGCCAAGCCTTCAAGAGCGTAGTACTCCGCTTGCATAGGAATAAGCACTTCACCGGCGGCAACAAAAGCATTAATCGTCATAATGCCAAGCGATGGAGGACAGTCAATAATGACATAATCCATCCGTGGCAGCCCTTCTCGTGAACGATGAAGAAGATACTCCCTCAGCGCCAAACGCAGACGAGATTCACGCTCTGATACGTCAATCAAATCAATTTCTAAGGCAGCAAGGTCAATCGTCGCAGGTACACAACTGAGATGTTCTGAAAAAGGTGTTTTCTGTATGACGTCAGCAAGAGTACGCCCTTCAACAAGCACATCAAACAGACTCATCGTGCCTTCGCTGTGATCCACACCCAGTGCTGTAGAAGCGTTACCTTGAGAATCAGCATCAATGAGAAGAACTTCTTGCCCTGCTTGAGCCAAAGCAGCCGCAACATTTACAGCAGAAGAAGTCTTACCCACGCCGCCTTTTTGATTAGCGACAGCAATGACCCTGGTTTGATCGGGATGAGGGAAAGTATCTTCATGAAGCTCACGCAATTTAGCGTGGTCTGCTTGAAGCTGGTCAAATATTGACGATCCGGGCACCAGTTCTCCTCCACATCACGCCCCGTCTGGGCAGTAACCCAAGTGTACGGGAGTGATGCGTCAAGAACCTAGACTCGTGGTTTACGAACCTCGACAACCATGGTGAGTTCTTCGCCAGGCGTAATCACTTCGTGAACGGTAGCAGGTGACAGACGCGCTTTCTTTATCACGTAACGTGCGTCATTGACCTCTTCATCCGCTCGTTGCCCTTTTAATGCAAGCAAGGAACCGCCAGGACGGACAAGATGAGACGTTAAACGAAGGAGTTTCGACAAGTTTGCTACCGCGCGTGCGGTAACCACGTCATAGCGATCTTTGACATCTTCAGCTCGAGCCCGACGAATAGCGACATTATCTAAATCGAGTTCTGCCACAACATCACGTAACCATTGAACTCGCCGTTCCATGGTTTCAATAAGCGTAACGTCAAGATCGGGGCGCATTAGTGCAATCACGATACCCGGAAAACCTGCCCCGGATCCCACGTCAGCCACCGATCCCCGCGAGGGAAGGAAAGGAACCACTGCCGCTGAGTTAGCGATATGTCTCGTCCACAAGCGAGGAAGTTCGCGAGGGCCAATAAGTCCACGAAGTTGTCCTTCTTCAGCAAGCATCGAGGCAAAATGATCTGCCGCAGCAAATGACAAACCAAAGAGTTCTCGAATCTCTTCAGTTGGTTCTTGACATAACAATTCCGATTCTAGGAAATCATTATCAGCCATGTGCTCTGGATCCTTTACATCACCCAGCAAAGCGATCACTCAGAATCAGTTTCATCAACCGCTTCATCAATATCTTCGTCAACGGCTAAACGAACCACAACGTGACGATAGGGCTCAGCACCTTCGGACTCACTCGAAAGTCCCTCAGCAGCCACTACATCATGACAGACCTTACGCTCAAAAGGATTCATGGCATCTAGAGCTACGTCTTCACCTAATTCGCGAACCTTTTTCACTGCTGCCATCGCAACATTCGTAAGTTCTTCACGACGCTGTGCCCGATAGCCGGCAATGTCAAGCATAAGGCGAGAGCGCACACCAGTTCGTGCTTGAACGGCCAAGCGAGTCAATTCCTGTACAGCTTCGAGAACCTCACCGTCGCGGCCAACAAGATCGCTGAGTTCTTCAGCATCTGCATCTTCGGACGCCACAATAGCAATCGAAGCGCGACCATGATCGACGTCAATATCAATATCACCGCCAAGGTCAGCGATATCCAATAGTTCTTCAAGGTAGTCGGCGCCGATATCGCCTTCTTCTTCAAGACGGCTAACAGTTTGTGGAGTCTCAGTCATGGCTTTTCCCTTTAATCAATATGGAATGACGATTGTTAGGATGCTGGGAAATCGAAATCAGCATCAGTGCACGGTATTACTCAGCGTTATTCCGCTTCGCTTTTTGTGCTTCCTTACGGCGTTGGGCCGCGGCCTGGCGTTCACGAGCACGACGCTCATAACGACGCCGCGCAATCTCTTCCTTACTCAAGCCAACTCGATTGTCATTGGGAGTATCATCCGCTGACGTATCCGAAGAAGACGAATCAGTAGTGTCAACCGGTCGAACAGCCTTTTTCTGACGATCCTTACGCTTGGGCTGCACACGCTGGCCACCAACGGGTTCCTCGGAGGTTTCGTTGATCTCTTCTTCGAGGGGAGGAAGACCCTTGCGTGCACGCTTCTTTGCCTGGCGTTCCTTCATCAAGCGTTCTGCCTCACTGCCAGGTGCAGGCATACGGTGAATAGCAAAGAACTGCTGTCCCATAGTCCACAGGTTGGTGGTCAACCAGTAGATGAGCACGCCAATCTGGAACTGAACACCGGTCACAGCGAAGATGACAGGCATGATGTACATCATCGACTTCTGCGAACGCATCATCGGGTTGTCATCATTCTTTGCCGATTCCGGCATGTTCTTCATGGTGAGCTGACGCATAGTAAGGAACTGCGTCACACCCATAGCGATGATGAGAACAATAGTGACGATCTTAACTTCAGTGGTGCTGGCCTGCATAAAACTTTCAGACAGTGAGGCACCAAAGAGATTGGAATGCTGAACGTCATCAGCAAGTGATGCAGTCAAAGGACCGATAGGATCGATCTTTCCGCTAGCCACGTCTTGCAGTCGTGCGAGCACACGGAAAAGGGCGAAGAAGATCGGCATCTGAATAAGGATGGGAAAACAAGAAGCCATGGGGTTCGAACCATGCTTTTTGTACAGCGCCATCATCTCTTCTTGCTGGCGGCGCTTCGATTCCGGATCTTTTTTCCCTTTGTATTTTTCTTGCAGAGCGCGCATTTCAGGCTGCATAAGTTGCATACCGCGGGAAGCACGAATCTGTTTGAAAAACAACGGCATGATGAGAATACGCACCACAACCGTCAGACCGACGATGGACAACACCCATGCAAAACCAGGGCCATCATGCATACCCAAGAACACCAGGATGTTATGAATGTGAACCATCACCCAGGCAACAGCCCACTTCAACGGGTAAAGCATCGCGTCCATGAAATCTCCTCAACCATGGCGGGGATTAACCCCGTGGCATGAAACTAGTGTGTTTCTGCCGTGGAACCAGATTCATCATGCGATGAGTTCTCATCAATAATGAATCGAGCAATATCTTTGGGGTGGTCATATTTCCATCGCCCTGGATCAGGGACATGGTCAACTCCACCGGATGACAACGGATTACAGCGGCATATTCTCCACGCCGTCAGTATGAGTCCTTTGGCTACACCATGAACTTCGCATGCCTCAATGCCGTACTGGGAACACGAGGGGTAGTACTTGCATCGAGGACCAAAGAGAGGAGAGATATGGCGCTGATAAAAGTAGATTGCGCCCGTCACGGCATTAGGCATTGTCTTTATCTCGGCATCGGCGAAGGCAGGAGTCAATGTCATGCGCAAGAACTGAACTCGGTGCTCCGTCAGCATCAGCTAATCCGCGAATAACTACTGCCGATCCACTATCGAGTTCGTGAATTCTCTCAGTCATAATCGCGCGGATACGTCGTTTGATGCGATTACGGTGAGGAGCTCGCTGAACTTGCTTTTTAGGCACGACGACGCCGACGACCGCCGGACTATGAGAATCCGGGTCGCCGGCGCGGTAGTGAATCACAAGCCTACGTGTGCCACTGCGATTGCCGCTGCGAAGAGTCGTGGTGAAATCTTCACTACGAATCATCCGATGACGGGCAGCAAGCACCTCAGGCGGCGAGACGTGCGCGGCCCTTGCGGCGGCGCGAAGCCAGCACTGCGCGTCCTGCGCGGGTGCTCATGCGCTTACGGAAGCCGTGCACCTTGGCACGACGACGGTTGTTGGGCTGAAAAGTCCGCTTGCTCACGGTGTTCTCCTGGTCTCGGTGCCGCGCCGCATGGTGCGACGCCGTTTCTCAGTCATGCTGATTTGTCCACTTGGCTGGTCCAGTGAGGTAGGCCCGGAATCCAAGAAGACGTCTGCACTACGGTACGGGCCTGTCACGGTGTGGGTCAACACGAAAGCGCGTGATACCCCTCTCGTACAACAAATTCACAGGATGTGGGCCGCGATTTTGACAACCTGTGGATGACAAAGCGTTAAGTAGCACAAAATCATAAGAAAAATATAGTGTGAAGGAACTTTCCCATAATGTGGACAACCCTGTGGAGAACTATTCCACAATTCCGTAGATTTTCGGTCATTAAGGAAAAAAATCAGTTACGCTCAGGGTGTTCTTCATCCCCTACGTTCAGGAGTCCGCCGTGTCTGACGATGCACAGAGTCAGTGGCAACAAGCCCTTTCACTCCTGGAACAACAGGGATATCTTGGTCAAGGTCGTCTTTCTCTTGTGCGTCTATCGCAACTTATTGATGTTGATGGCACATTCGTCTTAGTTGTTGGCAGTGCATACGCGAAAGATCTCATTGACGTTCAAGCACGGCCCTTTATTACTGCGGCGCTACGCGAAATCACCGGTCGCGATGTTCCCCTTGAAGTGACTATCGACACCTCGGCCGCATCTACCGCTCCATCAAAACCAGCAGAGCCTTCTCTTTCTCGGCAAGAACCACCAGCGCCAACTCAACATTTCACTCAACCTGTTGTTCAAGTAGAAACACCGCGTGAATACCCCCAACCCGCATCACTTCCACCTACATCTCCAGTAAGCATGGATGATGACGTTCCTCTAACAGCATCTCCGTCCACGGATATGTCTGCCGATCTCAATCCTCGCTATACCTTCGACACCTATGTCACTGGTTCATCAAACCGCTTTGCCCATGCCACTGCCATTGCTGTCGCTGAAGCTCCTGCCAAGGCATACAATCCTTTATTCATTTATGGCGGTTCTGGTCTAGGTAAAACTCACCTTTTGCATGCAATCGGCCATTACGCCAACAAGTTGTATCCGGGCATTCGTGTCAAGTACGTCAACAGCGAAGAGTTCGTTTCTGACTTTATTGCTTCTGTCGCCGAGAACCGGATGGAATCGTTTAAACGTCGTTATCGCGAAGTGGACATTCTTCTTGTTGACGATATTCAGTTCCTTCAAGGAAAAGAACAAACTCTCGAAGAGTTTTTCCACACTTTTAATGCTCTACATAATGCTAATAAGCAAGTAGTTATCACCTCAGATCAACCGCCTAAATCCTTAGGTGGGTTTGAAGAACGTCTACGCTCACGATTCGAGTGGGGTCTTCTTGCAGACGTTCAACCTCCGGATCTCGAAACACGTATCGCTATTCTTTCCAGAAAGGCGCGAAACGAAGGCATCGATGTTCCTCCCGATGTTCAGGAGTACATCGCTTCTCGAATCTCCACAAACATTCGAGAACTTGAAGGTGCTCTCATTCGTGTCACCGCATTCGCATCACTGAATAAACAGCCAATTGATCACACATTGGCTGAAATGGTTTTGAAGGATCTCGTTACTGATCCTGATGGTGGTGAAATCACTATTTCTCTCATCATGGGTCAAACTGCTGACTACTTCTCTATCACGATTGATGATTTGTGCTCAGCCAACCGTTCTCGAACCATCGTTAATGCTCGTCATATTGCTATGTACCTGTGTCGCGAACTCACAGATCTTTCGCTACCTAAGATCGGTAAAGAATTTGGTGGTCGTGATCACACCACTGTGATGAGTGCTGACCGTAAAATTCGCACACAAATGGCTGAACGTCGCTCCACCTTTACTCAAGTTACTGAACTCACTAGTCGAATCAAACAAGCGAGTCGTTCTGCGAACTGATCACTACTAATTCACGATGGGGATAGTTGTGTGTGTACTTGGTGTACAGTTCCAGCATTCCTGTGGATAACTAAGGGCACCATTGTGGAGACGTTTTTTGTACTTCTATGACTCTCACAAGGAGTCGCAGTAACAACACATCAGTCTCCCCAATCAATCCACAGTAAAAAATGGCGAAAAATCAAACAAAAACATCATTATCCCCAGTTCCCACACATGCTATTACCTCTTCTATCTACTTTTTCTAGGCCAAACACATCTTGCACAGCTTCCAAAGAAAATCGCGCTACACCCTTTAACGATTCATCGAGTCACAGGATCTATGTGCATCAAGAGGGAAGAACGGTTTAGACTGACACGTAATGTGTGCGTAACTACCACATAATTGGCAAAGAGTCCTTGCATCATCAAGGAAATATGTTCACAAAAGATAGGAAGGCACCCCGATGAGGTTCACCGTTGATCGTGACGTGTTCGCTGAAGCAGTGACCTGGGCTGCACGTTCCGTTCCGGCTCGTCCACCGGTTCCTGTCCTTGCAGGTGTTCGTCTCCATGCAGAAAATGACGAACTGACTTTCGCCTCCTTTGATTACGAAGTATCAGCATTATGCTCAGTTCCAGCACAAGTAGAAATTAGTGGAACTGTTCTAGTTTCTGGTCGCCTTTTAGCAGAGATTTCTAAGGTTCTACCGAAAAATCGTCCTGTCAATATTGAAGTTGAAGGTAATAAAGTCAACATCACCTCGGGATCAGCGCACTTTACCCTTGCGTCAATGGCAGCAGATGATTACCCGTCTCTTCCTGGAATGCCTCGTGACGCTGGTACAATCGATGCCTCAGAACTATCTCACGCAGTAAGTCAGGTATCTATAGCTGCTTCTCGTGATGACACACTTCCGTTACTCACATCAATTTTGATGGAAGTTCAAGGTACTCAATTAACATTGTTAGCAACGGATCGATACCGTTTAGCAATGCGTGAGATGACATGGGCTCCAATTGATGAGTCATTTGAAACTCATGCTCTGATTAAATCCCGCACACTTGTTGATGTTGCTAAACAATTAACAGCATCGGGTGACATTACTGTTTCGCTATCGACTGGTGATGATGTTGCCAACGGTATGATTGGATTTGAAGGTCGTTCAGGTTCATCAACTCGCCGAACCACTAGCCTTCTTACCGATGGAAACTATCCACCTGTACGTCGTTTGTTTCCGGAAAGTTCATCAATTTTCGCTGATGTCCCCACTGCAGAACTGATTGATGCAGTTAAGCGCGTTAGTCTTGTTGCGGATCGTCTTACTCCGATTCGTTTATCCTTCACTCAAGGAAATCTTTCCCTTGATGCAGGTACCGGTGATGATGCCCAGGCAACAGAACAGCTTCAAGCTCATGTTGATGGTGACGATATTGTCATCGCCTTTAACCCAGCTTTTCTTCTTGACGGTTTAGGTGCTGTAGGTACACCCTATGCGCGTTTTGCTTTTACCCATTCAACAAAGCCAGCAATGATGACCGGTGTGAATTCCATTGGTGGAACTGAAGATTTATCATTCCGCTATTTGTTAATGCCTCACCGTTACGGAGTCTGAGTTAGGAACGCGGTGTATATCTGCGACCTCGCTTTAGATAATTTTCGTTCTTACGAACATGAAGTTTTGTCTTTTGACCCAGGCCCAGTAATGCTTATTGGTTCTAATGGTCAAGGAAAAACCAATATCGTTGAAGCTATTGCTTATTTAGCAACTCTGTCTTCTCATCGTGCAGGAACGGACGCTGCCTTAGTGCATCGACCTTCGCAACCTCCATATCCATCAGGTGCTGTTGTTCGTGCTCGCGTTATGCACGGAGAACGTCCACAACTCATTGAGTTAGAGATTATTTCCGGTAAGGCTAATCGAGCTCGATTAAATAAATATGCGTGCTCACCACGAGAAGTTTTAGGAATAATTCAAACGGTAGTCTTTGCTCCTGAAGATCTTGGCCTTATACGTGATGAACCGGCTATTCGTCGTAAGTTTCTTGATGATTTAGCAATCACTATGACTCCTCGATTAGCAGGAGTTAAAGCTGATTATGACAAAGTGATAACCCAACGGGCATCATTGCTGAGAAAAGCAAAGTTTTCTCGTGACTTCCTTGATGACACCTTAGAGGTATGGAATGAACAATTAGCCTCGTATGCTGCCCAACTTATTGCTGCACGGGTTCGTGTTTTGCAACGAATTCGTCCTTTCGTCGCTGAGGCTTACCATCAGGTTTCTCATGGTCAATCTCAGATGTGGCTAACCTATCGTTCAAGTATTGACCGTTTTGACCGTTCCATTGACCTTGCACAAAGTAAAGGAATTAATGATCAAGAACTGTGTCAGGAACTTGAGCACAGTCTTCTTGATATTCCAGCGCTGACTCAGCGTCTTGTAAGTGCAATGAATGTTTTACGAGACAAAGAATGTGAACGTGGGGTCAATCTTATCGGTGCACATCGAGACGATCTTAGTATTTTTCTTAATCATCTTCCTGTAAAGGGTTTTGCTTCTCACGGAGAACAATGGAGCAGTGCGTTAGCTCTTCGCCTGGGATCCTTTCATCTTCTGCGTGATGATAATCAACAACGCCATAACGGGGTTAATGACCCTATCTTAATTTTGGATGATGTTTTCGCTGAACTTGATGAAAAACGTCGTCAGCGCCTAACAAAAATCATTTCTTCTGTTGAACAAACAATTATTACCTGTGCGGTTGAAGATGATGTTCCTGAACAACTTCGCGGGCAACGATTGTATGTCGCGAATTCTGCAGTGAGCACTGAACCATCATTGTCTTCATCTGTTGTTATTTCAAATGATTCAAATATAGATATAGATAACGAATCATCGATCACTGATCAATTCCTTGAGGATAATGATGATCTCGAGCGATGATGCTTTAGCGAAACGACTCCTTCACCAAGTTCGTGCACAAGCATGGGATAAAGGATTGAGTCGAATTCCGGTCCGTGCGTTATCGTCAAAACGATTAGTTAATGATGAACAAGTAAACTCCGTGGCACCGTGGGACCTGGCTTTACGGCGTCGTCAGGAAAATAGTGATGACGATAAACCTGGTTTAGCTTGGGATGTATCGAAAAAGTATCGATATTCCACCATTACCTCACTTCATCACACGTCAAAGAAACTTACTAGTGAACGTGGATGGACAGCTCATCTTGCTGCGGCACACCTACTTAATTCTTGGAGCACTATTGTGGGGCCAACCGTAGCGGAACATTGCGTAGTTGTTTCTTCTATTAGTCAAATTCTTGATGAACAGACATTGATGTTGAAAGCATCGTCAAGTTCATGGGCTCAACAGATACGTTTGATTACACCAAGTATTCAACGACAAATTGATGACTTAGTTGGTGTGGGTGTCATTAAAAAACTCATTGTTCATGGTCCCTCTCAACGTTCTTGGACACATGGAAAACGTTCCTTACGAGGTGGACGAGGGCCGCGAGATACTTACGGATAAATGTGAAGGTGAACCCGCTCACCATCCCCTCTTTTTCGCCTATTTACACGGGAAAAAAGGCCCAGGCACGGTAGAATGTGATGACGCGTCCTTGGTCTTTCCAAGGCAAGAAGAGGAGTAACACACACGTGGCTGAACAGGACTTTGCTGCAGCAGCAACCACAGAAACACCCAGTGACCACAATAGTGACTCCCAGGGCAATTACGGCGCCAGTAATATTACAGTTCTTGAAGGACTGGAAGCAGTACGTAAACGCCCGGGTATGTACATCGGTTCAACCGGTGAACGCGGTCTGCACCACTGCGTGTATGAAGTTGTTGATAACTCCGTAGATGAAGCACTTGCAGGATACTGCGATCACATTGATGTCACCCTTCTTGAAGATGGCGGCGTTCGTGTTGCGGACAATGGCCGTGGCATCCCAGTTGATATGCATCCCACAGAACATAAACCTGCTGTAGAAGTTGTTCTTACTGTTCTTCATGCCGGTGGTAAGTTCGGTGGTGGCGGCTATGCAGTCTCTGGTGGTTTGCATGGTGTGGGTGTCAGTGTGGTGAATGCACTGTCCACTCGTGTTGATGTAGAAGTTCGCCGTGATGGATTTGTTTGGCGAATGAGTTTTGCCTCTGGTGTTCCCATGGGCCCGCTCGAAAAGGGTGAAGCTACCACTGAAACTGGTACCACAGTAACTTTCTGGCCCAGTTCAGACGTTTTTGAAACCACCGTATTCGACTTTGAAACTTTGCGTCGCCGTTTCCAGCAAATGGCATTTCTCAACAAGGGATTACGTATTACCCTTACTGATGAACGCGACGGTGCCATTGAAGAAGTAGGCGATGAAATCGCCGGCCAGGATGACAAAGAAGGCGAATCCCAAAACGCCTCCGCCCGCTCCGTGTCCTACCGTTATGACAACGGCCTTCGTGACTACGTAGCTTTCTTGAACTCCTCTAAGAAAGTTGATGTGGTTAATGATGACATCATCGATTTTGAAGCAGAACAGGAATCTGCCCATGGTGGTGGATCCATCAGTCTCGAAATTGCGATGCAATGGACTAGTGCTTATTCCGAATCAGTGCACACCTATGCCAACACCATTAACACTACCGAAGGCGGCACGCACGAAGAAGGCTTCAGGTCAGCTCTGACCAGTTTGATCAATAAGTACGCTCGTGAAAAAAATATCCTCAAAGATAAGGATGACAACCTTACCGGTGACGATATTCGTGAAGGCTTAACCGCAGTCATTTCCGTTAAACTTAGTGAACCGCAGTTCGAAGGTCAGACTAAAACCAAACTAGGTAATACTGAAGCACGGACCTTCGTTCAGCAACAGGTTTATGCCCAGCTCGGTGACTGGCTCGATTCGCACCCTACAGAAGCAAAAGCTGTTATCTCCAAAGCTACTCAAGCTGCAGCTGCTCGTGTAGCGGCACGAAAAGCGCGTGAAGCTACCCGACGCAAAGGTGTTCTTGAAAGTGCTTCTATGCCTGGCAAGCTCCGTGATTGTTCCAGTCGTGATGCTGCCGATTGTGAAATTTTTATTGTGGAGGGTGACTCCGCTGGCGGTAGCGCCGTAGGTGGACGTGATCCTGAGCATCAGGCCATCATGCCGATTCGTGGCAAGATTCTGAATGTTGAAAAAGCACGCTTAGACCGCGCGCTATCTAGCGAAACTATTCGTAATCTCATCACTGCTTTCGGTACAGGCATTGGTGAGGACTTTGATATGAGCAAATTGCGTTACGGCAAGATCGTCCTCATGGCTGATGCTGACGTTGATGGTCAGCACATTGCTACGTTGCTGCTTACTTTGCTTTTCCGTTACATGAAACCTCTGATCGAACATGGTCATGTCTACATTGCTATGCCACCGCTTTACCGTTTGAAGTGGACAAATGCAGATCATCAGTTCGCTTATTCAGATGCAGAACGTGACCAACTCCTTGCCGCAGGTCGAGCTAACAACTGGCGCCTGCCTAAGGAAGGTGGCCTCCAGCGCTACAAGGGTCTTGGCGAAATGAACGATCACGAACTGTGGGAAACCACCATGGACCCCGCATCTCGTGTGCTCAAGCAGGTCACACTCGAAGATGGCGCTGACGCAGACGAAACCTTCTCCATCCTCATGGGAGATGACGTTGAACAGCGTCGCCTCTTCATTCAGCGCAACGCAGCCGACGTGCGCTTCCTCGACATCTAATCAGCAAAACCGGTCGCACATAGCACCGCATTAAGGATTCTCGTGAGCGATACCACCAACACTGATCCCACTCAGACCCCAGACAACGAACTGGCCGGTCAGGTCGAGGTTGTTGCCCCAGAACACGACCGTATTGAACGCGTTGACTTGCAAAAGGAAATGCAGCGCTCCTACCTCGATTACGCCATGAGTGTGATCGTGGGACGCGCACTCCCTGAAGTACGCGATGGTCTTAAGCCCGTTCACCGCCGTGTTCTCTATGCCATGTATGACGGTGGCTACCGCCCTAGCGCCTCATTCTCTAAGTCCTCACGCATTGTGGGTGACGTCATGGGTAACTATCACCCCCACGGCGATGCCGCCATTTACGACGCATTAGCTCGTTTGGTCCAGCCGTGGTCGATGCGTTACCCGCTGGTTGCCGGCCAGGGTAATTTCGGTACGCCCGGTAACCTGGGCCCCGCTGCTCCTCGTTACACCGAATGTAAGATGGCCCAGCTTGCCATGGAAATGGTGCGGGACATTGACGAGGAAACCGTTGATTTCCAGGACAACTACGACGGTAAAAACCAAGAACCCACCATTCTTCCCGCCCGATTCCCTAACCTGCTGTGCAACGGCAGTGAAGGTATCGCCGTGGGTATGGCCACCCGCATTCCTCCGCATAACCTGCGTGAAGTAGCTACCGGTGTCCAGTGGTTCCTTGAACACCCTGATGCCAGCCGTGAAGAACTTCTTGAAGCTCTTCTCCAGCGCATCCCTGGCCCCGATTTCCCTACAGGCGCCACCATCCTCGGGCGTCGTGGAATCGAACAGGCCTACCGCACCGGCCGTGGCTCCATCGTCCAACGCGCCGTGGTCAACGTCGAAGAAATTCACGGACGCCAATGCCTGGTTGTCACCGAACTGCCCTACCAGGTCAACCCTGACAATCTCGCTGACAAGATCGCCCAGCTCGTCCGTGACGGATCCATTAGCGGTATCGCTGACATTCGCGATGAGACTTCCGGTCGTACTGGTCAGCGTCTAGTCATCGTTCTTAAACGTGACGCCGTGGCCAAGGTTGTTCTTAATAATCTTTACAAACGCACGCCCCTGCAGGATTCCTTCCCCGCCAACATGCTCGCGCTTGTTGACGGCGTGCCACGTACCCTCAGCCTAGACGGTTTCGTTCGCCACTGGGTGGACCACCAGATTGAAATCATTGTCCGTCGCACCGAGTTCCGCCTGCGCAAGGCTCTCGAACGCCTCCATATCCTCCGCGGTTTGTTGGCAGCCATTGACGCACTTGATGAAGTTATCGCCCTCATTCGTCGCTCTCCCACCACGGACGACGCACGCAATGGCTTAATGGAACTGCTCAACGTTGATGAAGTCCAGGCCGAAGCAATCCTCAGCCTGCAGTTGCGTCGTCTTGCCGCTCTGGAACGGTTGAAGATCCAGAAGGAAAGCGAAGAACTCGAAAACAAGGTCACTGACTACCGGGAGATCATCGCTTCCCCTGAACGTCAGCGCGGAATTGTCTCCACAGAGCTGGCTGAAATCGTTGAGAAGTATGGTGATGAACGTCGTACGACCATCGTCCCCTTTGATGGTGAGATGAGTATGGAAGACCTCATTCCTGAAGAGGAAGTCGTGGTCACTATTACTCGTGGCGGATACGCCAAGCGCACTCGTGTGGATAACTATCGTTCCCAGCACCGCGGTGGCAAGGGCGTCAAAGGTGCAGCACTGCGTGAAGATGACGTGGTGGACCATTTCTTCGTCACCACCACCCACCATTGGCTTCTCTTCTTTACCAACCTTGGACGTGTCTATCGTGCTAAGGCCTACGAACTACCTGAAGGCGGTCGTGATGCCAAGGGCCAACATGTGGCAAACCTTCTAGCATTCCAACCTGGTGAAGAAATTGCTCAGGTCATGGATCTGAAAGACTATCAGCAGGCAGATAATTTGGTTCTGGCCACTCGCCGTGGATTAGTTAAGAAGACCCGACTCAGTGAATACGATTCCAACCGTTCTGGCGGTGTGATCGCTGTGAATCTACGTGTTGATGATGATGGGCAGAGCGATGAACTTGTCTCAGCGGTTCTTCACAATGCGGACCAAGACCTTCTTCTTGTTTCTCGACACGGTCAGTCCGTTCGCTTCACTGCCGACGACGATCATTTGCGTCCCACTGGACGTGCTACCTCCGGTGTGACCGGCATGCGTTTCCGTGACAATGATAGTTTGCTTACTATGGACGTCGTCCGTGAAGGTGCGGATCTCTTTGTTGTCACTGAAGGCGGTTTTGCTAAACGTACCGCAGTTGCCGACTATCCTGTGAAGGGTCGCGGTGGTTTGGGTGTCAAAGTTGCCAATCTTGTGGAAGATCGTGGAAACCTCGTGGGTGCGCTTGTCGTGGATGAATCTGATGAGGTTCTGTGCATTATGGGTAGCGGTAAGGTCATGCGTTCTGCTGTTGCTGAAGTCTCCCGTACTGGACGAACTACGCAGGGTGTTACCTTTGCAAAACCTGATGAAGGTGATCGCATCTTAGCTGTGGCGCGCAACGAAGAACGTGAATTAGGTGATGATGAATCACCTAAGGATGTGATTTCTGATGACACACCTACCATTGACAATAGTGACAGTACACAATCGCTTACCACTGACAGCGAAGAACCAGTAGCGTTAGAAGCATCCAAAAGTGAGGAGCAGGCATGAGCGCCGCTGAGAATCCAACTCCCCAATCTTCGGGAACATCTGCCCCAGCACCCCCTCCACCTGCACCTGAATCCACATCTGCTCATTCCTCTTCTCAAAGAACTTTGTCCGGGATGAGCCAAAAGGCAAGCGGCATGGCTGGGGCAGCCACAGGTACTTTTAAGAATGCTGCTCAGGCAATTAAGGCAAAAGGTAGTGCGATCGGCCAGGCGCCCGCATCGAACTCCTCATTGAATGGTTCTTCCAAGAAGGCCGTCACTGGTCCTCGTCGTGTTCAACTCTCGCTGACTCATGTCGATCCCTGGAGCATCATGAAGGTCTCCTTCATGCTCAGTGTGGCTTTTGGCATCATGACTATTGTTGCTGCAGCAGTGGTATGGTTCACACTTGATGCAATGCATGTCTTTGCTACGATCCAGGATCTGGTCGCCAAGGTTGTTGATACGGACAACAATTCCTTCACAGCCTTGATCGAATACATGAAGTTTTCCCGCGCTATTTCAATGGCAACGGTCATTGCTGTGGCCAACATTATTTTGGCTACTGCTCTATCCACCATTGGCGCATTCCTTTACAACATCACGGCGACTTTGGTCGGCGGGGTGCATGTCACACTCGCAGATGAGTAATTCAGTTTGTTTTTTCTGTGACTAATGGGGTAATCTCTTCCAGTCGCAAGGGCCTATAGCTCAGTTGGTTAGAGCGCATCCCTGATAAGGATGAGGTCGCTGGTTCGAGTCCAGCTAGGCCCACCACCTGCGAACGGAGAATCATGACACGCTCTCGAGTCACTCAATCTCTGCTGATTTTTTCAGTGCTGTCAGTCGCCTACGGCGTCTGGATGTATCTCGAAAAAGAACGCGTAGAGCGAGCGCAATGGGCGGAAGTGACAGATCCGATTTCGTAAGTGATAGAGTATAGACTAGATTCATACTCTCCCTTTGGGGCCATGGCGCAATTGGTAGCGCACCTGCTTTGCAAGCAGGGGGTTAGGGGTTCGAGTCCCCTTGGCTCCACCAATAATCCCGGAACATCATGTTCCGGGATTTTTTGTTGTGTACACGGAGTCTTTAATCCTTTTCTTTTGTGCGCTGAGACTAGTCTTATCTGTTCGTGAACTTTTAGCGCCAGGTTATTCACATCCTCAGTTTTTCCACAGCCGAGGTGGATTCATTCCTGTGGAGAAAAGCGAAATCCCTGAAAACACGCAATGAAGCCAATTATCCCCAATTGGGGAAAGGGTTGTGGATAACTACACCAATGTAATTCCACAGGAGTATCCACATCTGTGGAAGAGCTACACGAATGTAGTTTCCCGTGATTCCGCGCTAGGTTCATCAAATAATCCACAGTTATCCACAGCTTTGTACAGATGGTGGGGAAATCTATTTCCAAAACCTCAACAAGTGAATGGAAGTCAAGACTCATCAAGAACGTGGGGGCGGGTTCTGAACCTTTGACAACGTTGCTACGAATGCCGAAAGGGCCTGACATCTTTCGATGTCAGGCCCTTGATGAGAGTCGGCTCTGGGGATGTGTCTAAGCGTTACATAATCATGGCGCGCATAGTTCCTAAAAGAGCGAAAATAATAGCCAATGCGATCACGCCAATTGTGGTGCGTTGTTTGCGTTTTGTGGGCGGAGCCCACGCAAACAACGCACCAAAAATACTTCCTGTCATTAGTCCGCCGAGGTGAGCTTGCCATGAGATTGCTGCGCCAAGGAAAGAGATCGCTAAGTTAATACCGATCAACAGGACAATGGTGCTAGTGTCACGGCCCATCCGGTATTGCAAGATAAATAGCATGCCAAAAAGGCCGAAAATTGCTCCGGACGCGCCCACGGTTGCAGTTAACCATGAGGTTGAATTGGGACTTGCTAGAACATAAACAGCTAGAGAACCACCTAAGGCACTCAAGAAATACACTGCGGTGTAGCGCACGGCACCTAATGCGCGTTCTAAGGATGTACCGATAACCCATAGTGCCCACATGTTGAAAGCTAAGTGCATGAGTCCACTGTGGAGAAATGCTGAGGTTAAGAAACGCCAGGGCTGACTCTCAGCAAACAATGGGATAAATGCCCAGCGTGTTAGCAATGGTGGATACACCGTTTGAATGACATAGATCGCCACACACAGGGCAATTAACGTTGCAGTGACCGGATACTCACGGATTTTTCCTTGTGGGCCACTCAGGGAAGCTAAGGGCATCTCCACCGGTGAACGGCGTTTCTTTGCGGCTTGACGTGAACAATCCACACAGTGAATCCCTACATCGGAGGGAATCTGACAAGCCGGACAGGTAGGACGATCGCATCGCTGGCACCGTACGTACGCGATCGTTCCAGGATGACGAGGACAGGTTGGGGGAGTGTAGCGGTCAGACGGTGGCTGTTGGGTCATAACGCAATTCTGTGTCAGGAAAGGAAGAAAACAAGAGAACGGTGGGTGCTTGCTGCCAGAACACAGCAAGTACCCACCGTTGATGGTAGAAAATCAGTCAACAATCTCCACGGATGTGATGACGATGTCTTCGAGAGGGCGATCCACTTGGTTCGTGGGCTGAGCGCTGATAGCGTCAACAACGCTGCGGCTATCTGCGTCTGCAACTTCACCGAAGATAGTGTGCTTACCAGCAAGCCAAGTGGTGGGAGCCGTGGTGATGAAGAACTGTGAACCGTTAGTTCCCTTGCCCATGCGTCGGCCAGCATTAGCCATAGCAAGCACGTAGGGTTCATTGAAGTTCTTAGCTGGATCAATTTCGTCATCGAAGACGTATCCGGGGCCACCGGTACCGGTACCCAGGGGGTCGCCCCCCTGAATCATGAAGCCAGGGATGACACGATGGAAGATCACACCGTTGTAGAGAGGATCAGTGGTTTCCTGACCGGTACGAGGATCAATCCACGTACGGGAGCCAGTAGCAAGATCGGTAAAGTTTTTCACCGTCTCAGGAGCACTGTCAGGGAAAAGAGTAAGGCGAATATCGCCCAGAGAAGTATGCATGATTACGTCCATGCCTTCATCGTCCCACGTTTTACCCACTTTCTTATGCGAAAGGAGGTCAACATGGGGTAATTGTTCACCTCAGGCAAAAAACTTCAGCAAGTCTCATGCAAAGCCAAGAAAAGAATGGGACCATAGAAGACACACTGTCTGACCAGGGAGAATTTTATGCTGATGCGCATGTTCGAAAAGTTTGATACCAGCAAGGTTCATGTAGAGCCGGCTGAGATCGCCGATGCCCTCAGCGATCGTGCTAGTAAGGTTGCTCAGTGGGCCAGCCCACACGTATCTAAAGCCTGGGATGAAGCTGTGCGCGTAGCTGGCGATGCTCAGGATAAGGCACGCCCCATGGTGGATGATGCTCGTGTCCGTCTTATTGAAGATTACGTCCCCCGTGCCCGCAATGCCGCTATCCTCGCTCAGGAAGCCGCAAGCGTTGACGGCACACTCGCTGAGCGCGCTCAGCGTGCCGCACTTGCTGCTAAGGAAGCAGCTGTAACCCCCGTGGAGGTAAAGGTGAAAAAATCTCACAAGGTCCTCAAGACTTTTGGATGGTTGACCGTTGCAGCAGCAGCTGCAGGCGCAGGTTATATCCTGTGGCGTCGTAGCCAGCCCGTCGAAGATCCTTGGGCTGAGGAATACTGGGAAAATCCCGTTGATGAAGCTTTCACCGAAGATCCCGTTGCTGAGGTTGTCGAGGCCCTTAATGGTGAACCTGAGCCCCTCGTGAAACCTGAAGAATCCGAGAAGTGATTGACTGTCACACATGCCCACTAAATGTGTGACATCAAAGTAAGGGCCCCGCATCAGTTGATGCGGGGCCCTTCGCATTAGTTTTGCTTGTCTTGATACTGGGCAAATTGGTGCCGTTTCAACAACAGCATCGACACTTATCAAGACTGACAGGATGCGAACAGTAGAACGACACAGCAATGCTGCAGTGCATCGTCTTAGAGCAGGGAAGGTCTCAATCCATTGATAAATGAAACGCCCTGTGCTGTGGTGGCATTACCAGATAAATCAAAGGTGGCATCCGCCCAAGGGAATACCCACTGGAACAAAACAAAAACTGCGGAAGCAATGAGGATCAAAGCGATGATCACACGTGCCCACCAGGGACCGGGAAGATGGCGCCAAATCCATCCGTACATTAGTTCACCTCCGGGTCAGACAAAACGGATTCAGGGCGACCTTCACTACGTGGAATCCAGTAGGAGAACTTTGCATGAGTAATCCAACGATGGTCATTACCCCACTCACCAATTGATGTGGAGTGGCATGTAGTTAGTGTTAAGTAACGTTCCGTGGGATCGGCTCCTGGCTCATTGGGAACAGGTGCAATCACATCTACATCATTAGGTTCCACAATTTCGTGATCCGTCACTGTGTAGACGTACCAGGTATCAGCAGTCTCCACAACAATCTCATCGCCAGGTTCAAGAAGATCAATACGCCGGAACGAATTGCCATTTGTACGGCGATGGCCGGCAATAGCAAAGTTACCTACCTCGCCGATCTGTTGAGTGTACTCATAGTGGCCTGCTGCAGCTTGGTCAAGAACATCACGGCCCGTTCCCTCAATGATGGGCATTTGGTTCTCGGTAATGCCGTACCAGTCGGGAACAATCAACATACCGATGGTCTCCCCATAACCAACCTGCGGTCCAACAGGAGGAGGATCAGTATGATGTTCTGCAGTCTTCTTTGGGGACTCAGGAAGTTCCTGATAGAAGGTTTGGGAAACTTCTTGAGCTTTTTCTGTGGCGTCAATTCCTGTCCACCATAGTTGCCAGACAAGGAATAATGCCACAATCACGCCGGCGGTGATGAGCAACTCTCCGATTCCGAGCAATATATGGTTAAGGACTCGTGAGGTTCGCGAGCGGCTTGGTGAAGTCATGAAGCCTCCGAGACAATGGTGACGATGAACGAATAAACCTAGTTTAGGCTAGGACTATCATGAGATGCCTAAGCCCTGCGCCCACCGCGAAAGGGAAAAGTTAAGCATCACTATTGTCATTGACTGCTACCCTGGGAGGATCGCGTGCCAGAATCGCGCAAGCGTGTAAAGAACATTCGTTCTTCGAAGCTTACCTCTGGAAATCCAGCTAAGCTGAGCGCTGAAGAATCACGTGCCGCAGCTAGCCGTGTCTCACGCACCCCCGCTAAGGTCAAGGACCCTGTCAGCCCTTCCTGGTACGCCCCTCTCATGGTCGGGATTATGACGGTGGGGCTGCTGTGGGTTGTCATTACTTACTTGACTGGTGGGGAATTTCCTATCCCATGGTTCTTCGCTAACCATCGCTCTGACTGGCTAGCCAATGGCAACCTTTACATTGGCTTTCTTTCGATGTTTGCCGGATTCTTAGGACTCCTACGCTGGCACTGAGCATTGTGTGCGGTTGATTTAATCGGTGGCAGTATAAGTAAAGATGAGATGTGTTCACTCTTTTTGTGGATCGGGAGTGACTATTGGCCTATGGTGAAGAGATGAGTGATTTTTCAATCACCAAATAACTGAGATCGTAGAAATCACTGCTTACATCATTGAGAACTTATGATGTTTTAGCCGTTCGTTGGTGCTTTCGTTGGATTAGCACCATTGTCAGGAGCTTTGGTGGGCTCAACAGGCTGAGGAGGTTCAGTAGGCTCAGGTTCGTATTGACCAACGGTCAATTTAATTTCTGTTCCCGCATCCACTACCGTGCCTGGTTCAAGTGAGCACGATTCGACAACGTTATTCATGGTTTCATCATGAGTTGTCGCAATAACGATGGTGATACGAGTAAATCCTGCTTCACTTAACGTCTGTTCAGCTTGCTGACGCTCAGTACCAACGACGCCATTGGGAACAGTGATCTTGCCCGAAGACAGTTCTAACTTCACCGTAGAACCACGCTTCACCGATGTACCAGCAACCGGATCGGTACGAACAACTTGACCAGCCTTGATATCGGGAGCATCGACGGTAGTCACATCTCCCACAACAAGACCAGCCTTACTGATGATTTCACGTGCTTCAGCCTGAGTCTTTTTTGCAACATCAGGAACAGGGACCATTGCAGATCCCGAGGAGAAGTGGACCGTTACCGTCACACCAGGAGCCACTTTTGTACCTGCCTTGGGATCCATGGATACGGCCTTTCCTTCAGGAACCGTATCGGAGGCCACGTCACTTCCCTTAGAAAATACCAAGCCAAGGGTTTCTAATGCGTTGCGCGCAGCAGCCTCATCCATGTTGGTCACATCTGGAATCTTCAATACGTCTACTGTGGGGCTCGCGGTGGGTTCAGGTGCCGGAGTTTTATCAAAGCCGCCGGAAACCGTGTAGGCGATAGCGCCAGCTATCAATGCCAGTAAAGCAACAATGAAGATCCATACCCAAGCAGGCTTACCTTTAGAGTGTGGATCAGCCTTAGGGACAGGAGGAATATCTGAGCGCGTCGAATTGAGAGAATCCAGGGATGAGGCCTCAGCGTAGAAGTTTCCAGATGCTGTGTTCATTGCCTGATTTACAGAATCAGGAGTCGGGGTCATCACACTGGTGGCTTGTGTCCAACTGTCCACTGAAGGAGCTGCAACAGCGCCACTTCCACGAGCGGCGCGTAGTAGATCAGCACGCATGTGTGCAGCATCCTGGTAGCGATCTTCGCGTTTCTTAGCCAAAGATTGCAGCACAACGCGGTCAATCGCATCGGAGATATCTGGTGCAATAGAACTGGGTTTTCGAGGAATTTCGCGAACGTGCTGATAGGCGATTGATACCGCTGAATCTCCCTTAAACGGTGGGCGGCCGGTAAGAAGTTCATAGAGAAGACAGCCGGTGGAATACAGATCGCTTCGTGCATCTACATTCTCTCCACGTGCCTGCTCAGGGCTCAAGTATTGGGCTGTTCCGACGACGGCGTGTGTTTGGGTCACGCTGACAGCTGAGTCTTCGATGGCGCGGGCAATACCGAAATCCATCACTTTGACGGCACCGGTGGCTGTCAGCATGATGTTTCCGGGCTTAATGTCACGGTGAACAATGCCGATCCGGTGTGAGTATTCGAGGGCGTCAAGTACGCCCACGACAATCTCTACCGCTTCATCAATCGGTACTGCTTCACCTTCGGCGATGAGTTCGCGGACTGTATGGCCCTCTACGTATTCCATAACAATGTAGGGAACTTTGGCGACAGAACCGTCGGCATGAGTGATGGATTCTTCACCAGAGTCGTAGACTGCCACAATCGCTGGGTGGTTTAGTGCGGCAGCACTTTGTGCTTCTCGTCGAAAACGAGCTTGGAAGGTGGCATCATCGGCGATGTCAGAGCGAAGCACCTTAATGGCAACTGTCCGAGACAGGCGTTTGTCATAGCCCAGATGCACTTCAGCCATGCCGCCCCGTCCGATGAGATCACGAATCTCATAACGGCCAGCAAGAACCTGTGGAACTGTATCTGTCACGGTGCCTCCTTAGAGGTAAGCAATGTGTGGCTGTTATCCACACGAGAATCAACTGATGCCAGAGTTGAAACTGTTCCGGCAACAATAGCAATCAAGGCCAAAACAATCAGTGCGAACGCAAGAATTCTGACCAATGGGCGTGAACCCATATCATCAAACTTTTTTAAAGGCGATGATGATGAAACTTGGGGAAGAGAGCGCGTCCGTGGGGCTTGAGCGAAATGACGCCCCCCTGACCGGGTATTCCGTGATGGTGAGTTGCCTTTTCGAATAGGACGTTGAGAAGTGCGAGATGGTGGTTCTAGACGTTTTGACGATGGGTGAGCGCTGGTAGCAGATGGGCGCTGAACGGGAGCGAAAGTGGACTGAGAAGTATTAGATGATGGTGTGTATACGGCGTCGGACAAACGCACTACGAGACGATCGATCATGCGAGCCGTATCGCGAGCACTATGAGGTCGATCAGTAGGTTTCTTCGCCAGTAAACAACGCACTAAGTCCTGCACGCGTGGATCCACCGAATCAGGCATGGCAGGAATTGGATTATTGACATGCGCAAACGCAATATCAACTTGGGTAGCACCAGAAAATGGTCGACTACCAGTGAGCGCTTCAAACGCGATAACACCTAGGGAATAAATATCACCGGCGGGGGTAGCAGGATTACCCATGGCCTGCTCAGGAGACAAGTACTGGGCAGTGCCCATCACCATGCCTGCAGCAGTCATCGGTAACTGACCCGCCGAGGTAGAAATACCAAAATCAGTGAGCTTGGCTAAATTCTCAGTGGTGATCAAAATATTTGAAGGCTTTACATCACGGTGCACGACACCGGCTTCATGGACTACATGCAAAGCGCGAGCAGTTTGGGCAAGAATCGGCAAAATCTCGAGAGCATCCATGCAGCCGCGCTCAGCAATAATGTCGCTCAGTGCAGTGCCATGGACTAGTTCCATAATGATCCAGCCAGTTCCGCCGCGTTCACCAGCGTCAAGAACTACCGCAAGATTAGGATGGCGTAATCCACGAGAGTTTGCCGTCTCTGCGCGAAGACGCTGCAAAAAGACCTCATCGCCGGCTAATTCGGGGCGGAGAATCTTAGCGGCAACTGCGCGACCACTGCGTAGGTCGGTGGCGCGCCATACTTCACCCATGCCGCCTAAGGCAATCATTTCTTGAAGTAGATAACGCCCCTGTAATTCCATTCCAGCACGAGGCTTCATCGATTCACCGCCTCATCAATAATATGAGCAGCAATCGGAGCAGCCAGTGTTCCACCTGTGGCACCATCAGGAATCTGGGCACCGCCATCAAGAACCACGGCCAAAGCAATAGTCGGATTGTCTTCGCTTCTGCCAGCAAAGCCCACAAACCATACCGTGGGGCCGCCTTCAGCATGACCGGTTTCAGCCGTCCCCGTCTTTCCCCATACATGAGCACCAGTTACCTTGGCGTTAGTGCCGGTACCGGAAGAGACTACTTCGCCCATCATGGATCGAAGATCCTGGGCTACTTCGGGAGTCACTGGGGTACGCAATACCATCGGATCGGTGGTGGACAGGACATTAAGATCGGCATCCATGGTGCGGGCCACCAGATAGGGACGCATTTGCACACCATTGTTAGCAACTGTGGCAGCCACCATCGCCATCATTAGCGGGGTCGCGCGGACAGACTGCTGACCAATGCCAGCCATGGCCACCTCAGATGGCGCACTATTGTCCGGGAAAGTTGACGGAGTCACTGTGAGAGGAACAGATAAGGCTTCATCGAATCCCCAACCATGAGCTTCTCGACTTAATTCCTCTTGTCCCAGATCCATGGCCATCTGCGCAAATGGTGTGTTGCAAGACTGGGCGAAAGCATAACTGAGGGAAACTACGCCATTACCGCATGCCTCACCGGCATAGTTAATGAGGTCGTGGTTCGTGCCCGGAAGGGTTAAAGCGTCGGGAGCATTCACCTCGGATGTCGGCGTAAATTTCCCTGTGCGTAGGGCAGCAGCTGTGGTGAGAATTTTGAATGTTGAGCCAGGAGGATACAGGTCGCCAGAAATTGCACGGTTCACCAGAGGTTGGGCGGGGTCTGCATTATCGGTATTCCACGCATCTTGAGCAGTCTGCGCATCGTGAGACGCGATGGCGTTAGGATCAAAACTTGGTGACGTTACCATCGCCAAAATGGCTCCGGTATGCGGATCTAGCGCCACCACTGCACCTTCGCGTCCGTCGAGCGCATCGTAGGCAACCTGCTGAATTCCCGGATCAATCGTTAATTCCACTGCACCGCCCTGAGGCTGAGTGCCAGTGATTAACGCTTGTAAACGTGAGGCAAACAAAGAGGGAGCCGTACCGTTGAGTATCGTGTTTTCGGTGCGCTCTAGTCCTGTAATTGAGGAAAAGACCGTTGAGAAATACCCGGTGACTGGAGCATACAAGGGTCCATTGGCGTACTCGCGTTGATACCCGTAAGCATCATCAGTGGGCACCGACGACGCGATGGGTGTTCCAGCCACAACGATAGGTCCGCGTGAGTGACCGTACTCACGATAAATTGTGCGGGAGTTACGCCCGTCAGTCACCAAATTGCCATATTCGGAACGTGACTGCCATAAAGCAGGACGATCAAAGGCCTGAATAGAGGTCAGGCTCACGCTCAAAGTCGTAAACATCACCATGACAAGAAGCCACACGTGACGGATCTGACGATTCATGCCTGACCTCCTTCGGGTGTGTCCACGGGTGGAGTAAACGCGGTTTCTGACTCAGGTGAGGAGGTGGTGCGGTTAGATGGCAAAGACTCCTCAGATGCGGCGTTGAATGATGAGGAGGAATCTATATCGCGAAAACGTGCGGATGAATCCTTCTCCGGAGTGATCGTGGAGAATGCTCGTAATGGGGCTAGGCGCATACCAGCAGGGGGAGTGTGCTCACTGCGAATAATCCGCTTGCGGACATTCTTTGGGAGATCAGCGGTGTCAATAATGGCCGGGACGTGAGTGACTGGACGCCGCGCCGAATCAGACAGGCGAAGAAGAAGAGCCAAAATAATCCAGTTCGCCACTAAGGAGGAGCCGCCATAAGCTAAGAACGGCATCGTTAAACCGGTTAGCGGGATCAGGCGTGTAATACCCCCAACCACTACAAAAACCTGCAATGCCATCGTGAAAGACAGACTCACAGCAAGAAGTTTGCCGAACCCATCGCGTAGTGCCATAGCGGTTCTCATCCCCCGCTCGATGAGGATGATGTACATGAGCATGATGGCTAGTGAACCAGTTAGCCCCAGTTCTTCACCCAAGGAAGCAACGATGAAGTCCGAGTTCGCAAAAGGGACGAGGTTGGGATAACCCTGACCCCAGCCGGTTCCAAAAATACCGCCACTTGCTAAACCAAATAAGCCAGACACAATCTGTCCTGAGCCACCAATGACTGAGTAGACGTCGTTATCCATGGCGTGAAGCCAGGCGGTAATACGTCGAGAGACGTGACCCAAATGAGTAGCAGCGAACCACGCAGCAGGGATAAATAATGCGCCACCTAAGAACAACCAACTGGGGCGATCCGTGGCCACATACATGCTTACCACGAACAGACCAAACAACATCAGCGATGTGCCCAGGTCGCGCTGTGCCACCAACACAAGAATGGATAGGCCCCACACCACCAACAGAGGAAGAAGGTGACGAGCACGAGGGAAACTCATACCCAGAATACGGCGGGATGCTAAAGCTAGATTGTCACGGTTCGCCACCAAGTAAGAGGCGAAGAAAATAGCTAAAAGTACCTTGGTTAACTCAGCGGGCTGGAAACTCATCCCCAAGCCAGGGATAAGAATCCAAATGCGTGAACCATTGACCGTAATGCCAAGGCCAGGAACAAAGGGCAATACGAGCGCCACAAGACCAAGCCACATGGCCCAGCGATCCCAACGGCGTAACTGTCGATGGTCACGAA
Organism: Actinomyces vulturis; assembly: GCF_001687305.1. Lineage (GTDB taxonomy): Bacteria > Actinomycetota > Actinomycetes > Actinomycetales > Actinomycetaceae > Actinomyces > Actinomyces vulturis. Next base: position 657,911 of record NZ_KV700385.1, read on the forward strand.
TCATTACCACAATCGCACCACATAAGAGCACACCGATACACGACCACAGCAACTGCTTGATGCCGATGACGTTATCAAGTTGGTCTAACTTGATATACGCCAAGTCCAGTCGTTGAATCATCGCCAAGCCCAAGCCATTGAGGGCGACTGCGATAGGGAGAAAAACGGGGTCAGCGTAGGGGGCCCAATGACGTATCCATAAATGAAGAACAAGCGCAATAACCACACTGATTGCTGTAATTTCATAAAAATACGGCGGAATATGGCCAGAGCGGTTTAGTGATGTCAGTAAGTAACCTCCCAAGCCCACAAGCAGGGCCGGGATAAGAAGAAGGAACTCAGCACGCCGGCTCGTTTTTGCGCGATCTTGTCCTGCGGATACGCCAATAACCCCACGGGGAGAACCTTGGGGTGAAAGAGCATGGATAGTAGCGTTACTCATCAGGCCTTACGGGGTGGGAGTCGATGAAGGAGATGATGAGGGCGAGGAACGTACTGAGGGAGTAGAAGCCGAAGGCAAGACAGATGGATTAGCCGGAGGGACGGCGTCTTGCGAAGCAAGGTGAGATTTTACTGTGGTTTCCACATACGCCTCAGCCGCTTCCAGCGACGGCTGAGCAACCGTGTCGGACAGGCGCTGACTCATTTGAGGATCGAGTTCATCGACTCGGGGAGACTTATAGCGTTTGGTGACATGAGAGAGTTCGATGGGGCCAAGTTTTTGAGGAATTCCTTGGTAAATCACCACATCATTACCATCTGTGGCCACGTAATACTGCGTCTGAGTCCAGCGCCACCCTAGGAAGGCTGCAAGAACAGTTAGGAGAACAATGATGCCACCCCACATCAATGATCTGAGCACTAGACGTCGCGGCTTAGCCGGGTGCATGCTCGTATCAGCAGGAGAATTGTCCTTGTTCTCGTCTTCAGTGGTCGGCGGATTCAGTAAAGCCGCTGCTTTGGCTGCAGGAGAAGTATGAGCGGGAGAATGAACAGACTCAGGCGATGAGGCACTATCGGCTGAAGAGGGGGAGGAAGGAGTAGAAGGCTCAGGATTTACAGCATTTTTCGCTGCTGAACCCACAATTTGGACGTCCCTTTGTGCTGGGCCATCATCGTCAACAACATCGAAGATGACCGCAGTGACGTTATCAGGGCCACCAGCTTTCAGCGCTAAATCAATGAGACGTTCGGCAGCGTCACCGGGATCGTTAACAGAGGTAAGAATCTCCTCAATCGTTGCGGCAGTGACGGGACCAGAGAGGCCATCGGAGCACAATAACCAGCGGTCACCGGGAACAGCTTCACGAATGGACTCATCAAGGAGTACTTCACCTTCACCATCCCCAAGGACGCGAAGAAGAACAGAACGCTGCGGGTGGCGGCGCGCTTGTTCAGGGGTGAGGCGACCGGTTTCAATGAGGTACTCAACGAAAGTGTGATCGGTGGTGACCTGAGTAAGTTCACCATCACGAAGTAGATACGCACGCGAGTCACCCACGTGAACCATCGCTAATTTGTTGCCACTGCGCATTACCGCGATACATGTGGTTCCCAAGCCAGCAAGGTCGGGGTTTTCGGCTGAACGAGCCATTAAGTCGGTGTGGGCATCGTCAACAGCGCTGCGAAGAAGATCAAGTAGTTCGTCAGCCTTATGAGAGTCACCTTCCAATGGAGCAAGGTGACTAATAGCAATAGCTGAAGCAATGTCACCGCCAGCAGGGCCCCCCATGCCATCGCAGAGAATGCATAGGTGAGGACCGGCGTAACCGGAATCTTGGTTGCTTTGGCGAACCAGACCTACATCTGAGCGGGCTGCGTAACGCAGTGAAATGGTCATGGCCTTAGCTCCAACCGTGTTTGTCCAATTCGCAATGGCACACCAATGGGCAGTTCAACAGTGTCAGTAATCAACGAATCTCCCAGCATCGTGCCGTTCGTTGATCCTAAGTCTTCGACCCACCACGTACCATCTTGTGGGAAAACTCGTGCGTGACGGCCTGAGGCGTAATCATCATCAAGTACCAAGGTGCACGAGGGGGAACGCCCAATCACGATGCTTGACGGGGTTAAGGGAACAGTTGATCCAGCAAGTGGCCCCTCAGTGATGACCAGTCGCGTGGCACCTTTGCGCCGAACGGGAGCAACGGCAGGAGCCGGATGAGAAACCGGGGTAGGTGCACTAGCGCCAAATGGAGCAGGTAGCACGTTGCGCATTGAGCGGCGATTACGGCTACGAGAAGGGGTGCCAAATATATCCTTGCGTAGGACATGCATAGTTAAAGCCAGGAATACCCATAGCAGCAGTAGGTATCCCAGGCGAAGGATCGTAAAGGCAAGTTCACTCACCCGGCGACCTCATCATCTCCATTGAAGAACATTATTGTGGTTCGACCAATCTTGATGGTGTTGCCATCAACTAACGTGGCCTGCTCAATGCGATGACCTTCAACAAAAGTACCGTTCGTGGATTGAAGATCCGTGGCGATGGTGTGGAAGTCATTGGTAATCGTCAATTCGAGATGACGACGGGAAACCCCAGAATCATCAACGATGATGTCCGCTTCGCTACCGCGACCAATGATGGTGGTGGAACCGGTTAGAACATAACGTTGGCCCCCCACATCAATGATGGGGTGGCGACGTGAGGCAATGGCTGCAGCAGCAGGAGCGCTGGCGCCACGCTTAACCGAGGTTTCTACGGTAATGGTAGGGGAAGATAATTCCTCATTAGCGCTGATTGAGACATTGATGGGACCGACGAAGGAATAGCCTTGGTCATGTGCGTGAGTCGTAATCACGTCAGCGATCTGGTTGATCATCTCTTCTTTGCCCCATTCAATGACACGGTTGTGGTCATGAGGGGAAAGTTTGATGGCGTAAACGTTGGGTACTACGGAGCGGTCGCGAGCGAAGGTTGCTGCACGCTTATCCATTGTTTCCTTGACTTTGGAAGAGATTTCAATGGGCTCAACATCGGAGGCGAAGGTAGACAGGGCCCGGTTCGTGACGTTTTCTACGCCTTTTTCAAACCGATCAAATAATCCCATGGTGATCCTTCCGCTGACGGTGTTGGCCATTGTTCGACTGAGGGGCGGTGACGAACGGCCACACTCATACCTGCCACCATCGTAACGGTTGATTGGGAATTAACTCCGCTCCGTGAGGTATAAGGAATGTGTGTGTTTGGGGGAGATATTCCCATCCTGGGATGGATACGGGTCTTCGTTGGGTGAGGCGTAGTGTTTAGAAAAGGGGAGTGTGTGAGGTATCACCTATGGTGGTGATGCGCTGAAGTAGACAAAAGGTACTCCAGTCATGCTAGTCTCAACTCTGCTTCGCGCGAGTGGCGGAATTGGTAGACGCGCACGGTTCAGGTCCGTGTGATCTTACGATCATGGGGGTTCGAGTCCCCCCCCGCGCACGAAACAAAACCGATGTGATGAGTATTCACCACGTCGGTTTTGTTGTTTTTCCGGGGAAAATTTTCTTCATTCCCACTTGACATGACGGAGTGTGAAGTCTGTAGGGCGATCCGCTATTTCAGTGATTGTTATGTTGAGGCCAGCGCTTTGATGCCCAACTCATGAGCAGTACGGCCAGAGCAATTGCCAGCCATCCGCCTAGTGAGTTTTCGACAACGTTAGCGAATAAAGACCGGCGATGAAGCATAGGAAAAGCCCATTGAATCGTCTCCGCTAATGCGCTCAGCGCAGTAATGGCAATGGCCCAAATCCATGGTTTTACCTTTGGCCATCCCACGGTGAGCAGGAAGGCGAGTGGTGCCATGAGGATAAAGTTCAAAATGACGTCTTTGCCGACAAGAGATAAGAACCACGGACCAACGGAGTCCTTGAACTGAGCTACATCATTGCCGCTTGGCCACAGTACTGCGACCTCCACAGCAACAAGCATGGGGACTGTCAGCCACCGGCATGCTCGGTGAATCCATGAGGGAAGTGGTTCATGGGTGCAGGGCTGTGGGGATGTGGGCTGAGGATGTGAGGAAGGCATAGAACAGGAAAGTTTCTGGTGACAAGTAGATGCGTGCTAAGGGTGAAAAATATTTGGGGGCTCGCTAGAGGAAAATTGCGTGCGACAACGTAAGTGTAACCGCTGAATCTCCTATCGTTGCCGTGTGGTGAGGGGGGGGGGGGATTACAGGGCAAGTCTGTCAGTTTTCGTTCACCTACTTCTGGATCCCTTATTTTTCAATTCTCGTGATGACATTCTTTATCAATCTGACTGAACGATACGAACTCCTTTATTTCTGTCACTTTTCTTTTTCTAGCAGTGACCTCAGGTCTTTACAGACTTAGTCTTGGACGGTGAATTCGCTCATCGACCTTCTTGTTAGCGCTCCACTGCTTACTGTGTTTGTGGTGATTGGCTTGGGCACGGCCGTTGGTCAAATCCCTGTGGGTCCTATTCGCTTCGGTGCTGCAGGCGCATTGTTTGTTGGCCTGGCCATTGGGGCCCTCGATCCTCGTTTGGGCGCTGACCTCTCCCTCTTGCGCAGCCTCGGTTTAGGCCTGTTTTGCTACACGGTTGGTATCGGTGCAGGAAATACTTTCTTCCGAAATCTCAAACGCCAGTTGCCCATCATGCTGCTGTGCGTCGTGGCTCTGATTCTTTCCGGTCTTGCTGGCGCCGTATGGAGTCACCTCACGGGAGTCACCCCCGCGATGGACGCCGGAGCATTCGCTGGCGCACTGACCTCACCTGTTCTTGACGCCGCCATCGAAGCAGCAGGCAACAGCGAACCCGCCGTGGGATACGCGCTGGCTTACCCCGTAGGCGTAGCGGTTGCCATTATTCTCGTAGCACTGATTCTTCGACGCTCATGGGACAGCCCCCGCGACCCTCAATCACCAGGAGCACAAGGCATTCATGCCACTACTGTCGAAGTGCTCACCACAATCCGTATTAAGGAAATCCCGGGATTTGCCCGTAACGAACTGCGTTTGTCCTACCTTGAACGTGACGGCCACACTCGCGTTATTCATCCCGATGATGAACTGCTCCCCGGGGATCATGTTGTCGTGGTCGGCAGCGATGAAGCACTCGATCATGCTATTGCAGACCTTGGCGGATCTCACTCCACGTGCCTAGCAAAAGATCGCAGTGTGGTGGATTTTCGCCGCTTGACCGTTTCAAGTGACAAAGTGGCTGGTCGTACTATTGGTGAGCTCGATATGCCTACGCGATTTCATGGCGTGATTACTCGAGTTAAGCGTGCAGACCGCGACATGCTCGCCACCGATGACCTAGTCCTCGAACTGGGTGACCGTGTTCTCGCTGTGGTTCCTTCCGATCAACTCGAAGAAGCGGCCACTCTCTTTGGTGATTCAGAAAAATCCATCGCTACCATTGATGCTTTTACTGTTGGATTGGGGATGGCGCTTGGTGTGGCTGCAGGCTTGATTGCTATTCCACTTCCTGGCGGTATCATATTCAAACTCGGCGTAGCTGCAGGCCCTTTGGTGGTGGGCATGATTCTTGGTCGTCTGGGTCGTACCGGTCCCTTCATCTGGGGACTTCCTCACGCAGCAAACTCCACTATTCGTCAGTTGGGGCTGTTGTTCTTCTTGGCCGCCATTGGCTTAGCTTCCGGCCCTGATTTTGCTGCCTCGGCTTTTTCTATGACAGGTATTGCTGTGGGCGGTTTAGCGGCGCTGATCATTGTCGTCAACGCCATCATTTTAGTGGGTGGATCTCGGCTCATTGGCTTGAGTCCCCAGCGCGCAGCAGGTGGCCTGGCTGGTCTTGTAGGCCAACCCGCTATCCTTTCTTTTGCCTTGAGTATGGACGATGACGAGCGCATTGAAGCTGGTTACGCCACCTTGTTTGCGCTCGCCATCGTTGTCAAAATTGTGATGGTGCAGGTCCTCGTTGCCCTCTAAATCAGGCCAGCGCCGCCAACACTACGGCAGCGCTACGGGCAGCAGCCAGTTCAGCGTCCAGATGGAAATCTTGGTCAGCAGCAGGCCCGCAGAGGTCTGAAATACCACGTACCGACTGGAACTTTACGTCGTAGGCGTGAGCTACTTGAGCCAGAGCGGTGGATTCCATATCGGTACTCACCGCATGGGGGAATACCTCGCGGGTATCAGCCACATTTGCTTGCGTGATGAAAGAGTTGCCTGCAAGCATTTGGCCGGTATGAATGACAGGTTCAAGGGCCTTGCCCTGCTCCACAGCACAATCCATCAACGGACTAGAGCCTGCACGCACTACGCGGTCACAAGTCTCATCGTCACCATTGAAGACGGCAGGCGACCCAGGGATTTGGCCGCGTTCATAACCAAAAACGGTGGCATCGGCGTCGGTAAAAGCAAGGTTGGTGGCCACGCACACGTCACCCACGTTGACTTCGGGAGCCAGGCCACCAGCGGTGCCGGCACTGACCAGCAGGTCCACATCGTAGGTGGTGAGCATATGGGTGGCGGCGCGTGCGGCGTTGACCAGGCCGATGCCGCTAATGCACAGCACCATAGTGGAGCGAGGATTGTTGTCCTCCCTGGGGCTACCCAAGTAGAGACGAAGCCCAGCAACCTCAGCGGTTTCGTGGACAGTCATGGCGTTAAAGAACGGCTGAGCTTCCAGTTCCATAGCCACGTTAACGGCAAGTAATCCGCTCATGCCATAACCTCAGTCCACTCATCACGCTTGGACAGGAATGCTCGTACAGCTTCCTGAGCGCCTTGAAGGGTGTGGTTGGCGCCCCAACCACACTGTTCTTCATTGGCGGCGGGAACTTCCGTGGCCTCAAGTAGGTCAGCGAAGGTGGCGGCGAGAATATCCATGAATGCTGCAGGCTCAAGTCCGAGCGTAATGGCGTAGAAACCGGTCTGGCAGCCCATAGGGGAGAAGTCAACCAGGCGATCAGTGTGGTTGCGCATGAGTTCTGCGGTCAGGTGCTCAATGGAGTGCACCGTGGGCATTTCTAGGTGTTCACTGTTGGGTTGGCAAAAGCGTACATCGTATTTGATGAGGGTATCCCCACCGGGGAGAGTCTTGGTGTCAGCCACGCGCACGTAGGGGGCACGCACGGCGCGATGGTCGAGGTTAAAGGATTCAACGTTCATGCGCTTGGCGCGGGTGGGTTCGCTCATGGTCCTATTGTGCCTTGCCTGGCACACTAGGCATATGGACACCCCACTGAGTTATGTCACCTCCGGCCCCGCATTCGCCCCCGCTATCGTCCTGTGTCACGGCCTGTCGGGCAGTGCTTTCTCTCTGACCGACGCCGTGGAGCGCCTTCTCGCCGCCGGCTACCGTGTCATCACTCCAGACTTTCGTGGACACGGATTATCCCCACGATGGCGTGAGGGTGATGACGGGCAGGTGCTTGTCGATGATTTGGTGGACTTATTGACTACCTTGCGCACTTACGATGAGGCGCTCGCGGCTAGCCGTGATGTTCCCTGCCCTCCGCGTCCGGTCATTATTGGTCATTCCATGGGCGGGGCGACTGCCGGTGTGGTTGCTCTTGAGCATCCTGAATTGGTGAGCGGTGCCGTGTGTGAAGACCCTGCTCTGTATGGGACTCGCAGCGACGAGCAATTGCTTTCCCGTGGTCAAACTCGCTTGCGTGCTGTACACGAGGATCGGGAGAACTTGGTGGGTGCTGCACAGTCAGGGCTTGAGAGTGACTCTATGCCGGAGAAGGAAGCGTTGGTCAGTGCGTGGGCTAGTCAGATGGTTGATGATGCGATTCTTGCTAGCGGCGTGGTATGCCCGCCGGTTCCTTGGGAAAAATGGATGCGTGGGCTGGTGGATGCTGGCCGGCTTGCTCTTGTTCTTACCGGTGATGTGCCAGGGTCAGCACGCGTAGGGGTGAAGGGTTTGGAGGCACTGAAGGCTATGGGGTGGACGGTAGCGCAGGCCTATGAGCGCCAACAGTCAAGTGACTGGGGTGTACAAATGCGGGACGATCAGGGGACTGGTGTCCTGCCCAATGATCAGTCGGAAGAACTGGTCACCGCTTCTGATACTCAGCCTGAATATGTGCCTGCCTCCTCCCATGAATGGGGAGAGAACCAGATTATTGATTCATGTGCTCATGTTGATGGGGATCATAGCGTTCGTTGTGAAGAAGCGAATAGCCGTTGCCAGGCAGTGATGATTCCGGGAGCAGGTCACCAAGTTCGCCGTATGTGTCCTACAGACTTCTGGGCCGTCACCTTATCGTGGCTTGACCATTTCTATCCTGTGCCTACTAAGTGAAGTCTTGCTCTGTCAAAAATGAGAGGAGTGGGAGGCGTTTCTATCCAGAATATGGCAAGCAGTGATGAGAAAACTTGTTGAGGGGCTAGCGCTAAACAGCGCCAGCCCCTCAACAACGACTCCATTGCCTTCTTTGCTTCCATACAGTAGGTGGAAGACTCTTTAAGCCTTGCGGGGCTTGGCGTAGGGATCTTTGTCTCCGTCGGTCAAAAAGATTGTCAGCCAGCGAGAATCGGGGTCAGAATCGATAAGCAGTGACTTGGTCAACAGAGTTAAGGGCACAGCGAGAATGGCGCCAAGACCACCAATAATGAGAGTCCATAGCACTAAGGACAGAAAGGTGATGGTGGTATTCAGACCCACGGCATCACCGGTGAACTTGGGCTGGATGAGGGACTGAATAACGAAGTTCAGGACCGAGTAAGACACGATCACCCACAAAGCAGTCCAGGGGCCGCCACTAACCAGGCCAAGAAGAGCGGGCGGGATCACACCGATCACAAAGCCGATGTTAGGGATGTAGTTCGTAATGAATGACACCACGCCCCAGGTAATGGCCATCGGTACCCCAAGAATGAATAGTGCGCCCACGTCGAGAACAGCCACGATCAAACCGAAGATGGTCGAAACCAGCCAGTAGGAGCGTACTGACGAGGAGAACCCTTCCAGTGCGTGGTAGATCTCAGGTTTAATGCGAGCCAGTGCGCGGGAACGTGCTTCAATCTGGGATACGTCGAAGGTTAAGAAAGCGACTGTCAACATGAGTAGAAGAAGCAAGGAACTGACGTTGGATACTTGGCCAACGAACGAGGAGGCGAGGCCAACAATTTTGTTGGTATCGAAAGTCTCCACCTGCTTCATAATCATGGCTTCATCTACGCCGATTTTGGCCAGTGCGTTCATCATGGAATCGGCGAATGTCTGGAGTTGATCAGCGTATTTAGGAACCACATAAATAAACTGTGTTAATGAGGCTCCCAAGGCGGCGAACAAACCCAAGACGAACAGGTAGATCACGCCCACTCCGCAGACAGCAGCAAGCCATCGCGGAACTTTTTTCTTCACTAACCATGTCATCAAGGGGTGGACAGTGATGACCAGCGTTAACGCAAAGAATGCCGGACCCACGATGGAGCGAGCTAGCCATAGACCGCCAGCGCCAACTGTCAGGGCGGCCAGCGTTAAGGCAAAGGTTTCACCTTGGCTCCGAGTCGCAGACTGAAGAGGTATTGGTTGATCAGTGTTACGAGTCTTGATGCGTGAGGAAGGTGAAGTCATGGGCATAGTGTCCCATGAGATTCATCAATGGTGTGAATGATTAAATCCACAATACTGAGGTATTGCGTAAGAAAACGGAAAACGAATGATCTTCTACGGCTAGAAGAAGCTGGCAGGAAGGTCGCTATTAGCATCATGGTGACTGCGTGTCAGTTTCGACGTAGGTTCAATGAGTCAATCATGATGCCTATTGCGTACGGCGTGTTACTGACGAGCCAGGTCAGCGGCACCTACTAGACCCGCGTGAGCACCGGCTTGAGCAAGAACAATCGGAATTTTAGGACGATGAGCACGAGCTGTTAGGTGTTGAGTAAAAGACTCACGAGTTTCCTCAAGGAAGAACTCAGCAGAGTCAATTAGGCCACCGGCAAGCACGATGACCTCAGGGTCCGTGACTGCTGCCAGTGTGGCTAAACCAGCACCCAGGTAGTGAGCTAATTCGTGGAAGGAATCTAGTGCAGCCTGCTCTCCTCGGCGAGCAGCTTTAAGGACGCATAGACCAGTGATCTTGTCAGCATCACCATTGGCGGCGGCAATCATTTCGGGACATAGTTCAGGAAGAGACTGCGCTCGCTCGCGAGCATTGGCAGCAAGAGCAGTTCCAGAACAGTAGCGCTCTAAGCATCCACGCTGGCCACAACCGCAGTGACGGCCACCAGGAACAGCCATGATATGTCCGATTTCAGAGGCAAATCCTGCGCCACCGCGGCATAGTTCACCGTTGACCACAATAGCGCCACCGACGCCCGTTCCTAGGGTCACGATGAGGGCGTCATTCTTGCCTTTAGCCGCACCGAAACGGTGTTCTGCCCAGCCAGCAGCATTCGCGTCGTTTTCCACCACCACGGGAAGATTGCACAGAGCACTAACCTTTTCGCCCAGGGGTTCACCCGTCCAGTCCAGGTTGGTGCCGTAGGCAATAGTGGCGCGGTCTGCAGCAACAAAGCCTGCGGCACCAATACCGACGCAAGCCACGTCATATTCAGCAGCTAGTTCATTAGCCATGTCAGCAATGGTGCGTGAAATTTGTTCACGTTCATTGGCGGGGGAGGGACGGCGAATGGTGGTGAGAACCTGACCGTCTTCGTCAACGACACCTGCGGCAATCTTCGTTCCGCCAACATCTACTCCGATGCTGAGCACCATTGCAGACCATCTCCTTGAATGAATCATTGGGAAAGGCATCGTTGATTGATACCTAAAAAGCCACTACCTGCGATGCGTAATGACAAGCGCTGACACTCTGGGAGAGTATCAGCGCTTATTGTGTCAGTATGTCAACTTAATGTCCAAGGTCACATTCATCGACGACTTGTGTGACCGCTGTTGGTAGGGTCTCGTTACGTGTGGGCAACTACTGGCGTCGATCCTTTACTGCAATAACAATCGCTGCAGTGATCGTGCCCAGGATCGCCAGCGACAAGTACCAAGGAATTCGTGCAGCAGCGTCCATGACCTGAAGTTCTAAGGCGGCAAGACGCTCGGAAGAAATGATTCCACCCAAGGGATTTGATGGATCCATCAACAGCAGCACAACGCCGAGAATCACGAACAACAGGCCAGAAATAAGGTTGGTCCATGTGGTCTCACGGCTTAAGAAACGGACTGGACGGGGACGCAGCCACTTCTTGCCACTCATGCCCATGGATGTCCACAGCAACGCAAGAATACCGAGGGGTAATGCCATACCTGTGGCATAAAGAACCATCAAACCAGCAGCCTGAATAGCAGAGCCATTAATGCCGGCCATGAGGAGAACGGAACCTAAAATAGGGCCAGCGCACCCCACGCCTGCCAAGCCGTAGACCAAGCCGAGCAGGTAGACCGATAGCGGCGAGGCGGCATCATCGCTACTGCGAGAAGAGCCTGGAAGATGTGGGGTAGGAATCTCGATACTCAATGCCTCAATAATGCCCAGAGTAATGATGATGACGGCAGCGACCACCGTGATGGGGGCGGAATACTCGTGAAGGAGCGAACCGACTCCACCGGCAGCAGCTCCAAGGGGTACCAAGGTGGTGAGTAAGCCTAACCAGAAAATCAGGGTGCGTTTGAGTAAGGTGGTCGGTGATGCGAACGCGTACGCGAAGAACGCGGGAAGTACCATCACCGAACAGGGGGCCAGCAGGGTGAGGAGGCCGCCCACAAAGGCGGCTAAAGGAGCAAGGCCAGTCACTGTTGAGCCTCAGCCTTCTTCGCCTGGTCAAGTACGGTGGCGCGAACGGCGTCAAGATCCATGTATCCGCCGATGACCGCCTTGTTGATAATCATGAAGGGTGTACCGGTAATACCAATGGAGTAGGCGTGAGCCTTAGCATCCTGAACTTCCTGAACCACTGCGGGATCGTTCATATCTGTGCGGAATTTGTCCAGGTCCTTGACGCCTGCCTTCTTAGCGAATTCAACGAGAGACTCTTCGGAGTAAGTGGGGTGCCCTTGAGGGTCGGCGCTACCGTAAACCTCATTGTGGAATGCCCAGAAAGCGTCCTGACGACTTGCAGCAATACCTGCTTGAGCAGCCAGCGGAGATGTGGGCGTGATCTGAGCCAGGTCACGCCACTCTAAACGCAAAGTGCCATTATCAATGAGATCCTGTAGGCCAGGCTCAACGTTTTGAGCAAACAGGGTGCAGTACGGGCAAGCGAAATCGGAGTAGAGAACGAGAACCACGGGAGCATCGACCTTGCCCTGAGCGCGCTGATCGTCAGGATCGCGGTGAATTTCCTGCTCGATAATCTCCAGGCCTCGAGCATCAGTAATGTCCGGTGCGGGTTGAGCATTGCCCTGGTTGCCTGATTTGTCACCCATTTCAGGGTTAGCTGGTGCCTGGTTGCCCATTGAGTCACCCTGCGGCGCATTGCCAGTTGTTGAGTGGGAGCCATCGGGGCGTGTAGCTACCATCCCAGCGATAATCGTCAGAAGAATGGCGATAACGATGAGCAGAATGACGGTGGTGCGAGATGAGCGCTTGTTACCGGATTCTGCTGCCGACTTCTTGGCATCAGATTCCTGGGAGTTCTTTTGTGATGTGGAGGAGCTCATGAGTTCCTTCAAGGTCTGGGCGCGAGGCGCACTCGGACAAAATGATGATCAAATGACCGTAGTCAGCAGGATGCGCTGCTGATGTTTCTGGTGGTGTAACCCTTTTTGTCTCCTCATCATTCCCAATGACAGGTTTTGTGGGATGGATCGCGTCGTTATCGGCGGAGCGGTAGGTTAGAACTGTGATCACACCACCGCGTTTTACCGCCCGTATGCTGGCCTTCGTGGCCGTGGGTGGCTTTGTGGGTGGTCTCCTGCGCGCCGCTGCCGACGCCGTGATGCCCCACGCTGTTGCCCTGTTCACCTCACTGCCCGCTCCTTTAAGTTGCCCGGGCCAGATTGCTGCATCGTCACCAGACTGGTGTCAGGCTGCTCATGCTGCTGGGATGTCCACTCTTGTTGTGAACTGGACGGGAGCTTTTCTGCTTGGACTTATTACCGCCTGGGTGGATCAAGCTCGTTTAGCGCACCCTACACATCCTTTACCGGATGATGTTCGACTCATGTTGGGGACAGGACTTTGCGGTGCTCTCACCACCTATTCCTCATTGAGTGTTCATATTGTCCACGCTGGTGAGCATTCGCTTTTTTTCGCTGTGTCATGGATAAGTGTCATGCTCGCCGGAGGGTTTTTCCTGGCATGGTGTGGACTGAAGAGTGGGCGCCGTATCGAATGGCGATGGGCCCATCGAGTAGGTGAGGATGAATGACTATCCTCATTGCGGGATTAATTGGCGCAAGTGCCTCACTTGGGTGTATTAGCAGGCTCTGGGTAGATTCTTGGGTCAAGGTATTGCGCAGGCATCTCACGTCGAAACATTCGCTGCCTGCGGTCATTGATTTTCCTTGGGGGACACTTACCGTCAACATTGTGGGTTCATTCCTATTAGGGATGCTTGTTGGTGCTCACGGTGTTCCCCACTGGATTACATTGGTCATCGGCACGGGATTTCTGGGAGGCTTCACGACTTTCTCGACTGCCATGCTTGATGCGGTAACACAAGTCATTGAAAAACGAACCGTAGCGGGGGCGTCAGCGCTTGTGATGACGGCAGTAGCCAGTATTGCTGCCTGTGCGCTCGGTATGGCCCTAACTTGCTGACGTTAAAGTAAGCCACCTAACTCCCTAAATGTAGGTGTGGAGGGCTGCGGTAGACGTACTCGGGCAACTAGAAGAGAAAAATCAGCCAGGGGTTAGACTTTGCGCGGCGTCCCTGAGGAATCGCGAACGATGAGTGAGGGCGCTAGCAATTGACGGCGCATCGGAGCATTGGGATGGTGGATGCGATCAATCAACGCATCTACTGCGGCAGAACCTAGGAATTGTTTTGGTGGAGCAACAGCTGTGAGGGTGGGGCGAGTCAGTGTTGCTAATTCATCGTCATAAGTGACGATGGAGAGATCATCGGGAACTTTGTATCCCATGGATACTACGTATTCCACGGCCAGCAGTGCTGCCTCATCAGAGTGAGCAATGATTGCAGTGGTGTCATCATCCAGGCAATCGCGAACGCATTGACCGATGCGGTCTGAGGCTTGGGAACCACGCAGCATGGTGGTGTCGATGTGAGGGGATGAGGTATCCAGGCCGAAATCTTTCATTGCATCACGCCAACCATCAGTGATGGCATGACGAGAGGGGATGGGCTTGTCGGTAATGAGGGCAATGCGCTTATGTCCAAGATCAACTAAGTGCTCCACTGCCAGGGTGGCACCAAAGTAATGGTCTGTGCGTACGGACTCAAAGTAGCGACGATGACGTGCCGTGGGAGAGATAGCGCGTTCGATGAGTACCACAGGAATCGACAGGGTAGCGAGGAACTCGTGGAGCTCTTCAGAACCTTCACCTTCAATGTCGGGAACAGCGATCAAACCATCAACACCTTGCTGTTCAGTCATACGACGCACTTCAGTAAGGTTGTCGCGAGCAGCAAACGTGGACCCTTGAAGAAGAAGACGAGCTCCATGGCGGTCAGCGGCATGACCGGCACCATCGAGGATAGTAGGCCAGAAGAAATCGAGTGACGGAGTAACTACACCGATCTTGACTGGTGTACGGGTGGGGATCGGCGTGGTGGTGATTGCTCGAGCTCCACCGCGAACTTGTTCAAGTAAACCTTGTTCGGATAGATACGCAATATCGCGGCGCACAGTAATGGCGCTGACGTCTAATGCTTGGGCAATTTGTGTGACTCGAATAGAGCCGTGGGCGTTGACGAGTGCGAGAACATCCTCGCGCCGCTTGGCTGGTAGTTCACGAGACATGTGTCAACTCCGCTCTGAATGACAAACAATCTCAACGTCTGCATGGCAATGGAACCGTAATCGCTGTGTCCATATGACAAAAGTGGAACAAAATCGATGACATCAGAGTAGATCCACTCTGAACACATCAATGTTATTGCACTACTGAGAGTGAGGGCAGCATCGTCATGAAAGTACGTTTTCTTACCCGAACCGTAACATAATCGATCTGAAAAACTCCTGGAAACGGGAAAGATTTGAAGCATTTATCTAAGTCGATCACTTTTTCTCATTTTTGCGCTTGACAGTACAAAAATAGAGATTTACGCTCATGTTCTACTTGATCGTGATCAATGGAGATCATTCCGCCTGAAAACCGGAAAATGTCTCATGTTGGTATCAATTTCGTTCAAACTCGTTCCTTGAGGGCGCTTCAAGTTGATCGAAAGGGTACGATCGAGCCACCTGCTCGGTGATGGTGCCGAACACTTGATGAATGTCATCCGGCGGACATCATTTGTGGTTTTCGCACTATCGTCTGTCAACCACAACAGTGGCCCAGCGTTGGGCACACAGCACAAGGAGAAGCAATGAAGCACATGCTCACGCGTCGTTCCGTCCTCGGAGCAAGCGCTGCTGCAGCTATTACCCTCGGTCTGGCCGCATGCGGCGGAAGTGGCGGAGCCAATAATGAGAAGGCAGAGGATGGCAAGTTCCACCTGAAGTTCTCCACTTGGTCCGACGCTCCTGAGTTCAGCGCACTTGCCGAGGCATTCACCGCTGCTAACCCTGACATTGTTGTTGATCTTGTTGATTACAACGCCAAGGAATATGACACTCAGTTGACCGCTGACCTTGCTGGTGGCACCGGCCCGGACATCATTACCATTAAGAACCTCTACAAGATTTTTGATTATGTCGAAGGTGGCATGGTTGCCGACCTGACCGACATTGCTAATGAGTACAAGGGTGACGATAACCTCTCGCTGTCCCCCCTCGAGATTGATGGTAAGTACTACAACCTCCCCTTCCGTTCCGATGCATACGTGGTCTACTACAACAAGACCCTCATCGAGAAGGTTGGCGAGACCGTTCCCGACGGTAACTGGACCTGGGAAGATTTCAATAACTACGCCATCAACCTCTCCAAGAAGTTCGAAGAAGCTGGCCTAGATGCTAAGGGCGCATTCATCCAGCCGTGGCCTGGCCTTGTTCAGGGCTTCGCCATTTCCCAGACTCCTGGTGCATTCGAAAGTGGTGCCGATCAGTCCGGTGATTTGGCCTACCTCAAGCCTTTCTACAAGAATGCCCTTGCTCTTCAGGACAACGGTGGTACTGAGACCTTCTCCACCGCACAGGCTGGCGAACTTCACTACAAGGCATTGTTTAACTCTCAGAAGGCTGCTCTTGTTCCGATTGGCACCTGGTTCATGGGTATGGCAGCCAAGGCTCAGCAGGAAGCTGCTGAGGCTGACAAGTTTGAGTGGGGCATTCTTCCTGCGCCTCAGGTTGATTCTTCAACCTTCTCCAAGCCTGTTACTTTCGGTTCCCCCACCACCGCTGGCGTGAACGCAGCTCTTGAAGGCGAAAAACTTGAGGCAGCAAAGAAGTTCGTGAAGTTCATGTGCTCCGAAGAAGCCGCCAAGGCCGTCGCTGCTGTTGGCGTTTCTCCTGCATACGTTAACGATGCTGTTGTTGACGAACTTTTCGCAGGAAAGGGCATGCCTCAGGATGAGTTGAGCAAGAAGGCATACTCCAACCGTGTGACCACCTTGGAAACCACTTTGACCAAGGAAACCGGCAAGGCTGTTCAGATCCTTACTGAAGCTCACTCTGCCATCATGACCGAATCCACTCCTCTGGATGAGGCCATCGCTACCGCTGACGAAGCAGAGAAGAACCAGGGCGTCGTTAAGTAATAGCCAATTCACAGTGAAGAAAGAGGTGGGATCACGTCAGATCCTGGTGTGATCCCACCTCTTATCTTTAAGGAAGGACCTTCGCATGGCGGCCACAGCCACCGCTGAAGTGAAGACCAAGCAGCCAAAGGCGTCGCGCTCGGTCTCATCAGCAAAACTGAAAAGGCGTAATACCATTGCGGGCTGGACATTTATCCTGCCCAACTTTGTTGGTTTTGCACTTTTCACACTAATCCC
The DNA here is from genome assembly GCF_001687305.1 of Actinomyces vulturis. Lineage (GTDB taxonomy): Bacteria > Actinomycetota > Actinomycetes > Actinomycetales > Actinomycetaceae > Actinomyces > Actinomyces vulturis. Next base: position 674,860 of record NZ_KV700385.1, read on the forward strand.
CGTTCTCACCCTTTTCTACACCGCCTTCACCAAGTGGAACGTCTTTGGTGACCCCAAGTTCGTAGGCCTTGAGAACTTCAACCGCCTCATTGGTGATGACAAGTTCTGGACCGCATTCTGGAACACCATGTACTACACGGTGATCCACGTTCCGCTGACTCTTGGTCTGTCGCTCGGTTTGGCACTGTTGCTTAATCAGAAGTTGCGCGGTCTTGCTTTCTTCCGTGCTGCGGCATTCTTCCCCTACTTCACATCCATCGTGGCTGTGGCTCAGGTGTGGAACATGTTGTTGAGCCCAGATAAAGGTCTGGTTAACCAGTTCATCCGCTTGTTTGGTGTCACCGACGCACCCGGCTGGACCACCTCAACCACATGGGCTATGCCCGCCGTTATCATCGTGGCCACCTGGCGTGAAATGGGCTACTACATGGTGCTCTTCCTGGCCGGCCTGCAGGTCGTCCCGCCCGAGCTCTACGAAGCAGCCCGTATGGACGGCGCTGGCGCATGGCGCCGCTTCTGGAACGTCACAATTCCATGCCTCCGTCCAACCACTTTCTTCGTTCTGGTGATGTTGACAATTGGTTCGTTCAAGATCCTTGACCTCATCCTCGTGATGACCAACGGTGGTCCTGGTACCTCCACATTGGTGCTCTCCCAGTACGTTTACCAGGCAGGCTTTACGCAAGGTGAGTTTGGCTACGCCTCCTCAATTGCCTTGGTCTTGTTCCTTGTGTGCTTGGTCGTGACCGTTGTCCAGTTCATGTACAACCGGAAGCAGGAGGCCTGATCATGAGTGCTGCAGTAGCAAACGCAGAATCACACCAGCGCAACCTCAAAGGTAAGGAGGCTCTGGCTCGCGGCCAGCGTATCCTCGCCTACATCTTGCTGCTTCCCATGGCAGTGTTCGTTCTCCTCCCCTTCGTGTGGATGACACTGTCCTCTCTGAAAGAGAACGACCGGATCTTCACCGTTCCAGTCACCTGGTTCCCCGATGTGTGGCAGTGGCACAACTACGTGGACATCTGGTCCCAGTCAGACATGCTCACATGGCTGAAGAACACTGTGTTCCTCGCTGTCATCGTGACTATCATTCAGGTTTTCACGGGCTCCTTCGCAGCATACGGCTTCTCCCGTATCCGCTTCCCTGGACGTGACACGCTGTTCCTCATCTACATCGCCACGATCTCCGTGCCGTGGCAGGCCTACATGATCCCCCAGTACAAAATCATGGCTTCGATGGGAATGGTCAACAACCTGTTTGCGATCGTCCTTCTCCAGGCGTTCAGCGCCTTCGGCGTGTTCCTTATGAAGCAGTTCTACGACACTGTTCCTGAGGAACTCTCTGAAGCAGGACGTATCGACGGCCTAAGTGAATTCGGTATCTACCGCCGAATTATGCTCCCCCTGTCAGTTCCGGCTATTGCTTCACTGGTTATCATCACCTTCACCAACACCTGGAATGACTTCATGGGTCCGTTCATCTACTTGCGTAATAAGGACGTATGGACCATTCAGATTGGTTTGAAGAGTTTCATCGGTGAGTACCAGACGAACTACGCCGCCATTCTCACTGGCTCCGTGATCTCCGTGATCCCGATTGCCGTGGTGTTCGTTCTTGGTCAGCGTCACTTCGTTCAGGGTGTGGCAACATCCGGCATGAAGGGCTGATATCCCCCTGGCATCACAGTGGTGGCCGCTCACGAATGTGAGCGGCCACCACTGTTCTTATTGCCGCCATGTTTACTGACTGCCCAGCGTTTGGTGAACACGCAGCACATGCTTAGGCTGGGTAGTACGCGCGAACAATCAGTAAGTACCTCATCGAGTGACAGGATGACCCTATGACGTCAGCACCTTCCGCATCAGGGCATGGCATGAATGTGTGGTTCGGAGTGGGCTCATTCGTTTTTGCCCTTCTTCGTCTCAACGCTCTCCTGACCCTCACCATGCTCCCCATGCTTATCTTGGTCATGGGGGCGGCAGATCCCTTGGGCTCCTATCCCTTCCTGTTTTTGTGCCTGTGGGCATCAAGTCCAGGAATTGCTGCTATGTTCACCGCCTACCGTGACTGTCCTGGTTTGTCCTTCAGTCGTCATGATTCTCACGAGTTTCTTCGAGCTCAGCATGAAGGAGTCATGGCTTGGCCTTACTGGATTGCTGCTGATGGTTCTGGGGTAGTGAAACCCTTCTTTCGCGCCTATCGTAAACTTGCTGTTCGAGCACTCATTTCTTCAGCAGTTACTCTTGGTTTCTCTTTGGCGTGTATTTTCTACCTAAGTTTTGTGCGCGTTCACGAATGGGGACAGTATGTTTCTATTCCTCTGGCGGTCGGAGCAGGACTAGGGATTCTTGTATGGCAGGTAGCACTTGTTGCTGTTGGAGAGTTTCCTAAGGCGCGCATGAGTGCCTTACTGCGTAACTCTTTTGTTCTTTCAGTAAAGACCATCTACTTAACCGTCATCAATCTTGCGGTGTTGGCTCTGACGTTCTTTGCCGTTTTGTACCAGCCCATCCTCGCACTCATGCTTGCCTCTGGTTTGTTGCTTTACGTAGTTTGGGCAAACTCACGATGGGCTCTCATGCCACTGATGCAAGCGCTCAACGATGAAGCACCCCCTGTTCCGTGTCATGGCAGCGATGATGTCTAATATCGCGACTCGCTCTGAGGCATCAATCGGATAGTAAAGACGAGACAGCGACGTGGCACGAGGGAGCGTTTCAGAATTTCACCAACGTTTTCTCAGAGTGAAAACTCTCCTGTTCTCAGATGGTGATGTGGTCTCGAAACATGTTTAAACGTGCACTAGAATGATCACATCTGCTCACAAAGCGACAGGGTTGTCCCTGAGCGCACACCATACGATCCGGAGGGATCACTCCATGACTTCCATCGTCATGTCGGTTGTTGATACACACCTACATAAGTTCTTCAACGAACGCGCACTTGATCGTTTGCGCGCACTGGGCGAACTCTCCTTCGACCCGGACCCTCTCAATCACGCCACCGAAGAGTCCCGTGCAATGCTGCGCGAGGCTGACATCGTGGTGACCTGTTGGGAAACCGGATCATTCGACGAGTTGCTCGATGATATGCCCAACCTGCGCCTCGTGGTCCACTCCGGTGGCTCCATCCGCGCAATCCTTGGCCCCGAAGCATTCGACCGCGGTATTCGTATGAGTTCCCAGACTCAGGTCAACGCAGAACCTGTGGCTCAGTACACCGTGGCCATGATTCTGTTGGCTCTTAAAGACATCTTCCACTCCCACCGCCGCTACGTTGAAAAGCGTGACAAGGACTGGCAGTTCTGGGATGAATTCGAAAACATCGGCGTGTACGGAGCAACCGTTGGTCTGATTGGTTTGTCCCGTATCTCTCGCCGCGTGATTGACCTTCTCAAGCCCTTCAACGTCAATATTAAGGTCCAGTCCGGTCACTTGAGTGATGACCAAGCGCGTGAACTTGGTGTAAGCGCCGCATCCATGGAAGAGATCCTCTCTACCTCCGATGTGGTCAGTCTCCACTCCGCGTCTACTCCCCGTACCTACCACATGCTCGGAGCTGAACACTTCGCCATGATGCGCGATGGCGTGACCTTCATTAACACCGCTCGCGGTGCCATCTGCGATCAGGATGCCCTGATTGAAGAACTAAAGAAGGACCGTATTCGCGCGATTATTGACGTCACCGACCCTGAGGTATGTGTCCCCGACTCGCCCCTCTACACCTTGCCCAACGTGTTCCTTACTCCCCACGCAGCAGGTTCCATGGGACGTGAACTGTTCAGCCTGGGTGACGGAGCAGTCAACGACGTGGCTAACTACATTATGGGCGGAACTGTAGCTGGCGAAATCCTCGCCAACGAGTACAACGGACGGGCCTGATTCATGGCACAGCAACGCGTACTTGTCCTTGCCGGACGAGGCCGATACGAAGATCCTTGGCATGATCACGTCGCCGTCGCCCATCGCTTAGCATCCATTCTCACTGAGCGTGACTGCGACGTTACCGTTCGCTCTACTTTTCCTGACTGCGCCGAAGACATTGATACCTTTGACTTGGTTATTGTCAACGGATCTTTGGGGCGCAAAGACCCTAACTTTGATGGCACCGATGAGGACTGGATGCCTTGCCATGAAAAGTTCAAGGCCTACGCAGAAAATGGTGGTGCTATCCTCGTCTACCACGTCGGAATCAATACCTTCACTGATTCCCCGTACTGGTATGACATTGTGGGAGGCCGTTGGAATCGTGGGGTGACTTATCACCCGCCATTATCCGACGCTCATTTCCATGTCATCCCAGGGGTACACCCCATCACTGAAGGAATGACCGAAATCCTTGTTTTTGATGAGCGTTACACCCTCCTCGAACCTGCCGACACTTCCACTATTCTCGTTGACCAGCATGAAGCTGGATGTGAACACGCTAGCGTGTGGGTAAACGAGCATGAAGGTCGCCGTGTGGTGTTCGATTCGATGGGTCACTTTGTGGAATCTCTCGATTCTCCGACCCGTCTTGAACTCTTCCTTCGTGAAGTGAACTGGCTACTTAAACGTCCCGTTATGGACGGCATCTAAACATCAGCCAGTCACTGGTGTGAAAATCACATAGACGCAAGTGGGGGCCCAGAAGAATTACTTCTGGGCCCCCACTAACGTTTCTTTGCGCAGCAGTGTACTTAGCGCAGCGACTTACTGCTGAGTGTACGCAAGGTGTTACTGCAGGTAGGGCAGCACATACTTGGCGTAATCAGCGCCGACGTGTTCAACGACCTCATCGAAGGGACGAGCCCAGATGTCCGTGTTAAAGATTTCCGTCTCCACGTCACCGGTGTAGCCAGCCTCTTTGATCCAGGTGGAAATAGTCTTGAAATCGCAGTAACCCTCACCCACATAACCGCGAGAATTCAAAGTGTCCTCCTTCAGGGGAAGAACCCAGTCACAAATCTGGTAGGAGGCTAGGCGTCCTTCCTTACCCGCGCGCGCAATAGACTCACGCAACTGGGGATCCCACCAAACATGGTAGGTATCAGCAACCACGCCTACGACGTCGGAATCGAAGGGAGCAGCGAAATCGAGAGCCTGACCCAACGTGGACAGGCAACCACGGTCAGCAGCGAAAATCGGGTGCATTGGCTCAAGAACCAGACGCACACCGTGCTCCTTAGCAAAGGGAGCAAGATCAGCAAGTCGCTCAGCAATGCGCTCACGAGCAGCAACCACATCACGGTCGGCGTCAGTAGCATCCGGACGAGCGGGCTCACTGGGAGAGGGATTTGCAGGCAGGCCGCCCACCACCATGATTAGTTCCTTGGTGCCAATGGTGGCAGCTTCGATAATCGCTAGACGGTTATCTTCAACAGCTTCCTTGGCGCGTTCAGGATCGTTAGTGGTGAAGAAGCCACCTCGGCACAGGGAAGAGACGCGAAGGCCAGCATCCTGGGCAATCTTGGCGGCCTGCTCCATGCCTACCTCCTGGACGCGATCGCGCCACATGCCCACAGCGCCGTAACCAGCGCGAGCGGCAGTATCGACTGCTTCCTTGAGGGTAGCTTTTTTAATGGTTGCTGTATTTAGGGAACAGCGAGAAAGATCGAAAGTGTTCGAAAGTGTCACGATGCGTCCTCCGTTGGCTTGTTGTGTCGCTTTCGATCATGACAATATACCCTTGTAACAGGTTCTGAAACTGCGACGCCCCAACCGCCCCACAATGGTGTGGATAGAGCACCACTGCATTCGGTCGACGGCGTCAGATCACAACCCTCATATTGCCCATCTGAACACTGTGGTTCCACCCCTGGGAAGGTTTACTCACCCCTCCCACTCGTGGTCATAAGGAGAATCTCATGTCTGACCCGATCGTCTTGCCCGTCCCTGAATATCCCGTCGCTATGGTCACCGGTGGTAACCGTGGAATTGGCCTTGGCATTACCAAAGAACTGCTTCGTCTCGGCTATGCGGTCAGCCTTCTAGCCACCCGCCCCGAGCCCACCGAACTCCTCGATGAACTGCGCGCACTCGAAGGTGGTAGCGGTAAGGTCTGCTACACCCAGGGATCTATTGACGACCTCAGCGTTGGCGAAACCTTTGTCAAGAACACCATGGATAACTTCGGCCGTATCGATGTGCTTGTGAATAATGCTGGCGTTGCCCCCAACGTCCGTAATGACATCCTCGATGCAACCGCCGAATCCTACGATCGCGTCATGGGCATCAACCTGCGTGGCCCCTACTTCCTCACCCAGGCAGTAGCCAACGCCATGATCGCCCAGCGCGACCGCGAACTTCAGGCCGCCGGTTACAGCGAAGGCGACGAACTCAACCACGAACGCCCCTTCGGTACCATCATCAACGTCTCCTCCATCTCCGCGGAAACCGTCTCCACCAACCGCGGCGAATACTGCATCTCCAAGGCTGGCGTACATATGGCCACCCTCCTTTACGCCGCCCGCCTCGCACCCGAAGGCATCGTCGTTTACGAAGTGCGCCCTGGCGTAATTGCCACCGACATGACCAGCGGCGTGAAGGAAAAGTACGACTCCCTCTTTGCTTCTGGTATCTCACCCATGCCCCGCTGGGGAACTCCCAAGGACGTAGGTAGTGTTGTGGCCATGCTTGCCGAAGGACGGGCACCTTACGCCACTGGTGACGTCATCAACGTTGACGGCGGCATGCACATCGCGCGCCTCTAAAACTCTTGGTGGGGGCGCCGCACGGGTGCCCCCACCACAACATCTTTACTTACTCATTGACCACAGTTCACTTCTGCTGGAACGCACCATGCGGCGTCGGCACACAATCTTCTGGAGCATCTCAACGATGAGCACCGATTCCACCCTCACTATCAACGGCCTCAACGTTCCCGTCATTACCACCAACACCGTAGTGGTAGGAACCGGAAGCGCCGGCTACTGCGCCGCAGATCGTCTGGTTCAATTCGGACAAGACGATGTAGTCATCGTGACTGACCGCATCGCCACCGGTTCCTCTCGCAACGCCGGCTCAGACAAGCAGACCTACTACAAACTCACCCTCGCCGGTCCTGGAGACGACTCCGTTGCCGAAATGGCCCAAACCCTCTTCGCGGGCGGCGCAATGGATGGTGATAATGCCCTTGTCGAAGCAGCACTGTCGGCTCAGGCATTCCTTCACCTCGTGGACCTTGGTGTGCCCTTCCCCCGCAACGTCTTTGGTGAGTACGTGGGTTACAAGACGGACCACGATCCCCGCCAGCGCGCGACCTCGGTCGGCCCCTACACTTCACGGACCATGGTGGAATGCCTTGAGAAGAAGGTTGTTGAAACTGATGGCACCCGCGTCGTAGACAACGCTCGTATCGTCGATGTCCTTGTTGAAGACGGCAAAGTTGCCGGCTTGTTGTGCTTGCGTCGCAAAGTGACCGACGCTGAGGCAGCAGAGGGGGAATCACGTTTCCTTCTCATTCGTGCCAAGTCCGTTATCTACGCCACCGGTGGCCCCGCCGGCATGTACCAGCGCAGCGTCTTCCCTCATGGCCAGTGGGGCGCATCTGGCGCCGCCTACCGCGCCGGCGCACTAGGCAAGAACCTCACCGAATGGCAGTTCGGCCTGTCCTCCATCGCACCGCGCTGGAACGTGTCCGGCACCTACATGCAGGTCTTACCCACCTTTATCTCTACCGACCAGGACGGCAACGACGAGCGTGAATTCCTCACCGAAGCCATTCCGGACTACGGTCGCCAGTTGTCCATGATCTTCCTCAAGGGCTACCAGTGGCCCTTCGACATTCGTAAGGCCCGTGATGGATCCAGCCTTATCGACCTCCTGGTCCACCGTGAAACTGTCATCCGTGGACGTCGCGTATTCCTCGACTTCACCCGCAACCCTATGGGTCGTGAACTCGACCCCGATGCGCTCTACCCTGAAGCGCGCGAATATCTCGACAAGGCCGGTGTGCTCTTTGGTACCCCGGTTGAACGTCTATTGGCGATGAACAAGCCCGCCTACGACCTCTACTTGGACAAGAACCCCCAGATTGACTTGGCCAAGGAACGCCTTGAAGTGGACGTGTGCGTCCAGCACAACAATGGTGGCCTTAGTGTGGACGCATGGTGGCAGTCCAACCTCGAAGGCTTCTTCCCTGTAGGTGAAGCAGGCGGCGCACACGGCGTTTACCGCCCTGGCGGCAGCGCATTGAACTCCACCCAGGTTGGTGCCACCCGCGCCGCCCAGTACATCGCAGCGCGCCGCACCGGTGAGCCACTGCCTGAAGAACAGTTTGCTGCCGTGGCCACTGCTGCTGTGGACCGTGCACGTGCTCTTCTTGACGCCGCTGTGCAGCGTCACGCCGACGGGGCAGAGGACACCACAGACGACATGCTCAAGAGTGTTCAGCGTCTCATGAGTGAAAAAGCTGGCGCCGTACGCTCGGCAGAATCTGTGCGTGAAGCACGTACAGAAATTGCTAAGCGCCTAGCTGATTTCGACGATACCGTGGTGGCTGACGGGTCCTCACGTCGTTCCATCGAACGTGTTTTCCTCATCCGTGACATCCTCACCACTCAGTATGTCTACCTCGGTGCCATGGAGGATTACCTCGCCCACGGTGGCCGTTCACGTGGCTCTGTCCTCTACACCGACCCTGAGGGGCGTCTTCCTGAAAAAGGCTACGGTGATGACGCAACGGTGGAACTGACTGACCTCCCCGAAGACTTCCGTTTCGATCTTGATGGCGGTGCCCTTGATGAGGAGATTCAGGAAGTTGCACTGAAGTTGGGTGATGATGGCAGCAGCGTTGAAGATGTGGAATGCTGCTGGCGCAAGCGTCGCCCCATCCCGGATACCAGCGATGACTTCTTTGAAAACATCTGGCGCGACTTCCGCGAAGACGGCAACGTGCACTGAATGGTTGGATGACTGATTAACTTATTACGTACCCCGCAATGGTGAAGCCTTGAAGGCGTTCGCGATTGCGGGGTTCGCCCGTCTTATGGTGGAAGCGCTCTAACGCGCCGGTTCCCTGGCCAAGAATTAACGGCGATTTAGCGGTTTACAGGGCGAATAAAAAACTGCTCTTGGTGGTCGACTGATGCGAAGTCATGCCCTGAAGGGGCAAAGAGGGCGCCATGTAATGTCAAGGAAAAGCCTTACGACAGTTTCCCGGAGCGGAGGAGACGTGCACACTCATCGGCGTCAATGACTTGGAAACCATGGTCAAGAAGAAGTTGAGCGGTTTTGCCGGCACCGGCGATGAGAGTTCCGGAGAAAGAACCGTCATAAATGGAGGTCACGCCACAACTGGGGCTGCGGGGCTGAAGAATGATGAGATCAGGCTGTTCACGCAACGCTTGTTCAAGAGCGGCTTGAGCACCACGCTCATATTTGTCATCGACACTTACCCCATCACTGCGCAGAGCAATGCCATCAATTAACTCCGCCGGGAGACGAGGTGTGGGAAGACCACCGGTGACCTCGGGGCAGATCTCAATAACCTCATGGTGGGTAAGGAAATCGGCCAGTGCCGCATGAAAGTTGTGGCCACCGTTGTACTTACACCGGCGCCCCATCAAGCATGCACTGACCATGATTTTCATCGGATGCACTCACCCGTTGCCATGATGAAACCGAAGAAAACTCACTTCTTGTAGAGCGATGAAGTCTGGTATTCGGGTTCGCTGGTGACGTTGATGCCGAGCTGGCGGAAGATGCCCGTGTCCACACTGCCCAGAATGGTGGTGGTATGAACGTCGCAGCCCTTGAGAGTCTCCAACTGGGCCAAGGCAGCTTTGGCGTTGGGGTCAGTCTGCGCAGACACTGCCAGGGCAATAAGCACTTCGTCGGTATGAAGACGAGGGTTCTTTGAGCCCAGGTTTTCGGTCTTCAGTGCCTGAATCGGAAGGATAGCTTCAGGGGCAAGGAGCTTCACGGCGTCGTCAATGCCGGCGAGGTGCTTGAGAGCATTGAGTAGGAGGGCAGAGGAGCAGCCCAGTAATGCGGAGGTCTTACCCAAGATGATGGTGCCGTCATCAAGCTGGAGGGCAGCGGCAGGAGCGCCAGTCTGCTCAGCCATCTCCAGTGCGGGAGTGACTACAGGACGGTTAGTAGCCTCCACACCCAACTGGCTCATGAGCAGGGCGATACGGTCGGACTGATCAGGATCCAGACCGTCACGCTTCTCAGCTACCAGAGCGTGGAAATAGCGTCGAATGACTTCCTGACGGGATGCTTCACGGCACACCTCGTCGTCAGAAATCGACTTACCAGCCATGTTCACGCCCATGTCTGTGGGGGACTTATAGGGGCTTTCACCGTAGATCTGCTCCAGCAGGCGGTTAAGAACAGGGAAAACTTCCACGTCGCGGTTGTAGTTCACCGTTTGCTCGCCGTAAGCGGCCAGGTGGAAGGGATCGATCATGTTGACGTCATCAAGGTCAGCGGTGGCTGCCTCATAGGCGACGTTGACGGGGTGATCGAGGGGGAGGTTCCAGATGGGGAAGGTTTCGAACTTGGCGTAACCGGAGCGAATACCGCGCTGAGCATCCTGGTAAATCTGGGACAAGCATGTAGCCATCTTGCCTGAACCAGGGCCAGGAGCGGTGACAATGATGAGATCGCGAGAAGTCTCAACGTATTCATTGGCTCCGTAGCCTTGCTCGGAGACAATGCGTGCCACATCGTGGGGGTAGCCCTTGATAGGGAAGTGACGGTACACCTTCAGGCCAAGGCCCTCGAGTTTGCGCTGGAAAGCCACAGCCTGGTTGGAGTCATCAGTGAAGTGGGAGATCACCACGGAACCTACATACAGGCCCCATGCGCGGAATTCGTCGATGAGACGCAGCACGTCAACGTCGTATCCGATACCCAGATCTGCGCGAACCTTGTTGCGTTGGAGGTCTTTGGCGCTGACCACCACGACGATTTCTACCTCGTCCTTCATGGACTCCAGCATCGTGATCTTGTTGTCCGGAGTAAAGCCCGGAAGGACGCGGGAAGCGTGCATATCATCAAAGAGTTTTCCTCCGAATTCGAGGTATAACTTACCCCCGAACTGGGAGCGACGCTCCTGAATGTGACTGGTTTGCAGTTCGATGTAGCGGTCGCGATCAAAACCCACAGGACGCATGAGCACCTCTCCTAGATGACTTAACTGAAGAATACGCTGCCCGCCGTCTAATCGGCTTGCTGGTCAGTGTGGTGTTTATCCTGCTGATTCGTTCCGATACTTGTGATTGTTAAGAAAAACTAGGGGGGCCGCAGCATTTGCTGCGGCCCCCCTAGTGGGAGGTGGGGATTGATATGAATAACTCAGCAGTCATGTGGGATGACTGTCATGCTGAATACATCACACGATCTGTATCCCTCAATCACAACTGAATTTCGGGAACCTCGAGGCGGCGGCCCTGGTCGCTTGATTCCTGACCCAGTGCTGCGAGCTGAACGCCACGGGCTGCGGAGAGGAGTTCGTAGCGGTGGGGGCGACCAGCAACAACGTCAGCGAGGAATTCTTCCCACTGAGCACGGAAGCCGTTTTCGAGTTCTGCGTTGGCAGGAACATCTTCCCACTGGCTCATGAAATCGATAGTGGTGGGAACATCGGGATCCCAAGCAGCCTTGGGGGTGTTGGCACGCTGCTGGGATTCGCAGTGGAACAGGCCAGCAACAGCCGTACCGTGGGTGCCGTCAACCTGGAACTCGACGAGTTCCTTGCGGTGAACGCGAACAGCCCAAGAGGAGTTGATCTGAGCGATAACCTTTTCGCCCTTAGGAGTCTCAACTTCGAAGATGGCGTATGCGGCATCGTCAGCGGTGGCTTCGTAGGGCTCGCCGTTTTCATCCCAGCGGGTGGGGATGTGGGTGACGGCCTGGGAGTAGACGGAGGTGACCTTGCCCAGGATTCCTTCGAGGACGTAGTTCCAGTGGCAGAACATGTCAACCATCATGCCGCCGCCGTCCTGCTTGCGGTAGTTCCAACTGGGGCGCTGTGCAGGCTGAACGTCGCCCTCGAATACCCAGTAGCCGAATTCGCCGCGCATGGACAGGATGGTGCCGAAGAAGTCTTCATCAACGAGGCGGCGGAGTTTCTTCAGGCCGGGCAGGTAAAGCTTGTCGTGGACAACGCCAACGGTCAGGTTGGTCTGGGATGCCTGACGTGCCAGATCAATGGCCTGCTCGAGGGTCTCGGCGGTGGGCTTCTCGGTGAAGATGTGCTTGCCGGCCTTAATGGCTGCGGTCAGTGCATCGTAGCGACGCGAGGTGGTCTGGGCGTCGAAGTAGATGTCAACCTCAGGGTCATTGATGATGGCGTCCTGGTCGGTAGTCCAGCGCTCAATGTTGTGCTTGGCAGCAATGTCCTTGAGTTTATCCTCGTTGCGGCCAACCAGAATGATTTCGAGTTCGACTCGGGTTCCATCAGCAAGAACCAGTCCACCCTGGTCACGGATGGGAAGGATGGAACGGACCAAGTGCTGGCGGTAGCCCATGCGGCCGGTGATGCCGTTCATGGCAATAACGAGTTTGCGAGTTGACGCCATCGTCTCTCCTGACAGATGAAATGAAATGTGGTGAAGAACTGCGGCAGTGCATCGACATCACTGAACGGGAGCGATCCAAACTGCTCATAACTGTTCTTTAGTGAACATTAGCACCGTGATCGGATCAATTCAACGGGAGAAACGATCGATTTAGTTCACTCGATGAGCAACCTGAATTCCATCTTGTTCCCAGATCACCTGATAAGTCGTGTTGGGGTACATCGCCTCAGCCCACGCGGCGGCATCCCTGGGAGAATGTCCGCCCCATGCGGAGGATTGAGAATCGATCACCACGTACTCGGGTGGCAAACTCTCACTACCCACCCAACTGACAGTGTGTTGAGGAACAAGAGCTGCCAATAAAGTCAGGTCCGTCTGCACACTGGCTCCGGGTGGCACTTGCCGCATCGCCTCACTCAAGATCGCCACGCGTACACGACGCTGCGTAGACAAAGAGGCATTATCCACTCCTGTGTGTTCACTACTTTCTGCAGCATGAGAGAGGGGGGAGGGCCATGTGAGCGCTGAGGAGTAGGTACGCAGTGTTGACCATGTTGGAAGCGAGGGCGTGAGCACCAGTAGAAGCGCCACTAAGGATGTAGCGAATGCGGTAAGCGCACGAGAACGGCTCCGAGCAGAGGACAGGCGTGATGATGCGTCGATCCCGGCGGTGATCAAAATCGGCATAAGGATGGCGTTGTAATGCCATGCATCCCACTGCCAATAGAAAGACTTTTCAGCTAGTACGCGCCAGGCCAGCGTGGGGGCAATGACGAGAAACCATGGTGAACGGATGCCAATAACCCCTGCGGTCAGGGCAATTAGCCCATACAACTGCAGTTTAACGGTTGGGGAGAACAAGGAAACCAGCAAACTCGAACTCTTACCGGATTGACCAGAATCCAAGTTATAGGCCCATACACCGTCAGGATTCATTGCGGGAAGCACAATGCCCGTAGTGGCCACGAAAGCGATGAGACCTAACACCATCGCCCAAGAGCCCCAGCGGCCACGCTCGTCAGTCAATGTCTCAACAATCGAACTGCTAAAACGGGTACACCATGAAGCGGTAGGGATGGTGTTTTGCGTATGGCGATCCCACCACACGCGCAACAATATGGCCACGCCCACCATGAATACCGTCAAGCCCATGTCTTCCTTGACCAAAATCAGCGGAAGAGAGCAAAGGAAAGTACTTTTCATGTTCCCACGGACAAAAGCAGCGCCAGAACATGCTAAAAACGGCAGAGCGAAGGCAATTTCATGGAACTGAGAATGTACTGCATCCTGCATACCCCAACTCAGAGCGTAACTCACGCCAACGACGACAGATAGCGTAAGCGCGCATTTCCATCCCCAACCGGCTGATTGAGACTTCGAGTTGTTGGAGAGTGACGCTGAATGGTGGTCAGTACTTTCGTGATGGTTAAGAGGGCTGTGGGAGTGATTCGATTGAGGGGGATGAGGGCCAGGATGTGGTGACGCTGTGGGAATGCGACCCTGTGCGGCGTCGAAAACAAGGTGCATGAGCGGCCATGCAGAAATAGCGATGAGCGCATTCTGAACAACTAACAAAGTCAGTGGGGAAGGGAAGAGTGCCCACAGTGGCCCAAGAAGTACCAGAATTGGATGGAAATGATCGCCCAAAAGATTGTAGTGAGGGCCCTTAATCGGCACGATTGGCAAGCCGCCTTGGGAGTAGCCCTTGGCGGCTTCCGAGAAAATTGCCAAATCCCAACTGGGGACCAACAATGCATGCCACTGCACCACACTCACGCATGTGAGCACAGCCGTGATGACGGAACATATCCCAAGCCATATTCCTTTAACTGCACGCGGTGAAGCAGGAGATGCTGTGGGAAAATCAGGCTTGCTGGTGGATGACATGGGGCAGTGGGGAAACGGCATGCAGAACCTCAGAGGTCACCGGTGTGCTGCAAGCGGCGCAAACTCAACCAGCCAACAGGAATCGGAATCCAGAACGTGACAAGACGGTAGGCCAGAGTTGTCGACAAAGCCACACCGCTGGGGATACCTGCCGTGACCAGACCGCCGGTGAGCGCCAATTCCACCGGGCCCAAACCACCCGGGGATGGGACTACAGACCCCACCGTATTCGATGCCAAGTAGGTAATAGCCAGCACACTCATTGGTAGGTCATAACCAAAGGCCCACAAACTTGCGGCAAAAGAGAGGATGTAGGAAACGGACAGAATGAACGTGCCGAGTACACCCAGAGCAAGGCGTCGGGGGTTCGATAGAACCCAAACCAAGCGTGGCCAAATCTGATGGAACGTGGGACCAATCTTCTTCCAGATGAAGGTGCGTATCTGGGGAACAGCAAGACTAATAGCCACAATGACCACGAGAACACCGGCACCCGCGAGGACCCAACCGCTAGGCAGGCTCAAACCGCTGGATTGGCCAGTGGTGGCAGCAAGAATCACTAGGAAAATCACGGTCACAACGAACTGCACCACTTGAACCAAGGCAACCGTGGCCACGCCAACAGCAGTGGGAACACCTTTGCGATTCAAAAAGCGCAAGTTAATGGCAGCACCACCCACGCCCGCAGGTGCTACCAGAGAAACCACCGAGGATGCCAAGTGCACTTCAGTGGACTTCCATAACGGCAACTTGATGGGGCAGAAGGCCACCAAGGCAAGAGCAGCACCCACGTAGGTAGCGATAGAGAAGAAGAGTGCTCCGGCAAGCCACCACATATTGGCGCCGGCAATCGCATGAGAAATTTCCTCAAAATTCATCTTGCCAAGCACGGTCCATAGGGCTACTACGCCGACGATGACCATGATGACGGTGCGTATCGAGAAGCGAGAGAGCTGAACGGGCTCAGCATGAGCGGTGGGAACCAGATCAACTAGAGCATCGCGTAGATCCTGAAGGACCTTGCCGCGTTTTCCCATAGCTAGACGTGTCGACCGAGGAAGGACTACTGACTGCAGCATAGGAGCGATAGAAGCCAATTGGTCATGATCGAGAATCTCTGACGCTGAGGAAAGTGCTTTTTCCACGCCTACCAAACTGGCCAAAAGAGCCATCATCTGAGCTAAGTCCATACGCCGACTAAGTTCGGATGAAACAATCTCGCCTTGACCCCAGTCCAGTAGCCATACGCGGTTAGCGCCGTCAAGAATGACGGTGGATGATTCGATACTGCGGTGGGCAAGACCTGCGGCGTGAGCACGGCGCAACTGTTCCCAGGCATCGTGGAGCACATCATCAGTCAGGCGATCACCGCAGTCAGCAAATGCCACCGGCTGAGAAATATGGTCATGGACCAAGAGCATCGAATCGCCTGCCTCAGCCATACCATTGAGGCCCGGGGTGCGTACGCCAGCACGGCGGGCAGCGAGGATAAGTAGCGCCGTGTGTTCAGCAGCCGCACGCACCGTGATATCGCGTGAGGGGGACAGTCCTTTCATACGGATGGTGTCCCACATAGTGGAGAGGAAACCTGCCACCTGGCTGTCGGCGTCGAGAACAGTTACATCGCGGCGCGTACCGCTGGTATCCCAGACGGCATACAGTCGGTGAGCACTTTCGTGGCCACTAATGAGGGCGGAGGAATGGGCAGCCTTGAGAAGTTCCTGGCAGCCAAGCGACTCATCCGGTTCGATTTCCGGCAGGTCATCCAATAGATCTCCGGGAGAATTAACAATAGGAAGATCTTTGTTCTCTTCCTGCGCTTTGAGGGATTGCTCAATAAGTGCATCCTCATCAACCTTGTCATCAAGGTTGATGGTGGGAGGTGCAGGGGTCTCACGAACCTGCTCGGTGTAACCCACGGGGACGGTGGTACGCACAGTCCAGGCTTGAATGGAAGTGGTGGAATCCATGCGGACCACGCGGTCCACATCGATGCCTGCGCGGCGAAGACCGCGAATAAGAGCCAGCCCAGCGGCACGGTCATCGTCAGCGCCAAAAATGTAGCGAATAGCCAAACCTACCGCACGGCCAATCAAGATTGAGATTAGTGCACCAGGAAGCGTGAGGGCGCCACGAAGAACAGCTAAACCGATAACAATCCACGCGAAAGCCCATCCGGTACGAATAAGGGGAGAAGCGCGGCGTTCACCAGCCCCTGTCAAAATACCGGATAGGGAAGCGTAGACAGTGGAAAAACCAACAGTGGTATGCCATGCGGCTGACGGTGTGAGGCCAATGATGAGAGGAATAGGACCCCACCGTTCGATAAGCCAAATTAATCCGCCAGTCACCGCATAAGCGATGACAGAGGCTAATCCTGCTTGCAGGGCACTGCGCCAGGATTTACGTACCAGACGGTCAACGATGACGGCCACCGGCAAGATAAAGGTGGTCAACCCTTCTAAAGCTTGGAGAGGGAAGAGAAGGACTCGTCGTAACACCACAGCTAGAGCATTTTGGACGTCTTGGGTGACGCCTGTGGTGGTCTGATGGCCGTAGATGGCCAAGATCATCAAGGACACAATGCCGATGCTGGTGACGATGAGTTCAACAAGATCCTCGGTACGCCGTACACGTGTGCGAGGAGAGTCCACGAGTGTGGCCGAGTTGATCGGATGAGCAGGCTTGACTGGTACCGCTGCTGCGGCCATACCAATACGTGGAATACCCACAGGAGATGTACTAGGTGCGGCCTGTTCGGCCTTGTGAGGTGCTGAGCGCGGTGGGGCAGGGGTGGGCTGCTCAATCGTCATGTGTGTCAGTCTACGGTGAGTGTATGGAAAACCGTTGATGCCACAAGGTTGGGGGCGGTGCGGGCAAAGCCCGCACCGCCCCCAACCTCAGGAGGTGTGATGTAAAGTCTCAGCCAGTCACCTTGACGCCGGTGACTCGGAAGGGGGCCACATAGTCAGTGTATTCATTGGGCTCCTGGTTCATGTCGATGATGAGTTCATCGCCGTCTTTATCGGTATAGAGGGAAGAGAAGCGATAGTACTCATCGGTGCGCAGACCAAGAGTCGGCAGCATGTCGGTGGCGTAAGCATGAGACTTGGAGGTCCGCATATAGGCAAGTGGGTATTCGCGTTCCTCAGCAGTCAATAGAGCAATGGGTGCAGCGGTTTCGGTGTTGGAACTCAGATCCGTGGGGTAGCGAACGCCGGTGGAGTTGAAGGCGGTGTACACCATGGCTCCGCCTCCGGTCGAGGTTACGCCCGTGGTGCCGTAATCGACTACGACGTACTTGCCGACGCGGCGAGCACCAAGGACCTCGAACTTGAGGGTGCCATCATGGTAGGTCTTGAGAGTCAGCGGAGTGCCCATGGGGGCTGCTAGGGCGGGGGCGGCCGGCAGGTCAGTGCCGCTAGCAATGACCGGTGCAGATGTGGGGGTCTTGTTGGCATCGATGACGATTTCCACGCGGCGGTTAGCAGCGCGTGATGCGTCATCAGTTTCTTGAACGGCAGGTTTGCTGGAGCCCTTACCTTCGATAATGACATTAAAGGCGTTGAGGTCTGTGTCCTTACCGAGCTGATCAGCAACGGCCTGGGCGCGGGCTACAGATAGTTCCTGGTTGTGTGCATCGTCACCCACGCTGTCAGTGTGACCGGTGATGGTCATGGTGCCGCCACCGTATTGATCGAGGGAGTCAGAGAGTTTCTTCAAACTGTTGATGGCAGCGGGGGAGAGTGTGGAGGAGTCCACGTCGAAGAACACGTCAGAACCGAGGTTGATGGTAACGCGGTTACCGTCTACCACACTAGAGGACTCACCTTCCGGTGCTTCGGTGAAGGGAATCATGTCAGCGATGACTTCACCTTTGCCGTCGAAGCCGGCAGCTTTCCAGGCAGCGTTTACATCGAATCCGGCATCGGCTGCAGCAACCACGGGGATGTTTTCGATCAGGCCGTAGGTGGGCAGGATGAATGCGAAGGTGTCGCCTTCCATGGCGGGGAAGGTGACGGCTAAGGCATTGACATTGTCTGCGTCTGCGCTGTCTTCAGGAAGACTGCTGGTGGATTCAGCAATCTTTCCGGTCCCGAGGTTGATCAGGCGGCAGTCAGTGCCGGTGTATGCGCCATCGGAGTTGAAATCACGGCCACGCAGCCAGTAGTTGGTCTGGTAGTCAACCCAGGTGTCTTTGATGAATGCGCCATTGACAGTCCATGCTAGGCGGACCAGGGTGCCGCGTTCGTCAGTGACGGCAGGACCTACGGCGTAGGTGACGTTGAGGTTCATGACCTTGGTGTCCACTTTGATGGCCTTGGGCACCATGAGTTCAGAAGCGTCAGTGAGGTAGGTGGCAGGGATAGCCTCATTGCCATTGCGCTTGATAGCACCTGAATCTTCTTCGGGAGTGGCGGACTCTTCTTCATGCTGTGTCGATGAAGTCGTGGAATCATCGCCATCTTCACAAGCAGCGAGAACGGGAAAAGTCATGCTCAACGCGAGTGCGCTCAGAGCGTGACGGCGTGTCAGCATAGGGCGGGACATGGGGTACTCCTCTGTATGGGGGACATACCAACATGTAGTCGGAGTGTCATCGTGGCAGGTCCGTCAGCGTTCATGACGAGCGCTGCATTATCGTGAGTTAAGTGTGCCTGGAATATCCTTGAATAATCAATGAAAGGTATCGGGGAGTGCTCCCCACTGTGAATACCAGTGGAAATAGAGACGAGATGACCCTCATCGAAAAAGCAGGTCAGTTCTGTTATTAACGACCTGCACGGTTTAAGCGCAGAGAGTTACTCACCACGATGACTGAGGAGCATGCCATGGCTGCACCGGCAATCATGGGGTTGAGCAGTCCAGCAATCGCCAGTGGGATGGCTGCGACGTTATAGGCGAAAGCCCAGAAAAGATTCTGTTTAATGATGCGTAGTGTCGCCCTCGAAATATCGATAGCGGTCACAACTGCAGCAAGGTCAGAACGCATGAGGGTGATATCAGCAGCATGGCGGGCCACATCGGTTCCGCTTCCCATAGCAAAACCCAAGCCTTGCTGGCCTGCCTGAGCTAGTGCCGCGGCGTCATTGACACCGTCACCTACCATGGCTACAACGTGTCCCTGCTCTTGTAACTGAGCTACTACATCACGCTTATCTCCGGGAAGGACACCGCTGCGCACTTGATCGGGGGAGAGGCCCACGCGCTCAGCGACCCACAAGGCTGCCTGTGAGTGGTCACCGGTCAGCATGAGCGGTTTAAGGCCACGGGTACGAAGATCCGCTATTGCTTGAGGAGATGACTGACGAATCTCATCGCGCACATCAATTACACCAATACCGCATAAGTGGCCTTCTGTGCCTGCAGCGAGGAGAACCGTACTTGCGCCGTCATGTTGTGAAGTATCAATAGACTGCTGTGCCCAAGAAAAGTCGATGCCATCAGCCTGCATCCATGCGGGGCTTCCAGCTCGGACAATTCCGGTGGTTCCCTGGAAAACACTGGCAAGCGGATGGGTATCATCAACAGTGACTGTGGCCTGAAGGCCGCGTCCATCGATGGTCTGGATATCCGACAGGTTAACCTGGTGTACCAATTCCTCATTACTGCTAACTGCACTGGACACGGTGCCCGACTCGGTATCGGTGCCACGAGCAGGGAGGCTAGTAGCAGAGGGAGCAACCGTGTCAGATGATTCTGCGTCAGGTGTGAGAGCATCACGGTGAGCGCGAACGATAGCCTGCGCAATGGGGTGAGAGGAATGCGATTCCAAAGCCCCGGCGATACTGAGTAATGTTGCTTTATCCAATTCACCACCAGGGTGAACCAGGGTGGAAGCCACACTCATATTTCCAGCAGTAATGGTGCCGGTCTTATCCATAACAACTGTGTCAATCTGACGGGTGGATTCTAAAACCTCAGGACCGGAAATAATGATGCCAAGTTTTGCTGCACGTCCACTTCCCACAAGAAGGGCGGTGGGAGTAGCAAGCCCCAGAGCGCACGGACAAGCAATAACCAGAACGGCTACTGCCGCGGTGAATGCTGCGCTGGTGGGCTGACCAACAATCAGCCATCCGGCCAGAGTAAGCGCGCTGAGCACAAGAACAACGGGAACGAATACGGCACTGACGCGATCAGCCAGACGAGCGATCGGTGCTTTGCCTTCCTGGGCTGCGGTCACCATCTGGGTAATCTGCGCTAGGGTCGTTCCGGCTCCCACACGGGTTGCCCGCACGTCAATAGAACCGCTGGTGACAATCGTGGCGCCAGTTACTTCATCGCCGATTGTGACATCGACCGGCATACTTTCACCTGTCACCATGGATGCATCGACGCTGCCACTGCCAGCAATGACCTCACCATCGGTGGGGATTTTTTCGCCATTGAGTACGCGCATGACATCACCAACGCGCACCTCGTCCACACCTACGTTGCGAGTCACTGAGCCATCAACGATGCGTGCCGTGGTTGCCCCAAGTTCCATCAGACTGCGAAGAGCATCTCCTGCGCGACGCCGGCTCCTCGCCTCAGCATAGCGGCCTGCCAAGAGGAACGTGGTCACCCAGGCAGCAGATTCAAAGTAGATATGAGCCCCAGCGGTCTGGTGAGCCGGCATGAATTCCATGGGCATGGTCATGCCGAGTTTCCCTGCCCCACCCCAGATCAGTGCCCACAAACTCCACAGGGTGGAGGCAATAACGCCCAGGGAGACCAGGGTATCCATGGTGGCGCTTCCGTGTCGCCCAGCCTTAAATGCAGCAACGTGGAATGGTGCTGCACACCAGATGGCAACAGGAAGTGTGAGCGCAGCACTCACCCACTGCCAGCCAGTGAACTGGAATGCTGGAACCATCGCCAGAGCCATGACGGGTACGGACAGCACGAATGCCACAACGAGGCGAACTCCCAGGTCATGAGTGCGCTCAGGAGAGGTGTGTGAAGGCTGCTCGTCAGAATCGTGAGGAGTTTCCACATCAATAAGGCTGGCGGTATATCCAGCCTTTTCGATGGTGGCAATAACATCCTCGGCACTTAGCGTGGAGGGAATTGTGACCCGAGCAGATTCGGTGGCGAGATTGACGTTGGCCTCAACCCCAGGAAGTTTGCGCAGTTTTTTCTCAACACGTCCCACGCAGGAGGCGCACGTCATCCCACCGATGCTGACATTGACGTGAGTGACGTTAGTGGCATCGGGGAGAGAAGCGAGATGCTCAGATGAAGTGGTGGCGGAGGAGTGTGATTCGGAGGTGCTCACTCGTCGCGCTCGATAGCAACGAGGGTGTAATCGCCTGCTTCGTCGATTGCCTCTTCAAGAGCAGCATCATCGAGCACCACATCGGAGACAACCGTGACGGAGGACTGGCCACCCTTGACCAGGATGACCTCAACGTTCTTCACGCCGTCAACAGCGGTGAGTTCCTCGGTGACATGTGCGGCGCAGTGACCACAGGTCATTCCTTCAACCTTCAGCACGGTGGTGCGATCGATGTCAGCCATGAGGATCCTTCTTCCTACTACCAATGTCACGGCCTCAATAAAGAAACCGTGGTGATTACCGTCTAGCATAACGATGGGGAGTCGGCAATTATTCCTTCTGTGAGCAATGATTCAGAGCATCACGATGAGATGACGGTGTGGAAAACACTATCCGCTCACCCGTCGTCGAAACCGGGGAAAACTCCCCAAACCGTTTAGCGTGCTTCTTTCTGCCCGTAAACTGACGGAACAAGAACCCACTTAGTCAGTGACCATCAACGCGATGGCCAGCCACACCGGTGAAGCCTCAATGTGACAGTCACTCACTGGCCCGGAATGCCTAGACACACTAGGCACATGAGTATGCGAAGGAGGTAGTCTCTTGTTTCCTACGAACGAGTCCTGGAAAGGAGTCGGCTGGCTCCCCTCCATGGTGATTGTCATCGTCGCTATCACCCTGCCTGTGGTGGGTGACCGAATGTATGCACTCAACGCCGAACTTGAAGACGGCCTCTCCCTCGGAATCATCCTCATCTACCCCATCACCATTCTGATCCCCTTAGGCATTGCCTCACTTCTTGCCGCTATGGCGACATCAGCCCGAGGCCGGTGGACATATGGATGGTTGACAGCGATCTTGCTCGTTGCTCAAACCGTAGTGTTTTTCCTGCTCTCAATGACCACAGATCCCTACCACGGGAAGAGTTCATCAACGCTTGTTGAGCGATTCGGCCTGAATTTCATTAGTCATTCGTGGGGCGTGCTCGTCATTGTTCTGTTCCTCTTGCCTGAGGTCATCATCGGGGTCTCAGCAGTTGAAGTGTCCACCAGTGTTTCGAAGAAAAAGCAACAAGATCGACAATGGTTAGCCGCGCAGCAAGCCCCCAACCTCGGGCTTAATCCTCAGTATGGACACATGCCCCAGCAAGGATTACCGCAGCAGCCGTATTCGCCTCCCCCAGGATATGACCCGTACTGTCAGCGCTGACGAACGTCAGGATCTAGCCACTTACTCATTGATGAGGGTGCGCTTGGTGATGCTGAGTTGAGAGAGGCCAAACCTCTGCGCATCTACCGGCGAGGAAAACCCTTCCTATTGTCTGCGCCATGTGGCGTGGGCAGTGAACGAAGCACCAACATGGCGAAAGTTGCCCCACCCACAACA
Organism: Actinomyces vulturis; assembly: GCF_001687305.1. Classification (GTDB taxonomy): domain Bacteria; phylum Actinomycetota; class Actinomycetes; order Actinomycetales; family Actinomycetaceae; genus Actinomyces; species Actinomyces vulturis. The sequence continues at coordinate 697,903 of NZ_KV700385.1, forward strand.
TACCAGGGCAAGTCACCCGCACTAAACGTTGTACCGAGAACTAGCGCAAACAGTCGAGAAATCTGGGCAAGAGATGCGGGAATAGGCGTTAACTGGAATAACTCCACGCCCACACCAATCGCGCTCGCGGCCACTCCATAACTCCAGAAAGGCCAACGCTGACTCAAGGCGCGAGAAACCATGGCGAGGACCCAACCTACCATCCAGGTCCACAACACAGTACCTGCCGCATCGGTGCCCGGAAGAGGGCGAAGAAACTGAACACCAACCCCGAGTGCGATGGTGAGAAGCGCGCCGATGATAAGCCACGGCCATGGCCATAACCTTTCACCGGCTTGATGAACTGATGCTGTCATTAGTGAAGAATCATCCAGACGACCATGATCACGAAAATTACCAAGAACTGAACGAAACTATTAGAGTTTCCGGAGCTCTTTTTGCCAGAAGAAACCTTCACTGGCTTTTGTGCAGGGAGACTGAATTCAGAGCGCAACTGTGCTGACTGTTCATTCAATTTAACGAGACGATCAGCCAAATAGTCCCTGTCGAAAACATTCACGCCTGCTCGACGCTTCCCTGAAGAACCTGAGGGAGTCTGAGGAGGTTGATACGCCAACCCCTGAGGAGGAATAGGCGTAAAGCCTCTCTGCAACGATGGGGAAGTTGGAACGCGCTGTCCTCGAGAAGGAGCCTGACCGTACCCCTGCGTAGGCGAGGACGTGGGAGTAGGCCCATAACCGTGAGCAGGAGGCGCAGCATAACCCTGCGGCGCATAGTTCTGAGGCGCCTGACGCTGCTCATTATGACCGTGAGAGACAGGAGGTGCAGACAGTGACGGTAAAGAAGAATCATCAGGGACGGCGTCGGCAGGAATAATCCCCGAATCATCCAACGGTGAACCCATCAACGGATCCCCAGCGACGGAACCGAAAGGATTATCACTCCACGCGGGCGCCCACGAGTGCATTTCTGAGTCAGTAAGCACGTCGACAGGAGTCTGCTCAATCCACCGTTGCAAATCATCAGAACATGACGGATTTTTTGCAATGACAGCACGTAAATCTGGGCGGATACCGGCAAGAACCATCAATGCGCCAGCTGGCGTCGACGGATCAGCGGCCCGCTGGGCATCACGATCAACTCCAGACGTAGTCATGCCACCATCATGGCATGACTACCAGGGCCCCGAGGGGAGAGAATGTGAATTATTCGTAAGGAAGTTGGTCAATCTGAGCAACAAGTTCAGCAGCAAGACCCGTGTACGTTGCCGGGGTCAGAGCACTCAAACGCTGTTCAACCTCAGCAGGCATGCCAAGGTTCGCAATGAACTCACGCATTGCCTCAGGTGTGACCTTCTTGCCGCGGGTCAATTCCTTGAGACGCTCATAGGGATCAGCCATGCCGGTGGCACCAGCAACAGCAGCAGCGCGCATAGCCTGCTGGACAGGCTCACCCAAAACTTCCCAGGTGGCATCCAAATCTTCGCGCAGACGATCCTCATCCACATCCAGGCCAGCTAGGCCCTTACGAATATTGTCCAAAGCCAGCAGAGAGTGCCCCACAGCTACGCCCACGTTACGCTGCGTGGTGGAATCAGTCAGGTCACGTTGCAAGCGAGAAGTGACAAGCGTGGAGGAGAGGGTATCTAGCAGAGCGCACGAAATCTCAAGGTTTGCCTCACCGTTTTCAAAACGAATCGGATTGACCTTGTGCGGCATCGTGGATGAGCCCGTGGAACCTTGAGCGCTCAGGCGCTGACGGAAGTAGCCCAAAGAAATGTAGGTCCACACGTCAGTAGCCAAGTTGTGAGCAATACGGTTGAAGCGAGCAATGTCTGAGTAGAGCTCAGCTTGCCAGTCATGGGACTCAATCTGCGTGGTCAACGGGTTGAAGGTCAGACCCAACTTCTCCACAAAACTGCGAGCAATAGCAGGCCAATCAGCACCAGGAACGCTGAGCACATGAGCGCCGTAGGTGCCGGTGGCACCATTAATCTTGCCCAAGTATGCAGTGGACTCTACACGAGCCACCTGACGGCTCAAACGCCATGCAATTACTGCCAACTCCTTACCCAAGGTGGTAGGAGTAGCAGGCTGACCATGGGTGCGAGCAAGCATCGGAGCCTCAGCATGATCGCGGGCCATCGAACGAAGATCCTCAACCAGACCACGAGCAGCAGGCAACCACACCTGCTCGATGGCGCTACGGATCGTTAAAGCGTAGGAAAGGTTATTGATGTCTTCACTGGTGCAGAAAATATGAACAATCTCGTGCACCTGCGGAAGAACAGTGTCACCGAGAACTGAGGGTGCGGCGTCGAGATGGGCCTTGAGTAGATACTCCACAGCCTTCACGTCATGGCGGGTTTCAGCCTCAATGCTAGCCAACTGGGCAATCTGCTTATCACTGAACTCGCGCACCAAACCACGCAGGTACTCTTTCTCGGCATCAGAAAAACGCGGTGCACCAGGAAGCACACCTTCATCTGTAAGGTGAATGAGCCATTCCACTTCCACATGCACGCGGGCACGGTTGAGCGCTGCTTCGCTTAAATGATCAGCCAGGGGCGCAGTCACTGCACGGTAGCGACCATCGAGGGGACCGAGAGCAATGGCCGGCTCGCAACTTTCCAGATGCACGCGGTCAGTGGGCAGATCAGCAAGACGAGCAGATGCAGGGGTGGTGTTCATGGGATATTCCTGGTCAAAGGGGTGGCTATGACACCCATTGTGTCAGGTTGGGCGAAACATGCGCGTTAAGGAAACCGAGGAAAACTGATACTGGCGGTGGGACTAAAGGTCATAATGCTGTCAAGGGACGCAGTAGGGATAACTGAGTACGGCAGATACCGTGATTGTGGAGGGGGAAAGTTTTCCTGCCCAAAGAGTGCTTCCTGCCGGTGACACCGATAAGTGGCCGGATGATCGAACTGGTGGTTGAACTGGAGAATTAGAAGAAGCGGTATTCTTGGTTGTTGACTACAAAACCGTGGTGAGATGCCGTATCCCAGCATGACATCATGCCTAACTGAGGGGCGCATGCAATCGCGCCGCCGTCAAGAAGAATCGTGCTACCAATTTCAGCCTCATCAAGAGCAGAACCCATTGCCCCTAAATCCCCTTCGACACAAGCCAAATCGGGGGTCCCAGCGTTCATTGTGATAGCGCCACTGCGGCCCTGACCGCACGCTTTAGCCCATTGCGCATGGTTGACGGCGCACAGCAGGGTGTGGGACTCATCTACCATGCACGTTGATTCGGCTTGAGAAGCCCTGATGCCAAAATCAGCCGTTGGGGCATCCTCGGGGATCACAAACATCTCATCAGTGGGCATGGGGAGATTGCCCTCCGTGGGGCGGCCCGTTGCTTCAGTGGGGGCAGAAGCCTGGGGGGTGGCCGTTTCTGAAGGAGGTGGGCTGAGGGTGGAGGAATCACTACTTGATGAACATCCACCTAAAGCGATCAGGGCGACAACGGTAACAAGCCAGGGGCGAGAGGAAGACAAAGCGCGCATGGCACTAGTGTCACATGACCTCCGTGGGGTTACGGTTGAGACATGGAGCAAGAAGTATCGTCGTCTCGGCCACAACCTGACCCGCGTTTTACCCAAGCGGGCCAGGATTCTCCTGGCGTTGCCCAAGTAATGACCAGCATGATGGCTGTGGGCGGAGTGCTTCGTGCCAGCATGATTCATAGTTCTCCGCTCCTTTTGGCCGGGTGGCTCTTGGGCTGCCTGTTAGTGGTTTTTATGCCGGCCATTGGTATTGGCCGCCTTGGTGCTCCTGTCATGGACCCCCACACTGGTCAAGCTGTGGGAGCCCTGTCACCCACCGGAGGAATTCTCACCTGGTATGGAGGCGTGATTGTTCTGACCGCCGCCTTGTGCAGTTGGATGCTTTACCGCAGTGTTCTTGCTGCCTCCATGCGTCCGGTTATGACGCTGGTCTCGCGGGGAGCAATGGGCGAAAAGCCCCGGATGTTTCTTCCCCTCGTGGTGGCAGATTTTGCCGCATTGAGTATTACTGCCGGCCTCCTGATTGCTGGCCTTCTTCGCGCACTCCTATGGCATTCAGTGACTTGGAGCATCCTGGGGGTGGGAATGGTCCTGGTTGCTTTCACTGCCTTCATCGTGGCGTTAATCGGCTGGCTTCTTGACAAAAAAGCCTCCTCTTCTGACGATGCCGCACAAGTCGATTTGTGGTCAGGTCTCACCCTGGCGCAGGGGTGTGAAGCGCTCGAACATCTTTACGCGCGCCAAGCCGGTTCTGAGCTCAAAGATTTTTACGCCTCACTCAATAGTGATGGCACCGAGCCTCTCCATGAGATGAGCGCCAAAGACCGCTCGTATGTGATTGACGCATGGACCGCTTGGGCAATTGAGCGAGATAACAGAGGTCGCTAACTCTGCGACAGTCGGGAAATGAGCCGATATCGCAACCGACTGGTGTTATTTATGCCTGTCTTGACGAGTTCTCCACAGTAGGCGGATTGTCTTCGGTAGTGGGGACGTTCCACACGGGTACGTATGTGATGAGAAGGGTGCTCCTAGGCTCCTATCCATGACTTCGCCGCTGATTCACTCCTCCTCACAATCACTGGATTGGGCTATCACCTCCATGCCCACTGAAGTGCCGACTTCGTGGGTGGGCCTTGCCTCACGAGCCTGTCAGGCAATCCTTGATGAGGTGGTTGCGTCACTGGCTACTGCTCAGGTAAACGCTGAGAAGGCCGTTGATGCGTGTCTTCTCCTGGACGCTTCAAGTTGGTAACACTCATGGCTACGCGTAGCGATCATGACTACCTGGAGGCGTCGGATCGCCCCACAAGCGCAAACTCTTCTCCTCTGGTGGGACCGGCTCAGGAGTATGCCAAAGCGTCAGATTCTCATGCTGCCTCTGGTGGTTTTTTCCCTCACCCACATACCTGGAGCATGAACTTTTCTCATTCAGCACAGGGAACGTTTTCATCGACGCATGATGCCCCGGCAATCTTCGTTAACGGTGGCTCCACAGCGGTTAATACCGATGACATTGACGCACTTATCACCGAGCTGAACACGGTCTCTGACTACCTCAGTGACGCAATAGCTAGTGCGGAAAGTACGCGGGGCAAGGTGACTGCTGCGTTACCGCCACCTTATGAACTCTTTTCTGAGCCGTTCCTCGTCAGTGGATATTCCGCTCTCGCAGTCACCGATCTTGGCGTGGGTGCCGACACTGAAATACCCGCCACGTGGCGCGATACGCAGACGCAGTGTCTCATCGACCCCTTCGCGTTGGAGGAGCAGTTCATCCAAGCTCAGCACGGCGCACTTGATGCGCTGGACACCTACATCGATGGACCAGAAGGACTTCACTCTCTCCGCGACACAATCGAGTCACTCATCAGTGACTTACGAGTATGCGTAGATATCTATACCCAGGCAGACGTTCAGGCATCGCCCACACTCCCACCCCTCAATGGGCCATGGGCACTCGCGGACCAACAACGAGTCGGACCGCTCATTCCGATACTTACTCAGATTGTTGGTTTAGGTGAGGCGCTGCTGTTGAGTCCCTTTCTCGCAATTGGGGGAGTCGGAGCATTTTTTGGAGGAGACCCCGCCAATTTGCCATTGGTATCTGATGGCGGACAGTTCCTTCTGACCGCTATGGAGGATCCGATCCTTTCTCAGTGGCTGACTGGTGACAGCCTCGCTCTCTTCCTCACGCTTCCCTGGGTGATGCGAGCACGCAGCGGACAAAGTTCCTACGCAGTTCAGCAGTATTTCACCCACCTTGCCCACCGTATGGACCCGCAAGTCAGTTCGGCACTGGGAGAAACCGTGCGTCAAGGAAGCAAGGAAGTGCCCACAGCAACGCTGAGCCCCATGCAGCGACTGGCCTACTACGTGGCAGGTGTAGCCCAACGAAGTGGAGAACAGTTCTACGGGCCAACCACTGGCATCGTTGTGTCGCCTCGAGGGAGTAATACTACGAGCGTTTTACCACCGGCATCACGGGACCCATTCGCCCTCGCAACATCCCTGTCAACTACTCCCGAGGCATTCCGACCTCTTCCCACACCACCACGCACTATTGCTCAAACCATCGCTCATAGTGATGAACTCCAACACTCCCGCCCCACCATGGACGAAGGAAGCAAACATCAGTCGCACGACGGGAGCATCTCTATCATCAAAACCACACACTCGGACGGAACACGTACATGGATGGTCATCGTTCCAGGCACACGCGACTGGTCCATGGGGGGCGAAGACCTTCAAGACCTCCTCACGAACCTGCAAGGAGTAGCCGGTCAACCCACAGATATGGAATCTAGTGTTGTCGCTGCCATGACCATGGCAGGAATTCAACCCGGAGAACCCGTAGGTTTCTACGGCCACTCTCAAGGAGCTATCACGGTCAGCAATATTGCTGCTGACACGGCTGTCCGTGAGCGCTTCACCATGACCAGCGTCTTAACAGCCGGTGGCCCCACTGCTGGCGCAGCACTTCCCTCAGAGACCTACGCACTTCATATCGAAAATGCCGATGATGCCGTGCCAGCTCTTGACGCTCAGGCCACGCCTACATCACCGTCACGAATCGTGGTCACCATCGACTCACACACCACGAACAGGGGATACCCACACATGTCTAGCGTCTACGCGACAGTCACCGAAGGAATTGAACAGGCCGGAGAACCGGCCATCGATGACTGGTCACAGCGCTTCCAGTATCTCACCGGTGCAGGAGATGAAGGAGCGGTCAGTGAGGAGATGATTATTGACTGCCGCCGCGAAATCGGTGGATGAGGGGCAACTGTCAGAAACCTCAGTGGTGTTTCGATCTCTTAGCCAGTGAGTGTCTTAGCCACTGACAAGAACGAGAAGAACAAGCAGGCTTAAGGCCACTTCACTGAACCCAATCATCCTCGGGCGAATGACCGGGCGATGATCACGAAGACGTACAGCCTGCATGAGGGGCAGTGCCACAGCACGCAGCGCAACCACCGTGAACACCACGGCGCACCACCACGATACCCACGACATTCCCGCAGCAATCCACACAGCGCAGGCGACTAAGACATGGAAAATGCTTGACCCCACCATCAGTGGACGATCACCACGGCCACGAATCATTGATTTTACATACGGGACAGTGCCTACGAAATACGCCGTCACAAGCGCCGTGACTAGCCACACCCACGCCCATCCATGAAGACTCTCGGCGTTATTAGCAGTAGTCGAAGCAGAAGGATGGAGGAAACCCCACGGACTAGCCAAGGACCACGCAGAAGCGTTGTGACGAAGCGAAATACTGTAGAAGACTGCAGTCATTGCGCTCGCGGCCAAGGTGGTACTGACCCCGGATAGTAATGAGCGTTCACGCCCCCTCCATTGCTGCCACCCGGCAATGGTAATTAAGGGAAGAAAAACAGGAGCCCACGTCAGCAACGTCGGAATACTGATCAGCGTAATGAGACCAACGAAGACCGTGAATGAGGAGTAAGCCGCTAAGGGAATAAAAGCCAGGGCTTTACGGCGAGGGGAACGGGTCCTGGCCCATACGCCCCACGCCCAGAAACTCAAATACCCCATCCACCACGCAATGAAAGTGGGAATATATGCCCAAGTCCACCCACCAAGAATCATGCCAATAACCGGGGGAATGAGAAGCATTCCCCAGGCACCATGCTGCTTCGGTAACCACAGCGAAGAACGCTGAGAAGTTCGGCCCCTGCTTGCAGAACGTGTCGGTTTCGATGAGGAAATCCGGTGTGACGCATCATCCGACGTGTGCTGATTAGTGGAAGTTGATCGCGTAGATGAACTAGCAGATCGCGCCTGGCGAGCAGGACTCGTGGGCTCTTGATGCGAAGAGAAGCGTGATGAGGAAGACGGGTAAGACTGACTCACGCCCCTCAGCCTAAAGGCTCAGGGGCGTGAGTGGATGTGACGGAATGTCAGATGAAGGGCGTGAGAGCGTCAGGCTCCTAGTGCGGTAGCAACAACGTCCTTTGCTTCTTCCTGAACGCGGGCTAGGTGCTCATCTCCTAGGAAGGATTCGGCGTAAATCTTGTACACATCTTCAGTACCGGAGGGACGCGCGGCGAACCAAGAATTCGCTGTGGTGACCTTCAAACCGCCGATGGGCTGATCGTTACCAGGGGCGCGAACCAGGCGTTCCTGAATCTCTTCACCAGCCAACTCTGTTGCCTTGATATCTGAAGGACTCAAAGCTGCCAACTTGGCCTTCTCTTCTTTTGTGGCTGGGGCATCGATGCGAGCGTAACTTGAGGCACCAAAACGCTCAACCTGATCCATGTGTAGTGCCCAAGGAGACTTGCCAGTCACGGCGATGATTTCGCTGGCTAACAAGCACAAGATGATGCCATCTTTATCGGTAGTCCATACAGTGCCGTCCTTACGCAGGAAGGATGCTCCAGCACTTTCTTCACCACCAAAGCCCACGGAACCATCGAGTAGTCCAGGAACGAAGTGCTTGAATCCCACAGGGACTTCCATGAGGCTACGACCTAGGGACTTCACCACGCGGTCGATGAGACTGGATGAGACCAAGGTCTTGCCCACGGCGCAGTGTGCGCCCCACCCGGGACGATGAGTAAATAGGTACTCGATAGCCACAGCGAGGAAGTGATTGGGGTTCATGAGACCACCATCAGGGGTGACAATGCCGTGACGATCTGAATCGGCGTCGTTGCCAGTAGCCACATCGTAGGGAGTGGTGCCGTCTTCACCAGGAGTCATGAGGTTACGCAGGGAGGCCATGGCGTTGGGGGAGGAACAGTCCATCCGGATCTTGCCGTCCCAGTCTAAAGTCATGAAGGGCCATGCGGGATCAACGGTGGGGTTAACAACGGTCAGATCCAGGCCGTAACGCTCGGCGATAGCTGCCCAGTAATCTACGGCAGCACCCCCCAGCGGATCAGCGCCGATGCGCACGCCAGCATCGCGAATGGCTTCCATGTCAATGACAGATTCGAGATCAGAGACATAGGTGTTTAGATAGTCATGCTTGATGACATAGGGGCCGTCAAGGGCATCAGCGATGGGGACGCGAGGAACGTCCTTCCATCCATTAGCCAGCAGTTCATTGGCGCGGTTAGCGATCCATGAGGTGGCATCGGATCCGGCAGGACCGCCGGTGGGTGGGTTGTACTTGAAGCCACCATCACGCGGAGGATTGTGTGAAGGGGTGACCACAATGCCGTCAGCAAGGCCGGGCCCAGAAGTCCGAACACCGGCTTTAGTGCCGGCCCCGTTGGCCTTGAGGATAGAGTGGGAAACAGCCGGGGTAGGGGTGTAAGAGCCGCGGGCGTCGATTGCTGTCATAACACCGGCGCCGGAGAGTACTTCAATGGCAGTGCGCCATGCTGGTTCGCTTAGTGCGTGAGTGTCACGGCCCAAGTAGATGGTGCCATCTGTTCCTTGGCTGCGGCGGTATTCGATGATGGCGGCAGTGGTAGCAACGATGTGTGCTTCGTTGAATGCCGTGTCGAGAGAAGAGCCGCGGTGACCGGAGGTGCCGAATACGACTTTCTGGGCGGGAATGGAGGGATTGGGAACGCGAGTGTAGTACGCGTTGACTACTTCATCGACGTCGATCAGGTCTTCGGGAAGGGCCACTTGGCCAGCGCGTGGATGCATGCCTTAACTAAACCACCGTTACGTGACTCACACCCGTTTTATCTCACTCAAAAGCATAATATATCTCAAATATTGAGATTTGATGCTGGGGGCATTCCGATTCTCAACGCTACCTTTCGTTTCATACCCCCTTGTTGTCCATGGTGGTCTTATGTCACTGCCGGATGAAAAATAAAAGTTGAGGGGAGATAAGGAAAAGGAGGGGTCGTGCCACGGGGTTCATAGACCATATGGCGTCGGCACGGCACAATAAACACCAAGTAGCAACGCTTCCGCGTGTCACTCAACTTAACGAGAAAGAACCCCTATGAGCACCCCTCAGGCCATCGTCACCCCACAAGCTCCCGCGGCCATCGGCCCTTACTCCCAGGCAGTCAGTCTTGGTAATGACTCAGGCAGCCTCGTTTTCGTCTCTGGTCAGATTCCCCTGGACCCTGAAGACGGAGAAATCGTTTCTGACGATATCGCCAAGCAAGCAGATCGTTGCCTGACCTCCATTGCTCACATCTTGAGTGAAGCGGGACTGAGGATGGAAAACATTGTTAAGACCACCGTTCTCCTCGCTGACATTAACGACTTCGCTGCAGTTAACGAGGTTTACGCACGCCATATCACCGGCCCTGTCATGCCCGCACGTGCAGCATTCGCTGTTGCCGCACTGCCCAAGGGAGTAGGTGTAGAGATCGAAGCTATCGCCGTGCGTCCCTGATTCATCAACCACATCACCACCGATCCCGACTGTTTACTCCCAGGTCCCTGCGCGAGCATGAAAAAGCGTCGGGTAACCTGGGGGGTATGTCGAAGAAGAAGCGCGCGGCACGTCAGGCCGCCTTTGAAGCACGCCAAGCCGCCAAAGCCTCCAAGAAGGCTGAGATCCCCTTCGTGTCTCGTCCTTTTGAGGGTATCCCTGGCGAAGAAGATCTTGTCGCCATGATGCAGGTGATCCCCGCAGCTACAGCAACCGTCACCCTTACCAAGGAATACGGCGGCGGCCAGGCCCAGATCGTCACCATGCTCCCTGATCTTGCTCAGGGCATGAAGCATTCCGACGGCTCTCTCCTCGTAGCCCTCCAGACCACCATGCATTCTGGCGATGCCTCCCGTGATGTGGCTGCAGCACTGCTGGCCACCATGGAGCTTGAACCTGGTCAGGCACTGGCTCTTGATGGCTTGCCCGAACCTGGTCCCCGCCTCCAGGACATCCTTGATCTGTCCAAGGCTCCTGAAGTTAGCGTCCGCGAAACTTTCGATTTTTGGCTCGATCCCGAACAGGCTGATGATCCTCAGGCTCTCGAAGCATTGGAAAATGCTAAGGAAGAAATCGTCGCCACTGTTCCCGTTGAGGGAGTCGAGCACGCTTACTGGTGTCGCATGGGGGGCAAGGAATTCGTCCGCTGGTCACGCGGCGAAGATGAAGATGACTTCTTCAGTGCGCTGGCACGCGTTCACGCAGCCGGTGAATCAGATCTTGAACCCGGCGCACGCTTCATCGGTGCTTTCCGTGCCTGTGGTTTGGCCATCCCTGTGTGGCAACTTAACCCTGGCACTGAGGCTGGAGAATTGACCAAACCCATGACAGAAATGGCTAAGCGTCTGAGCGTGGCGCTGGCCGTTAAGGAACCCCTGACTAGTGCCGAACGTGGCGCTAAGGCCGGAATCATTTCTCGCCAGGTCAACCTGCGTTCCTAACGCACCCCCACTCACCTTTAGATGGATTGGAGAACAGTTGGGCGGCGTCGAAAAAACGCCGGAAGGTGAGTCACTCTTTCACTGCCGCGTGGGCGGGAGCAGAATAAGGCTATGCGTGATCTTAGCCAGCCTGCTCCCGTCCACACCGCTATCCAAGACTTTATGGCCCAAGAACTGGTCCAACGCCAGCATGCTGCACCTTCAGCGACACGCCTAGAAGAAAGCCGCGGAGCAGGTGTAGCACTACGTGAAGAACTGGATGACATTGTCGACTCCCTAGCCCCCGTTATCGTCGGCCTCTCTCACGCCATTCATGGATACGCTGAAGTGGGTTGGGAAGAACACCAATCCTGTGCAGAAGTGGCCCGCGTTCTGCGCGACCACGGAATCGAACCCACCGTCGGCGTCTTCGACAGCCCCACAGCCCTTCGCGCGCACATCGGCACCGGTGATGACAGCCAGCCGACCATTGCCATCCTTTGCGAATATGACGCCCTCCCTGTCATCGGCCACGGCTGCGGACACAACGTCATGTGCGCTAACTCCGTCGGTGCCTTCCTGGCCCTCGCTGAACTGGAAAAGCGTCACCCTGGACTCCTGCCTGGACGTGTCGTTCTGCAAACAACCCCAGCCGAAGAATGTTCCACTGCCAAAGAAATTCTTACGCAGCGAGGCATGCTTGAGGGGATCGACGCTGCTATTCAGACCCACTCTTATAACCATGATCTGACTCATCAGACCTGGCTTGGCGTACGTCGTATGCGCTTCGTATTCACTGGCGTTCCTGCACACGCCTCCTCTCAGCCCTTCATGGGGCGTAATGCTCTCGACGCCGCGAGCCTGGCTTTGCAAGGAATTGGTTTGCTGCGTCAGCAGTTGCGTCCCATGGATCGTGTTCACGCCATCATTACTGATGGTGGCACCGTCCCCAATATCATCCCTGAGCACACCGAACTTAAGGCCATGATCCGCTCGAAATACCCCGAAACCTTGCGTGACGTGGTGGCTCGAGTGGAAGATGTTTTCCGTGGCGCAGCTCTCATGACTGGAACTGGGCTAGAAATCATTCCTGATGGCCCCGTCAATGACATGCCCGTGCGGGATAACGGACCACTTTTGGAATCCTGGACCCGCGCCCAAGCCGCCCGTGGACGGGACCCACTGCCCGAAGGCGTGGTGAGCGAAACCATTGCCGCGGGAACAGACTTTGGAAACGTCTCCCTGCGCGTGCCCGGAATCCACCCCCTCATCAAGGTGGCAGACGGTGACGTCGCCCTCCACACCCGCGAAATGACAGAAGCTGCCGGCGGCCCCGGTGGAGACGCTGCAGCAGTGGACGGCGCCTACGGACTGGGCTGCGTGGCACTGGATTACCTCATGGATCCGGCTTACCGAGAAAACGTCCACGCGGACTTCGAGGCTTCCGGTGGCGTGATGGATGTGGCACACTTCTGGGACAAGCAGTAGTTGCCAAGCAATGAGGCCTGGCAACGAGACTTTAAGGAGTTGCCATGCCGCAGCCGCTTTCTCCCGCATCGCCCACACCTGAGGATGCACTCCCCGTGGTGGACTCTCTGTGCTTACCAGACGATGACACCCTCGAAGCCGCTCCTCGCCACCAGGACGTGGTGCCCGCACCCGTGAACGACCTGCGCAAACAAGCGCTCTCAGGCCGAGCGCTCAAAGCAGCAGTGCGCCCAGTGCACGCTCCTGAACCACTGGGACCATTGGCAGAAACCCCCATCATGGGTTGGAACTCCTGGAACCAAGTCCGCTGCTACGACCTGGACGAAAACATCGTCCGACAAGCAGCACACTCCATCGTGGACCGTGGCCTGGCAGCAGTGGGCTACACCTACATTGTGGTGGACGACTGTTGGCAAGGCGGCCGTGATGACGAGGGCACGCTCTTCACTCACCCCGAGCGCTTCCCCTCCGGCATCCCCGCACTGTCCCAAGAAGTGCATGACCTGGGCCTGAACTTTGGTATCTACGGCTCCCCCGGGTCGCTGACCTGCGCTAATTCGTACGACGATTACCCCATCACCTCACTCGGCTCCCTGGGACATGAGGAACATGACGCGCAAACCTTCGCCGACTGGGGCGTGGACTTCCTCAAATACGACTGGTGCCTTGCGGATAAAACTGATGGCTTGAGCCGCCCTGAAGCCTTCGCGGTCATGCGCAACGCGCTCGCGGCCACGGACCGCCCGATGGTCTATGCCATCAGTGAGTACGGCGATACTCAGCCATGGACCTGGGCCACTCCCATTGCCCACCAATGGCGCACCACCCATGACATTGAACCCACCTGGGAATCCATTCAGCGCATCATCGCATCCCAGGAGTACCTCACCGATTACTCTCAGCCTGGCGCATGGAATGACCCTGACATGCTCCAGATCGGCAATGGTGAATTGACGATTGAGGAGAACCGCACCCACTTCGCCATGTGGTGCATGCTTGCGGCACCCCTGTTCTTGGGGACGAATGTGGCCGAACTGGATCAAGAGGTCGTTGACGTGGTGGCTAACCCCCGTCTAATCGCCATCGATCAAGACCGTTTGGGATTCCAGGCTGAACGCGTCCGCGACACTTGGGTCGATTCCCTCCCCGAGGGAGTTCAGGTCTGGCAGCGCCCTCTCCTCGACGGTGACGTTGCCATTGCGGTGATGAATACGTCCGACGATGACGTGTCCATCGATCCGCGTAGCCCCTGGTACCCCAAGGGCAAGACCGGCATCGACGCCTGGACTGGCCAGGAGTTCGCCCCGGGTTCCCAGCCACTGGAACTGCGTGCCCACGACACAGCCGTCGTGGTCTTCTCCCTCAGTGACGACTGACGCGAATTACTGCTTCGTCTCGGGGTCTTCTGAGACAAAGTCCTGCCAGTGGTGAGCCCAATAATCAATGGCCAGCGTGGCACCACCGCGCGCCCACTCAGTAAACGAGAACTGTTTGAGGTGGACGGGAACGCGTGACGCAGTCCAGTGGCGTGCGCGTTCCACTTCCTCATTGAATTCGTGGCGGAAATGCTCAACAATTCCCACGTTTTCCCCGCTAATGACCACCATGGCCGGGTCCAGGAATGCGGCCAGTGAACCCACGATGGTGCCGGTAGCACGGGAAGCGTCGGTGAGGATCTGAGAAGCAAGGTGAGTTGACTGTGAATCTCGGGACTCGGCGTCGTGAATGATGCGAAGAAGATCGTCAGTGCCCCACGCATGGCCAAGAAGTTGCTCCGAGCGCTGGCGAATCCCCGCCTCGGAGGCCACCGCGCGGGCGCACCCGCGGTGCCCGCTTTCACATTCGGGGCCGTCAGCAAGGACAGGCAAGTGGCCGACGCTGCCGGCGCCGCCGTGAGACCCGGACAGGACTGTTCCGTTGATGGCAATGCCACACCCGATGCCGGCACCCAACGTGAGCAGAGCGAATGGAGAGGCGTCTTTACCGATACCGCTCCAGGCTTCAGCCAAGGTGAAGGCGCGAACGTCATTGGCAATCAGCGTGGGGATCGAGGTTCGTTCGGTAAGGATGTGTCCGAGAGGGACGTTTTCCCACCCCAAGAACGGGGCCACGCGAACGATCGAGGTACCCACCACGGCAGCACCGAGGGTCACGCCAATGGCTAAGGGGCGAATGCCGTCAACGAGAGCTCCACGCGTGGCAAGTTGTTCGATAACTGTTGCCACGCCGTCGATCGAACGGTCAATGAGGGGGAGTGACTGGGAGGTGAGGATGTGCCCGCGAGCGTCCGTGGCTACGGCGAAGGCTTCGTCGCCGGTGAGTTTGACCCCGAGGAACAAGGCGTAGTCGGGGTTGATGTCCACGAGTGTGACGGGACGGCCGCGGGAGCCGGAGGGGGAGGGGGAGTCGGATTCGTCCAGGAGGCCGTGGTCGATGAGAGGGCGGGTGGCGCGCGTCAATGTCGCGGCGGACAGGTCGAATTCCTGAGCAAGGTTTTTCCTACTGGTCGCGCCGTGAGAGACCAGATAGGCCAGCACTGCTGAACTCGGTGGGGCGGGGGATGGCATGGTTGGGGTCTTTCTGTGGTCAATGCTGACCGTGACACTTTTGTGACATTTGAAGTAATGCAGGGCAGAGTGTTACCTAGGTAATATTTTCTTGCTGCAAATAATAAAACATGTTCTCAACGAGGAGAGCATCGTTTCGAGCAGTAAACGAAAAACGCACCATTCATTGACAAGGACCGTCATGATTCGCCATTTCTTACACGCTGGCACCAGCTTAGTGGTTGATCTGCGCGAAGATCGCTTCCCCGTTGTCCACCACTGGGGCCAATCACTAGGACACATCAGCGACGAGCAACTCGTCCAAGTCGCCGAGGTCACCGCCTTCTCCCTCGGAGACGGCGGAACCGCATGGACAACCAATGACTTACCCATCATTCCCCTGGCACACCAAGGATGGTCCGCACGTCCCGGACTGGCTACCTGCCGCCTCGACTCCACCGCATTCTCACCCTGCTCCCAGCACGTTGACCATGAGGTGAGCGAAGAAAAAGGCGCCACCGTCATCACCTCCAGCGGCACGGACACAGTCCATCACCTGACCATCACCACCACCATCCGCCTCGAACCCAGCGGAATCATTCGAGTCAGCGGAACCATCACCAATACCTGTGGCGCAGACGCCGCAGCATCAGATGCGTCATCGACCTCCTGTGACACTGCCTCACCTGAGCATGAGTCACTGATGGTCCAAGAACTCACCTTCTTCTTCCCCCTGCCGGACTCGGCCACAGAAATCCTCGACCTCACCGGCCACCACCTCAGCGAACGCCGCATCCAACGTTGCGACTTCCCCGTAGGAACTCACCTGCGCGAATCCTGGGAAGGACGCCCCGGACATGATGCCACCACCTGGGTGATCGCCGGCGACCACGGATTTGGATGGCGTCGCGGCACCGTCCACGGCGTTCACCTGGCGTGGAGCGGAAACACACGCTCCATCGCCATGAACACTGCCGCCGGAAACAAACTCATAGGCGCAGGTGAACTGCTCATGCCCGGAGAAGTCGTTCTCAATCCCGGACAGACTTACACCAGCCCGTGGACTGTGTACTCCTGGGGCCACGGACTCGACGAACTGGCCGGACGCTCTCACACCTACATGCGCGCCCTGCCATCACATCGCGACAAGCCCCGCCCCGTTCTTCTCAACGTCTGGGAAGCGGTCTACTTCGACCACTCCCTGGACAAACTGCTCGACCTGGCTGAACTGGCGGCACAAGTCGGCATTGAACGCTACGTCCTGGATGATGGCTGGTTCGGCTCACGCCGTGATGACACCTCAGGACTAGGTGACTGGTTTGAATCACCAGACGTCTGGCCCACCTCACTGGCGCCACTGGCCACCCGAGTCCAAGAACTCGGCATGGAATTCGGCCTGTGGTTCGAGCCCGAAATGATCAACGTTGATTCTGATCTCGCTCGCCAGCACCCGGACTGGATCCTGGGTGATGGATTGGGTGGCGCCCCCGAACACCGCAACCAGCGCGTCCTGGACCTGTGCGCACCGGGAGCCTGGGACTACCTTTACAACGCCATCTCTACCCTGGTCGAAACCCACAACATCGCCTACATCAAGTGGGACCACAACTCCCCGCTCGTCTCCACCGGACACGAAGTGGCTGACCCCACCAGCGGCAGGAGCGGAGCAGCGGCAGTTCACGACCAAACCCTGGCTCTCTACCGACTCCTTGACGCACTCCACGAGCGCTTCCCCGAGTTGGAAATTGAGAGTTGCGCAGGCGGAGGCGGACGCATCGACTTGGGCATCATGGAGCGCACTCAACGCGTCTGGGCCTCTGACTGCATTGACGCCCACGACCGCCAAAACATCTACCGAGGAACCTCACTCCTCCTCGCCCCTGAATTCATTGGCACCCACGTTGCAGCCGGCCGCGCACACACCACCTTGCGTGACCTCGATGTGGACTTCCGCGCAGGAACAGCCATCTGGGGACACATGGGCGTGGAATGGGACCTCACCAAAGCCACGGCAACCGAACTCGATCGCCTGGCAGCCACCATCGCTTTGCACAAGGAACACCGCGACCTGCTCCACAGCGGAGTTACCGTGCACGCTGACCTTCCCGACGATGACGACCTCCGCATCGAAGGCGTGGTCTCCCAAGACGGCAGCCAAGCCCTCTACGAAATTGCCTGCCTAGGCCAACTCCTCGCGTGGCCCAGCGCCCCACGTCCCTTGCCAGGACTCGACCCAGAACGCATGTACCACATCGAGCTGGCCACAGACCCCTACCCCGAATTACGGAAAGCCCCCACCTGGATGACGTCCGAGGGGGCTGACCTTCCCGGCTCATGGCTAAGCACTGTAGGTATCGCTATGCCCATGCTCCATCCTGATCATCTTGTCCTTCTCAAGGTGACCGCTATTGATTCATCCGCTCATACTTCAGGGCGCCAGGAATAACAAGGAGAAACAATGACTGTTGCATCCTTACCTACGGGAAAAATACTCCATCGCAAACATAAAAATGATCTCGGACTAGCACTCGGTTTTCTCACCCCTGCCACCATCGGTCTTGTCATCTTCTTCATTTATCCGTTGATTCGTGGCATCTACTTGTCATTTACCAAGTACAACCTCTTCACCGATCCGCAATTCGTAGGGCTGGATAATTACAGCCGCATGATGAAAGACCCAGTGTTCTGGAATGCCATCCGCGTCACCATAGAATATGTGGTCATCAATATCGGTATTCAGACCATCGTGGCACTCGTCATCGCTGTACTCATGCAGCGCCTGACAGAATCCACCTTCGTCCGCTCAGTGGTCCTGAGCCCCTTCCTCGTATCCAACGTCGTTGTGGCACTGGTCTGGCTCTGGATCCTGGATACCAGCTTCGGTATTACCAACGCCGTGATCACCTCACTGGGCGGGCACGCCATCAACTTCTTCTCCTCCGAACTAGCCATCCCTACCATCGCCATGATTAACGTTTGGCGCCACATGGGCTACACGGCACTCCTTCTGTTTGCCGGCCTCCAAGGAATCCCCGGCACGCTCTACGAAGCAGGCAAAATCGACGGCGCAAGCGAACGTCGCATGTTCTTCTCCATCACGCTTCCCCTCCTGCGCCCCATCCTCGGCCTGGTCCTCATCATGAGCGTCATCGGCTCCTTCCAGGTCTTTGACACCGTGTCCGTCACCACCGGCGGTGGCCCGGTCAACGCGAGCCGCGTGCTCCAGATGTACATGTACGACCTAGCCTTCGGACGCTTCCAATTCGGCTACGCCTGTGCACTGTCCGTCGCACTTCTTCTCATCCTCATGGCCGTCACCTTCATCCAATACCGGATGACGAACGCCGGCTCAACGGACCTGGACTGAGAGGGGAACACCAATGACCACCGCAATGATCACCCCTGTCGAAGAAGACCCCGTCGACCCCAAGCCCATCCCCGAGGCCGACAAAAAAGGCGTCAACATCGGACGCATCCTGGCCTGGGCCTTCATGATCTTCATCATGGCCATCACCCTGATGCCCTTCTACTGGATCATCCGTACCGCCTTCTCCTCGAACTACGGCCTGATGAACCACCCCACCTCACTGCTCCCGGTGGACATCAACATGCGTGGTTTCGAGCGCGTCTTCGGCATGCAAAGCTGCGAAGAGGCATTGAAAGACAATGCCGCCTGCGCATCCATGAACTTCTGGATCTACCTGCGCAACTCCGTCATTGTCGCCACGATGATCACCGTAGGACAGGTCTTCTTCTCCTCCATGGCTGCCTACGCGTTCTCCCGCCTGCGCTGGCCCGGACGTGACCGTGTCTTCGGCATCTTCCTCGCCTCACTCATGGTCCCCTCCATCTTCACCCTCTTGCCCAACTACGTGCTCATCAACCATCTGGGACTCATCAACACCCTCATCGGTATTGGTCTTCCCACCATGCTGATGACCCCCTTCGCTGTGTTCTTCCTCCGCCAGTTCTTCATGAACATCCCACGAGAACTCGAAGAAGCAGCACTTCTGGACGGGGCCTCCAAGATCCGCAGTTTCTTCACCCTGATCCTGCCCTTGGCCAAAGCCCCCATCGCCACCTTGGCCATCCTGACCTACATCGGTGCATGGAATGACTACATGTGGCCACTCATGGTTGCGGAAGACGAACACGCCCGCGTGCTCACCGTGGCACTGGCCGTATTTAAATCCCAATCCCCCAACGGAACAATCGACTGGTCCGGACTCATGGCAGCAACACTCGTCGCAGCCCTGCCCATGATGATCATGTTCCTCTTCACAGCAAAGAAACTTGTCAATTCCATCGGTTTCAACGGCATCAAGTAAAGGAGCTCTTGCCATGACAACCCCATTCACCTCACGCCGCGGCTTCCTCAGCATCCTGGGCGCAAGCGCAGCAGCACTCACCCTGGCCGCCTGTGGCGGCGGATCCTCATCCGGTGGCGGATCCGACGCTGACAAGGACCCCAACACCATCACCTACTGGCTGTGGGACGCCAACCAGCAGCCCGCATACCAGGCCGTGGCCGACAAGTTCCACGAACTCAACCCCGACCTGACCATCAAGATCAACCAGATGGGCTGGGAAGACTACTGGACCAAGCTCACCGCAGCATTCCAGGCCGGCAACGCACCCGATGTGTTCACCGACCACATCAACAAGTTCGCCCAGTACATGGAACTCGGACTCCTCCTGCCCCTCGATGAGCAGGAAGGCTACTCCTCAGAACTCAAGCCCGAGATCTACCAGGACGGTCTGCTCGATCTGTGGAAGGGCGAAGACGGCCACCAGTACGGTAGCCCCAAGGACTGGGACACCATTTCCTTCGCCTACAACACCAAGATGCTGGAAGAAGCAGGCTTCAGCAAGGATGACATCAACAACTGGGACTGGAACCCTGACGATGGTGGCACCTTCGAAAAGATCATCGCCCACCTGACCGTTGACGCCAACGGCAAGCGTGGCGACGAAGACGGCTTCGACAAGTCCAACATCGCCGTCTACGGTCTGGCATTCGGCCAAGACGCTGGCGGCAGTGCAGGCCAGAGCCAGTGGTCCCCCTTCACCGGCGCCACCGGCTGGAACTATATGGACAAGCCCACCTGGGGCACCCACTACAACTACGACGACAAGGACAAGTTCCAGAAGTCCATCGACTGGTTCTTCGGCCTTGTTGACAAGGGCTACCTGCCCGCCATGGGTGTCTTCTCCGACGCATCCGGCCCCGAAACCCAGATGGGCTCCGAGAAGGCCGCCGTCACCATGTGTGGCGCATGGGTCATCCAGACCATGCTCAACATGGAAGGCGTTGACATCGACTTCGCCCCCAGCCCCAAGGGCCCCATCGGCCACCCAATGAGCATGATGAATGGCTTGGGCGACTCCATCAACGCAGCCACCAAGAACCCCGAAGGTGCAGCCAAGTGGGTTGCCTTCCTCGGCTCCGAAGAAGGCCAGGCCATTGTCGCCGAGCACGCCATAGTCTTCCCCGCCACCAAGAGTGGTACCGAGACTGTGCTCAAGAAGTGGTCCGAGAGTGGCAAGAACATCGCCGCCTACACCCAGCCGGTCGAAGCAGGACACACCTTCTACTTCCCGCTGAGCTACCACGGCGAAGAAATCCAGGCCCTCATGAGCCCCGCCATGGAAGCGATCTACCAGCGCAGCGCTAAGGCTGACTCACTGACCGCCATTAACGAACAGGTCAACGCACTGTTCCAGTAACCTCCACTCCACTGACCCGGGATGCCACCTCACATCACGATGTGGTGATCCGGTATCCCGGGACAGTCAGTGAAGTTTGAAGGATCTCACAAGTAACGGCCCCGACCAGGAGTGCTCCCCTGGCTGGGGCCGTTACTTGTATCTGCGCTGAGCAACTAGTCAGTGATTTCTGATGGATTTCCCATGCGGTGACGCTTAACGATGCGGCAGCGCGGTTTACTCATGCGGTGGTGAGGCTTAGTGATGCGGCGGCGCATTACGGAAGCGACGCTCAACGGTGAACCGAACCCACTGGTTTAGACGTCAACGCCGCACTTATCGCAGTGCTGATCAGTGCACCAATGCCTGGCGCATCACGTCCAAGCCCACACTGCCCAAGGACAACGCCTCCATATGGAAGTCCTTGAGGGAGAACTCTTCACCACGGGCCTTGGCTGCCGCGGCACGCTCATCACGAATCTGCTCCCACAACCGTTGCCCCACAGCGTAGGAGGGTGCCTGGCCCGGCCAGCCCAAGTAACGAGTGAGTTCGTAGGCGAGGAAAGACTCGGCCATGGCCACGTTGTGCGTCAAGAACGCCCAGGCACTATCGCGATCCCAACGGCCCTCACCCACACCAGGCAGACTAGCCAACTCAGAGGGGCGTTCCTTGCCCAGGTGAACACCAATATCGAGTACTACGCGGGCAGCGCGCAGACGTTGAGAATCAAGCATGCCCATGCGGTCAGCAGGATTGTCCTGATATCCCAGGTCAGCCATCAAACGCTCGGCGTATAACGCCCAACCCTCACCATGACCAGAAACCCAGCAGCACATACGGCGCCACGAGTTCAGCAAGTCACGATGATAAGTTTGCAGACCTACCTGAAGGTGGTGGCCAGGAACGCCCTCATGGAACACCGTGGTGCGTTCCTGCCAGGCGGCGAAGGTGGTGGTGCCAGCAGGCACAGACCACCACATGGCTCCGGGGCGAGAGAAGTCATCACTGGGGCCGGTGTAGTAGATGCCGCCAGTGGATGACGGAGCGATCTTGCAGTTGAGAGTTTTCAGCGGCTTAGGTACATCGAAGTGCACACCATCGAGATCAGCAATGGCTTGATCCGATGTGGACTGCATCCATTCCTGTAAGGCGGCTACACCGTGAATCTGGTGAGCAGGATCGTTGTTTAAACGCTCCAGTGCTTCACGCACGCTTACGCCGGGGCCATAGAGTTCTTCAGCAATTTGTCGTTGTTCTGCATCGATGGCAGCAAGGCGTTCACGCCCCCATTCATAGGTCTCATCGAGGTCAATTCGTGCGCCAATAGCGTCTTGGCTGAAGAGTTCGTAGCGTTCGCGGCCACAAGCATCTTCAGTAGGTGCTTGGGGAAGAAGATCTTCCTTGAGGAAAGCGGCCAGGTCTGCGTAAGCGCCACGTGCTTGTGCAGCGGCGGCTTCAAGTTCACTACGCAGGGCAGGAGAAACATTCTCAGCGCTGTTGACGAGGGCAGAAAAGGAGGACTCTGCTTGATCGGCTTGAGATAGGGCTTGGTTGATACAAGCCTCCACCTGGCGGCGCGCGCTCACCATTCCGCGTGAGGCGGCCAGGGAGAGAGATTCTCGGTAGCCAGCCATGGCGGCAGGAACCTTGGATAGACGGGAGGCAATATTTGCCCAGTCTTCGTCAGTGGAAGTGGGGACTAGGTCAAAGAAGTCGCGAATATCCTGAACGGGGCTGGCGATGTTGTTGAGAGCACGTAAGTCTTCGCCGCGCTCATGTAACTGAGAAGACAACCCCATGCGTTCTTCCATGGCGGCTAGGGTGACTTCATCAATGGCATCAGTCAGAGGTGCCTTGCGTGCGGCAGTCAGCGTTTGTGTATTGAGTGCTGCCAGGGCATCAAGGCCGGCGGGGGAGTAGTCATCAAGTTCATCGTGATGACCACTGAGTCCTTGCACGGTGGCGAACTGGGGGGATAGTTCAGCAACGCGCTTGACGTAATCCTCGGCGATCTGGTCGAGAGGGCTGGATGGACGTGGTGTGCTCGTTGCGATTTCACTCATGGAAATATTCTACGTGTCTCATTGTGGGGGAGGTGGTTATCTCACCTGGTGGTCACGCAGACTAGAGTCATGATTTCCGACGCCGCACACACTCTCCCAGCACCGCTCTCACCTTCTGCTCCCTACCATGTTCTTATGGTGTGCACCGGCAATATCTGCCGCTCCACTACTGCACACATGATTTTGGCTGATCTTCTGGAGAGGGCTGAACTTGACCGTGTAGTCAGTGTTGATAGTGCAGGTATTAGCGATGAGGAACACGGTAACCCTATCGACCATCGTGCACGGCGCGTCTTGGAACGTGAGGGATACACTATTCGTCCCCATCAAGCTCATCGTGCCACTGATGAGGAATTGCGCAGGAGTGACCTCATCATCGCAATGACTGATTGGCACTACCGTGACCTTACTCGCCGTATGCATAAACTCGGCTTAGACACCGACCGTGTCCGAATGATGCGTGAATTCTCCACCGACGCTTCTATTCAGGCATTGAGTGAGTCTGTTCGAGCCGGTCATGAACCACGGAGCGTTCTCGATGTGGATGACCCTTGGTATGGAGATGCTCAAGCCTTCGAAGTTGCCTACGCCATCATTGAGGATGCTTGCGGCAACCTTCTTAAACATTTGGGTGGTTACCAGAACTAATGTTGTTGGGAGCATATTTCACTGTTGAAAGTGCATCTGGGTTCCCATAAGTGTTAGGCGTGGGAACCCAGATGATGAAGATGGTGAGGCCAGTGAATGATGTGAAATGGCACGTTGGTCGATCGGTGATTTATCGATGCTCACGTAGCCAGGTCGTGACGGTCTGAAGATAATCGTCGCGAGCCGGCTGGGCAGACAAAGCCAAATCGTGCATACCACCAGGAACCTGATGGATCGTTACGTCATCACCAAGGAACCGGCTGCGCTCAAGCATTTGCTCCACACTTAACACAATGTCACTGGACTGAGCTTGCTTCATGGTGGGATGAGCAGGGCCGGTTGTGTCAGAGCAGCACAGCAAAATGGGCTCAGAAATACCTAAACCGTGGTGAACGTCGCGCTGAAGGCGGCGAATTCCTGCCAAGAATCCGGCACGGACCGGAACAGATGGGCAAGGTTTGAGTTCTAAATCAAAGTCCCATTCGCCATCCCAGTTCTTGTGTAGGGAATGAGCATAGGTAGGGTCATCGTCATCGCTCAGAATCTTTTCCGGCTGATACTTGGCGATAATTTCCATGATCGCACTGCCATAGGAACGCATGAACGCTGAGGCGTGAACGTCTAGCCATGGGGAATTGAGGATAATCCCCTCGCACTGACCAGGATGATCGGCAGCCCAAATTACACACTGCAAACCGCCTGTGGAATGCCCCATGAGGATGATCCGCTCATGGCCATGTTCACTGCGGATAATCTCCAAAGCCTGAGCAATTTCATCATCATGGACGCGAAGGTCACGTACATCGTGGGGGCGTTCATAGGTGCGACCTGCGCGCCCACAGGCGCGCAGGTCGAGGCCATAAAATTCGTATCCTTCGTCCTGGCATGCCTGAGCGACATGCGTCTGGAAAAAGTAGTCATTGCGCCCATGGATATAGAGCACAGCATCACGATAGCGGGGTGGTTGATGAGCTGCTTCCCGCTCATAGACTAGGCATGCGTGCCTAGCTCCAGGGGCAGCAGGAGAGTCCTCAACCGGCAGCGTCCGGCACATCCACGAACCACCCAAAATGTCAGGTTCAACACGTGGTTTTAATGTCACGGGCAAATCATCGCGGCTTTTTCGCGGAATTGCAGGGGTGGGGGGCGACAGTGGACTCATACATACTATTGTGCCTGATTTGTGTAGCCTCGTGATGTGCTTATATGGTTCCCACAACACCATCAAGAGCAACCGAGAGACCTGGCTCATTGACGTTGCAGCAACCCCCCAATCGGGCGTGGGTGCTTCCGCCAGGACCGATGGAGGAATGAACTCGTGAGCACTACGCCCACCCAGACCAAGGCGCAAGAAGCACAGCACGCTAGCGCTACCCCTATGATTTCCCTGAAGGATGTCACCAAGGTCTATACCCTGCGTGACGGATCCGAAGTGCGTGCGTTGGACGGTCTTAGCCTGGACATTCCTGCCGGACACATCCACGGAATCGTCGGAACCTCCGGTGCCGGAAAATCCACACTCGTTCGCTGCCTAACTAGCCTAGAACGTCCCACCTCAGGCTCCATCCGCGTTGACGGCAAAGATATGGCAGCCCTGTCTAGTAAGGACCTGCGTGAAGCTCGCCGCCGTATCGGCATGGTGTTTCAGCATGCCAACCTCCTAGACTCCCGCACCGCAGCTCAGAACATCGCCTATCCCTTGGCGCTTGCTGGTGTGAAAAAGGGTAATCGTCGAGAAACCGTCACTCGTATGCTCGACCTGGTTGGCCTAAGTGAACGCGGTGAGTCCTACCCCGCACAACTCTCCGGCGGCCAGAAGCAGCGCGTTGGTATCGCTCGAGCTCTTGCCGATGACCCGGCAGTACTCCTGTGTGACGAACCCACGAGTGCCCTCGATCCTGAAACCACACGCTCAATCCTTGAACTGATTGCGAATGTCCGTGACCAACTCGGCGTGACCATCGTGATCATCACCCACGAAATGGGCGTGGTCCGCTCCATCTGCGATTCCGTTTCCCTGCTCGAAGCAGGTCGTATCGTTGAAGGTGGTCCCATCGACCAGGTCGTGAGCGATGTTGACTCTCGCCTCTCCCATGAACTGGTCCCTGTTCCCGCCGTTCCGGCCGACATTCTAGACGCCGGAGGCCACGTCATTGACGTTGCCATCACCGCCCACCCTGGGCAGCCTGCCGCAGCCCATATTCTTTCTATCGCCGCCCAGCACGGCGGAGACGTGGCAGCCGGAGTTTTCGAAACTATCCGCGGAGCACAGATCGGTCGCCTCGCCGTAACTGTCCCATCGGACCATGTCGACGCCGCTATCGCAGCACTTCATGACGCGGGCGCCGCAGCACACCTGAGAGGAGACCGCGCATGAGCACCCTGGCAACCCTCCTCACTCAGGTGGACCCCACCGCTTTGCACCAGGTAACCGCACTGGTCCAGAGTGCAGCGGGCGACGCCCAGCACACAGCGTCAACCTTCATTGGGCATCTGCCGACCGGCGACAATGAGTGGTTCAACAATAAGGCCATCAAACTCAAACTGTGGCCTGCCACTATCGAAACTCTCGAGATGACCTTCTTCTCTGGGTTCCTCACTGTTCTATTTGGCCTACCTTTAGGGCTTGCGCTTGTCAGCACCGGCTCGCGAGGCCTTCACCCTAACGCCGTGGCCAACAAGTTCCTCTCCATGATCGTCAACATTGGACGTTCACTGCCCTTCATCATCCTCATGGTGGCCATCATCCCCTTGACTCGACTTCTCGTCGGCACCTCGCTGGGATGGCAGGCAGCAGTTGTCCCCCTGACCATCGGAGCAATCCCCTTTTACGCACGCCTCGTTGAAAGCGCAGTCAACGCGGTTGACGCAGGGAAAGTCGAAGCAGCACTTATGATGGGCGCCTCCTCCAGTCAAATCACCTGGGGCGTCCTTGTGCGTGAAGCCTTACCCACCCTTATCCAGAGCGCCACAGTTACCGTCATCACCCTGCTTGGCTACTCCGCTATGGCAGGAACCGTTGGCGGTGGAGGCCTCGGTGACCTCGCAGTCCAGTACGGATATATGCGCTACCAGACAGACGTCATGGTCATCACCGTGGTTCTTATCGTCATTATCGTGGCTATTATCCAAGCCGTTGGCGACATGTTTAGCCGGCTCGTAGACCACCGCTAAACCTACGAGTCGGAGTACGGGAAAAGCCCATATCGGCGGCCATTACCAACGCAAGTTAACCCACATGATGGGTGAACTATGCCTACAACCATGAACCACACTCAGAGTTACTGCTACCCCATAATCCCCCCCAAGCCCACACCGGGCAAGTGAAAGGAAAGCCCTCACATGAGCACCTCCATCTCCCGCCGCACCTTTGCCGCAGGCCTCGTCGCAGCCACCGCCCTTACCCTCGCAGCCTGCGGCTCCTCCGACGACAAGGCAGCCGATACTCCCTCCGCCCCCGACGCACTCGTCGACGGTGAAACCAAGAACGGTGATCTCGTTACCATCGCCGTAGGCTGCTCTCCCGTTCCCCACGCCAAGATCCTCCAGTTTGTCCAGGATAATCTTGCTGAAGCAGCAGGAATCAGCCTCGACATCAAGGAAATCAGCGACTACGTCACCCCCAACACTGCCCTGGATGACGGCTCCCTTGCCGCTAACTTCTTCCAGACTCCTAACTACCTCAAGCAGCAGATTAAGGACAACGGCTTCGCTTTCGTTTCCATTGCTGACGTACACGTTGAGCCCCTCGGCCTGTACTCCAACAAGTACGACTCCGTTGAGGCGATCCCTGAAGGTAGCGAAATCGCCCTGAATAACGATCCGGCTAACACTGCACGTGCACTGCTCCTCCTGCAGTCCGCAGGTTTAATCAAACTTGATGACGCCGCTGAACTGCCCAGCGAAACCGACATCACCGAGAACCCCAAGAACCTCAAATTCACTCTTGTTGAAGGTGCACAGACCCCCCGCGCGCTCGACGACGTGGCTGCCGCCGTGATTAACGGCAACTTCGCTATCGAAGCAGGCAAAATCCCCTCTAAGGATGCTCTCTTTATTGAGCCCGGCGTTGATAGCCCCTACGCTAATGAACTCGTCGTTCGTGAAGCTGACAAGAACAACGAGTACCTTCTCAAACTTGCTGAACTGCTTAACAGTGATGATGTGAAGAAGTTCATTGAGGAAACGTGGACCGATGGAAGCGTTATTCCTGCCTTCTGATCTTTTTCTCTTGGCCGCAAGGCTAAGCAGTGTCACCTATGGGGCGAGCCTCAAAAGATGACATGCATAACCAAAGACGTGTGGGGCCCGATTCCTTTAGGAATCGGGCCCCACACGTAATGGTGGCGGTAGCGCTGGGATTCGAACCCAGGGTGGCTATGAACCACACAGACTTTCGAGATCTGCACCTTCGGCCGCTCGGACACGCTACCTCGGTGAGTGGAACTCACTGATGCCAGGAGCCGCACGCGGCTACCTTGCTGGACAACAATACGTGGAGAATCTTAACTTTCTCAAATGATTCCCCAGCGATGAGGCCAGTCTCACGGCAGTCATCCTCGCTAGGAATCGATATGAAGACGTTGACAAGAGTGGTCTTTTTCCTCATTCATGGCATTCGTCCAGCACGGGAAGCAATGTCAGATATTGACGCGATCAGTCTTCTTTCTCGCACACGCCAGGTGCTTGCGCAGGGAACCAACGCGATATGCCTTAACTACCTGCTTCTACCTACCGCAGGGCAGCAAAGAAACCTTTGAGAAGCGCTTCGCACTGTGCTTTGCGTACTCCTCCGCGCACCTGGACCTGATGTGTTGCCCGCTGATCACGAAGCACGTCACGTTGAGAACCGCATGCGCCAGTTTTGGGTTCCCAGGCGCCAAAAACAACTTGTTTGATTCGAGCTAATTGAATGGCACCTGCGCACATAGTGCAAGGTTCAAGCGTTACGACGAGAGTGCATCCATCGCAGTGGCTGGAATCTAACGCAGCACTAGCAGCACGCAAGGCACGAATCTCAGCGTGCGCGCTGGGATCTTTCAACTCTTCGCGTCGATTGCCTTCAATAGCGATGATTTGCCCTTCTGGGGCAAGGACCACTGCACCAACGGGAATTTCTCCACGATTACCTGCTTCTGTTCCTGCCTCAATGGCACGCTCCATCGCCTGATCCCACAGTGGAGGGACAGGGGGGTGGGAGGGGAAAGATAGGGTAATCGCAGAGGAATCCACGGGAAGAGTTGAAAACCGGGTGGTAGAGAAGCGTAAAGAAACTTAGACGATGCCGTAGAGGCGGTCGCCAGCATCACCCAGACCGGGAACGATGTAGGCATCCTCGTTGAGCTTTTCGTCAACCCCAGCGGTCACAATGGTGACATTGGCTCGGTGGCCAACATGCTTATCAACGGTCGCCAGGCCCTCGGGGGCGGCGATGAGGCAGATGGCAGTTACGTCACGGGCGCCACGCTCAAGCAGGTAGTCGATGGCGGCGATGAGGGTGTGACCGGTGGC
The DNA here is from genome assembly GCF_001687305.1 of Actinomyces vulturis. GTDB lineage: Bacteria > Actinomycetota > Actinomycetes > Actinomycetales > Actinomycetaceae > Actinomyces > Actinomyces vulturis. The sequence goes on from NZ_KV700385.1 coordinate 727,185, forward strand.
GAGCATCGGATCAACGATGAAGCACTGGCGTCCCGAAAGGTCCTGAGGGAGACGGTTGGCGTAGGTTTCTACTTCGAGGGTGTCCTCATCACGCTTCATGCCAAGGAAGCCGACTTCGGCGGTGGGCAGGAGACGGGTCATTCCGTCAAGCATGCCTAGGCCTGCACGCAGGATGGGGACGAGGATTGGACGGGGGCTGGCGATGCGACGGCAGGATGCCTCGGCTACGGGGGTCTTGATGGTGACTTCTTCGGTGGCAACCTCGCGGGTGGCTTCGTAGGCCAGGAGGGTGACGAGTTCGTCAACCAACTGACGGAACACTGCGGAGGGAGTGTTCTCATCGCGAAGGACAGAAAGCTTGTGGTCGATAAGTGGGTGATCAGCTACATGAAGGCGCATGGGTTAAGGGTATTACGTCATCTCTGTTCGCAGCGCATCGACAGCATGATTTCTTTCATTTTTTCGTCACTAGTCGGTTATTTGAGGCCGTACATCACGGCGTCATCTTAGGCACTTAGCGCATTGTCGAAGGTGAAGGTGTAATCGCTCTTCTTCAGTGCTAGGGGGAATCATTCGATGGGAGGCTAGGAGAAGTTCCTTGGTGTTTGCCCTCCGGGGAACGCGCGGAGCGTCCGTGTGTAGTGGGAACTTAGGAGAAGTTCCTTGGTATTTGTCCTCTCAGGAGAAGCAGGAAGATCGGTAGGGGTGGGCGTGGCGGAAGCAGTGGCCATGCGTGGAAAGGGAACAATGCGGTGCTTGTGTCAATAAGGGGGGGGGAGGCGGCAAAGCCGCCTCACCCCCCCCACGGGTTCATGGATCACGCTCCATGAACACTAAAGGTATGACCCTTAAGCTTCGATAGTTTCAGCCATGGTCATAAATTCATGCCAACGCTCATAATGGTCAAGCACGTCGTGAGCAACCTGGTCGCTGCTCCATCCCATCACGTCGTAGCCTTGGCCGCCGCCGGTGGGACGTACTTCGAGTCGGGTAGTGACGTCATCGGAGTCCTGAACCACGGCACCGTAGTAGGTGGGGACGGGAGCCTGGACCGCACGCACGATGTAGCGGAAAGGTTTGAGGCCGGCGTCGGGATCCTCTTCGCCTACGGTGAGAGTGACACGTCCAAGGAAGGGGCGCTCGTCGTCGGGATCCTGGGCACTGTCATCTTCGCGCACCACGGTGGCGGTCAAGGATTCGCTGCGAAGTTCGTCGGCCACTGCTTCAAGGGCGGGCACTACGCGCTTGTCCAGCGCCTGGATGGCGCGAGCGGGGGAGACCACGTCGAAAGTTTGGCTCAGGCGGTCACGCCAGGAGATCTTGCCCAGTGAGCCAGCGGAGCCAGAACGGCCAATAACGGAGGTGCGGGCAATGTGGGAGCGTGCAGCAGCCCGAGAATCTTCAGTGTATAAAGCCTTGTAGAGGCAGGCCATGATAAGCAGGAGCACGAAGGAGAAGGGTAAAGCCATCACGATCGTTGCTTGCTGAAGAATCGGAATGCCGCCAGCCACGAGCATGGCGATGGTGAGTACGCCGGTCAGTGCGGCCCAGAAAACGCGTAGCCAGCCGGGAGCATCGCGGTGGGTGGAACCTACGCGGATACACAGATTTGCCATCACTAGGGCGCCGGAATCTGCGCTAGTTACATAGAAGAGGATCCCGACGAAGAGGCTGACGGCCACGAGCATGGTGCCGGCTGGGAATCGTTCAAGCAGAGAGTACAGGCCCTGTTCGGGAGATGAGACAGTCACTTCGGCGAACTGCTTATCACCGTTAAAGATGAGGTCTAGGGCGCTGTTACCGAAGATGGATACCCACATGGTTACGTAGGAGAAAGGAAGTACCAGGGCGCCAAGAACGAACTGGCGGATGGTGCGGCCACGAGAAATGCGTGCCAGGAACATACCCACGAAGGCAGCCCAAGTAATCCACCATGCCCAGAAGAATAGGGTCCAGGAGTTTAGCCATGCGGTGGGGCGGTTGTAAGCGTATGTTTCGAGAGTCAGTTCGGGGAATTGGTGGATGAAATCGCCCACGTTGGTGACTAGGGCGTCAAAGAGGAATGCGGTGTTACCAGTCACCAGTACCCATAGAGCTAGTCCTACGGCGAGCAGCACGTTGATGTTGGACAGGATGCGTACGCCCTTTTCCACACCGGAGACAGCTGAGACGATGGCCATGATGACACTTAAGGTGATGAGGCCAATCTGGGTGGAGGTGGCTTGGGGGAGTCCGAGCATAAGGGACAGGCCAACGTTGAGCTGGACCACGCCCACACCGAGAGAAGCGGCAATACCGAAAACACCGCCGAGGAGTGCGGCCGCGTCGACTACATCGCCAACCCAACCGTCGAGGCGGGAGCCGAGGAGGGGACGCAAAGTGGAGCGTACGGCTAGCGGATAGCGGTGGCGGTAGGCGAAGTAACCCAGTGCCATGCCGACTAGTGCATACATGCCCCATCCGGTGATTCCGTAGTGGAACATCGTATAAACCACGCTCATACGGGCTGCTTGGAGCGTTTCACCTGGGGCGTTAGGAGGTGCGATGTACTGGGCAACGGGTTCTGCCACGGCGTAGAACATGATGCCGGTGCCCACACCTGCTGCGAAGAGCATGGCTGCCCAAGAGAAAGTGGAAAAGTCTGGGGTCGCGTTATTGGGGCCAAGTCTCACTGTGCCGTAGCGGCTGAGCGCGAGGATGACGACGAAAGCCAAAATGGCGGTCGACATGGCGATGTAGAAGGAACCAAACCAGTTGCCGGTCCAGTTCACTGCGGTGGAGAATGCATTGGAGACTTGGTCGGGCGCCACAATTGCTACACCGGCAACAATCATGACGGTTACTGCTGAGAAGATGAGAACAGGTAGGTTAATAACCGTATGTTCTTGAGTGGAAGTGGGGGCTCCCATAACACCCTTTCTGAGAATTATTCTCAATAATTTTTCAAACATGGAACTTTTAGACCATGTCATAATTGGCGTGGAACATGCAAAATGTCGTGATTTACGGCGCACCGCTGTGGTGTGCTCAACGTGGATAGCGCAGAGGAGAAGTTCGTGACCACACCTGGAGCTACCACTCTTTCCACTCCCTCTTCATGGGATGACGATCCTGCGGGAGCATCTCTCCTCATTGCCACAGGTCGAGCCCGTCACAACATGCTCGTCATGAGTGAGCACACCTTCCTCATTGACCTCTTCGAAGCGTGGGGAACCCCCGAATCCTCCATCCGCTCCTCATTCCTTCCTGGAGTCAGTGCCCCTACTGCGCCCGGCCACTGCGATCAACTGCGCTCTTATGAGCGAGACGGATTGACCTACCTCATTGCCCAAGGCTTCACCACCGCCTATGAAGGTAAAGCCGTGCGTCGCGTTAACGCCATTCCTCGTCTCGCCGCAGCCGGCCAGCCAGATGCTGCGGTGATCGTCGTGCGAGCAACCTCTCTAGGAGAAGCTCCTATCGGCAGCATCCTGCCTGTGGCTGACCACTTGATGCTCGCCCCACATATGGTTCCCACTGATATCAACCTTCACAGCGTGGAATGGAACAAGGCTATCCGCCGCGCCGCCCAACACACTCATGCTGCTGGACCGGATGTTATTGCCGCTTTGTGGGCAGGAGCCGTTAAACCCGGCCACGCAGAATCGCGTGTACTGATCTCTATGGGAGCAGACATTGTTATTCATGATGGTCTTCCTCAGGCGCTGACCCTCATGAGTGCTGGAGTTCCTGTTCTTCTGCTGGCAGTAGTGGACAGCGTGATTCCTGCGCAGGGACTTCAATTGGCCGAAGATACTGGAGTGCGCGGGCGAGATGATGAGGCTGGAAGTGTGCCAACGCCGTCGGCAAGTACTCCTACTCCCCATCGAGGAGGGCGACGTGTTCGTCGAGCAGATGTGGTGGGCACAGGCACATCGACACCAATCAACGGTTCAGGTTTGACCATTCCCGTGGATCATCGTGTGACCACCATCCTTGAAGGGCTGAGTGAATTCCTCCTCAAGAATGATTCCCGATTTGCTAGCGATCGGGCACGATAAGAGCGATGACAAATCCTCCGCCTACCCACTTCACTGCGAATCCGCAAGGGGACTCCACTCGATTAGTTCCCGAAGGTTTTGTCTTCCCTGGTACGGAGACAATCAATCCCGCTGAGGTTTTTTCTACTCCCGGGTATCAAGCGCCTAAATCGGGCGTGCCAGTGTTGGCTCGGCTTGCTTTGATCTTCGGGATTGTAAGTGTGCTGATGTGGCCCTTAGGAATCGTCGCCCTCGTTCTTGGGATTATTGCGTATATCAGGCGCACTCCACATCACGGCGCGGAACAGACGTCTGCGCTAGCAGGAATGGTGATTGGCGCTATGACTACGGTCATCTTTGTATGGACCTTTATCCTTGTGAAGTTTTCTTTCCCCCTGTTGTCGCTGTTGGGGTAGAAGTGTTGGTTTCTTGAGACTTTCTTACGAGGAAAGTGTGTTGGGTGACTGTGTTTGGTATATCTATTCATAGCAGTGATGAGAATCGTAATTTTTTACTGGCGCAATCGCAGAATAAGCCTGTATGCTGATATCCCGGCAGTGAACGCCGGTTTTTTTATGCCTGATTCGCTGTTAACCACGGAAATCCCCTGAACTAGGAGACGCAGATGGCGAATGTCCGCGGCTGGACTCTGCACGGAGACGGCAAAACGATTCAACCCGGAGACGTTGTTCTCCCCTCCGAGCGCCTCACATGGCCTCGCACCATTGGTATTGGTATTCAGCACGTTGTTGCTATGTTTGGCGCCACCTTCTTGGTTCCTTTGCTCACGGGCTTTTCTCCATCTACAACCCTTTTCTTTACGGGTGTGGGAACACTTCTTTTCCTTGGTATTACAGCAGGTCGGCTGCCTAGTTATCTAGGCAGCTCTTTTGCACTCATTGCTCCTATTGGTGCTGTGACGGGTTATGTTGCCGGTGGCGGTGGATTGATCGATGAACACAAGGCTTCCTTGGCTCAAGGTGGCATCATTGCTGCGGGCGCTAGCCTTGCCTTGGTCGGTATTGTTGTTCACTTTGCTGGATCGCATTGGATTGACCGTCTGATGCCTCCTATTGTGACCGGCGCTATCGTCTCCTTGATCGGCTTTAACCTTGCTCCCGCTGCATGGAACAACGTCAAGGTCGCCCCTGTCACCGCTGTGGTCACTATTGCCTCTATCCTCTTGGTCACCGTGTTGTTTAAGGGGATCATTGGTCGTCTGTCCATCCTTATTGGTGTGCTCATTGGTTATGCCACAGCAGTCATTCGTGGTGAAGTGGACTTTTCCGCTATGAACGATGCTGCATGGGTGGGTATGCCTCACTTCCGTGGTCCTGCTTTTGACTTCAGTTTGCTCGGCCTGTTCGTTCCTGTGGTTCTCGTGCTCGTCGCCGAGAACGTCGGTCACGTCAAATCCGTGGCTGCCATGACCGACGAGAATCTCGATGATGTTACCGGCCGCGCACTTTTCGCCGATGGCTTGTCCACTATGCTCGCCGGTGCTGGCGGTGGTTCTGGTACTACCACCTACGCTGAGAATATTGGCGTGATGGCGGCCACCCGTGTCTACTCCACCGCCGCTTACGTGGTGGCTGCGGTGACCGCATTGTCCCTGAGTTTGCTACCTAAGTTCGGTGCCCTTATCGCCACTATTCCCGCTGGCGTGCTCGGTGGTGCAGCAACTGTTCTCTACGGCATGATCGGTATGCTCGGCGTGCGCATCTGGGTTCAGAACAAGGTTGACTTCTCTGATCCGGTCAACCTCAATACGGCGGCTGTGGCTATGGTGATTGCCATCGCCAACTTCACCTGGACTGTTGGGCAGATGTCCTTTGCTGGTATTGCCTTGGGTTCTGTGGCAGCCATTGGTATCTACCACCTCATGCGCTTCCTGTCGAAACTTCGTGGAACTAATCTCGAAGAGGCCTCTCCTGCATCAGCCCCCGCTGGCGTGGAACTTGAATCGCCGGCATACGCCACCCGTCACAAGAGCAACTAATAAGTTGCCCTCACTCCTGGAGTGTGCGGTGAATGGGAAGGTGAGAGTCTTCCGAATGGTTTGGTGTGAGCGCACAGACGTCTTTCTGGTCGCACTTAACTGAGCAACGCCGTGGTGGGCATCCAGCAACGAGCTGGGTGCCCACCACGGCGTTATGGGGTATTGATGTGGGATTGTGGGCATGCATTAACAGTGCAGATGTGACAGAGGTCACTATATTGATTTTTTCCTGACTTATCCCCAACTGTGTGTGAAGAGGGTCTGGTGGGATGTGGAATGTTGTGGACCAACCTATGTGGCCAGCATTTTTCTCGCATGAATAAATGTCAGCGGGGGTATGGATGATGGGTGTTTGAGGAGTTTTTTCTATTCTCGAGATCATCAAAAAATACATGGTTCTGTGAATTACACACATGTAATCCACAGGTCTGTGAAACCTATCCACAGGAAGAGTGCAGGAGGTGTTCATGAGTGGGGTCAACACATCATCTTGGGGTGGTGGCGCAAATCCACCCCTAGGGGTAGTGTCGAGCCTGGTAGGAATCTCCTGCCCTCCCGAAAATAACAACCGCGTTGTTACACCGGAGGAATTCACTGAAGATGGTGATTCTCCAGTAGGCAACCCACCACCGGAAGGTAGTTCGATGACCATCACCGTCTACAGCAAGCCCAACTGCGTACAGTGCACGGCCACCTACCGCGCTCTCGACAAAAACGGTCTGTCTTACACCACGGTGGACATTTCTCTTGACGCTGAGGCTCTCGATCAGGTCAAGTCCCTCGGATACACTTCCGCTCCTGTTGTGATGGCCGGAGGCGATCACTGGTCTGGTTTCCGCCCTGACAAGATCAAGGCCCTCGTCGCCCAGGCAGAAGCAGTCGCAATCTGAGCATCGTTCTAATCGACTGCTATGGGACTGCTCGTCTATTTCTCATCCGTTTCTGAAAATACTCACCGGTTTATTCAGAAACTCGGAATGCGCGCGCAACGAATTCCCCTTCTACCTTCTCAACCTGCGCTCGTGGTTGATGAAGAGTATGTTCTCGTTGTTCCCACTTATGGTGGTGGCGCAATTAAAGGGGCGGTCCCTAAGCAAGTCATCCGTTTTCTTAACGATCCACACAATCGCAGTTTGTGTCGTGGTGTGATCGTTTCAGGAAACACTAACTTCGGCACGGCTTATGGGCTTGCCGGTGAGATTATTTCCAACAAACTCCAGGTTCCCTTGCTGTACCGTTACGAATTGTTGGGAACCCCCGCTGATGTCACCCGCGTCAAAGAAGGATTGGAACAGTTTTGGCAGACACGTTAACCGATACCGGACTGGAAACATCTCCCGCACCGGAACTTGATTACCATGCCCTCAACGCCAAACTGAATCTGTATGACGCTCAGGGGCGTATTCAGTTTGACGCTGATCATGAAGCAGCACGCCAGTACTTCCTCCAGCACGTGAACCAGAACACCGTGTTCTTCCATGACATTGAGGAAAAACTCGAATACCTCGTCGAAGAGGGCTACTACGAACGTGACATACTCGACCGCTACAGTCCTGAATTTGTAAAGGTAGCGTTTAAAACCGCCTACAGCCACAGGTTCCGCTTCGAAACATTTCTCGGAGCCTTCAAGTACTACACCTCGTACACCCTGAAGACTTTCGACGGTAAGCGCTACCTTGAACGCTTTGAAGATCGCGTCACTATGGTGGCCCTCGCCTTGGCGGAAGGTAATGAGGAACTGGCTATCGATCTCATCAATGAGATCATGACTGGACGTTTCCAGCCCGCAACCCCCACTTTCCTTAATGAAGGTAAAGCCCAGCGCGGCGAACCCGTATCCTGCTTCCTGGTCCGCATTGAAGACAATATGGAGTCCATCTCCCGCGGCATCAATTCGGCGCTGCAGTTGTCTAAGCGTGGCGGCGGTGTGGCATTGCTCCTAACCAATCTGCGTGAGCAGGGAGCTCCCATTAAGCGGATTGAAAACCAGTCCAGTGGCATAGTTCCCGTGATGAAACTTCTTGAGGATTCGTTCTCTTACGCTAACCAACTTGGCGCACGTCAGGGAGCTGGAGCGGTTTATCTTCACGCCCACCACCCGGACATCATGCGATTCCTCGATACTAAGCGCGAAAACGCTGATGAAAAGATTCGCATCAAAACTCTCTCGCTGGGTGTTGTGATTCCTGATATCACCTTTGAACTGGCCAAGAAGAACGAGGACATGTACCTCTTCTCCCCCTATGACGTGGAACGCGTCTACGGTGTCCCCTTCTCGGAGATCAGCGTCTCGGAGAAATATCACGAGATGGTTGATGACTCGCGAATCCGTAAGTCCAAGGTTAAGGCTCGTAAGTTCTTCCAGACCATCGCCGAAATCCAATTTGAATCCGGCTACCCCTATGTCATGTTCGAGGATACGGTTAACCGTGCCAATCCCATCGATGGCAAGGTGGTTATGTCCAACCTGTGCTCGGAAATTCTTCAGGTTTCCGAACCTAGCCAACTCAATGAGGATCTCACCTACAAGCACATCGGCAAGGACATCTCCTGCAACCTTGGCTCCCTTAATATCGCCAAGACCATGGAATCGCCAGACTTTGCTCGCACCATTCGTACCGCGGTGCGTGGCCTAACCGCGGTCTCGGACCAAACACATATGCATTCAGTTCCCTCCATTGATCGAGGTAACAGCGAATCCCATGCCATTGGTTTGGGACAAATGAACCTTCATGGCTTTCTTGCCCGCGAAAGTATCTACTACGGCAGTGAAGAAGCCTTGGATTTCACTAACGTTTACTTCGCCACTGTCCTCTTCCACGTACTAAGCGCCTCTAACGAACTAGCTGTTGAACGTGGTGAATCTTTCGTCGGCTTTGAAAAGAGTGATTACGCCAACGGCAAGTTCTTTACGAAGTATCGCGAACAAGACTTCCTTCCCACCACCGACAAGGTTAAGGAAATCTTCGAGCGCAACAACCTTCACGTCCCCACCCGACAGGACTGGGCAGAACTTGCTGACCGTATTGCCTCGACTGGTCTCTACAATCGCAATCTCCAGGCTGTACCACCTACTGGCTCTATTAGTTATATCAACAATTCCACTTCATCGATCCACCCAATCGTCTCTAAGATCGAAATCCGAAAAGAAGGAAAGATCGGTCGCGTCTACTACCCGGCGCCCTACATGACCAACGAAAACCTGTCTTTCTATCAGGATGCCTATGAAATTGGATACGAGAAGATCATTGATACTTATGCTGTAGCCACACAGCATGTTGATCAGGGCTTGAGTCTTACACTTTTCTTCTCTGATACGGCTACCACCCGTGACCTGAATAAGGCACAGATTTACGCATGGCGTAAGGGCATCAAGACCATCTACTATGTGCGTTTACGCCAGGCGGCACTTGAAGGAACAGAGGTTCAAGGCTGCGTGAGTTGCATGCTCTAAGTGCATTCACTTCCGCCTGTATGACCTAAGGTTGCAGGCGGCTGATTACAAATTCACCAGGGTCTCGGCCGCATAGTGCGCGGCCGGGACCCTACATCTATGGGGCTAATATCTTTGTCGGTTGTTTTGCAGAAAACTTACGATGATGCGACAACTAGCGATATTCCGTGATGTCTTAAGAAAAACAAGGGAGAGTAAGAAGCCTTGTCAATACGAAGAATGATGGTGTGCTAAATGCTACAGCACAACATTAGTGCGGCTGATGCTCAACCTTGGCAATGTCCTGCGAAGCATCTTGAGTGAAATCGGCTTGTTCAAAAGCATCATTCATCGGCAGGCGCACATGAAAATCAGTTGCAGGGCAAACCTCAACCCTGCCCTGCATAATGTCAAAATCCATAATATGGCCGCCAAAATCATGCGAGTCAGCCAAGAAATGCGCATGGCAGCCAGCAACAGATATGTTCTGCTCATAAATCGGGGTGCGGAAAGCAACCACCGTGCCGTCAATCATGCGACGCTGAAAAATAGGTTCATTGTGCGTAGCCTCAATCATCGGGCGATACGGCTTGTCCTGCTTCACTACTGTCCGAGTCGACATGCGTTGAAAAAGCCCCGTAATTTTTAAGGCATACATGTAGTTTGCCGAAGGCAGAAGCTCATCCATCCGTTCAGCGAATTCTGAACGAGACATTGGCTTATCGACAACAAAAGACAAGCGTGGCACAAAATGTGTTACCACCGCATAAGGAGTGCGATGATCAGATGAGGGCTGCGAAACGCTACCATTACCACGTAACTGGTAGCACACGCCGTCGAGAATGATCATTTCTCCATCAAGGCCATTGAAAGTGCCGATACCAAAACTGCCATGTGACATGAGTTCGCCAATAGTCATGTCATCTTCATAAATGCCTTGAGCAAGAGCACTAATGAGTGAGGACTGGTAAATCGTGTGTCGAGCTTGAGGCATTCAAGGGACCTTAACTATGTGGGGAAACGGGGTTAGGCATCATCATAACGATCTGGTGTGCTGATAAATGACCTCGTGGCAGTGAACCCGATAGCATGGGACGAGCAAGTGCCAAGCCATCATGCTTGGTGCCGGTCACCACCACGAGAGGACCCCCATGCCAGAGAAGATCAAGTTGATTGACCGAGTACAGGCCATCAACTGGAACCGCCTCGTTGATGATAAGGACCTTGAAGTATGGGACCGTCTCACAGGTAACTTCTGGCTGCCTGAAAAGGTACCCCTCTCCAACGATATCCAGTCATGGGCCACCCTGAACGAAGCCGAAAAGTTGATGACATCCCGAGTCTTCACTGGACTCACCCTTCTCGACACTGTTCAGGGTACTGTCGGTGCGGTGTCCCTTATTCCTGACGCTCGTACCCCCCACGAAGAAGCAGTGCTCACCAACATTGCCTTCATGGAAAGCGTTCACGCGCGCTCTTATTCCTCCATCTTCTCCACTCTGCTCTCAACCCCTGAGATTGATGATGCTTTCCGCTGGAGTGAAGAAAACGAGCATCTGCAGCGTAAGGCTAAGATCATCCTCGACTACTACCGTGGTGATGATCCGCTTAAGCGCAAGGTGGCCTCCACCATGCTGGAGTCCTTCCTCTTCTACTCCGGTTTCTATGCACCCATGTACTGGTCTGCCCATGCCAAACTCACCAACACCGCAGACCTTATCCGCCTGATCATCCGTGACGAGGCAGTCCATGGTTATTACATCGGTTACAAGTACCAACTTGCCGAGAGGGAGAGTACTCCTGAGCGTCGTCAGGAACTGAAGGACTACACTTTCGAACTCGTCTTTGAACTCTATGACAACGAAGAGCAGTACACCGAAGATCTTTACGATCCTCTCGGTTTGACCGAGGACGTCAAGAAGTTCCTGCGCTACAACGCTAACAAGGCCCTGATGAACCTGGGGTATGAAGCAATGTTCCCCGCAGATGCTACTGATGTGAACCCGGCAATCCTGGCAGCACTAAGCCCCAGTGCTGAAGAAAACCATGACTTTTTCTCCGGTTCTGGTTCTTCCTACGTTATTGGGACCACTGAGGCCACAGAAGACGAAGACTGGGATTTCTGATTCATGACATGGACCTATCCTGACAACGAACAGGTCCGTTGCGGCATCCCCTTTAATGGGGTACTTCCGCTGTGGCACAGTGACGGAACCATTACCTGGCATGCCTCACGCGACGAGTCTATTCGTTTCGATGAGTTGGTTAATATTGGCTTACTGACTTGGGAAGAAGGGGCGACTCCTCTCCCTTCGGGATTCTCAGAGCGATGGGAAATTGCCGAACTCACTAACAACGGCATGACGCTCATTCTCCGAGCAGTTGATGCTCATGCTCAAGCAGCATTGGGAGATCACGGCAACGGACGTCGGATTTCTCTACGTGAGCCCATGACCTATGAAGAGGCAATGGGGCAAGAATTTGATGCCAATTCCTTCGCTATTCACTGCGCACGTATCATGCTTCGCTTAGCACGTGACCACGGAGTGGGCCTTATTAATTTGCGATTTCCCCGTGAAAAAGACCCTGCGCCAATTGTGAGTATGTCTGCAGCAAGTGATGCTCACGGTATGATGACTTTTGATGTGGGCACACAACTAGATGTTGATGCTCCTGAGTGGAAAGATGCTCAGAAGCATGGAGCCATGAATATGCTGATGATTCAGCGGCCTTACTCATCGCTGATTGATCGGTCAACCCAGGCCCTTGATGCGGCGGCCCTGGTGGAACTTGCTCAGCCTGTTGTGCGCGCAGCAATCCAGCCTGGATTCCCTTTTGCTCTGGGCTTGGCGACCATGCTTCCCACTATCTGAACCTGCGGACGTGCTACTAAGAGCAGGCGGTTTGAATATTTCATCGTCTGAACGTCATCACTGCACTCGTAAGAAAGCATCAGTGCACTCACTTCAATGAGCAACTCTCACGTCGCAGGTAGGTAATTAGCGGGTTTCAATGGTGGCGAAGTCCGCCGCAGCGATAGGCAAACTATCGTTGCCAGGCTCTTCTTCCTTAACTGGTAGTGATTCGTCAATTACGGGAACTGGGGTGTTATCCGGTTCGTCTTCCTCATCAGTGACGTCATTGCCGTCTACCGGGGCGAAATCATCACCATGGGGGTAATTGTCCTCGTCACCACGTTCCCAGATGCCGGCATCCTCGTTGGTTCCAGAGTTAGGGCGAATGTCATCGCTAATGACGGAGTCATCGAGGTCAGCGGGATTAGGGCCACGGCGAATAATTTGAGGCGTGGGTTCAATGAGAATGGTTTCGCTGACTAGGGTGGTGCTGATGATCTCACCGTTGCGTGTAACGACCTTGTGCATAACGCGTTTGAGGCCATCTTCGCCGGGGCGAACTTGTTCAAAGGCCCCCGCTTTCCACGTGGGTTCGACAATGACCTTAGTCAAAGCAGGAATCTTCTCGTCGTCGGTCACGTAGGTAATCACTTCACCATTAGGAGCGACAGGGCCATCGCCCCCGGTTGGGGTGGGCGTGGGCTCAGGTGCCACAGGTGTGAAGGTCGGAACTGGTCGGGCAGTAGCAGGCAGATTAGTGGGCTTTGGAACTGGTTTGATTGGTGTCGCGTTCGGCGTGGGTTCCGGGTTGTTGGGATTGACCGTTGGTGTAGGCGCAGGAATCACGGAAGGCTTTGGTGACACTGCGGGCTTAGGTGAAGGGGGAGTGCTCGGTTTGGGGGCGAGGGCGGCTACAGATGTGGTGGGCTCGGGACTAGGGACCACAGGAGTGGGTGCTGGTACAGGAGTCGGAGCCAGAGGATACGCGGGGGCCACGGTAGGAACCGGATCAGGATCCGCAGAAGTGGCTGATGCCTGATCGTTAATCATCGGAACTGTAGTTTCGGCAGGAAAAATAGGAGCGACGTCAATCGGTTTGGAGATGTGGGGAGCCTCTTGGTCAGAAGGTTGAGAAGGTTTCGAGGGAAGCGGCACCGGTGCAGGAGCTGGAGCGGGGCGCACAGGAGCGAGTGGCGCAGGTTCGGGATGAACAGGGCGCACAGGGGCTGGTGCGTGAGAAGGCTGAACAGCGTGGGGAGCCGCAATGATTGGAGGCTGAGGAACCTCAGGAGCTGGTGCGGGTATCGGTGCAGGTTCATTAACAGCAGGCGCGACTACGGGAGAGGTAGGTTTTTCAGTCGCTGGAGTTGCAGGTGTTTCGGGAGTAACAATTGCCGGAACTTTAGGCTGTTCGGCGCCAGCAAGAGTATGAATGGTGGGGGTGTGGAGGGGCGGGCCGGCTACTTCGCCTACACGCTCAGCAGGAATAGGAATCTGAACAGGCTTGGCCTGATTGGGAGTTGCGCTAGTAATGACACTTGGTGTTGGTAAGGCTTGGGGTACGGCAGGTTTGTCGGCCTGAGAAGACGGGGTAGCGACAGCCTGAACAGGCGATGTATTCCCGGAAGGCGAGTCATTTGAGGGGCCCGCCTGAGCGTCAATCGTGGTAGTGATAGGGCCGTCCTGTACTACGCGTGACGAACTCTGCTGAGCATCTAAAGCCCAGATAGATGCGCCAGCAGCAACAGCGAAAACCGGCACTAGCGCGATTCCACGCAAAACACCCCCGGACGGGATGGAAAGCGGAGGGTTAGCCACAGTGGCTCCTTGAAAAATCCTTGCGCGTGAACATATGAAAGGGCATTGCGACGAACGGGGTGCTCGGCACAGCGAAGCGCTTAGGACGGGAACCCTGAGCACAGTTCTGCGGTCATGCTATCGGAATGTTGTGGGATTCGTCTATTAGTGTCATTGCTAGAAGGGCGGAATAATGGGCTTCAGTGACTACCAGTACGTTTGTGTGGCCTAGAATCGGCAGTCTAGGGTGCGCACCTATGTCTTAGGTTCTCCTCGATGCATACTCCGCTTTCGCATTTTACTGTCAGGATATTCCATGCTTTCCGCTGAAACCGACGCCCCGCCCCGCCACATTATTGCCGTGGTTCCAGCGCATAACGAGCAAGATCGTATAACTACAACGCTTATGGCAATTTCGGCGATTGACGGCGTTGAGCACATCATCGTGGTTGATGACGGTTCTACTGATTCCACTGTCACGCGCGCACGAGAGGCAGGTGCACAGGTTTTATCTCATGCGATCTGCCAAGGCAAAGCTCAAGCCATGGATACCGGTGCAAAGGAAGCATTTCGACGTGCCCGTATTCAGGGGTGCGCCTTAGACGATCTAGCCCTGCTTTTTATTGACGCTGATCTTGAAGATTCTGCGCGCCATTGTGCTCCCCTGGTTGATGCAATTCGTCATAACCAGACAGACGTCGCCATTGCTGTGTTGCCGCCGCAGGAAGGATCAGGCGGTAAGGGAAGAGTCGTTCGCCTGGCTCGCCATGGCATTAACGAAGTTACTGGTTATCAGCCGATCGCTCCACTGTCTGGTCAGCGTTGTATCCGTGCTCGCCTCTATCGTGACCTCATGCCTATGGCGCAGGGGTGGGGAATCGAAGTAGCCATGACGATCACGGCTTTACGTTACGGTGCAAGGGTTCTTGAAGTTCCATGCGAGTTGACTCACCGTGTGACGGGTAAAGACTTGAAAGGGATTCTTCACCGTGCCGATCAGGCTTGTGCTGTTGTCCGGACCCTTCGTCACCAAGGCCTGAGTCTCCGCTGTGCGCTTACCCCTCTTGTCCGATCCGGTATCGGTGCTCCTGCCCCTCTTTCACCTGAGCAGGCCCATGAATTCACCCCGCAGGTCTACCGTATGCCGTCACGGCCTAGGCGGTAAAGATACCTCTTGATCGTCGTCATTGATGTTCTTTGAGGACGTCTAGGCAAGAAGATGCGGTGCGTTTGTCCATCAGAGAACTTGTAAGGACAAGCAAAAGTAGCGGCACCATCATTGATAGTGCGTATCCCACCATCAGCAGGCCGGAGTCGTTGAGAGCAACCTCAATGACAAGCATGATGAAGCAATTCGTGAGGTAGGTTCGTCCGTGGGGTGCGAGCGCTAAGCGGGGATAAGGACCTTGTTTTTGTTGGGAGAGGGCAAGAATCGTGTGGGTTTTTTGCCATAGATGAACTCCAATCACCACAACGACGAGAAGGATCAGAGGGCCAATCCATGAGTAATCAATCAAGGGTCCGACTAGTGCTCGTACCTTTCGAGTCAATGTGGCTAAGCTCTGACCATTACTGAGATTGGTGATGAAATGACCGGCGTGAGTTTGTGAATCGACTGCTCTGGTGGCGTCGTAGAGAGCAAATGCGGTGACCAGAGTGAAGGCGCTCAGTGTAACAATGAGGAATCGGCGGATCGTCAGGCGCCAGCGCAGTGTCTGCATCATGACTAGCAGAACAATGATTCCTAAAGCCAAGGCACCGCCCACATCGGCGCCGACAGAGGGGGCCGCATCGAAGGACATGGCCACTGCGCCCACAATTCCAATTCCTAGCGCGTGCACCCATCGAGATGAGGGTGGTGCAGCAAGTGCCCACATGGTTAAGGCAATGACGAGGCCGGCGCTCGCCACAGCGAAAGCAGGATTGGACACCCCGAAGAATCGTCCAGCGATGATGGTGTTCATTCCTAGTAGGCCGTTGAGAGCAAAGCGTTGGTTGACAGCCGGGACGATAAACACCACCGCGCTTGCTGTTGCAGCCAGGGCGAGAACTACAGTCCGCCAGGCACGAGGTTCATCCATAGATAATCGTGCGATTCCTGTGACGAGCATCGTAGCAATGAGAGCAGAAACGATGAGTATTCCGAGAATGATGGTTGCTGGAAGCCATGGAGCAGGAGCATTCGGCCGTGCTCCTAAACGCCACCACGGAACACTGTTGCCCAGTGTAAGAAGGAGCGGAAATCCGGCTGATGTCGATGCGGTAAACGCTAACGCTCGTGTCTGAGGATAATTCCCTCGTAGAAGACAAGCACTGATCGTAGTGGTGATAAGAATGCCAATAATCAAAGCGATTGCGATAGGGAGAGTTACCAGACGTGAAGCCTGAGCATGAAGGTCTTCATCTTGAAGACGCTCAGCAGCATCGCGCCCGAGAATAAGGCTCTCACATGAACTGCTCTCACTTGAACCGCATGATAGAACGGGCAGCGATCTAGGTGCGGGAAGTTCAGGGGCTGCGAACGTGTCGGTAATGAGTGAAGACAAACTTCGGGTTTGAACCAAACCTTTCTGGTGTGTGCCCGGACCTACAAAGTCTGTCGAACCTACGGGGATAAGCGAAGTTTGTGTATGAGCGAAGGCTGGCGAGAAAATGCCGAGTTGCGGTGAGAGTCGACCGGAGTCTGACAGTGAAGCAACCACGAGCATGGGGGAGTATTCACTGAACTCGTTAGTAACTTGAGAGATCGCTTGCCAGGTTTTAACAATTACTTCGTCGCTGTGGTTAAAGCACGAACCTTTATCGCTACATGAGGAAGGAGTGGCATCTATTAAAATCAACGCAGGAGTATTGCTGACTGCCGTGCGCTCGCGGAATGCCTCGTCAATGGAGTCTACGTTAGTTGAAGATGCGGAATTATTTCCGGCTAACCATGCATGAGGACCAACTGTGATGACGTGTGCACCATGTTCAGTGATGACTGTTGAGGCGAGGCTTCCCACAGTCGCTTGGTAATGCTGAGTATGAGCAAAATGCTGCGCGGACTCCCATGTCAATGATGTATCGCAATTGCCATCATCGGCGGATCCATTGACACGTTGACCGGCCCCCAATGTTAACCATCCATCAGCGGGGCATGTGAGTGACCGAGTAGTGCGAGTGACCAGGGATACGGGATAACCCTCACCGGCAGTCTGAAGAATTCCTAACGCTGCCAGATTGACTTCCGGATCGCTGCTGCTTTGAGCCTGAAGAAGATCAGCCCAAGTCAGGTTTGCTGTACCTACCACCACGACGGTACGAGGCGCTAACCCCTGTGAATTGTTCTGCGAAGTGCTCAGGGCGCCGGCAGTGGGAAGAACAAAAACTATCAGCGTGAACAATGCCGTAAGAGCGATCAATGCGCGCCACACGCTGGCCTGGCTTATGGCTACGTGCTGGTGGCGTGCTGTGTTCATAACTCAAGATTACGGGTAGACGCAGTGATGAGGCACCAGCCGTGGCTAGTGCCTCATCATCTGTGGTGAAGGTGGGGTCTGTGCAGTGTTGTGGAAAAGGACAGTTATCTTTACTCGCTGTCGGTGGTGATGATTGACGGCGAACAACTACACCGTTCTAGATCGTCAGTCGTTGGTGACGGGATTATGCTGAGTTTGTAGTGTCATCCGAAACTTTTGAGTGGTGTCTACGGGCTGATTTTTGGCTGCGCGGAAGGCGCAGTGTAGCGATCACGCCGAGGAACATAAATCCGGCACCCACCCAGAGAGGCACTCGCGAACCGGATACGAAGGCGTCACTGAGTTCGGTGGCCACTTCCTGTCGCACCTCAGGCTGCCATGCGGCTGCTGGCCCTTGCCCCTCACGGACCAGTGTGATCATCGTCCCCGCAGTAGGCGCAAGTTGCTGTTCAATTTGTGTGGCTTGCTGAGGGGGAAGGGAAGTGTTGCCCAGTATGCCGGAGGCTGCTGAGGTGATTGAACTAGCCATGATTGTGGCAATAATGGCGACACCTAGTGCACTGCCTAATTGACGTACGGTGGATTGGGTGGCTGAACCTTGTCCGGACTTTGCGGGAGGAACCTCAGCAAGAACAGTTGAGGTTAATTGTGCGCTAGCAAAGCCGAGGCCTACACCGTAAAGGACTAAGGCGACATCGATCTGCCATGTGGGGGAGGTAGGCTTCATGATAAGTGCCATGGCTACCATGCCGATGGTTTCGAGAATTAAACCCCACGTTGCCACATTGGTCGCGCCAATGGTGCGAGCTAGCGGACCGGCAGTTCCGCCGGCGATGAATGAACCGACAGCCATGATGGCTAAGACGGCGCCTGCGTGCATGGCTGACAGGCCGAGGACGTTTTGAAGGTAGAGGGGGAGGACGAAGAGCAAGCCAAACTCACCCATGGCAACCACCATTGCGGCGATGTTGCCCCATGAGAATGACTGAAGGCGGAATAGGCCCATGTCGAGCATAACGTCTCGACCTGCGGTGCCGCGGCGAATTTCTGTACGCACAAACACAAAGCAGGCAATAACACCCAAAGCGATAGCGATAGGTGCAGGGGATAGTGGCCATGAAGCAGCCCACCCTTTGCTGGTGGGAGCCCACCAGCCCAGGTTGCGTCCTTCGACGAGACCGAACACGATGCTGCCCATTCCGATGAAAGAGGAAAGGAAGCCTACGGAGTCAAAGTCAGAGAAGAACTGAGAGTGCTGCTTGTTGGAGCCTTCGCTGGTTTGGGGGACCCAGAGGAGCGAACCAAGAGCAATGACGATGGCCAAGGGAATGTTGATGCCAAACACCCAGCGCCATGTGGCGTGGGTGGTTAAATATCCGCCAAGAAGAGGGCCGATCGCCGCGGCACCGGAAATTGTGGCGCCCCAGATACCGAAAGCGATGGCGCGCTCGCGGCCACGGAAAGTTGCATTGACGGTGGATAAAGTGGAGGGGAGAACAAAAGCGCCGCCGATGCCTTGAATGGCGCGTGCCAGGAGCAAACTTGAGGCGTTGGTTGCCAGGCCAGCAAGTAAAGATGCGCCGGCGAATAGTGCCATACCCAACAGCAGAGTGGTGCGTCGACCAAATTTGTCACCTGCACGTCCGGTGGTAATCAGCAAGGCGGCGAAGATGAGGTTGTAAATGGTGGTGACCCACTGGGCCTGAGTAAAGGTTAAGGGGAGTTGGTCAATCATCGTCGGCAAGGCGACGTTGACGATGGTTCCGTCAATAACAATGGTACTGACGGCTAATGCGAGGACGCCAAGGGCTTTCCAGCGGTTGGCAGTGAAGCGGTCCTGCTCGGTTGCTTCGGGTGACGATGATGTCGTAGCCATAAGGCCTCCTGGGTTGATTAACTAACCTCAGTATATGACGGCTTGTCATAAAAATATATCTGCATAATGGTCTGCTCTCTCACATTGCATGGTGAAGAATCTTGTGGTGGAGAGAGGAGCATGAAAATGATGGTGGGGAGGAAAACTAACGATGAATGCCCTCGCCGTCACGGCAAGGGCATTCGAGAAATGGTGCGGCAGTAGCGCGGGTGACATGTCAATGACGTAATCAGTGACGTAATCAGTTAGCACACTGGGCAAGAAGGTCCGGCGGGGACAGGGGTGGCCTCTTCTGTGGGAAGACCGGCTTTTTTAATGATCTCGGTCATTACGGTGGCTAATTGAGTGAACTCGGCACCACGAGAAGAGGAAATGCGGTGAACCAGGCCGATATGGCGGCGAGGTGAAGCATTAGCAAAGCGGGCAACGGCCAGACCTTCGATTGAGGTCATTAGACTCAAGCCGCCTTCGGGGATCACGGTGACGCCGGCACCATGGGCAACTAGGCGGGTTACGGTAGCTAGGGTGGTAGCAACGGCGCGAGGGGGGCGGCTGCTGTAGTGCTGACACAGGGCTAGGGTCTGGTCGCGTAGGCAGTTGCTTTCGTCAAGAAGGAGGAGGTTGGCGCTATCGAGAGAAGTTACATCTACGTCGTCGCGGCCAGCCCATTCATGATCGGCTGGGACCAGGGCGACGAGAGGTTCGTCGTACATGGGGGTTACGGCGAAACGAGTGAGGTCCAGGTCTACATCCAGGGCGATTACAGCGGCATCGAGAGTTCCCTGGGTGAGAGAGTCAAGGATGTCGCCGGTGACAAGTTCACGGAATTCGGGACGTAACTGCTCCAAGTGGTCAGGGAGGGTGTCCATGAGTAGGGGGGCGACGTAAGGTGCGAGGGTCGGGATTAAGCCAATACGCATCAAACCGCTAAGGGCTGTTCCGTGGGTGTCGACCGCTTCACCGAATGCTTCTGCGGCAAACACTGCCTCGCGAGCGAAGGGGAGGAGAGTTTCGCCTAGGGGTGTGATCAGGACACGACGGGTGGTGCGTTCAACTAACTCACCGCCGACGCGACGTTCGAGTGCGGTGATGGATTGAGAAAGGCTGGGCTGACTTACGCCCATAGAGGCGGCAGCTTCGCCGAAGTGCTGGTATTGGCATAGGGCAACAAAACCACGCAACTGGGAGAAGGATGGTTGTGTGTTGTTCGGCATGGTTCATGCTCCTTGGAAACGGTCAATAAGGTGGGGGCGTTTTGTGCTCAGGCGCTCGTTGGCGCAAATGAGGAAAACGAGGTGTTAACGACAAATGGGGAGTGGGGGTTCTGCAATGCCGTGGTGGAGGCCGCGGAGTCTCATAGGGTGAGAGTGCAGGGGGTGCCGCTCTTATAAGAGAATCTACACTATAAACTGTTGATATGTAAATTAACTGATAGGTAAGGTCTGATTAGTGGTGTTGTTGACATATCACAGGCCCTAACTCCTCAGTATGGCCTTCATCTGGCTACACTCTCAACATGATCGATCTGCGTGCTCTTCGCGAAAACCCTGAACCATTCCGTGCAAGCCAACGCGCCCGTGGCGCTGACGAAACTCTGGTTGATCGCATTATCGAGGCTGATAGTTCTCGTCGGAGTTCTCTTTCAGCATTCGAAAACCTGCGTGCCGAGCAGAAAACCCTCTCCGCATCTGTAGGTAAAGCAACACCCGAAGAGCGCCCCACTATTCTGGCTCAGGCCAAGGAGATGGCTGCTAAGGTCAAGGAAGCCTCTGCGACTGCTGATGAACAGGCGCAGCAATTTGACGCTTTGATGAAGCAAATGCCTAACCTCATCGACGGTGCCCCTAGCGGCGGTGAAGAAGACTATGTGGTTCTTCGCCATGAAGGCCCCAAAGTTCGTGACTTTAGTGCCGAAGGATTTGAGCCTGCTGACCACCTGGCTATTGGTGAAGCCCTGGACATCATCGACACAAAGCGTGGAGCTAAAGTCTCCGGAGCGCGTTTTTACTACCTCAAGGGTTGGGGGATGCGCCTCGAACTGGCCCTGATGACCGCTGCACTCGATTGCGCACTGGCTCACGGCTTTACCCCTATGACCACCCCCACCCTCGTGACACCTCAGGTCATGGGCGGTACCGGTTTCTTGGGTGCGCACGCTGATGAAATCTACTACCTGCCTACAGACGATCTCTACCTCACCGGCACTAGTGAAGTTGCACTTGCCGGATACCATGGTGATGAAATTATCGACCTGAGCGACGGTCCGTTGCGCTACATGGGCTGGTCAACCTGTTACCGCCGTGAAGCTGGCGCTGCGGGTAAGGATACTCGAGGCATCATTCGCGTCCATCAGTTCAACAAGGCAGAAATGTTCTCCTACTGCCGCCCTGAAGATGCACGTGACGAACATGAACGCCTGTTGGCCATGGAAGAAGAAATGCTTGCCTTGGTTGAACTGCCTTACCGTGTCATTGATACTGCGGCCGGTGACCTGGGTTCTTCTGCAGCCCGTAAATTTGATTGTGAAGCGTGGCTGCCTACTCAGAACCGTTGGATGGAAGTCACCTCTACCTCTAACTGCACTACTTTCCAGGCTCGTCGTCTGGGTGTGCGTGAGCGCGGCGAACAGGGTACATCTCCTGTAGCTACCCTGAACGGCACTTTGGCCACCACTCGTTGGATGGTTGCCATTTTGGAAAATCACCAGAATGCTGATGGAACTGTCACCATTCCTCAAGGCCTTCGTCCCTATCTCGGCGGCGTGAGTGTCATCGAACCGATTGCCTAACGTGGCCCATCACCATAACGATCGCTTCACTGCGCCGCATCCCCCTCTGACTAACGATCAGTACGCAGATGTGGTGCGGGCATTACGCGACACCTTGCGACGACTTGAATTCACTCCACCTTCGGTGGGTCCCCGGACTCTTGTAGCATTAGATGTTGATGGCACTTTGATTGCTATGGATTTCACGTTGTCCAAACGCGTCAAAGAAACAATTGCCCGCACCATCGCCACCGGTACTCAGGTGGTGATTGCCACTGGTCGCGGCGTAAGTGCAGCACTGCCTGTCGCCCGCGAATGCGGTCTGACCCGAGGGTGGATGGTATGTGCTAACGGTGCACAAACCCTTCGCCTCGACCCAGCACTGCCGGGTGGCTATGAGGTGATTGAGCAGTTAACCTTCGATCCGCGCGAGGTCATCATGGCGCTATCTAAGGTATTGCCCGATGCGATTGTGGCGGTGGAATCGCCAACCGGCTTTCTCGTCAGTAAGCCATTTCCCCCTGGTGAGCTCATTGAAGAGCAGCATGTGGTTTCCTTAGAGGAACTGTGCGCTCATCCAGTGAGTCGTGTGGTGCTCCGAGCTCCCGGCATGAGCGTGGAGGAATTCTCCGACAAGATTGCTGCTGCTGGCGTGCAATCTGTGGAGTATGCCGTGGGCTGGACCGCTTGGCTTGATGTTGCTCCTCAAGGAGTGACGAAGGCCGGAGCACTTGATGCTTTGTGCGAAAGCCTTGGTATTTGCCGCACATCCACGATCGCTGTTGGGGACGGCTCCAATGACCGAGAAATGCTTGAATGGGCTCACCTATCTGTTGCGATGGGTAACGCCACCGACGAAGTGCAATCTCACGCCCGCGTAGTAACGGAAAGTGTCTGGTCTGATGGGTGCCCGGCATTACTCGATGCTTGGAGAATGAATGCGCTTTCTGCTCATCGAATGAATAAGGGGACTGTCTACTGATGTTCCCTGGCGCGCCAGGGGTGGCGAGTCGAGGCGAATGCATGAAGAGGGGGCTACTGATGTTTCCCTCGCCCTTGGCGAGCGGGGCTGTGATAGAAACTGATGCCATTCTCTTTTCCCGCACTGGTGTGGTTATGACGCCATACAGACGGGGCGCCCGTGACTGTTGGCGAACAACATATAAATAATGAGTGTTTCGTCTTCGAATAAATTGTTGAATTCCTGGTAGCTATGATGAGGATTCGTTCAGTGCGGACTGGTCAAGAATCAGATAATTTCACCGCTTCTCTTGACAAGTAGAGCGCTGTACCAAGCATTGCCCTGATTCATCCGTTTAGGTTGGGAGGTTTCCCGATTACTAAGTCGTGAGGAATCTCCTGCAAAAGAAGAAAGAAGGAAAAATTCAGTCGTTTTTCTTCCGCTGTTTGGTTTTCCTTGATACGTTGAATGGGCAATGAGAACAACGCCGTCCTCATTGCTTCTATACGTACCGCCCTGAACGATCAGTGACGATCAATTCCGAGGAGGAACCATGAGTCTGGGATGGTTTGAATCACCCGAGCATATACGCTGGCTAGCAACACATACCCATGCACTTTTACGCGCCGGCAAACTCTCCATGGTCCCAGCAGGATTTGGGTGGATTGGTCCAGACGGTGAAGTTGATCAAGACCGTGGTGTAGCACTTTGGATTACCGGCCGAATGACCTTCTGCTTTTCTTTGGGGACGCTCTTGGGCATTCCGGGATGCCGAAAATATGCTGACCACGGTGTGCGTTCGCTTGCTCGCTCATTAAAAGACAATCAATATGGCGGTTACTACAGCCTGGTGGAATGTGGGTTTGATGAAGAAGGACGTGCAATTCCCCGCGATAAACAATCGCGAAAAGAGTGCTACCAGCACGCCTTTGTTCTTTTGGCGGCAGCAACTGCTGTTGCTGCAAATCGTCCCGGCGCAACGGAGCTGCTCCGCGACGCGATGGAAATCCATGAACGTTACTTTTTTGATGAATCCTACGGACTTCCTATTGAATCATTCGCTTGCGATTTCACCGATCCAGAAGAATACCGTGGAATTAATGCTGCAATGCATTGTGTGGAAGCCTATTTAGCGACCGCTGATGCAACCGGTGACGTGACTTGGCTCGAACGAGCTGTCCAAATTATTGATTTCGCCGTTAACGTGCAGGCGCGTAATAACAGTTGGCGAATTCCTGAACACTATGATGCCGGTTGGCATGTTGATGTCAACTACAACATGGATCAACCCAATCATCCCTTCCGTCCTGGAGGGGTTACCCCTGGCCACGGCTTAGAGTGGGCGCGATTAACAGCGCAAGCTCGTGCTGCCTTAATTGCTCGTAAACTTCCTGCAGGGGAATGGATGTTGCCAGCGGCTGAAGAACTCTTCGACCGCGCTCGGATCGATGGTTGGAGAGTCGACGGTAATCCAGGCTTTGTATACACCACCGATAACAACGGCCACCCGCTAGTTCGCCAAAGGATGCACTGGACTGTTTGTGAAGGTGTTAGCGCTGCAGCCATGCTCAGGCGCGCAGTACTGGACTCAGGTCGAAGCGAAATGGATGTTGAGCACTACGAACATTGCTATCGTTCTTGGGTTGACTATCTTGAAGAATACGTCATCCGAGACAATGGTCTATGGATCCATGAATGTACTCCAGAAAATGAGCCAGACAATACTGTCTGGCCCGGTCATCCTGATGTCTACCATGGCCTACAAATGACCTTAGCTGCACGTATGCCTGTCTGGCCTGCCATGGGGCAAGCGTTGGCAGAAGGACGTTTAGATCGACCTGAGTCACCCGAACGTGAGGAAAAACCCAAGGGGCGCCGTCGGTTGTTTTCCTAGGAGTCGGTGATGTTAGACTGCTTCCTGGTCAATACTTGAACACCAGAGTCGATCTGTTGGACAGGTAAATCGCCAAGGAGTGGTGACAGAGTGGCCGAATGTGACGGTCTTGAAAACCGTTGTACGTTTACGCGTACCGAGGGTTCGAATCCCTCCCGCTCCGCTCTTGAAATATCGGGACCTCAGAAATGGGGTCCCGATATTTTTTGGTCAGTCAAGCGAAAATACAAATCTCAAGCATGGTTTTCCTGAAGAAAAACTGAGACCAGTAATTCTTCTACGGCATTCACATTCTTCAAATCTTCTTGAAATACAAAAATATTTCATTTAGTGTGGATAATGAACTAATTGGCTTGACAATAAAATCAAGCGAACGCACGGCGAAAGGAACGTCATAATGGCGCAGAAAATTCAGACCATTCTTGTTGATGACCTCGACCATGGCGAAGCACACGAAACTGTAACGTTCGCTCTGGACGGCGTCTCTTACGAAATTGATCTATCCGACGAACACGCAGCAGAACTTCGCGCAGACTTCGCTAAGTGGACCGAACCTGCACGTCGCGTCTCTGGCCGTCGCGTTTCCGGTCGCCGCCGTTCTTCCGGCCCCGGTGAAACTGCAAAGATTCGTGAATGGGCCAAGAGTCAGAACATGACCGTCTCCGAGCGTGGCCGCGTCTCTGCAGAGGTTCGTGACGCTTACTACGCAGCACAGGGCTGAACCTTCTTGCATTGGTAGAATTCTTACGTCCCTGCCTTACTCATTACGATCTTAAGGATTGATTCTTCATGGCATACACGCTTGTTCTTCTTCGCCACGGCGAAAGTGAATGGAACGCAAAGAACCTCTTCACCGGATGGGTCGATGTTCCCCTCTCCGAAAAGGGCCGTGCAGAGGCTGTCGCCGGTGGCGGATTCCTGAAGGAAGCAGGTGTTCTGCCTGACAAGTTGTTCACCTCCATGCTGCGCCGCGCCATCATGACCGCCAACCTTGCTCTTGATGCTGCTGACCGCCACTGGATCCCCGTTGAGCGTAACTGGCGTCTCAATGAGCGTCATTACGGTGCACTGCAGGGTAAGAATAAGAAGGAAATCCGCGATGAATACGGTGAAGAGCAGTTCATGCTCTGGCGCCGTTCCTACGATGTGCCCCCGCCGGCCATTGAAGCAGGTAGCGAATTTTCCCAGGATTCTGATCCTCGTTACGCAGGTGAGCCCATCCCCGCTACTGAGTGCCTTAAGGATGTTCTTGAGCGTCTGCTTCCCTATTGGGAAGAAACTATCGTTCCTGAGATCAAGACTGGCAAGACTGTCATGATTGCCGCACACGGCAACTCCCTGCGCGCAATCGTCAAGCACCTTGACGAAATCAGCGACGAAGACATTGCAGGAGTTAATATCCCCACTGGCATTCCGTTGGTTTACGAACTTGATGAAGAAACTCTCAAGCCCATCAAGAAGGGCGGCCGCTACCTCGATCCCGAGGCAGAAGCCAAGATCGCTGCAGTGGCTAACCAGGGTAAGTGACCTCATTAATCCGAGGATTAGTCACCACTGACTGAACATACTGGTGGGGCGTTGGGAGAAATCCCAACGCCCCACCAGTATTCCTGCCCACTGGAGAATCACACCCCACGCATTACTTGCATACCTGCAGGGTAGGAGGATCAGCGTTCTTCGGTTGATCCCAAAACAAGGAAGGTGACTCTGCGAGCCACGCTGGTGGCGTGGTCGCCAAAACGCTCTAGGAAACGAGCCAACAACACAGCGTCAATCACCTGCTGGCGGCTGAGATTCAGTTCAGGATTGATAATTAGATCGAAACTTTGACGCTGCAACTCATCAAGGATGTCATCGTTATCGGAAATGGCGCGAGCTAGATCAATGTCTTTCTCCTCAATGAGGCGAGAGACGGAAGCGGAAGTTTCCACTGCGGCGTCTGACATCTTGACCAGCAGACTGAACAGTGGATCAGGAACGGGATGCTCGGGGTAACGACCACGGGCAATGGCGGCCACGTGGCGAGCAAGGTCCCCCTGACGTTCCAAGGTTTGAGCCATACGTAGAGCACTAATGACATGGCGAAGATCGCCAGCGACCGGCTGCTGGCGGGCAAGCAACATGACGCACAAATCATCAATATCGCGCTGCAGTTCGTTAATCCGCTCATCAGCGTCAATGACCTGCTCAGCCACAATAATGTCGCCGGTGCGTAGTGCACTGGCTGCACGCTTCATGGCTGTGTGTACCTGAGAGGCCATGGACTCAAGATTGCGTTCTAACTGAGTGAGTTCGGAATGGAAAATATCCCTCACGCGCTGCTCCTAACCGCTGTGATTTGTGCGCGAGCCATGGCAATGCATGGCTGTCTTTCTGATTGTGCTCAAGAAAGGTAAACGAGAGTTGAAGTTCATCTAAACATCAGTGACATAGTCGGTAATCAGGCTGTAATTCTGGCAAAAATGTCCGTCTAGGTAGGAAATACGTCGTAATCTTACTGATGTGATGACGATGACCACCCTGACATTGGTGGCCCTTCTCGCTGTAATCGTTGGCGTGGCTGCGGGGCTCGCATTTGCTTATTCTGAGCGTGATTGGCGTGTACGTCGCGAAGAAAGAGCACTCTCTCGACAATCGCGTCTTTCTGCTGAAGATGGAGTAATCCCCATTCTGGCAGCACTACGTTCCACCGTAATCATGCTTGATGAAGACGATGATGTGCTGCGTGCATCAGCTAGTGCTTACGCTTTTAACCTTGTCCACGATGACGTGATGGACGAGCCTCAAATTGCAGCTATGGTGAAAAAAGTTCGTTCCACCGGCGTAACTATGGATGAAGATATTCAAGTGGCGCGCGGTCGCATTCATGGTGCAGGAGTGTTCTTTCTTCACGTTCGCGTAGCCTCCATTGGCCGTCAACACATTCTGATTCTCGTGGAAGATCGCACTTCATCGAGGCGTTTAGAAGCCATGCGCAGAGACTTTGTAGCCAACGTGTCTCACGAACTTAAAACCCCGGTCGGAGCATTGTCCTTGCTGGCAGAAACAGTTGAAGCTAACGCCCAAAACCCAGACGTGGTTCGCCAATTCTCTGCGAGGATGTCCAAAGAAGCTCAGCGTCTTGGCATGCTGGTTAACGAGATTATTGAACTCTCACGTCTCCAAGATGGTGACGCTTTGGTTAGTCCAGAGACAGTAGAACTTGATGAAGTTATTACTGAAGCCATTGATCGTGTCCGTATCGAAGCTCAAGCGCGAGACATTGCCCTCATGGTAGGAGGAGAAAAGAACGTCACCGTCCGGGGAGATGCTGCACTGCTGACCACTGCCATCCGTAACCTTTTGGATAACGCGATTTCCTACTCCAACCCGCATACTCGCGTGTCCGTCGGAGTATCGCGCACGAGCGATGAAGTCCATGTAGCCGTGGTAGATCAAGGAATCGGCATCGCATCAGAAGATCAAGAGCGCGTGTTCGAGCGCTTCTTTCGCGTTGATAAAGCCCGCTCGCGCGCTACTGGTGGTACAGGTCTTGGCTTGTCGATCGTTAAGCATGTGGCTGCTGACCACGGTGGAACCGTCAAAATTTGGTCAGCACTCGGGCAAGGTTCAACCTTCACTCTGATTCTTCCCCGATCTGTTGATCACCCCGTTGATGATGATGGATTCGCTACTCAGACCAATCCAGAACAAGGAGAACTTTCATGACTACCATCTTGTTGGTTGAGGATGAGGAAAACTATCGCGAGCCCCTCGCATTCAATCTGCGCGGTGAGGGATTTACCGTGCTCGAAGCAGCGGATGGGATCCAAGCTCTTGAGCAATTCGATCCTCTGCGTATTGACGTGGTTCTTCTTGACCTTATGCTTCCTGGACTTAGCGGCATGGAGGTGTGCAAACGCATCCGTTCTCAGTCCACGGTTCCCGTTATTATGGTCACGGCCAAAGACTCAGAAATCGACAAAATTGTGGGCCTAGAAATTGGTGCCGACGACTATGTCACTAAGCCATACTCCTATCGTGAACTCGTCGCTCGCGTGAACGCCGTGCTACGCCGTGTTCACCCAGAAGATCCCGGAGAATCCAGCGTTTTGGAAGTTGGTAGCGTCCGTATGGACGTGGAGCGTCATGAAGTAAGTGTGCGTGGAGAAATGGTGCAAATGCCTCTGCGTGAATTTGAATTACTTGAATTGCTCATGCGCCACCCCAATCGTGTTCTTACCCGTGGTCAGATTATTGATCGTGTCTGGGGAAGTGATTATGTGGGTGATACCAAAACTCTTGATGTGCACGTGAAGCGAATTCGCTCAAAGATCGAACGTGAACCGGCACATCCCATGATGCTTCTTACCGTTCGAGGCTTAGGTTATAAACTCGTTGATGCTGAATAATTCGCTAATTTGTTTATGTTTTTTGGGAATGTAAATAGCCGGGAATCCCTGTTCTTCCGGTTAAGTGTGGAATCTCATTTATTGCCTATCTAGGCGGGGTGTTAGAATGGAGATCCGCACACGTATGGAGTGATATCTCATTATGACCTTCCAAATTGGAGAAACTGTGGTCTACCCGCACCACGGTGCCGCGCGCATTATCGATATTCAGAAGCGAACAATGCGTGGTGAAGAAAAAACTTATTTGCAGTTAGAGGTTGCACAAGGCGACCTCACTATTCTGGTCCCCGCTGAAAGCGTTGACCTCATCGGTGTGCGCGATGTTGTTGACGAAAACGGCCTCGAAAAGGTTTTTGATGTTCTTCGGGAGTCCTTCACTGAAGAACCCACCAACTGGTCACGCCGTTACAAAGCCAACCAGGAAAAAATTGCGTCCGGTGACGTAATCAAGGTCGCTGAAGTGGTTCGTGACCTTTCTCGTCGCGATACTGACCGCGGACTAAGTGCCGGAGAAAAGCGCATGCTTTCTAAGGCTCGTCAAATTTTGGTCTCTGAACTCGCGCTGGCACAGAAGATCGAAGAGTCCAAAGCTGAAGCCGCTCTCGATGAAGTTCTGGCAGAAGACGTGAAGTGACCGGTACCCCTGAAACATCCTTAACAACCTCGCCCCAGGGCGGGGTTGTTGGCATTGTGACCGCAGCGGGATCCGGCACTCGCCTCGGTCTGAACAAACCCAAATGCTTCGCTACTCTCAATGGCAGGGCTCTTGTTGAACTCTCCGTTCAAGCCATGCTTGCTGGGGGAGCAGACCATGTGGTGGTCACAGCTCCTCTCGGCTTTGTCAGTGATGTAGTCGCTTACATGAATCCACTATGGCCGGTCACCGTGGTAGAAGGGTCGCCTCTCTCCCGCCAAGCATCTGTAGCCGCCGGACTCCGTGTGGCTGCAACCTTTAATCCGGCCATTATTCTTGTTCACGATGCCGCACGCCCGCTCACCCCGCCAGCAGTCGTTGAGCGGGTTATCAATGCCGTCCGTGCAGGACATGATGCGGTCATCCCTGCTTTGCCGGTGACTGACACGATTAAAGAAATCCGTCCAGAAAAGGATTCATTGACATCCCGTTTGCTCGTCAAAGACGAGGCGACTGCTGGGCGAGATAATGACGGCGATGTGGAGTACGTCGTTGGCACACCGCAGCGTTCGACTCTTCGCGCCGTGCATACCCCGCAGGGATTTCGCGCTGAGGTACTCGTCGCTGCTCATGAGGCAGCCAGTGAGCGCGGTAATGATGAAGCCCTTGCTGCTAGTGACGATGCAGCCCTCGTTGAGTGGCTTGGACGTACAGTGAGCGTGGTTCCCAGTGATCCATTGGCTATGAAAGTAACGACCCGTTTGGATCTTATGGTGGCGCAGATGCTCATGGAGGATCCCGAGGCCTTGCGGTAAGAACTGTTCTTGAGTTTTGTTCTAAAGAGTGGAACGGACTTTGTGGCCTGCGGCTGAGACGAGGGAAAATTCCTACCAGTTTCACTGAATGTTACTGACTGTTTTCTTTCTCGTTACCCGCAGGGGCCTAGTAGAGAAAATTTGTTCTTAAGGTAGGGTGAATGTGCTTACGTGAGCGTAAAACAGCCCTTAGAGTGTCTGCTATGAGTTCGATGCCACCTAGTCAGCCATCCCTTGCGGATGCTTCACAGGACAAGCGCAAGAGTTTCATGACATGGCCCGTTTTCGCTTGGGGCCTGTGGGACTGGGGATCCGCAGCATTCAACGCTGTGATCACCACCTTCGTCTTCACCGTCTACCTCTCCAGCAGTTCGTTCGGAGACACGGCAAAGAACGAATCAGCAATTTCCTTGGGACTCACCATTGCAGGCTTCCTTATCGCAGCCCTCGCACCCGTCACCGGCCAGCGCAGTGACCGCGCCGGCAAAAACGTCTACTGGCTCGGCATCTATTCCCTCGTGGTCACCGCTGTTGCAGGCTCACTGTTTTTCATCAAACCCGACCCGGCATATCTCTGGCCCGGCATCATCCTGCTGGGTATCGGCAACGTCTTCTTCGAACTCGCTAGCGTGAACTACAACGGGCTCCTCTCGCGTCTGACCCCCAAAGATCGCATGGGCGCCGTCAGCGGTTTCGGCTGGGGCATGGGCTACCTCGGCGGCATTGTGCTGCTGGGTCTGCTGTTCGTTGGCTTCATCAACACGGACACCACCTGGTTTGGCACCTCCACAGAAAACGGCATGGGTGTACGCCAAGGCATGCTGGTGGCCGCAGCCTGGTTCGGCCTATCGGCCATCCCCGTCCTGTGGACCCAATCGGTCCGTCGAGCAGACGCCCGCGCCCGCCGCGACGGACTCGACGTTCCCGACCGCAGCGAAGCCCTCGCACAACCCCGCGAATCTCTCCTCGCCTCCTACAAGCGCCTGTGGCGAACCCTGGTAGCGCTGTTCAAAACCCACCCCGAAGTGGTCTGGTTCCTCGCCGCAGCAGCCATCTACCGTGACGGCCTGGCAGGCGTGTTCACCTACGGCGGCATCATCGCTCAAAACACCTTTGGCTTTACCCCCGGTGAAGTCATCATCTTTGCCATCGTCGCCAACGTGGTGGCTGGTGTTGTCACCATTGGCGCCGGTCATCTTGATGACCTTTTTGGTCCTAAGCGCGTGATTGTAGGCAGCCTTGTCATTCTCGTCATCTGCGGCATCCTCACCTTCATTCTTCACTCAGGCGGCAAACCCGTCTTCTGGATACTTGGCTTGCTCCTGAGCGCCTGTGTAGGCCCCGCTCAATCTGCTTCTCGTTCACTGCTGGCGCGTCTGATCCCTTACGGCCGTGAAGGTGAAATCTTCGGCCTTTACGCCACTACCGGTCGCGCTGTTTCTTTCGTTGCTCCTGCCATGTACGGCCTGAGCGTATGGATCGGCAAGCACGTCTCCGGCGCAGACGCCGGATACTGGGGCATCCTCGGCGTGGTTCTTGTCCTGGCAGTGGGCCTTGCTATGGTCGGTAAAATCCAGGACCCCAAGGGGCACATCACTGACCTGGGAGATGAGTCATGACTATTCCACCGCTCCTGCCTCAAGTCGGCATCGGTACCGACGTCCACGCCTTCGCAGACGCTGACACACCCACCCCCCTCTACCTCGCCTGCCTGCACTGGGACGGAGAACAAGGCCTCTCCGGTCACTCAGACGGAGACGCAGTAGCCCACGCCTGCGCTGATGCACTTTTTTCTGCATCTAATCTCGGTGACCTGGGCTCCAACTTTGGGGTGGCAGAACCAGAATGGGCCGGCGCAAGCGGTAGCACCCTCTTGGCTGAAGCGGCACGGCGCGTGCGGGAAGCAGGGTTCGAGATTGGCAATATCGCTGTTCAACTCGTGGCCCAGCGCCCGCGCGTGAGCGCACGCATGGACGAAGCGCGCCAAGCACTCACAGACGCCGCCGGCGCACCCGTCATGTTCAGCGCCACCACCACTGACCACCTCGGATTCGTCGGACGCAGTGAAGGAGTTATGGCCATTGCCACTGCTCTGGTTTACCGAGTCGACCAATAAGTACCTCTCTACTAAGCTGGCAGGTGAGGTGAAGTGCCTCATGCTAAGTGACGTCGGAAAGAAACAGGCTAGGTAATCCCTAGCCGCCCGCGATAGCCTGGGATAGTGAATACCCCTGATGAGCACGTAGCCCAGCCCACGTTACGTTTGTACGACTCTGCCCAGCGCGCCGTAGTGCCCCTGGCTCCCACCGTCACACCTGGAGTAGTCACCATCTACCTGTGTGGTGCCACCGTTCAGGGATCACCCCACATCGGACACATGCGCAGCGCCATCGCCTTCGACGTGCTACGCCGCTGGCTCACCCGTCAAGGCCAGCGCGTTATCATGGCCCGCAATGTTACCGACATTGATGACAAGATCCTTACCAAGTCCGCAGCCACTGAGCCCCCCACCCCGTGGTGGGCACATGCTCAGCACTTCGAGCGTGAATTTGCTGCTGCCTACGAGGCACTTGGCGTCATTCCTCCGACTGTTGAACCTCGCGCTACTGGGCACATCCCTGAGCAGATCGCTCTCATCGAGCGGCTCATGGAACGCGGCCACGCCTACGTCGGCAGCCCCGGAAACGTCTACTTCTCCGTCTCTTCCCTGCCTGACTACGGCTCACTGACCAACCAGCGCGTTAGCGACCTGGCCACCACAGAAGATGAAAGCCAGATCGACGCAGCAGTCGAAGCAGATAAGCGCGACCCCCGCGACTTCGCCCTGTGGAAAGCCGCCAAGCCTACCGAACCGGCAGACGCCGCATGGGAATCTCCCTGGGGGCGTGGCCGGCCAGGTTGGCACCTCGAATGCTCCGCCATGAGCCAGCGCTACCTGGGAGATACCTTCGACATTCACGGCGGCGGAATCGACCTGCGTTTCCCCCATCATGAAAACGAGCAAGCCCAATCCCACGGTGCCGGGTGGGGATTCGCCAACCACTGGGTCCACAACGCTTGGGTCACCATTAAGGGCGAAAAGATGAGTAAGTCCTTGGGCAACTCCCTTGTTGTCAGCGAACTGCTCACCCGATACCCCGCCTATGCATTGCGTGCAGCACTGGGAACCGTCCACCACCGCTCTACCGTGGAATTCTCCGACGAGACTCTCACTGAAGCGGCCGCCATGTTCGAGCGCTTCGCTGCCACACTGCTCCGTGCCCACGAAGTCCTTACTGCTTCCCTTGCACCTAACGCCCCTGAAGGCGTTGATGGCGTGGACGCACCTGAAGACTTTGTGCGCACCTACCCCCTGCCCGAGGACTTCTCTCAC
The DNA here is from genome assembly GCF_001687305.1 of Actinomyces vulturis. Taxonomy (GTDB): domain Bacteria; phylum Actinomycetota; class Actinomycetes; order Actinomycetales; family Actinomycetaceae; genus Actinomyces; species Actinomyces vulturis. Next base: position 761,457 of record NZ_KV700385.1, read on the forward strand.
GCCATGGATGATGACCTTAACCTGGCCGGAGCACTCGCCCAGATCCACCAAACCATCAAGGCACTTAACGCCGAACTTGCCGGAGCCAACCCCGATGCGGGTCGCGTCTGGGACCTGGCACTGAGCGCACGCGCCATGCTTGAGATTCTTGGCCTAGATCCGCTGGCCCAGCCATGGCGAGCAACCGTCATGTCCGGCACGGGAGCAGACGGCCAGAACGGAGCCATGGACGCGCTGGGCAGCCTAGTCCAAGCCATGCTGGATGAACGCGCACAAGCACGACAAGACCGCGATTGGGCCCGTGCAGATGCACTGCGCGACCAGTTGACGCATGCTGGAGTGGTGGTTGAAGACAGCCCCACCGGAGCACGCTGGCACCTGGCTTAATACCGAATTCGAAACACATCACATCAGACTTAGCGCACTTCAGTGCCATTGACGAAAGAACACTATGCCCGGTAACGATAAAGTCCACGGCGCACTCCGCAAGCCTGGAAAAAAGAAGCGTCCCTTGAAGGGATCTGGCGGACAGAAGAAACACGGCTTGGAAGGCAAGGGGCCAACCCCTCGTGCTGAAGACCGCAAAGGACACCCTAAAGCACGAGCCAAGGCACGCGCTGAAGCACGCGCAGCTCAACCTACTCGAGCCAAGCAACTTGAAAAGATTAAAAACCGTTTCCAGGTGCCTCAGGATCATGAAATTGTTGCAGGCCGTAACGCTGTAGCTGAAGCGGCACGTGCAGGCGTGCCTATTCACCGAGTATTTATGGCGGTTTCCTCTGAGAATGACGATCGTCTCGGTGCTGTGGTTCGCCGTGCTGCACTTATGGGGGCACCAATTCTTGACGTATCCAAACTGGACCTCGAAGCACTCACTGATGGTGCTGTTCACCAAGGAGTGGCCATTGAGATTCCTGCCTACGAATACGCAGATGCTCAAGAACTGGCTGCACAGGCCCGCGCTCGCGGATCGCTGCCCCTGCTAGTTGCATTGGATCAGGTCACCGATCCCCACAACCTCGGTGCAGTTCTGCGAAGCGCAGGCGCATTCGACGCACATGGTGTGATTATCCCTGAGCGTCGTAGCGTGGGTGTGAATGCCACCGTCTGGAAGGTTAGTGCCGGAGCTGCGGCACGAGTGCCGGTGGCTCGCGAAACCAATCTGGTTCGTACTCTCGAGGCTCTGAAGAAAGATGGTTTCTTTGTGGTGGGCCTTGATGGTGAAGCAGATGAAAGTATTGATGGCCTCTCTCTTGCCAATGTGCCCTTGGTACTTGTCACTGGCGCCGAAGGTGCAGGTCTGTCTCGCCTGGTTCGCGAAACCTGTGACTTGATTGCTTCTATTGAGATTTCCCGCACCGTGGAATCCCTCAATGCGGCAGTGGCCACTGGCATCGCCCTGTATGAAGTCAGCCGACTTCGCCGTCAAGGAACTAAAGCCTGAGCATATAGTGTCGTGCAGGCCCTCATCACGGGGCCTGCACGGTCCCCCAACTGTCAACGATGACCGGGTGCCACCTTGTTTGCTGGTTGTTGCTAGCGGTGAGCACCGTTTCTTGAGGAAGATTTCATGACCCAGAAAACTCACACCCTGGACCTCAACGGCCGCGTGGCCTACGGCGCCGATTACAACCCTGAGCAATGGGATGAAGCGACCATCGCTCAGGATATTGAGTTAATGAAACAGGCCGGAGTCACCATGGTGACCCTCGGTGTTTTTTCCTGGGCCCTACTTGAACCCGAACGTGGCCACTACGACCTTGACTGGATCGTCAACCTTGTTGATCGACTCTGGGACAACGGCATTGCTGTGGATATGGCCAGCGCCACCGCCTCGCCACCCGCATGGCTTGGTCGTGCAGAACCCACCACCTTGGCAGTGAATGCACACGGTGTACGCATGGCTTGGGGGTCACGCCAGCACTACTGCCCGTCCTCACCGATCATGCGCCAAGCTTTCGCTGATATGGCCAAGGCTCTTGCTACCCGCCTAGCAGGACATCCCGGTGTGGCCATGTGGCACATTAATAATGAATACGGTTGTCACACCGCTGAATGCTTCTGTGAATCGTGTGAAAATAACTTCCGAATCTGGCTACTTGAACGCTACGGCAATCTCGAAACCATCAACCGCGTGTGGGGAACCGCCTTCTGGTCTCAAACACTGCATAGCGTGGAAGACATTATCGCCCCACGCCTGACCTCCACCTTCCCCTCACCTGCACGCGACCTAGACTGGAAGCGCTTCTCCTCGGACTCTCTTCTGGCCTGCTATCAGGCAGAAGAAGACGTGATCCGTGCCGCGCTCGCGGATGCTGGACGTACTCTCCCTGTCACCACCAATTTCATGGGTCTGTTCGAACCTGTGGACTATGTGGCCTGGGCAGAACACTGTGATCTCATCACCAACGACTGTTATCCCGACCCAGCAGACCCACGCGCACCCCAAATGATCGCCTTCACTGGTGACCTCATGCGTGGCCTGGGCAAAGGGCGCCCCTGGCTCCTGATGGAACAGGCCCCCAGTCAGGTTCAATGGCGCCTGCGCAATGCAGTTAAACGTCGCGGAGAATTCCTTCTCGGATCACTGGCCCACATGGCTCACGGAGCTGATGGCATTATGCAATTTCAGTGGCGCCAATCCGTGGCCGGTGCAGAAACTTTCCACTCTGGCATGGTGCCTCACTTCGGTCCTGACAGTGACACCTTCAAAGAAGTCGTTGAAACCGGCGCCGTACTCTCACGCCTTAGCGGAGTGCTCGGCCAACCGTTCAATGCACAGACAGCAGTCCTCGTGGACTGGGACTCTATGTGGCAATCTTCCAGCGCCATCGGCCCAGACAGTGCAGGTGGTGACGTGCTTGCCCCCTCACGTTCTACTGTGGCCCGCTCACTCACCCGTTGGCATGCCACATGCTTTGAAAATCGTTTGCCTGTTGATGTCCTCCCTGCCTCACGAATGGACGAAAGGGAAGGAAATGCAAAATCCGGTCAGTATGAGAGCATTCAGCACCGCGTCGTCGTTGTGCCAGAACTTAGTTATATTCGCCCTGGCGTAATCAACGGCTGTACCTCGGTTCTTGAGCGCGGCGGATGTGTTGTGGTTACCCCGCGTACTGGTGTGTTTACCGTTGACGGTCATGCGGTTCAAGGGGGATACCTCACTGATCGCCCTAACGGCGATAGTGGTTCCATGGCAGACTTGTGCGGTGTTCGTGTCATGGCTCAGGTGCCTGTGCTCGCTGAACCTAGTGAACCTTGGTCAGACCCTTCGCTACCAGACGCTGCATGTCAGCCCATTTGCTCCGAACTGACTCCCACATGGGGAAGTACCGACATTCCTCTCTCCACACAGGGGGCACTGGCTCGGGCTGCAGGTGAATCTGTTCTCATGGGTCACTCATGGACCGAGCAACTTGAGGTCCTCAGTCCTAATGACTTGGCATTTGCAGGGGGAGATGTCGAGGTGCTTGCCTCCTATGCCACCGGTCCTCTGGCTGGTCAGCCAGCCATTACTCACCGTCGCGTGGGAGAGGGACATGTTATCTACGTTGGTGTGGACCTGGGGGAGCAGGGCCGAAGTGCTGTTATGCGCTTGGCAGCGGCTTATGCAGGAGTCGTTTCCACTGGTGCGCAGATGACCGTCCCCGCAGGAGTGGAAGTCACTCAGCGTGGTTCATATCTTTTTGTCCTCAACTATTCAGATTCCATGAAGGAAATCGGTGGGATCGAAGGTTGGGACGCAGTGAGTGACTCGCAAGTTACTGGACACATGATTCTTGCTCCGCGCAGTGGCGCTGTCGTGAAACTTTCGGCGTGACACTACCCACGGAAGAGCAAACCCTGACACAATGGGGTCAGACTGACAAGTAAGGGAGGCCGTCATGGCTCAGGAATCTTCGCAGCGTTGGAATCGCACCGAAGGCGTAGTGATCGCACCTAACAGTGCACCTGAGGACGTGGCGCGTGAATTGGAAGAACGTCGAGTCGTTGCCCGACTTGAGTGGTTCCCCGATTCTCTGCACTTGCTCTCTCTCACTCTCATGACGGACTCGCAGGGCCGCGTAGCTGTTACGCCCCCGCAGCGCGGTGGTGTGGTAGCCGGCATGGATGTGAGTGAATTGACCCAGTCACTTGCCCGCGCCCTTGAGGGGAGTGTCGCCATTGGTCCTGCCTCTTACGATGCCATGCCCTCGCAGTCCGCTGTGACAGACCCTGGTGGGGATGATGCTGCGTTGTCACCAGAGTCCTACACTTCCCGGACTGTCGTGATCTCTCCGTTGAGTGCTTATACGGTTCCGTTGCAGGCCACTTTGCTTGAGCGGCCCCTGGCTGTGATGAATGCTCCTGATGCTGATCGTCGCGTTGTGATGTACACCGGGCCTGGGTATGACGTGGGGTGCTACGGTTGGGATGAAGAGGCTTTACCTGCGCTGATCGTGCGTGTTACCGATAAGGACATGTCCATTCGCGCCGTTCCAGCACCGCGTCATGGTGAGGGTGAAGTATTCGCCGATGGTGAGGATGAAGGCACCTACTCGTGGGGTATGCGCAGCCTTTACGTCTGGGGTGACGTTGATGATCCCGGCCCGGCACTGCGTAACCTTGTCGAGGAGTTTCTTACCGATCGTCAGGACGCGCAAGTTATTGCCTCTTGCATTGAAAATGTCGAATGGGGCGATGTGGCTCAAGCGATGGCCATGCCGGGTTTTGAAGGTTTGCGCGCATGTCTGAAGGTACTGCATTTGCCCGACGTGATTGCTGATGTGCTTAGTGGTGCTACTGCACCTGCTGATGTTCCCGGCATCGTGATCCATGAGCCTCGTGGCTTGTCTAACGCTGTGGGACGTAGTGTGGGCATGCTCCTGCAGGATCCTGATGCTCCCGGCTCGAGTTTCTGGCAGGCTTACATTCGTACTGCCACTGATCTTCCTTGGGTTGTGCGCCTGGCTACTGTTGTGGAGGCGGGTGTAGGTGGCGCCCTCCTTGGCTCTGCTATTCGACGTCGCTCCCGTTTCGGATCCTTGCCTGCAGGTCGCGTAGCGGCGGGCGTTGTGCTGTTGATTGACGCTGTGGCTGAATCGTCACTGGCGTCATGGACCCGTCGCCGCGAGTTGCGTCGCCGTGCAGAAGAAAATCTTGGGGGAGTGGCCGAAGAACTCGGCGCCTGAGGTTCTGAAGCCTTGAAGATAGCCTTTCTTGTTGGACCGTCACTGTCTAGATTGACGTAGTCTTCTTTTTCCTGAGGCTGCACTATTCATTCTCATGGTGGGTTCCTGACGCGAAAGTGTCAGGCACCCACCATTTTTTGTGGCGAATTTCGTATCAGGAATCTTGACGTATCGACGCGGTTTTCCAATGTTTTTGTGGGGTCGTTAGCGTTACTTATGTCAGAGAGTATTAACCTCATTATGTTCTAGTGTGCTATTGCGTTATATTGCGGTGTGGTGGCAGGGAACTCATCTCTATCACCATCCCCCTCCATGAAGGTCGCAACCAATAACTCAAGGAACACTTATGGCTACCCCCGGCTTCCCTGGGCTCGCTGGATCACAGATGAGCAAAGAAGAAAAATCTGCTCGCATCGCCGTGATGATTTTCCCCTTCATCATGCTTAGTGCATTTATTGGAGCATTCTTTTCACCTGCGACATTTGTTCCTCTCGCAGGTTATCTGACTCCTTTGCTTGCTGTGACCATGTTCGGTATGGGCATGACTCTTACCGTTCCTGATTTCACGATGATTGCTCGTCACCCCAAACCCGTCATTGTTGGTGTGGCAGCACAATACCTCGTGATGCCTCTTGTGGGATGGACTGTTGCTCATATCCTTCCCCTGCCTGCACCTGTGGCTGTGGGCATTATCCTCGTGGGATGCGTCCCAGGGGGCACCACCTCCAATGTGGTGACCTTCCTGGCTAAGGGCAATACCGCACTGAGCGTGTCCATGACTGCTTTCTCCACGATGCTCGCCCCCATCGTCACCCCCTTGCTGACCCTTCTTCTGGCAGGCACTTATATGCCTATTAATGCTCAGGCTATGGCCATCCAGATCGTCAAGATCGTCCTCCTGCCTGTCGGCTTGGGCCTGGCCCTCAACGTGTTCTTTAACTCCCTAACCAGCAAGGTCCAGCCCATCATGCCCTGGGTTTCCGTGGTAGCTATCGCTGGTGTTGTTGCCGCAGTGGTGGCCAAAAGCGCACCGCTCATTGAAACCGCAGGCTTCCTCACCTTCTTCGCTATTGCCCTGGAAAATGCCGTGGGCTATTCCCTGGGATACGCTGTGGCACGCGCCGTGGGCCTGACCCGCGCCGATCGCCGGACCCTGTCCATCGAGGTGGGCTTGCAGAACGCAGGCTTGGGCTCAACCCTCGCCATGACTCACTTGGGTGCCGCCGTGGCTATGCCCTGTGCAATCGCTACCTTCTGGCACACCATGACTGGTGCGGGATTGGCTATGTACTGGCGCCTGCGCGGCTACCCCCTTGGTGAAGATCCTTCCCTTGAAGCAGAACTGCTCTCCGTTACCGCTTCGGAATCGGAAGATGCAGTCACTGCATCCGCATCCTGACTGTAAACGGCTGATATGAACCTCACCTCCACACATCAATCCCGACGCCCTCGTATCTTTGCAGCAACCTTCGTCTCCGAAATTGCTGTGGGGGCACACGTCGGCGGTGTGGGCGCACTCATGGTGCTGCTCGCCAATGATTTCAACACTCCGGTGGCTACTTTCGCCATCCTGAGTTCCTTCCTTGGTGTAGGCATGGTGGTTTTTAGCCTTCTCTCTCGCTGGCTACTCCAAGCCACGGCGGGCACCATCCTCCGCCTGGCCGCCTACCTGGTGGTCTTTGGAGCAATCGGCCTGGCCTTCGCCCCATGGATTTGGCTCGTCATTGTGTGCGGTCTTCTCGTGGGATGCGGAACCTCGCTGGTCATCCTCATCGTGCCCGCCGTGCTTGCTGGTCCTCGCCGTGCCCGCGATATCGCTCTGGCCAACGGCGCCTCCTCAGCAGCATCCATCGCAGCACCACTGGTTTATGGCTTCTGCGATTCGCTACCCGGAGTTCCCGGACGCTGGGCCGCACTGATGCTGGCCCTCCCCGCCATGTACGTGCTAGCTACTATTCGTCACATTGATTTCGTCAACACCCCCTCAGCATTCGCCGAACGCTGGGAAGGGCGAAAAGGGCGAGCGCGCCGGAAAGACCTCTCTGACGCCTTTGGCCCCGTGAGCACAGTCCGAGCATTCGGTGGCGCAGAAAACGTTGCCGATGATGAACTCGCACGTGCCACTCTGGCTCATGGTGCTACCTCCGTTCATGTTCCTGATCTGGGTGATTATGACAGTGTCTCCGTGGGCGCGGTGACTGATGCTGCACCGTCAGTAATGGAAGACCACATCCATCCCAGTCACACACCCCAGGAACAGGTACTGACAGGACTAGCCGGGCGGCGTCACCTGCGTATTGCGCTGAATCTTCTGCGAGTTGCGCTTAGCCTTGTCACGGAGTTTTCCCTCTACGCCTGGGGGGTGGCGCGTTTGGTCGAGAACGGCGTGCCTACAGCAACGGCAGCAACTTTGGGGGCTGTATTTCCCCTCGGTATGGCAGCAGGGCGCTTGTCTGCTGGTCTGCTCATCCGCTGGCGTTATGTTTTCGTGGCCAGCATCGCCGCCTCCATTGTCGGTACGCTCATGATTGGCCTGGGCTTGCACTTGCCTCAGATTATTGCCGGTTTAGTAATTGCCGGCATGGGCAACGCCTTGCTCTACCCCATTACCGTGGATGACTTGGTGGCTATTGATGGGCTTTCGCCCAACCGTGCCGCAGCGCTGTGCTCCCTGGGCGGTGGCGTAACTGTATTCGTTATGCCTCTTATCCTTCCCCTCGTGGGGCACTATCTGAGTTTGGCGCACTCCTTGCTGCTACTTTGCCCCATCGCTCTTATCCTCTACTTCATCCCCACCGGTCGAAGTAGTGTTCATGACAATGATGAGTTCGTAGAGGAGATTACAGCCCGAGCATGAACATGCTCGCAAATGCATCAAGATGTTGACTGAAGCGTTGGGGGCGAGCGAATGCTCGGCCCCAACGCTTCATCTCCTATTACGATTTCTTCGTGAGAACATTGTCAGCACTGAATGGAGTGCGTGGCTTATTCCAGCGTTTATCTTCATTCCCCCACCACGGCATATGACCTACATAGCCGTCTGTCGGAGGCTCGTCACTGTCAGGATCAAAGCCCAGTTCACGTGGGGTCTCCTTGATGAAGTCGCACAGGAAGTATTTATCCTTATCGTCGAAGTGCTCGCGAACAATCGTGCGGAACTCGCCCATCTCAAAGTAGAGAGCATTCGTGAGTGGGTTACGACCCGTCGTTTTAATCTTGTACATCCAGTACATGAATAGAGCGATGTTAGAAATTAGTGCTGCCATGGAGCAGGCGATATTCGCTGCAGGGTTCATCGTGGCGAAGTTTGTCATTGATGACGGTGGCACCAAGATCTCGGGGAGCAGGTTATTCGCTGCAATCCAGAACATGAGGGTAAAGCACCGGAACCAAATCCACTGTCCCTTCGCCCAGGTGAATGCAGGGATTGTGCAAGCAAGCAGTAATGCCAGTGTGCAATACCAGGTGTAGTCAGCCAAAGAGTTGTAGAGAAAAGCATGGTTCCACAGGTCGTAGGCAATAACCCAGGGCCACACCATGTCCACCCAAATGAGACCACGAACCTTCTGTTTCCCTGGGGAAGTTACCATGATCTTGCCTAGACCAGTGATCGTGATGATGTTGAGTAGGCCAGCAAGGGCCGAGGCAATATTCCACCAACCGCCAATCGTGCGGAAACCTGTGGCAGGGTCAATACCCACATGGCCAGCAGCGAAGTTTGCTGCAACACCCTCATACCAGGCCTGTGAACCTACCTCGCCGGCTACGCCACGAGCTTCAGGTAGGCCAGCAATCATGTCAATACCGTTGTGGGTTTCATTGATATGGGCTAGGCAAGTCCAATCTGCACCACAGGCGTAATAGGTATCACCTTGGAAGAAAATCGTCAGGTCGCGGATATTGGCTTCCATAATGTTGGCGGTTAATCCAATCCATAAAGCCACGCCAAACCAGATGGCATAACGGTGGGCTTTTCGCGGGTTACGCTTGCCGTACACCAGAAGGAAACCGGTCATTGTTGCCGTGGCTACCATGATGGCGTACTTGCCGAAAGGGAACCAACCAACCATCGGTGTTCCGTGAATGGCGGCATACGGCATCATGAGAATGCCCCCAACAGTCCACAGGGCAAAGATCGTCCAGTTCCACCGTCGGTTGATCTCGGCAATGAGAATCTGGAGGCCAAAAACTAGTAGCCAGATCATATAGACCGTCGGGGTGCCAATCTCCCACAAGAACAGTGAATGCATCAGTGAACTCCTGTAGTGGTAGAGGTGCTAGATAACCAGCGCGGAATCATCACAAAGTCACCGATCAACGACGTTGTTAATCGGCGGAATACCGGCGTTTTCCGGTATCGATATTTTTCATGATTGGGACAAAAGTCGGCTGAATTCAGCCTAGGAGACATCGTAGGCTGGGTGGGTCCGTCGCGCACAGAGAGGTGCGCAGATGTCCTGTGATGAGACAAAGCAATGGTGCTTTTGTTCATCATGACAACGAGAAAGTGAGGAGAAATGACTCTTTCCTTGAAAGGTCTGGCTAAAACTGCTGGTGTGCTCGGAGCAGGGGTGCTGTCTGGCATGGTGGTTTTCTCCCAACTCACCGGAAAAGCTACTCCAGAAGAGCAAGCCTGGCACTACCCCTCAGATGACTTGGTTGACGCTAACTACAAGAATGCCTATTCATCCACCTACGCCGTTGACATTGATGCCCCTGCCTACGCCGTATACCGCATCTTCAAGCAAATCGGGTGCGATAAGTCTGGTTCCTTTTCTTCGGAGTTTCTCGAGCGTGTCTTCGCGCGCTTGCCTTTCTTCAACTCCTACGAGATCCAAGAAGAATTTCAGCAGCCGGACTCCCTTGTCCCTGGTGACGTGGCAGCATTTGATTTCCACGGCATGTCCATGGAATGGGCTGACGTGGTCCCTGGAAAGTACTTGTGTCAGTGGGTGGATACAAAGAACCCGCCTGCTGCTCCAGGCTCATACGCATTCCGTTACCCCACCATGAAACATTACGGTGTGGCCTGGTGCTTCTACATGGTCCCCCTCAAGGGTGGACGGACGCGTTTGATCAATCACTGGCGTATTGGTTTCGAGCCCGATACTGCCCTGCCAAAGGCCATCAACTGGCTCAACATTGAACTTATTGGCGGCTGCATGACGCACATGCAGAATCTCTACGTCAAGCGCGTAGCTGAGTTCAGCAAGAAGCAGCAGCACACCGGCAAGTTTATGCGCGGAGTACTGGGTGGCCGCTTCTTCAACTCCGGAACCCCAGCAGGGCGCTGGGATGGAACACCTCTATTTGAAGAGACTTACACCCAGTGGATGCGTTACGGTCGCCAGAATCCGGCAGTCGCCGAAATACGCCCTCCCGTTACTGACAATCCCGAATGGCCACCCACCGGCCCTGGAACTCCCTGGGCTGACATAGTGGACGATGAGTATTTCGAGGGTTGGAGTGAACCCGAATTCAGTTGGGAGGAGCAGATTCGCCAGAAGATGGAGAAAACTTACCTGCCTAACTGGGGTAAGGAAGGCAAGTAACTAACCAATGAAAGATAGAGGTGGTGGGGCAGGTGATCAAAGATCACCTGCCCCACCACCTCTATCTTTTGGATCCGTGAACTAATGCCTGAGTCAAGCATTTCAGATGTCCCTGGTTCTGCTGTTTGTTAGTACACGGCGTCGTATCCCAAATCATGAGGAGAAGCATTCAGGCGAGCAGCGATACGACGCTTATCATCCTCGCTAGCATGTTCGGCAACCATGCGCGCGTAGGAAGGGGTGTCGGAGTAGACCTCTTGGATGAAAGGATTACGTTTTTTCTTGATGATGCGCCACATGTGGTAACTGAACACTGCGATATTGGCGATTAAGGAGGCGGCAGCGAGAAGTGTCATCGCTGTGGGGTTATGTGCCGAGCGATGTGCGAACATGGAATCCTGCATGAAGTGTGGGAAGGTTAGCACTACAGCAGACCAGCAGGTTAGCGTGTAGGCGCGGTACTGGATCCAGGAACCTTTTCCGAAGGGGAGCAGGGCAGGGATGGTGCAGGCGGCTAGAAGAGCAATGCCCGAGTACCAGGCGCGGTCCGCCAGGCAGTTATAGACGTAGGAAAGGTTCCACAGGTCGTAGGCGATGATCCACCAGATGGTGAGGTCGCCCCAGATAATGGCTTTGGACTTACCTTTGGCTACGAAGATGCCGATCCAGCCTGAGATAGCAAGGAAGTTCAAGATGCCGGCAATGCCATTCATAATGTTCCAAGGTCCACCCCATGTCACCATGCCTTGAGAGGGGTCTACGCCGTGGATGGAGAAGCACTGGAAGTCACGGATGACCGCTTCGATAATGTTGACGGCCAGGATAAACGGTGGAATCAAGAGGTACCACTTGTTGTAGCGTAAGCGCGGAAAGTACTGCAGCGCCACCAAACACAAGGATCCTGCGAGGGCAGAGTATTGCTTAACGATGGGGAACCAGCCGGCAGAGTTCGTCCCTTCAGTGGAGTGTGGCCACCAGAAAACGGTGAGAAGTAATGGGATGACTATGAACACTGCTAGGACTACCCATTTGTTTCGTTGAGCTAGCCAAGCGACGGTAGTGAGCGCAACCGTGACCACAATGAGCATGAGGTAATCCCACCACTGACCCCGCTCGAAGAAGAATAGTGTCGGGTAATCTGGTGGAGTGATTGTCGCCAGTGAAGTGAACATCGTCGTTCCTTTTCAGAGCATCGCCGATTGACTAGCTGCGTGGATGCGTAAGGGGGGCTGCTTGTGGTGTGACAGATTGTGCAGGCCCTAAGTTTTCACGTGAAACGCTAGAAACTATTTTTCCTCGTCTCATCGTAGAGATGAGCTGACCTTGAACCCATTTGCTATGAAGTAAACGCTGTAGTGAACGCACGTGCACAATGGGAGAAGGGGCAAGAGTCATTGTCTTGCCCCTTCTTTGAGATGAGTATTTAGGTGTGGCTAGAAGGGATCAGTCAAGGTGATGTTTCTTCTTGGTGCCTGCCTTCCGTTCTTTCCAAGCGAAGGCTCCTACGCCTACACCGAGACCGACGATGGCCGCAATAATGGCAGGAATCCAGCCGGGACCGGAGATTCCATTGTTGTTTTGTTTGGATTCAGGAATGATTGCGTCGGGGGCATCACAGGGTTCATTGGTGAGTGCAAGTTGATCTCGCATGACGACCATTTGCTTCACCCCATCGGCGCCTTCATTGGCGGTGATGAGCACGTAGTCGCCATTAGTCATGGGGACTTCACCGGTGACAAACTCGCCGTTCTGGCTGTAGACCACACCAGGAAGGTCTTTGAGGATGATGACGTCATCGTCTACTCCGCAGAAGTCTCGGACCCAGCCTTGCATATCGATTGGGTTAGGCATTTTCCCTTCTTCCGCGGGAATGCCTTCCATGCTTGGAGTAGGGGCGATAGTGGCTGTTGGTGTGGGCGCTGGAGTCTCATCGGCAAACGCCGGAGTGCCGACGATGTTGAGAATCGCGCCGATCACTATAAAACCGGGGAGGATGAGTGCGGTGAGGATGCGTCCAATTCGTCTGTGAGAGACGGGTGTCATGATGTGTTCTTTCAACGTTATGTGTAGTGATTACTGTTCAAGATAAGAATAATAGGTATTGAAATTGAATATGAGGCAGGGCGCTTCCGCGAGTATTGCGGAAGCGCCCTGCCATTGACTTCACTGGGTTTCATTAGTGATGAACCTTAGTGAAGTGAGTGCTAATTCAGCTGTGGCGACGACGTGCGGTTAGAGCACCTGCACCGGCAACAGCTGCGACACCGGCAATGCCGAGGAGGGAGAGTGCGTCAGCGCCGGTCTGTGCGAGACCCTTCTTGCTGTCACTCTTCTTTGCTGGCTTCTTGGTGGACTCGGCCTTGGCCTCATCCTTTGCCTTGGAGTCGCCAGGCTTTGCTTCGTCAGCGGGAGCGGGGGCCTCGGTTGCTTCGTCAGCGGGAGCGGGGGCCTCGGTTGCTTCGTCAACGAGAACGGGGGCCTCGGTTGCTTCGTCAGCGGGAGCGGGGGCCTCGGTTGCTTCGTCAACGAGAACGGGGGCCTCGGTTGCTTCGTCAGCGGGAGCGGGGGCCTCGGTTGCTTCGTCAGCGGGAGCCTCAGGGGTGCTGCAGGCGAGTGCAATATCGGAGAGGGGGAACATTGCGGCGCGGGTGCCGTTTGCGAAGTAGAGTTTGTCTCCGTACTTGGGGTTGAGGAGCTTAGCGTTCTCAACGTCGATCACAACACCCATCCATGCATCACCCTCGGGGCGATCTACGGTGACGGGGAGTTCCTTCATTTTTTGAGCATTGGCGTTGATGAGTTTGCCTTCATCATTCAGGGTGCCGATGCCGTAGTGGAGAACGTCGATCATTTCGTCCTGGCGCACGTCCACGCTGATCTTCTCAACGCCGTTTACGCATACGCCTGTGACCTTGTAAGCAGGGTCAACGATGATTGCGTCAGCGGGCATGACATAGGAAGTCTTCACGACGGGAACCTTGACGGTTGCGCCGAGGTTGAGGGAAGCCTCGAGAACTTCGCCACCAACCTTCTCGATCTTTAGCTCGTACTGACCGGGATCGAAGTACTGGGTGTGCGCATCAGAGCCAGCCTTGGCGGTGTAGACGGTAGCAACTTCGCCGGTCGCTTTGTTGATTAAGGTGTAAACAACGTCGAAGTTCTTGGATGATTCGAAAGTGACGGGGTAGCGAACCTCACCCTTTTCGGACACCTTCTTGTCGGCAACCTTCACCATAGCCTTGACCTGAGCTTCGGTGGCTTCATCTGCAAAATCAGCGAAGGTAGGAAGGGCTTCTTCTTTGTAGACAGGCTGCTTAACGGTGCGGTCAACGTTAACGACGAACTCGCTCTGGGATGAAGCCTGACCTTCGCCACGGATCATCTTGACATTGAGGGCGGTGTTGGCGTCGAAGTAGAGAACTTTGTCGGCTGCGCCTGCTTCGAGGACGACGTCAGAGGCAACGCGGTTACCGTTGTTGTCAGTGATGATGTAGGTAACTTTGTGGTTCTGAAGTGCTTTGAAGGTGACAGCAACGCGCTGATCGCCTGAAGGGCCTGTCTGGGTGTTGCCGACGGAGACCATTGCTCCAGCGATGGCAGCTTCGTCGCCGGAGAGGCCTTCGATGACGGGGGCCTTCACGTCTTCTGTTACAGGGGTGACAACCTTCTCAGCCTCGTCACCGTAGGGGTTCTTGAGGTTGGGGTCAACGACAGGCTGAGTGGCGGCGGGGGTTTCTTCGGCGGGTGTTTCGGGGGCGGCAGGAGTTTCAGTTTCAACGGCGGGCTGTGCGCAGGAGAGGCTGACAGATTCAGGGCCGCTCCATTTGCCATCGTTCTGGACGTAAACGTCGACAGACATGTTGGTGGCCTCGCCAATGGTTACACTCTGGCCGCTGAGGCGCTCGCCATCGGGGGTAACAATGCCAAGGTTTTCACTACCGTTAACGGAGAAAACGGCGTTGCCGAGTGAATCACAGGAGTAGGTGTAATCGCCTGCAGCGCTTGCAGTAGGGACTACTGCGCCAGCGCAGAGAAGGGCGGCGGTGACAGCACTGACGCCCAGGCGCTTATTGAACTTGGTCATGAGGGGGCTCCACTTCATGATGAGTAATGGTTGCTTATCGCATCCAGTAGATAATCTGGCGCGAACTCTTAGAGCGTAGCAAAGGCAACTGTCATTAATCAGTGGTTTCAGAGAAATCTTTATCAAATTGTTATAGGGATTTTAGGCTTTAATTGCAGCAAAAGGTGCTGGTCGTGTGTTATTGGGAAACGTCTAGCATGGAATGAAAACTGACGCACCCTTCGGAGGGGGTTAAAAAGTTGTACTAATTCGATACATATATGTATCAATAAGGTTTGGGGGCGAGACGTAGCGAGATGGAGGGAGCAGTAATCTACCTTCGGAGGTGTAACGTCAGGATGAACGGGTTCGAATTGGGACATTCTGGGATTTGATCATCGGAGGTACTCTGTTCTCTCGTTTCGCTCTGGAGTTGCGTATCAGACTCGAACCGATGGCCTGCTGCTCATCACTCAGATCCACTGGGTGGAGGGGTGGAGAATATACGACGATATGGAGGATGGCGAGCATGAATGGTGACTTTGACGGGTCGCGACTCCGTCTCCTACGCAAAGCAATGGGCCTTGACAGCGCATGGGTCGCCGCGCGCTTCGCCGTTAATGAGCGCACAGTGAGGCGCTGGCAGGCGGGAACCAATCCGATTCCGCCAGACGTAGTAACGGGCTTCCAGCAGTTGGTTGAGAAATATAGCGAACTCATCGAGTCCATGATTGACGGCGTAGAAAAAGATGGCGTGCTGCTCGTTTTCTCCGGCTTGGAGGCTTCACAACTCGATGGGGATGCGATTCCCCTATCGATGTTCAATCGAGCAGCTCAGCAGGCAGCGATCTACTGTGAAGAAAACAAGATTCCATACGTCATCAAAGTTCGTACACTTTCTTAGACTGTATTTGAGGCTTGAATCAGCGTCTCACTTTCCTGCGTAATTATGGGGGAGTGCGGCGCTATTTTTGAGCGTCATGCCGATAGATTGTGGAAAAGTAAATGCGGAGTGGCGCGCGAAGCGTGGCGTGAATGATTGTGTCAGGGGCGTCTACGGGGTTTTTCGCTGTAAAACCAGGGTAAAGTTCGTTACCTTTTTTAGTGATCTGCCGGTAAGCAGTGGTGGGGGGGGGATGGGAAACTAATTCCCAATGGGGCTTCACTTTTGAGTCAGAATTTATCGTCGCCAGGTGTTGAGCATTGAGGGAGGGGAGTCGTGGAAGTTTGTTGTGTTTCCCTGAATTCGGGAGGACTTGTTACCTTGCCTTCGTTTGTGGTGGGGGAGGTTGTGAGAACATTTTGGGAACATCGCACGGCGAAACATGGGGTATTTGGGGGTAGTGCAGGGTAGGTAGCGCTCCCCGCCCACCAACCCGCAACATAGAGAAAACCCCTGCAATTCCTTGGAATCACAGGGATTTTATGCTGGAGCCGCGTATCGGACTCGAACCGATGACCTGCTGTTTACAAGACAGCTGCTCTACCAACTGAGCTAACACGGCATGTGCAAGTGCTTGCTGCACCGCACCATAGTGTGCCTTGTAATAAGGGTGCCGCGCAAACTGCGCGGTAGTGACTTACTTCAAGGAGTTGATTTTGTCGGTGATACCGGTAGGTGTATTGATCTCCGCTAAATCCACTTTCTGTCCATTGATGAGGAGGGAAGGGGTGCCAGTCAGTCCTATTTCTTGGAAATGCTTGGTGTTCTCAGTAGTCCAAGGCTGGTATGTGTTGGCTTCGATGGTAGGAGTAAATTCTGTGGATACTTCAGTAGGGACGCCCGCGTTCGTTGCAGCTTCAATAAGAGCTTGAATGGTCAAAGCTTGAGGATTTTGAGTCTTGACGGCATTTTCAAGGATAGCGAAAGCATTCTTGTGGAAATCCATGGCGTGCGCAGGATCTTTAACGAGAACTACGGCCAGTGCGTTATTCACTGCATCGGTCCAAGCGCTACCAAGAATCTTCACTGGGTGAAGAACGATAGTTGCTTGGCCGTTCGTCGCTAATTCAGCTAACTCGGCGCTGTGTAGAGTTTCGAACTCTGCGCAGTGCGGGCAGGCGTAATCAAAGTAGAGGTCAATAACGGGTGCATTTTCATTGACAGAGCCAGCGACAAGGTCCTTTCCGAAAGGGATCGCACCATTTTCTGTGGTATGGGGAGGGATGCCAGCAACTGTCGAAGGACTAACGGATGGAGTTTCTCCGGTAGGAGTAGCGCCATTCGAGGACTTCGAACCGAAGATGACCGCAGCGATGACCAATGCTGTAATAACGGTGGCAGCAACGATAATCAGGATGCTCTTTTTGCGAGCGGCACGAGCCTGTTCTTCGCGCATTGCTTTAGCCTTAGCGCGTGCAGCATCACGATTAGAGGCAGTAGACATACAAATTCTCCGGTTCTATTCTGATGAAACATCAGTTCTATCGGTAATGTCCTTTATTTTATAAGGAATAGGACAAAGGCTGAATCTTCTCCAGTGTGGAAAATGCCGTTGTTACATCGACAAGTCAAAAGGGGCAATACTTGACGATGGCATGTGTCCACTTATCAGCAGGCCCACGATGATTACGGTGCCGATGATGAGGGCTAATCCTTGGATTAGTCTCCAGGACTTTGTTGGGGCGCATAAGCCAATCATGCTTGCACTTGCGCGGCGGGTAGGGGCATTCCATGGAACGAGCCAGGCAACCATAAGGAACAGGGCAATCATCAGTCCACTAACGAAACGAGGTTGTACTCCTGCAGGAACTGCTTGGAGCCAGTTGGCTGATACGGTGATGATTCCACCAGTCAGAATCGACATCTTGCTCATTAGCATGACAATGAGTGCGGGAATGCATCCGGCGATAACAGCGCCTAAGCCAGCTAGGGCGGCTTGGATGAGATACCACGGTGTGGCAACGACCATCGCTGGGTTGTCAGCAAATGATGTGTTGCCTCGACGCAAGCGGCGTTGGCGTTTGGAATCCTGTGCGCGGCCAATGAGGCCAGCCATGACTATCCATATGCTGGCACCGGCAAGAGCCCAGATCGGGCGAATACTGCCAATTGTTACGAGGAGTAATCCCCAGGCAATTGTCATTAAGGGGTGCGGTGTGGGGGGAAGCGCCCACTGGGGAACTTCAGGAACTGTTGGGTGTTCCTGGTTAGTGGTTGAGGCATGTGCGGCATTGAATGTGGGCGGCAATGAATCAGAATCTGCTGGTGCCATATTCTGTGCATCCCACGGAACTGACACAGCAGGAGCCCATTGATTCTGTGCTTCTGATGCAGTTGGAGTTGGTGGCAGTGCTGTGCCGTACGAATTGGGTGTGGACTGTGGATGAGTCCATTCGCGCAATATGGTATGTCTGGGCTGAGTACCTTCGGCCTGTGTGGGGGAAGTATCAGAGTCTGTAGAGTGCTCAGAATTGAAACTGGATCCGTAGCGTGCGGTATAGCCGTATTGTTCGGGGGTTAGTGCAGTGGGCTCCGAGGCTGGGAGGGCAACTTCTAGGGCTTCTTCTCCTGTGCCGCCGCCGGCAATTTCGTCAATGACGGCAACGAGGTCAGTAATAGGGAGGCGGTCTTCAACTTCAGGTGCTAGTGCCAATGTGAAAGCACGAGCAAGATAAGGCCAATTCTCTTCTAAGTCTCCAAGTTCTGGAGTACCGCCATATACGCGGCGGAACACGGACTGCCAGGGGCCTGATCCGAAGGGGGCCTTGCCGGTCAGTGTGAAAAGAAGGACGCCGGCGCACGCATACCAGTCCACACTAGGGCTTGGCGTGCCTCCATCAAGCATTTCCGGTGGAATAAAACCGGGAGTGCCAGTGACCTGGCCGGTTTGGGTAAGACGCGCATCATCAGACACTTGGGCAATGCCGAAGTCAATAAGGACGGGGCCGTCATTGCTGAGCATCACGTTTGATGGCTTGAGATCGCGATGGATAACGTCAGCAGTGTGAACCGCCTTGAGGGCGCCGAGGAGACCATGCGCCAAATCTGCGTACTCAGTGCTTGCTTCGTTTAAGTCGTAAGGGCCGTCATGGTCCACTTCGTGTTGAAGAGTGGGGCCATCAACAAGTTCGGTAATAACGAATGACAGTTCATGCTCACTTGCCTCAATGTCGAGGATGCGAGCGACGCGAGCATCTTTCAAACGGGCAAGCACTCGAGCTTCACGGCGAAGGCGGCGCCGAGCTACAGGATCAGCAGCGATCTGTGGGTGAAGAATTTTCATGGCTACGCGTATGCCTTGAGCGTCGCGGGCTTCCCAGACCACGCCCATACCGCCACTGCCGAGGCGGCGAATTAACTCGTATCCACCCACAACCGTCCCGGCGCGGAGAGTAGAGACGGACTGTGGAGACATGGGTGGCGTTTGCGCCGGTGAGGGGCGTTCGGTCATAGGTTCACAGTACCGGTAACTACCCACATTGATAATTGGGTGACACACCTCACGAGGATCGTGACCACTTCGTGACCCCATGACCCTCATCACAGGGCTCTCGTATGGCAAGATTGGGCATAGCCAACCCTTCCGTTGGCCAGTGTCAATGCGGACACGCAATGACACCTTTCACTACGGATCGTCCGGCACGTACCTGCCGGTGAAGGGATAGCCACTCATGGCAACAGTGACCTTTGATCATGCAACGCGTATCTACCCGGGCAATGACCGCCCCTCTGTAGATCAGTTGAACCTTGAAATCGCAGACGGTGAGTTTCTGGTCCTTGTTGGCCCCTCTGGTTGCGGTAAGTCCACCTCATTGCGCATGCTTGCAGGTTTGGAAGATGTGAACTCCGGTCGTATCCTCATTGGCGATCGCGACGTCACTGACGTCCAGCCTAAGGACCGCGATATTGCAATGGTGTTCCAGAACTACGCTCTGTACCCTCATATGACCGTGGCCGATAATATGGGCTTCGCTCTGAAGATCGCTGGTACTCCCAAGGATGAGATTGCCCGCCGTGTTAAGGAAGCAGCCAAGATTCTGGGACTGACCGAATACCTTGATCGTAAGCCCAAGGCTCTCTCCGGTGGTCAGCGTCAGCGTGTAGCCATGGGCCGCGCTATTGTGCGTAAGCCCAAGGTCTTCCTCATGGACGAGCCTCTTTCTAACTTGGACGCAAAACTCCGTGTTCAGACCCGTACCCAGATTGCCTCCCTGCAGCGTTCCCTTGGCGTGACTACGGTGTACGTGACTCACGATCAGACTGAAGCTCTGACCATGGGTGACCGCATCGCAGTCCTCAAGGACGGCTTGCTCCAGCAAGTGGGTACTCCTCGCGAGATGTACGAGAAGCCCGCTAATGAGTTTGTTGCAGGTTTCATCGGCTCACCTGCAATGAACATGGGTACTTTCAATGTTGAAGGCAATGTTGCTACCCTCGGTGCCGCCAAGGTGGAACTGCCTCGCTTGGCCGTTGATGCTCTCACTCCCGAGGACAATGGCAAGGTCATTATCGGATTCCGTCCCGAAGCGCTCGACGTGGTCTCCTCCACCGATGAGAACTCCATCCCTGTGCGCTTGTCCTTTGTTGAAGAACTTGGGTCGGACGCATACGTTTATGGTGAACTCGTCGGCGCAGAAGGCGCCACCGAAAAACTTGGCTCTGGTGAAGACTCTAGCCAGTTGATCGTTCGCGTTCCTCCTCGTACCGCTCCCGATCCGGGCGAAATCATTTACGTCCGCATTCGCCCTGGTCAGGAGCACCTGTTCTCCGCAGCAACCGGCAAGCGTCTGCCTGCATGATCGCATAGCGTCATGCATCACATGGCGACTGCACCGAGTAGTTGAACAGCATGTTAGCCAGCCCCGATTCGCAAGCGAATCGGGGCTGGCCCCTGCATGCCTACCGCGCGTTCAAGACCGCGACCTGAAAGAATGTCCCCATGCCCCAATCCATGAAGATCACCGCGGCCACTATTGATCCCGCGTTGCTTGACCTTCCGTGGGAACTCCCTCTCGAGAACTGGCCCGCCGATGTTCTCGCTGCCCTCCCACGCGGCCTTTCGCGCCACATCGTGCGTTTCGTGAACCTCTCCGAACGCGTTATTGCCGTTAAAGAAATTGGCGAATCTGTCGCTTACCGCGAGTATGAACTTCTCCGTGACCTAGTGCGGCTAGGAGCGCCTTGCGTTACTCCCACCGCAGTGATTACAGGGCGAAGTGACCTTCAAGGTGAAGAACTCAACTCGATTCTCGTCACCGAACATCTGTCTTACTCTTTGCCCTATCGCGCACTTTTCAGTCAGTACATGCGTCCTGAAACTGCGACTCGTCTTATCGACGCACTTGCCGTTCTCCTTGTTCGTCTTCATCTCATTGGTTTCTACTGGGGTGACGTTTCTCTTTCCAATACCCTTTTCCGTCGTGACGCGGGAGCCTTTGCTGCCTACCTTGTGGATGCCGAAACTGGCGAACTTCACATTGAAGGTCTCACTGACGGTAAACGCGAGTACGACATTGATCTCGCGCGTACCAATATCATTGGTGAACTTATGGACCTCCAGGCCGGAGCGCTTCTCGAAAGTACTGTGGATACCATTGAAATTGGCGACCGTATCGTCAATCGTTACAACGAACTGTGGGATGTCCTTACTGCTGAAGAATCTTTTTCTGTTGATGAGCGCTGGCGCGTGGCTCACCGCATTAAGCAACTCAATGAACTGGGCTTCGACGTTGGTGAACTCACCATGGCTACTGACGCCGCAGGCACGCGGATGGTTATCCAGCCCAAAGTGGTTGATGCTGGTCATTATCACCGTCAGATCATGCGTCTGACTGGTCTTGACGTGGAAGAACGTCAGGGGCAGCGCATGCTTAACGATCTCGAGTCCTACCGCACTCTGATGGGGCGTAAGAACGACCCTATTGAGCAGGTGGCTCATGCATGGATGGCGGACGTATTTGAACCCACCCTTGATGCTGTCCCCATTGAATTACGTCGCAAACTCGAACCGGCAGAAATCTTTCACGAAGTTCTTGAACACCGCTGGTACATGTCTGAGCGTATGGGCTATGACGTGACTATGGAAGAAGCTGTTAAGGATTACGTTGACACGGTTCTCCCTCACCACTGGGATGAACAGAGTTATCTTTCTCTTGGTGACACCCAAGAAATGGACGCAATTTTCTCTGACGATGAAGCAGAGGTGCTCGAAGATGATCCCGACTTTGCTGCACTCGACGAAGAAAGCCTTAATCAGTTCGGCCTCAACCCCATGGGCTTTACTGCTGGTATGAAGTTCAAGGGTGAATAAAAACCTTGAAAGAATCATTTCCTTGTCTAAAGCAGCATGGCCTGATAGGACGAGGGCTGCGGGTCGGGCATAGCGGCGGGGCTGGTTATCTTTGCCCATTCAATTGGTTGTGCCCCTTGTTCAATAAGAAGAGCATTCACGGCGCTAAAGGGACGTGAGCCAAAAAATCCCCGGGAGGCAGACAGAGGCGAAGGGTGAGCGGAGGCGACAATCGGTGTCTGTTGAAGAAGCGAGGAAAGGGACTGCGCGCTGCGCCCCCACAGCACAGCCACTAACGGCAGGCCGCGGTCATTGAGAATGCGTACTACATCCTGCGTGACCTGTTGCCAACCCCAACGCTGATGGGAATTGGCATTGCCCACTTCTACGCTTAGTACAGTGTTCAGTAGCATCACTCCCTGTTCACTCCACTCACTCAAATCGCCCGATGTCGGGTAGTCGCCGCCCACATCGGCGACTAGTTCCTTATATATATTGGTCAGGCTTCGGGGTAGGGGGGTGGTGGGAGAGACCGAAAAACTTAGACCCACGGCGTCGCCCTCAGTAGGATAGGGGTCCTGGCCGAGAATGAGGACGCTCGTGAACTCAATTGGTTGAGACAGCGCTCGAAAAATATTGCTTGGACGAGGCGCTACGCGAACGCCCTGCGCTTCGGATTGGCATAGACGAGTAGCAAGTTCGGTGATGAGGGCGTCGTGAGTAGACAACGCCGATGCCCACGACGGATGCATCGCATCACGGCAATGGCGCACAAAGCAGTCAGGGACGTCTGAGTCGTGAACAGGGCACATCAGTATTTCACTCACCATAAGATCACTGTAGCGCGCCGTATCCACTCATTGGCCGTTCGCCGGTAGCCTGGAGAGGTGAAAACTTACGATTACCCCGAGGATGAATTCGACGTCTCTGACGCTACCGGCCCCATTCCGGTTGGTGTTCACCGTGCTCGTGTTCCCATGTGGCGCTCTTGGTTGCCACTCTTACTCATCCTCGTCATTGCTCCTGCTTTGGCATGGGGGGCAGTAAGTTTGCTTGGCAGTGCTAGCGATAACCCGGTGGCGAGTGCCTTAGGTAAGGGTACTGAGAGTGCTCAACCCGTTGAGAATCAGGGGAGCGAGCAGACTGCTGCTCCCACCGAAGAAGCCAGTGTTCAGGCCACGCCGAGTTCTCCTGCTGATGATGACATCGACAGCAATCAGGTGAATTTCTCTACTGGCATTACTATTCACAACGGCACTACCACCAATGGCCTGGCAACTCGCAGCGGTGACAAACTCAAACTCAAGGGATTTTCCTCAGTTGATGTGGTTCCCGGTGTTTATGAGATGGACTACCCATCTGATTCGACCGTTTTTTACGCATCCGAAAATGATAAGACCACTGCTGAAGTAGTGGCGCGATTACTGGGTATTGATCAAGTTATCGAAAGTGCTGATGAAGCGCAGTCCAATCCCATCGTGGTGGTATTGCGCGCAGAAACCGGTGAGTAAATGGAAAATTGAGTCGGTGTGACTCAATTTACCGCTTCGCCCAGGGCCGAGCATCTTGCACTCTGGCCCTGAGAGTGCCAACATTGCTATTAGCACTCAACCTATCCGAGTGACAGACATCGGTTAGAGGTGAGGGTTGGCGCTCTACGTGACCAGAACGTAGAGAAGCGAACTCGTCCGTCGCGGGCACCTCCTAGCCACAACCGCCAAATAGCGGAGGAACACATGCCTAAGATTATTGCTTTCAACGAGGAAGCTCGCCGTGGAATGGAGCGTGGACTCAACGCTCTGGCTGATACCGTCAAGGTGACTCTCGGACCTAAGGGTCGCAACGTCGTCCTTGACAAGAAGTGGGGCGCCCCCACCATCACTAACGACGGCGTGACCATCGCCAAGGAAATTGAACTCGAAGAACCCTTCGAGAAGATTGGCGCCGAGTTGGTCAAGGAAGTTGCTAAGAAGACTGATGATGTCGCAGGCGACGGCACCACCACCGCAACTGTTCTTGCCCAGGCTCTCGTGCGCGAAGGCCTTCGCAACGTTGCAGCAGGCGCTAACCCCATTGCCCTGCGTCGCGGCATCGACAAGGCTGTAGAAGCCGTTGTTGCCCAGCTCCTCAACGATGCGACCGAGATTGAGACTACCGAGCAGATCGCTGCTACCGCCTCCATCTCCGCCGCTGACCCCCAGATCGGTACCCTCATTGCTCAGGCTATGGAGCGCGTTGGTTCTGAGGGCGTCATTACCGTCGAAGAGTCCAACACCTTCGGCCTTGAACTTGATGTCACCGAGGGTATGCGCTTTGACAAGGGCTTCATCTCCCCGTACTTCGTCACCGATGCAGATCGCCAGGAAGCAGTCCTCGAAGACAGCTACGTCCTGCTCGTCGAATCCAAGATCACCAACGTTAAGGATCTCCTGCCTGTCCTCGAAAAGGTCATGCAGACCGGCAAGCCCCTGGCCATCATCGCCGAAGATGTTGAAGCAGAAGCACTGGCTACCCTCGTGGTCAACCGCCTGCGTGGCACCTTCCAGTCCGTGGCCGTTAAGGCTCCCGGATTCGGTGACCGCCGCAAGGCAATGCTCCAGGATATGGCTATCCTCACCGGTGGCACTGTGATCTCGGAGACCGTTGGCCTCAAGCTTGAAAACGCCACCCTTGAAGACCTTGGCCGTGCACGCAAGGTTGTTGTCACCAAGGATGACACCACCATCGTTGAGGGCGCAGGCGCCAAGGAAGCCATCGATGCTCGTGTCAGCCAGATCCGCGCTGAAATCGAGAAGTCCGATTCCGAGTACGACCGTGAGAAGCTCTCTGAGCGTCTTGCCAAGCTTGCCGGTGGCGTGGCTGTCATCAAGTCCGGCGCAGCTACCGAGGTTGAACTCAAGGAACGCAAGCACCGCATCGAAGACGCAGTGCGTAACGCTAAGGCAGCCGTTGAAGAAGGCATCGTTGCCGGCGGTGGCGTGGCCCTCATCCAGGCTGCCAAGGAAGCCCTCGAAACCGTCAACCTCGAAGGTGACGAAGCAACCGGCGTGAACATCGTCAAGGTTGCTGTTGAAGGCCCTCTTAAGCAGATTGCTGTTAACGCAGGCCTCGAAGGCGGCGTTGTTGTTGAGCGTGTCCGTAACCTCCCCGTGGGTGAAGGCCTCAATGCCGCTACCGGTGAATATGTCAACCTCCTCGAGGCTGGCATCGCCGACCCTGTTAAGGTCACTCGTTCCGCTCTGCAGAACGCAGCCTCCATTGCTGGCCTGTTCCTGACCACTGAAGCTGTGGTTGCTGACAAGCCCGAGCCTCCCGCCGCTCCCGCTGCCGGTGGCGCCGATGAAATGGGCGGTATGTACTGATTCAACGATCAGTGCGCATGAGTGAACTTGCACTATGCAGATGAACTTATGCCCATGAAATCTTTGGCGGTGGCCGCCATCCGTAAGGGTGGCGGCCACCGCCCTTTCTTGTCGATAGGGGAGAGGTCACCATTGGCGACATAGCGATAGGACCTAGGTCGCCGGTAGGCTTAAAAGGTGCGTGACTGGATGAAAAGCAAGAAAGCCGCTGTAATTGCGGGAGCAGGCGTGATCGTTCTGTGTGCTGGTGCAGGAACCGCAGCATATGGGCTTCACTACGATGACCGTGCTCTTCCTGGAACAAGCGTGCTTGGACAAGACGTCTCTGGAATGGACCGTCAAGCCCTCATCAACGATCTTCACCAGCGTGCTGACAAAGCTACGTTGGAAGTGAGCGTTGATGGGCCAAACCCGGCGACGTATACCGCAACACTTGCTGATCTAGGTATCACTCTGAACGCTGAAGCCACAGCAGAACAGATTCTCCAGCGCAGTGAATCTTGGCCGGACCGCTTCACCGCACTCATTAATGATGAAAGCATCATTCCCGTTATCACTCGCGATGATGCAGTCTTTACCGCCTATGTCGACCAACTTACCGCCGATGTTGCTGAGCCTATGCTCAATGCCAAAGTCACTTTGAACGACGAAAATATTTTTGTAGTTACTCCTGCACAAGCAGGCTATGAAGTGGACCCTTCCAAACTTAAGGCGGCTACTGATGCGTTGGTAAGCAATCTTAAGCCTGCGCAAGTCACCGTCAGCGTGAGTGAAAAAGAACCACGCGTTACCACTGAACAGGCACAAGAATTGGCAGATCAAGCTAACGCCACGCTTGATGCTACCTTCCAACTGTGGGACGGTATCGACAACTTTCCTGCAAATCGCCAAGTCAAAGCATCCTGGATTGTGATGCCCAGTGCTGCGGATATCGAAGCGGGATCGCCGGATAACCCCGCAACTTTCAGCGTTGATGATCAGGCTATTCGTCAATGGGTTAGTAGCACTGCTGCTGCTACCAATACTGAGACCGAGCAGGGTCTACGTACCGTTAACGGTAATGGTGAACAGGTGGCAGTTACTCGTTACGGTGCCATCGGTTGGACGGTTATTAATGCCCAGGATGTGGCAACTCAAGCAGTTGATGCATTTTCCAAAGGTGAAGATTTCACTGGTGATCTCGAATATGACGAGGCGCAAGCTTGGCAGGACCGTACTGTCCCTACCGGAGATGCCATTACTGCCTATTCGCCGGGACCTGGTGAAAAGTGGATTGATATTGATCTTGCTAACCACACCGTCGCCGCGTATCAAGGTCGTAGCCTGGTATGGGGGCCTGTCGGTATGGTGGCAGGTGCTCCTGCCACTCCTACTGTTCAAGGCGTATATTACGTGACCCGCCAGGTTGCCGATGACACAATGCGTGGCGAAAATGCTGACGGTACAACCTATGAAACTGCTAATGTTCCATGGGCAACCTACTTCTACTCTGGCTACGCCCTTCATGGTGCCTACTGGCGTGGAACCTTCGGCTATGACGCTGGCGCAGGAGGTTCACACGGATGCGTTAACCTTGCCCCCGAAGATGCTCACTGGATTTTTGACTGGGCAGTTCCCGGAACAACCGTCGTCTCCCACTCCTGACCTTACCCCTGAGGGTGCACATATCAGTGTGTCTTGTGGGGATGGGAAGTAAGTTAGGAAGTCTGGAACAGAGAAGAGTTTTGGGATTCGGCGTCGTCGTAACTGATGGCGGCTTGATCTAAGGCAGTGCTGATCGAATCGAGTACGTCTTGAACGTTGATCTGGGCGGCATGCCACTGAGTAGCACAATCTCCCATTGCTATTGATGCTTGACCACTCCAGGACGTTTGTAGATCAGTTAAATCCGCAGCCATCGCGTCAGCCTCGGCCTGAATTGTGGAAATGCGGGTGCGTGTGCGGCTGGCTGCATCAGTAATGAGGGCGGTGTCAACAGAAAAAACTGGCATGAGAACCTCCAAGAATGAGAATGTTTTCCCATCCTAGAAAGGAATCTTTTCCTAGCCGTATGCTGCTGTGAACAGACCTAGTGGGGAGACATCAATATATGGTTGTGGGGAAAGAAACCGATGCGCTGGCGCTTGTTATCTGGGTACGTCGCGTTTTTAATGCCTACCGGAGATGAGCAAGTTGGGAACTCACACGGTAGGTGAATGTTCCGCCAACGGTAGGAGGATACGAACGGTAGCGCCACCCCCGGGAGTGTTTTGCATCGAGACATGACCATGATGCATTTCAATAATTGTCGCGACGATAGCCAAACCAAGGCCGGAACCGCCGGTTTCACGGTTGCGTGACGAATCCGAGCGGTAGAAACGCTCGAAGACACGCTCCATATCGGCTGGGCTCACTCCCGGTCCGTGGTCGCGAATCTCGATAATGGCCATCTCTTTATCCTTGCCCAAAGCAATCTCCACGGGAGAATCTTCAGGTGTGTAACGCAAGATGTTACCGATGAGGTTAGTTAACACCTGGCTCAGGCGATCCTGATCGCCCATCACCGTAATGCTCGGAGCGTCGCTTACCCCATCAAGGGCAACTACCGCACTGTCACGATCTGGAGCAAGAACGCTTAAATCAATGAGAGCCTGGACAGCAAGCGCCGTCATATCCACCGGACGCATGGTGATGGTGTGCCCCTCATCCATGCGAGCCAAGCGAAGAAGATCTTCCACCAGACGGCCCATACGGGTTGCTTCAGCTTCAATGCGCCCCATCACTTCACCAGTGCGTTCTTCGGGAACGCCGCCCATGCGATATAACTCGCCGTAGCCACGCATCGTCGCCAGAGGAGTGCGCAACTCGTGAGAGGCATCGGAAACAAAGCGTTGCATACGCTGCTGAGCTACTTCACGAAGATCAAAGGCTTGCTCAATTTGCGCAAGCATGGAGTTAAGGGAACGCTGCAAACCGCCAACCTCTGTGGTCACGGGCTCGCTCACGTCAACACGAGCTGATAGGTCCCCGCTAGCGA
The DNA here is from genome assembly GCF_001687305.1 of Actinomyces vulturis. Lineage (GTDB taxonomy): Bacteria > Actinomycetota > Actinomycetes > Actinomycetales > Actinomycetaceae > Actinomyces > Actinomyces vulturis. The sequence goes on from NZ_KV700385.1 coordinate 789,853, forward strand.
TACGACCAGCAACAGATTCGATGTTACGTAGAGGCTGTAGGTTCCGTTGTACTAGATAACTGGAAATAATCGCACCACTCATCACCACGGCCAGACCAGTCATTGCTACGACGAGACGAGTACGTTCCACTGTTTCCATGATGTCCGTCAGTGGCAGACCAATGACAACAGTGCCGATAGTCTTGCCGGTTCGAGAATCCATGATTTGACCGGTGATTACACGCCACTGATGGTGTGGAAGATTCGATGAAATCGTTCGAGGTCCCTGGGAAATATCTGTCAGATCCACTTCGCGCACATGGGGGAAACCATATTCGCCGGCAGTGCGATCAGAGAGGAACGTGTCAGTGTGACCGTCGAGATAATCGGCATGTACGTAGTAGGTAGAGAGCATCGTCTCGGACTCGCCACTCTTCAACTGTGGCAGAGTCTGATTACCAATGGCTTCGGCAGTTGTGGTCAACTGGGTATCAACCTGGCCGAGTAAATGTGTGTACAACATTGATGTGACCACGGCTGATGAAATCGCCAGACCTGCGGTCAACACCATTGTGGTCATTACCGTAAGGCGCGCAGTTAAGGGAAGACGTCGCCAGTGCCAATTCAGGCGAAGTTGGCGTTTGGGGAAAAGGATAGACATCGCTTACTGGGCCTTTGGCTGGCGAATCATGTATCCCACTCCGCGACGAGTCTGAATGAGAGGAGTGACTTCATTTCCATCAGTATCGGAAATCTGGTCAACTTTACGGCGCAAATAGGAAATGTATGATTCCACGATTGCTGCATCGCCATTCCAGTCATATTCCCATACGTGGTCAAGAATCTGAGCTTTGGACAGTACGCGACCAGCATTAAGCATGAGGTAGCGGAGTAGTTTGAATTCTGTGGGGCTCAGTTCAATGTCCTGACCTGCGCGGTGAACTTCGTGAGCGTCTTCATCCAGGATGAGATCAGCAACGCGAATCTTGCCGTCATCATTCTTCTGGGAACCTGGGTTGGTACGACGCAGGATGGCGCGAATGCGAGCAACAACTTCTTCCAGACCGAAAGGCTTGGTCACGTAGTCATCGCCACCGACGGTAAGGCCTTGGACTTTATCGGCCATGTCATCACGGGCGGTGAGGAACAAGATAGGGGTGGACATGCCGTTTTCATGCATGTGCCGTGCCACGGTGAAACCGTCAATGTCGGGAAGCATGACATCTAGAACCACAAGGTCTGGACGCTCCTCTTCCACTGCGTGGAGGGCATCACGTCCGTTCGCGGCAGCGGATACCTCAAAGCCTGCGAAGCGTAGGGATGAGGCGAGCAGATCTCGGATGTTGGGTTCATCGTCAACAACGAGGAGATGGGCTTCAGCCTGAGAAGTGCGTGATGATTCCATAAGAACAACAATGCGCGCCCAAACTGGAAGTTTGCTGGACGCGCACTGTGTGTTGTGTGGATCAAAATATTTAGATGAAGGAGGTCGGGTCGAACTCTTCCAAAGGAATAATACGAACTCGCGGCAGCGGGCTCGTGAATGCTGATACATCGGCTTCAAGATCGTAAATTTGCAGGCCCTGCGTCTCGAGAGCGGCTAACTGCCCGTTGAGAAATTCGCGGAAGCATAGTACGCCTACTTGGCAACCCACATTCAACAGGCGTTCAATCTGAGGAATGTAGTCGCCATCGTGGCTAGCGAGAAGAATCTGAGCCCAAGGACCGCGTTCAGCAATCGCATCAAGGGTGCGCTGAATACCGATATCAACAACTTTTTCTTCTAAGCCACCAGACAGCGGAATGGGACGGTAGTTCATTGCAAGAAGTGCCTGAACAAACCCCATTGGCATGTGGCCAGACGTGGCATTGAGGAAGAAAAGGGCATGAGAGCCAGTCTTTTCTTCGGTCATGCCATTGCAGTAGGACAGAACCCTGTCCCACCGGGGACGTTCGTCAGGTTCAGGGCGTCGACCAAGGACGCTCATTCCTAACGTTGCATCAATATTTTCTCCATCAACAAGGAGATAAGTGGGGCGACTCATGGAGCTCATGCTACCGGCAAAAGAAGAGGGAAGACACTTCCGTGAATAACCTTCCTCTTTATAGAAAATATGCTGTGAAAACTCTGAAAACTGTCGGATATTGTGGTGATGAGTAATGTCGGAAAGTTGCGTATTTTCTTGATGCCCTAACTGTTTATTGTGAAGTTGGGGCAGCCTAAGATTTTCGTAGAGATGGCTTACTCGGCCTTCGTCAGGGTCATGATTCCTGCGAGAAGCAAGTGTGACTGGCGTTAGAAACTGTGCTGTTGTAGCAGGTCTCTGTTGTCCTGTGTTTTATGTGAATGCCGGTGGGGGTGTGCGCTGTGATAGCGCACACCCCCACCGGAGCAGAAAGTACTCGTTTTGATGAGAGCGCTTAGCCGATACGGTGGGTTAGCCATATGTTGTCTAGCTGACCGTAGTTGCCGGCAGAGATGTTCTTTAGCCGCTCATCACCACTAATGAATGTGTCAGTAGGAGGATTCTTCAGTCCGGTCCTCTTGCTTGTCAGAGAGAGTTGCGAAGATCGCGTCTTCAGCGGAGGAATCGCCAGCAATCTGAGGTAATTCGGAGGAAGATTCTAACTGGACGCCATTGTGGGCACTCATCAACTGGGCTAGACGAGCATCAGCCTCAGATGCAGCGGAACTCATTTCCAACTCTGCGAACTGGGACTCCAATGAAGCGCCAGCAAGTTCTGCCTGTCCCTCAGCGTGAGCTTCAAGACGACGAACCTGGTCCTCGTAGCGAGCAAGTTCACTGGTGGGGTCCATGAGGTTAATGGAGCGAATAGCCCCTTGGACTTTCACCTGGGCCTCAGCGCTACGTTGACGAGCAACGAGTTGATCGCGCTTGGTTTTCAGGTCGGTTAGGCGGCTTTCCATCTGAGTCAAACCAGATTTGAGTTGCTCAACAACCTGACGCTGAGTCTCGATCATGGGTTCAGCATCTTTAGCGGCTTGCTCGGCAGCGATCTGCTTAGTCAGAGCAATCTTTGCTAGAGATTCAAATTTATCGGCACCTGCTAAGTCTCCTTCGTTGCGTAACTGTGTGGATTTCGCAACAGCGGCCTGAGCTTTAGCGCCCCAGTCTCGAGCTTCAGCGAGGTCAGCGTCATGATCTTTCTCAGCCAGGCGTAAGTTACCGATGGTCTGAGCAACGGCATCGCGGGCTTCAGCAATAGATGAGGTGTAATCCCGAACTAACTGATTCAACATCTTTTCGGGATCCTCTGCTCGATCGAGTAGAGCGTTGATGTTGGCGCGGGTAAGTTGAGAGATGCGCCCCAGGATGGACTGCTTCTCAGCCATGAATCATGCCTTTCGCACAGATAATAGATTGAGGTGAGGAGTAAACCGCACCATACTCTGAGTCTACGGGGGCACACCCCTTATGCCTACCTTATAGACTAGGGGTTGTGACTGAACTTCGTGAACGTGCTGGAAGCCTTCCTAATGCAGCGCAGCAACGCCTCGCTGCTAAAGATGCTGTGCTCTCGAGCCGGGACACCATTAACATGGCTGCGCGAGCATTGCGTGAAATTGCTGCCGATGATGCCGTTGGTGAACATGTGGCTAGTGCCAGTACACAACAGCGCGTTGTCACTCACTACTTTAAGTGTCTGATGCCTGGCTACCGAGGTTGGCGTTGGGCTGCGACTGTTGCTCGCGCCCCTCGTGCGCGGAAAGCAACCATCAGTGAGATGGAGCTTCTCCCAGGTGAAGAAGCTCTTCTCGCACCTGAATGGGTGCCCTGGTCAGAACGCCTTCAACCCGGTGATGTGTCTCGTTCTGATCGGTTGCCGTTTCGCGAACAAGATGAGCGTCTTGAACCTGGTTGGGAAGCAACAGGAGACCAGGCTGACGAAGTAGCGTTAGATGAGTTGGACTTAGGGCGTGCTCGCGTTCTTAGTGCCACTGGTGTCGCTCAAGCGGCCCAGCGTTGGTATGACGGTGATCATGGTCCTCGTGCTGACGGTGTCCGTAGCGCTCATGCCACCTGCTCTACCTGTGGATTCTTCATGCGGATGGCTGGATCGATGCGCACCCTGTTTGGTGTTTGTGCTAATGAATGGGCTCAAGATGACGGGCGTGTGGTCTCTGTGGATCATGGGTGTGGCGCTCACTCTGAAACCGATGTCCCCGATCAGGGGCCGGCATGGCCGGTAACGCCCTCCCATGTCGACGATTCTGCTGACATGGATCTTTCTTCATCGTCCTAGTTCCGCGCATTTTTCTGCACCAACTTGGTGTATTCGCGTCATCGTCAGGATGTAATAACGTAAACTGACACCAATAGGCGCTTAAGGTTTCACCTTTATTACATCGTCATGCCACAATCTGGGTACGTGAGCACACCCACTGCATCGGCAACGAGCCCCAGCGCGCTCGACCGTTTCTTCCACATTACTGAACGCGGGTCCACCCTTGGTCGTGAAGTCCGTGGCGGATTCGTCACTTTCTTCACCATGAGTTACATCCTGGTGCTGAACCCCCTGATCCTGTCCACTGTCCACGAAGGAATTACTCCTTTGGGCACGCCCGCTCAGATCGCCGCCGGTACGGCATTCATCGCCGGCATCATGACGATCATCATGGGCGTGGTTGCTAACTTCCCGATCGCACAGGCTGCAGGCCTTGGCATTAACGCCATGATTGCCTATTCCATTGTCGGCACCAAAGGTGTTACCTACGCTGATGCCATGGGCCTGGTGGTTATCGAAGGTGTCATTATCCTCATCTTGGTTCTGACTGGATTCCGCGAGGCTGTCTTCCGTGCTGTTCCCACCCAGCTCAAGACAGCCATTTCTGTTGGTATCGGTCTGTTCATTGCCCTTATCGGTCTGGTGGATGCCAAAGTTGTCCGTTCCGGCGGTACCCCCCTCGAACTGGGGCTCGGCGGTAGCCTCCAGGGTTGGCCTGTACTGGTGTTCTTCTTTGGACTTTTCCTCATCCTTATTCTCATGATCCGCAAGGTGAAGGGCGCTATCCTCATCGGCATCGTCGCTTCCACTATTCTGGCTGTGGTCATCGAGTCTGTCGCTCACCTTGGTGCGTTCAACGCCAATCCTGACTTTGGCGACATTAACCTCACCGGATGGTCACTATCTGTTCCTGCGCTGCATGGTTCCCCGCTGGCCACCCCCGACCTGGGCACCCTTGGCAAATTCTCCTTGCTGGGTAGCGTTGACAAACTCGGCGCTGTGAGCGTATTTCTTCTAGTCTTCTCTCTCATGCTTGCTGACTTCTTCGACACCATGGGTACGATGGTTGCCATTGGTGGTGAAGCAGGACTGCTTGACGAACAGGGCAATCCGCCTAAGACCCGCGAAATTCTCGTGGTTGACTCACTGGCTGCAATCGCCGGCGGTGTAGGCGGTGTTTCTTCTAACACTTCCTACATTGAATCTGCGGCAGGTGTGGGTGAAGGTGCACGTACCGGTTTTGCCAACATCATCACCGGCTTACTCTTCTTGGCTTCTATGTTCCTGGCTCCTTTAGTCAGCATGGTTCCTTACGAAGCGGCAACCCCTGCCCTTGTAGTGGTCGGCTTCCTCATGATGACTCAGGTGACTGAAATCGAGTGGAGCGCACCCGAAATTGCAATCCCCGCCTTCCTCACCATAGTTATGATGCCTTTCTCCTACTCCATCACGAACGGTATTGGTGCAGGTTTCGTGACCTACATTGTTCTGAGCATTGCCAGAGGAAAAGCCAAAAACATCCATCCGTTGATGTGGTTGACTGGCGCGTTGTTTGTTGTTTACTTCACCCTCGCTCCTATTAAGGCGATTTTCCACATTGGCTGATTTCAGAACAGTTATTTTCTGAATTCACTTTTTCGGTGACGCCGTGCTGGCACTTCCGGCACGGCGTCACCTACTTTTGTTTTACGGGAGTATCCGCACAGTGGATCCGTGTGGAAGATAAGAACGAGTCGCGATAACCTGCGACGGTGAGTACCACGTTCGATTCGTTGAAATATTTGAATTACCGGATCTGGTTCTTCGCTGCGATCGTGGCCAATACCGGAACGTGGATGCAGCGAGTGGCCCAGGATTGGCTTGTGCTGCGTATTCTTACGAATGATTCTGCTTCGGCTGTAGGTGTGACAACGGCACTCCAATTCGGCCCTTCGCTTCTCCTTGGTCCTCATGCTGGTTTGATTGCTGACCGCGTGGATACACGAAAGTTGTTGATCGCTACTCAGACGGCCATGGGCCTGATTGCCGCTTGTTTGACCGTTGATGTGCTTGCTGGTCATGCTCAGTTGTGGCACGTGTATTTGGCGGCGTTATTGAGCGGTGCTGTGGCCGCGTACGACTCTCCGGCACGCCAAATCTTTGTTGCTCGGATGGTTCCTCCATCGAACTTACCCAATGCTGTGGGGTTGAACGCTGCATCGTTTAACGTTGCTCGTCTCGTGGGGCCGGCGGCCGCCGGTGTGGTCATTGCTGCTTACGGTCCAGGATGGGTTTTTGGAGTTAATGCTCTAACCTTTGCTTTCCCTGCCACCGCTATGGCACTCATGCGTACCGATCGTTTCTACGACGTCCCTCGCGTTAAGCGGGCCAAGGGGCAGGTCCGTGAAGGTTTAGCTTATGTCCGTCATCGCAGTGATATCCGCGTCATTATCATCATTATTTCTTTGGTTTCTATGGTCACGCTTAACTATCAGGTGACGATGGTGGCCATGGTGCGTAGTGTCTTCCATTTGGAAGCTGGTGCTTACGGCATGATTTCCTCAGTTTTTGCCGTGGGTTCACTTACTGGTGCCCTTGTTGCGGCTCGGAGGAAGACGCCGCGTGTGCGGACCGTCATTATTGCTGCTTTTGGCCTGGGGGTTGCTTCTCTACTTATGGCAGTGATGCCTAGTTATTGGACATTTGCTATCGCAACTGTTCCTGTGGGGTTCATTGTTCTCACGCTACTGACTTCAGCAAATCAAACCGTCCAGATGAGTACAGACCCAGATATGCGTGGGCGCGTAATGAGTTTGTACATGATGTGTTTGCTTGGTGTGACTCCTATCGGAGCTCCGGGTATCGGTTGGGTTTGTGATACATGGGGGCCGCGGTGGGGGCTTTTGCTTGGGGCCTTGACTGCAATTGGAGTGTCCGCATGGGCAGCAATTTGGGCTCGTCGACACTGGAATGTTCACTTCGCATACTCGTCGAGTCGTCCTTTTATTACTTCGTATGGTCCGCGTGAGCGCGCGCAGTTCACTCAACTAGAGATTGATCATGCTGAGGGCAGCAACGCAGATTCTTAATCAAGTTTTACTGGAACTGGGACTAAAGGTCGCTAGTGTTTTCAATGAAGCATGACACCTGTCGGGCAATACGGCACAGTGCTCTTCACGAATTCATCTCAGTCGTTGTCTATTATCTGTCCATGTCACTTTGATGTTTTTCTGCCAGGTAGAGCGATCTGTCACTTATCCTTTGGTGAAACAAAACGCTGAGAACACGCCAATATCAATGAGTAGATAAAGAGTTTGTAGCGTTTTGGAGAGCCTTTTGTGAAGTGCTCGATGTGCCTATATGTGGATGGACTCATGATTGTGGTGGCTATTCTGAGAACGAGTACATCCTCATTTTTGCAACCATGACGTTGGGAGGCGCACCCTTATGAGCTCACTCATCGATACCACTGAGATGTACCTCAAGACGGTGTATGAACTTGAAGAAGATGGCGTGCCCCCACTTCGTGCTCGCATTGTTGAACGTCTGGGACACTCAGGGCCTACTGTCTCCCAGACGGTTTCTCGAATTGAGCGAGATGGTCTTCTGCGTGTCAAGGACGATCGAGAACTTGAACTTACTGATGAGGGATGGGAACTGGCCACCGAGGTTGTTCGCAAGCATCGCTTGGCAGAGCGTTTCCTTTTAGATGTGGTGGGGCTTGATATTCGCCTTGTCCATGATGAAGCATGCCGCTGGGAACACGTTATGGGGGCGGCTGTGGAAGAGAGATTAGAAGACTTGCTGGCTACTGCAAGTCAAGATCCTTTTGGTAATCCTATTCCTGTAGCAAGTAGTTCTCGCCCGAGTGTGACAGTTGATGAAATTTCAGTTGCCTCGTTGACTCCAGATCGTGGTGTTACAGCAGGTAAACTCACCCGCATTGGTGAACCTGTTCAAGCTGCAGCGCGTTATCTTGATGAACTTTGCGAAGCAGGAATCATGCCTGGTGAAGAAATCGCGATGGAACGGATACACCATACTGTGGATCTGATTAAAGGTGACAAGATGGTCACTATTCCTGACGAATTGGCAAAGCATCTCTTTGTTGAGAACGCTTCTTTGTCCAAAACCACGCGATAAACTCCGGTGAGTTGCGGCCTGTTTTTTCGGGTGTGTGCTAACGCATGGCAATTGACGTGACCTTATCGTGACAATTTCGAGATGATCTAGTAATCTTCATCGTGCAGCGCAGGGTTCTCCCTGCTACGCGACGTCTCCTTCAGTCAGTACCTGCCGGGGAGGCGGATAAACCAAAACCCTGTTGGGCAGGTATCGAAAGTCGTGGGAAACCGCGGCTTGTCGTATGACTGCCAGGAGATATGCATGACCACCAAAACCGCAGCTCGGCACCGTAAGGCTTCACGACCGGTGACCCCGCTGACTAACGCGCTTCCTACCAGCAAGCGCGGTATGGCCATTGCCGCGTCCTCTGGATTGGCGTTAACCGTTATCGCTTCCGGTGCAACCGCAGCCGGCACTGCTACTCAGGTTGGCGATTCTGCTGGCTCACTGAAAGACACTGGTCTTGCGGTGATCGCTGATGGCGCTCGCGAAGCTGTAGCAACTAATGCTGTGCTGAGTGTCCCCACTGACACCCAGTGGGACGCTGATGTACCCACCGTTGAGGCTCAGGCTCCCGTTGGTGAGGTTGCCCAGTCTGAACCTGAGGCACAGTCATCTGAAGGACAAACGACCGCTGGGCAGGGAGTTCAGGCTGATGGTTCTTCCGTCGCCTCTGCTTCCGTTGCAGCACCTGCACCCGCTGGTTCTTCCGCCGTGGCTATTGCATCCCAGTTTGTTGGCTACCCCTATGTCTGGGGTGCAGCCTCCCCGGGTGTTGGATTCGATTGCTCTGGCCTCGTCTCCTATGTCTACGGCCAGATGGGCATCGCTCTTCCTCACTCTTCCGGTGGTATCTACGGGTCTGGTACCGTCATCTCTGCCTCCGAGGCTCAGCCTGGCGACGTGGTGTGGTGGCCTGGTCACGTGGGCATTTATGCCGGCAATGGCATGATGGTTGACGCAGTGGATGAGTCCTCTGGCGTTATGTACCACTCTGTTTACGGTGGAGCCACTTTCCTGCGATTCTGAGAATTTACTGACTGCCACTTGTGGTAATCGCATGAATCGTATTGACGAGCCTGCATAGTGATCACGTTGTCATCTTTTTGTGACAATTACGTGATGGCCATGTAGGCTCGTTTCAGTTTTGTTTTTCGTTCATCAATGCACCTGCTCAGGAGACTCCCCATGGCAATGGCTAATACCGCCAAACACCGTAAGGCTGCCCGTCCTGTGACCGTTCTGTCTGCTCATGGCGGCAACGTTCGCCAGTATGCATTCGCTGCCGCAGCTTCCTCTGTGGCTGTTGGCGTTGTTGCATCAGTTGCGGGTGCGGCAGTCCCTACCCAGATTGGCGACTCCGCGGGTTCTCTCAAGGAAAACAATCTCGCAGTCCTTACCGCAGGAGCTCGTGAAGCAGTGACCGTGAACACTGCACTTACTGTTCCTCAGGACATTACTTGGCAAGCCTCACTTGATGAGGTTATTGCTTCCGCTCCCGAACTTGAGCAGCAAGTTCAGGATGATGCAGGTCAGCAGGTAAGTGCGTCAGAGTCTTCTGATAATGAGCAGGGTGTTAATACTCCGGCTGAAACACAGGTTGCTCATTCCTATGTGGCGCCTGCGCCAGCAGCAGGTGGTATCGCTGCTATTGCTTCTCAGTATCTGGGTACCCCCTATGTTTGGGGAGGTACTACTCCTGCAGGTTTCGACTGCTCTGGATTTGTTCAGTACGTTTATGGTCAGGCAGGTATCTCCCTTCCCCGTACCACTTACGGACAAGGTGCATCTGGTGTCACGGTTTCCATGTCCGAAGCACAGCCTGGTGACATTGTCTACTGGGGGTATCACGTTGGTATCTACATGGGGGGTGGCATGATGATTGATGCCGGAACCGAATCCACTGGGGTCGTCTACCGTGAGATTTTTGATTCACCCTCTTTCATTCGGGTGAGTTGACCACGGCGGTTCTCCAAGTAGGGCAGAATAGGGTGTGTACCCGCACACTGTCGTGCAGAAATGGAGAACATCATGGCATCCGATGTTGTAATCCTCGTTGGTGTTGACGGCTCAGATGAGTCATTCGGTGCAGTTGAATGGGCTCTTGCACGCGCCCAACGCACCGGAGCACGTGTCCATCTCGTTTGTGCATACTCATTGCCGAGTTTCACCGCAGCCGCATTAGACGGTGGATATGCCGCAGTTGATGATGCGGCGATACGTCAAGGAGCCCAAGCCGTTCTTGACACGGCCATGAAACGCGCCGAAGGTCGTGGTATTGAGGTTACCTCCTCCCTTGAAGCAGGAGACCCAGCAGGGGTTCTCGTTGATCTGTCTGCCCATGTTGATCTTCTTGTTGTTGGAACTCGTGGTGGCGGTGGATTCGCTGGTCGCCTTCTTGGAACGGTTTCCCTTGCCGTTCCTGCTCACGCTCACTGTCCCACTGTGGTAGTTCCTCGCCACACAGGAGGAACCGCTTTTACTCCTGTCGAACGTATTGTTGTGGGCGTTGACGGCTCGGATTCCGCACGTAATGCACTGAACTGGGCTCTTGGAGAGCGTCGTCTGTGGGACGCGGAACTGACCGCAGTTGCAGCTGTTCCCTTTGCCAGTGGAGCCGGCGCATTGGCATGGCTTCCTGCTGCTGTGGACCGTGACATTGTGATTTCAGATGTTCGTGCGGGACTTGAACGTGCAGTGAATGAAGCCATTAAACCTGAAGATGATGGAAAAGTGGCTTATCACGCATTGGATGGAAACGCGGCTGAACTCATGGTGGAATTCTCCACTGCTGTTGATCTAGTCATTGTGGGGTCTCGTGGCCGCGGTGGATTCTCTGGTCTACTTCTAGGCTCTACGTCCCAAGCGGTTCTTGCCCATGCTTCATGCCCGGTTATGGTGGTTCCTTCACGGTGCCGCGAAGAGGAGCCTCGTGGTCGAATGACACAGCCTTGGGGAAGGCGATAACATCTGCTCGGTGCCAACGCTGATAGGCTAGGCACCCCAAGCCCTCGTAGCTCAGGGGATAGAGCACCGCTCTCCTAAAGCGGGTGTCGTTGGTTCGAATCCAATCGGGGGCACGAATTCAGTGCATGCTTACTCGCGTGCCTGCACCGCTCACTTCGACATGGTCGATATGGTGGAGTAATGACGCCTTTCTTCTTTCGTGGTCGATCCCGTAGTTCCGCCGAATCGGGCGAAACTCTGCCCGCACACGACGAAGAGAACACCACCTCGCCCCTTGATGACTTCAACTTAGGTGCTGATAAAGCCCCCCAAAGCCCCTCTGAGATGGTCATGGCTGATGACATTACTGAGGCCAATACGTCGCAACGTGATGATGACAATGACATCTTTGCTGAGGAAATGGACGAAACTTTAGGCGACGACAGCCATGACAGTGGTCGTGAGCATCGTGTCGCGAGCGTGGGAGGTGACAATCATTCTGAATCTTGCGGAAGTGAACTCGAAGAAGCCAGTGAATCTGAACGTGATGATAAAAGTTCTCTCGAGCATCCTCAGGATGTCGACGATGCAGAAAAAACTCATTCATCTCTACGCGGCGGCGCTCTAGAAGATACTCCCGTCACGGAGTCAGAAGAACAGCGTCCCCCAATGGATGTACTTCTTGATCAATGGCGCAGTGAACTACGAGCCATGGCAAATACCCATGACAGTGCAGACATCACCATGCCCGCAAGCGTCGTGGACTTTACCGCTGCACACCCTTCCGGTCTTGCACAGTTGTATGCAGGACGAACCACGCACATCTCCAGTTTAGTCCGTGAGCAATCAGCACTGGCGCGCGTTCGTGCACAGGTTCGCGATCTGGTGCAGCAAACTTCAGCACTTTCCCGTCAGTTCGGGATCGCACCTCTCCATCTTGCCCTCGGCGTGGCCTCCTGGAGTGAAAACCATAATGGGCGCACGCGCATGGTCACTGCTCCTGTTCTTCTTCGCCCCGTGCGTCTAAGCGCTTCAACGGTGGACTCAGCCCTTACGCTTGAACGTTCCATCGACGTGAACCCCGTTCTCACCAGGGCATTACAGTCTTACGGTTGTACGGAAGACATCACCGCCATCGCCCGCAATTGTCTGACAAGCGACGCATTTACGCCTCGTGTGGCACTTACAGCCATCAGTGCGCTTGGACAAACTTATATTCCCGGATTTGAACTCCACGAGCGTCTTGTCGTGGGTGCTTTCATCCACCCCGGAAATGCCTTGGTTGAGGATCTCGATGCTACCGAAGAGCGAATACGCCAGTCGGCCATCGTTGCTGCTCTCGCCGGAGATCTCCAAGCCCAGCGTGCTCTGAACGTTAACCTTCCGACTCCGGTCTTTAATGATCGAGCCCCTGAAGCAGAGCGTGGAGTTGGTGACTTAGATTCCAGCCAACTTAACGCGATTGACGCTGTGGGGAGTGGAGCCAGCATCCTTATTGATACCCCTCCCGGTAGTGACATCGCTGGAACTGTTGCTGCCATCGCAGCAGACGCCGCGGCGTCGGGACGAAGCGTGATGTATGTCAGTGCGGCCAGTGCTGATTCCCACGCAGTTGCTCAGCAACTGTCTGAGGCCGGACTGAGCGAGTTTGTTATCGACCTTACTGATGACGCTACCTGGCGTCAGACTCTCGTAGATGGCATCGGCACTTCCTTGGGGGCGCAAGTTCCCGAACTCGATGAGCAAGCCATTATGCACGAACGCGAGCAACTCGTTTCCGTTCGTGACAAACTTGCCCGTTACATTGATGCCCTCCACCGTAACCGCGAGCCATGGGGGGTGAGTGCTTACGAGGCCCTCCAGCACCTGGCTGATCTGACCTCAGGTAGCGAAAAGGTCCGCACCACAGCACGACTGGATGATTCGCGCCTGGATCGTTTGGACTCCACCACTCTTGCTCACGCACGTACTTTGCTTCACCGGGCCCACAGTCTGGGACTATGCGATGAGCAAGTTGATGCTAGTGCATGGGTTGGGGCGGCTCTTGACGATGTCGACCAGGCAACTGACGTTCTGGCAACTGTTCATCGCCTCAGCCATCAGACTTTGCCCCGAGTGAACGAACACATTGAGTTTGCTGTTGACGTCATGGGGATCGATCACCCGGAAAGTTTGGAACGTTGGGGAGAAATCATTGGCGTCCTTATTGGTGTACGCCAAGCACTCGACATCTTCATCCCGGATGTATTCGAACGTTCCGCAGCGGACATGATTATCGCAACCGCTACCAAACAATGGCGCCTCGATCACAGCGTTGACATGACTTCCTCCACGCGGCGGCGTTTTGTTAAACAGGCCCGTGATTACGTGCGTCCTGGTCGCGCCATTGATAACCTCCATCAAGAACTTGTTACTGTGCAGATGCTGCGCCAACAGTGGATTGCTCTTGCAGGTGAAGGATCATGGCCCCACGTTCCTGCCACCATCGACGTCGATGAAATGGCCCGCGTTGTTGGTATAGCTATCGACGAATGCACGGAACTCAATGCCACCATTGGAACAGGCGCGGGTAAAGAGGATCTTACCCAAATGCCTCTGCGTGACTTGATGTGCCTGATGGAAATTCTCGAACGAGATGAGGACTCTGCCCATCTCATTCCTGAGCGCAGGCAAGTCATGGAGGAGATCACCACTCTTGGCATGGTGGAGTTCCTCAACGATCTTCGTTCCCAGCATATTGATGTGGATCACTTTGATGTTGAACTGACTTTCTCATGGTGGTCGTCAGTGCTTGCTCACGCGTTGACTCATGATCCCGATATGGGGGGCTTAGATGCACAAGCCCTGACCACTCTCGCTACTTCTGTTCGTCACCTTGATGCTCAACATGTGGGAAGCCTCCAGGGGCCCGTCGCTGTAGCCCTTGCACAACGTGTACGTAATGCTGTGGACAATGACAAGGAGCAAGCGCGCTCTTTGTATCTGGCTCTGCATCAAGACATGAGCGGAGACCTGGCAGGAATTATTCACCGTCACCCTGTTGCCTGGTTGGCCCGCCCCATGTGGATTGTGCCGCCTACGCTTGTGCCTCATGTGGTCACGCCCCAGAGCATGATTGACGTGGTGATTGTGGACTCCAGTGCGCCTGTCCCGGTTAGCCAAGTGGCAAGTGCTTTTGTCCGTGGTGAGCAGGTTGTGGTGATTGGTGATCCACGCCGTTCCCCCGAGGCACTTGCTGCTCAAGTAGCCCAGTTCATGCCTACGGTCACTCTATCCACGGCGCGCAATACTCTTGATAGTGAAATTGCAGGTTTTCTTGCTGCCCACGGATATGAAGGGATCGTTGATGCTATTCCTTCCCCTCCCGGGGGGCACAAGCTTTTGCTGCACCTCGTTGATGGCCGTGGGATGCCGGCACCGGGAATGACGGCGGTAGAAACTGTTCGTGCTGAAGTTGATGCAGTGGTCGATTTGGTTATTGATCATGCTCTGACCGCGCCGGAACGCTCCTTGGCTGTTATTGCCCTCAATGAACGTCATGCTGAAGAAATTCGTCACGCAGTGTCTACCGCGTTAACAGATTCTCCTGCCACTGAATCATTCTTTGCGGCCGGTCGACACGAACCGTTCGTGGTTGTTGATTTGACTGCTGCTCGAGCTATCCGTCGTGATCACGTGATCGTTGCCGTGGGTTACGCCAAGACTCCTCATGGCCGTACCATCCACTCTTTTGGTTCTGTTTCTACCCCTGAGGGGCTCGTGGGATTGGTTGAGACTCTATGCGCTTCACGCGGAGTGACTGATGTAGTCTCCTGTTTGAACGCTGATGACATCGATCCTGATCGTCTTCATACCCCCGGCTCACGACTTCTCCGCGAAATGCTTCGCCGAGCAGATGGTGGCATAGGCGGTGACATGAGTGAGGACCGTGCACCAGACCGTCTTTTGGTGGACTTGGCTGAACGCCTGTGGCGCTTGGGGTTGACCGTTGTTCCTCGTTACGGCGTGGATGGGGGAGTGCGTATTCCTTTAGCCATTGGTCACCCCGATTATCCGGGTGAACTGATGGTAGCCGTCCTGACTGATGATGAGGCGTATGTTGCCGAGCCGTCTTTACGTATCCGTGACCGTCACTGGGTTGAACGTCTGATTAACCGTGGTTGGCGAGTAGTGATGGCATTCTCTGCGGCCGTTTTCGTTGACCCGGATGAATCTGCGCGTGTTATTCGTGATGAAGTCTTGGAACTTGTCCAGGCCCGCCGCGATGCTGATGCTGCTTCTGCGCTTGAGGCCTCACAGATACCCCATTGGGATGAGAGCGCGGATGCTCCCACATCTCAGGGTGAGCGTCCTCAACTGAGTGTGGTTCCTGGTGGGCTGGCTGTTGCCTCTGTTGGTCAGGGGGCGCGCGCTGAACGTCCTGCGATTGCTCAGGGGCTACCGCTTCAGGCATATAGTGATGATCAACTCGATGAACTTGTTGCATGGATACGCTCGGACGGTATTGAACGTACCGAAGAAGAACAGGTCGATGAATTACGCCAGGCATTGGCACTGACTCGTCGCGGCAGTGGTATCGACGCTGTTCTTCACCATGCGGTCAGGCGCTGCAGTGCTCAAACTTCGGAGCAGTAGATGCCTGAAGAAGTTGTTTCGCCACAAGTTATGCCTAAGAAGAAGCACCGGCGCGTTGTTGCTCTCAGTACGGTTGATCGGCGGCGTGCGCAGCAGGGCCTGCCACCCGTTGATGCTGTGGATTCGTCGCGGCCAGTAACAGATGTTCCGGGCGGAGATGTGTTTAGTGGCGGCGATGACTTCGATGTCATGGACCGTAAGAGCGATCTTGCTGACAAGCAGTCCAGAGAACGGCAACTCCTTGCCGATGTTCCTCCTCACTGGTCATAGATATCTTCTTGGATGTATTTTGCCTGTTTGGTCGCGATGGCGCTTATCGGATCAATTCTTTGAACTGCTGTTATGACGCATAACGCTAGACATAAAAATGTGTGTGCCCCGCTCTATTAAAGAGACGGGGCACACACGTGCTATACGATGGCTAATTCAATCCTGAGAAAGATGACGCCTATGTGTGAGAGTCGTGAGATCACTTAGAAGCGAGCAGGTCACGGATCTCGCCGAGAAGTTCGGTCTCAGTGGGGGCGGCAACTTCTTCAACAGCCTTGCGTGCGCGCATCTTGTTCATGGGGACAACCATGAAGAAGTAGACGGCGGCGGCAACGAGAAGGAAGTTAATGGCTGCTGTCACGATGGTGCCGGGGTAGATGTAATCGGCGGCATCGGTGGGGTTGGACAGAAGGGAGAACTTGCCGACATCATCAAAGTTGGGGGAACCGATGAGCTGGCCGATGATGGCCATGAGAACTTCGGTAACCTTGTCAACGATCGGTTTGAATGCAGCACCCATGATGAATGCGATGGCAAGGTCGATAACGTTACCTTGAGAGATGAATTCCTTGAAACCTTTAAGCATGGTGAACCTTTCGAGATGCGTATCAAGGGCAGATTTATCCCTGGGCACGCCGTTGAGGATTTTGCAGGCGGCATTCGATGAAATAAATCGAGTGTCAGGACGCACTCACCATAATGCTGAGTGAGCCAATTGAGGCCGCTCTGTAAACAAGACTAGCGTCTGAAACTGAAACAGCAAGGGATATGAGTGTGACGTTAGTCTTGCTTATTGATGGAAGTGATTTTTCACTCTCTGGTTTATCAACAGAAACTATCCGCGCGTGATGGGTAAGAAGACCATAATCCCCGTCATTTTCTTCAGGGAGTGGTCCACTAATATCAACGAAAAGTCCGGGCTGCGCTAATTGCGCACCTCCATCGACATGAACGGAAATAAGTCGTTCGCCGGGGAGAAGGTCTGCCGCGGGGTTCGCGGAAGTCATTGATGACGTCAATACTGTTCCACGTGGCAAACCTATACGAATTTGTTGGCCAATGATGGATTCATCAGCCAGCCCCGAGGCTGGCAATGAGTTTGGTTCTACTTGCTTGAGAGTGAGATCGTCAGGGCTCAGGGTTTGCCCAGCTTCAACATCATGGCGAAGTACCCATACGTGTGTGCCGCGATGTGGCACGAGCATCATGAGTATTCCGGCGGTAACTAGAGTGATACAGATGCCTGCTAGTAATGCTCGCCATTTCCAAACCCAGCCGTAAATTGTTCTTCGTCGAGTATGTCGAGGAGGGGGTGTTTGCTGGAGAGAGGTGGGTGGCAGGGGGAGTGTGCGTTTAGCCGATGTAGCGACACGGATCTGGGGCCGATGAAGAAACGACAGATGAGGCATGCCTTTACTGTTGTGCAAAACTATCCCGTTCTCCTTTAATTATGTGTTGACTTGTGGAGTCGCCGTCAATATGTCGAGTTGTGGGGAAAACTAATTTGTTTTGTCGGGAATCAGATATGGCACTGAGCCTTACGTTCCTTTTTGGCGTGGAAGTTAAGTTAGAGAAGATGCTGGCTTCACTGCAGAACTAAAGACGGAGCCTTCGATAAGGAAGAACTCGTGCTCCGTAACCACTGCGTCAATAGGCTGATCATGATGCTGAATAGGAAGGTCCTGGTTAACTAACTCATCGGCATACACCATGGCGAACACTTCGGCATTCGGGTTGCGTAGAGGTAAAACACGGTCATACCAACCGCCCCCCTGGCCAAGACGATGACCGTGACGGTCCACAGCAAGTGCAGGAACGATGATGGTACCTGCCTCAGCAATAGCCTCAGCTTCAAGGGCTTCGCCGCTAGGCTCCGGTGGGCGGCCCGGAGCTCGTTCACTGAGGTCTGCAATGCCACGAAAGTATCCCCATGAGCGAGATAGTCCTGGGCCGAGCACAGGAAGAAGAACGCGCCGCTGTTCGGCTTCAAGTTGTTCAAGAAGGAGGCGTGTGCATGGCTCATTGCCTACAGAAACGTAACATGCAACTGTGTCTGCACTGCCAATAGCTAACAGCGCATGTTCGGCGAAGTGGTGACACCGCTCATTGTGGCCATGAGATGGGTGCGGCTGACGGGCGCGATGAGAACGCAAGACTGAGCGCAGACGTTCCTTTGCATCATCATGTGTAAGCCATCCCGTATCTGGCAGAGATCGATATTGGCGTGTCATACCTCTAGTGTGCCAGGTTGATAGCCATAGATGTGCTGGTTGGGGACCTCTCCCCGTACTCTTCACTTTCGGCAGATCTGGGGAGAAGGAGGGGGCTGAATTGTGTTTAACGACGTTGTGCCTGCAGCGTGGGTAAGTGCACCGTATGTGAACTGTCGATAGAGTGCCACCGAGGGCTTTGCTCGATCTATCCCCCAGGGAAGGACCAATATGAGGACTGTCGCCGAGCACCTGGCTGCGTGTCTGGATATCGCTCAGGCTGCTCCGCCACTCGACGTGGCCCTACCTGACGCCGTGGGGTGTGTACTTGCTCAAGACGTGGTGGCCAGCATTGATATGCCCTCTGTGGATTGCGCCAATGTTGACGGTTATGCCGTGCGCGGCGCAGATCTGGAGGGGGCTTGTCCTGATCGTCCCGTCATTCTTGATGTGATTGACGCCGTTCGTGCCGGTGACGTGCGCACCACCAGTCTCATTCCAGGATCTGCCGTGCTGATTGATTCTGGTGCACCTCTGCCTATCGGTGCGGATACCGTTGTTCCCTGGCAGCATACTGACCGTGGGCAGGCTAAAGTACGCATAAGTGAAGTAGTTCCTGTGGGGCAGGAAGTGCGGCCTCGTGGTCATGACGTGAAACAAGGCGAGACTGTTCTTGCACAGGGTTCCCGTGTGGGTGCGCGTCAGGTTGCGTTGATTGCTGCGGTGGGATTGAACCGTGTTTCAGTCCACCCAGCGCCGCGTGTCGTTATTGTCTCTATTGGTGACGAACTTATTGAACCGGGTAGTCAGCGTGAACCTGGCAGTGTTTTTGATGCTAACGGCCACGCACTGGCGACAGCTGTTTCTGATGCTGGCGGTCGAGCTTTCCGTGTGGCTGCAGTTCCAGATGAGCATCAGGCGCTCACACAGACGCTTGAGGATCAATTAGTTCGTGCTGATGTCATTATCACGACCGGGGGCCTTAGCGTTGGTCAGGGTGACACGGTGAAGGACGTCCTTACTCCTTTGGGTACCGTACGCTTTGATTCGGTATCTATGTGGCCTGGTCGCCAATTGGGCGTGGGTACCATTGATGAGGAAACTCCGGTGTTCTGCTTGCCTGGTGACCCTGTGGCTGCGCAGATTGCTTTCGAGACGTTTGTTCGTCCGGTGCTGCGCCAGATTGCTGGCTGGTCTGACCTTCACCGCCCTTCAATTCCTGCATCCGTCACTAAGGGGTGGCATTCTCCGTTAGGTAAGCGTGAGTTTGTTCCCGTTCACGTCACGGGTTCTCCGACTAAGGGCTATCGGGCAGAGCCGTGCAGTGAATCTGGGGTGACTCGTGTATCTGCTCTGGCCAAGGCTAATGCGATTGCTGTAGTTCCTGAAGATGTGGTGACCGTGGTGTCTGGAGATCGCCTGCACTGTCTTTTATTGGACGCCTAATATCTTCCCGTGCCTTTTTGAGGGCTGGTGTGGAGAAGTATTCTCACTCATGAAATGTGGCCTGTGTGGCTCATGTGAAAACTGTGTTCTGACACTTTGGTATTACCCGCCAACACGCCGTCTGGCTTTCCTTGGCGATTCACTCACACTGCGTATCTTGAACCTGTGGGAATCGAGATGTGGTTATTACTAGCGCCAGTCACCCTTCTCACGTTGTACGTGCTTCCTTTGCTGGTCTCACGTCGAGAAATGATGGCTCGTTCGCATAGCGAAGACCGTTTTTCTAAACACCTGCGCATTATCAATACGCACCATCGTTCATCATGCTCGATGCATTCCTGTGAAGCTCACGAGCGAGGTCAAGTTTTTCCACGGCAACCGGAGGTCAGGGGTATGAAGAAGACAAACCCCAGAGTAGTGACGGCAACGCGCGCCGCTCACGATCTTGAGCGTGCTCTTCAACGTCACGCTGCCGCCCAGGATGCTCGTGGTAAGGCAAGCCGTAAGCGTGTGCTTGTCTGTGCGGTGGTTACAGGTATTGCCGCCGGTGCTTGGATCTCCGTAGGTGTTGGCCTGGTTGGTTGGGCAATCGCCTTGATTCCTACTGTGGTCGCGGCTCTTGCTATCGCTGCTCATGTCCGTGCCACTAGCGTGTGTAAGTCTATGGAGAAGCGCGAAAATCAGCGCATTGCCCGACTACGTGCAGAACTCGATCGTACTCGCAGACGCCGTGGTGTCGCATCTGCTCAGTCTTCCCGTTCTACTACGGTGACTGGAAGTCGCGATTCTCTCGCATCCAGTAAGTTCGCCGGGCATAGTGGCGCATCTATTGATGTGGATGGTCCTTTCTGCGATGAGGCACCTCGTGAAAAGACTGACGACGATGAACTTCTAGGATCTGTCCTTGAGGAAACTCTGGCTGTTAATGAAGTATCTGATGTTGTTGAGTGCTTAACCCGGACTTCTTCAGTGAGTACTCCACCGCAGGCATGGGTTCCTGTTCAGGTTCCTCCTCCTACCTACACTCTGGCGGGTCGAGCTCCAAAAAGGCAGGTGCGTCAGTGGGATGAACCTGTTTATGACAGTGCTGCTGTTCCGATGCGTCCTACTGTTGTGCGTCCTGCTTTTGAGGCTGACGTTGATCAAGAGTTCCATCCCATTGACTTAGATGCGGTGATTGAGCGTCGCCGAGCAGCAGGGGCATGAGATACAACGAGGCTTAGTTGAACAACGCCGCGGGCTGATTTAGAATTTTTAAGCAGTCCTTTGGGGCTATGGCGCAGTTGGTAGCGCGTCTCGTTCGCAATGAGAAGGTCAGGGGTTCGAATCCCCTTAGCTCCACGATTTAGAATGGCGGTCCAGAGAATTCTGGGCCGCCATTCTTGATGTTTCGGTAGCGCCGCGTCGCTGTGTGGGGCATCACGTGATTTCAAGTTGACGATCCCAGAGTGCTTCTGACTAATATATTCCTCGCTGCCGCGGACGAATGAAAGTTCTGAAGCGGGCGAAACAATCGTTAATAGTGGATTACATTCAAGAAATTTCATGAATGAAATTTGAGAAAAGCGGTCAGGCTCACAGTCAGACAATTTGACTCAGAAAAAATAATCCACATAAGATTAGCGAGTTGCTTCCGGCGGGGAAGCAAGAGTTGAAACTCTTGTGAAACGGTCGGTGGGCATGTTGTTTGAGAACTCGATAGTGTGTCAAGTTTATTTATGCCATGAGCATGCATGACTTGTTGTTGTGTGTGTTTATT
>NZ_LZRK01000003.1 GCF_001687305.1 Actinomyces vulturis
ACAGCAAACAAAACAAAAATAAACACACACAACAACAAGTCATGCATGCTCATGGCATAAATAAACTTGACACACTATCGAGTTCTCAAACAACATGCCCACCAAAGATTTCATTTGGCATTTACCAAAACTTCCTCTTTGCGGAATGCTTGCCCAACTCTAGGAACTTGAAGAATTTCTGTCAAATTCAAACCGTGTGATCTGACTGACAGGACCTTCTCGATTTCCTCGGGTTGGACCAGCCGTTTGGCGTTTTGCACTTTCGCGCTCGCCTTGGGCCGGAGAGAACATTACGGCCCTTGCTTTCTACAGGTCAACTCGACAAGGCGTGATGGTCAACACAGACGTCATATTCGTTTATTTTTCACCGGAATATCAACAAGAAGTGGGGCGAACTAAGTTTTCAAGTTCGCCCCACTTCAAGAATTTTCACCTAGCAGAGTCGCTATTCGTTTGTTACCTCACAGTAACCTCTGGATGCCTGACACTTTTAACCTGGTTGCGCCATGACACAGGACGCTTCGCGAGCCTCACAAGTACTGCCGATAATTTCGCTGACCTAAATACCAGTGTGTACTTCTCGTACATGTCTACACAGAAGTAAGCTTTCAAGACCACCAGAAATCGTCATGTCCCGACATTTCAGGGCGACTCGCTCGCTAGGCATTGACGCGATCAGCCGTAGACCAAAGACATGATCACGAGCAAAACGCCACCGAAGGCCAACACGAAGACCACCATGGGCCACACAAAACGGAACCAGTGCGAGTACTTCATATCGAGCATCTGCAGTGTTGCCATAACCAAACCGGTCGGCGCCAAGAAGAGCATGGCGTACTGACCCCACTGATAAGCGCATACCACCACGAAACGGGGAATGCCCACCGAGTCAGCCAAGGGCGCCATAATCGGCATGGAAAGCACGGCCAGACCTGATGATGAAGGAACCACGAAGCCAAGCAAGAAGAAGATGAAGAGCAGAACAAGCACGAATGCGGGGCCGCTCATCTTCGAAGCCACATCAGCAGCGTGGTACAGCATGGTGTCACTAATCAGCCCGTTATTAAGGATCATGTTAATGCCACGCGCAAGACCAATAATCAAGGAGACACCAACGAGGCTACCCGCACCTTCGCTGAATCCGTCCACGAGCATCTTTTCATTAGCAAGAGCTCCCTTGCCCAGACCTGCGATGAACATGATGACGATCGTAATAGTCAGGAACGATGCAGCCATGGTGGGGAACCACCAGCCACCTGCCATGACGCCCCACACCATGATGGGGAATGCAGCAACAAAAAGAATCAGGATAACTTTACGGCGCCAATCGAAGGGAAGAAGTTCGTCATCAACGCCCCCCATCTGCCACTGGTCACGGAATGCCTCACGATCATCATAGGAATAAGAGAACGTCGGATCTGCTTTGACCTTCGAGGAGTACCACCGCAAATAAATAATGACAGCAATGGTGCCACCGATTAGACCGATGACGCGCCATGTCATACCTTGCATCAAACCAATACCGGCGGCGTTGTTAGCAATAGCTGACGAGAACGGGTTGATTGTCGAAAAACAAGTACCAATGGATCCGGCCAAGAAAATTGCGCCTACAACAACAATTGAGTCATAACCCATCGCGATAAAAATAGGCGCAATGATGGGATAGAAAGCCACTGCTTCTTCTTCAAGACCACAACTGGTACCACCAATGATCATGAACAAAGAGACGGCAGAGACCATCAGGAATTCACGTCCCTTGGTCGCTTTTGTCAGACGCATCAATCCAGATTCGAAGGCACCGGTCACCCTGACAACACCAATCAGGCCACCAAGAACGAAGATGAAGACGATAATGTCGATTGCCTCGATAGTGCCATCAACCATGGACTGCGGAACAGAAGTCAACGATGCAGGGTTGGATTCAAGTTCCTCATAGGTTCCAGGAACGGAAATAGGTTTCTTAATAGCACCGGAAGTAAACTCGCCAATATCGATTTTTACGCCGAGTTCATCAAGTGATTCCTGGTCAGGTTCAAAGGTTTCGACTTCACCAGCTGGAGTCGATACTTCAATGACATTAGCGTCAGCGTTGTAGACCAGTTTCGAGTATGAGCCAGCGGGAACGAACCAGGTAGCAATAACTGCCAGAATCGTTAGGACGAAGAGGATAGTAAATGCGGAGGGCGCTCGGAAATTCAACTTCTTTGTTGAACCTTGGGGACCCTTCTCAGCGACTGCAGCAGCAGACATAGAGTTACCCTTTCTAGTGCGACAGGGACGACGGATTCGCTCATGAACGACGCAACGCTGCGCCTTATCAATGATAAAAGTTTAACCATCTAATCCCCGATGGCGTGAGCATCTGCAAGTTTTTTCGATCGGCAAAACGCACATATTCTCAAGATGTTCTTCAGACACCTCAAAGTGATGACAAAACGCAACAGTGCATACTCACTTAGAAGACTGCCGCTCAAAACGAAACACACAGTAAAAGTATTCGCAGTTAAATAGATAATGCCTGTACTCAAACATCACGCAACATAAGAAAAGGCGGTGCGCGCACCATACGGTACGCGCACCGCCCTTATCAAGACTCTCAGCCCAACAGACCGAGAAGACTATTTAGCGATCACTCGCCATACTTACCGTCCCTAGTGACGATGGTGCCGGTCTTGCCAGCAATCACGTCAATGGAATCAGCAAGTCGACCGATAGCACCGGCACCCCCGGTTGCTTCAACGAAACGGCAAACTGCCTCAACCTTGGGACCCATGGATCCTGCAGGCAGGCCCATATCGCGAACTTCCTGGGGAGTTGCGCGCTCAATCTTGCGGGCAGCATCAGTGCCGAAGCCTTCGTATACAGCCTCAACATCGGTCAGAATCATCAAAACGTCAGCACCGAGGTCTTCGGCCAGGCGTGCTGCGGTGAGATCCTTGTCAATCACTGCCTCAACACCGGTCAACTTGCCATCTTCTCCGCGGACAACGGGAACACCGCCACCACCAGCACAGACAACGAGAACTCCAGCATCCACCAAGGAACGAATAACGTCGGTTTCAACAACGCCCACGGGGTTAGGCGAACCAACTACGCGACGGTAGTACTCGCCATCGGCCTTAACGCTCCAACCACGCTCAGCGGCCAAACGCTCGGCTTCTTCCTTGGAGTACACCTCACCAACAAACTTGGTGGGGTTGGCAAACGCCGGATCGTCAGCGCTAACCAGAGTCTGGTTCACCATGGCAGCAACCTTGCGCCCAGGCAATTCGTTCTGCATGGCCTGAAGGAGCCAGTAACCAATCATGCCCTGAGTTTCGGCACCGAGGGTATCGAAGGGGTAAGGCATCGACAGGCGCTCGTCGTTTGCAGACTCAAGAGCCAAAACACCAACCTGAGGGCCGTTACCGTGGGTGATGATGACTTCGTTGTCCTGAGCCAACTTAGCCAATGCCACGGCTGCTGCCTTGACGTTGTCAATCTGGGTTGATGCGTCAGGCTTATCGCCACGCTGGAGCAGGGCGTTACCACCCAGAGCTACAACAATTCGCATGGATGTTCTCACTCCCATTCGCCGAGGGTAGCGACCATAACAGCCTTAATGGTGTGCATACGGTTCTCAGCCTCGTCGAATGCGACGTTACGCTCGGACTCGAACACGTCATCAGTGACCTCAAGGGCGGGCATGCCGGTCTTCTCGAAGATATCCTCGCCGACCGTGGTGTTGCGGTCGTGGAATGCGGGCAGGCAGTGCATGAACTTGACATCGGGGTTACCGGTCTTCTCAACGAGTTCAGCATTGACCTGGTAATCCTTGAGCAGGGCAATACGCTGATCCCACACTTCCTTGGGCTCACCCATGGAAACCCAGACGTCAGTGTAGAGGTAGTCAACGCCCTTGACACCAACCTCGACATCCTCGGTGATGGTAATACGTGCACCGGTCTCCTTGGCAATTTCGAGTGCCTTGGCGACGATCTCCTCAGAGTTCTGCAGTTCCGGAGGAGCAACCATACGAACGTCCATGCCCATCATGGCACCGGAGATGAGAAGAGAGTTACCTACGTTGTTGCGAGCATCGCCCAAGAAAGCAAAAGCGATCTGCTCGATTGGCTTGTCGCAGTGCTCGATCATGGTGAGCTGGTCAGCAAGCATCTGGGTGGGGTGCCATTCGTCAGTCAGACCGTTCCAGACGGGAACGCCAGAGAGATCAGCGAGGATCTCAACGTGAGCCTGCTGCTTGCCACGGAACTCGATGCCGTCGTAGAAGCGACCGAGCACGCGCGCGGTATCAGCCACGGATTCCTTGTGGCCCATCTGGGAACCGGTGGGATCAAGGTAGGTAACGTGTGCTCCCTGATCGAATGCAGCGACTTCGAAAGAGCAACGGGTACGGGTGGAGGTCTTCTCAAAGATCAGGGCAATGTTCTTGTCCTTGAGAGTCTTCACCTCGCGGCCGGCCTTCTTATCAGCCTTGAGCTTAGCGGACAGATCGAGCAGCGAACGCCATTCGGCAGGGGTGAAATCAGTTTCCTTGAGGAAATGACGGCCGAAAAGTTCGTGATGAGTCATGGAAATACCTTCCCGTGTTGGGTTATGTGATTCAAAGGGTTGGTCGAAATTGACTGGTGTCACTGCGACCTGCGGAAGAGTTGTAGCGAATAAACGCTATACACACAGTGAGCGACACACACCGCGGCGTGTCTGTGTGGTGGGAACATGTGCTCCGTCGCGCATGAAATCCCTGGGGCGGTGGTGACACGTGCAGCGCACGTGTCACCACCGGTGTGATCGGAAGTGACGAGATACAAGAACTACCCCGTCACGGTGCCGATCAGTAGACGGGATCGCGATCAATCGGGCAGGTCATGCAGCGACCGCCGCCACGGCCACGGCCGAGTTCGCGAGAAGGAATCTCGAGAACTTCGATGCCTGCTTCACGCAGTTTGGCATTAGTGCCAAGGTTGCGATCGTAACCAACAACAACACCAGGCTCAAGAGCCACGACGTTGTTACCGTCATCCCACTGCTCGCGCTCTGCCTGGATAGCATCGCCTGCGGTGTAAACGGTGGTGAAGTTAACATCAAGTGCGCGGCCGAGGGTCTCAACAAAGGAGCCTTCGTCCTCATGGATCTCGATGGTGCCTTCCTTGTCGCCGGGGCGAATAGAGAAGGGACGGATACGGTCAACAATCGGTCCATATGCAGTGACAACATCACGATCACAGAAGGTGAACACGGTGTCGAGATGCATAGCGGAGCGAGTCTTGGGCAGACCAGCGATAATCACACGCTCAGCAGCACCCTGTGCGAATAGGTTACGTGCGACCTGGGTAATTGCCTGGTAAGAGGAACGCTCACCCATACCAATGGCGACAATGCCCTTACCGACGGGCATCACGTCACCGCCCTCAAGGGTTGCGTCACCCCAGTACTTGGTGGGATCACCGAACCAAATTGGGAACTCATAGTCAGTGAACTGAGGATGGAACTTGTAGATGGCTGCAGCCAGCAGAGTTTCAGGCTGACGCGCAGGCCAGTACATGGGATTCAAGGTGACACCCTGGAAGATCCAGGAAGAGTTATCACGGGAGAACTGGGTATTAGGCAGGGGCTTGATAAGCCACGTGGGTTCATCGCTATCTGCATCGAGGGTCTTAAGCATGTGACCAGTGACCTCGAGGGGTGCTTCAGCAACGTGCAGGCCACCGAGGAGGAGAATGGCCAGAGCCTTAGAGTCCATTTCGTCGAGGTATGCACGAAGGTTCAGGGCCACATCAACGCCAACCGAGTTATCGGTAACGCGGTGATCGAGAATCCACTTACGACCTTCGGGCATGGAGAGTACATCAGCGAGGAGCTCGCGCATTTCGAGAACTTCGATGCCACGCTCACGCATAAGGGAGGTGAAGACATCATGGTCCTTCTGAGCCTGCTCAACCCACAAAACGTCATCGAACAGGAGTTCTTCACAGTTGGTGGGGGTCAAACGAGCATGCTGGAGGCCGGGCTGGCACACCATCACGCGTCGCAGTTTGCCGTTTTCGGACCATACGCCGTGAGGAGTTGCGGACATTTGAAACTCTCCTTTGAGTGGTGGAGTTGTCGGGGCGGCCGCCAATCGCGGGTTACGACCAGCGGCCGCCACCTTTGTTTATCTGTTGTGGTACCCAGAGATACCGTGCAAGGTGTCTTGTCACTTCACCTCGCTTTGAGAGGTTCATATGGTTACCCAAATAAACTTCTCAATATGTGGGTTCTAGCGACTTCTAGTGAAAAAAGAGCACTGTTACCCACTAGTAATTACTCATGCGATCACAGATTGAAGTCAATGGAGCCTGTGACAAGACCAAAGATTGCGGTCAAGCCCATGACAACAAAGAGAACGACGAGGACCAGTTCGTAGGTCTTGAAAGGCTTAGCAACACCGTTCTCTTTACGTGCTTGGACGAAGAAAACAGTACCGACGGCATAAACAAGACCGGAGAAGAGCAGGTAGACCAGGCCACCGGCGTAAACCAACCAAATGGTGTACGCAGTTGCGGCGATGCCGACAAACAGGTCACTAGAGCCGCCCTTACCTTCACCCTTGACAGCAAGCATGAGTTGGTAGAGAGCGCTTAAGAGATAAGGAACGAGGATCAGAGCAGATGCCAAGTAGATAAGGCTGGTGTAGGTAGATGAATTGAAAAGTGTCCAGATGAGGAGGGCCTGAACACAAGCATTGGTCAACCAGAGAGCTCCGGAGGGAACACCATTCTTGTTTTCCTTACCCATCCACTTAGGAAGCACGCCTTCCTTGGAAGGAACACGCAGGATTTCTGCACACATGAGGACCCATGCGAGCAGCGCACCCAGAAGGGAGATGATCAGACCAGCAGCAATGAACTTAGAACCCCAAGAGCCGACGGCTGCATCAAGGACGCCTGCCATAGAGGGATCCTTCAGGTCAGCCAGTTCAGGCTGGCTGAGGATGCCATAGGACAGGAAGTTCACGAAAATGAGAAGTGCGAGCACTGCAAGGAAGCCCATGACAGTGGCCTTGCCAACATCCTTACGGCTTGCTGCACGCTCAGAGTAGACGGAGGCGCCTTCAATACCGATGAAGACCCACACAGTCACGAGCATCATGCCCTTCATCTGGTGAAGCGTGGAACCAAGTGATTCGCCACCAATCTCAGTGGTCTTGCCCCAGAAGTCTGCGGTAAAGACACCTGCCTTAAAGGAGATGACGGCGATGATGATGAAGACAACAAGGGGGACAATCTTGGCGACAGTCACAATAGTATTAACAACGGCTGCTTCATGAATGCCACGCAAAACAAAGAAATGCATGACCCACAGAAGTACAGAAGCGCAGGCAATCGCCAGAACAGTGTTACCGTCCCCAAACCCGGGAAGGAAAACACCGATAGAAGCCATGAGCAGAACCATGTAGCCGACGTTGCCGACCCATGCGCTCATCCAGTAGCCCCATGCGGAGCAGTAACCGACATAATCACCAAATGCAGCACGTGCGTAGCCATAAACACCTGCATCCAGGTCAGGGCGAGACACTGCCAGACGCTGGTAGGTGAAGGCCAGAGCAAGCATGCCCAAACCGGTGACGATCCAGCCGATGAGAAGCGGGCCGGGAGCGGCGGCGTTTGCCATCTGGCTGGGGAGGCTGAAGATGCCGCCACCGATCATGGAGCCGATGACGAGCGCTGTCAGCGCAAAAAGTGAAAGTGGTGCAGCCTTCGGCGCCTGAGGCGCTTCAGCTTGCGGTTGAGCAGACATCTGTGAGGTCACTCCTTTGTGGATGTGGATGCAGAACCAAAGACATCTACAACTATAACCTGTACGAAACCGAAAATGTGCGCGAAAAGTGGCTGACAACACATCACCAGGTATGCATGATTATGCATTTGCGAATAAAGGCTAAAAGTCCAGAATTAAATGACAGAATTTTGCAACACCACTAATCGCTGGAATCACAACACAAACCCTTGACGTTAAGTCCAGTTACTTCACCGAAGTATATTTTTCTCAAAAAATAGATTAAGAAATACGTGTGGGACCATAGTCCACACCTGCGAACTATGGCCCCACACCAACAAACCTATTTGTGACGTAAATCACTTCATTGCTGATTCCTACAAGACGCGTTCACGTCGGTCAGTTCTCCCTCTCTGAGGCATTTATCTGACCAGAAGCCTCCAGGGGATAGTCGACCAAGCGCAAGCAATATCCATCGCTGTAAACACCACGAGGGAAATCTGCGCACAACTTCATTGCTCTTTCTTGACTCTCACACACGATGATCAGCGAATCATTACCAGCAATCGTCCCCAAAACCCCAGGCCAATGCGCCTGATCTACAGCGTTGGCCACAGACCGAGCCGCACCGGCGAGGGTACGAACAATTACATCGTTATCGATGCAATCAACATGCACAACCGCCCTACGTACCCGTCGAATAACAGCCCCATCTGGCGTTAAAGTTGCCTCATGCGTGTCAGTCATAGCGACTCAGGCGTCAACAACCTTGACGGCCGCAAGTTGGCGGCGTCCCTTGCGAATGAGAACGACTCCCCCAGCCAGAACATCGTCAACAGCAATCACGCGCTCAGGATCGTCAATCTTCACGTTATTAATGTAAGCACCGCCGCCTTCAATGGTGCGTCGCGCTGCCTTACGTCCTTTTTCTAATCCGACACCAACCAAAGCGTCAATCAGGGAAGTCTCGCCTACCACACCACTCACCGAAGGCAAGTCTGCAATAGCGCCAGCCAGGGTAGCGGCATCAATGCCAGCAAGCCCCTCTTGGCCGCCATTGCTCCATAAGGCTTGTGTTGCTGCTTCAACACGTGCAGTCTGCTCAGCACCGTGGACCCAGGTAGTCACTTCATGAGCGAGCACACGCTGAGCCTCACGAGCTTTGGGATTCTCTCGTGTCGCATTTTCTAAGCGCTCAATTTCTTCACGGTCAAGGAAAGTGAAAACCTTAAGGAATCGAACCACATCAGCATCATCGGCCGTCAACCAGAACTGGTAGAAGGCGTAAGGCGAAAGCATAGTGGGATCAAGCCAAATAGCCCCACCTTCAGTCTTACCGAATTTGGTTCCGTCCGCCTTTGTGATCAAGGGATTGGTCATCACGTGAACGGAAGCACCTTCCGTCTTGTGAATGAGGTCCATACCACCAACGAGATTACCCCACTGATCGTTACCCCCTACTTCTAGGGTACAGCCGTAACGACGGTACAGTTCAAGGTAGTCGTTGGCCTGAAGAATCTGGTAACTGAACTCCGTGTAACTGATGCCTTCTTCACTAGCCAGGCGACGAGCAACAATATCTTTGGCAAGCATAGTTCCCATACGGAAGTGCTTACCTAGATCACGGAGGAAGTCGATGGCGCTCATCGCTTCAGTCCAGTCAAGGTTATTGACAATACGTGCGGCGTTCTCTCCTTCAAAGTCAAGGAGGTTTTCAAGTTGACCACGCAACGCATCAGTCCAACCAGCAACAACGTCACGTGAGTTCAGGACGCGTTCACCCTTGTCACGAGGATCACCCACCAGACCGGTTGCTCCACCAACAAGTGCGAGGGGCTTATGACCTGCCATCTGCAGATGACGCATCACCTTCACGGCAACGAGATGCCCATGATGGAGGGACGGTGCCGTGGGATCGAAGCCGCAATAGAAGGTCACCGGACCATCATTTAGTGCGCTACGCAGCGCATCAAGATCGGTGTGCTGGGCAACGAGGCCACGCCATTGCAATTCTTCAAAAACGTCACTCACGGTGAATTTCTCCTGCGGTCACCCGCCGTTGCGGGATGGACTTGTGTGGACGAGTAATACTCGCCGTTAGTTAGTGTGTCATGCTCAGCAGCAATAGTCACAGCGCGCTACCACGACAGGACATGGTTTGCGACAAGGACAACATTTATGAGCGCAGATCATGCTCGCTGGCGTAAACCACGCCTTCATCATCATCGTCAACAGTAAGGTTCTCCTCCACGGTGGCAGCTAAACCGCCGGCCACCCGTGAAGATGAGTGACGATCATGAGCAGCCAAACTAAGAACATGTTCCACAACCTGGGCGGCGATCTTTTCGGTACGCGTAAGTACAAGGACCGTATCGTCACCAGCAATACATCCCATCACTCCGGGAATCATTGCATCGTCAAGCGCTGCAGCGAGCAACTGCGCTGCGCCGGGTGGAGTACGCAGCACCACTTGAGAGCCCGCATGGACAGCAGTAACAAGCAGGTCTGCACACCAGCGCTGCAAACGCGAAGGACGGACTTCTTCAATGGGCTCATCATCGACAATAGGATCCATGACTTGCCCCGGAGCGCCAGCTTCGGGAATCCGGTAGAACGATCGCCCGGTTGAGGATCGCACCTTGGTTGCACGCAGTTCAACAAGGTCACGGGACAAGGTTGCTTGAGTGGTGAGCACACCATGCTGGGATAGAACGTCTTTAAGATCAGTTTGTGAACTGATTCGGTACTGCCCCAAGAGTTGAGTAATTAAGGCATGGCGAGCAGCCTTGGTGGCGGGGAGAAAAGTGTTATTCACTTGTCCAACTCATCAGCAATCGTTAAGGCCCAGTCACGGACATCATCAAAATCGCGCCAATCGCCTTCGCTTGCACCACCAAGGCGAGCAATGGAGCGCTCACGCAGACTAAGCTGCGAAGGATCGAAGCGTCCCGGGAAGGTGCGATGATCTTTGGCCTGAATGTTAAGTAGCACAGGACCAACGCGGGAAGGATCAGAGATTTCTCCCTGAGGAAGTCCAGACAACCCCACAGAAAATGCCCACACAGGAATTCCAGGCTTTTCGTGCTTGACTCGCTTAGTAAAGTCTACGGCTTCTGGCATCCATTTAGTCATGTAGACGGCAGAGCCAACAATAAGCGCGTCATAAGGAGCGATGTCGGGAGCATCAGTCGGGGAAAAAAGGTCGACGCTATGACCACGTTCCTTGAGTACCTCAGCAATAACTTCAGCAACACCTTGCGTGGAGCCATGCTTAGATGCGGCAACGAGAAGAATATTCATACACATAAGTATGCACGCATTAGGGGGATCGCCGTACGGCGTAAAGTCCCGTACCGACGATCCCCCGATGTGAAGGGCATCTCTTTTTAGAAGACGAGTGGTTCAGCCGCGTAACTGGGCGCCACAAGTATGAATAGTGCGCTTAATAATCTTCTTACGCACAGCATCAATTTCCTTGGCGCTCAACGTATGGTCGCCACGCAATCGAACAGAAAAAGCTAGTGACTTCTTACCTTCGCCAACCTGTTCGCCGGTGAAGATGTCGAACAATCGAACACCTTCACACAGGTCGCCGGCTCCTGCCTCGATGGAAGCCTGAACAGTGGCAGCGGGAAGGTCGGCGTCAACAACGAAGGCGAAATCTTCCTTGGCTACAGGGAAGGTGGAGACGGGTGTAGGCGTAAGTGGTGCAGCCTTTTCTACTTCAGCAAAAAGCGGTTCAAGGTTGAGTTCGGCTGCACAAGCACGCGCAGGCAGTCCGAGTGCCTTACAAACGCGCGGATGAAGTTCGCCGGCCCATGCGATCACTTCACAGGATGCGACCGATGAAATCTTGGCACAACGACCAGGATGCCATGGTGCACGTTCATCAGATTCAACGGTGACCTTCACGCCAAGTACGCGAGCACAGGAAAGAGCCAAATCGATAGCATCACGGGCTTGCCATGCTTCTCCTGGACCGTTCACACCTGCGGGACGGCGGTTGCCAGCAAGCACGATGCCGACGTGCCAAGGCTGGTACGGGATTCCTTGATCGAGAGCGGCCAACTCGGCGTCGGACGGCTTGGATTCCACAGAAGGGATAGGAGCAGGCACCGCACCAGCAGGCTCGGTGACACTGCCCACCTCAACCAGAGCCACATCATCCAGGCCACGGCTGACGTTGCGTCGAGCAACGTCCACCAAAGAATCAAGAATGGAGGTGCGCAAGTAGGGGGCGTCGTCAGCCAGAGGGTTGCTCAGGCGGACACACTGGCGACGTGGGTCATCGTCGGCATAGCCGAGAGAATCGTGGACGTCACCGATGAAGGGGTAACTGAGTACCTGGTTGAGACCCTGAGCGACAAGGTTACGAATCACGTCGCGCCGAGCACGCTGGCGAGCAGTCAGTCCGGTTCCTGCCGGCGCCTGAGGCAAAACAGGAGTGATGGCGTCATACCCATCCAAACGGGCAATCTCTTCAACCAAGTGAGCCACGTCCACCAAGTCGGGGCGCCAGGTGGGAGGGATGACCTCGACGGTATCCTCCACGCTGGTCACATCACCATTGAGGGTGCAGCCAATCATGGTCAGCAGTTCGACGATGCGTTCAGGGGTATAGGCCACGCCAGTCAGACGCTCAGAAGCGGAGACAGGCATGGAGATCGGGGCAGGCGCCTCGGTGCTATTGAGATCGGTGACCGCATCTTCTGCCACTCCCCCGCCGTATTCAACGAGGAGGTCAACCGCGCGCTGCGCTGCAACAGGGGCCAGTTGCGTATCAACGCCGCGTTCAAAACGCTTGGACGATTCGGTGGGCAACTTATGACGGCGCGCGCTACGAGCGATGCTCACGGGATGGAAGTGTGCGGCTTCAATGAGGATGTTCTTGGTGTCATCAGTAACCTCAGTGGATGCTCCGCCCATCACACCGGCCAGGGCAAGAACTCGAGAGCCTTGTCCTTCAGGTGAGTCGGTGATGAGGAGGTCTTGACAGTCAAGAGTACGCTCGACGTCATCCAGAGTAGTCAGTTTTTCACCCTCAGTGGCGCGGCGAACCACGATGGGAAGGCTGACCTTGTCCAGATCAAAGGCGTGCAGAGGCTGGCCTAGGTCAAGCATCACGTAGTTCGTCACGTCGACGGCCAGAGAGATGGGGCGCATGCCTGCGGCGATGAGGCGGTCGGCCATCCATGACGGAGTCGGAGCAGACGGATCGATACCTCGCACCACACGAGCCACGTAACGATCACAGCCCTGATTGCCATCGATAGGACCCTGGTCATCAATAATGATTTCACTGCCGTCGGTACGGCCGCTGAGCACGCCGTTGGGGAAACGATCAGTGTTCGTCGGATCAGCGGGATCGACGAATGCTGCGCCGGTGGAGTGGGAATACTCGCGTGCCACGCCACGCATGGAGAAGCAGTAGCCGCGGTCTGGGGTGATGTTGATTTCAAGCAAGTCTTCACCCAGCCCAAGGATGCTGATGGCATCAGTGCCGGGGGCAGGAATAGCCTCAGCAGAACCAAGCCATTCGTCAAGGAGGATGATGCCTGCGGCAGTGCGCGGGAAGTTGGTATCATCCAGCCCCAGTTCACGGGCAGAGCAGATCATGCCGTCAGAGATGTGACCGTAAGTCTTGCGTGCAGCGATAGCGAAATCGCCGGGAAGCACGGCTCCGGGCAAAGAAACCACAACGTAGTCTCCAGCCTCAAAGTTGTGAGCACCGCAAACAATGCCACGGCTGGGCAGGTCAGAGGGTTCCTTACCTACACCGGGTTCGTCGTTGTATTCACCAACGTCGACGCGGCAGTAATTGATGGTTTTGCCGTTGGAGGCTTCGAAGGCGTCACGGGTAAGAACCTTGCCGACGACGAGGGGACCGGTAACGGCAGGAGGAACGATCTGTTCTTCTTCCAGGCCTACCTTGACCAGATCAGCAGCCAACTGTTCTGCAGTGAGGCCTTCAGGCAGATCAACGTGGTCTTTGAGCCATTGGCGTGAAACGAAAGGCATATTAGAGTCCCTTTCCGGTGAGGCCGAACTGCTGGGAGAAGCGTTGATCTCCTTCAACGATGTCGTGCATGTCTGCGATGGCATGGCGGAGCATCAGGGTGCGTTCCAGGCCCATGCCGAAAGCGAAGCCGGTGTAAACGTCGGGGTCGATACCGCATGCGCGTAGGACGTTGGGGTTGACCATGCCGCAGCCGCCCCATTCGATCCAGCCGGGGCCGCCTTTCTTCTGAGGGAACCAGAGGTCCATTTCGGCGCTGG
Organism: Actinomyces vulturis; assembly: GCF_001687305.1. Taxonomy (GTDB): domain Bacteria; phylum Actinomycetota; class Actinomycetes; order Actinomycetales; family Actinomycetaceae; genus Actinomyces; species Actinomyces vulturis. The sequence continues at coordinate 14,035 of NZ_LZRK01000003.1, forward strand.
GTTCAGTGAAGGGGAAGAAACTGGGGCGCAAACGTGTGGTGGCGTCTGGGCCAAACATGGCGCGGGCAAAGTGGTCAAGTACGCCCTTGAGGTGAGCCATAGTCAGGCCCTTATCCACGGCCAGGCCTTCAACCTGGTGGAAGACGGGGGTGTGGGTGGCATCGAGTTCGTCAGAGCGGAACACCTTACCGGGGCATGCGATGTAAAGAGGGGGCTCCTGCTCCACCATGACGTGTGCCTGGACAGGAGAGGTGTGCGTGCGCATCACGAGGTTGGAAGGCTCACCAGCTGGCGCACCGACACTTTCACCGTCAATGTAGAAGGTATCCTGCATTTGACGCGCTGGATGGTCAGCGTCGAAGTTCAGTGCGTCAAAGTCGTACCACTCATGTTCCACCTCAGGGCCCTGAGCGATAGTCCAACCCATAGAGGTGAAGAAATCTTCAACCTCATCCATGAGGAGGTCGAGGGGGTGGCGTGAGCCGGGAGTATAGCGAGGCTCGACAGTGGTGACGTCGAGTTTTTCGCTGTTAAGCATCTGCTCCTCAGCTTCAGCAGTAAGAAGTTCTTCACGTGCAGTGAGAGCAGCGTTAATGCGTCCGCGTGCTTGACCAAGGAGTTTGCCGGCAGTGGGTTTGTCTGCTTTGTCTAGTGAACCGATAGTACGGTTGGCCAAGGCGAGTGGGGAGGAATCACCCACTACTGCTGCTTTGACGGTTTTCAACTCTGCAAGATCGTGAGCACTCTCGATATTGGCAATGGACTGCTCAATGTAGGCAGTCATTGCTTGTTCATCAAGGGGTGAGAGCGCTGGCGCAGGTGCGTCAGTCATGGTGTTACCTTCCCATTGCCGGATCGGTGGTTTATCCAAGGACCAAGCCTAGTGCGCTCAAGGACTAGGGGCCAAGTGGGCTTATCGTTGGGCACGAGCCGTTTCGTAGAGGCAAACGGTGGCAGCGCTGGCCACGTTGAGTGATTCTGCGTGGCCGAAGATGGGGATGGTGACTACGGCATCCACACGACTGAGCAGTGCCGGTTCCAACCCGCGTGCCTCATTACCCATAAGCCAGGCAACAGGCTGGGTAAGCATGTCATGAACGTCGTAGAGGTCCACCCCTCCACGTCCGTGGGCTGCCAAAACACTGAGTCCTTCATTACGGCATGCCCGTAGGACTTCCTCAATGGTGCATCCGCCGATAATGGGCAAGTGGAAGAGGCTTCCTGCGGTGGCACGAACAACCTTGGGGTTGGTGACGTCCACGCTACCTTTCAACAGGATGACTGCATCTGCGCCCGACGCATCGGCGACACGGATCATGGTGCCGGCGTTTCCAGGGTCCTGCGTTTCAGTCAGGATGAGAACTTGAGTTGCTCCAGACAGGATGTCACTGAGTTCACGTGCATCCTCCATGGCGACTACGGCAACGATGCCTTGGCAGTCAGTAGAGATGGTACGCATAACCTGGTCGGAGCACAGGTGGATGTAGAGATCAGCTTCACTCGCAGCGGTCAGGAGGTCACTGTGACGTTCTGCGGCGTCTTCGGTGAAGTAGACGTCGTGGATACGGTGAGGGGCGAAGGCAATGGCTTCGCTCACGGCACCGGGTCCTTCGACAAGGAAGCGGCGGTGGGTGGTGCGAGCGTGTTTGTTAGACAGTGCAGCAATACGGGTAATGCGTGTGGAGTCAGGATTCGTCAGCACATCTCGAAAGTGCTCGCGGTTCATTGTCATACCTCCACTCTAGTGCCCGAGGTGTTTTCTCGACGCCGAGCAGTAGGTTTTCGGCTCAATCTCACTGATCATCCCACTGAGTTTCGTAGTTTATTCCGCTGTAGTTCACTGCGTGACGAGTATGGGTGAGGGAGCTAAGAGTTAACGGTGGACAATTAATTGACTCACTGTTCGCCTCGATAATGCCTTGTGCAACACAACGTGTATGTTCTGGTGTGGCACCAGGCAGGATTCTCCATGCTGCGTGCGCATGATGTTCATGCTCAATCCAAAGGCCTGCCCACCATGCGTGGAGTTGTTGATCATCCTCGTGGATGTCGAAAAACTGGTTGATGTCTGTAAAGGAACCGTGACGTTGCCTGACGTGTGCGCGGATGGTACACGGGGTCAGGAAAATGATTCCTCCCGTTCCTTGGATATGTGCCCATCCCGGATCAGTAACTAGACCAGGCTCATGTGGGGTGAACACGTGCCCATCGACGATAAGTGCGTGGTTTGGGTCATTGACGATGCGATCGTCAAGAGTGGTGCGTACTCCCCCGCGCCCTGGGTCGCAGATACTCAGCGTTTCAATGATGCTCTCGGGGGTGGCTAACCAGAATCTGCGGACATGAAGAGAAGAGTCTGGAGCGTAAAGGTCTGCTGACACTTGGCTGATTGTGCCGTTGCTCGAGATGGTGGTGTTTCCTCCGCTAGGGGTTTCATCTCCCCAGGGGCGGCCGACGTTCATACGCAGAGGTGTGGAATCGGTCGTTGTTCCTGGTGGGGCGCTGTAGTCCAGAGTGGGCCAAAAAGGGGGGTCGTAAGGATGAGGGTCAACAGCAGTGATGAGGTAGCGCATTCCTAATGATGTTCGTGATCCCCAACCGTTTTCTTTGTTGCCGTATTCATACCATGCGATTTGTGGCGAGCAGAGTGACAGTGCCATGCTCCAGCCATCTGCGTGATGGATAAGTCGGTCCATAGCTTGGTAGGCGCGTGAACGGTTAACGTAGTGACTGCTATGGCTCTTATAGTTCTCAACGATGTGGGGCCCTAATTCATCACCGCGATATGAAAATGATTCCTCAACGTAAGGAGCAAGGATGGCAACTGTTGCTAAGTCATCGTAGAAAAAGTCTGAGTTAGTGGCTCCGTGGAGTTGGAAACGAATATACGTGGCCCACGAGTCCCTTTCATCAGGGAGGAATGCCGCGCAGCGAATCATGCTCCCCATGATGGAGTGAGCACGCGTAGTTGCTGGATCTGTTTTCCGTCCGATTGAGCGTCCCCGTACGCAGTCCAGGACGCGTCCGTTCACAATAATCGGCATGTAGGAGTCAGTAATGATGCTGCCTAATCGTTCGATATGGCAAGGCTCGATGTACTTATGCATGAGCGCAAAGAGGCGGCATACTCCGCTGAGAAGAACATCTCCGTACGAACCAGTGTAGGCAATGGCATGATGCTGGATAAAAGACCCGTCTTCATAAAAACCGTCTCCATGACAGACGGGGGCAAGCACAGGCAAGACTGCCATAAAGGCGTTGATAGCAGCATCGAGATTGTTCGTCGCTATTGCACTGATGGTAAGCGCCTGGCATAGATCCACACGGTTGGCTCCGGTGGATGGTTGGCGGGGGGTTCGAATACCGTCAAATTGTTCGCAAGGATCAGGAACGTAAAAGTTGATCGCTTGCGCACTGCGATTGATAACGTCATGCAGTTCGGTATTCACCTGATCTGTTGTGTCATTGTGCTTATCACAATGGATATCACGCAGTTGTTCTGCGCTCTCAAGCAAAATGCACATCATGTCTGCTAGGGCGCGTGCAATTCCAATTTCCCAGGTCCACCAGTTGCCGTACTCAGGATGTTCAGGTCCATAGGCATGACGAAGAAGCCTATCAATGGCACAGATCAGCGCGTGAAAGAGGTCCTCACTGGCATAGTGGGCGGATTGCGGTGTGGCCAGGCAATAGGCGCATTCCTCAATATCCCACACAATGCGACACAAGAGAGGGTCAGAACATGAGGTCAGATCGATGCCACACAAGTGATGGTCAGTGTCGGATTGAAGCAGAGCGAGCGTCTGGGTGGCACGATTGTCACGGCGCTGAAGTGCTCGGGTAGTAAGTGGCGAGTTGAGATAAGCGTTGCGCGCCGTGATCAGATCGATCCAGGTGGTACGCAAGTCCACGGTCTGTTGAGACTCAGTGCGCGCGAATGGTGACACAGAACTGTAGCGGCCTAGGTTCATGTGCTTGGCTGGCGTAGCACTCATATGCGTCCCTTGTAAAGCATCGATGGTGGCCTGATAGTCAGCAGTATGTCAGGTCTCTGTACTTTGGCAAAAAAACAGTGATGCCCCGGTGACAATACCGAGGCATCACTGAACGTTATGACGCAGGTGAACTCACTTAGCGGGAGCGTTCACATCTGCGGGGAGAGCCTTACGGGCGGTCTCAACGAGGGCCTTGAATGCGGCAGGCTCGTTGACAGCCAGTTCGGCCATCATGCGACGGTCGACCTCAACGCCAGCCAAGGTAAGACCCTGGATAAAGCGGTTGTAGGTCATGCCCTCGGCGCGGGCGGCAGCATTGATGCGCTGGATCCACAGACGACGCATGTCGCCCTTGCGAGCGCGACGGTCACGGAACGCGTACACGCCAGAGTGCGTGACCTGTTCCTTGGCCTTGCGGTAGAGACGTGAACGCTGACCACGGTAGCCCGAGGCGCGATCAAGAACGGTGCGACGCTTCTTCTGGGCGTTAACAGCCCTCTTCACACGTGCCATGTGTTACTCCTAAATCTGTGGGGTGCTCAGCGACCGAGCAGCTTCTTGACCTGGGACAGGTTGGCGCTATCCACGACCTGATCCTGGCTCAACTTGCGCTTGCGACGAGAAGACTTGACCTCAAGCAGGTGGCGCTTGTTGGCCTGCTCGCGCATGAGCTTACCGCTGCCGGTGACCCGGAAGCGCTTCTTGGCACCGGAGTGCGTCTTGTTCTTGGGCATTTGATGTTCCTCTTGGATCGGCCTGATAAGAAGCCCTCTTATCCGGCTATGGACCCATGCCGCGGTGGCGACAGGGTGGGACGGTGGTCAAACCGTCAGTCGTTTGCTTCGTCAGTCTTCGATGCACGCTTGGCGGCACGAGCCTGTTCGCGGCGACGACGCTGGTCCGACTTCACCTCAGTTTTCTTTCGCGTGGGGGCCAGCACCATAACCATGGTGCGGCCATCCTGGCGAGGATGAGACTCGATGGTTCCTAACTCGGCAACTTCTTCAGCAAGACGCTGAAGCAGGCGAATACCAAGTTCAGGGCGCGACTGCTCACGTCCACGGAAGCGGACTAAGGCCTTGACCTTGTCGCCTCCCTTCAAGAACCGCTCCACATGGCCACGTTTGGTGGCGTAGTCATGATCATCAATCTTGGGACGGAACTGGATCTCTTTAAGCTGCGTGTTGACCTGGTTACGGCGGGCGTCACGCGCTTTCATGGCGGACTCGTACTTGAACTTGCCGTAATCCATTAACTTGCATACCGGGGGGCGTGCGTCGGGGGCAACCTCAACCAGGTCGAGGTCAGCTTCCTCGGCAAGACGGAGGGCATCTTCCACACGGACAACGCCCACCTGCTCGCCGCTGGGACCCACGAGACGTACCTCGGGGACGCGGATCCGTTCGTTAATACGGGGCTCGCTGATGGCAGTTCCTTACGTCGAGAAGTCGTGCATCCGCAAGGAATGGAAAAGGTCTCCATCCCAAGACGCAGGCGGAGACCTCATTGCGCAAAGCGCACACAAAACAGTCATTATAGAGACCGTTAAGGACCCGATTCCCTAATGAACTCATGGACTATGAGATGGAACCCAGGTGGGATTTCTCCGCTTACGTACCGGTAGAACTACCGGCCGGTAACAGGAAAACTTTATCAGTTTCCCTATGAATACCTCAAAGGGCATGGTCAAGACATTGCTCACATCTGAAGTGACTTATTGAGTTGTACCGATGTCACCCATACAACGACGCCAGTGACGCAAATGTGAAGGCGGGTCACTCATTGAGTTTTACTGATTGCACCCATGCGACCGATTTTTAGGCCATACGGCCAATCTTGATACCCCATACCACAACAATTGCAGTAGTCAGTACGCTGACAAGCACCACCACGTTGCCTAGTGGAACACCAACAAACACCGCGAGCATAGGGATCATCGCACACACCACGGCATCAGGTCCGGCAAGCATCATCTCAACGGCACCGGGTGGCAGGGAACCCAACGGCGAAGAAACCACTGGGGCTTTAAATTTCGGAGTTGAACGGAACCCGGAACGCACGCATGCTCCACCCAGTGCGCAGGCAGTCAAGAATGTCACAACCATCCAAGCCACCCATGGATTAACCGTTGAGTCGACGAATCCTGTAGCGCGGTGAGGGCTTCCCAGAAGGGGAGAAATCTGCATGCTCACAGCAACAGTCCACGGCAGAAGAATCAGGGAAGCGGCCAGTTCATGGCCAAGGCGCAGCCATCCATCACTGACTGGAAGGTATTCCCAAGCCTGTGGTTCCCACCAACTTCGCCGGGACATATCGGCCACCGTCATCACGGCAATCCCTGCTGCGATAAGCACGCAGGCAATCGTCAACGGCACCGTCGAGTGGGCACGAAAAGAGGGAATCCAGGCGAGAAGAATCGTGACAGCGAGAGTAGTCCAGCGATATGGCTGATCTTTGAACAGTCGTAAGTCCTCAGCAATCACGAGGCCTACAACGCGCAGACTAGAGCGCAGTCGCCACCGGAGAAAAGCCATCGGTTGGGCGTGGGAGCGATGATGAATGTCGCTGCGGAGTTCAGCCCGGATACGCGGTGAGTGGGCTGGGAGGTGACGGGAGCGCATCGCAGCAGGTTCGGCGTCGGAAATCGCATCAGTACCTGCAGACCGAGATGGTGAGCCGGGAGCCGAAGGAACCGATGGTGATGTGTCCGTGGGGGTAGGTGCACTTGCGCTGCTCCGAGGCTCAATAACCGGCCACAGACGCTGCCCTCCCCTATCGCCGCGATACTCGCTCACACTGTGGTCGTTCAAGACCTTCGCCCAGGTAATCCCCCAGAGTCCAGACTTGCCAATGAAGGTCGCATCCTTCCTCCCGCGTGGGAGTGGCGGGGCAAGCACGCGTCCCACAGCGCGCGTATCCAGAGCAAGAGTGCCCATGGAGACGTCGGCAGAACGGCGAGCAATCTCGATGATGTCCCGGTCATGAAGACGGACAAGGTGGGGAGAGATGATGCGTTGCCAGAGGACCAGGCAGACCACCGCCGACAAAAGGATGACGACGCTGAGGATAGTAAGGAGCGCAGCGGTATCGAACCGAGGTGAGAATCCGAAACTGCCAGCGGCTACCATCAGTGCCCCGAGTGTGGCCAGAAGCGGCATGACGATGCGCGAGTGAGTGCCGTGGCACTGTGCGGCTTGAAGGAGGAGGACAGCCAGGACGCCCACACTTGCCCCGGCGACCATCGCCACACCGATGACGCCTGCTGAGTGATGGTCGCATCGCGCAACCACTGCCCCGCTGATGGCTCCATACAGTGCGCCTGCGCCAAGGGTGGAGAGCACGGACGGAATGAAAAATGCACGACGCCGCCCCGGTAGTCCCAGCCACCAGGCAGCTGCCGAGGGGCGCAGGTGAATCGGCCCCATTCGTCTGACAGGGCCAAAAATTGTTGCCGTCAGGAGCATGACCATGCCCCCACACATCATGGAGTTCAGTTCAGTAGAAAGAGTGGCTGTGTGGGTGGTGAGAGTGGCGTTGCTGGTACGGAAGAACACCGCCCAGGCCATCGAGGCACTCATGACCATGGCGAGGATGGCGATGTATGCGTCACCGAGGAGTTCAGACAGTTTTCCTGAATGGATAAGGGTGACTTGGCGTACCCAGCGACTGATTGCTTTTCCTGACGGAAAGGCGTTCTCTAGCGGATCAGCGTCGTGGTGATTTCTGTGCTGATCACCGGTTGGGGCCGTGACCATCACACAAGCCCTGTCCGCATGATGTGAACGCCTTCGTCAACACTGACCACGCGAGGATGCTCGTCGATGACTAGTACCGCCGTGGCCATCACGGAGACAAGGGCTGGATCGTGGCTGACGATGAAGCCACCTCCGCCGCATTCATACTCATCACGCAGGCGTTCACCAAGGTCTTCACGAGCCTGCACATCAAGACGGGATTCGGGTTCATCAAGAATGATCAGAGAACGTGGTCGGCAGAACACGGCCGCAAGTGCAAGGCGGCTCCTTTGACCACTAGAGAGATGGTCAGGAACAGAATCGCGGACAGTCTCAAGACCAAAGTCTTCCAAACTGGCCTCAACGACCTGTTCGGGGTCATTCACACCGTGCCCCAGGCACACCATCATGAGATGCTCGGAGACGGTAAGACCTGGAAAAAATGCGGCCATGGACATGTCGGTAGCTAGTCCTGCTCGTTGCCATGATCGACGTGGGTCGGGGCGTTGCCCCATAAGGGTGCATTGACCATCTAATGGCGGAAGGATCCCTGTGAGAGTACGCAGAAGAGTAGATTTTCCCGCTCCATTGGGACCGATGCAGGCCAGCATCTGGCCTTGTTGGACAGTGAAAGTCAGCGGTGAGCACACAGGACGGTCGGTATAGCCAACAACGAGGTCAGTTGCAGTAATAAGAGTGTCTGTGTTCATCATGTCCTGTCTGATGTACGAGTAGACAGATTACTTCTGGTAGGAAGAAGGGTCATACGGGACGGGGCAAAGTTCAACATGGTCCACCCTGGAGGACCAGATGTTGTCACACAAAATATGCTGCACGGCGTCGACTGCGTCGTACACGGCGGTCTGTCCCGATGAGGAATCGATGAGGACCACGACGCGTAATTCGAATCGGTCACCGGGTTCAAAAACTACGTCGATGACGTGGGGGCAGGCGGTAATTGCTTCGCGCAGATCAGAGTGAACGCGGGGGTTTTCCCAACTGGGGACCCATTGCTCGCCCTGGGACATGCTGATGACGGCAGGACGAGGGATGCGGAGGTTACGTGTACCTGGATCAAGGAGCCAGAGCATATCGGTACTGGTACAAGCTACCTGAGCTGCTTGTTCGGCAGTGACGGGAACGGGGCGCATGGTGCAATCCCAGGCAGTCATGGCTTGTGCGCTGGTGAAGACAGGTAAACCGACGTGATGCTCGTCGACCCGGACTGCCAAGGTGGCTGCATCCTGGCAGGGGGATGAAGCGTGGGGACGGTGAGGGGGAATCACGGCCTTTTTCTCACTGGTACTTTCACCATTGTCAGGAGCGCCTAGCGACTCAGTAGCGGATAATTCCTTGCCGGTGTTGACATTTACCGAAGTGGAAACTGGAAAATCAGAGCCAGACGAATGGAGTGAATGAGCCGGCACGGGCACAAGGACTCGGCTGGACTGAAGTGCTGTGACTAGGTCACGGATAAAAATATGCGCGGGTTCGTGTGATGACAGTGCTTTCTCTACTGCAGGTGGGGTAGAACCATCATCGTGGGCGAAGGGGTTAGGCCGTAAACGCTGGGCTAAACGCTGGCGAGCCGCGAGCGCTGCCTGAAGTTGGGGATCATCTCCACCAGTGATTGGCTGGAGCGGTAAGGATGCGGATTCGTGCTCGCTCATGCATTCCACTCTATCGCGCAAACTTGGTGCATTCACTGGAGTACTCGTAACGCGACTGTGAATTATTCTTCTCCACAGCAAGCATGTGTGTGAGGCAGTCTCTCTCCTCTGGGGATGGGGAGTCCTCCCCCACGCTTTCGCCGTCATGAGGCGCTGGTGGCCTTTAAGGTTTGTCTATGGCCTCACTCTATGGATTGAAGTTCTGGTACACCCGGCGTTTGGCATGTTTTATTCACGTCTCGATTCGTCGTCGCATCAGCCCCGATGTGTGGACCACAGTGGGAATTGCCAGCGGTATTGGTGCCATGTTCGCCATTGCCGCAGGCTGGTGGCCACTAGCCCTTGCGCTGGTGATCGCTCGTCTTGGCGGTGCAAATCTTGATGGCGCGGTAGCTCGAGCCCGTGGAGTAGCTCGCCCTTTCGGTTTCGTTCTGAACGAAGTGGGTGACCGCATTAGTGATTTCGCCATCATGTGTGGTGTGCTCTGGCTGGCCATCCGTACTGAACAAAGCAACACCAGCGTTTATCTTGCATGGGCAGCAATTGCTGCAGCCACTATTCCCACCTTTACATCACTGTCTTCTGCCGGGGCGGGAGGCACACGTTTCAACGGTGGTCCTTGGGGGAAGACTGAACGCTGTGCAGCAAGTGTTATAGCCGCTGCGTTTCCTCAATGGATTGGCATCATCAGCACCATCACCATTGGTGGCAGTATCCTCACGGGCACGATTCGCCTTGTTCACTCGTATAAAGAGTTGAAGGATCATACTGATCTCGCAACAGCAAATGTCCATGCTCCTGCTACTGCCGAACCCATTACTCGCATAGGCAAGGACAAAGCGTAATGACTCTGCCTGACGTGAGCATTGGTGCACTAACACTTGGCGGTCGAGCCTTATGGATGGCATCCATGGTGGGAGCCATCCTCATAATTTCCGGTATTTCGGTTTTCCTCAGCCGTCGTCAAGTTCTCATCACCCGGTGGGTAACGTGGGCAATCATTGTCCCAGTGGTGGGTATTCCTCTGTGGCTCGGGTATCCCACTACGGTTGCCCTGGCTATCATCATTAGTCTCCAAGCAATTCGAGAGTTTTCGATGCTGACTGATCTGCCAAAGCCGGAGACATTCATCTTGCTGGCTTTAAGCGTTGCCTACCCATTCATCGCCTGGCAGGCACCGTCTTCGATGACTATTGCTCCGCTCTTAGTGTTGGTCTGCGCTTTCCCATCGCTTCTTCGCGGCGATACACACCGTGGCATCACAGTTGCAGCATTAACGGGCTTTGGATCAATTTGGATTCCTTGGTCTCTTGCTCATCTTGTGGTGGTATGGCATGACGCCTTCATGATTGCCTTTGCTGCAGCAGGCGCTGATGTAGCGGCCTGGTGTGGTGGTCAGGGTCTCAAGCGTTTTTCCTGGGCTCGCCGTTCCTTGTCTCCCCTCTCCCCCAATAAAACCTGGGGTGGTTTCGTAGGAACTTTACTTGGTGCCGCACTGATTCTTGCGCTGATCGGCGATTTCCACGTGGGAGTGGTTTTGGCTGTGGGTATCGGCGCGGTCGCTGGTGACTTACTTGAGTCGATGCTCAAGCGTGGTGTGGGCGTAAAAGATGCAGGCTCGTGGCTACCTGGTTTTGGCGGTCTGCTTGATCGCGTTGATTCCCTCTTATTGGTTCTGCCCTTAGTGGCGTATGAAGGAATGTGGTGAAAAGCATGATGACGTCTCAATCGTTTTGTCCTCGTGATGCCTGGGCCTCCATGCAGTCCTTAGGAACACGCACAGGCTCCTCATGGCCAACTTCTATGGGACAAACTATTCGTTCTATTGTGACAGCCCCACCGAAGGTGACGTGGCGTGCTATTGCGCGTCAAAAGTTATGGGCCACGATCATTGCTCCATTTGGTGGTGTGCATGTCCGTGGAAAATTCGCTGATGGTCCCTTCGTCGTGGTGGTCAATCACAATTCTCATGCCGACACGATTGCAATGATGGCTGCGTCACCCACGATTATGCGGACCGTCACTGTGGCCGCCCAGGATTACTGGTTTACCCGTCGCTCCCGCCGTTTTATTGCTCGTAGTTTGCTCGGTGCGTACCCTGTGCGTCGTGATGGAGAGGGCGCGTATGAGGAGTTACGTGACAGTCTGGCTCCACGTGTGGCTGAGTCGATGAGTGTGCTGATTTTTCCCGAAGGCTCTCGAGATCATGACTCTGATGAGATTGTCGGGCCTTTCCATTCGGGGGCTGCGCGTCTAGCTCGAGATTTTGGTATCCCAATTCTTCCGGTGGCTCTGGTGGGGTCAAAAGAGCTCATGCCTCGTCACGCTCGTCTACCTCGTTACTGCCCTATTGAAGTACGTGTGGGGCAGCCGATTACGCCGTCTCATGATGTGTGCACGGTAAGCGAACAGGCACGTCAACAAATCATCAAGATGTTAGACGCACCTCGCTCGTCATTTCCCGTCTCCAATGTCCATGCAACTATTGCTCAGATTCATCAGGGCAAACGTGGAGACATACTTTCCTTCGTGTGGGGTTTTACTGAAGCGCTCTCCTTCCCGATCATGGCCGAAATGTGCCAAGTATGGCTGGGAGTTACAGATATGTCTCGTCTTACTCGGCGTGGGGCATTTATTACAGCAGGAAGCGTGTGCGGAGTAGCCCTTACCCACACGTTGGCTCACCGTGGCCACTTTCTTCCTGCTCCGTGGACCACTGAGAAAATGCGACGCCACACCCGTGTCTATCTACACAAAGGGCCACAGGGTTATTGGGCGCAAGCACTCACGGGAATCCCGGTGAAAGTCTTTGCTCGTGAGTCTGGCCGGGCACAGATGCCACTTGGCCGAGTTCTTCTCCATTGTGCAGGTGAACGTGCTGTCCGTATGGGGGTCTCAACTGCTCTCATTCGAGCATTAAATAAGCCCATTGGTGACGTGACGCGTCAGCATTACGGCAAGTATCTAGTCACAACCGGCACCGTGTTTGGTGTGGCGCTCACAAAGATCGTGCGCCACTGGTCGCGTTAGTCAGTTAGAAACTAAAAGGCTTGCGCAATCCGTGGCCGAAGAATCGCATAGCGGTGGATCGTGGCATATCGGTGGTGTCAATAACGCCGTCAATGTCACTTACTGAGGTAAGGCCTAAAAGAAGGTCTTCGGCCAGGCCATCGATGGAGTTCAGGATCATGCCGGGACTCACGTCTTCACCGGGTTGGCGATTGGCGTAATGACGGGCAGTAATGTGTCCGCTTAGCCCTTGTTCAATGCCCACGTCTGTTGCCAGGTCTGCGGTCAGAAGAATGACGCCATCACGCGAGAGGGCGGAAAGTTCACTTGCGAGTTCAGCCGCCTGAGTGGGCTCAGAGTCCATACCTCCGGTCAGTTCGCTGATGTCCCATGTGGTATGAGCACTGGTAAATTCCTTGACTGCCAAAGCACCACTTGATGAGGGCACTACCCAGCATTTCAAACCTGCCAGTGCACACATACCCGCGAGTGCCTTGGCGCTGGCCACCGGGGTCACAACTACAGCAATTTTGTGAGCGCCAAGTACTGCTGAAGGTGCGTTGAGATCAGAAAGATCCTCGTCGGTGATGACAGGTTCGATTGTCTCGGTGATGTCGACTGGCGCGTCCTGGTCTTCATCTTGAGGAAGTGAAAACTCGTCACCGAATTGGGCCATGAGTGACTCGAACTGGGAATCGATGGATTCCTCGAACATGTCATCGCTGCTCATGGGGGTCCTTTCCAACATGCCTAGCGTGTTGATGTCATGACTATTAAGAAATGACGCGGCGTTGTTTCAGTATAAGTGGTGCGTAGGGCCTAGAAATAGTGGCACGAGTGAGGATGGCAGTTCCAGAGTAGGCATGTAGCCATCAGATACTGATTTTTCTCAGTGATCGTGCGAATGAGTCCGCATTTCCAAACCGATTTGGTCAGCATCGAGGTTGGCCATGGCATCACTTAGCAGACTGGAGTTCACCATACCCACATTGCGGATTTTTAGCAGTGCCTCACGTTGAGCATGGATGACGTCAATGGCGTAATCGACGGCTTGTTCTCCCAATAGCTTACGCTCGTCGGCGGGCATATCCCGGAAACCTTCGTCATGCAGTGCATCAAACAGTCGGGTCGCTAGTGCCATAGCTCCTCCACGCGCGTCAGGCACACCACGACCGTGATCGTCGCAACCCAGTACACAGCGAAGCGGTTCGGGCACAGGAACATGGTGGGCGGCGTCATCAAAAGCGGCAATAAGAACAGCACGTTCTTCTGAGGTGGGCGGGGTAGCCATACGTGGCTGAACGCGCCGCACCAGGTACTCCAAGGTGCCGCCCTGAAGGAGTAGGGACATCGCAGCCACGATGAAGGAGATCATGACAAGAAAAGCACGGTGCGGGAAATCCAGCGGGAGAGTCTGGGCAGCGGCCAGGGTAACAGCCCCTCGCATACCAGCCCACACCAGAACTGTTCCTTCTCTCCAACCCAGTTGAGCATCAATGTAATAACGCACGTCGGCCATACCTCGCGCCCAGCGTTGACGTAGCCATGTTCGACGCCGCGCACTGACTTTCTGTAACAACGATGAGTTGTTGCTGGGCACAGGTTGCCTTGCCCGCATAGCCTTGACAGACGCAGGTAGTTCGTAGGGGCTGGAGCACTTATGCGCTTGGAAGCGCTTCATCGCGGCAGCAACGTCAGCCTTGGCGGTTTGGGAAAGGCGACGCACATAACGCTTAGCCAAGCGGACCAATCCGATAACCACAGCGCTACGCACCACGATCGTCATGAGCAGGGCAAGCAAACTAACCCAGAGGGCCATGGTCAAGCCCAGAGAATCGGCGCGGAGGCGTTCAAGCACACCGCCTAATTGAATGCCCATCATCAAGAAGATCAGACCTTCGAGAATCATGGAGAGCACAGCCCAGGTGGTGCGTGCTGAGATACGGTGGTCAGGTGGGACCATAGCGGCAGAATGATGCCCTGTGATGAGGCCAGCAACAACAGCCGCAACGAGTCCTGAGCCACCCAGATGTTCAGTGGGGATGGAAGCGATGAAGGGGATGGCCAGGCTGATGATGGTGTCAGCGGCCGATGAAGTGGTACGGGCACGGACCCGAATGCCCACTTCACCGATGATCCATCCGATAGCGACGGCGCTGCTTACCGCCCAGAAAAAGTCACCAACGATCGCTCCCATAGAAATGGCGCCAGTTCCTGCCGCTAGGGCCGAACGCAGGAGAACCAGAGCGGAGGCATCGTTGATAAGGCCTTCACCTTCGAGGACAGTAACGATCCGGTGGGAAACTCCGAGGCGTCTGACGATACTGGTGGCCACGGCGTCTGTGGGGCTCATGATGGCACCCACGGCGATACCAGCGGCCAATGAGATGTGGGGAACTACGAGCCACAGCATGAGGCCTAGGGCTAGCGAGGTCAGGATGACGAGAAAGACGGAGAGAGTGGCAATGGGGCCAAGGTTTCTCCGAAAATCCATCACTGGCATGGAGACCGCGGTAGCGAAAAGGAGTGGCGGGAGAATCCCCTCGAGAATGATTTGAGGGTCCACGATGATAGAGGGAACACTCGGGATAAGTCCGGCAATGGCTCCTAATGCTACGAGGAGAAGAGGCACTACTAGCCCCATTCGCTCGCCAAGGCTTTCAAAAGAAGCAATGACCAAGAGGGTGAGCACTGTAAGCATAAGAATGGAGACGATGCTCATGGAGTCTTCTCCCCTCGTGTGGTGCGCTTACGCTTGTAAATGTCTGGGAAGAGAGTAATGCGGTCTACGGTGCGGTGATGGTGTGACGTCGAGAAACACGATCACACTGCCGAGTATGACCTACCAGAAAACACGTTGTTCAATGGCGTCTGCAAAGTTTTCTAAAGCACCATCGGTGCTGGTGAGGTAGAGGCCGGCGTCAATAAGAGAAACTTCCATGAGATAGAAGCCTCCTTCACCATCTGCCACCACATCCACACGGTTAAAGAGCAACTGCATGTCGCGTCCGGACTGAGACTTGATCTGACGGTGAAGGGCCTTACGGACCTTTTCACCCCAGAGCCATTCCTGCTCACTAGGTTCGCGGGCGGTGACAATTTCTTCGTGCAGTTCATCCACGCTACGGAATGAAGGATGGAGCATTGCGGCTTTTTCTACTGCGTGAGAGAGCACGCCGTTGAAGTAGACCAAAGATAGTTCGCCCTTGTGGTCCACCTGATCAAGGTAACGCTGCACCATGACACTACGACCACGCCCCAGATGATGCATCGTGTCATTGATGGCTTCAGCGCGACTCTTAGCGTCAATAGCGGTGTAGCGCCCTGTTCCACGACCTCCAGAAGAGATGGCGGGTTTGACCACGAAGTCACCATAGGCAGGAAATCGAGTGTGAACCTGGTGCTTGGAATAGCCAGCAGAAGGCTCCAGCCAGGTGGTGGGAATGGTGGGAACACCAAACTCAGACAAGTTCTGCAGGTAGTGTTTGTCTGAGCCCCATCGCACCACGTCAGCGTGATTGAGCAGACGGGGCACAGCCTTAGTCCATTCGAGGAAGTGCGAGTAGTTACGCTTCTTTGCGTAGTCACGAACACTACGCAGCACAACGATTCCTGCCTCATCCCAGTTCACGTCCGGGTCATTCCACACGGCAATGCGCGGGTCCATACCACGGCTGGCAAGGGCATCAGGAAGTGCCTGATCATCCTCATCAAGATGAGGGAAATCAGCGCAGGTTGCTAGGGTCACGATGGGCTTAGACACGCCCCTAACGGTATCGTGTTCGCTGCGATTTTGCGCCATTGATGGACTGTGATGTGTCCCCGGAGATATCTAGAGCGTGGCAGACTAGGGAACATGCAATTACGTGGTCTGTATCCCATTCCTGAGCCCTACTCCACCACCATGCTTGACGTGGGGGACGGGCAAAGTATTTATGTTGAGTGTTCAGGAAACCCCGAAGGCATTCCTGCTGTCTTCGTTCACGGGGGTCCTGGCGGTGGGGTCTCCCCTGTTCACCGCGGATGCTTTGATCCTGAACGCTATCGCATTGTCTTGTTCGATCAGCGTGGCTGCGGTAAGTCACTGCCTCACGCATGGGAACCAGATGCTGATCTGTCTACCAACACTACATGGACTCTTGTCGAGGACATGGAAAAGATTCGCGAGCACCTAGGTATTGACCGTTGGCTGGTGTTTGGCGGTTCTTGGGGCTCCACTTTATCCCTTGCGTATGCCGAAACTCACCCTGAGCACACACTCGCCTTGGTGCTTCGCGGTATCTTCACTCTGCGCAAGCGTGAACTCGATTGGTACTACGAGGGTGTTGGTGCTGACATGATCTTCCCGGATCTGTGGGAAGCCTATGTAACTGGCGCTGGCGAAGGGGTAAAGAGCGGCGAATTCATCGATCGTTACCACGAACTTCTGGCCAATCCCGATCCATCTGTTCATGGCCCCGCTGCCATGGCATGGACAACTTGGGAGGCCGCAACCAGTTATCTACTCCCCCACCCCGAGTTGGTGGAGGAAATGCAAGACCCTCAGTTCGCCACAGCTTTTGCACGTATTGAAAACCACTTCTTCTACCACCGTGGATGGATGGAAGATGGCCAGCTTATTCGCGACGCCCATATTCTTGCCGAGCACAATATTCCTGGTGTTATCGTCCAGGGACGCTACGACGTGGTGTGCCCGTCGGGAACTGCTTGGGCACTACACCGCGCATGGCCTGACAGCGAGATTCATTTGACCCCTGATGCTGGTCATGCTTTCCGCGAGCCTGGCACTCTGGATCAGTTAATTCGGGCCACTGATCGTTTCGCCGATGAATTTGAAGGTCAGGTGTGAGTAGTGAGTAGAGAGAAGGACACTTGCGTAAAGGCTTCCTCCGCCCCCTCATGGCATTACCCGGCCAGCCTTATTGGTGTGGGCGTAGTGACCTTCATCCTGTGTGGCTTGATTGGCGGCTGGGTGACAGTCGCAACATCCTCTGACCCCATGCATCATCCGTCTGTGTGGGGCGCAGCCGCCATCATCGTTATCGCTGCCGTGGGCTGGAATACGGGCCTTCGTATTCGCGAACGCCATCGTTTCGGTATGCCCCTATGGGCACGTCTTAATGATGAGCAGGCCCACACTCTGGCTCAGTACCGTCTGTGGGCACGTACAGGAAAACTCTCTGAGCCCGACGCCGCCGAGATGGCCCTAGCCAGTAAGGTACCGGGAACGGCGATGGTAGGTAGGCGCCGCCATTCCGTAGATGAGCAGGATAGTGATAGCAAAATGATCGGCGGCTCACGTTCGCCGCACACTCCCTTGTCCGCTAAAGATCGACGCCGTATGGCTGAGATTCAGCACCAAAAAGAGGCAATGAAGTTCCGTCAACAGGATAGGGATTCATAGTTCCCCACCCACCAAAGAACGTGAATTAGAACACAAACAGGCTTTTTTGGCCTTAGCGATTGGACGCGAGACATCTTTCTTGCGTACAGTTCATCTCTGTTGCACGGCTTAATGTTGTGCGGCATGCACCGCTAGCTCAACTGGCAGAGCAGCTGACTCTTAATCAGCGGGTTCAGGGTTCGAGTCCCTGGCGGTGTACGACAGCCTTCATCGTGAAAGCGATGGAGTGACTGAGCACCGCTAGCTCAACTGGCAGAGCAGCTGACTCTTAATCAGCGGGTTCAGGGTTCGAGTCCCTGGCGGTGTACCACGTCTGAAAGTGAGCGGAGTCTCGACGGATTATTATCCGTACCCCTCAATCCCAGCGAAAACCCTGCATTGACACCAGCGGACGCGTGGATTTTTATCAGTGAATTCCCGGCTTGACAAGCCTCCACTGCCAGACGCTACCCCTATAGCCATATCGCCTCACGATATATCCGGCTATTGCATGAAAGAAGAAGAAGGAGAAGACGATGACTCAATCACCCAGTTTCACCACGACTACTCAGGACTCCGCACTCCGCGAGTTCCTGGCCGCGCAGGAAGAGATTAATTCTCTGTCCGCCAACGCAGCCCCCTCTCGTTTGGAGCGGGCTCTTGAACGTCTTGAAGCAGCCAAGTCCTCGATGGACCTTGCCGCCTAAGTCGATAATTCCTCTTGCCGTAGAGGACCACTTCCATGCCACGGACCATGTAAGTCCGTGGCATGTGTCTTTTACCTGTCAGTCCTGTCCTTTAAAGTGGATTCATGAGCACCTTAGAAGTTGGCACCCAAGCCCCTGATTTCACTCTTCCTGATGCCTCTGAGCAGATGGTGAGTTTAAAAGACCTGCGTGAGCGCTCCCAGAGAGGCGTCATTGTCTACTTCTACCCACGTGCATCAACTCCTGGCTGTACCAAAGAAGCTTGCGATTTCCGTGACTCACTGGCTGTATGGCAACAGGCAGGCTACGAAGTTGTTGGCGTAAGCCCTGACAAGCCGCAGGCATTGGAACGCTTTGCCGGTAAAGAAGCCCTCCCTTTCCCTCTTCTTAGCGACCCTGAGCATACGGTCATGGAAGAGTGGGGCGCGTGGGGTGAGAAAAAGAACTACGGCAAGATCGTCACCGGAACCATTCGTTCTACCATCGTAGTGGACCGCTATGGCACGGTGATTCAGGCCCTCTACAACGTCAAAGCCACCGGCCATGTGGACCGCCTCCGTCGTATTCTTGGAGTTGAAGCCTAAAGGCTGTACCCTAGGCTCCGGAGCTTCACCCATCCGGTGAGACTCCCCCACCATGAATTTCTCATGGTTTCGCGCGAGTGGCGGAATTGGTAGACGCGCCAGGTTTAGGTCCTGGTGCCTTCACAGGTGTAGGGGTTCGAGTCCCCTCTCGCGCACCATAATTATCATGCCGATCCAGTTCATCCAGACTGGGAATTGCAGAGTTAGTCTCCCCTTGCGCAAGATGCGTTCCATCTTTTTGCTCCGCGCACTCCCTAAAACACACTAGTACTTGCACAGGCCGAGTTCGGGGCATCCAGGTGAGTGCCCCCCCGTTTGAATTAGCCCCAACGTGTACAAGTAAATAGCAAAGGCTGCCCGTGAATATCACTGGAGACCGGTAGGGTAGAGATATGACTGTTACCCGTTTACGTCGCAACGACGGCCGTTTTACTGACCAACTTCGCCCTGTCACTATTGAGCGCAACTGGCTCGATCACGCCGAAGGCAGCGTGCTAATTTCTATGGGAAAGACTCGTGTCCTGTGCGCCGCATCCATCACAGAGGGTGTTCCGCGCTGGCTTAAAGGCACCGGCCAGGGATGGGTAACAGCTGAGTATTCCATGCTCCCCCGCGCGGGCTCAGAACGTTCGCCTCGCGAAAGCGTCAAAGGTAAGGTGGGTGGCCGCACCCACGAAATTTCTCGCCTTATCGGACGCAGCCTACGCGGCATCATCGATCTCAATGCTCTAGGTGAAAACACCATTGCTCTTGACTGCGATGTTCTTCAGGCTGATGGTGGTACTCGTACTGCATCCATCACTGGCGCATACGTCGCTTTAGCTGATGCCATCGCGTGGGGACAAAAACAGGGCATTGTTGCTGCTGGCAAGGTGCTCAGCGATTCTCTCAGCGCTATCTCGGTAGGCATTATCGACGGCCTGCCCTGTCTGGACCTCCCCTATGAAGAGGACGTCCGTGCAGAGACAGATATGAACGTTGTGATGACCGGTTCTGGAAAGTTCATTGAAGTTCAGGGCACTGCTGAACATGCTCCTTTTGATCGTGACGAACTGGGTAGTCTTCTCGACTTAGCCGAACTTGGTAACGCACAACTTGCCACGCTACAACGCAGCGCGTTGGAGGCTGAGGACGGCATTGCATTCTTTGATACTCGTCAAGAAAAGCAGGAGCAGCAATGAGCAATGTGATCGTTCCTGACGGCGTTCGCCTCATTCTGGCAACTCACAACGAGGGCAAGGTTAACGAGTTTCGCCAGATTCTCACCCCGTTGATTCCTGATTTTGATCCCTCCAGTGTGGTCAGCGCAAAAGGTCTAGGCGTTGAGGAACCAGTTGAGGATGGGACATCTTTCGCAGCCAATGCCCTGATTAAAGCTCAAGCTCTCTGCAAAGCGACAGGTTTGCCTGCTATTGCTGATGACTCTGGTTTATGCGTCGATATTCTGGGTGGCGCTCCAGGTATTTTCTCTGCACGCTGGTGTGGTCATCACGGTGACGATGAAGCGAACTTGTCCCTTCTGCTCAATCAGTTAGCAGACATTGTCGATCCTCACCGCGGCGCTCACTTCATGTGTGCTGCCGCTTTAGCACTGCCAGAAGGCGAGCCTGTGGTGTGCCAAGCACAAATGGTGGGCCGGCTTGTGACTGTTCCTGAAGGGGACAATGGTTTCGGCTATGATCCGATCTTTGTTCCTGCCAGTGAAGATGCCCCTGGCGGCCAAGGTCGCACCACGGCACAAATGAGTAGTGATGAGAAGAACGCGATCTCCCATCGTGGCCAGGCCTTGAGGATGCTCAGTGAGTATGTGGCTGCTGTATTTGTTCCTCAGCCGGAATAGTCCTGTGTAACCGCTTAGGACGCATATCGTCATGAGCGCGAATAAAGGCCCAGACGATACGCCAGCCAATAAGCATCGCCGCTATGGGAAGTACTGCCCCTACGCCCAGCGTGGGGGCAGTCGCATAGATATCAGGAGAAAGAAAGACACCACACAATCGCCACGCGGTCATAGCACCTAGCCAGCCTGCAAGCGTCATCATAAAAGAACCGGGCCAAAGAGTTTGTGGCAGGGCATACCGCGAAGTTCGTTTTGCGCAGTTTTGTTCTCCAAGAGAGGTATCCGCTGACCGTAGGAGCGATAAACGGCTACGCACGCAACTTTCCCAAGTCAGTGAAGCAGCGAGCACAGTCAAAACTGCTCCTAGCCAATACGCAGCAATAAGCGGGTTAATCCATTGTGGAGTCAAGGCGAGCATTATACCCGCCCCCACAGCCACACTGTCACCAATACGCGTTACTCGCCATGCGGGCACGCGCATGAATCTCGGTCGCTCATCAACAAACTCGTGACTCAGTTCAACAGTGCAACCCCCAGATGAGAGTTCCACCAGCGAAGACTCACCCTGGGAGTCCATATCTGAATTGTTTAAAGCATCCATTGTGATTCTGCGGTAGCCACATCGATTGGGCCGTCAAATACTTCACGTGCTTCAGCCAACGGAATATTCGTATCAGTCCACGGCTGAATATGGGTCAGAACAAGGCGTCCCACTCCTGCTTCCTGGGCAAGTTCGCCAGCGCGTCGGCCAGTTAAGTGCATGCCACGGACGGGGTCATGCTGCTCAGTAAACGCGGCTTCACTGAGAAGAAAATCCACTCCTTGAGCCATCTGAGTGATGGTGTCACAGGAATCCGTATCCCCGGTATAGGCCATGGTGACACGTCCACCGTCAACGCTAGGACCTTCAATACGGTAACCGTATGCTTCAACGGGGTGAAGGGCATCGAAGGGGGTAATCGTCATGGGCCCCACGGTGATGCTATGACCATGCTGGGCGGTAACGAAAGTAAATTCCGTATCGTAAGTTTCTTCGGCGGTGGTTCCATCTGTTCCCCGGACACGATCACGCGTTACTGAGGGGCCGATGCAAAGCACAGGGCCTAGAGCACCTTGAGGGTGCCAACGGCGATACACATGCATACCAACAAGATCCACCATATGGTCAGCGTGGCAGTGTGAGATGGCGATCGCATCAAGGTCTCGTGGATCGAGGTGGTTAAGAAGTTGTCCCATAGATCCCGGCCCTAGGTCGCAGATAATTGACCAGGTTCGGGTGCCATCGTCTGCCTGGATGAGATACGACGAAGCGGAGGAGTTGGGGCCGGACATAGAGCCGGTACATCCCACCACGGTAATTTTCATAAACGTGCCTCTATCCCGGCTGAACTGAGGTGAGCAGGTGAAACATGGCCAACTTCTGGGCCAAGGAAACGATGCGCAAGTTCTTTGAACGATTCTGGGTCACCTGTGGCCCTAAATTCATGTGTTGCCAATTCATCGGTAGCATCGCGAAGGAGGTCACGTGCAGCAAGTTCACGATAGACATCTTTCGCTGTCTCATCGCTTGATGAAACGAGGGTAACGTGGTTACCCAAAACGTAGGAAATGGGACCTGCCAGAAGCGGGTAGTGGGTGCAGCCCAGAACCACAGTGTCTACATCAGCCACAGTCACAGGTTCAAGGTATTCACGGGCTACATCGAGCAGTTCATCACCCGTGGTGATGCCGCGTTCAGCAAAGTCAACGAAACGCGGACATGCCTGCTGTGTGAGCGTGATACCAGGGACCGCTTCGAGTGCATCAATATAAGCACGAGAGTCCACCGTGCCGCGGGTCGCGAGAACACCAATGCGGCCATTGCGAGTAACGCGAGCGGCAGTGCGTGCAGCAGGGTGAATCACTTCGACCACGGGAACGCCTCGCCCCAGGGTGTATCGTTCACGTGCGTCGTGAAGAACTGCTGCCGAGGCGGTGTTACAGGCAATGACAAGCAATTTCACGCCAGAATCGACAAGTTCATCCATGACATTAATAGCCAAGTCACGAACTTCAGCGATAGGGCGAGGCCCATAAGGCGTGTTGGCTGTATCCCCAATATAAAGCGTATTTTCGTGGGGCAGTTGGTCCAAAATGGCACGCGCGACCGTGAGTCCTCCGACTCCTGAATCAAAGATTCCGATAGGCGCTTCCTTCACGATGTGAAGACTATCGGGAATTAGGAAGAAAAAAGCAGATCTAACAGTGATTCCTGCCACCACGATGTGAACAGATAAGCGTCTTCACACAGTTCTGTGATCTGGCTTGCGTGGCTGGCACCATCTGTCTGTGAGGTGATTCCCCCATCACCCTGTTCAGATTCTGCTTGTTCATTGCGTTTAGCAATAAGGAAGTCCACAGTGGGGCCGTCAGGTTGATCTGCTCCAATACGTTGAGCCAGAAGTAAACGAATATCATTCAATGCCGCAAGAAAATCATCGACATCATCGTGGTTGACGGCTACACAAGTACCTTGAAGATCATCAGCGAGTGAGAGTTCTTCACTCATCAATGGCGCCGGGCTTATGCAAAGAGACGAGACTGGAAAGTCAGAAAATGCTTGCTCTTCAAGAGTGGGGCAGTGAAATTGTGCTTGTTGCCCATCTCCCGCACTCAGTACACGTCTAAGGATTGCTGCCCTCAACGCTTTGGTGCGGGCAGTGGAATCATCACACAGTTCTCGGCTTTGAGCATCAACCTCTTCGTCTTGGCTCCATACACCCAATAAGACGCGAATAGCAGGGTCCTCATCCTGAAACTGAGGCGAGTCATTAGGAGCAAGCCATGAGGGATAAAGAATCTGCTCGCCATCACTCATTAACTGACTGAATGACGATTGACGAATCAATAACGCGTGGACCGCGCTGGCCACATTCCAGAGAATTTGACGATGGCCATCACCAATCCATGCGAGGAAAAGTTGCTGATCCTTATCCCAGGTGAATGCTGTCATCACGACTATCATCACCACCTTGTTTTTCTAGCCGCGCCCGCAATCCTCGATGATGCATGGCTTGGACATCCGTTTCCATGCGTTCTCGCGGTCCTGTGGACACTTGTGCCGACCCTTGCGTGTGCACACGCATCATGAGGGTATACGCCTTCGACGAAGAGTAACCGAAGTAGGACATAAAGACTCGCTGGACATAGGTAGTGGTGTTAATGGGATCGTCATCAACAATGCATGCCCAAGATTCGTCTTCACTGGTGCGCTCTTCAGCGTCAGTTCGTGGAGCAAGAGTGGGAACGGCCATAGTCCAAGATTAACGCTAGGCACTGACATGAACATCAACCACTGAGTAGGCTGGAGATATGACCAGCGTGACCACATCGCTCCTGACAGACATGTACGAACTCACCATGCTCCAAGGAGCACTTCGCTCAGGAACCGCACACCGCAAGTGCGTCTTTGAGCTTTTTGGGCGTCGTTTCCCTGCTAGCCGACGTTTTGGCGTAGTTGCTGGAACCGGACGTTTCCTCGACGCTCTAGAAGACTTCCATTTCACCGAAGAGCAACTGTCTTTCCTCAGTGACGCTGGCGTGGTCGATAAGGACACGATCGAGTTCCTACGCAACTACCATTTTGAAGGAACAATTCGCGGCTATGCCGAAGGCGAATGCTATTTCCCCGGCTCTCCCCTACTAACTATCGAATCCACCTTCGCCCAGGCATGCATCCTTGAAACGCTAGTCCTGAGCATCTACAACCATGACTGCGCGATTGCCTCAGCAGCCTCACGGATGACTATTGCTGCACATGGGCGCCCCTGTGTGGATTTCGGGGCACGTCGTACACACGAGGATGCCGCTGTCAGTGCAGCTCGTGCCGCTGTGGTGGCCGGTTTTGTGGGAACAAGCGATCTCGAAGCTGGTGCCCGCTACCACTTGCCTACAGTAGGAACATCCGCTCATGCCTTCACTCTTCTCCATGACACTGAAGAAGACGCATTCGCTGCCCAGGTAGCCTCCATGGGGCCTGGTACCACTATTTTGGTGGACACCTACGACATTCCTACCGGCGTAGATCGCGCTGTCAAGGCTGCCCGCAATGGTGGTGGTGAACTGGGAGCTGTTCGTCTGGACTCCGGAGACTTGGTGGCCGAGGCATTCAAAGTACGTAGCCAACTCGACGCTCTGGGCGCAACAACAACGAAAATCACAGTAACAAATGACCTGGATGAATACGCCATCGCTGCTTTGGGTGCCGCTCCCGTAGACTCCTACGGTGTAGGCACCAAATTAGTAACTGGTTCTGGCGTACCTACCGCTGCTTTGGTCTACAAATTGGTAGAACGTGAAAACAAAGACGGCCAGATGGAAGAGGTAGCTAAGTTCTCAAAGGGCGGCAAGTCCACGGTGGGGGGCCGCAAGTGGGCTGGACGTGTACTTGATGATCAGCAACGCGCTGTTGAGGAACTCATCATCTCCGCTGCCAATGAAGAAGAAGGCCTTGCTGCGTTACGTGAAGCTGGCGCTCGCCCACTACAGGTCACTCTCGTAGAAAACGGTGTAATTCGCGAGGAATTCCGCGGAAAGAAAGGCCTGGAGGCAGCTATCGTTCGCCACTATGACTCGCGAGCTCAGTTGCCGTATGAGGCATGGCGTTTGAGCGAAGGGGAGGTAGGTATTCCTACCCGTCACGTGGATCTTGATGGTGTCAGCGCCACACGTCACTGAAGTTTTAGCGCTTGCCCACGAACCAGCGGCGTAAGCGCTCAACACGTTTTTCAATCTCTTCTGTGGAGGCTCCGGCAACTTCGGGGCCTCCACAAACACGTCTAAGTTCAGTATGGATGACGCCGTGCGGCTGGCCTGTTCTACGTGCCCATGCGGCAACGAGTTGGCTAAGTTCTTTCCGCGCGGCTGCACGTCGACGTGCATCATCCACACCTGAGTTCTGACGACGCAAATGCGCAGCCTTCTGGGCACGCTTTTGTGTTTTAATCTGCTCCGCCTGGCGAGCTTTAAGCAGTGCTGCTACTTCTTCGGGCTCAAGAAGACCAGGAAGTCCCAGGAATCCTTGCTCTTCAATACTGCCGACATCAGCGCCCATGCCAAACTCGCCACCGTCGAACAGGACGCGATCGAATTCAGCCTGAGATTGCATGGCTTCAAAACCAGGCAGCAAATCAGCCGACGCTTGCTCATTGCGATTCGCTTTTTTAATCAGATCGTCTTCGGGGTATTCCTCACCCAAGTCCGTATCCTTGGTGGGACGATCTAAGGCATGGTCACGTTCTGCTTCAAGTTCGTTTGCTAGACACAGTAGAGGCGTGACAGAGGGCAAGAAGACGCTGGCAGTCTCACCACGACGTCGCGCACGAACGAAACGACCTACAGCCTGAGCAAAGAAAAGAGGAGTAGACGTAGAGGTCGCATATACCCCCACGGCAAGCCGTGGAACGTCCACGCCTTCTGAAACCATGCGCACAGCTACCATCCAGCGTTCATCAGACTGCGAGAAGGACTCAATTCGGCTTGAGGCACCCGAATCATCAGAGAGAACAACTGTAGGAGCCTGACCAGTGATGGCTTTGAGCTGAGCTGCGTAGGAACGGGCAGAAGTGTGATCTGTCGCGATAACAAGACCACCAGCATCAGGAACTTGACGACGGACTTCGCTCAGGCGCTGATCCGCGGCCGCAAGAACGGCAGGAATCCACTCCCCCCGAGGATCGAGAGCGGTACGCCAAGCTTGAGATTCCATGTCCTTCGTCAACGGTTCACCAAGGCGGGCGCTCACTTCATCACCACTCTTGGTTCTCCAACGCATGTTGCCCGAGTAGGTCATAAACATGACAGGGCGAACCACGCCATCTTTAAGGGCTTGGCCATAACCGTAGGTGTAATCCGCACGGGATCGTCGAATACCTTGTGAGTCAGGTGTATACGTCACAAAGGGAATAGAGGCTGTGTCTGAACGGAAAGGAGTACCAGTCAATGCCAGGCGTTTACGTGCGGGAGTGAATGCTTCACGAATTGCATCGCCCCAACTCAGTGCGTCGCCACCATGGTGAATTTCGTCGAGGATGACGAGAGTGCGAATTGCATCCGTACGAGCACGGTGAAGGTTCGGGTTGGCAGCCACCTGCGCATAGGTAAGTGCTACGCCGTCAAAGCGTGCTCCCAAGGCGCCTTGAGAGTTGGAGTAAGAAGGGTCAATATGGATGCCAACGCGCGCGGCTGCTTCAGCCCACTGATATTTCAAGTGTTCCGTGGGAGCGACCACCGTGACTTTGTGAACCTCGCCGCGAGCCAAAAGTTCAGTGGCAATACGCAGAGCGAAAGTCGTTTTACCTGCACCGGGGGTTGCCACCGCAAGAAAATCGCGGGGCATGGTGGCAAAATACTGCTCCACCGCTTCTGCCTGCCAAGCACGCAACGATGAAGCCGTACCCCATGGTGCTCGGCGTGGATAAGCCGGTGGCAGACCTTGGGCGGCTGCGGTTGATGCTTGGGCAGGTACGTGCGGTGGGCGTTGCAGCCCCGTCACTTACCTCCCCCAAAGGGGAATCGGGGGAAACGAGGGCCATCATTGCCACCACCATTCTTCATCTGCTCGAAAATCGACTTGCAGGTGGGGCAGACCGGGTAGGCGCCGGGGTCACGGCCAGGAGTCCAGACTTTGCCACACAAGGCCACAACAGGGCGGCCAGTGGCTGCCGCTGCTGCGATTTTGTCTTTACGAACGTAGTGGGCAAATCGTTCCGAATCACCATCATCCGTGGATTGCAGTTCTTCACGCTCTAAGACAGCCGTGCCCACGGACTGCGAGGGCTGGCCGCTTTCACGGGGGTCGTTCGGATCTGCTGGCTGACTCATGTCTCTAGTCTAGGACACGCTGATGAACTAATGACCGATCAGCACGTTTGGTCTTTCTCATGCTACACAGAATTGACACAGATGTGGGGGCGAGGATGTTCATTCCATCCTCGCCCCCACATATAAACGGCAGTGTGTTTACTTCCAGCCCTCAGGCCCCGCATGTTCCAGCAGACTTGCTGCAGCAGGATCCACAAAAACCACAGCCTCCGGGTGCATCTGCATAATCGTTGCCGGCCATGCAGCACTAATAGGGCCTTCAATAAGCTGAGCGATGGCTTTTGCTTTATTCTCACCGGTAGCGATAAGAAGCAACTGGCGGGCCTGCATGATGGTGTACAGGCCCTGAGTGATGCAGTGGGTGGGCACTGCGTCAATATCGTCGTTGAAGAACCGTGCGTTATCCGAGCGGGTTTGTTCAGTCAGAACACCCAGGTGAGTACGCGATTGCAAAGAACCACCGGGTTCGTTAAAACCGATATGCCCATCTGAACCAATGCCTAGGATCTGCAGGTCACAGTATCCAGCCTGCGCCATCTTTTCTTCGTATTCACGGCATGCAGCCTGTGGATCGACATTGAGTGCGTCAGGCCCCTGGAGTGCGCCCTTAGGCATATCGATACGGGAACG
Source organism: Actinomyces vulturis (assembly GCF_001687305.1). Lineage (GTDB taxonomy): Bacteria > Actinomycetota > Actinomycetes > Actinomycetales > Actinomycetaceae > Actinomyces > Actinomyces vulturis. The sequence goes on from NZ_LZRK01000003.1 coordinate 42,448, forward strand.
CAGGTTGGTCTCCATAAAGTTGGCGTAACGCTCGGGGTGCTTTTCCTCCAAGCCAACGTACTCGTCCAGCATAAAACCAGTAACGCCTGCGAAACTGATTCGGCCTTCGTCGCAGCGTCGTGCCAACTCGTCGTAGAGGGGCAGGGGGCTGGAACCGGTTGCTGTTCCGAGAACGGCATTTGGTTTGGCTTGAATAAGTGCTTCAATGCGGTCTGCTGCCAGTGAAGCAATTTCCTCTGGGGTGTCACAAATGACTAACTCCACGGGATTTTCCTCCTTGAATGATCACGCGGTCATCAGATACTAGAAAGTGTATACCAAGTGGTCTAGACCTTGGCCTGATCCCAAGAAGAAATTCTCGATAAATTCCTGACAATTCGCTGGTTGTACACCTTGCCGCCCCAGGTAATTCCCGCCCATAGCAACAATGCACCCCAGGCGATGCCAACGGGAAGAACAGTGAGCGGAGGAAGGACATCAACGACGAATTGGGAAAGCACCCAATAGATGACGACGGGTGCCAGGAGAATGAAGTTTGTGCCCATCGTGAGGATTTGCAGAAGGGCTCCGAAGAAGGCATTGGATGACGTCTTTGATTTCATCATCGACTCGCCTGGGGCGTGAGTCTCCGTGGGCACCAAAGCGCTCATCACCGATGCAGTAGCCATGGAACCGCCCCATGCAGCAAGGCCTACACCGAGTCCCACTGCCATCCCCTCGGCGTTCTTGAATATTACTGAAATGCCCACAGAAATCACGAATAACAAGGGAATCTGCCAAATAGCTGCGCCAACCAGGCGTCCAAGTCGATCGTCTCGCCCCCGCACACCAGCTGAGATGTGAGTCCAGACGGCAGTGGAGTCCATACCAATGTCATTGACGAGGCTGACGCCCATAAAGATGCCTGCTAAGCCGCAGGCAATCACGAGAGGAAATGCCCCCATATCCTGGGCGGCATCACTGCCTCGCGCACCCATGTACACGCCAAAGACAGGCATCAAGGCAACGACCATCACAGCAATGAACTGAGTGAGGTATCGCGGATCATTCCTCCAATACCGAAGGGAACGTGCGGCAATAGCAGCCACAGGGGCAGGTAGGTGACGATTGAGCCGATCAGCCCACACTAGGTCAGAGGTTCCTTCTGCATAGGCACTGTGCTTCGATACGGAGTTCTGCGGTGAGGTCATGACAAGCACGAGTTGACGTGCCCACACAGTGTTCAAGCCCCAGAGAAGCGCAACACTCCCCACAATCTGGCCAATACCGACGATGAGGTGTCCTTGAGCGAATGAGAGTGGTGCTGCGATGGGCCAGGCAGTGGGAATCACGCTGGCGATGACCCAGACCGTGTGAGAAATGGATGCACTCGCCTCAGAAAAACTCAGTGAAATCGAGGAGGAAGCATCGCCGTCAGAGGAAAGCATGGCGCTCATCATTTGCGGAGCGACTGCTATAGCCATGATGAGAACAACAAAGAGGACGAACATCCGTTCTCGAGTTTTTCGCGTAGCAATTCGTGAGAAATATGAGGTGGCGACGCGAGCGGAATACACCCAAAGCAACCATGCGAGCGGGGCAAGGATCAGGTTAAGGACACCCCACAGGGCATGGCCTTGAATAAACCAGCCAATCGCAATGCACAGAGCAATAATCAAGCTTCCGATACCTGAGGCATCTAGCGCGGTGACCATAATGAGGGCTCGCGCAAGTTTTTTTGATGGCGGCACCCAGGTAACTAGGCTGCGTGGCTCAATCGTGCCATCCATGCCGGTGAAGAACAGTGGAAGGAGGAGCCACATTGCCGCCATAAGAATCGCAGCCACTCCCACGAGCATCTGATAGCCCGACTCTTCCAAAAAGCCCGCACCGGCAACAATGAACCCCACCGCACCGACGTAAATAGCGCCAAGGTAGAGCAGGCCAAAGAACGTTCCGATCATCGCCATGGGAGAGCGGAACAGCATGTTCTTGGCGATGCGGAGCCTTAGCGAGAGGAGGGTTTTAACCATGACAACTCCTCGTCGTTCATTTCTGCGCCCACCAGATGTGCAAAGCGATCATCAAGGCTTTCACCCCGGCGCACCTCGTCAAGAGAGCCTTGGGCGAGAACCGTTCCTTCATGAATGATTGCCACGTGGCTACAGAGTTGTTCCACAGTAGCCATGACGTGGCTAGACAAAATGACCGTTCCGCCTTGCTCCACAAAATGGCGGAGCAAGCGTTGAATCACGCGGGCACTAATCGGGTCCACTGCTTCGAAAGGCTCATCGAGGACAAGAACATCGGGTGAGTGAACAAGCGCGCACGCGAGGTTAATTTTCTTTTTCATGCCCGCGCTGTAATCCGCAACGACGGTGGTGCCTGCGTCCCAGAGGTCAAGGACTTTAAGGAGTTGATCAACACGATCGCTAATCGTGGCTTTGTCCATCCCACGCAGCATGGCGCAATACGTGACAAGTTCACGGCCGTTAAGACGATCAAAAGTGCGAAGTCCGTCAGGGAGGATACCGAGAATCGGATGTGCCTTATCAGGTTCTGCCCATAGATCAATGCCACGAACCAAGACCTGACCATGATCAGGAGTTAAAAGTCCCGTGGCCATGGACAGCGTGGTGGTTTTACCCGCACCATTAGGGCCCACCACCCCAAAGAAACTTCCTACGGGGACCAGCATGGACAGATTGTTCACAGCAATTTTGTTACCGAATGCTTTGTAAAGATTTCGGCATTCAATAGCGAAGTCATTCACCATACCATTTGGGCTACTCCCGCACTGCGCACCATCCATCACCACATGCTTTTTGAGGTGATCGTCAGAAATATCCTGTTGAGTGATAGATGGCCTGTATTCCGATGTATGGGCTTCGACATTGGACACTGAGGCTTCGTCCGGAGGAACAGAGTTCCTTTGAGGAACAATGCCCTGGTTGACAGAATTGGAACCAGAAGTTACCGCGTCCCCATGCTCGCCTATAGGTGTCACTTTCGGGGCCGCGGAGAACAATGCATCAAAGTCATCGTAAGAAGCCATGACTTAACCCTAAAAGAAAAGTAATCTGAGTCTCATCATCCTGAAGGATGAAAGACGAGTTCGCGCGATCAACAAGGCAAGAAGTCGTCTATCGCTGACTACTTTTATCCATTTAGACTTCACCTGCCCCCCACTGACTGACATATCAAAGCGGTGGGCACCATCGTCATGATGGCACCCACCGCCCTTATTTCTGCTAGCTCACGCTAGACAAACCGCGCTACACCGTGTGTAGCGACGAAATCACTTAGCGACAGCCTTCTTCAGAGCAGAACCCACGGTCAGTTTGACGCCGTAGCCAGCAGGAATCTGAATCTCTTCACCAGTGCGGGGGTTACGGCCGGTACGAGCAGCGCGCTCAACACGCTCCACACCCATGAGGCCGGTGATCTTGACAGCTTCACCCTTGGCAACGTTCTCGACGAGAACATCCTGGAAAGCACCCAGGAAAGCATCAGCGTCGGTCTTGGTCAGGCCAGCGCGCTCGGCGATGGCAGCGATAAGCTCAGTGCGATTGACGGACATGTCCATCCCTCTCGGTCGGTTGTCGGCGCGGGTCTTCTACGCCGCTGCGAGCAACGCTACGCATAAACGAGGGGATTTGTCAGGTTTGCGGGGAAATTCGGCGTTGCGAAGATCTTACATTTCTCACTCTAGTCACATGAACCCCACAAGCCACTGAAGTATCACTCAAAATGAACATCAGAGTGCTTCATAGGTCAGGCACGCAACCTTTCCACCCCGATCAGCCATGCGTACAGCAGGAGCAGCACATTCAAGATTGCTGTTGTGAACACAATCAGCACTCTGACAAGCACCCACCGCTGCAGTCACACGATCGAGTCCACCACGCTCATTGAGAGAAATAAAGGTGGTGCAGCCACGATCCTTAACATTCACAGCCAGAGCATGACAGCCATCATTGTTGTAAGAGCAGGAAGTTACGGTGCATCCGGAAACCTGAGGGGCTTGATTCATCATGAGTGTTCTCCTTCATCAGTGCGGGGCTTGCCATCTACCCGCGCCAATTACCAACCACTCCACAGTGAATAAGAAAAGCCACTTTGTCGATAGATGCATCACTTTCGTTGATTTTTCAACCACAAGAAAGTCAACTTAGGTATACCAAATACGAATCATTACAGTTAAGTATTTATTTTGAGTATTAAGAAAATAGGTCAATACGGCATACCCTAAATGCCTATTATTTCAGGCTCTACCCGTTATTTCTCGGTGCTTCCAGCACCAAGGAAATATAATCCTGGAACAGAAATAGGAGAGAAATCCACCAAAGTATTGGGGTTATAAGCAGTCACTGTTTGACGATGAAAAATCGGATACAAAGGAACCTGTTCGGACAAGAGATCAAAAATCTTCTTCCATGTATCTCGTTGGTTTTGCCCAGTTTGACGCACTGCTTCTTCGAGATATTGCTGAAGTGAGGCATAGGACTCACTCATACTCCAATGCATACGTTCTTGCGTCCACAATGGATTGGCGTACCACCACCGCAACAGCAAGTCACAATCATCTCCGAAGACTGATGGATCTCCCGGAGCAATAACAACATCGAAAGCATCAGGATTACCCGTGATTGTCGAATAAACGTCAGCAAGTTTTTTCTCTTCATAAGAGATTGTTAGGCCAACTTCTTTCAAGTTACCTTGAATAATGGCATACACCTGCGAAAGCCAATCAAAACTCGCACACAGCACACGGATAGATTTCAGACCCGTCTCATCAAAAAGAGCACGAGCCTTGTCCACATCGCGGCGATAAATTGTAGAAGCAGGCATATAGGCGGGGTGTCCTTCTTCCACGAAACATGACGCAGGTGCCGCATATCCACCCATACCGTGACCACAAATTGATTGATAGTCCAAGCTGTACATCAGTGCTTGCCTGTTTTTCACTTGGTTCATTGGAGTGGAACCGCAGTTAAACAGGGTGAAAAGCATGCCGAATCCCTGTTGTGCCGAAACGATGTTCGGTTGAGTAATTACCGAAATATCTTCCACAGGCAACGCATCAATGGCTTGCACAGCACCGGAGGTCAAGGCATTCACGCGAGTGATGGAGTCAGGGAGAATTCGCCACACCATTCGATCTGAACGAGGCGGGAACGGCCCGTTATAGTGCTCATTACGAACGAATCGTATTTCTTGGCTGGTAGTACCATCATCGACCATCACGTATGGTCCGCTCCCCAGTGGCCATTGTCCACAGCCTTGGACAGGGACACCATGTTCACCTTTCGCCACGATTTTGACCACGCTTAAACGTAAATCGATGAGTGGGAAAGGATAGTTAAGGTGGAACTCAATCGTGCGCTCATCCACCGCCGTGAGTGTATCGATAAAGGATACGAAGGGACGCACCGGACTCCCCGAATAAGGGTTTAGAACTCGTTCAAACGAGAACAGCACATCATCAGCGCTCACCACGCGCCCGTCAGCGAATTGGGCACCATTACGAAGCGTCACCCGATAAGTAGTCTCATCAATCTTCACCGGCATGTCAGAGGCAAGCGTAGCAAAGCATCGACGAGTTCCTGGGTGAAGTTCAGTCAACCCTTCCATGGTGTGCCAGTTGACTGACAGTTCTAATGGTCCCGTTGCCGTGAGAGGGTCAAAGGAACCGGGATCAACATCGTCAGAGATTCCCGCAGTGATGATGCTGGTCAACTCGCGATGTGATGAATCAACATTGTCACAAATAGAAGTAGAAGGTTGCGGACGCGTCGAACACGCGCCCGCCCCCATGACCATGACAGTTCCCAGGGTCGCTAAGGATGCAGACGTCAACACGTGACGCCTGGAAAGCAACACAGAGGACTGCGGTTGTCTCATCACTCCGATTCCTCAAGTATGGCCCGCAAAAAGAGCAATGATACTCCCCTGCACCCACTCCTGAAGGTCACTTAGCGGTTAGCAACTTCAGACAGTGCATTCTTAACCAAGTCACGCACGGTTTCCGAAGCCTCTTCGAAGGGAACAATGGTACGTTCGCCACTGCGACGATCACGGATTTCCACGGTGCCGTCGCATTCAAAATCTCGCCCTACCACCACGGTGAAAGGAACACCGAGGAGTTCAGAATCAGCAAACTTCACGCCTGCACTAACCTTGCGGCGGTCATCATAAAGAACCTCAATGCCCATAGAATCCAGTAATACAGAGAGTTCCTGAGCAGCGGTAAAGACGTCATCCTTCTTACCGGTGGCCAATACCTGAACATGGAACGGGGCTACGTTAATCGGCCAGCACAAGCCGTTATCATCATGGTTTGCTTCAGCCAGTGCTGCCATAACACGGGAAACGCCCACGCCGTAGGAACCCATAGTCACCACACGCGACTTACCGTTCTCATCGAGAACAGTCAAACCGAGAGACTCTGCGTACTTGCGTCCCAAGGCAAAGATGTGGCCAATTTCGATACCACGAGCAAGGTGGAGAGGACCGGAACCATCGGGAGCAGGATCACCTTCACGAACCTCAGCCGCTTCGATGGTGCCATCTACCTGGAAATCACGTCCCATAACTACGTGGATAGCGTGCTTAAGACTTTCGTCTCCACCGGTAACCCAGGAGGTACCCTCCACAACGCGGGGGTCCACCAAATAACGAACGGATCCGATCGCTTCACCGTTCTCGTCAATGGTGCGCAGGGGTGAGTTGGGGCCAATTGCGCTGGTGCCAATGTAGCCACGGATAAGTTCGGGGTGGGTTTCGAAATCTTTATCCGTTGCCATCTCCACTTCACACGGTGCTACAGAAGCTTCAAGACGCTTCATGTCCGCATCGCGATCCCCAGGAATGCCAACGACGAGTAGTTCACGTTCACCATCGGGATGAATCAGAGCAAAGACAAGGTGCTTAAGAGTGTCAGCAGCTTCCCAGTCGCGTCCATCTTCACGTGGGTAACGCTCATTGAGCAGGGCAACAAGTGAATCGATAGTAGGCGTATTGGGGGTGTCCACTAGACGCATAGGCGGTTCATTGGAGGCGTCACGAGGCTCGGGTACCACGGTGGTGACGGCTTCAGCATTTGCTGCGTATCCGGCGTCGGATTTCACGAAAGTGTCTTCACCAATAGGTGAGGGGAACAGGAACTCTTCGGAGTGGGAGCCACCCATCGCGCCTGCCATAGCGTTCACGATGACGTGGTCAAGACCCAAGCGGGTAAAGATACGCTGGTAGGTATCGCGATGCTTACGGTATGAGACCTCGAGTGCATCGTCATCCATGTCGAAGGAGTAGGAGTCCTTCATCACGAATTCGCGACCGCGAATCAGGCCTGCACGGGGACGAGCCTCATCGCGATACTTCGTTTGAATCTGGTAAAGGCATAAGGGCAGATCCTTGTACGAGGAATACATGTCCTTCACTAACAGGGTGAACATTTCCTCATGGGTAGGGGCCAGAAGGTAGTCGCCGCCCTTACGATCATTGAGAGTGAAAAGAGTAGGTCCGTATTCGGCCCAGCGGTTGGTCGCCTTGTAGGGGTCAGCAGGTAGGAGTGCGGGGAAATGCACTTCCTGGCCACCCATGGCGTCCATTTCCTCGCGCACAACGGTTTCGATCTTACGCAGTGTTCGCAGCCCCAGCGGCAGCCAAGTGTAGATGCCGGGAGCGGTTCGGCGGATGTAGCCAGCGCGAACAAGAAGTTTGTGGCTGGGGACCTCCGCATCGGCGGGGTCTTCACGAAGGGTACGGATGAAAGCGGTCGACATATTCTGCAGCACGCCACGATGATACTCGTTTTGTTCACGAACTGATTGCCCCGGTTCGTAGGCGGCTTGATTCTCAGAGAAGAATGGTACTCATGGTGCCCACTTGACTAGCTCCAAGTGAGTCATAGAGGCGTCGTGCAGGAGTGTTGAAATCATTGACATAAAGGGTCACAGTGGTGGCCATTGAGACTCTAATTGCATCCACCACAGCAACCATGGCGGCACGAGCTATTCCCAGTCCTCTCATTTCGGGGTGTGTCCACACTCCTGTCAGCCCAGCCATGTCATGAGCGAGGCTTCCAACATCTGCTTTGAATACAACACGCGAGAGTCCCATTCCGCCATGTCCATCATCGGTGACAACAAAGGTTCGCCCGAAGTTGAGCAGTTCGCGCACATGACGGGCGTATCCGCCGCCCTCACGCTGGGGATCGTAGCCCACTTCCTCTTCAAACATCGCACACGATGCAGGCATCACCATGCCATAGTGGCCCAGTGTGGCCGCATGGAGAGCCTGAAATGCCCAATGACCGCGCACAGCGGCCCGAATAGAGTTCCACTGACTTCCCTCAGGGAAACGGAGAACCGGCTGATTCCAACGAAACTCTCGGGCGCGTACTCCATGGACCTCAAGAGGCCGCCAAAGAATCTCGATATCATCATGAGGTCCCATGACGGATCCACGCCTCGTTAATCTCGACGCCGTGTACTTTGCAAAGGCGTAAAGGTCACGTGACGATTCCAGGCCAGTTAGTCCCACTGGCATCGCAGTTCCTGTGGTCCATGCGCCGGCAATCGGATTACCTGGCGTTCCCATGATCACCACGTCTCCCTTCCCCCAACGGTCAAAACGCCGTAACTGGTGGGCAAGGCTGAGAGCCTCATAGGGATTAGTGGCGCACAAGTGCTCCAGCGGTTCACGCTGAGTTGCAGCGATGGGGTGTGGCCCAGCGCTGTGGAACAGGCGCATATCAGGCGCCTGGAGTGACCACCACGGGTGCGCTTCCTGCTAAGGCATCAGCACCGAGTTCATCTTCCATTTCTGCAGCCATGGCCTGAGCATGCTTGAGTAGGGTTTCCACGATCTGGTCTTCAGGGACGGTTTCAACAACCTTGCCGCGAACAAAGATCTGGCCCTTCCCATTGCCGGAGGCACAACCAAGGTCAGCTTCGCGGGCTTCACCGGGCCCGTTCACTACGCAGCCCATGACGGCGACTCGCAAGGGCGCAGTAATTTCCTTTAAGCCTTCTTCAACGGATTCTGCCAGGGTCCATACATCAACCTGGGCTCGTCCACACGAGGGGCAAGAAACAATTTCCAACTGTCGAGGGCGAAGGCCCATAAACTCCAAAAGTTTATTGCCAACCTTGACTTCTTCAACCGGCGGGGCAGAGAGGGACACACGAATAGTGTCACCAATGCCTTCAGCGAGAAGAGCCCCGAATGCCAGGCAAGACTTGATGGTGCCTTGGAAGGCGGGGCCTGCTTCGGTCACACCGAGGTGGAGGGGCCAGTCACCCTTTTCTGACAAGAGTCGGTAGGCCTGCACCATGGTGACAGGATCATTGTGCTTAACAGAAATCTTGAAATCGTGGAAGCCGTGTTCTTCAAAAAGGCTTGCTTCCCAGACGGCTGATTCGACAAGTGCTTCAGGGGTGGCTTTTCCATATTTCTTCAGCAATCGAGGATCGAGAGAACCCGCGTTTACACCGATGCGTAGGCTCACACCGTGATCTGAAGCAACTTGACAGATGTCTTTAACCTGGTCATCAAACTTACGGATGTTTCCTGGATTCACTCGCACAGCACCACAGCCTGCTTTAATGGCAGCGTAGACGTACTTGGGCTGGAAGTGAATGTCTGCAATGACGGGGATTCGGGACTGCTTAGCAATAATGGGTAATGCTTCAGCGTCTTTATCGGTAGGGCAGGCGACACGAACAATGTCACAACCTGCTGCAGTGAGTTCAGCGATTTGTTGGAGCGTAGCACCAATGTCATGAGTCTTGGTTGTGGTCATGGACTGTACGGAGATGGGGGCTCCGTCACCAACAGGAATGTCTCCCACCATAATACGGCGGGTAGGTTTGCGTGGTGCCAGCACCTGGGGCTCTTCACGCAGGGAGGGGATTCCAAGAGAGATCGCTTCAGTCACGGCCCCAAGTATGCCACTGAAAGTCTGACTACTTCCGCTGAGGCCGTCCATTGCGTGTGAAAATCTGGAAAAAATCTCTTCTCATTTGTCCGCTCATGCAGCGCAAATGAGAAAGGAAAACGTCAGACAGGTGCGACTATATCCGCCCAAACCAACACCAAGGTCATGATGATAAGGATCCATATTACAGTTTGGCCCACGGGGATAAGACGTGCAGTATCTACAGGACCAGGATCGGACTGACCTTGCAATGTCGCAATCCTTCGGCGCAGTCCTTCCCACAGAGCACCAGCGATATGTCCACCATCAAGGGGAAGGAAAGGAAGGAGGTTGAAGGCGAACAGCGCCAAGTTCAGGCTGGCTAGGAGAGAAAGCATCGTGGAGATACGCACGCTCAGAGGAATGTCTCCAGAACCTCCGCTGGCTACTTGTCCTGCCATACGTCCCACGCCAACAAGCCCCACGATTCCGTTTGCTGAGCGCTCTTCAAATCCCAATCCAGCGGCCACCACGTGGTAAAGCCCTACAGGCAAAGTTGCCACCACACGAATGGTCTGCCAAGTGGCAGACAGTGTCATGTGAGGTAGTTCAGTGAGCGAACCGCGTACGGTTTCTAGTGAAGGTCCAATACCTACATAGGGGCGTTGTTCCATGGCAATAGAGCCATCATTACTCGGAACAGTACGCCCGGAAGCATCCAGAACGGGACGTTCAACGAGAACGGGAGTCACAGCCAATGTCTGCTCATGCCCGTCACGGGTAATCACTACTTGGGCAGGGGCGCTTCCCCCATGAGCGATCGCACGTTGGACATCAGCCCAGTCGTTCATCAGTTCACCATTCCACGAAACGATGCGATCACCAGCGAGAAATCCTGCTTCATGGGCAGGAGCAACTGGATCATCCTTGCTGCAAGTGCCAGTAGGTGAGGTAGTGACACACGTGGCTACTGAATTCACAGTAGAGGTGTAGGTGGGAATTCCCACCACACTAATGCTCACGGCAAGAAAAACCACAGCAAGAATGAAGTTCATGATGATGCCGCCACTCATCACGATGAGTTTTTTAGGCACTGAGAGAGAGTAGAAAGCTCGGTTTTCTTCACCAGGCTCAAGTTCTGCTAAGGCATCAGCACGTGCCTGCCCAACTAGCCCCAGTTCTCCGTTGGGAAGACGCTTATCCGGTTTGCCAGCAGGGGCTGGCGGGAGCATCCCGACAAGTTTGACGTACCCGCCCAGCAGAATGGCTTTGACACCATAGCGTGTTTCGCCTTTTTTCACTGACCATAAAGTTGGACCAAAGCCGATGAAATACTCAGGAACTTTCACACCGAATTTCTTAGCGGGAATCATGTGCCCCAACTCATGCAGTGCTACGGAGAGCATGATGCCGAGCACCATGATGAGGATTCCTAGGACATAGGCCAGATTCATATGCGTCCTTCACTCGCGCGGCGCGCGATGAGTTCGTTGGCCCGGTGACGGGCCCACTCTTGGGCAGCCATCACGTCTTCCACACTGACAGGGTTGTTAGAAGAGTCATGATGATCATGGAGTACCTGCTCATTGATTCGGCAGATGTCGAGCCAGGCTAATGTGCCGTTTAAGAATGCGTCAACCGCTTGCTCATTGGCAGCATTGAGAACTGCGGGGTGCGTGGGTGAGGAACTCACGGCTTCTCGCGCAAGATCCAACGCAATAAAGGTTTCACAGTCCACGGGTTCGAATGTCCATGACGACGCACCAGCAAAGTTCGTAGGAGTCAGTGTGGTCTTGGTGTCATAAGCAGATGCTTCAAGGCCTGCATACGGGGATGAATTCCCCATATAGGCGGATGAGACGGTATCTACTTGCCCGGACAATGGGGTAGTGAGAATAGGTCGACGTGGCCAGCATAAGCCGAGTGCGATAGGAAGACGCATATCAGGCGGACTCACTTGTGCCATCGTAGCGCCATCGACGAATTCGACCATAGAGTGAATCATGGACTGAGGGTGAACCACCACGTCAATTTCACTAGCGGGCACGTCAAAAAGAAGATGGGCTTCAATTAGTTCCAGGCCCTTGTTCATTAAAGTTGAGGAATTCACAGTCACAACCGGCCCCATCGACCATGTGGGGTGAGCCAGAGCCTGTGCAGCAGTGACGTTCCGGAGCTCGTCACGATGCTTTCCACGGAATGGGCCACCTGATGCGGTGAGAATAAGGCGGCGTACTGTAGAAGGCCCCTGGAATCGCCGAGCACACATCCCTCGTTCATGTAAACCGGCAGCCAGGCACTGAAAGATGGCGCTGTGTTCAGAATCAACAGGAACAATCTGGCCGGGGCGTACCATCGCTTGGCGTACCACTGCCCCACCTACGACCAGTGATTCTTTATTTGCCAAAGCAAGGCGAGCACCAGTAGCTAAAGCAGTGAGGGTGGGAACTAATCCCACTGCACCGGTCATTGCGTTGAGGACTACATCGCCCTCGTGAAGGTTCGCCGAAAGAATGAGATCACGTGCGGCGTCTTCCCCAGTAAGGATATCAACCGATGGGACGGGCAGGTGATGACGCTCGGCAAAGGAACGCAAGGCGTCAAGGAAAGGTTGGCGTGCTGACGGACATGCCAGAGCGATACGCGGAACAGACCACGTGAGCACCTGCTCAGCCAAAAGTTCATAGTGAGCACCGCCAGCAGCAAGTCCCTCAATGGAAAAATTACCGACCGTTTCCTTAGCCATGGTGTGGCGTAACGTAGCGATAATGTCAAGCGCCTGGGTACCGATGGATCCAGTAGAGCCAAGGATGACAAGTTTGGGGCCGCCCACGTCAACATTGGGAAGCAAAGGAATAATCGGCGACGTCATCACAGTGGCTTTCTTCACGGGGACACCAACAAAGCATCCATAGGGAGAGGGTAAGGTCAGTGGGGACTTATTCCACACTCATCAAGACTTCAACAACACGTGCTAGGTAGCGATCTACGCTAGCCTCGTCATAGGCCTTATCACCGTGAGCACGACTGAAAGTTACGTCACGAACCTCTCGACTGGTCAACGGCTCGGATGAGTCGAAATAGTTAGCGATGCGGTCCATGAAAGCATCAACTTCCGCACATTTGTAGCCATTACGCCGTGCAGGGGCAAAACGGAGTGTTTCGGGACGTAAAAGGCGCTCGTAAAGAGTGGTAGCTAGTTGGGCAACTTGTTCCATCCATGCGGAGCGACCATGCTCATCAATAAATTCTTGACGGCGACGTTTAACGAAAGCCTTTTCGAGGCGATCAAGCGCCTGGTCGACTGCAGCGGGGTCATATCCTCCACGGACAATGTCAAATGCGGTAGAGCGGACGCGTTCGGCATCTAGCGCGGCGGCACTGCCTCCTTCGTAGAGTTCATGAGCGTCATGGAAGTACTCATCGACTTGGTCAGGGCGGTAGCCGGGACGGCGCATTCGCGTGCGGGGAAAAATGTCACTCACGTCGGTACCTTCCTACTGATCGTCGGCCTGCGGGCGAGGCGTTAACGATACTGTAACCGGCTCAACCGTCGGTGAAGCGGCGGCTCGCGATTTGGCTGATGGATCGGTCGACGCCGATTTGTTACCTTCCAGCACAGCGGTAGCCAACTGGCCGCAGGCGCCATCGATGTCACTGCCGCGAGTATCACGAACAGTGGTGGTAATTCCGGCATGACGGAGGGTCTCAACAAAGCGCTCTTGAACACTAGGCAGTGAGCAAGTCCAGATGGAGCCAGGCGTGGGATTGAGGGGAATAGGGTTGACGTGTGCCCATCCCCTACCGCGAGCGTTGAGTTCGTCAGCCAGAAGCTGGGCGCGCCATTGGTGATCGTTCATATCCTTGATAAGGGCATATTCGATAGAGACGCGACGTCCAGTGACTTCGTAGTAATGGTAAGCGGCGTCAAGTAACTCTCCAACCTTCCAGCGAGAGTTCACAGGAATGAGCGCATCACGCAATTCATCATCGGGAGCATGAAGTGAAACCGCTAGGGTAACAGGCATTCCTTCGGTGGCGAGTTTCTTAATCAGGGGAACCAGCCCGACAGTAGAGACGGTGATGTTCCGTGCACTCAATCCAAAGCCTTCAGGGGCTGGTTCAATCAGTCGACGCAATGCCTGAACCACGGCTTTGTAATTGACCATCGGTTCGCCCATCCCCATAAACACGACGTTACTCAGGCGTGCTGGGCCACCTACCAGATCGCCGCGCTCAGAGGCAAGAGCTGCGTGACGGACCTGTTCAATAATTTCTGCGGTGGAGAGGTTACGGGTCAGCCCCATTTGTCCGGTGGCGCAGAAGGGACAAGCCATTCCGCATCCGGCTTCTGAAGAGACACATAGAGTGGTGCGGTCCTTATAACGCATGAGAACAGATTCCACGCGTACGCCGTCAAAGAGTTGCCAAAGGTACTTGATTGTTTTTCCGCGGTCAGCATGAAGTGCAGTGACTTCGGTGAGTAGTTCGGGGAGTAGATCTTCGCAGACCTGGTGACGGATAGCGGCGGGGATATCAGTCATATCCTCAGCATCGCGGGTGAAGTGAGTGAAGTAATGGCGCGAAAGTTGATCGGCCCGAAAGGCAGGAAGGCCTGCTTCTTTCAGGGCTGATTTCCGTCCAGCGAGGTCAAGGTCAGCCAAATGCCGGGGGGCTTTTCCTTTAGCAGGAGGGACAGCAAAACTCAGGCGAGGTTTAGCATCTGGTGAAGTAGCGCCTTCTGGTGGCTGGTCTGTGGGAAGGACCTGAATCTGACCGCGCACGCGACGCGGTTCTTTGGGGGCACGCGTGGAGCGTGATGCCTTGTCAGTCATCAATCATTCCTTCATCAGAAGATGCGTCTGGGCATATATCTGCACAGACACCACGTCAGTATCTTGTCACTACCTGTCGATATGTGCTGGATCAGCACAATGCCAACAGGCAGAACAGGTAGACCACGGGGGCAGCAACGAGGATGGAATCAAGTCGGTCCATCAAACCACCATGTCCAGGTAGGAGGGTCCCCATGTCTTTCAATCCCACATCACGTTTAATGAGGGACTCCCCCAAATCTCCCAATGTCGAGACAACCACAATGCATGCACCAAGAATAGGACCAGCCCAGATAGGACCATTCAGTGCCCAGATGCATCCTGTGGCGGTGAGGATGGTAGCGATCATCGATCCGGCAAATCCTTCCCATGATTTTTTCGGTGAAACCGAGGGAGCCATGGGGTGTTTACCAAAGGTAATACCTGCTAACCAGCCACCGGTGTCATTAGCAACCGGAAGAGCAATAAGCATGAGGACTTTACCTACGCCGTGGTCTTGTGCCAGAAGTAGAACAGCAAAGCCCGAGAGGAAAGGCAGGTACGTGGCTGCAAACACTGCTGCCACAGCATTAGAGGTTCGTGAACGGCGGAGTGTGTCATGTGCGCCATCATGAATGTCCGAAGAAGAGGCAAGTTCCCAATCGGTGCCCGCTTCAGCTTCGCAATGGTCGAAAAAACACCAGAGGAATGCTGCGCCTGCTGTGGCGAGGTAAGCACCAAACATCGCTTCTGCACCTACGGACCACGCACAGACAACTACACCAATGGTTCCGAGCCATAACGGTGCTAGTGGCAGCCGTAGACCTTTGCGCGCAAAGGCACCAGCAAGTTCCCACAGTGCCCCACACACGGCGATGATCACCAACCCCGTAAAGAGAACTTTGGTGAACATTAGTGTGGCCAGAACAATCCCGACCAGAACAGCGGCTACTCCGAGTGCTGCCGGAAGGTTACGGCCTGCTTTACCGGTTGAAGGCAGCGGGGGTCTATTGGGAGTGGGGCCTGGGGAAAGAATAGTTCCGCAGGTATCCCACAGGCTTCGGCGCTCACGTTTAAGAGGCTTAGAACCGACACCGGATTCATTCTCAATCACAGGCAGCAAGGCCGCGGATGCGATAGTCGCGGCGGAAAGTTGCGATGCGCTAGAGGCATCGTCCTGTGCAGTTG
Organism: Actinomyces vulturis; assembly: GCF_001687305.1. Lineage (GTDB taxonomy): Bacteria > Actinomycetota > Actinomycetes > Actinomycetales > Actinomycetaceae > Actinomyces > Actinomyces vulturis. The sequence goes on from NZ_LZRK01000003.1 coordinate 58,351, forward strand.
GTAATGCAGTAACTGGAACGAAATTCTCAGAGTGCGCTTCAGGAGTCACAGCACTGGCGTCACCTTGGCCAGCAACTCGAGCAGTGGCTTCTTGCTGCAAGCGCCGCCGACGTGCCATACGAGTTTCTGGCAACACTTCAGCAGGCGCCTGACTCGAAGAGGCAGGCGCCTGCTGAGGATCAATCGGGGAATTGGTGGTCATCACGAATAAGGAGAATCCTGCCAGCCTCAGACCTCGAGGAGTTCGGACTCCTTAGTGGCCAGGACTGCGTCGATTTTTTCCACGAAACTCTTGGTCAGAACTTCAAGTTCCTTTTCTGCGCGCTCGACTTCATCTTCACCGGCCTCGCCGTCCTTCTTGATGCGGTCAAGTTCATCCTTGGCCTTACGGCGAACACCACGGACCTGAACGCGCGCATCTTCACCGCGATTACGTGCTAACTTCACGTATTCCTTGCGGCGTTCTTCAGTCAGTGCCGGCAGGGTGACACGGATGATAGTGCCGTCATCGGTGGGGTTAACACCCAAATCAGACTCACGGATTGCGGTCACCAGATCCTTCATAGCGCTGCGATCGAAGGGGGAGACAATCACCGTACGTGCTTCGGGGATGGTGATAGAAGCCAACTGCTGTAGTGGGGTGGGCGCACCGTAGTAATCCACCATGATGGAGTTGAACATGGCGGGGTTGGCACGGCCAGTACGGATATTGGCCAGTTCGTGCTTGGCGGCTTCAAGAGCCTTCTCCATTTTTTCTTCTGCTTCAAGCAGTGCTTCTTCAATCACTGTTGTGCTCCTTCATCTGTGGTGGTCACCAGGGTACCGATTTTCTCACCCATGAGGGCTCGAGTGATATTTCCACCTTCACCCATGCCAAAAACTCGCATGGTGAGGTCATTTTCTTTACAAAGAGAGAATGCAGCAGCATCAACGACCTGCAATCCTTCGTGGAGTGCTCGTTCGTAAGTAAGGTGGTCAATCTTCGTGGCATAGGGATCCTTACGAGGATCCGCCGTGTATACACCGTCCACGCCGTTCTTGCCGACCAGCAGTTCGTCACAGTGAGTTTCCAGTGCACGCTGGGCTGAAACAGTGTCCGTAGAGAAGTAAGGCAGGCCAGCGCCCGCGCCGAAGACCACGACGCGACCCTTTTCCATGTGACGGATGGCACGCAGAGGAATGTAAGACTCTGCGACCTGACCCATGGCGATGGCGGTCTGGGTGCGGGCAGGAACACCAGCCTTTTCGAGGAAGTCTTGTAATGCAAGGGCGTTCATGACAGTACCGAGCATGCCCATGTAGTCAGCACGAGCCCGGTCCAAACCGCGTTGAGAGAGTTGAGCACCACGGAAGAAGTTACCACCGCCCACGACCACAGCAACCTGAATGCCCTGCTGAACGGCTGCAGCGATCTGCTGTGCGGCATCGGAAACAACATCGGGGTCAAGGCCAATGGAACCGCCACCAAAAACCTCACCGGAGAGTTTCAGAAGGACACGGCGCGAACGCGGTGCAACCATCGTGGGATGAACGAGTTCGCGGGGGTGCAGGGATACGCCATGTGCTTGATCGGCAGTTCGGAAACTTTCTGCGCTGTGATGACCCACGTGTGCGGATGCTCCTTGAGTGGCTAGTGCGGGAGTTACGATATGAGCGGACGGCTGGGATGAGCACGAGGAAGACTCAGATGCGTGGACGTTAGACGGCGTTCCCGTGGAGTCCGACATGGAGCCCTGGCAGTGACAGGAGCCAGATTCTGATGGGGATTGGCTGGTGGGGTGATCAGTCATGAGCCAGGCCTCCTGAAGTCTGGGAGTGCTCACTGAAAAGTGAAGCATATGGAGCGCTTGCGCCAATGCGCACGCGTAATCACGCTAAGTTTAGCGCACAGTGGGAACAGACTTAGAGTCTGTCCTCCGGGGATTGAACTTCACCACTCACGTCTACAGACAAAACAGGGATATTAAGACGTTGAGGCACCCACTATATAGGGCTAAGTCCCGGGAAATAGGCCGAGAGAAGGGAACAGGTTCACCAACACTTCCGTCAGACGATTCAGGAACAGACCAGGAACGCACATCAAGGAGCGCCACAGGTGTGGCGACGGCGGGACAGATTCGCTCATCGAGGGTGCGATCAAGTCGCTTGAGCAAAATCGTGGAGTTACCGTGCATCTCTCCTCCTACAGCGTCATTGGTGGGGGGAATGAGGATAGACCAACACGGTTTAGTGGAAGATGTTCACTCTTCCTCTTACCCCTCATAAAGCCCGCGAAGCCAGAGAAAGATACACTTCACCTATGGGAACGACAATCAAAGACATCGCTGCCGCAGCAGGAGTCTCCCCCACCGCCGTTTCCTTCGCCTCAACAATCGTAAAGGGCTCTCCCAGGCAACTCGAGACAAAATTCTACGGATAGCCCACGAACTCGGTTGGGGCCCCTCCCATGCTGCTCGCGCTCTCTCTTCCTCCACCGCGGGCGCCATCGGTTTGGTACTTAGCCGCAATCCTGAGGGCCTCACCGCCGAATCGTTTTATTTTTCTTTCATGGTGGGAGCAGAGCGCACACTTTCTGAGCGCTCGCTCTCTATCATCCTTGCTCTGGCTACCAGCGTTGAAGACGAAATCGCGATTTATCGGCGATGGAAATCTTCAAGGACCGTTGACGGAGTCATTGTTGTAGACCCACGCGACGATGATGAACGCGTCAATGTCCTTACCAGTATTGGCTTACCCTTCGTCTACACCGGTCAGCACTGTGAAGGAGCAGCCAGTGTCAGTACATCGGACCATGATGCCATGGTCACGATTGTCGACCATCTCGCGGAGGTTGGATGCCATTCCTTAGCTTACATTCACCTGTCTCATAATTACCAGCACGTACGTGATCGTGGTAAAGCACTACTCAGGCGAGCAGCCCATCATGGAATTGATGCTTTCGTTGCCCCTAGTGACGGCGAATCTGAAGATGCCGGCGCCCATGCGACATCTTCTCTCCTTCCCCATATTCCCGATGCCGTCGTCTATGACAATGAGATTCTCACCTTGGGTGGATATGGCGTACTTTCCCGCCACGGGTATCACATTGGTCAAGATGTTCGCGTGGTCTCTTGTGAGGATTCACCGATCTGTCGCGTTCTTCCTATCCCTGTGACGGCTCTGCATCGCTCCCCTGCTGACTTGGGCGCTTTAGCTGCTGAAGCCTTGTTGGCATTGCTTGACGGCGAAGGTGAACATGATATGACAAGCGGTCCACCAAAGTTAACGATTCGTCAGTCAACGATGTGAAATTTGAGGTGGCCCCAACCTGCTTATGCAGGTTGGGGCCACCTCAAATTAGGAATGCTCAGGCATTACCTCACTGATGATGTCATCAGGCGCCGACGCGGAAGCGTGCAAAGCCAGTGACCTTGCCACCAGCTTCGGCAACAACCTTGCCCACGGTGGTCTTAGGATCCTTGGCGAAGGCCTGATCCACAAGGCAGTTTTCCTTGTAGAAGCCATTCATGCGGCCTTCGACAATCTTCGGAATAGCGCCCTCGGGCTTGCCCTCTGCGCGAGTGGTTTCTTCGCAGATTTCGCGTTCCTTAGCGACGATGTCAGCGGGAACTTCATCGCGGTCAAGGTAGAGAGGGGAGTATGCAGCGATGTGCATAGCAACATCGTGCGCAACGGCGGAAGCTGCTGCGTCGGTAGCAACGAGAACGCCAACCTGTGCAGGCAGGTCAGGGTTAGTGCGGTGGAGGTAAAGCTCAACGTGCTCACCGGAAAGGCGAGTAACGCGGCGAACCACGATCTTCTCGCCAATAACGGCCTGCATACCGTCGGTCAGGTCCTTAACGGACTGACCTTCAACCTCAACGGCGGCCAGAGCCTCAGCATCTTCAGCACCGGACTCAAGAGCGGCTGCGAGCACCTTGTCAGAGAAGTCAATGAACTTCTCGTTCTTGGCCACGAAGTCGGTCTCTGCGTTGATTTCCACGAGAACGCCGGTCTGGCCTTCTGCGCTGTCAACGACCTTAGCGGCGATAAGGCCTGCAGATGCTGCACGGCCTTCGCGCTTAGCGATGCCCTTCAGGCCCTTAACGCGAATGATTTCAATGGCCTTCTCGGCGTCGCCGTTGGCTTCGTCGAGAGCCTTCTTAACGTCGAGCATGCCAGCGCCGGTCTTTTCGCGCAGTGCCTTAATGTCAGCGGTGGTGTAGTTCGCCATGTACGTCTCCTGACGTGTGTTGATGAATGAAGTGTGTCTGATCGCTTGCGCTAATCAGGCCTGCTCGGCCTGCTCAGCAGGAGCTTCTTCGGCGGCGGGAGCCTGTGCGGCTTCCTCAGTGTTCTGGCCGGCGAGGAGTTCTGCTTCCCACTCAGGCATGGGCTCAGCAGGGACTTCTGCTTCGGCGCCAGTCTTGGCACGGCCTGCGCTACGTGCCAGGAGACCTTCAGCAGCGGCGTCAGCAATGACGCGAGTCAGCAGTGCGACGGCGCGGATTGCGTCATCGTTGCCGGGGATACCGTAGTCAACCTCATCAGGATCGCAGTTGGTATCGAGGATAGCGATGATGGGGATGTTAAGCTTACGAGCTTCAGAAACTGCCAGGTGCTCTTTCTTGGTGTCAACGATCCACACAGCGCTGGGAAGCTTAGCCATATCGCGAATACCGCCGAGGGTGCGGGTGAGCTTGTCCTTCTCACGACGCATCATGAGCAGTTCCTTCTTGGTGCGGCCGGATGCTGCCACATCGTCGAAGTCGATAAGCTCAAGTTCCTTCATGCGCTCAAGACGAGCGTGCACGGTGGAGAAGTTGGTGAGCATACCACCCAACCAACGCTGGTTGACGTAAGGCATTCCCACGCGCAGTGCCTGCTCGGCAACAGCTTCCTGAGCCTGCTTCTTGGTGCCAACGAAAAGGATGTTGCCGCCACGAGCGACGGTTTCCTTGACGAAGTCGTAGGCGCGGTTAATATCCTCAACGGTCTGAGCAAGATCGATGATGTAAATGCCGTTGCGCTCGGTGAGGATGAAGCGCTTCATCTTGGGGTTCCAGCGACGGGTCTGGTGTCCAAAGTGAACGCCGCTGTCCAGGAGCTGGCGCATGGTCACAACTGCCATGAAAGTGGTCCTTCCGCGCATACCCAGAGGTTGCTGGATATGCCATCAAGTCGGGGGCATAGGTGTGGTGCACATGCATCACTGCCCGGTATTACTGGTTACACATTCTCACGTTTACCATGAGACCTAGTGCCCGCGGCGGGCCGCCACTTTTCAATGAAGAAAAGACCACGACGACCAACGCCCGAAAGGACGGGGTGCGGACACGCGAAGTCAGCCGCCGTGAGGCGACTGCTGGAACGAGGCTATCACAAGCAATAGTGCAGGTCGTAGACGGAGGTTTGTGGTTCTGCTCTCCCCTCTTCTCCCCACCTCGAGAAGCATCCATGCCATCCACAACACGCCCACACCCCTCTTCCCTGTTACGACACGTAGTTGAGAGTCTCTCACCATGAATTCTTTCGCGAGATTTCGATTATCTCAGGCGCTTATGACCATGGCGATCAGCCTTTTTCTCACTGTTGCTGTCCTTGTTTCATCTGCAGGCGCTTCGTCATCGCTTCTGTATGACTATCCGCTTAATGGACCACCGGATGTTGTTGAAGCATTCAATCCTCCCCCACAACCATGGATGCCTGGACACCGTGGTGTCGACCTCCGCGGTCAGGAAGGTGAGAATGTGCAGGCTGCGGGTGATGGTGTGGTGGCTTTCGCCGGCCTCGTGGTCTCTCGACCCGTGATCTCCATTGATCATCCTGATGGGATTCGGACAACGTATGAACCTGTCGATGCCGTAGTACACACTGGCGAACGGGTTCACCGTGGTCAAGTGATCGGTACTCTCCTTCCTGGGCATCGTCATGATGGTGTCACAGTTCTTCACTGGGGTGCCCGAAGAGGAAAGACTGCCTATCTAAACCCCATATTTCTTATTAAGACTCCTCTCATCGTTCTCAAACCTCTATCACTACCTCGCACCGAATTCCTCCTCTTGCCCACGCCAAGGAACACTCAACGAGCATTGTGTTCTTAGGATCAAGCAAATCGTCAAACAGGCGGATTATCCGCAATCGCGATAATGTCGATAACACACCATCGTTCAGGCGATGTGACATTGGAGAAAGCGAGAGAACTATGGCTCACAAGGTTGTCGAGTTATCCGAAGAACACATTCGGACTCTATTGAATGCTCTGCATACTCATGCCGCTCACGTGTCTGCTGCTCATGAGTCGAACACCGCCGTTGATTTACTCACTGCTGATCAATGGGCTGATCCCGGCAGTGCAGCTACGGAACTGGAGCAAGTCGAACAACTGCGCATGTTATTAGCCCAGTAAGCAACTGAGACATAACAGGCTGTTACTAAGCGTTCCCTTGAGTACTCAAGCTCGAGGGAACGCTTGGTTATAGGCAGTTCGAAGTCGTTCTGGAGAAACGTGGGTGTAGCGCTGTGTGGTTGACAGCGAAGAGTGTCCAAGGAGTTCTTGGACACTGCGCAGGTCTGCTCCTCCAGACAAAACGTGGGTAGCTGCGCTATGTCGCAAATCATGAGGACCAATATCAGGCACACCAGCAGCGTGAGCGTAATGGTGGACAAGTTCTCGCACTGCACGTGGGTCGATGCGCTTTCCCCGAATGCTGAGGAACAGTGCATCATCATCGGGGGCAGATGATTGACGCAAGTGCTCCTTACGCAGACGGAGCCATTGGGTCATTGCTTTGGCTGCAGGAACACCAAAAGGAACCCGACGTTGTTTATTGCCCTTACCCGTCACCGTCATGACTCGTTCTGCGCTGTCCAGGTCACTGATACACAGGCCACACAGTTCGCTCACGCGTATTCCCGTGGCATAGAGAATTTCAAGAATGGCAACGTCGCGACTGCAAATCCGCCATTGGCGATGAATCTGCATATCGCCAGGCATTTCCTTCACCGCTACACGGGCACGGTCTTCCTGCTCATGAACATAGGTGAGGAGTTGCTCAACCTGGTTAATGCTAAGCACTGAAGGAAGTCGATTATCAACCGATGGGCTACGCAGTCGCATGGTGATGTCATGGGGAAGATAGTCCTTTTTATACGCCCAAGCGCTCCAGGTCCGTAAAGCAGCCGATCGACGAGCAGTAGTAGCTCGCGACGCACCTTCCGCTGTTCCTTGAGCCAACCATTGGCGAACGTCGTTAAGTTCTAGCGTCGGCAGCAAGGTTTCAAGAGAGTCGTCACCATGAACATGAAACATGGCAAAGAATTGCTGAAGATCAGACTGATAGGCACGGACAGTATGCGAAGATAGTCCTCGTTCATATGCAAGATAATCCCCATAGGTATCCAGCATGTGGTGAAGTGTGAGTGCTGGAGTTGCCATGAAATGTACTGTACGTGCTCATGCCCCAGTTTTCGTCATGCGGCTGCGGAGTTTTCTCCCCGATAGTCTCCCCCTGTTCCCGATTCTTCCCTTCCTTACGTCTTAGCAATACCTTTTGTTCTTATTTCGCAATGGTGCTTTTATTCAGGCAAATGAATGCTTCTGTTGCACTCGCAGCCTCCTCTTTGACAAGCCACAGCAGCCGAATTGCATTAAGGGGTATTTTCTCCTCGGCGCCATAGTCCTTGTTTGAGGGCTGCATAGTGCTCGTGACAAAGTTGCGAGAGAACTCTCGCAGTGTCATCTAGCGAGGTTCCCGCTGCGATGGCAATCGAACGAATTGGGGCACCACGACGCAGAGGTAGAGCTTCCCAAATTCGGCACTCATCTGATTGGGGCTGTCTGAGTTTCTCACGCATGCTGCTTGCAGGTAGTGACGAGAGAGGAAGCATTTCCTGTGCTTGTTCGTCGAGTGGTGTAGTTAATGGAGTAACAAGTTCTAAAGCTTCTGGGCCATTCGTAATACAGGTAGCTCCATCGCGAAGCAATTTGTGGCAGCCCGCCGAACTGGGGCTATACACGTTTCCAGGAACAGCACCAAGGTGCCGGCCTAAGTTTCGTGCATGAGCGGCAGTGGACAAGGCTCCACTTCTCCATGCCGCTTCCACCACGATGGTGGCTTGGCTTATGGCAGCAATCAGTCGGTTTCGTGACAAGAAGCGATGGCGAGCAGGCACACTCCCCGGAGGAACTTCGGAAACATACAACCCTTGAGCAATAATTCGTTCAAACATCTCCCGGTGAGCTTGGGGGTAATAACGGTCTATTCCCCCGGCACTGACAGCGATCACAGGGCCGTGGCGTAACGCTGCGACAGTAGCGTCAGCATCAATACCAAATGCACCCCCAGACATGATGATGCAGTTATGGCCAGCGAGATATTCAGCAATTTCCTCAGCGATAGTGCTTCCTGTTCGCGTACAGGCTCGGGCTCCCACCATGGCGACAATAGGAGATGAGAAGGACGATTGTTCACCTGTTCCCCCATCGTCATACTCTCCTGGAGTTGCACAAGCCCCTAAAGAACGAGCACTGCAGCCACGAAGAAGCTCACTATGTCCGCGGACCCACAGACACAAAGGTGGGTGGTTGAGCTCGCTCAGCCCCTCAGGCCAGTGCGGATGATTCGCAGTCAACACACGTCCATGAAGACTGACCATTGTGCGAAGTTCACGCCGTATATCCATGGCTTCTATGCGTGGCGCCCAACTGCGGAACCGGCGAGTGATGGTGGCTTGTGCCCGGGGCGTATGCTCGGCCATCTCAGGCGGGATGGTGATGGTGTCCCGCAATTGTCCGCAAGAAGTGAATCCCGCTTCTCTCAGCCATTGCCATGAATCCAGCGGACCAAGATGCGAAATCAGTGCCGAGGCGACATCATCGTCTGGTTCAGTAATCCGTGACCACAGGGCATACGCACAATCAGTTGGCGTGAGCTTGAGGTCTTGCCCAATGTCAGAGCAAATGATGAAGGGATCGTGCCTAGTAAGCCAAGTGGTGGTCATCATTGGGTCCTTGAATTCTCATGGCTAGGGCCATGGCAAGATTGGATGTGCTAGGGGTGTCTCGTTCTTCGAGATCGGCTAATGTCCAGGCAACGCGAAGCACTTTGTCTACTCCGCGAAGAGTGAGTAGACCCTGATCCATCGCTTGAGAGAGTCGTTTCATAACGGTTGACTCAAGAGAGTTATCGCTTTTCCTTAGCCAGGAACCGGGTACTTGGCAGTTCTTAGTCCACGGCGTGTGGCGGAGACGATAACGCGAACGCTGTTGTGCTTGTTTAACTCGTGCGGCGATATCCTGACTGGAGTCGCTGCGCCCATGCGCTGCAAGGACGCGACCGGCGCTGGCTTTGACGCTGATGTGAATGTCGATTCTGTCCAAAAGCGGTCCCGATAGACGTGCGAAATAGCGACGTTGGGCCAGTGATGTGCACGTGCATCTCCTGGTGCGATCCCCCAGATAACCGCATGGACACGGGTTTGCTGCCATGACTAGTTGAAACTGTGCGGGGAAAGTCGCTCTACCCCGGATACGGTCGATGGTGACGGTTCCTTCTTCCAAAGGTTGGCGCAGGCAGTCGAGAACTGCAGGTGAAAACTCTGGTGCTTCGTCGAGAAATAGCACTCCACGATGAGCAAGAGAAATGTCCCCTGGCCGCGGCGTTGCGCTACCACCACCGATAAGAGCCGCTTTTGTGACGCTGTGATGTGGCGAGCGAAAGGGTGGCTGACGAATCAGTCCCTTCTCTGGTTGAAACATGCCTGCAATGGAGTGAATGGACGTCACATCCACAGCTGCTGCATCATCCAGTGGCGGAAGAATGCCTGGTAAACGTTGAGCAAGCATAGTTTTGCCACTTCCAGGTGCTCCCACCATGAGCACGTGATGCCCTCCAGCTGCAGCAACTTCGAGAGCGAATTTTGCCTCGTCATGGCCAATCACATCACGCATGTCAGGAAGCGATTGTGGGACCTGATCCACAATTCGAGGCTGCAGTAGTGCTGGTGAGTTATCAAGATGAACAGCGGCCATGTGAGGAACTTGTCCACCCCAATACCTAGCCACTTGAGCAATATGACTGGCGGAAATGATAGTGATACCGGGGATAAGTGAGGCTTCCGCCCTATTAACTTCAGGGACGAATACCTTGCTAATGCCATGTTCTGCTGCGCAGGCAACAGCAGGGAGAATGCCACGAATAGGATGGATTGTTCCGTCAAGGCCCACCTCTCCCAGATGGACAGCGTGACCAATAACTTCACTAGGAATAAGTCCGCGCGCTGACAGGATGGCTATTGCAAGCGCTAAGTCTGCACCTGAACCATTCTTGGGAATATCAGCTGGGGTGAGGCTGACAGTCGTACGAAATTCTCCCCAAGCAATTCCGCAAGAAGAAAGTGCTGCTCGTACTCGATCACGTGACTCTCGAAGAGTGGCATCAACAAGCCCCACGAGAGTGAAGGTAGGCAATCCGGATGTGCACTGGGCTTCAACCGTAACCACGTGCCCATTCAGTCCCGTCAACGTGACGGTTCGCGTTCGTGCTATTGCCATGTGACACCTGCTGTTTCATCCCCACAACAGACACATACTCGTTTCCTTATCACCGATACATCCATCATGGACGGCTCACTCCTCGGTGATGAAACAGACGAACGTGACGGCCCTGACCAGCGTGAATAGAGATCACATCAAGGCGCACGCCCCGATGATGATCAGGGTGTTCTCGCAACCACGATGAGGCCAATGCGGTCAGAGATGCGTATTTCTTCGATGTGACGGCTTCGCTGCCATGCCCACTGCGAGACGTGGTTCGAGTTTTAACTTCGCAGAAGATAAGACCGCCTGAGTAAGTAGGATCTTGAGCAATAATGTCGAGTTCGCCACGCAACCCCTTGTCGCTGCTACGCCAGTTGCGATCAAGAATCGTCCAGCCCAATGCGGTGAGGTAGCGTGCAGCGACGTTTTCTCCTGCTCTGCCACGCTCAATCGCGCTGTGGTGTGCCATGCGTTCTCCTTTCCTCCTTCAGCATGCCCACTTCATAGCAATCAGAGAAGTTCGTGAAGAGATACCTGTGGGGACGAAAGAGGAATTCCAGGCAGTGGACAATGACTACGAACGGCAGAGGTATGCGTCATCATCCGCAAATCATTGGAAAAAGACGAATAAAAACGCTCCACCCTAATAAGAAAGAGGGTGGAGCGAGAAAAAGCGCTGGACTAAATACGAAAACGTTCAGTTCCCGGAAGGTATTTCGAGTTCTGACTTCGTCAATTCTTCAACGTTCACATCTTTGAAAGTAACCACATGGACATTCTTGACGAATCGCGAGGAACGGTAAATATCCCAAACCCACGCATCTTCAAGGGTGAGTTCAAAGAACACTTCACCACCGTTGGTCCTCACTTGCACGTCTACAGCGTTTGCTAGGTAGAAACGTCGCTCGGTCTCCACAACGTAGGAAAACAAATTCACTACGTCACGATATTCGCGGTACAACTCAAGTTCGAGATTGTTTTCGTAGGCTTCGACGTCTTCTACACTCACCTGCCTATCATGCCTGAGTCCAGTACACTCCGCCGCACGTACACGCCAAGAGGGTAAGCACTATCGTCAAGTGTCTCCCCGAGCTGATACATCCACGCACATAATTCGCACAAGAAAGACTTAAGCTAGCCGCGTGACAGTCGCAATCCAGGAAGTGACCACGAGGTACGGTGCTGCGCACTGACGCCCAGTGTAGCCAAGCCTTTTTGATGAGCTTGAGAAGCGTATCCCTTGTTCGAAGCCCATTGATACCCGGGATCGTCCAAACTACTCATATACGCATCACGGCGAACCTTAGCCACCACACTTGCAGCAGCAACCACGGCGCAAGTGGCATCAGCTTTAACACGCATGGTGACAGGCGGAATCTCCTCCAGACCAATAGGCGTACCTAAATCAGTATCAATACCGTCGACAGGCCGCTCATCGACAGCAGCAAGGAGATCCAGTTCGGGCGGGGTAAGCCAATTGTGGCTACCGTCAAGAATGATGAGATTGGGTAACGCACCGAGCACTTTTGCTTGATGTAACGCTCGACGACCAGCCAACCGCATGGCATCAATAATGCCGATAGCATCAATTTCCTTGGCACTCGCGCTGGCCGTCACACAACATTCAGCCCACTCATCAATGGGCTGACACATACGTTCACGAGCCGTTGGACGAAGCGCTTTAGAATCCGCAAGTCCTTCAGGAAAAACATCATTCGTAGAGGAACTCACCACCGCCAGTCCAATGGTGACAGGACCAGCGATACATCCGCGCCCCACTTCATCCATGCCACCAACCAGCGGGGCTGAACGGAGCAGTTCGGTTTCGAGGTCGCGAGTGACGGTGTACTTAGTTGCCATTACTGTCCGCGTTCTCGACACCACTTCCATCCTCGCGACTTTCCTCATCGTCGGAAAGTTGCTCAGCGCCATCAGCAGGAGAATCCTGGATGGATTCTTCTAAGTCGCCTTTAGGCGAGGCTGACTCAGCGGACTGTTGGACGTCGCCATCTTGCTCAGCAATGCCTCGTTCCTCGATCGATTCGTTGAGGCTGGGGGCCGGTTGAGATGGAGCGGGCACATCGTCGAATACTTGTTCACCCTTGTCCAACTGAGTAAACCGATTTAATGGCCAGACAACTGTGGTGGCGGGTCCAACGATTTTGTCCATAGGGACGAATCCGCCGTATATGTCGGATTCGTGATAACGAGAGTCAGCGGAATTAGCGCGGTTATCCCCCATCACCCACACGTAGCCTTCGGGAACTACCACATCAAAAGGAATAGTGGATGGGGCTACTCCAGGTTTGAGGTAGGTCTCATCCAAGGCCACGCCGTTGACGATAATAGGGCCTGTTCCATCGCACCAGACGTGGTCTCCGGGCATACCGATGACGCGTTTGATGAGATGATGACCAGAGTGTTCGGGCAGGAGACGGATGAGCATGAGGCCGTCTTTGATGAGGCCTTTAATGCCAGTGGAATCAGGAACGTTCAGCCATGAGTCTGGGTCCACGAACACCACAACATCTCCGCGGGTGTAGTCCTCCGCGTCATACATTGCAACGGTGACGTAATCCCCGACGAGCAGGGTGTTTTCCATCGACTGGCTGGGGATGCGGAAACTCTGGATGACGAAGGATTTGATCAGCGCGGAGACGATAAGCACCACGATGATGACCAGAATGGTTTCGCGGTGTTTGCGCCAACTTTTCACGACCGCCGAGGGTGGGTTGGCCTTGTGGGAAGTGGGTTCGTCGTCGCCTTCCGAAGCGCTGGCGTCCTCATTCTCATCGGTTGAGGCTGTTGCCTCAGGGGTGCGCGGTGAGGTGGGAGCGTAGGAAGGTGGGAGTTCAGCAACCTCGTCCGTCTTTGATTCGGGGGCGAATTCGATGCGGGTGTTCTCCGCTGCGTCCTTGCCGGTGAGCGGTGCCTGCTCGCGACGCTGCGGCTGAGCTGGCGTGAAGTTGCTCATCGGTAAGGGCCTTCCGGTGGTTCGGGTGTCTGAGGTCAATCATACGAGGCGAGGCCCGGTTGCCATAGTTGGCAGCCGGGCCTCGGTGTCAAGATTGACGAAGGAATCAGTCTTCGCGACGTTCCTTGATCTTGGCAGCCTTACCGCGCAGGTTGCGCAAGTAGTAGAGCTTTGCACGACGCACGTCACCACGGGACACAACCTCGATCTTTTCGATGGAGGGGGTGTGCAGGGGGAAGGTACGCTCCACGCCACATCCGAAGCTGATCTTGCGGATGGTGAAGGTCTCGCCAACGCCACTGCCGGCGCGAGCGATCACGACGCCCTGGAAGACCTGGATACGGCTACGGTTGCCTTCGACCACGCGGACGTGGACCTTGAGAGAATCGCCTGCACGGAATGCGGGGATATCCTCACGCAGGGATGCTGCGTCGATCTGATCGATCAGGTTCATGTATCTACTCCACGCTGATGCCACCGGTCATTAGCGCTTATCAGGGTGCCTTGCTGGCACTCAGTTGCGGTTGCCATGTTCCGTGTGAATAGCTGGTTCCCCAGTGGCAGAACCATGCCCACGAACATGCGCCCGCTTAGTTTGCCATAGGAAGTAAGGGCACTTCTACTGTGGAGAGGCAGAGGAAAGAGTCATTTGCATCACCACATCACGGCAGGTAGTGGTGCCAACGGTATAGGTACGTCCACCTTTTTTAGTCATTCCCGCACGTTTGTACGATTTGGCTGCACGTTTATTAGCCGTGGACGTGGCCGTCCACAGGGAGGTCGCTCCCATCTGGCTGGCCATATCTGCGGACACTGCGATCAGTGCTGCAGCAATTCCGCTTCCCCTCCACTTTTGATCAATGTAAACCTTGGAAAGGTGCGCCCAGGAACAGTGCTCATCACTCAGTTGCTTGGGGCATTTTTCGGCGATGGGTCCGTCAGCACGTGGTCCCACGACGAGTGCGTATCCCACAAGTTGTTCGCCGTGTGCAGTTTGCTCGGCTTGCGTGCGACCATCACCCGTATCGGATGAAGCCTCTCCCCCATGGTCTCCTTCGGGAGCCGCTGAATTCTGTGGCAGGAATGCCCCAATAACGCGCACGTGCGGGTTATCAATCCATGAGTGGATGGATTGGGGGCTGAGCACGGTGTCGAGGTGCTGCTGAATATCCTCATGGGAGAGGAACGGCGGGCAAGCGTCCGGGAAGGTGCGGATTGCCAGCGCGTGGAGCCGATCGACGTCGCCTGATTCAAGTTCACGAATCTCTAAGGGACGCACGCCGTTTTCCCCAACGCACCAGCCCAGTCGCGCAAGGAGGGAGCGATCATCAGAGTCAAGTTGATCTGGACGCAGCGCTTGAATCATATCCGGGCGCCGGCGCAGTGTTTTTTCCAACGCCTGGTCACGGCGCAATCGTGCAATCGCGGCATGGTCACCACTAAGAAGAACAGGGTTCACCTCTTGTCCGCGCCAGTTGACTGGGCGTGTGTAGACCGGATATTCGAGAAGGCCTGCGCTTCCATGAGATTCTTCAACAAGGCTATCCGGGTTGCCGATTACTCCAGGCAAGAGCCGGCCAATAGCCTCAATCATGACAACCGTAGCCACTTCGCCACCGTTAAGCACATAGTCGCCGATGGACAGTTCACGGACTTCCACACCACGCTCGGCATAATGCTGGGCGACGCGGAAGTCGATACCTTCGTAGCGTCCACAAGCAAAGACAAGATGATCGGCGCCGGCTAAGTCTTCGGCGATACGTTGGGTAAATGTTTCTCCCGACGGCGTGGGCACAATCAGGACATGGCGCTCCCCATCCCCCAGGGTTGCTTCAGGAAAAATCTCATCCAGGGCTTTACCCCACACGTCAGGTTTCATCACCATACCGGCGCCACCTCCTAGTGGAGTGTCATCGACAGTGCGGTGGCGGTCGGTAGCGTAATCACGCAGGTTGGTGACGTGGAGGTTAAGCAGTCCGTCGGCGTTGGCTTTGCCTATAAGGGATAAGTCGAGGACGCTAAAGAATTCGGGGAAGATGCTGACGATATCCAGTCGCATCAGCGCGCTTCTTCTGCTTGTCCGATTCCCGGGAAGAGACCTCCGGGTGGGTTAATGACTACGGTGAAGGATTCTTCATCAATTTCGGGGACAAGTTCGCGCACGAAGGGAACAAGTACTTCTTCCCCTTCGGGAGTCAGCACTACCAGTCGGTCCTGAGCGATTCCGGGTTGAAGAGAGATCACCTCACCCAAGGGGGTGCCGTCTTCCATTTCACATGCCATGCCGACGATCTGATGGGGATACCAAGCATCATCATTGTCATCAGATTCCTCCTCATCATCAACATCAACAAGGAGTTTGACTCCGCGCAAGTTTTCTGCAGCGGTGCGATCATGCGCTTCTTGAAAAATGGCGAAATAGCGTTGTCCATCGAAGCGGAGACGCTCAATGGTCAAGGGGCCGGCGCTTTCGGGTTCCGTGGGCATAACGGTGCCAGGTTCAAGGCGAGTGTCCGGATCGTCAGTCCGCACGTCAATACGTACTTCGCCTTTGAGGGCATGGGCGGGGCCAATTACTCCCACGGTCAGCAGCATGGTGCTCTTTCTTCTCTGGATCCAGGGTTGTGTGCTCGTAAGTAGGCACGAGGGGCGGGTGAATCACCCTAACGGTCACACTCTACTAAAGAGAGCGGAGAAACAACGGGCTGGGGCCGGAACGATGATTATCGTTCCGGCCCCAGCCCGAATGCATTGGTTCTGCTCGATCAGCGGCGATCTGTGTCAACAACATCAACACGGATAGGACCGCGAGCGAGTGCTCCGATGACGGTACGCAGAGCGCGTGCAGTGCGGCCGGATCGGCCGATGACACGTCCTAGGTCTTCGGGGTTCACACGAACCTCGAGAAGTTGTCCACGACGCAGTGACCGGTTAGTCACCGTCACATCATCGGGATGATCGACGATGCCTCGAACCAAATGCTCGAGTGCGTCGGCAAGCATCTCAGGCCTCCTCGGCGGCATCCTCAGAAGCTTCAGCGGCTTCTTCGGTGGATTCCGCGGCAGCTTCAGCAGCTGCAGCCTCTTCAGCGGCCTTCTTCTCAGCCTCTTCCTTTGCCTTGGCTTCCGCCACAGCAGCCTTGCGCTTTTCTGCCTCATCGGCAGCGGCCTTGATAGCGGCCTCAGCAGCTTCAACGTTGACTTCCTTAACCTTCAAGGTACCCTCGGCGCCGGGGAGACCCTTGAAGGCCTGCCAGTCACCGGTGATCTTGAGGAGGTTGAGTACTGCATCGGAGGGCTGTGCGCCCACGCCGAGCCAGTACTTGGCGCGCTCACCATCGATCTTGATGAGTGAGGGCTCCTGCATGGGGTCATACACGCCGACCTCTTCAATAACGCGTCCGTCACGCTTCTTGCGGGAATCGAGAACGACAACACGGTAGAAGGGGGCGAACTTCTTGCCCATGCGCTTGAGGCGAATCTTAACTGCCACTTGGTTGAACTCCTGGTTCTAAATGTTTGGCTTTTGCCGGTCCCCGGTGGGGTTGAGCAACGGTTTCCGGCAGGTGCCGGTGTCGCGGCCTGCGTCAGGGAGAGGGGCCTGACGCGGTCGAGTACAGCGAGTCATTCTGCCAGAAATGAGCCATGTCATGCTAACGAAAAGCTTATCTTCTGGGGTTTTCTGGATGCGAGATGTCTCACGCCACCCCCTATTCCCCCGCCTATTTTTTCCTCCGATTCTCCTGCTTCTCGCTACTGCCCCTCCGATTCTCCTGCTTCTCGCTACTGAATAGTCCGTCTTTATCGGTAGAGTCTGTTCACTGTCGTTAGGCCCCGATTCCCATCGACTATCACCGAATCATGCCAACCATGACATCTGTCATGAGCAGGTCATGACACCTGCACCTTCTCCTGGGCACCCATTTTTTCCACACTGGTGCCATGACCTCTTCACCTTCTACTTCAGCACCTGTGTCAGCGGTTCATATCGACGCCGTTCACAAGTCCTTCGGTGATGTTCATGCCGTTTGTGACATCAGCATGGATATTCCTGTGGGCCAAGTCCTTGCTCTCCTTGGCCCGAATGGCGCCGGGAAAAGCACCCTAATCGACATGGTTTTAGGGCTGACCACCCCCGATTGCGGGACGATCTCTTTTGCTGATCCCTCCGGCTCTAAGCGTCGCCTTTCCCCCGCCGACATGATTGGCCAAGCCGGTCTAAGTGCCACGTTGCAAAGCGAGGGGCTTGTCACCACCATGACAGTCGCTTCCACCCTAAAACTAGTGGCATCCATGCATGCTGTGGTGTGCGACGTCGACAAAGTAATCAAGGCTACCCACCTAGAAACCTTAACGAAGCGAAAAGTGGGGGCATTATCCGGCGGTGAACGTCAACGCCTCCGCCTGGCACTAGCGCTCCTTCCCAACCCTGAGGTTCTTATCCTCGATGAGCCCACCACAGGTATGGATGTGCAGGCACGTGCTGAATTCTGGGAAACCATGCATGAGCAAGCGCATCAGGGGCGCACGATTATTTTTGCCACTCACTACCTTCAAGAGGCTGCCGATTTCGCTGACAAGATCGCCATCATCAACAAGGGCCGACTCATCGCTCAAGGGACTACCGCTGAACTGAGCACCCACATCAACTCCACCTTGCTCTGTGCACGCCTGCCGCGAGACGTTGACGGCGGCAGCATCGAGTCTCGTCTTATCGAGGCGGGCGTGCCCTTCACCGAGTTCGAGGTCAGCGACCAGTTCACCTACCAGACCATCTTGCTGCGCTCTACTGATTCCGACGCCGCTGCTCGCCTTTTGCTCACCGAGTCACCTATCTCGAATCTTTCCATCCAGCCTGCTTCTCTCGACGACGTGTTCTCCCTTCTCGTCACCGAAGACTCCCAGCACAACGACTGAAAGGAAGCACCCATGTCACACACACTCACCTCCACCAGCGCGCCATCACTTCCCGCAAAGCGGCGTAAGCGTCCCTCTATTGCCACGGGCATTCGTCTTCAGTTCCTCACCGATATCAAGGACCCCAGTTTTGTCTTTTTCGCCATCATCATGCCGGTGGCGATGTACCAAATCTTCGGCACGAACGCGTCGTGGGCGGCTGAAGTGGTCAATGACAAAACCAATGTGTCAGCAACCATCCTCGTTGCCATGGCAACCTTTAGTGCCGCCATTTCCGCCGCTTCTGCTGCGGCAAGCACCGCCGCTGACTTATCCAGCGGTTGGGCTCGCCAAGTTGCGCTGACTGCTGGCGGCGTAAGCTCCTACCTCACCAGCCGTCTGGTCAGCGCTCTTCTCATGGCCATCATTCCCGTGACCATCTTGTACATCATGGGAGCGGCGCAGATTGCGTGGATGAGTTCTCTTGGGCTGTGGGCAGTGACCTATGTGCTGTCAATTACCGCGGGCATTCCTTTTGCTCTCTTCGGCTTGGCGGTAGGCATGTGGGCCCCTGCACGGAGCGCACCGGGGATTGCGGGAAGCGCAACCTCGCTTCTGGCCTTCCTCGGTAACGCTTTCATGCCTCTGGGCGGTTCACTGTTCACCTTCGCGCGCTTCACCCCGATGTATGGCGTGTTGAATTTGGCTCGCCGCCCGATGATGGACGATGCAATTCCCACAGCAGACGGCGTGATCCACGAGCCCCTCTGGATTCCCACCGTGAATGCCCTGGTATGGATTGCCATCTTCCTTATTATCGTGGTGTTGGGATTCCGCAGAACTACACAGCGCTACCGTGCATGACTGGTTGCTACGGTGACAGGTTCACAGGGCGTGCGCTCAGCAATGCGTCCGAGCCTCCCCTCACGCCGTGTCATCGTCACCGTTTTTTGCCCGCTAAATCCCTCAGCCTCTCATCGTTTCTCACCATTTCTTACTCCTACCGCTTCTCATCGCTTCATCTCCACCAACGCCACATCAAGGATTCCCATGTCATTGCCCACCAGTGCTTCGCGTGAAGAGCACACGTGCGAACCAACAGTGTTGCGCGAGTTTTTATGCTGGCGCATGGTGGGCCCTATCCATTGGGACGCCAATATTTGGCTTGTTCTTTTTATCCTTCCGGGTGCGACTTTTATCGTCTCTGACACCTATTCGCTCACTCAACGTATTGTGGGGCTTGCTGGTTTAGCGCTTTTTATCGCCGCCTATGTACGTCATTGTCAACACATGCCCTGGGATTCTCGCGACGTGACTGTGAAGTCAATGAGTGATGTCAATATGCCTCTGATGGTGACCTCATTGGTCTACCAACTCATCGCTGCTATTGCTGTGGCCTGGGCAGGGGGTTGGTGGGTCTTGTGGCTCATGCCTTTCGTCGTAGCAATAGTGTTGTATTCCTTCCCCATCTGGTGGGGTATGACCTTCACAATCGTGATGACATCTGGAGCCATTGCCGCCACGTTTCTTTTTCACGCGCCAGAATGGGTTGTGTACACAGCAATTGGCTGTTCATCATCATGTTTCGCCATCACTCTCGGTTTTTTCGGTAATACCCTGCGTGAACGCGAGCAACTCCGCGAGCGCCAGGAAACCTTAGCTAACCAACGTGAGGCTATTAGCCGTGATATCCACGATATTCTTGGCCATTCGCTGACCACGCTGACACTCAAAACGGAAGTGGCTAAAAAACTCACGCGAGTAGACCCAGTAGCTGCTGAACGAGAACTCGATGATGTGCTGACAATTGCTCGCCGGGCACTGGCTGATGTGCGTTCCACAGTGACACAGTTGCGCAGCCCTGATTTAGCAAGCCAGATGGCTGCTACACGCACAGCCGCCCAGGCTGCAGGAATTACGTTGACGACTGTGGGCGATCCACGCAGCATCAGTAATGCACATGAGCCTGTAATGTCCTGGGCTCTTCGCGAGACCACAACGAATGTGCTTCGTCATTCTCACGCACAGGCATTGGAGGTCGAATACCAGCCAGGGTTATTACGTGTATCCGATAATGGGTGTGGCATGGATTCGGCTATCCGCGGTAATGGATTGACTGGATTGGCCGAGCGATGCCAGGCAGCAGGTGGTTCACTTAGAGTGATATCTCCGGGGGATGATTCGCCGTGGTCAACGATTGTGGAAGTGAGATTGCCGTGATGCTTAGTTCTTCATTGCCCCACCACAACGCTGGGCCTCACGATGGCAATATTTCCGCAGCGTCTTCTTGCGAACCAGACTCGGGCGATACGTCATCGGCCGTGTCTGTAATTCGCGTCCTGATTGCTGATGATCAAGCACTGGTTCGCGGCGCCCTAGCCACACTGTTAGGGCTCGAACCAGATATTGACGTGGTTGCTCAACTACCCAATGCGGTGGGAATTGTCGAGGCTGTCCGCGAGCACCAGGTTGATGTGGTCCTGCTTGATATCGATATGCCGGAAGCTGATGGTCTGACAGGTGCACAAGCATTGACCGACGCCGCGTGGCCGGGTCATATTCTCATGGTCACCACATTTGGCCGGCCCGGATACTTGTCTCGCGCCCTGGCGGCGGGTGCTCACGGTTTCATGGTCAAAGACACTCCGTCTGACGAGTTGGCTGAAGCGGTGCGCAAGATTCACCAGGGCTTGCGAGTGGTGGATCCTACTTTGGCTCAAGAATCGGTGATCCTTGGCCCCAACCCACTCACTGAACGCGAGCGTGACGTGTTGCGTTTGGCTGCTGGTGGCGCCGACGTTGCTGAGATGGCCCAACAGTTATTCCTTGAGCAAGGCACGATTCGCAATCACCTATCCAATGCCATTGGAAAAACTCATGCACGTAACCGCACTGAGGCAGCACGCGTCGCCGAATCCAATGGATGGCTTTAACACTTCCTGTTCAGACCTAGCCGCCCCCGCTGGGGTCTGAGCGCGCTGAAACTGTACAGTGTTGAGCATGAATGAACCGATTGCCCTGTGGTGGATTCGTGATGATATCCGACTCCTTGACAACCAAGCACTCACTGAGGCGGCGGCTCATGGCTCCGTGGTGGCTGTGTACTGCTTGGAGGAAATCGACGGAGTGCGTCCTCTTGGTGGGGCTAGTCGCTGGTGGCTTCATCATTCATTGACCGCTCTTGAAGAATCCTTAGCGCAGCATCATGGCCCGCTCATCCTGCGCGAAGGTGATCCGCGCGTCGAGATTCCTCATCTTGCTCACGAGGCTGGCGCCTCGTTAGTGACCTGGCAGCGTCGTTACGCCTTAGCCAAGCGTGAAGTTGATGCATCAATCAAGCAGGCCCTCATTGATGAGGGAATCGAGGCACATTCTCATGAAGGATTCCTCCTCCATGAGCCCTGGACGATTCGTACCCAGCAGGGGGATTCGTTCAAGGTCTACACGCCGTTTTCCAAGGCCTGCCGCGCTGTTCCTGGACCTGGCCAACCCCTGCCCATCCCTTCGAATCTCATTGGCCCAAGTTCCGCACGGCATCCCGAATGGGCCCTCACTGAGAAATCTCGTCAGGAGTTTCTTGAGCACCTGGCTGATTGGAAACTTCTGCCTACTCGCCCCAACTGGGCTGGTGGCCTCCGTGAAACCTGGCACCCAGGTGAGCAGGGTGCTCTAGAGCGTCTTGATGCCATTGAGGAATTCCTGGTGGAGTACAAGGACGAGCGCGATGTCCCCGTACTCAGGTCCACCTCGCGGTTATCTCCACACCTGCGCTTTGGAGAAATTAGTCCCCGCATGGTCTGGCAGCACGTGATGAAACTGGCTCAGGAGATCCCTGGAGCAGCAGGCGGGGCCCATGTGTTCACGAATGAGGTTCTGTGGCGCGAGTTCGCGTGGCATCGTCTTTTCCATGTCCCCACGATGCCTACTCATAACATTCGCACCGAGTTCGATCATTTCCCGTGGGCATCTGGTATTCAGGAACAGACTCGTCTCGCGTTGTGGCAGCAGGGACTAACGGGCATTCCGATTGTTGATGCGGGGATGCGTGAATTGTGGGTCAGTGGGTGGATGCATAACCGTGTCCGAATGATCGCCGGATCATTCTTAGTCAAAAACTGCGGTGTGCACTGGCGGCGCGGTGAAGAGTGGTTCTGGGATACTCTCGTCGATGCGGATGAAGCATCGAACCCATTTAACTGGCAGTGGATTGCTGGAACCGGTGATGACGCAGCCCCCTATTTCCGCATTTTCAATCCTCTTCTCCAAGCTGATCACTTCGATCCGCAGGAGCGATACATTCGCCAGTGGGTTAAGGAGTACGGAACGTCGTCTTATCCTGAGCCGATTGTTGATTTGAAGCGTTCACGCGCTACGGCGCTTGAGGCATACTCCTCCATCAAGGGCAAGAAGTAGCAATCCCCGTGCCAGTTTCAGTGAGGCCTTCTGATACACGAGTATCTGGCACACGCCATGACAAACAACGATCCCCGCATGGGGGCTCACCGAATCTTCACACCGCCTCAAGACCTTCGTAGACCAACGGCTGGTGAGAACTCCATTCGGAGCCTCACCAGCCGTGTTGCCCTCTGTCAAGGACACACGATGTGTGTGCTGCGTTCATATCGTCCCGACGAAGCGAGACGACTCAGGTCACGTTAGAGAAGGCCAAGTTTACGGCGCAGATCCTCGGGAAGTTGGTCCATGGCAGCAGCCACGTCCTGGGCTCCTGCAGGAGCGTCATTATCTTGGGGCATGATTCCGTAGCCACCAGGTGCTTGAGTAGGAGCCTGCGCTCCCATCCCAAAGGAAGAACCCCGAGTATGAGCAGGAGTTTCAACAGTTTGCGCAGCCTGAGCCTGCTGCTTGGCCTGGCGTGCTGCCTTGGCGGGATTTCCACTCTTGCCCTTCTTGGAACCCCCCTTACCCTTCTTGGTCTTGGGAGCCTGACGGGCTTTTGCACGTTTGCCCATGCCAGGTAGTGAACCCATACCGGGCATGCCACCAGGCATACCTCCGGCTGCGCCCATACCGCCAGCCAAACCGGAACGGCTCATGGCTTCCATCATCTTCTTAGCTTGGCCGAAGCGCTCCACCAATTCGTTGACTGCCTGGACAGTGGTACCTGAACCCTTAGCAATACGCTGGCGACGTGAACCATTGAGAATAGACAGATCTGCGCGCTCCTGAGGAGTCATGGAGCAGACAATGGCTTCGATACGGTCAATTTCTCGTTCGTCGAAGTTTTCGATAGCTTCGCGCATCTGTCCCATGCCGGGGATCATGCCGAGTAGTTTCTTCATCGAGCCCATCTTGCGAATCTGACGCAACTGGTCGAGGAAGTCATCGAGAGTGAATTCACCACTGGCCATCTTCTGAGCGGCTTTCTCTGCCTGCTCAGCGTCGAAGGTCTTTTCAGCCTGCTCGATGAGGGTGAGAAGGTCACCCATGTCGAGAATGCGACTGGCCATACGGTCAGCGTGGAAGCGTTCAAAGTCTTTCAGGCCTTCACCGGTGGAGGCAAAGAGGACCGGCGCACCGGTCACGCCGCGGACGGACAGAGCCGCACCACCGCGGGCATCACCATCAAGTTTGGACAGGACCACACCGGTGAATCCCACGCCATCGCGGAATGCGACGGAGGTGTTCACCGCGTCCTGACCAACCATGGCGTCCAGGACGAAAATAGTTTCGTGAGGACGTACGGCATCACGGATAGCGATAGCCTGGTTCATCATTTCGGTGTCCACACCGAGACGACCGGCGGTATCCACGACCACCACGTCGTAGTGGCCGTTGCGGGCTTGTTCCACACCGGTTCGTGCTACCTCAACAGGGTCACCGATACCGTTACCGGGCTGGGGTGCCCAGACGTCTACGCCTGCGCGTTCACCCACCACCTGCAACTGGTTAACCGCGTTGGGGCGCTGGAGGTCAGAGGCAACCAGCAAAACGCGCTTGTTTTGTTCACGCAGCCAGTAGCCGAGTTTTCCGGCGAGGGTGGTCTTACCGGCACCCTGGAGACCGGCGAGCATGATGATGGTGGGGCCGGACTGTGCCCAGTTAATGTCTCGTGAAGGGCCGCCGAGAACGTCAATGAGTTCGTCGTTAACGATCTTGATGATCTGCTGTGCGGGGTTGAGGACTTGTGAGCGTGCGGCGTCTTCAGCTTTTTCGCGAACTGCAGCGGTGAATGAACGCACGACGGGCAGGGCAACGTCAGCCTCCACCAGGGCGCGGCGAATCTCACTGACCGTGGAATCAATATCGGCCTGGGTCAGGCGGCCTTTTCCACGCAGGGATTTAAAGGACTGAGAAAGCCGATCTGAAAGATTTCCGAACACGTCGTTTGTTCCTTAAGGGTCTACAGGTAGCCGTAAGGCCAGGACACAACTAGACATAACCATACAGGGTGGCCCAGAAGCGATGATGAGTGCCGTAGGGTCTACTACACCACTCCTACGGAGCGATCATGCTCCAACAATGGCATCAACAAAAGACTCAGGATCAAAGGGAGCCAAGTCGTCAGGCCCCTCGCCCAGTCCAACAAACTTCACAGGAACACCTAGTTCACGCTGAACGGTAACCACAATGCCACCCTTAGCGGTGCCATCAAGTTTGGTCAGCACAATGCCGGTCACGCCCACTGCTTCGGAGAACACCTGAGCCTGACGCATACCGTTTTGGCCCGTCGTGGCATCGAGGACGAGGAGGATTTCTCCCACGGGAGAGACCTTTTCCATGACGCGCTTGATCTTGCCCAGTTCGTCCATAAGTCCGGCTTTGTTTTGGAGGCGGCCGGCGGTGTCGACGAGGACGACGTCCACATCAGTTTTCACGCCCTGACTAATGGCATCGTAGGCCACGGATGCGGGATCAGCGCCTTCCTTGTCTGAGCGAACAACTTCTACGCCCACGCGGTTGCCCCAAGTGGTGAGTTGTTCAGCGGCGGCAGCACGGAAGGTGTCGGCGGCGCCCATGAGCACAGATTTGTTATCGGCCACGAGGACACGAGCAAGTTTGCCGCACGTGGTGGTCTTACCGGTGCCGTTCACACCAACCATTAAGACAGAAGCGGGGGCATAGACTTCGCCACCGTCACGAGCGATCATGGGACGCTCAGTATTCAAGGAGCGGTCCAGCGAAGGATCTACAAGAGCAAGGAGTTGTTCACGAAGAGCCTGGCGAATCACGGTAGCATCCGAGGTATCAAGAACCTTGGCATGCTGTCGTAGGGCATCCATGATGGAGTCAGTGACTTCAAGCCCCAAGTCCGCGCTGAGGAGAGTATCCTCAATTTCCTCCCAATCGCTGGACTGCAGGTCACCGCGGGAAAGAACGTTGACAATTGCTTGGCCAAAGCCGCCGCTCTTCGCTAGACGAGAGCGCAGACGAACCATACGTCCGTCAAGGGATTCGGGAACCTCAAGGCTCGGTAATGCAGGAGTGGCCTGTACCTCTCCCCCTCCAACAGCAGGCGCGGTTGATGTGGGAACTACATCCTCATCGCTAGTGGGAATGTGCGGGGTGAGATGGTCAGGTAGTTGCGCTTGGCTACGCTTCTTCGAACCTGCAATATAAAACAAACCACCGATGAGAGTGATAGCAAGAATTGCAGCTACTGCAATGAGAGCAAGCAGGGTTGAATCCATAACGCCCATTATGCCTTACTGAGGCTCTACCTTCGGCTGTGTTACCTCAGTCAACACAGCGACGCCGAGAGGTCACGTTCTCATGTGAACGTGCCGCTCGGCGTCGAATTCGGTGATGCGGCTTGGTACTCAGACAACACCACCAAGCCGACTAGCAAGATTCACCCTTTAGTTTTAACTTTAACTCGCATGGCTTGAGTGGAGTGCTCAGCTACTTCGAAGGTTTTTTCTACTGCGCTGACCAGACCCTGGATGCGCTGGGTTCCGGTGTAGACCGGAGTGGAATCTGTGGTGAACAAATCCGAAAGATGAACGTCTTCAGGAATGACGTCCACGTCATTCAGAGGTACCACAGGGGCCTGGTCACGAATGGTACGAATTTGTTCACTCCATTCGCGTGCCGGGCGCCGTTCGAGCAGGACCAGGCCAAGAACCCCCAGTCCTGCAATGAGGAAGATAATGACTGGAATGATGATGTTGCCCATGGACACCATGGTCCCCATCAGGGACTGTGCAGCACAAGGCAAGCGCGCCAATGTTGCACAATTGTAATGCGATTCCCCTCACGAAACGGGGTTATTGAAAACTTTTTGTTATAAAGACGTAACTTTCGTCGCCGTTTCAAGACGATGGCTGACTGCGTGAGTCACACCATCCCGCATGGTGATGCCGTAAAGACGATCCGCCACTTCCATTGTCCGTTTCTGATGGGTGATGACAATCAGTTGGGATGAATCACGCAACTGCGTGAAAATCTCTAAGAGACGACCAAGGTTGGTGTCATCCAGAGCAGCCTCAACCTCATCCATGACATAAAAGGGAGATGGACGCGCTTTAAAGATGGCAACGAGCAATGCCACAGCAGCCAGGCTACGCTCACCGCCGGAAAGCAAACTTAACCGAGAGACCTTCTTGCCCGCAGGACGAGCCTCAATATCCACACCAGTGGTGAGCATATTACTCGGATCAGTTAGCACTAATCGCCCATACCCACCAGGAAACAAGGTGGCGAATACGGTTTCAAATTCACGGGCGGTGTCGAGAAATGCTTGTTCAAAAACCTCTTGAACGCGAGCATCAATATCCTCAACAATCGCCAGCAGATCATCACGCGATTGGGTGAGATCTGCCAGTTGCTCGCTAAGGAATGAATGGCGCTCTTCGAGAGCTTGGTGCTCCTGAAGAGCCAGCGGGTTGACCTTACCCAGTTTGGCTAAATCACGTTGGGCTCGAGCCAGACGCCGCTCTTGTTCATGACGGACAAAAGGAATGCCTGCACGGTCTTCACGGCCATTCCCCTCATCGCTGTCTGCATCATCAATGTCATCCAGGAGGGGAACAGGGACATGAGGGCCGTATTCCTCAACTAAGACCTCAGCGTCGATGCCCAGTTCTTCCATCGCTCGCTGTTCAAGTTGCTCAACACGCATGCGCTGCTCAGCACGAGCGATTTCCTGACGGTGGGCCGTATCTGTAAGTATGGACAGTGTTTTTTCGCGTTCTTCAATGCGCTCACGAATCTGAGCTACATCGTGCGCACACAGACGGTGGTGATGGTGAGCTTCATCGCGACGTTGCTGAGCTTGGAGCACACTTGCTTGAGCTGCTTCATAAGCGGCTTGGGCTTGCTCACTGATAGCGTGGGCGACTACCACATCA
Source organism: Actinomyces vulturis (assembly GCF_001687305.1). Classification (GTDB taxonomy): domain Bacteria; phylum Actinomycetota; class Actinomycetes; order Actinomycetales; family Actinomycetaceae; genus Actinomyces; species Actinomyces vulturis. The sequence continues at coordinate 86,047 of NZ_LZRK01000003.1, forward strand.
ATTTGCCGTTGACGTTCCTGGCGCGCTGCCGCCTGTTGTGCAGTGCGTTGATGACGGGCAGCGGAGCGTAGAGATTGTGCTCGACCTTGGAGTGAAGATAAACGTTCTTGAGCGCTTCGCAGTTCCAGACGACGTTCCATTTCCCGGGCTCGACAGTCTTTGGCTGCCTGTGTTGCCTGGTCAAGTTCCTGCTGGGTTTGGCTCACCCGCTGCTCAAGGGCAGAGTGATCCGCACTCTCCACATCATCAAAGGCGGCCTTCGCATTAGCGAGGGCAACAAGAAAGCGTTGGTGCTCGTCCTGAGAACGAGTCAGCACCGTTTGAGCGCGTTGGGTATCAGCGCACGCAGCATCATAAGCAGCCTGAACACGCGCACGCTCACCCGCTTGAGCTGCAGCATGAGCATCGGCTTGACGCAGTTCATCTAGGGCAATTCGAGCTTCGTCAGCGGCTGCTTCAACACGCTCATGAGCCTGCCGAAGAGCCTCTTGCCGGGCATCACGATGAGCAGTAGCTTGTTCAGCATGTTCACAAGCTTCGTCGTAAGCGGCACTTACTTCAATCAGCGTGGATTGGGCTTTTCCTGCGATCCGCACCCATCCAGCTGCTAACAAGTCACCATCGCGTGTAGCGACAATAGCCTGAGGATTAACTTCAATAAACTGTGCGGCTACCTGTCGTGACGAGGCAAGAAACATTCCCCTCATCAAGGTGTTTAGCACGGGAAGCAGCATTGATATCTCCGTGTGCACCACTTCAGTAGCCACGCGAATATCGGGAAACGCCTGCAGGTCCCACTCCCCTGGCTCGAACCATGACAAAGCCGACGAAGAGAAAGAATGGGACATGGGCGGTGGGCTCACAATATGAAGGCCCGCAATGTCATAATCGCGAGCTGATTCAAGAGCGGACACTGCTTGAGTAAAAGACTCCGCCATCAATGCATCGGCAAAGTCTCCCAACAAAGCAGCAATCGCCATATGCCAGCCATCATCAATAGTGAATTGCTGAGCGAAAGCAATATCTGACACCCCCAGCCTTGTCGATGCGTCTGAGGCCGTCTCTCGTTTCATCGTCATCGCCAACGCTTCGGCGCGCGCGGTCCATGTTGCCAGTGCAGCCTGAGCTTCGGAAAGATCCTGCTGAATCTCGCGGTACTCAGCGCGAACTAGCGTTAATGCCTGAGTTGCTGCATCGTGGCGTTGTTGAGCTTGGCCTGGGTCAGCGCCATCGCCTAAACATTCATCAGCGTCCGCGAGTGCGTCAAGGTGGTGCGCAGCTGTGCGCTGGCGCTCTTGTGCTTGTTCGAGTGCTAATTGTGCATGGGTGAGGGCTTGTTGAGAGGCGTCAACTCGTGATTGTGCAGAGGCCACACGGCCGCCAAGGCGAGCAGCGGATTCACGAGCGCGGGACAATTCTTCGCGTGCCTGAGTCAAGGCTGCGAGAGTTTCTTGTTCACAGCGTTCAGCTGCCAGGCGCGCTTCTCCAGCCGTAATAAGTGCCTCATCGCCTTGGGTACAAGTGATTTGAAGGGCCTGTAGCTCTTCGTCAGCCTGACGTGCGCGGCGCTCCAGTTCTTCTGGATCCGTTCCCTGAGGCTGGGGTAAAGGTACGGCGAGTAGTGAGAGTCGGTCATGAGCAACTTGTGCTACTGAAGAGAGTTCTCGCGCTACGTCTTTAAGGTCTTGCCACATGCGTGTGGAGGTATCAACCTCACGCTCAAGGACGCTAAGTTCTTCGGTGCGCTGATGTAAAGCAACTCGAGCTTCATCTTGCTCAGCCATCACCGCTTCACGGCGACGCTGAGCTTGACAAACATCTTCGTGTCCGGCCTCAAGAAGCAACTGGGCTTGAACAAGATCATCAGCCAGGAGGCGAGCGCGGGCATCACGTTCTTGGGCCTGGATAATGCGGGCGCGTCGTGCTACGGCTGCTTGGCGCGCAAGAGGACCCAATTGTCGACGTAATTCCACAGTAAGGTCATTGACTCGGGCAAGATCGGCTGCCATGGAGTCAAGTTTTTTCAACGCGCGTTCTTTACGACGCCGGTGTTTGAGTACACCCGCAGCTTCTTCGATAAAAGCTCGCCTATCCATAGCCGATGAAGCCAGAACGGAATCGAGTTGTCCTTGTCCCACAATGACGTGCATTTGTCGGCCAAGACCCGTATCAGAAAGGAGTTCTTGAACGTCGAGTAGACGCGCCGGTGAACCGTTGATTTGGTACTCACTGCCGCCTCCGCGAAAGAGCGTACGGGTGATGGTGACTTCCGTGTAATCGATTGGCAATACACCATCAGAGTTATCGATTGTCAGGCTCACTTCAGCGCGTCCGAGCGGCGGACGAGCGGAGGTACCTGCGAAAATCACGTCGCTCATGTTGGCACCGCGAAGATTCTTGGCGCCTTGCTCACCCATGACCCAGGTCAGTGCATCCACCACGTTGGATTTGCCTGACCCATTGGGGCCCACCACGCAAGTAATCCCTGGCTCCAGGGTGAGCGTGGTCGATGAGGCGAAGGATTTAAAACCCTTCATGGTCAGTGTTTTCAGATGCACGAGTCGAACCTGACGATCAGGGTGCGATCAGGCTAGTTCGGGAAACCAGATGGCGATTTCTCGTGTGGCCGATTCAAGGCTATCTGAGCCATGAATAAGGTTGCGGATGGTGTCATCACTACTAGCGCAAGCCAAGTCTCCACGAATAGAGCCGGGGGCTGCAGTGGTGGGATCAGTAGCCCCCATGATGGAACGCATTCCTTCGATGACCCGGTAGCCTTCGACGATGACAGCCACAATCGGGCCGCTCATCATGTAGTCGCGAACGCCTGGGTAGAAAGGCTTGTTGACATGCTCAGCGTAATGAGAGGCAAGTTGTTCTTCGCTTGCGTTAACCACCGATAGTGCTTTGAGCGTGTATCCCTTGGCTTCAATACGCTGCAGAATTGTTCCAGTCAGACCGCGGCTGTAGCCATCAGGCTTAATGAGGATGAGGGTACGGGTCAATTCATTCATAATCAGGCCCTTTCGTGTGAGGTTGTCTCGTGTGAGGTAGCAAGGAGGATTTCACAGACGGCTTCTAAGGCGTCTTTTGCCTCGCGGCCATAACTGACAATGGTGACCCCCTCACCGCAGGAAACTCCCAGTCCCATGAGATCGAAAATATTGCGTGCCGAAGCACCGTTGATTTCAACACAGGCATCGTAACGATGAACAGCGTATGTGATTGCTGCGGCAACACGAGCATGGATACCGTCCGGATCTGCCACATCAACAATGCGTCGCAGCGGATGTGCTTCAGGGATAGGCAGCTGGGCAGGGGCCTGCAGGGCGTGCAGATGAACTGATACCTTACCTTCCCCACCACTAGAAGTGTGCTCTACGTTCATATCACTGCCACTGGGCGTGGTAGCCGATCGTGTCAGATCAACAGTATCGACTGGCACAGAGTTAACGGTGGCTCGTGTGACATCGTACAAACAAGAAAGCTCATGGTCGTCACTGACAGACATGCTTACTGGATTACTCCCGGCCACAAACTGGGAAGCTTGCGCTCCTGCCTGGGCGCAGGTACGCATATCATCGCCACGTTGAGCTGAGCATGCTGCTGCCATGGTGCCGCGCACAAGAGGAAGGTCCACGGCACCCACGCGAGGGTCATCAAGCATGTCGACGACGAATTCAGCACTCATCACTGCACTTCCCAAATCAGGACAGATCAGAACTTCGTGTCCTTGGTCGAGAAGTTCATCGACAACGCGCGTCAATTCATCCGCATCAGTCCCCAAACGCCCATCAACAGTTCCGCCCACGGCATACAGGGCAACAGTGGGAGCCATTCCTCGGGCAAGTTCAACAACTCCCTCCGCAAGCATCCGGGAGTGAGAAAACACCACCAGAGCAGTCAACGGGGTGCCCCGATGAACCGGTGAGGTCACGAGAGATCGCCTAGGTCAGGAAGAGAAGATAATGCTTCATGAGTCAATGCGGCGCAGGGAGCCTCATGGTCCTGGGCTGCGTGCATCGCGGCTGCGGCTTGAGCGGCACACAAAAGCATCAGAGCACTGGACTGTGCTCCGGGGTCACGGTGGTCACGGGAATCCTCACCAAGGAAAGATGCACGCCCACGCTTAGCCACCATGGCTTCAGTATCTTTGGCACCCGAGCGAGCAGCCTGTGCTGCTGCGGCGAGAACCTGGCCGGGGCAGCCTCCTTCGTCGGCTGCGCGATGTGCTGCCTGTGCAGCAGGCACCCACACATCCACCATGGTTTTGTCTCCCACTACGGCCCGGCCACGGGCGCTAATACCTTGCGCTGCGGCGTCAAGAATACGGGCAATACCGTGAGAATCGATAACGTCATTTTGCGCTTCTGCCTCACGGGCTGCGCGAAGCAATCCGGTGCCCAGAAGCGGCCCTGCTGCACCACCCACGTGACGCATGAGGGCAGCAGCGGTAATTCTTAGAACATCGGCAACGGTATGAGGAGCATCGTCAGTTTCAGCGACTGCATCAAGCTGGGCAACTGCTGCAGCGAATCCGCGATCAAGATTTTCCCCATGATCACCGTCGCCAATAGCGCGGTCAAGATCAATCAATTCGTTACGCTGCTGGGTCATCGCTTGCGCGCTGCGGCGTACCCAGTCTTGCGCCCAGGTGGAATCGAGCTCCATGGAGTCAGCCTTTCGCCAATGATGAGTGCTGTCAAATATGCATTCCTTAGCCCATTTTCCCATGAATTCGACGTTGAATGTACAAAACTCGTCGAAGGAAAACCATCGATTGCTCTACGCACGATGCCTGTTCAGCGCGAAAAATGAACTCACATTTTATGATAGTGGGCGTGTTGTGCACATAACAGTGCATCACTTCCCGCAATCTCCCCTGTTTCACGCATCTAAGGCCCCTCATGTTGTCTTTGCGAACCACCTCCCCCCATCGCAGTTCTCGTCTCCTGGCTACGGGCGTTTGTATGGCTGGACTCATCAGTGTGGCGGCCTGTGGACCACACAGCGAACCTGATGAATGGACCTCTACTCCAGGGACTGATAGCGCCATTGTGACACCTGCCCCGGGTCCCACTGAGAATTCGCTCGATCTGACACGGATAACTGAAAATACAGCGATTGACTTCTTTACTGCGCTCTCACGTAACGATGAGGCAGTTCTCTGGTCTGTGTCATCGCAGGATGTACGTGTAGCGCTGAATCAGCGTGTTAACACTGACGATGATTCGTACCAGAATATATCTGACTCTGAACACTCCACACTCCGCGACGCTTTTATCGCTCTTCCCCTGTCATCACTGAGTATGTCATGTCATATAGGGCAGGCTCCGGCCACAATGCCTCAGGCCAGTGTCACGTCATCAATGGCGGGATGTGACCTTCTCATCCCAGCAGATAACAGCAACAGCGCTTTTTCTTCTGACGCCCAAGATGACGCGGATCAACCTGACAAGTCATCTGACGAAAATAAGTCTGATATCAGTGATGAAGAATCCTCATCCGACTCATTAGGAGCAGACAGGTCTGACAATGCATCAGGCAAGCGCATTGTTGGTGGACTCGTTGTTACGATAACTAACGGACATGGTCAGGTTAGCGCTGCAACTTTGGCTTCTATGAACGAGTCGAGCGACGAAATTGGTATCAGTGTCCTGGGAACAGGTCCCGTCGTTCGCTCTGTCTTTGCCTCCTCCTCAGTCAACATTCCCCCCTCATGTGTGCCAGGCAACCAGGTGGCCGCTTTTAATGCGGGAGTCGCTCATATCGGTGAAGCAACCGTATGGGTTCGTGAACCGAGTACTGTTCTCGACCATGTCTACAACACCGTGACAGTCGTTCCCCTAGAGTGCCATGACAATGGATCCCCGACATTCCACACAGTCTTAGCGGCCTACGATTCACAAGGCGCATTAGTCTCCAGTATTGATCTGCGCGAGCACGGCGCAGGCAATGGCGAAGCCATTGTGACATCAATGCTGACCTCTGGCGATCAGGCTACCGTAACGTGGATGAACCAGATTGTTCCGGGTGACGACGCCGATGCCCACCTTGCGTACTCTGGTCAGGCAACCACAACCATTACCTGGGATGGCACTACGCTCACGATGCATCCGGTGCAGTATTCTCAATAGTCCTCTCCCGAGCTAACAGCCACAACAGATCCCTTTGGGGCTTCTCCCCCCTGTGTCGATGCCCTACGCCATCAACTGAAGTAACTGTCACAATGGATTGCCTTGAGTCTCTCCCTGGGGTGAAAAACCAAAGAAAAAGCCATCGTCATATTCAACAGCGACACGATGGCGAGGGACAAGAATTTCGGGTCAACGTGAAGTCTCAAAGAAGAGATTGCCGGGCAAGGGGCGAACATCAGTTCAACTCCCCCTTGCCCGACAATCAGCGTCAGGTGGAATCTCGCGGCGCAGGGCGAACATCAGTTCAACTCCCCTCTGCCCGACAATGGACTAACTCCTTGCCACCTTATCTATACTCGTGTCGATCACAGATGAAGGGGCGCAAGAAGATATTTAAGCCTTGCCGAAGAGTTGGCGCGCCTGTGCAGCAAGAACCACTGACCCCACAACCAGCACACCCGAAGATGGCAAAGGATCGTCATGGTTTTCAGCGGCAGCTGCAGCCTTTTCGATGCCATCGAGAAGAGACTCGGCACAGTCCACACGATCAGAACCAAAAACCTCACGAGCCACAGTTGCCAACTCATCAACATCCATTGCACGAGGTGAGTCAATAGGGACACACACCACTGACTGGCACATTGGTTCAAGTCCAGCGAAGATACCTTCCACATCCTTATCTGCCATGGCACCTACCACGGCGACCAGATGACTGAAATGGAAAACTTCTTCCATGCCCGCACGAAGAGCCTCAATGCCATGAGGATTATGAGCAGCGTCCACAACAACTGTCGGTGAGGAGCGAAGGACTTCCATCCGACCAGGACTGGTAACGCTGGAGAAACCATTCTCAACGACCTGACCCGGGATAGGACGTCCCGCAAACAAAGCTTCGCAAGCCGCGAGCGCCAGAAGCGCATTATGAGCTTGATGTTCGCCATGAAGAGGAAGGAATATATCCTCATATACCGCAGCGGCAGTCTTGAGGGTGACAAGTTGCCCGCCTACCGCCAACTGGCGATCAAGCACCTGGAGTTCACCCTCTGGACGGGTAACAGAAGCGGAACTAAACCATTCATCATCGCTGGTACGTTCGGCGTCAGTAGCAACTTCGGCACGTAGTAGTGCTCCCGTTTCTTCGACAGCTGCCAGGATAGGAGCCCACGCTTCGGGGCGTTGTGATGAGACCACCACGCTAGAGGCCGGTTTGATAATTCCTGCCTTTTCGGTAGCGATCTCTTCGATGGTTTCACCCAACCACATGGAGTGGTCCAAACCGATCGGTGTTATGACTTCCACGTCCCCAGGGACCACATTGGTGGCGTCCCACCGGCCTCCCATTCCCACCTCGATGATGGCCACATCAACGGGGTAGTCAGCAAAAGTAGCAAGAGCCATACAAGTGAGGATTTCAAAGAAACTCATCCGCACTCCCCCATTGGCCAATGACTGTTCGTCAACCATGGCGATATAGGGAGCTACATCCTCCCAAGCAGCAATGAAAGCTTCTTCACTGATGGGTTCTCCGTCCAGCGCGATACGCTCACGAATGGTGGACAGGTGAGGGGAGGTGAATCGTCCAGTACGCATTCCGGTGGCGCGCAAGAGCGATTCAACCATACGTGTAGTGGATGTTTTACCGTTCGTTCCGGTTACGTGGACAACCCTGTAGGTCTGCTCGGGATGAGCCACGAGGTCCAAGAATGCTTCGATACGCTCAAGTGAGGGCTGCACCTTATGTTCAGGCGCGCGAGAGAGGATTTCCTGTTCAATAGCACGCATGCGGGCGCGGGTATCCACCTCTCGTGCTGCCTGACGCAGCAGGGCCTCATGGCTCTGAGCTGCAGATGAGTCATCCTCATCGTCATCGTTATCCCAGTCCTGCCAGTCATCAGTATCGATGTCAGAAAGTAGGGCATCAAGTGCTTCCATGCGCTGCTGTTCATCGTCACCGAGGAGTTGGCCGGCGATGAGTGCGCGAAGTGCTTCACGATCCTCATCGTCAGCCTGTTTGGCGCGTTCTTGAGCATTCATTCCTGCTTCACGGACTTCAGCAAGGCTGAGGTCGTCAGAATCTGCTGCTTCGAGATAAGGAAGCAGGGATTCATCAACACCGAAAACAGCATCAACGACTTCCTCCTCCGAGGCACCTTCGGGAATACCGAAGGCTGCACCAGAGTGCTGCTTAGGGGGCTCAGGGTGCGAGTGAGCGGTGTGCTCAGTCGTCATTAGATCTTCTCCACTGTTGCTTCGGGAGCCTTCACGTCTCCTGCGTCGACGGTGATGGCGTTAGAGCCTGTGTCCGTGCGAATCATATCGATATGACGCTCGGTCCATTCCACCTTGTCAGCCGGAACGGTGACGGTGGCGTGGATACGATCGGAGACGTGGAGGTCTGCGGCCTTACGCTCATCTTGAATGACTCGGATGATGTCACGTGCCCAGCCTTCGGCTTCGAGTTCTTCATCCAGTGCGGTATCGAGAACCACAAAGGCGCCAGAGGGGAGCATGGCTGCTGCCAGATCATCAGAGTCCACCTCGATGCGAGAGGTGACGGACACGGCGTCTCCACTGAGGACGACAGGTTGACCATCGCGTTCCACACCGGGGAAGGTCACGGAACCATCCTCGCCCACTTCCCACTGACCGGACTTGGCAGCGGCGAAAAGTTTGCTGGTCAACTGACGTACTGCGGGTTCGAAGGCACGGGGGTTGAGCATTACTTCGCGCCGTTCGCAGTAGCCTGCCTCAGTGGCGTCCATAATGCGAACGTCCTTGACGTTGACTTCATCGGCCACGAGGTCAGCGAAGGGTTTGAGGCCTTCCGCATCGGTGGTGGCGATAGTCAGGGTACGCAACGGCTGGCGGACGCGGAGTTTCTGAGCCTTACGCAGGCTCAGGGCACTGGAGACGGCGTCACGGGCCTGGTCCATAGCAGCAACGAGTTCATCGTCAGCCATAAGATCAGACAGGACGGGCCAATCGGTCAGGTGCACGGAGCGCTCACCGGTCAAGCCTCGCCAGATTTCCTCGGTGGTCAGTGGCGCGAGAGGTGCCATGACTTCCATCAGGGTCTTCAGGACAGTGGCCAGGGTATCGAAGGCAAGGGTCTGGCCGTCAACGAAGCGGGAGCGGGAGGTTCGCAGATACCAGTTGGTGAGCACATCGAGGAAGTCACGGATGGTGGCGCACGCACCAGTGACGTCGTAGTCCTCCATCTGCTGGCCAACGGTGTTGGCTAGGTCGCGGGTACGAGCCAGAATATAGCGGTCCATCACATCGAGTTCACCGTTAGCACCGAAAAGTGCGTCGTTGGTGACGTCGATTCCCTTGCTGACATATCCGGCTCCATCGTTGGCGGTTCCGGCGTAGAGGGAGAAGAAGTACCAGGTGTTCCACACGGGCAGGAGGACCTGACGCACGGTGTCACGGATAGCCTGGTCGGTTACCACAAGGTTGCCACCGCGCATGACGGGGGCAGACAGGAGGAACCAGCGCATTGCGTCAGCACCGTCGCGGTCGAGCACGGTATTGACATCAGGATAGTTGCGCAGAGACTTACTCATTTTCTGGCCATCGTCACCGAGCAGAATGCCGTGGGAGACACAGGTGGTGAAGGCCGGGCGGTCAAAAAGCGCAGTAGCTAGAACGTGAAGGGTGTAGAACCAGCCACGGGTCTGTCCAATGTATTCGACGATGAAGTCACCCGGGTAGTGGTTTTCGAACCAGTCACGATTTTCGAAGGGATAGTGCACCTGGGCGAAGGGCATGGAGCCGGATTCGAACCAGCAGTCGAGCACATCGGGAATGCGACGCATCATGGACTGGCCGGTGGGGTCATCGGGGTTGGGACGAACCAACGTATCGATGAAGGGACGATGGAGGTCCTTGATCTCAACGCCAAAGTCGGCTTCGAGTTCTGCGAAGGATCCGTAGACGTCCACGCGGGGGTATTCAGGGTTGTCACTGACCCACACGGGGATGGGTGCACCCCAGAAGCGGTTGCGGGAGATGGACCAGTCACGGGCACCAGCGAGCCAGTTACCGAAAATGCCGTCCTTGATGTGGGAAGGAACCCAGGTGATTTCCTGGTTGAGTTCCACCATACGCTCACGGATGGCAGTGACCTTGACGAACCAGGAGCTCACTGCCTTGTAGATCAGGGGCTTGCGGCAGCGCCAACAGTGGGGGTAGGAGTGCACGTAACTCTTGCGCTGAACGAGCACGGCGCGCTCAGCAGCATCAACGCGTGCAAGAGGGCCGGAGCCATCACGTAGGTCGGTGATGATGGGCTTGTTCGATTCGAAGACCTGCATGCCTTCATAATCGTGAACTTCGCTGGTAAAGCAGCCACCATCATCAACAGGAACCACGGGGTTGATGCCTGCTTCTTGGCAGACGAACATATCGTCTTCACCGAAGGCGGGGGCGATGTGGACCAGGCCGGTACCGTCGTCAACGGTGACGTAGTCGCCACCAATGATGGACCAGCCATTGGGACCGGGAGCTCCGCCTTCTGCCACGCCTTCGGGGGTGTTGAAGTAGTCGAAGATAGGGTGGTAGTGCTTGCCCACGAGTTCGGAGCCTTTGAGGGTGGCAACGACGGTGGGTTCTTCTCCGAGTTCTTTGGCGTAAGCCTCAAGGCGCGCCTGACCGAGGACTACGTTCTGACCTGCCAGAGGGCTATCAAGATCATCAGCGACGTGGACAACCACGTAATCAATGTCAGGGCCTGCGGCCACAGCGAGGTTAGAGGGCAGGGTCCAGGGAGTGGTAGTCCAGATGAGGACGAGTTCGGGAGTGGACGGAGTGGGCACGGATGCTGCTTCGTACTCCGCGGCGTCGAGGAGAGAACTAGTCAAGCGCATACCGACGGTGACGGTCTCATCCTGCTTGTCCTGATAGACGTCGTCATCCATCTTGAGTTCGTGGTTAGACAACGGGGTGCGGTCATTCCAGCAGTAAGGAAGGACACGGTAACCCTGGTAGGCCAAGCCCTTGTCATACAGACTCTTGAAGGCCCAAATCACACTCTCCATGTAGGAGGGGTCGAGGGTCTTGTAGTCATTGTCGAAGTCCACCCAACGTGCCTGGCGAGTGACGTAATCTTCCCAGACGTCGGTGTACTTCAGGACGCTGTCACGGCATTCCTGGTTGAATTTGGCAATACCGATGCCGCCAGGAGCAGTCACTTCAGAGATGTCATCAATGTGGAGGAGACGCTGTGCTTCGAGTTCTGCGGGGAGGCCATGAGTATCCCAACCGAAGCGGCGTTCAACACGGCGACCACGCTGGGTCTGAAAGCGGCCTACTGCGTCCTTAACGTAACCGGTCAGAAGGTGGCCATAGTGAGGCAGACCATTAGCAAATGGCGGGCCGTCATAGAAGACAAATTCGTTGTCCCCGTTGCGTCCAGCATCGCGGTTGTCAATGGATGCCTGGAATGTGCCGTCTTCCTGCCAGTAAGCGAGGACATCTTTTTCAATGTCAGGGAATGAGGGGTTGGCCGTCACTGGCTGGCCGTCACGATGCAGGGGGTAAAACGCCTGGCCGTTATGAGCGGGTGTGGTTGCCAAGAGGGGCACCTTCCGTGAGATCAATAATTGACAACTATCTTCACGAGGACGACGCCGTTCACACCGCTCCTTCTCATCATCTCGTTCCAGCGATACTGGGTGAGTGTGAGAGGAGGGGTGCGGCGGGCCGCGGTACCACCTCGCTTGCCCACACGTGAATAACGCGGGGCCGCTCGATTGTCAGCGATAACGGGCTGATCCCGTCGGGTTCTACTGAGAATTTTGCTCTGCTTCTCCCCTGCTCTAGCGAGCATGGGATAGAGATGAGAATGATTCTGTTCTTCCCGAAGGCTCACCGGTGATAGCCGGGTCAATGCCTATAGTGCTTGGAGTATATGGGGGCTATGTGCCGTTGGGCTAGTTCGCAGGGGTGTGACTTCTCTCAGCGAACAGTCCGACGCGAAGTCCTGGCAGTGACGGCGCGGCGAAGTGTTTTGCTCTGGCGAATTCGATCACCTCACGGTGTGAACTCACAACATCACGGTCTGAACTGACCTGATGTATATAGCAGGGGCAGGATGAGGAAACGACAGCCGTAGGAGCGTATCAGCGTCCCCAGTTCACACGGAGGTCAGTCAGCCTGAGAGTCTGACTGGGCTTCAGACTTGATGTGGTTGTGGTGACGGATGACTTCTTCGACGATAAAAGCAAAGAACTTCTCAGCGAAGACAGGGTCCAGTCCAGAGTCTTCTGCCAGTGCGCGTAGACGCTCGATCTGGGCCGCTTCACGTTGAGGGTCTGACGCGGGGAGGTCAAGTTCTGCTTTAAGTACGCCTACCTGTTGGGTGCAGCGGAAACGCTCAGCAAGCATGTGAACCAATGCAGCATCGAGATTGTCGATGGTTGCTCGATAGTGAGCGAGTTGTGGTGGGACACCAGGGGGCTGGGGTAGGCGCGCGTCAGAATGTGTCATGACACTAGCCTACTGTGACATTAGTGCGCGCGAGAACTTAGGCGCTCTTGGACCGTTGAGCACCGGTTGCAGCCAATCGTCCAGTGCCTTGATCAGTGTGAGGCTGTTCTTCACCACGGACCACGGCGCCTGAAATCACTACACGACCAATCTCCGGCCGAGAGGGAACCTCAAACATAATCGGCCCAAGGATCTCTTCCACAATGGAGGCTAGGCCACGAGCACCAGTTTCACGTTCAAGGGCGAGGCGAGCAATTTCTCGCACTGCATCGTCCGTGAATTCAAGTTCCACGCCGTCGAGAGCAAAAAGGTACTGGTACTGGGAGACTAGCGAGTTCTTGGGCTCAGTCATGACGCGAACAAGGTCATCTTCGCCGAGGTGCTCAACAGTGGCGATCACGGGGAGGCGACCAATAAACTCAGGAATCAAGCCGAACTTACGCAAGTCTTCAGGACGTACACCTGAGGAGAAGGGGTTGACTTGGTCCGTATCCAGCAAGGCCCCAAAGCCGACGATCTGTGCGCCAGTTTCCTTACGGTGACGGGCCTTGACAATATCTTCGATGCCCGCAAATGCACCGGCAGCGATGAAGAGGATGTTGGAGGTATCGATCTCCACGAATTCCTGATTCGGATGCTTGCGGCCACCGCCCGGAGGGACAGAGGCGACAGTTCCTTCGATGATTTTCAACAGTGCCTGCTGCACGCCTTCACCGGACACATCGCGGGTGATTGAAGGGTTTTCAGACTTGCGTCCAATCTTGTCGATTTCGTCGACGTAGATGATGCCACGCTGCGCACGGGTCACGTCACCGTCAGCAGCCTGGATGAGTTTGAGGAGAATGTTTTCAACGTCCTCACCCACGTAGCCGGCTTCGGTCAGAGCGGTGGCATCAACAATGGCGAAGGGGACGTCGAGCATCTTGGCCAACGTGCGGGCGAGGTGGGTTTTACCTGTGCCTGTAGGGCCAAGGAGAAGAATGTTGGACTTGCCTAGTTCCGGGGTTTCAGCGTTCTGACCCACAGTGCGTTCACGCACATGAACACGCTTGTAGTGGTTATATACAGCCACCGCCAGTGCGCGCTTAGCCTTTTCCTGACCGATCACATACTGGTTAAGAAATTCGAAGATTTCTAAAGGCTTAGGCAAAGAAACATCAGTGGCGGTGGAGGAATCAGTGAGTTCCTCGGCGATAATTTCATTGCACAGATCGATGCATTCATCGCAGATGTATACCCCAGGGCCTGCGATAAGTTTTTTGACCTGTTTCTGACTCTTGCCACAGAAGGAACACTTCAGTAGGTCCACACTCTCTGCGGTTCGGGCCACCGGTATCACTCTCCATTACTTGCATACGTGCTAGCCCCGCTAGCCTACGGCGTGAACAGCAGATGTCGGCTGAAGCAGCCCTCCCCCGGCGCGCCGTTTTCCCAATGGCCAAGAACCTGGTCTTACGAAAACAACCAGAGCAAAACGACGGTGGGGGTCCCGCTCCAAAGGAGCGGGACCCCCACCAAGGTCATGTATTACTTCAGCACTAGACAGTCATTCCCTATTGAGACAATCACCAATGCTCACCGGTACACAAAGCAAAATCATTCGCCGATTCAGTCCGTATCACCACACGTGTCAACTGGAGTGAGGTGAAGGTGGGGCCTTACGGGATTCAAGCACCTGGTCAACAATGCCGTAGTCCAGAGCCATCGGAGCGGTGAGGATGGTGTCACGCTCCAGGTCCTTATGAACACGTTGAATATCCTGGCCAGTGTGGGACGCCAAAGTGTCCTCAAGCCATGCACGCATACGATCAATTTCGTTAGCAACAATTTCGATGTCACTAGCCTGACCGCGCATTCCTTCCATGGCAGGCTGGTGGATGAGCACGCGGGCGTTAGGCAGCGCCAAACGCTTTCCAGGACTCCCAGCAGCCAAGAGCACAGCAGCAGCAGAAGCAGCCTGACCGAGGCACACCGTCTGAACCTGAGGCTTGATGTACTGCATCGTGTCGTAGATAGCGGTCAATGCAGTGAAGGAGCCACCGGGACTGTTGATATACATGGTGATCAGGCCGTCAGGATCCTGAGACTCGAGAACCAGCAACTGAGCCATGATGTCATCGGCGCTAGCGTCATCAACCTGAACCCCCATGAAGACGATGCGGTCTTCGAAGAGTTTTGCGTAGGGATCTTGACGCTTGAAGCCATAGGCAGTGCGCTCTTCAAACTGGGGAAGAACGTACCGAGCCTGGGGCATCTGACGGGCTGCTGCCTCAAAGTAGGGGGCGGTTGAACTCATCAGCGATCACCCTTCTTGTCATTAATTTCGCGAGCGCTACGAACAATGTGGTCTACAAAACCATATTCGAGCGCTTCCTGAGCGCTAAACCAATGGTCACGATCAGAGTCAGCAATGATTTCTTCCACCGTGTGTCCGGTGTTAGCTGCGGTAATTTCAGCCAGTTCATGCTTCATCTTGATGATGAGGTCAGCATTAATACGGATATCAGTTGCGCTACCACCCGCACCACCGCTGGGCTGATGCATCAGCACACGAGCATGGGGAGTGATGTAGCGCTTACCCTTGGCACCTGAAGTTAGCAGGTGCTGTCCCATGGAGGCCGCCATACCGGTGGCCACGGTGCACACGTCAGGTTCCACGTACTGCATCGTGTCATAGATGGCCATACCCGCAGTCACGGAACCACCAGGGCTGTTGATGTACAGGAAAATGTCACGCTCAGGATCTTCCGCAGCAAGAAGAAGCATCTGGGCGCAGATAGCATTCGCGTTGTCATCACGAACTTCACTGCTGAGCCAGATAATGCGTTCCTTGAGCAGGCGGTTGTAAATGGAGTCAGTCAAGCCAAGGCTTGATGCTGCGCCTTCAGATAATGCCGGACTCATACCGGCAGGGGTGTAAAGATCCACGAGTGTCCTCTCCACGGTTGATCTGTATCCAGACTAACGCGCAACCAAGATAACAACGGTACTCGACCACGCTCGTTCCGCTCATGGCGCACGAGCAAGGGGCCAGTTTTCACTGACCCCTCACTCCTACGAAAGATTGTCCGAGCCTTTAGCCTCGGCATTTTCCAGCCACACTCACTAGTGAGGTGGCCGAAAAGTGCTCACTCGGCGTCGTCAGCCTCGGTTTGAGCGGCAGCAGCCTTGGCGGCAGCCTCAACCTGCTCGACGAGCGCAGCAGCATCCTGCTCATCGGAACCGACGAAAGGTGTGAGGTCCACATCGTTGCCTGCAGAATCAGTGACCTTAACCTGGCGAAGTGCCATGGCGAGGGACTTGTTACGGGCGATCTCTGCAACAAATGCAGGGATCTGGCCTGCACGCTGTGCGCCCTGCATGAACTGGCCGGGCTCCATGCCGTACTGCTGTGCGGTCTGGAAGAGGAACTCAATGAGTTCGCCCTGCTCGACCTGAACCTCGAGGTCTTCAGCCAGAACGTCGAGCAGGATCTGCTCGCGAACACCCTTAGTCATGTCCTCTTCGAGTTCCTTGGCGGCATCTTCATCGCCGGACTTGCCGGTGGCCTGGAGGTGCTTGTCGATTTCTGCCTTAACAACATCAGAAGGAACGTCGAATTCGACCTTGCTAAGGAGTTCGTCAAGGAGGAGGTCGCGTGCGGCAACAGCCTGATCAGCGGCCTTGGTCTCACGGACCTGATCCTTGAGGGACTCACGCAGTTCAGCGATAGTGTCGAACTCGGAGGCTTCCTGAGCGAAGTCATCATCAGCCTCAGGAAGGTCACGCTGCTTGACGGCGGTAGCGGTCACGGTAACTTCTGCGTCTTCACCTTCGTGGGGGCCACCAGCGAGTTGGGTGGAGAAGGTGGCGGACTCGCCAGCTTTGAGTCCACGCAATGCGGTGTCCAGGCCTTTGAGCATGTTGCCCTTGCCGATTTCGTAGGAAATGCCGGAAGCGGAGTCAACCTCTTCGCCGTCAATTTCGGCCTTGAGGTCAATGGTGACGAAATCGCCAGTTTTAGCCTTGCGGGTGACATTCTTCAAAGAAGCGAAGCGACCACGGAGATTTTCGAGTTCTGCATCGACGTCTTCATCGGTGACCTCAACAGCGTCAACGGTGAGCTCGGTGCCTTCAACGCTAGGCAACTCGAAAACAGGGCGGACAGTGACCTCAGCAGTGAAAGAGAGATCACCACCGGCAGGGCCAACGAGGTTGGGAGCATCGGCGATTTCCACCTCAGGCTGGAGCATGGGAACACGATCCGCTTGCACCATCGCATCACGGTAAAGCTCGGGCATCATCTGGTTGATGGCGCGATCAAGTACAGCAGCACGGCCAACACGCTGATCAATAACGGGGGCAGGCACCTTGCCCTTACGGAAACCGGGCACCTGAATCTGGGAACCAATCTCCTTGTAAGCAGCATCGATGGCGGGCGCCAACGTCTCATAGGGGACCTCAACGCTCAACTTGATGCGTGTGGGGTCAAGGTTCTCAACAGTGGTCTTCACGGGGTTTACTCCAGTAATGGACGAATAGGGGCACGATGCGCTGGAGTGCGCAGCACGAAAATCGCTACGATCCGGCGGGCACCTGGACGGCGCCAATCCCCCTTATCCTAAAACACCCATGCCATTAGGGCGAAACGGCAATTCTGTGAGCTTGCCAGCGCCACAGATAAATCGGGCTCTGCTCACCACGTCAGGCCCGTTTAATTCGCCAACGCGCACCCATTAGACCCCGCCTCCCGCCTGCAGGTTCAACAGGATCTACCCGACAGGTGAAGACCGGCAGATTTTTCTCGAAAGTTCAGGAAAGAAAACGGTTCTTTCCGTGCTCCACGCACGACAGGCCACTAGCAGTTACCTGAGCAATTCCCCGCAAACTGGAGCGTGCGACATCGTGAATACTCCTGGCATGAGCATCATCGTCTCCCGTAAAACGCACAGTGAGAACAGGAACCCCTCGACGCACGGAGACATCCCAGGACTCCACCGCCGTGCACTCGCGCACCGCGTCGCACACCGTCAGATGGACCACGCCTGGAGCAACGCCTGGCTCAAGGAGACCAATAGTGAGAAAAGAGCGGTAAGACGGCATAAGGCAATTCTACGGAGCAAAGCAAACACTAACGTGACCCGTGCGACGACGACGCAAATAGACAGATCACCCATCGGCACGCTATGCTCATGCACCGATGCAGTTGTTCGCAATTGCCTCGCGAGTGTAGCTCAATGGTAGAGCCTCTGCCTTCCAAGCAGATAGTGCGGGTTCGATTCCCGTCACTCGCTCCACTTGTTGACTAATTTGGATACAAGATGAAGCCCTAGCGAAACCGCTTTCGTATGGGCATTTTCGCTTGATATCAAGGGAAAGGGCCACTTGCTCAGTCCGACGGGAATCGGTCGCTATAGTTATACTGCAGTCACCTAGTAGCGCTTAGTTCGTCGATACAAAATAAGCGACCCGGTTTGACAGGTTGGCCACTGCTTGCGTTTCGGGGTTTACAAACGCACATTTAAGACATGGTAGTCAAGATAGAAGAAGAAACTGATAGTGCAAGGTGGCTCCAGATTCGAAGTATATTAGCGAGCAATATCCGCACAGATAACCATTCATTCATAGTGTTATTTTTTCATAAAATTTGAACTGCGCTAAAAAAAAGTCGCAAGCTTCGTCTTCGGAAGAAAATTTCTTACACCACTGAATTTCTCCCCGTTCAAAATAAAATACGCAGAATAAACCGTTTTCATCCTTGTTTAGTATGAGCGCGTTTTCTTTTATACCCTCATTAATTGAATACGACTGCCTAAACTTACTGTGCAAATCTATCAAGTTCTTCAATGCTTGAATATTCATTCGATTTCCCTTAAGAAATTATAGTCTAGCAATTCTTTGACGCTCTCATTCAATCTGTACTGAATTCCTCCGCCTGGTTGCCCGAACCATGGAGCAACAATCGACTCCTCTACTTGAAATAAATTCACTACTTCATAAACATGATAGTTAGTCAGATTCGTATCTGGCGGTAAGGCCCTTTGTTCAAAAGCCACGCCTTTCGGCGACACATGTTTTCCGCCCGGAAAGCCATATCGATCTATCAATTCACCAGGCTCCAGCGTTTTTATTCTCCATTCACCCAAGGCGCCACCATTCGACGGCCAAACAGTTTCGGTAGGCTTCAAGTTTCCGAGTTCTTGCTCGGATAAGTTATTAAAAGAAAAGTGTTTCAGGTTTAGTTTTTCGGTGAATTGTGAGACTTTGCTGGTCAACTTGCTAAAATTTGCGCCTGCATATCCGGTTAAAGCGCCAACTGCACCATTGACTGTCGCGGCTTGAATATACCACGTGCCGTGTGCGGCCCGGGCGTAGTCGCGTAACCGATTACGCCCGTGGTTGAACCTTCCGCTGCTCCAGCAGCTAGCAGTGTTATTACGCCGGTAAATCCTTGTTTGCTTAAACCTAAACCGACTCCACCGCCAATGCCTCCTGCGATTCCGCTGATGGTGGCGTCTGTTGCGACTTGTCGCCAGTCTACTTTCCCGGTAGTTAAGTATTGTCCTCCAGCAGAGAAGCCTGCACCGAGAACTAAACCGACTGCGATTCCAGCCCCTATCGGACCGCCTATCAGTGCAGCTCCTGCTACCAGTCCTAATGCTGCAATGTAGGGGCCGTAATCACTGACGAAGTGATTCGTCCTGGGTTTTGTTCCGTCATTGGGTCGCTAACACCCGGGCGGTGTCATCGGCATAATACTCCTCTTCCACCTCCTGGGGTATACATAAACCAAGTTCACCGTGAAGACGCTTAGTGTTCCACCAATGAACCCAGCTCATCGTCTCATACTCCACCTCAAAAGCACTGTTCCACTACCGCGAATAAATCAACTCGGTCTTGTATAGGCCATTGACACTCTCAGCCATGGCGTTATCGTAAGAATCACCTGTTGTCCCAACAGAAAGTTTGATTCCCTGCTGTCGCAGACGCTCAGTGTAGAGATGGGATACGTACTGGCTGCCACGATCACTGTGATGCACCAACTGGCTCATGTCCCCAGTAGCACACGCTAAGGCATGATTAAGCGCCTCTAGAGGCAAAGCCTCTGTTTTCATGGAGGTACGCACAGCCACAGCCCACCCCATGATCCTGCGACTAAACACGTCCGTGACGAAAGCCGTGTACACAAACCCCGTGCGTACACGCACATAGGTAATGTCAGCCACCCACAACTGGTTAGGGCCATCAGCACGCAACTGACGCTTGACTAGATCCGGGCGATCATCCTTGCCGCCGCGAGAGAGGGTGGTTTTCACGCCCCGACCACGGATCACCCCACGAATACCAGCGATCTTCATCAAACGCGCCACCTGGTCACTTCCCAGGTGCCAGCCTTCACGACGTAGGGCTTGGGTAAGTTTGACCGCGCCGTAGACGCTGTAGTTGTCCTCATGCACCTGCTTGATCATCACGAATAGTGCGGGCGCTAGGCGGCCTGGTCTTGGCGTACTGGTAAGCACGCGAGGTGATGAACCTGCCTTTGAGGTGTTCACGTAGTGTCCGGCAAATCAACTCGACCCCGTAACGATCCTTGTGTTCATCGATAAAGCGGATCATCGTGGGCCGGGACGGGAGAGTTCTGCTGGGAAAAAGCCGATGCCGCTTTCAAAATCTCGTTGGCTCGCTGCATTTCAGACAGTTTGGCACGTAGTTCCTTCACTTCGGCAGCCAACTCGTAACAGCTCATCTCTTTGGTGGGCTGATGTGTTGCTCTGGATGCTTTGAGCTAGTTACGCAGCGTGTGGGGGTGAAACCCCAATCGTGGGGGGGGTGCCTCCCTACAGGCAGCATCGATGCTGCATTTTTCTTTGCTGATGCCTTCCTCAGCCAGACGCACTGCCTTAGCTCGCATATCAGGCGTGTATTTGCTGGTTATGTTCAGATCCTCTCAGGTCATGGATCGGAACAAAACCCAGGGCGAATCAGTTATAACAGAGTGGGGTAACCTCCCCAAAGGAAAGCAACCTCACGTTAGAGTAGTCGATGATGAACTAACATTACGCAATCTATATGACAGATGGACTTTTGGGCATCCGGAAGTGTCAGGCGCATGGGGCCCTAAATTTGAACATGTACACGGAATTGAAGATCAGATAACCCTTGGATTGCGAAAAACGTCAAAATCTGGTGGTTTGACTATAGATTTAAGCCTAATGCAAGAACTTAATGGACACATTCCAGGTAAGGCGCTAAAAGTTCATGTCAAATGATGGGGAGCAAATGTATTTTAAAGTGGCGGCACCAAATCCAGGAAGTTACCTCGAAACAATACTTATGCTGCCATCGGACTACTGGATGATTTGGGGTGGGAGCACATATGATAAAAATTCTGCAACGATAGATTCGAAGTCGATCGAGAAAAATCTATTTTATATTGCAATCATGGTTTATGGCGGTTTTGCTGAGGTAAACCATATCTACACGAAAGATTTATATACTTTAGATGCCCCGATTGATTGCGATTTAGCATTAGGTGCACTGTGTGAACAAGTAAATCTTTCCGTTAATTACTATGCAGAGTGGATGAGTACGTCACTCTGTGAACAGATAGTCGAATTATATGAACATCAGCAATCGTTACACTCTGGACTGGAAGGCGATCTTTGGCTTGCCAAAATTCTTAAAGATAATGAGATTTCTACAATAACAAACCCTAAGAAGATACCGCTACTTCATTTTAAAACAGTTGATTACCTAGAACATTGTAAGCACGGTAATGATGCAAGGTTTAACGTTGGCATAAATAAACAGTCTGAGGTAGAGGTAATAGGTCAAGTGGTTAGTGTAAATTCTTCTTGCACGCAACCCGATGGACTTTACGCTTTAGTTGATAATGTTTTTATTCTCGACGAACGTTTTGGGGTACAAGGTGAGTTGCGATATGGTGTGGTCATTAATTCACAAGAGTATGTTTTTAAGGCAGCTAGTTGGGCAATCAAATATCAAATGCAATAACTATTTAGAATAAATTGCACAAACTGTAACCTCTCCTCAGTTTTTACTGTGAGGGTATATACGGTGGTGGGATGCTGGCCGGCAAAAATGTGAATATGGTAGGACTAGTGTCCGGAGTTTCAATCGAAAAGTTTAACATGATCATTGATCATTGAGGTATTTAAACGCATCAATTCAAAAACGTTTCAAAATCTGTGAGCGAAAAGTTGTTGCCAGCCCTCAATGCCCTGGGGTTCAAAAAGAAAAGAGATTACGGGCTGATTTCCACACTTTCTATATCCGATGATTACAACGGTATGGTCAGTTTTCAATTGGCCCACCAAAGAAGAAGTGGCCTAATTTCTGCACATGTCAATCTACATCTAACATACATTCCGTTGGAAAATTTGTATGTTGAAATTTCGCAACCGCCTAAAGGGTATATTTCGTCTACCACGCTTAAACCTCTCTACCTGCTTGCTGGAATCTCAACGGTAGATCCGATTTTTGATATCTAGACAGAAGGACAAACAGATTTCAACATTGAACCGGTCGTTTCTTTGCTGGCCAGTCATTATGAAACATACTTCAAAAATGCCAATGTTCAGTACATTCATGCAGCCCTAACCCCTGCGGATTTGAGTGATGATGGGGAACCCGTCATGGGTATTGAGAGAGAAAAATATCCATTGCTGCTAGCATTGATGAGCCAACAATCTCAAGCTGTAGAGTTCATTGAAGCAGAAAAAGATCGCCATTGGGACGACCCTAATTCTCTCTACATGCAACGCTATCTAAAATTTTATCTACCACAAGCTTTTCAAAGAGTAAAAGAGATGTAGCACAGATCGGCAAACCCCGAAACGCAAGCAGTGGCCATCCCGCTCAAATGGGTCGTTTATTTCGTATCCGTACGCCACGCACCACTGAGTGATTGCGATATGACCACAGCGATCGATTCCTGTCGGACTGAGCAAATGTCCCTTTCCCTTGCTATCAGGCGAAAGAGCGCACACAAGAGCGATTTCGTCAGGGCGCTCCCATGTATCCAAATTGTCTAGAAAGCATCCACGAAAACCCCGCACCATCACCACGATGGTGCGGGATTTTTTATTTGCTGCTGGGAGTTAAAGCCCGTAAACGGCGAGGTGTAGGAGAACGCTTACAGTCCTGTTGTCACCTCGAACACAGAATCGAGAAGGTCGTTGGCGCGCTGGAGAAGTTTCTTCTCCTTGATTTTCCATGCCTTGCCCTGACTCACGCGAACCAGAGGAATTGCCGAGCGTAGTGAGGCGATCTCTTCACGCCAGCGTCCCACCTCATGTTCATCGGTGACACCCACATGCTGCTCGTCAATTGTTATATCGATCTGGCGGAGCACTTCTTCCACATTCGCAAGAACAGATTCGCGATGCCGTTCCTTGCGTTCCTGTATCGCCTTCTGCATCGTAGAGAGGCGCTCCTGCGGATTCACAGTCTCCATGACCTTGGACAGACGCTCAGGGTCAGATGCCAACGTCTTTGCATGATCAAGGGCGACAGTGGCGAGGAGGAGACCAAGCCCTTTACCTTTTCCTGACAGCATCTTGCGCGACACTCCACGAATCCCCTTCGGCATGCCGGCTCCTTTATTCCATCATTTCGATTCCCATCTATCGCTACCGTATCAACCAGACAGAGAATAGGGTTCATGTTCGGGAGTCATAGCTCTCACTCTCCTCCAACCGCACTCTTGCCCCTTTTCCCCAGATTCTTCAAAGGACTGAATTGATGAAACGTTTTCTGATCAGAATCATCGTGAGCGCAACCGTCGTACTCGCATTAGTCGTAGGCGCTTTCTACATTGGTGAAAAGGCAGGCTTTGTCACCTTTACAACGAATAGCCAGGCAACAGACACCCAGATTATTGATGCCGTACGAACGGAGAACCAGGTGGTACTAGCGAGTTTAGGGATTCAGGGAATCCGCTCGCAGGAGTCATCGGGACAATTCTTCGGATTTGAGATTCCGGGAAGTAAGAAAACACATTTTCTTCAATACAGTTACCGCGCCAAACTAGGATTCGAGGGCAAAGATGTCCAAATCGAGCAGGTCGATCCCAAACATGTGCGCATTCACGTCCCGGATTTTATTTTTATCGGCCATAGCGATGAAAAGTTCCAGACCATCGCTGAAGACAATGGCATTCTCAGTTTCGCCACGCCGGACATTGATGCTGCCGAAGTTGTCACCGCAGTGTTGAGTTCAGGCGAAATGCAGATGCAAATCGACAACAACCGTCAGATGCTTGAAGACCAAGCTAAGGATTACTACAAATCAATTATTCACGCAGTTGATCCCGATATGAATGTTGAAATCACCTTCTCGTCTCAGCACTAACATTTTTCAGTGCCGCTCCTCAAGACGAAGTTGTTAGAGTTTCTGCGAACTGACCTCTTTAATGAGTTACTTCCACGAAGCATCTGTATGCCGCGCATAGGAAACTATGCACATTCATGAGCAACGTTGAGATTCAGTTTCCCCCGACGAACGTCTCTTTATCACCGCTGGCAGATGCACCACCGGTCATCGCAGTAAGCAACCACCTTCACAAGATTTCGCACTCAACTTCAGCAGTTCTTACCGACAACACAAAAGTGTGGGGTGAGGAAAACAATGTTTTCGTCACCCCACACCTCAAGTTCAAACGGTCAACACGTCCATCGCCATTCAAGCGAGGAACTGCCAACCAGCCAAAGTCAACTGTCAGCCAAGACGACCCATCTCTGCACGAAGCATCCAAGCCGTCTTTTCAAGTTCACGAGCAGTGGAGATCAGCAGATCAGCACTGAGGTGGTCGACTTCATCAACACCGTCAATATGCTTCTTCATCTCTTCAGACACTGCCATGAGCGCGCCTTCGAAGATTTCGTAAGCATCGCTGACCTGAATGTAGCCAGAAGGCAAGGGGCTGAGGACGGCAGATTCGGCGATGGTGTTGGCGCGAGCATCAGGGCTACCGCCGATGGCGACAAGACGCTCAGCAAATTCGTCATATGAGGTGCGGGCGAAATCAACGACGGTATCGAGTTGTTCGTGGAGGGAGAGGAAGTTTTTTCCCTGCAGGTTCCAGTGCAACTGCTTGCCCTGAAGAGCAAGAGCGTTCAGATCAACAACGGCCTGCTGCATTGCTTCGGCGACTACGGGGTTCACAGTCATGATGTCCTTCTTTCACCATTGCGTTGACTCATAGGAATCTATAAGTTCAAGAACAACAACGCTCTGGATTTCTTTGTTGACACCTATATTGTAAAGACTATTACTTCATAAGTACAGTTATTATGCTAAGAGCCGATATTTGTTTAACTCTTATTAATTTTCGCATCTTCCTTAGGAAACCGGCGATCAAAATACGCACTGAGCAACATCGCTGCCCCGAAAATCCACACAAGCCGCACGATGCTTCCTGAGATGCGCGAATCGTAAAACTCCTCGGTACACAAAAAAGCGACGCCGAGAAACACTGCCAACGCGGCGTCGAGAAGAACAGGACGCACACCTAGCCCAGCAGGGATCCGTCCGCGCACTAAAAAATAAAAGCCAACCAGCGCAGCGTTACTAATCATCACCGCGCCAGGATGAATCTGCGGCCGGTCAAACACCCAGTAGGTCACAAACGCTGCGACGAACATCGACACGATAACAGTAAGAACACTGCCGGCCTTCGCATAGTTGATCCTCGCCATATAGCCAGTATAAATTCCTCTCCCCTTCGTCCGCAGCATCCTCCGAAACCAACTCCGCAGGCCCCATCAATACCCCAGGCGCGACGCTTGCCATAGAGTAGAGCCATGAGTTCTCCCATTGACCCCACTGCCACCTCCGCTTGGCAGAAGCTGTCTGATATTCATTCCACACTGTCCGGCAAATCCGGACTCCTGCGCTCTTGGTTTGCTGAGGATCCTCAGCGCGCTGAGCGCTTCACCGTTGATGCAGCCGACCTTCACGTTGACCTGTCAAAGAACCTCCTGACTAATGATGTCCGCGACGCCCTCATTGAGTTAGCTCGTGAAGTTGGTCTGGAAGATCGTCGTGACGCCATGCTGCGCGGCGAAAAAATCAACGTCACCGAGAACCGAGCAGTCCTCCACACGGCCCTCCGCCGCGAAAAAGGCGACGAAGTTCTCGTCGACGGAGAGAACGTTGTTCCCGGCGTTCACGAGGTCCTCGATTCCATGAGCGCTTTCGCCACCAAGGTTCGCAGCGGCGAATGGGTTGGCGTAACCGGCAAGAAGATCGAAACCATCATCAACATTGGTATCGGCGGATCCGACCTTGGCCCCGTCATGGTGTACGAAGCACTCAAACCCTACAAGCAGGAAGGCTTGGAGTGCCGCTTCATCTCCAACATTGACCCCACCGACGCCGCCACAAAGACCGCCGGCCTCAATCCTGAAACCACACTCGTCATCGTCGCTTCCAAAACCTTCACCACCCTGGAAACCATGACGAACGCTCGTCTGGTTCGCCAGTGGCTACTCAGCACCCTTAAAGAGCAAGGTGCACTCGAGAACGCTTCCGAAGCAGACGCCGTGACCAAGCACTTCGTGGCCGTCTCCACCGCGCTGGATAAGGTCGCAGAATTTGGTATCAACCCCGATAACGCCTTTGGCTTCTGGGACTGGGTTGGCGGTCGGTACTCCGTAGACAGTGCCATTGGTCTGTCTCTCATGATCGCTTTCGGCCCCGAACGCTTCTACGAGTTCCTCTCCGGCTTCCGCGCCATTGACGAGCACTTCGCTTCGACACCCCTCGAACAGAACGTCCCAGTCCTCATGGGCATGCTCAACGTCTGGTACGTCAATTTCTATAAGGCACACTCACACGCGGTACTCCCCTACTCTCAGTACCTTCATCGCTTCCCTGCCTACCTACAGCAGCTCACCATGGAATCCAACGGTAAGGGTGTGCGTTTCGATGGCACTCCCGTCACCTGCGACACCGGCGAGATTTTCTGGGGCGAACCCGGCACCAACGGTCAACATGCCTTCTACCAGTTAATTCACCAGGGAACGCGACTCATCCCCAGCGATTTCATTGCTTTCGCTACCCCGGCACACCCGCTAACCGACGGCGAAACCGACGTTCACGCTCTGTTCCTGTCCAACTTCTTCGCTCAGACCGCAGCTCTCGCTTTCGGCAAGACTGCCGATGAAGTCCGCGCAGAAGGAACTCCTGAGGAAATCGTTCCCGCCCGCGTATTCACTGGCGATCGTCCCACCACATCCATCATGGCTCAGGAATTGTCTCCCCGAGTCTTAGGTGAACTCATTGCCCTCTACGAGCACATTACCTTTGTTGAAGGCGTAGTGTGGGGCATCGATTCCTTCGATCAGTGGGGTGTGGAGTTGGGCAAGAAACTTGCTCTGCAGATTGCCCCTGCTGTGATGGGAGATTCTGCGGCTCTTGAATCCCAAGATTCGTCTACCGCAGCATTGGTGACCTGGTACTTAAGCCAGCGTCGTTAATGTCAACTTATGACGCGGTGATGTCTTTCGATGTCACCAACGACTAAGGGGTGGGGAGCCACGCAATAGCGGCTCCCCACCCCTCACTTATACTGTGACTGGCTATTTACGCGAGGTATAGAGGCTACGTCACCTAAGCCTCCTCATCTCCTACCTAGCCTTTAACCGCCTGACGAGCGCCACAATTTCGAATGGCAGCGCCATAGCGCTGCCATAGGAACCGTCAGCCTCGTCCTTGATGAAGTGAGTTGTTCTTCCAGATGTCGATTACTGACCACGTACCACTCCCCCAGCAGAGCACCTTCGATTTTGAAGTGACCTCAGAACTCGACAATGGGCTGGGACGCACTGGTGTGATCACCACGCCTCATGGCACAGTGGAAACCCCTGCATTCATCGCGGTAGGCACCAAAGCAACGGTTAAGGCGGTTCTGCCTGAAAGTGTCAGAGATTTAGGCGCACAAGCTACTTTGGCCAATGCTTTCCATCTCTATCTCCAGCCCGGCCCAGAAATCGTCGATGCAGCCGGCGGCCTAGGACGATTCATGAACTGGGACGGCCCCACTTTCACTGATTCCGGAGGTTTTCAGGTGATGAGTCTCGGCTCAGGATTCAAAAAAGTCCTGGCCATGGACACCACCGGCCTGCAAACAGATGACGTCCTAGCTGAGGGTAAGACCCGTCAAGCTTATGTCGATGACGACGGTGTGTGGTTCACCAGCCCTCTCGACGGTTCCAAACACCGTTTCACCCCAGAAGTCTCCCTCCAGATTCAGCACCACCTTGGTGCTGACATCATGTTTGCTTTTGATGAGTTAACAACTCTCGCACATACCCGTACCTATCAGGAGAATTCACTCGAACGTACTCGCCTGTGGGCTGAGCGGTGTCTAGCTGAGCATCGTCGTCTGAGCATCGAACGTGAGCACCGCCCTTACCAAGCATTGTTCGGCGTGATCCAGGGTGCCCAGTACGAGGATCTTCGTCGCAAAGCATGTCAAGATCTCTCCTCCATGTGCATCAACGGCCAGATGTTCGATGGTTTCGGCTTAGGCGGGGCCATTGAAAAGCAACGCTTAGGAGAAATCGTGGGCTGGTGCGCCCAGGAACTCCCCAAGGACAAGCCTCGTCACCTACTCGGCATCTCTGAGCCTGATGATCTCTTTGCCGCCTGCGAGATGGGTGCTGACACTTTCGATTGCGTCAACCCCTCCCGCGTAGCCCGCAACGCTGCTATTTATACAAATAAAGGCCGTTACAACGTCAACACGTCCAAGCACCGCAAGGCCTTCGAGCCTCTTGAAGAAGGATGTGAGTGCTATACATGCACGCATTACACGCGCGCGTATCTCCATCACTTGTTTAAGGCGAAGGAAATGCTGGCCTCGACGCTGGCCACGATCCATAACGAGTACTGGACTGTTCACCTCGTAGACTCAATTCGCCAGTCCATGAAAGAGGGCCGCTTCTACGAATTCCGCGACGAGTTCATGAACATCTACTACGCAACCGGCGGACGCCTTCAGTTCTAACGCCTGTAGCAAACAAAACTCCTCCGGTGACGCCCCTCAAGCGCGTTCCCTCCACTCCATACTGGGAAAGACACACTGGTATAAGCACTCATAAAATACGCGACGGCGAGTTCCCGAGAATCTGTCTCGGTGAACTCGCCGCTCAATGTTTCAATGCCAATCACATTGGTCCGGCGACTCTGTCCATCACAGAGGGGTGTATAACAACTGCGCTCAGAGCATCTGATACGAGGGCTCGCGCTTCTTAATCGCTGCAATCACACGAGTGGTGATCGGGATGACCGCGTACTGGGCAGCAATCTTCCACCCTGCACCCACCATGGTGTAGTTAAGGAACTGCCCAACACTCGTAATACCGATAACGGAGGCAGCAATAGAACAGAAGATCACTGTGTCGACAATTTCACCAACGCCGGTCGAGGACATCAAGCGCCGAATAAGACGTGATTCAAAGTTGCGCTTTTTCCCATGGACCATGATGAAGGAGTTTGTCATTTGTCCACCGAGAAAGCCGAGTAGTCCTGCCACCACGATGCGCCATACAGGCCCCAATGTCATTGCCATGGCCTCGTTATGAGCCAGGGACCATTCGTCGGTGAATCCGGGCAAAGAAATGAAGATCTGAAAGCAAATCACTGCCAGGAACGACATGATGAATCCGACGATGATCCCTTTTCGCGCTGCCGCAAAACCGTAAATTTCGGTGATGATGTCACCACAAATGTAGGCCAGAGGAAAAAGGAAGAAGCCGCCATCGGTGACGAATGGGCCGAGTTGGACTCCCTTAGATGCTCCAATATTGGACAGAATAACCACGACCGTCATCACGGTCAGAAGCACAGGGTAATAGCGGGAACCCGGCGAGGCGTATGCAGGTTTTTTCACGCTGTGAATGGTAACGAGCGGAGCCCAGAGAAAACTAATTAGCCTAACTTTCGTCATCGCAGTGTTGTCCGATCCCCCTCCTCCTCCCGTTTTTCTCATAGCTTCATACACTTGAGTTCGTATTTTGCTCTCTGATCTTGTACAGTGTTCTTCGCACCGCTTAACGGTGTACTCCTCGTGAGTTTCGGGGTATGGCGTAGCTTGGTAACGCGCCTGCTTTGGGAGCAGGAGATCGTGGGTTCAAATCCCGCTGCCCCGACCAATCCCATCGGTGGACTACTGCGTAGTTCGCCGATTTTTATATCCGCTGTCCCTGAGCCCCCTTGCCAAGAAGCGCCATCACCTACTCTAAGGCGAGCCCAAGGAATATGAACGCTTTGAACGCTCACCACAGCCTCATCAGCGACGAAATGACGTTGACATGAGAAAAGAACGTCATGTGTCACTCAGCGATCAGCGGTTTTGACAGCCGGGGCACCAATAAAGGGTGCGACCATCTACTTGAGCGCTTTGCACAATCGTCCCGCACAGAAGGCAGGCACGCCCGGTGCGGTGGTAGACGTAGTAGCGTGCAGCAGCTGCATCATCCGGCGGTAATGGGTCAGGAATGTGTTCTGACTCAATAGTTTCGATTCGCCCCACGTCCACACCATGATTCATGAGGCCAACAAGGTCATCCCATAAACGCTTCAGCCGCGCCTCAGAAATGTTTTTTCCTTGGCGATGAGGACTGATTGGCGCGCGTAGAAGTGATTCTGCGCGGTAGATGT
Source organism: Actinomyces vulturis (assembly GCF_001687305.1). Taxonomy (GTDB): domain Bacteria; phylum Actinomycetota; class Actinomycetes; order Actinomycetales; family Actinomycetaceae; genus Actinomyces; species Actinomyces vulturis. The sequence goes on from NZ_LZRK01000003.1 coordinate 116,340, forward strand.
TACCCACCCCGGCGATAACAGACTGGTCCATGAGTAACTGGGCGATGGTACGCGATGAGGAGCGCACGGCGTCGACAAACGCATAAGGATCACTACCGGGATCCAGCGGATCGGGACCGAGTCGGCGGTGAATAGCCTGTTTTTCGTCCGTGGTCACGATATGGCAGCGGTTAGGGCCAGAAAGGTCCGCTACGCCGTGCTCACTTTCGAAGCGAACGCGCACCTGTCCACGCGGTTGGGGTGCGTTCCAAGTTTCTGACGCCGCGGCGTCAGTCTCAGCAGATTCGTGATGTTGGGACGAACCTGCCTGAATCTCGGGCACTGACAGTGGTTTACCGTCCGAGCCAATCGCCTTTTCTCCACCTTCACCGAAACGACGACGAGGAGCGCCGATGGAGTGAGGAGCGATAAAAGAGGAGTCTCCGTCAAAAACCCATGATCCATAGAGACCAAGATGAATATGGAGCCACGTAAGATCGCTCTCATCAAAGTTCTCTTGTGAAGGCAGGACGAACCCTTTCCTTATGTCCCAGGGTTCGGGAGTGAAACCAAGGAAAAGATGCTTGCCATGAGCCTGGGTAACGGTGAGGTAGTTCGAGTCAATGAGTTCGGCTCCGGCAGCGAAGCGCCCCTGAGGGCTGGACACGTGTACCGGAGCAGGCTTTTCGTGATACTGAGAGTGGCGTGAGGGGCCGAATAGTTCGTCGAGAGCTTGAGCTAGGCGATGGAGAACGTCACCTTCAGGCACGGGCTGCCTCATACTGGGCGAGAAGATTAATACGACGCTGGTGGCGTTCATCTTCAGAGAACTCTTCAGCGATAAAGGCATCAACAATAGTCAATGCGTCTTCAAGGCAATGCATACGAGCACCGATGCTCACCACATTAGCGTTGTTGTGTTGACGAGCCAGCCGGGCGGTTTCTTCATTCCATGCCAATGCTGCACGTACACCGCTCACCTTATTTGCGGCAATTTGTTCACCATTACCGCTGCCACCAATCACTATGCCGAGACTGCCGAAATCCTGGACTACTGCTTCACCGCAAGCGATACACATAGTGGGGTAGTCATCGAGAGGCTCATAGGTAAGTGCACCGTGGTCAATGACCTCGTGGCCTTGGTTGGTCAGATGTGCTGAGAGTTCGGTTTTCAGGTCGAATCCGGCATGATCGGAGGCTAGGTGAATCCGCATAGTCCAAGTGTGCACCACAATGACCTCTTCGCGCATGATCACGGAGGGTTTGTCGCTTGACATTGTGGTAGGCTTGCGGGGTTTTGCCGACGGCGATGAACCTCACATCGTATGAAAGCCCTCCTGGCTGGAGTTCTTCTATGCGATACCGATAGGGTAGGCGTCGGTCCAGATTCAAGACTTTTACGAGAGGAGCGGGCTCATGGCAGTTCCCAAGCGGAAGATGTCCCGCAGCAACACCCGCAATCGCCGTTCTCAGTGGAAAGCAGAGCTCACCGCTCTTCAGACCATCAAGGTGAATGGTCGTGAGGTCACCGTGCCTCGCCGCCTGACCAAGGCTTACAAGACCGGCCTGATCAAGGTTGAGGCCTGATCACTGTTGACTCTTGCGGGTGCCAAGCGCTTCATGAGCATCATGAAGTAAATGAGACACCATAAAGACCTTTTGCGAGGGGCTTGTCCAATAGGACGAGCCCCTCGCTTTTTCGTTCTTCACAGATTGTCTGATGAGTTCGTTTCCCTCATCTCATCTGTAGGAATCACTCAGAAATCTCGAACACTCCAGTACAAGTGGGCAGATAGGCCCCTCCGGAAACTTCCGACTCTGAAACTACAAACGCTCATGCAAACACCTACCCAACGCTTAGATATACAGTGTCGGATCAGCCATGAGTTCACGGTCAATCTTGGGGTCGCGCACGCGCCCTGGAACGCCTACGGCCACGTGACCTTGGGGAAGGTTCTTGACCACCACAGCATTAGCGCCAATGACTGAACCAGCCTCCAACGTCACCGGGCCGAGAACTTTCGCTCCCGCACCTATAGTCACACCGTCTTCGACGGTAGGATGACGCTTCCCGGGATTCATGGACACTCCCCCAAGCGTCACGCCATGAAACATGAGCACGTCATCGCCGACCTCTGCCGTCTGACCAATGACCACCCCCATGCCGTGGTCAATGAAAAAACGCCGCCCGATGGTAGCCCCAGGATGAATCTCAATCCCCGTTAATCCACGCGCTGCTTGAGAAAGAGCTCGAGCACTAAAGTGGTGTCCGTGGCTCCATAGTTCATGAGCGGCACGGTGCACCCAGAGAGCATGAACTCCTGGGTAAAGCAAGGCTACTTCGGCTTTAGTTCGCGCGGCAGGATCCCGCCGCTGCGCGGTATCAAGGTCTTCACTCATGGTGTGAACCACATGTTCAGCCACCTCTACCCCGTGGCTTACAACATCAGCGACTTGCTTGACTGCAAAACTAAGAAGGCTACGGACTCCACGAACTTGTTGTTTGGCGCTCATGCTGGATCTGCTTCCTGATGTCTACGTGGTCTTAGGCGTCCATGAGATGACTGAACAACGGGGTGGTGAGGTAACGCTCACCAGTATCAGGCATGACGGTCACGATGGTTTTACCCGTAAACTCCTCACGCTGAGCAAGTTCAGTTGCCGCGGCGAGGTTAGCGCCAGAGGAAATCCCCACAAGCAAGCCTTCTTCAGCGGCTGCACGGCGTGCAAATTCGATAGCACGGTCCGATTCGATTGTAAGAATCTCGTCATAAATATCCTGGTCGAGCACATCAGGGATGATGTTGGCACCAATACCCTGAATTTTGTGAGGTCCAGCTTCTCCCGCGCTCAGCAAGGGTGACTCACTAGGCTCCACCCCAATGATACGAATGTCGGGATTCTTATCTTTAAGAACCTTGCCTACGCCACTGAGGGTTCCACCGGTGCCCACACCAGCAACGAACACATCGATGTTTCCGCCGGTCTGCTCCCAGATTTCCAGTGCCGTGGATGCACGGTGTGCTGCGGGATTCGCAGCGTTGGAGAACTGGGAGGCCAAGATAGAATTTGGAGTTTCCTCGTGAATTTCCTCGGCTCGCGCCACAGCTCCTGCCATGCCCCCTTCACCGGTGAGTTCAAGTTCTGCTCCGAAGGCACGCATGAGTGCCCGACGTTCTTTACTCATAGTTTCGGGCATAGCGATAATGACCTTGTAGCCAAGTGCTGCCCCCATCGCTGCCAGTCCTACACCAGTGTTACCACTAGTGGCTTCGATAATGGTTCCACCGGGTTTAAGCACACCTGCTGCTTCAGCAGTACGGATGATGTTCAGGGCAATGCGGTCCTTAATAGAATGACCGGGATTGAGTGCCTCAAATTTCGCTAGGACGGTTGCTTTATCTCCTGCGATTTTGTTGATACGCACCAATGGTGTGTTACCCACAAGGTCGGCGATGTTATCGGCAAGGGCAGGGGCGCTGCTAGTGAAGGTGTTTTCTGCGCTAGTGGCGGCCAGTTCGGCATCAGAAATGTAGGAAGTCATAGGGATATCTCTTTCACGAAGTCAAGACGTGCGCTAACAGGGGTGAGCAACAGGCATGCGCAGTATCACGATGAATGTGGTGCGCACGATTCGTGGCCTGCCGCTCTAGCGACAGTTGCAGGCACACAGGCAGGTGGCGGCAGGAATAAAGACGTCTGCGGGCACCTGATCATCACGAGTCAGTCCGGCGTGGTTGGTCACGCGACTCTCCTCTCGTGAGCATTAATGAGCGGGTTAAGACTAAAACGCCATGAAAAGATACGCAAACAGTTCCCGCCCCAGTCAGGATGAGGGAAACGCTTCATTTCCTAGTGGACTATCTCATCGTCATAATGTGGAGGCGTATTGAGATACGCGAGATCAGCAGGGGACATTGACGACTCGGAATCCTTGGGACTGCAATTCCACGTCTTGTCGAGCCATTTCGCTTAGTTGCGCGTGAAGATCAGTAGGGTCAGCACTCGGATGAGCGATAGTGAAGGTGGCGCCGTCTACTGCCCAGTTAATGTCATCGACTCTCACCCCAGCGCTGTGTAGTTGTGCGCTGACCACCCCTGCAATGGCAGCTTGAAGATGACATTGAAAGAGATACCAAACTTCTCGTTTCACCAGTGGGCATACCGCCAGGGTCTCCTGAGTTGCTTGAGTGTAGGCGCGCACCAGTCCGCCGGTGCCAAGGAGAACTCCTCCAAAGTATCTGGTAACAACCACACACACGTCGGTGAGGTTTTCACCTTCGATTGCCCGCAACATGGGCATGCCTGCTGTTCCCGAGGGTTCACCATCATCACTGCTTCGTGAAATAGGCAGGGCCCCGGAACTACGAATGACAAAGGCACTGCAGTGATGACGGGCATCTGGATAGGTTTGGCGACGCCGCGCAATTACCTCGCGCGCGTCGTCTTCCGTTGTTACATGGGTGGCGTATCCCAGAAAGTGGCTCTTTTTAATTTCAATATCAACTTCTCGCTCTTCACCCGGGGAGATAGTGATCGTACCTGCTCCGGTAGTGAGGTCATTGAGCCCGGGAGACTGAGAATCTGTCATCGCAGCCTCCTTTCAATCAACTGTCGAATGAACGAGATGTCCTGACATCTATAACAAACGCTATATCAAAGGATGAGCACCTCAAAGCGAGCCTTAGGCCTTATCCTCCCTCTACGTTAATGTTAGGTGCATGACATCTACTGCCCCCACACAGCCCACCGTTCTAGGCGGCGTTTTTGAGACAGCAGCCGCTGATCCGTCAGTGCGTGCTGCCGACGATCTTTTCCGTCATGCCAACGGCACTTGGCTAGCCACCGCAGAAATCCCTGCCGACCGAGCCTCCACTGGCCCATTTCAAGATCTGCGCGATCAGTCGGAAATTGACTGCCGCACTATTATTGAACAGTGCGTCGATGGCACCATCTCTCCCGATGATGACCGAGACGTTGCCACCATCGCTACCCTGTACTCCACGTTCATGGACGAAACGCGCATCGACGCCGCAGGCGCAACTCCCCTAGAACCGGAATTAGTACCGTTTTACGAGGCATCATCCAAAGATGAATTACTAGTGGCCCTAGGCCGTGGCTTTGCTTCCAGTGCTCCGATGCTCATCGGAGCCGGTGTGGAGGTTGACCTCAACAATCCCGAGCGTTACTCCACATGGGTTGCCCAAAGCGGTCTTTCTCTCCCCGATGAGTCTTACTACCGTGAAGAGTCACGCGAAGAAATTCGCCGGGATTTCGTCAAGCACGTTGCCACTATGCTGACCATGGCTGATGTTGATGCCAAACTCGGCAAGTCCGCTGATGATCTGTCCACTGCCTTGATGGAGTTTGAGACTGAACTGGCCAGCCACCACTGGGACCAAGTCACCTGCCGTGATGTGGAGAAGTCCAACAACCCCATGACCTTCGAGGAAATGGCCGCCAGTGCTCCCGGCCTTGACTGGATGGTATGGCGTGAAGCTGTTGGCGGTGGGGAGAAGTTCCTGACCAATCTCATCGTCGGCCAGCCCGACTACATCACGAATGCTGCAGCCCTATGGGAGAAAACCGATCTCGAGGTTCTTCGCATCTGGGCGCTGTGGCACATCGTCCACGCTCGCGCGACCTTGCTCAGTAGCGACTTCGTTAACGAGAACTTCCAGTTCTATTCCCACAAACTCACTGGTGTAGATCAACTTCGTGACCGTTGGAAGCGCGGCGTAGGTCTTGTGGAGGCTTGCATTGGGGAGGGTTTGGGCCGCCTGTATGTGGCTCGCCACTTCCCACCACAGCACAAGGCTCTGATGGACCAGTTGGTTGCTGATCTTATTGAGGCTTACCGTCAGTCCATCACCACTTTGGAGTGGATGAGCGATGAGACTCGTGAGCGCGCTCTCGACAAACTCTCCAAATTCACGCCCAAGATCGGTTACCCCGTTAGTTGGCGCGATTACAGTTCAATTAAGCCGCTCCCCGGTGATCTCTTGGCATGTGTTCGCCAGTGCGAGCAGGCTGATTTCGAGTATGAGACCAACAAACTCAATGGCCCGGTCAACCGCGATGAATGGCATATGACCCCTCAGACGGTGAATGCCTATTACAACCCAGTCCAGAATGAGATTGCTTTCCCTGCAGCAATTTTGCAGCCTCCGTTCTTCGATCCCGAAGTTGACCCAGCGGTGAACTACGCAGGCATCGGTGCTGTGATCGGTCACGAAATCGGTCATGGTTTTGATGATCAGGGCTCCGAATTCGACGGCGAAGGAAAGGTCTCCAACTGGTGGACCGATGCTGACCGCAAGGCTTTCGAAGAACGTACCGCTGAACTATCCAAGCAATACGACGCTTACATTCCTGAGGTTGTGGCCAAAAAGTATGCCGATATGGGCAAGCCTGATGCTGCCCCGCATGTCAATGGAGCGCTGACCATCGGGGAAAACATCGGTGACCTTGGTGGCTTAAGCATTGCTCTGAAGGCTTATGCCATTATCCTCCAACGTGAAGGCATCAACTCCTTGGCTGATGCCCCCGTTATCGATGGCCTGACTGGCGTACAGCGCTTCTTCTATTCCTGGGCACGCATTTGGCGCGCCAAGGCTCGTGCTGACTACCAGGAGATGCTGCTGAGTATCGATCCTCACTCCCCTAGTGAGTTCCGTTGCAACGGTATTGTCCGTAACCTCGATGCTTTCTACGAAGCGTTCAATGTGACCAGCGAGGATGGACTGTGGCTGGATCCTGATAAGCGCGTCTCCATTTGGTGATGATGCTGATCTGAGTAACTATCTGAAACTGCCAACACCGACGCGAGCGGGGACACACTGTTACTCAATGGGCTTGACCAGTCTCAAGCCACGACTTGAGCACGAGTAACCATCCGATCATTATGCTCGCTCATTGATCGTGGGGGTCATGGGAAACCATGGCCCCCATTTTTCTCTCCCAGGGCGAAGTCCTATTCTTGTTGTGGGCAAGAGATATCGTTGATTTCTCGCTACGATGGTGTATTCGCGTCAATGTATTCCTATCGCGATCATGATGAGGTCAGAATCATCAAGAAACTGACCGACTAAATGTGTAAGGAGTTAACTATGCCAGGTCAGAATCTGACCCGTTTTGAGGCAGCCAAACGCGCTGAACTGATCAACGTCAATAATTACGATGTGACTCTCGATCTCACTGAGGGTGACACTACTTTTGCTTCAACGACGGTTGTCACGTTCGATGCCACGGAAGGCTCAAGCACCTTCATTGACCTCATTGCTCCCACCGTCCATTCCATTACGCTGAACGGCCGTGACCTTGACCCTGCTGAGGTCTTCGCCGATAGCCGTATTGCTCTCAATGACCTTGCAACGCACAATGAGTTGCGCGTTGTGGCTGATTGCGCCTACATGCACACTGGTGAAGGTTTGCACCGCTTCACTGATCCTGCCGATGGGCAGACCTACCTCTACACCCAGTTTGAGGTTCCCGACTCTCGCCGTGTCTACACCGTGTTCGAGCAGCCTGATCTGAAGGCCACATTCACCTTTACTGTCACCGCTCCCAAAGAATGGGTTGTTTTCTCCAACGCTCCTACCCCTAAGCCCGGTAAGGCTCTCAACGGCAAGGACGACGCTCACACCTTTGCCTTCCCCACTACGGAGAGGATGAGTTCCTACATCACTGCTATTGTCGCTGGCCCCTACGTGGGTGCTACCGATGAGTACCATGCTGATGACGGACGTGTAGTGCCCCTGGGCGTGTATTGCCGTCAGTCTCTTGAGCAATACATGGATGCCGAAAACATCCTGACTATGACCAAGGATGGCTTCGCCTACTACGAGAAGTTGTTCGGTACGCCCTATGCCTTCACCAAGTACGATCAGATTTTCGTTCCCGAATTTAACGCCGGCGCAATGGAGAATGCTGGATGCGTTACGCACCGTGACGATTACATCTTCCGTTCCCGCCCTGTCCAGGCACGCGTCGAGCGCCGTGCTGTGACCGTCTTGCATGAATTGGCTCACATGTGGTTCGGTGACATGGTCACCATGAAGTGGTGGAACGACCTTTGGCTCAACGAGTCTTTTGCCGAATACACCTCCACTCTAGCCACTGCTGAAACCACACAGTTCACTGACGCATGGACCACGTTCCAGGCTTTGGAGAAGGCATGGGCATATAACCAGGACCAACTCTCCTCCACTCACCCCATCGCGGCCGATATCAACGATCTGCATGATGTTGAGGTGAACTTCGATGGCATTACCTACGCTAAGGGTGCCAGTGTGTTGACTGCCCTGGTAGCTTACGTAGGCCGCGATAACTTCTTCGAAGGAATCAAAAACTATCTGGCTGCTCACGCGTATGGCAACGCTGAACTCTCTGACCTGCTAGTTGAGTTGGAGAAGACCTCCGGACGTGATCTGAGCCGTTGGACTGAGTTGTGGCTGCAGGAAGCTGGCGTAACCACCCTGCGCCCAGATATGGATGTCGATGCCGATGGCACCATCACTTCCTTCGCTGTTTCTCAGGAGATTCCCGAAGGTTCTCCCGCTTCCTTGCGTCCGCACCGCATGGTTGTAGGTTGCTACACCCTCAACGGTGACGTATTCGAGCGAACCAACCGTTTCGAGGTCGACATTGATGGCCCATCTACCCCCGTCCAAGGCATGGTTGGTCTGAAACGCCCTGACGTCATCGTGCTGAACGACGAGGATCTCACCTACGCCAAAGTCCGCCTTGACGATGTCAGCCTGCACAATGGCGTAGAGAACATCAGCGCTTTCCAGGATTCTCTGTCCCGTTCCATCGTTCTGGCCGCCGTATGGGACATGGTCCGTGACGCCGAAGCTCCCGCCTCCATATTTGTCGACGCTGCGCTGGCAGCGCTCCAGGTCGAAACCCATTCCTCCGTGGTCCAGGGCCTGCTGGCTCGTATTGGCTCCTGCGTGAACACCTACATGCCTCCTAGCAAGCGCAATGAGGTTGCAGATTCTGTCGCTCAGGCTCTATTGGATCTAGCGCAAAGTGCTGAGCCTGGTAGCGATACGCAGTTGCAACTGGCTCGTAGCGTTGCCGAGCGTGCAGTCACTGATGAGCAATGTGCAACTGTCAAGGGCTGGCTTGATGGCTCTGCTCCCCTTGAAGGTCTGGATGTAGACCAGGATCTACGGTGGGAACTCCTCATCGGCCTGGTGAGTGCGAACCATGCAGGTACCGAGGAGATTGAGGCTGAAAGTGCTAAAGATGTCTCCACCACGGGCCGTGAGCGTACGGCTCAGGCCTATGCTGCTATCCCCAGTACTGAGGCGAAGCAGAAGGCATGGACATCCATGGTGGAGAATGCCTCCATCCCCAACGAGACCTTGGTGAAGATGCTTCGTGGTTTCACGACCGTAGGCCTTCACGCTAACCTGCTAACTCCTTACATCGACAGTTATGTCTCTGTCATTCAGGAGATCTGGGATTCGCGTACCTTCCACATGGCAGAGAGCCTCCTTTACGGTCTGTGGCCTCTGGCTGCGGTGGGTACCGAAAATGCAGATGCTGAGAATGCTCTGAGTGCCTGGCTTGATAAACACGGTGACGCTCCTGCAGCGCTGCGCCGTATCGTGGCTGAAAACCTTGATGACACCCGCCGTGTCATGGGTGCTCAGCGTTGCCAACTCGAAGCCGAGTAAAGATGACCAAGCCCCGTTTATGGCGTTAATCCGCTAAACCAGCGGGGATAGTTCCGCAGACTGATGGTGTGCTCACCACTAGGGTGAGCACACCATCAGTCTTTTTCAAGCCATAAGTTTCCATGCCATTTGTCCGCCCACCGGCACCACTCCTTAAACGGCTCTTTTTTCTTGCTGATGTAACCTTTGTAGGGTTCTCAGAATTTTGTCTAAGTCAAAAGCAAGCACCATTGATGTGCCATAGACAAAGAGCCATCACTTACTTCAATAGCCGGCAGGAAGTTTGGCTCATAACGAGGGTGGGGCCCCTGGCGTATGCCAGGGGCCCCACCCTCGTATCAAGGAGAGAGCAAAGAAGTTCGCTTGTCAGGCGTTCTTCTTGCCGGTGCGCTCTGCTGCTTCGGCCTGAGCAGCTGCGAAACCGTCAGTGTCATCATCTTCACGACCAGGGGTCGGGAAGTTGAACTTAGTGATGATGAAGCGGAAGAGGAAGTAGTAGATCACGGCGTAGATCAGACCGATGATGGCCAGGAGAATTGGGCCCTGGAAAACACCACCGGAAAGATCGGCAGACTTTCCAAAGTTGAGCAGATAGTCAAACAGACCTGCGGAGAATGTAAAGCCGTCCTTGATGCCCAGCGCGTTCACCACTACGAGCGAGGTACCGGTGAGTACTGCGTGAACTACGTAGAGGGGGAATGCCACGTAGGCGAAGGAGTATTCGAGGGGCTCAGTGATGCCGGTGAGGAAGGCAGTCAAAGCAACGGAAACCATGAGAGCACCGGTTGCCTTACGACGTTCGGGCTTAGCAGTGTGCCACATGGCCAGTGCTGCTGCGGGAAGAGCGAACATCATGATCGGGAAGAAGCCGGTCATGAAGGAACCGGTCCATGCGTTAGTGCCTTCAACACCAGAGAAGAAGCAGTTGAGGTCACCGTTCACGGTATCGCCAGCGGCGTTGGTGCATTCACCCAACTGGAACCAGGGCAGTGCGTTCCACAGGTGGTGCAGGCCGAAGGGGATGAGCAGACGGTTGACGAAACCGAAGACGAAGGAGGAAACGGGGTTGCCAGAGTTTTCCATGAGCCATCCGCCAACGGTCTCGTTGATCAGCCAGTTGAAGGCGGGGTAGATGATGCCCATGATGATGCCGATGAAGATAGCGGCAACGGACGTGACAATGGGAACGAAGCGGCGTCCTCCGAAGAATGCCAGCCAATCGGGCAACTTCGTGCGGTAGTACTTTTCCCACAACTTGGCTGAAACGATACCCATGATGATACCGGCGAGTACGCCATAGTTGATCTTTGGATCATCTGCAGGACGGCCCCACCACTGGGCAAGAACGTCGAAGGTACCTTCGAGGACAAGGTAGCCAATAAGAGCAGCAACGGCTGTCGAGCCGTCAGCTTTCTTAGCCAGGCCTGCTGCGATACCTACAGCGAAGATGAGGGGAAGGTGACCGAAGATAGCGCCACCAGCGGCTGCGAGGACTTCAGCAACGGGGTTAAACCATGTGATGTGCTTCGACAGACCATCGGCACCGAGCAAGTCGGGCTGGCCCAAACGAAGGAGCAAACCTGCTGCAGGCAGAGTTGCGATGGGAAGCATCAGGGAGCGTCCTAGCCGCTGCGCCGCGGCAAAAGCTCCGCCTTTCTTTTTCTGAGTACTCAAGTTGTTCTCCAGGTTGTGACAAGCGCGGCTTCTTCGCCACACGAGATGCACTGTCAGCCACCCGTTTGGGCAACCGACAACGGTCGGGACACAGAGCATGTCTGGACCAGTCGTCACAATCACACCGTAACCTGGGGCACATGTCAAGCGTTTCTCACGTTTTCAACCATACTCGCTCAGGTTCCACCGCTTTTGTGATACCACGCATATCCCTGGGAAAGCAGGCATAATAGAGGCAATTGCTCATCGCACTCATTCCAGAGAGGTCTGTATGGCGCCCGCTCATCCATCTCGGTCTCCCGCCAAATACATGGTGGTCCGCGATTACTTGCGCTCTCTGATTGATCAGGGACTAGGCGTTGGATGTCCCATCCCCTCTGAGCGTGAACTCTGCGAGACCTTCAGCGTCTCCCGCATGACTGTGCGCCAGGCCATCGACACACTGGTTGTTGATGGTGTGCTTGAACGCCATCAAGGTAAAGGCACCTTTGTTGCTCCCCCGAAAGTTGATTTACAGTTACGCCTCACTTCCTTTAGCGAGGAGATGCGCAGGCGGGGAATGCGCCCCACGTCACGTATTGTGATTGCTGAAACGATTCCAGCTTCCCCTACAGTGGCTGATGCCCTGGAAGTCCAGGCAGGTTCTGATGTTCACCACCTGCGCCGTGTCCGTATGGCAGACGACGTCCCCATGGCTATCGAGGAAAACTGGGTTCCAGCGCATTTAGTTCCCGACCTGTTGACTGACGCTGATACGCGCTCAATCTATGCGGCCCTCACTTCTCATGACATGCGCCCTGACTGGGGTGAAGATGTTATTGAAGCCTGCCTCATCAACGCCGCTGATGCGACACTTCTTCAGGTTGAAGAAAACTCCGCTGGCCTGTTCATTACCCGTCGCACCTATCGCGGTGACGTGGCCGTGGACTTTTCTTATTCCCTCTTCCGTGCCGATCGCTACACACTGTGGGTTCCTGTTGCTAGCCCACGGCCAACCCTCACTTCTCCCGCATATTCAGGACCCTCTGGGGCAGTGCCAACCCCCTTGCCCCTTAAGGAGCGCATCAATGATTGATCTATCGTTGCTGATCCAAGGCCTTGGTGGAATGAGCAATATCGCTACTTTGGAGCCGTGCGTAACACGCCTGCGCACAGAGGTTCATGACCCATCATTGGTAGATCGTGCCTTACTTAAAGCATGCGGTGCGCACGGAGTATTTGCGATTGGTCCGGTGGTCCAAGTGGTGGTTGGCCCAAATGCAGACACCATTGCCTCTGACCTTGACGAGGAATTATGGGCGGCGCATCGCGACGAAAACGACGATCACTAGACAAATGTGAACAAGTCCATACAATAGTTAGTGGTATGGACCAGCCAGCCGGATCAGCAACGTTGCCTTTTCGGAGAAACCGGTCATTTCATCGTCACACTCCTAAGGAGAAATACCATGTCTAAGGCCCAGCAGATTGTTGACGCTCTTGGCGGCTTCGACAACATCATCGAAATCGAACCCTGCATCACCCGCCTTCGCTGCGAACTGGAGGACCCCTCACTGGTCGATGAACCTGCTCTCAAGGCAGCCGGTGCATTCGGTGTTCTAACCGTTGGTGACGCTGTTCAGGTCATCGTTGGCCCCAACGCTGATACCCTTTCGGAAGACATCGAGGACCTTCGATGAGTTTGACGGTTGTTGCCCCCATCCCGGGAACAACCGTCGCCATGGAAGACGTTCCAGATCCGGTTTTCTCCGGTAAGTTCGTCGGTCCAGGCGTTGCTGTTGATCCTGGACAGGTTGAAACGATTACCGCGAAGGCTCCCGTTGACGGAACCGTGGCTAAGATCCACCCCCACGCGTATGTCATCCTCTCCCCCACCGGTCGCGGCGTTCTTGTCCATCTTGGACTTGATACCGTTCAGTTAGCCGGCCAAGGATTCACTGTTCATGTTGAAGAGGGTCAGGAAGTATCATCCGGTGATGACATGGTGACCTGGTCTCCTCAACAGATCACCGAGGGCGGACGTAATCCGATTGTCCCCGTCATTGTTCTGGAGGCAGAGGAATCTGACCTCTCACTTCCCGAATCAGGATTGAGTGTGAACGCTGGCGATGAACTTCTCAGCGTGAAATAGTTTTCTTCTTTCCATCGACGTGGTTATACCGGCGGGGCGCCAACAGTATTACTGTTGGCGCCCCACCGGTCTCTTTATCACTATCCTCTACCCCCGCGAGGGAAGAAGACAGAAAAAGTCAAGTTACTGACCCATCGCGTCGCGGACAGCAGCCATCAGCGAGTCTAGGCGGACGTTACCAGGCAGGTCTTCGACCATCACCGCGTCGCCTGAGCCATCAGCCAGTGGCACACACCAGTTGGGATACTCACGATCTGTCCCAGGCTGGTTTTGAGTACGACGCTCCCCCACGCCGTCAACAAGGGCCACACCAATAAGGGCACTAGGAGTTTTTGAGACATAACGGTAAAGAGCCTCCACCGTCTCACGTTCCGTAGGATCCTCGCCAAGCAGACCGTGTTCACGCATACGCATCAGCATCCGGTCACGCTCCATGCGCGCTTGGCTACGAACTACCTCAACGGGTTCGGTCAGCAAACCAAGACGTTCACGCACAGCCACATGTTCGTCAGCAAGATAACCAGCGGTAGGAGGCAGATCGTGCGTGTTCACTGTTGACAGAGCCAACGTACGGTAATGCTCAGGGTGAAGAGGCCAACCGTCATGCTGATTTTCAAACCACAGCACACTGGTGCCCAAGACACCACGTGAAGCAAGGTAATCACGAACCCAAGGTTCAACCGTGCCTAGGTCTTCTCCAATAATCACAGCACCGGCACGGTATGCCTCAAGGAGAAGTACCCCCACCATAGCCTCATGGTTGTAACGGACGTATGCGCCTTCCATCGGACTCATACCACGCGGAATCCACCACAAACGGAAAAGCCCAAGAATATGATCCACTCGTAATGCACCTGCATGGCGCAACACAGTTCTCACCATCTGGCGTAGAGGCTCGTAGGCCACTTGCTCCAGGTAAGTGGGGTTCCACGGCGGCTGGGACCAGTCCTGCCCCTGCTGGTTATACATATCCGGCGGAGCACCTACACCGATACTGGTAGCAAAGGCTTCGGGATGCGCCCATACGTCAGCGCCTTGAGGATGAATACCTACAGCAAGATCATGCATAATGCCCAACGCCATGCCACTGGCCCGCGCTTCACGCTGAGCATCGCGCAACTGTTCATCGACAATCCACTGCATCCATGCATAAAAGTCAATGCGATCACGCAAATGCCGTGCTTCATTGGCAACATAAGCGCTATTGGCATCACGCATCGTCTTAGGCCAGTCACGGATATCACCGTACTTTTCAGTCAGTGCGCACCATAGGGCGAAACGTTCCAACCCACGGCCTTCATTAATGCGGAAGCGTTCAAAGTCACGCTGGCGAGAACGGGAACGTCCTGCTGCAAAAATCGTTTCGAGAGCTTCCTTTTTTGCTTTCCAAGCAATATCACGATCCAACAAGGATGGATCAGTGTTCATACCACGGGTTTCTTCCCATGCCCACGAAATGAGGGAACGCGTAGGGCCATCCAGACGTGCTACCTCAATAATGTTTTCGGGGCGGATGTAAAGCGGGTTAACGAAACGACGTGTAACTGGCAGGTAGGGAGACTGCGTCATGTGATCGCAGGGCTCGGCTGCATGCAGAGGGTTGACAAGGAGGAAGTCTGCTCCCTGATCCCCAAAAAAACTGACCATTTCTTTCAGGTCATCACAATCCCCGACGCCCCAAGAATTCTTGGAACGTACCGAATACAACTGGGCCATTAATCCCCATCCACGTCCAGTGGGATCAGACAGTGAACAATCATCGTTACTAACGCACCCATGCTCGATGCGTTCAGAGAGTTCTGGCAGATCAGCCTTCACTGCCTCCTCACCAATCGTCACCTCATCAGTACCGTCAATAGCACCGAAACCCACCTCACCGGAAGGTGGAGTGAGAACAGACGTGGCACTGCGGCGTCGTCCTAAAGTCGTGGGAAGATCGAGGTGATCGGGAGTACAGGCTAAAACGCAACGTTCCGGTTCCTCAGGATTGGGCCCCACCCAGGCGAGCATTTCATGCCAACCCAAGTCCAAATCTGCGGGAATTTCAAAAGATGCTTGACCAACCCATTGATCATCCACCAGACGGGCAGGAGTATCGTCACGGACCTGGATGAGGTCAAAAAGATCGCCATCCTCGGTATGAATCTGAACACGCACTGGCTGACCGTCAGGTACATGCACAGCCACCTGGTGGGTAAAGCCACGGCGAATGACCAAACTGGGCGGAAGAACCTGACGCCAAGGAGCAAGATCATGATCCTTGATGGCCTGCTGAATATCTTCAGGACTTTGAATACTCACGCCTAGTGCTTGGAGTACGGCCTGAAGTGTGGCAGCACTGGTTTCCTGCTGCTGCCCATGGAAATCCCACCATGTTGTTGACACACCATAGGCATGAGCCAATTCAAGTAATTCTGGGCTTGCTGCAGGTGCTGAGTCACTCATGAGATTTAGGCCTTCACGTCACGGCTGGCAGATGCTCGCTCGCTTTACAGCGAACGCTAGACTTTATTGTGTCACGAGGTTCGGAATTGGTTGTGATACGCGGCCAGTTGTGCAGTTAAATCACGTGCACATAATCCGACAACTACTTGCACCACGTTATCTGAACGGACTACGCCATACGCACCCGCCTCACGCAGCCGAGACTCCACGACGAATGCTGGGTTAACAACCTCAACGCGCAAACGCGTTACACAGGACTCAAGTAAAGCAATATTGTCCCATCCTCCGAGTCCTTCGAGGATCAGGTCAGCATTCATGGATTATTAGAACCCTTCATTTTCGATTGATCAGTGATGCCACGGAGTGAGGATGGAAGACATTCTCAGTGATCTACCCACCATTTTCGTGGCACTCATCACTCTAACGTGATTCACGTGCTTTGGCCTGCGCAGATGACATCTTCACGACGTCTTCCATACGTTTCTCGTCAATCTCCCAGCGCACACAATGCCCCAAGAGTGAACAAAAACAGCGGTCTTTCGCCATTTTCCCCCTCCATCATGCACAATGGGATATACGTCCGCATGTCAAGGTCGCACAGGAGAGCCCAATGACGCAAGCACCCGAGCTCAGCTCAACCCCCACCCTTCACGGAATCGGCGTAAGCCCGGGCCTTGTGGCCGGCCCGATTGCGCGGATGGCCCCTGGAATCAGTGAACCTGCCGTGAAGACGCTCTCAGAATCACGTGATGTGGACAAGGAATGCGAGCGCATTGCTCTAGCTGCACAGACTGTGAAGAAAAATCTTGAACTCAGTGCTGCACAGGCTCATGGTGAGGGTCGCACTCTTTTGGAAACCACCGCTCAAATGGCCGCTGACCCCACCCTCACCTCCTCTGCTCAGGCAATGGTACGCGAGCGCAACCTCGTTCCTGAGCGTGCTGTGTGGGAAGCCGCTGATTCCCTGGCTCAAATGCTTGAAAGCCTTGGCGGTTACATGGCTGAGCGCTCTCGTGACGTTCAGGATGTGCGCGACCGTATCGTTGCTGTTCTAACAGACTCGCCCATGCCAGGCATTCCTAGCCTGCCTGAGCCCTTCATTCTTGTAGCCGAAGACCTTGCTCCTGCAGATACTGCTCTTCTTGACCCTGACAAGGTTGTGGCTTTCGTGACCAGTGAAGGTGGCCCCACCTCGCACACGGCCATTCTTGCTCGCGCCCTGGGTATTCCTGCCGTGGTGGGTGCTGGTGAAGCAGTCACTGAGCAGATGCGCGATGGCGATATTGCCCTCATTGACGGCACTAAGGGTGTCATTACCCTCGACCCGTCTGAAGATCAGCTCCGCAAGGCTCGAGAATTGGCTTCTCGCGTTCGCGAATTCCACGGCGACGGCGCCACTAAGGATGGCCACGAAGTGCAGTTACTCGCCAACGTAGGTGACGCCGCGAGTGCGCGAAGCGCGGCAGAAGCAGGCGCTATGGGTGTAGGTCTGTTCCGCACAGAATTCTGCTTCCTTGATCAGCCCACTGAACCCTCCATCGAGGATCAGGTAACCGCTTACATCGGTGTTCTTGAAGCGTTCCCCGGTAAGAAGGTTGTTGTTCGTACCCTCGATGCTGGCGCTGACAAGCCCCTGCCCTTCCTGACTGATTCCACCGAGATCAACCCTGCCCTGGGTGTTCGTGCTTACCGCACTACCCGCCGCGATCCTGAGGTTCTAGCTCACCAGCTCGAAGCACTGGCGAAGGCTGAGGCTGCCACTGAAGCACACGTGTGGGTCATGGCTCCCATGATCTCCACCGTTGAAGAGGCTCAGGCATTTACCGATCTTGCTCGCTCCTACGGTCTGAAGACTTGCGGCATGATGATTGAGGTTCCCTCTGCTGCTCTCATGGCTGATCGCATGTTCGAACATGCTGATTTTGCTTCCGTGGGCACCAATGACCTCACTCAGTACGTCATGGCCGCTGACCGCCTTCTCGGCCCCCTCGCTGATCTGAACTCCCCCTGGCAGCCTGCAGTGCTCCGCTTGATCAAGACCGCTTGTGATGGCGCTGCTCCCAAGTCACGTCCTGTAGGCGTGTGTGGTGAAGCTGCTGCTGATCCTGCACTTGCCGTGGTGTTGGTGGGTCTCGGCGTAGCCAGCCTATCCATGACTGCTCGCGCACTTCCTGATGTGGATGCCGTGCTTAAGTCCGTGACGATGGATGAGTGCAAGCGTCTTGCTGACCTTGCCCTTGATTGTGCTTACGCTGAACAGGCGCGTGCTGCTGTTCGTGCTGAATTACCCATCCTGGAAGAACTGGGCCTGTGACACACCCCTACCCTGTTCCGGTGGCTCATGAAGAGCCCCTGGCCGGTGTCACGCGTGTTCTTGCACTTAAGGAAGCTGACGGCGCGGATCGTTTTCGTGCCGGCAGCCTGCCTCAGATGGCTGGTCGAGTCTACGGTGGTCAGGTGCTGGCTCAGGGAATGCTTGCTGCCGCAGCAACAGTTCCCGGTTGCCTTCCTCCGGTAAGTCCTCATGAGAGTGGGGCCTCAGACGAGTTAATGCTTCCCCATTCCGTGCACGGTTCCTTCCTTCGCGGAGGTAATCCCGATCAGGACATCGCTTTTGAGGTAGACCGCCTTCACGATGGTCGTTCCTTTGTTCAGCGTCGCACCACTGCGACACAGGCCAATCACACCCTGCTCTCGATGATCACCTCTTTCCAGCGCCCGGAAGAGGGACCACAGGATGCTGATCCTGCTCCTCGCGTTCCTCGCCCTGAGGAATTGACCAGCGCTTTGGAGATTTTCCGTAGCATTGATCATCCGGTGGCGAAGTTCCTAGGTCGTACCGCTGCCTTTGATGTACGTCATGTGGAGGGAAACCTCTATTTGCGCTCAAGTAAACAGCGCGCGAGCCGCCAGCATGTGTGGATGCGCGCTCGCGGCGCTATGCCTGAATCTGCTTCTCAGGTGGTTCACCGCGCCTTATTGACCTACGTGGTGGATCAGATCATGCTGGAGCCAGCACTGCGCCGTCAGAGTCTGAGTTGGCGAACTCCTGGAATGAGCCTGGCTACTCTGGACCATGCACAGTGGTTCCATCACGATGTGAACGTTAATGAATGGTTGCTCTTCGTCCAGGACTGCCCCACATTCCAGTCAGGGCGTGCCATGGTACGTGCGGACGTGTACTCACGCGATGGCCGACTCATTTCGACAGTCGCTCAGGAGGGCATGATCCGTGTGCCTGAGAGTGATACACCTCGTGGACACTGGCAGATTCGCTTAGGTGACAATGACTCCGGCGGCGAAATTCCCGCCTGACGACTCCTTATGCCATTGATGTGATGGCATTAGACATTGGTGACATACACGGAGGGGGCCTCCACCATGATGGTGGAGGCCCCCTCCGTTGCGTTCCTTAAATCAGGAGTCGCGAGTGAGTTTACGATAGGTCACGCGGTGAGGACGTGCTGCCTCAGCCCCAAGACGCTTCACCTTGTTTTCCTCGTAAGAGGCGAAGTTTCCTTCGAACCAGTACCAGTTAGCAGGGTTCTCATCGGTGCCTTCCCAAGCAAGGATGTGGGTGGCCACGCGGTCAAGGAACCAGCGATCGTGGGTGATGACCACGGCACAACCCGGGAAGTCCAGGAGGGCCTTTTCAAGACTACCAAGGGTTTCCACGTCGAGGTCGTTGGTGGGCTCGTCCAGGAGCAGGAGGTTGCCACCCTGTTTCAAGGTAAGAGCAAGGTTCAGGCGGTTACGCTCACCACCGGAGAGCACGCCAGCAGGCTTCTGCTGATCCGGGCCCTTGAAGCCGAAAGCGGAGACGTAGGCGCGTGAGGGCATCTCAACGTTGCCGACCTGGATGTAATCCAGTCCGTCAGAGACAACTTCCCACAGCGTCTTGTTGGGGTCAATGCCTGCACGGTTCTGGTCAACGTAGGAGAGCTTGACGGTCTGACCGATTTTTAGATCGCCGCTGTCGAGAGGCTCAAGTCCCACAATGGTCTTAAACAGGGTAGTTTTACCCACGCCGTTAGGACCGACGATACCCACGATGCCGTTACGGGGTAGGGAGAAACTGAGGTTGTCGATAAGGGTACGTCCGTCAAAGCCCTTAGAGATGTTGTTGGCTTCGAGGACCACATTACCCAGGCGAGGACCCGGGGGAATCTGAATTTCTTCGAAGTCGAGCTTGCGGGTGCGCTCTGCTTCGGCTGCCATTTCCTCGTAGCGGGCCAGACGGGCCTTGCTCTTGGCCTGACGCCCCTTAGCCGAGGAGCGAACCCATTCGAGTTCTTCCTTCAGACGCTTGGCGAGTTTGGCGTCCTTCTTACCCTGAACTTCGAGACGCTTTTCCTTGGTCTCAAGATACGTGGAATAGTTGCCTTCGTAGGGGTAAAGGTGACCGCGGTCGACTTCTGCAATCCATTCGGCAACATGATCGAGGAAATAACGATCGTGGGTTACGGCAATGACGGCACCCTTATAGTTCGCCAGGTGCTGCTCAAGCCAAAGCACGCTCTCGGCGTCGAGGTGGTTAGTAGGCTCATCAAGGAGGAGCAAGTCGGGGGCCTCAAGGAGGAGTTTGCACAAGGCCACACGGCGACGCTCACCACCGGAGAGAACCTTCACGTCAGCATCCGGCGGCGGGCAGCGCAGGGCGTCCATAGCCTGCTCGAGCTGGTTGTCCAGGTCCCAGGCATTGGCTGCGTCAAGTTCGTCCTGGAGGGTGCCCATCTCAGCGAGGAGTGAGTCGAAGTCAGCGTCAGGTTCTGCCATGAGGGCGCTGATTTCGTTGAAGCGATCGAGCTTGCCTTTGATTTCGGCGACGCCTTCTTCGACGTTACCAAGAACGGTCTTTTCCTCGTTGAGCGGAGGCTCCTGCATGAGGATGCCTACGGTGTAGCCAGGGGTCAGGCGAGCTTCACCGTTGGATGGCTGGTCAATGCCGGCCATGATTTTGAGGATGGAGGACTTACCAGCACCGTTGGGGCCCACCATGCCGATCTTTGCACCAGGCAGGAATGCCATGGTGACGTCATCAAGGATGACTTTGTCTCCGTGGGCCTTGCGGGCCTTAATCATTGAGTAGATGTATTCAGCCACAGTGGTAAGAATCCTTCGGGTTGTGTGGTGAGAGTGTCGTATGCGGCGAACAATCAGGGCTATTGGTCATTGGCGCGCCCTAGTGGTCACCGTGAAGTCATAGATTTATTCGTCGTTATTCTGCATACGCCAGCGAATACCGGCGTCAATAAAGCCGTCAATATCCCCATCAAAAACGCTGTCAGGGTTGCCTACTTCGTAGTTAGTACGCAAATCCTTGACCATCTGGTAAGGATTGAGGACGTAAGAACGCATCTGGTCACCCCACGATGCCTTCACATCCCCAGCCAATTCCTTCTTCTTTGCGTCTTCTTCCTGCTGTTTAAGAACCAGAAGGCGCGACTGAAGCACACGCATAGCAGCGGCGCGGTTCTGAATCTGACTCTTTTCATCCTGCATGGAGACCACCAGCCCCGTGGGAAGGTGAGTGATACGAACAGCAGAGTCTGTAGTGTTCACACTCTGACCACCGGGGCCTGAGGAGCGGAACACATCCACGCGGATGTCGGTTTCAGGAATATCAATGTGATCCGTGGACTCGATTAACGGGATCACTTCCACGGCAGCAAAGGACGTCTGGCGACGGCCCTGGTTATCAAAGGGGCTGATGCGCACCAAACGGTGAGTGCCACCTTCGACGGACAGGGTGCCGTAAGCGTACGGAGCGTGAACTTCGAAGGTTACAGACTTCAAGCCTGCTTCTTCCGCATAAGAGGTATTGAGGACCTTCACAGGATAGTCATGGCGTTCGGCCCAACGGGTGTACATACGCAAAAGCATTTGAGCGAAGTCCGCAGCATCCACGCCACCGGCACCGGAGCGGATAGTCACCACGGCGTCACGAATATCGTATTCGCCAGAAAGAAGGGTACGGATTTCAAGTTCAGCGAGGTCATCGCTGATCTTCTTCAAGTCTGCTTCTGCCTCTGCTTCGATGTCAGCAGCTTCTTGTCCTTCTTCTTCACCAGCAATTTCCAGCATAGTTTCGAGATCTTCGATGCGCTGGCCAAGTTGTTCTACGCGCTTGAGGTCACTCTGAGCGTGTGAAAGAGCGCTGGTGACGACCTGTGCAGCATCGGGATCGTCCCATAAATCGGGGGCGCTAGCTTTTTCGCTGAGATCAGCAATACGGGCACGCAAAGCCTCCGGGTCTGTCACCGCGGAGATAGATTCATAGGTATTTTTTAAACGGTCGATTTCTGCAGAAAAGTCAATGGCCACGCTCGTAGTCTACCTTGAGTGAGCAAGGAGAGAAGAATGAGACTGCTCGCTAAAACTGTGCGAATCCTCGCGTACTGCTTGCCACCTCAAGAGGAATTCCTTCAGCCGGAATAATGCCCCATGGAAGGAATGGAGGCTGGGAGTGGGCGCGAACTCGAACAGTAATGACTCGCCCATCATGATGAATATCTGCTACCGCAATATCGCTGAACCCGCCCAACGATGATATTGATGATTCAGCAGTAAGACGACGGACAAATTCATCTTCGACGCACCCTGGATCAAGTAATGGCCGTGATTCATCGTCAAGTGATTCGCGATCTCGGATACGGCATACCGTTCCCGTAGCATCCCATAGTGCTTGATCTGTTAATGCAGTCAAACGCTTGGCATCAAGATAGACAGCACTAACACTGCTCGCCATCAAAACAAGCGCCAGGATAAAAGTCGACACCCCAATTCCTAACACAAGCATGTTGCCGTGCTCTCGACGATTTGCTTCATTCACGCCTTGCCATAGACACATGATGTTTCGTCGATGATCGACCCTCATCGTCGCCCCTCCTGTCCTGAGCGAATCACATCACGATGAGCATCAACCGCGACGAAAGGTAAATCAATCACGCCATGGGTGAAAGGTAACGCCACAGGAATATGAATATCGACGCCATAGCGTGAACAGCCAGCATCAACACACCCTATATTTATTCCCCTATCGATGAGATCCTCAGAAATGTGCTGATCACGCAAGTTCACCTGAGCTGCCTGGGCAGCGTGCTGGGGTGACTGATGACTTGAGTCAACACTGAGAACTCGCGCCGCGGCGGCGGCAGCGGATTGAACACCAAAGGCAGTAGCTTGTACAGACGCAATAGTGAAAATGAAGTAAAGAAGCGGTAATCCGAGCCCGATAAACCAACCAAGAAACTCCACTTGTGCATTGCCATAATCATCATTTCCTACCCGGCCCATGGCAGACACACACCGTTCTCGAGCCGCATACAAGACATCGCGAAGATGGATGAAGATACGCATCACGGAATGCCTCTGTGAGAATCAGTCAACGTTCGTTCGTCAACCGCATGACCATGGACGTGCAAAGTTCCCTCGGGACCAAAGAAGCCGATAAGTGGGAACGGCGCCACAACCTCCACGTCCACAAGGGTCAGTCCATCGACTTCAACGCGTCGAACATTCACGATGTCCACGTAATCGTCTCGTAAGGCGAGGTTTGACAGTGTCCGAACTCGTTGTTCAGCTTCCTCAACAGTTCCACCGACGAGCGCTGCACGACGAGCACCTTCTCCAGCGGCATCAATTAGCACTGTCCTGACGTGGAGGCCAAGAGCTATCTGCATCAAAGCCAAGGCCACCGCAATGACGAGAGTGGACACCAAGACAAAATCCACCACTGCACTACCTCGTTCAGCGTTATCTAAACGAAAAACACCGCTTCCAACGGTCTGAGAACGATTCACCACAGTCTCAAATCGCTCCGGTGACCTTAGCAATAGCGTCAGTGAAGACTTGAGTAAGAGCTGGCCCCGCCACAGCCCACAGTGCCACGACGAGTCCTGCGGTCATCAAGGTGACAAGCACCCATCCGGGTACGTCTCCACGTTCTTCATCGCTAATTCGCCGGCTCATTTTGTCCGACAGTTCCGCAACCTGAACCTGTAAGGAGGCAAAGGCAGATCGGTTGATAGTGGGCAATGAATTCTTCATGAGCGTTCCTAATCTGGGTGCGGGTAAAAGGGAAAAAGGTAAATCAATAAGTGGCTAAGAGGAGGACAGAGATGAAGCACAAGGATGAGACGGCAGCGGCGTCAATGGACATGAACGAGGCAGCTTGAGTCAAGAAACTACAAACCGATACGTAGAACCATGAGGCCCGGGAACAAAGCGAAGATGACCGTAACCGGGAGAACAAGGAAAACGACAGGAATCATTTGTGCAATCTCTTTCTTGCCGCCTTCTTCCATCAATTCGCGCCGTGCAGCTTCTCGAGCATCAATAGCCTGAGCCCGTAAGACATCAGCCAATGGAGTGCCTCGCTCGAGAGCGATCACCATAGCTTCACAAAATCTTCCAACTGCGGCTGATTCGCTTCGACTCGCCATTCGCTCCATAGCTTGAGTAAGTATGGTCCCACTTCGTGTATCAACGACGACGCTTCGCAAGTCATCAATGAATGCTCCTTGCCCAATAGTCGCCACACGTTCAATAGCGCTAAGTGGAGATTGACCCGCACCAACGGCCAAAGCCAGGAGTTCCACAACGTCAGGAAGCTCATGGTCCAACTGAGCAGTACGTTGACGCACCCGACGCGACAGCCACCAATCACTAGCAGCAATAGCCCCAATACTGCTCATCAGAGCCAGTACAACAAGTGCCACCACATTGACGGGGCGAATCCAAGCAAGGAACAGTCCCATTCCAAGTGTGCTCACCAGGGCACCAAGGGCCCAGAGAAGTTGGTGGATACGGAACTCGTCAACACTCATTCGTGTGTGGAGAAGAGCAAGCCTTCTGGCAACAGCATCGCTAGTTGAGCCCAGTTGGTTCATCGCTCGGGTAGCCCAATGGATGCAGTGAATGAGGGCTCCTGTGACTGTGGTTTGTTCACGATTACCTTGCAGAAGCCGGCTCGTTGGCGGCCGATGATGAATATAGGGACGAATGCGTGAGTGAAGTGTGGGCTGACGTGAACACCACACATTCCAGAGCAATACGAGGGACAATCCCATCCCAGCGCCCAGCCAAAGTCCTCCCGATCTCATCGCAGTACCCGTTGTTCTTCTCGAAGGCGGCCAATTCTGATCATGAGCCAATACGCCACAGCACAGGCACATGCTCCGCCGAGAAGAACCATGGCTCCCGTTGATGTGGCATACGCGCTGGCTGCTTGTTGGCGCGACGAAAGCAGAGCGAGGATGATCCACGGTGCGGCAACAGCGACTTTAGCTCCGTTGACGGTCCAGGATTGACGTGCCTCAAGTTCTCCTCGAGTCCGTAGATCCTCACGAAGCATGCGTGAAAGATGGGTCAATAACACTCCGACGTCTGTTCCGCCCACGTCATGGGCCAACCGGAGCGCCTCGATAATTCGATCAGCGACCGGATCAGCGAAACGCTCTTTGAGGCGGTCAAGACTTTCGCTAAATCGCGCAGTACTTTGGTAATCGCGGGCAAAAGCAGCACATTGGCTTCGGATTTCAACGGGGCCACGAACGCCAAGGTTCCCCAGAGCCTCAGGCAGACTCATTCCTGCCCTGACCGATGACAGGAGATCGTCAATAGCGTCTGGCCAAGTTTCTCTGAGGTGAGTACGCCTGCTCCGCGCTCGTTGAGAGACCACCATCCAGGGAACCATGCTCGCAATTGCACCGAAAGCAGCGGCTACGGGCCACGCTTGGGAAATCCCCAGAAATACAAGTGCTGTAACGATAGCAAGCCCCATACTAAAGACGATGAATGCCAATGGGCTAGTACCTCCAACCCCTGCTTGGATGAGGAGGTCGCGTAGTTTATCTGTTCGGTGCGATGACCAATGTCGGGGTGGAGTGGTCATGGCAAACAAGAGTAGAACCGCGGCGCTACCCATCAGAGCCCCAAGTACGACTCCAATCATGCTTGTGCCCCCAGCAGTTGCGGAAGGTCAAATCCTGCTCGCTCGAATTGCTCAACATTGGAAGGCATTCCTGATCCGCGAACAAGATTGTCGTGATGATCACGATAAAACACATCCGTCATTTCAATAATTCCGTGATCTACACGTCCACCGACGGCAGCTATTTCTTGGACTTGCCGATGGCCACGGCTGTTCTTTCCAAGAAACACCACTAGGTCAATGCAGTTCGCAACAGTAGGAAGCACAAAATCAGATGAGACGTTTTCACCAGCCAGGAGCGGAAGAGTACACAGTTTCATCAATGCTTCTCGTGCTGAATTAGCGTGAATAGTGGACATGGACGGCAAGCCAGAATTCATAGCAATAAGCAAATCGAGACTCTCCGCTCCACGAACTTCACCGATGATGAGACGGTCAGGGCGCATTCGTAGAGACTCAACAATGAGATGACGCAATGTAATGGCGCCGCTTCCTTCGATATTGGCGTTACGAGTCTGAAGCGCCACGCAATCGCGATGACGTAAAGACAGTTCAAAGACTTCTTCACAAGTAATGACGCGTTCGTGAGGTGGGATCGCCCCGGCTAATGCTCTAACAAGAGTTGTTTTGCCTGCTTGAGTGGCGCCTGAGACGAGGATATTAAGTCCACTGTGAACCGCGGCGTCGAGAAAACGTGATGCGTGATCGGTCATTGAACCGCGCTGCACCAGATGGTGAGTTTTTGTTGCTCGGGCAACGTGTTTACGGATGTTAATGGACCAGTGCTGCTGAGTGAGGGGCGGAATGACCACATGGAGGCGCTGTCCACCGGGAAGTTGGGCATCAACAAAGGGAACGGAAAGATCAAGTCGCCGTCCGGAAGCCCGGAGCATACGTTCGACAAGGATTTCGACTTCCTCTGCTGTCAGCATGGTGGTGGTAAGTTCAGGGTGGCCACCTCGTGCGATAAATACCTTGTCAGGTGCGTTAACCCAGATTTCCTCAATACTGTCATCCATCATGTAGGGTTCAAGTTTTCCCAAACCTGCAAGTGAATCGATAAGGAAAGTGACAGCGTGGTCAGGGTCATTCAGTGGTGGAACAAGGCCCGCGTCGGAACGGGCGAGATAGTCGTTAATTGCCTCGTGGACGAGTCCATGAAGTGCATCGGGGTCCGCCGTGGGATGGATGTCTCGTTGTCGAACAAGGTCACGTACTTCGCTGTGCAGACGATCGAGTGCATCCATGATGGTCCTTGGGGATTTTTCTTCATCTGTGGCGATGATGAATAATGAAGGGAGGGGTTCTTAACGACATCTTAGAGTTCTCTGATAGCGCGAATAAACCTTTTTCATAAACAGTGGATAACTCCTACAACTAACCACTAGCAACCATAGTGAAACATCACTAAAGCCTGCTGATAGATTTCCGTCGGGCGCGGGATATATGCATGTTTCTCTCTTCTCCCCTACGGTTATTCCATGTCCTCTCGCCCCCGCACCGCCCTGTCCTTAGCAGCCTTGGCATGTGTTGCAGTTCCGGACCTTGAACCGACCCGCTTAGCACTTCCTCAAGAAACAACCGAGGACCTTCGCGTCACCGGTGTTATCGATACGCGCGGACGCCACTGGGAAGTTCTTGAGCCCCTCAATGATGCCGCAGGGGCCACCCTAGAAGCCGAAAGTGAAGTGCTGCGCCGGATCGGTGAAGTAGTTGATGGAGGAACCCTCAGTTTTGACGTTCCTCGTCCCGCTGGCGCTGTGCGCTTAGACGAGTGCGGTCACGTTCAAGTTCGCTCCCACATCCCCGGAAGCCCCCTCAATTTGGAAGCGCTCCGTCCCGGCCCTGGCCTTGCCTCTGGTTTGGGTAAGGTCATTGGTCAGTGGCATGAACTGCCCACTACTGTGGTCACGGGCGCAGGTATGCCTTCTTACGATTCCCAGCAGGTTCGTGACCGCTGGACTCATATGCTTGATGAAGCCGAAGAATCTGGCTTAGTGCGTGCTGAACTCATGTATCGCTGGCGTTCTGCAATTGCTCAAGAACCTTTGTGGCGTTTTAAAGCTGTGGTAGTTCATGGTGATTTAGCTGAGGACAATGTGCTGGTTGCCGGCGGGGCGGTCACCGCAATTCGTTCACTCGGCGCTATCCATGTGGGTGACCCTGCCGAGGATTTGGCATGGTTATATGCCTCAGCCCCCTTCGAGTGTCTCGATGATATTGAGGCAGCCTACGAGCAGGCTCGTACTGAGGGAATTGACCTGCATATTCGTGAACGAGCTGATCTCATTACGGAATTTAACTTGGTGCGTTGGCTAATTCATGGTGTGCGCATTGATGATCAAAACATTATCGATGATGCTTTGGGGATGCTGGAGGACTTGTATGAACAGGTTGCCGATGAGGAACCGATAGCGATGCCACCACACGTAGCGTTGGTCACTGAGACATCGGCTAGTGACGACGCCGAATCGTCTTTATTATCATCGCCTCTATCGCAGAAGTCTTCTGAAAACACTGACGATGCGGATGATTCTTTTGCTTCGGACTACCGTGCCGAGCGGATGCGCTCCGCTCATGATGCTAGTGGTGACACGTCAACGGTGGTCATGAGTGTCATCGACGATGTGGATGATGACGATATTTCCACTGATCCGTATCTCTAACACTTTGACATTGACGGCAGGGGTGCCATGACTGCATGTCATGTCGCCCCCCATCCTCATCGTCGCGCTCACGGCAGTACAGCAAGAATCTTCACTAGTTCACTGATGATTCATCCAGGGTGGAAGCGCGAAGAATCTCAGGAAGACTCTCAATTGGCTGGAGTTGATCGGGCGGAAGTTTCGCAATGATGGCCGGATCATCTGGGTCCTTGTCTACATAAATGTAGGCGGCAGTAATCTCAGCCGGATCAATGTCTTCACTCGTTGCCCAAGCGTGAACGTAGAGGCTAAGTTGATCGACAGAAACAGGACGTTTTCCGGTTTTCCAGTCAATGATGTACCAGCGTCCATCACAATCGCTAAAGACCGCATCGATACGACAGCGAATAATCACGTCTCCAATTCGAAGATCGCGATCGACTTCGGCGTATCTCAATGTGAGATTTGAAAGATAGTCTAATGACTCCACGGTGGTAAACCACTTCGTGAGCAGTTCACGCTCCTTCGGTGCCAATCCATCATCAATGCCTGCATCAACCATCGAGAGTAACTCGCTTTGCCCGCGGAGACGTTCAGCAATGGCTTCGTGGAAAATGGTGCCCAAGCGAGCTTCTTTTTTCGGGGGCTGTGGCATGGGGCGGCGCAATGTCAGCGCATAGTCATCTGGAGTTTGTGCAAGTTTCTCAATGCTCGTTGCAGGCATATGAGCAGGTACGCGCACGCTAGGACCCTCGTTAGTCATGCGTTCATGACGAATAAGCATATCAATGGTTGCGGCCCGCTCAGCCGCCTCGTCACTTGACCACCTGGGAAGAGTTGTCATGGATGCTTGAGCGTCACGAACCGCTTGTACAGCTCGTTGACGGGCCTCGGACAGCACCGGGTTTTCTCTTTGTCCGACGGTTGGCCAAGTATAACTCTCTGAATGATCCAAAGCACAGTTCGTAGCGTTGGGTGGAAAAGTATCAACCCCCCATCCGGCATCACGGACCCCCTCGCAGCCACGAATCTGTCGGAGGAATCGTGAGATGGGCTTAGGCTTTGTTGATTGTCCAGTGAAGTAACTACCACTGACGAAAAGCGCATGCTGAGCTCGAGTAAATGCTACGTAGGCAAGTCGGCGTTCTTCGGCAATGATGTACTCGCCAAGAGCAAGTCGATATTCGTCAAGACAGTCAGAGAAGTCTTCTTTGGATGTGGCCGAGGTGCACTGAAGAACGGAGCAAGGTGGAAGAACATCCACGTCAGCTCGAAGAGGATGAGGGAATTCGTTTTTGGTTAACCATCCTGAGTCACCCACAGGCTTGCTGGGGTCGTCCATATCAGGCTCAGCCGCGTAATGAGGAAATTGTTTTTCGGTCATTCCTGGCACAGCAACGACTTCCCATTCCAGCCCTTTCGCTGCATGGACGGTGAGGATATGGACTACACCGCGCGGAGCAACGGTCTGTGGAATAGAGAGGCCCCCTTCTCTTTCTTTTGCCGCTTCGAGCCAGGAAAGAAATTCCCTCAATGTTGCTTCAGGGAGGTCCCGAATAAACTGTGCGGCGACTTGATGAAAAGAGCGAAGAGCAATGTGATCCCCAGCGTGAGTGGAATTCACGGAAGCCTCAATATCAAGATTGAGGGCACGCTCGGCAATGTGAGTAATTCGCGGCAAAGGAAGACTCATGGATTGGCGAATCGTCGTGATTTGGCGGTGAATACGCCTGCAGATGCGAGCACCGCGATCACTGAGACTCTCACGCAGAATAGTCAAGGCGCGACGTTCATGGGCAGAAAGCAAGTGCGCCTGCGCAATCCGTTCATTTCCGTCTTTGTTTTCTAAATCCCTCACGTCAAGATAACGACAAAGTTCTACCGCGTCAGAGAGCACAGGAGTTTCTCGAATTCCTTGTTTCCCCGTGGTGTCCTCGACACGGTAGGCCAGTGCTCGTGCTGCAGCATAGAGGCTACGAATATCGCTAGCGCCGAGTCCTGCTCGGTCGAGCAGCGCCATCAGGCACACACCTTCTTCAGGATTAACAGCCACGTGAAGGGCATCGACAAGATGGTGAACGATGGGTGTAGTGAGCAGGCCATTTCCTGCCACAACAACAGAGTCAATTCCTTGTGCTGTCAGCGCCTTTTGAATTGGATCGAACTGTTTGTTAGTACGGCAAAGGACAGCCATCGAACGCCCCGGAGCACTGTGCTGCTTCATGAAGCGTGCTACCGCTTCGGCTTCATCTTGCGCATCGATGAAAGTATCTGTCAGGACGATTCCGGCAGGCATATCTTCGCCGGTAATGACGCTACGAGTCTGAAGCTCGGGGACGGCAATACCGTCATTATTATCTCTCAGAGGTTTCGATACTGCGTTTGCTACGTCAAGGATGAGGGCATCGTTTCGCCACGAGGTAGAGAGGTTGAGAACGTCGCGAGGTTGTTCTTGATGTGTGAATGCAGCATGGAACCCGTTCAGCGCGCCGGCACTTGCTCCACGCCATCCGTAAATTGCTTGGTTGGGATCTCCAACGGCTGTCACGCCCATTCCAGAAAAGAGGGTGGCAAGCATTTTAATCTGTGCAATTGACGTGTCTTGAAACTCATCCAAGACGATTGCCTTGTAAGTAGAGGCCATATCGCGACACACGCTGTAAGTAGAGGCCATATCGCGACACACGCTGGGCTCACTGCTCACAATCTTGTAGGCAAAGGCCACTTGATCGCCATAGTCCATGAGGGAATGCGCACGCTTGTAGTTCACGTATGCCTCAACAAGACCAAGGAGAGATTCACGAGCCACGTTCTTCTCCAGGAATGGGACGGTTTTCCCCTTCCTGCCAGGAATGCGAACGAGTTCTTCGAAAATGCTAGTGAGATCTGCTAGGCCAAGACGAGCATCCTCAATGCTCAGAAGATTCTCTTGGAGTTTTCCCGCCAGCGCCAAGGCATTATCAGCAACGGCAGCAACACTCTTAAAACCGCTGATGTTCTTTTCATAACCTTCCACCAGTTCTGTCATGATTTGCCACGCTCGTGCTTCAGTGACAAGTGTGGTGTCCGGGTCCATACCTAGCCGTAGACCGTAATCACGAACGATCATGCCGGCGAAAGAATTGTAGGTAGCAATATGTGGCTGCCCCGTATCCTCGGGAAGATCAATGAGTCCGTGAGAGGCACATGAATCGATGCTCAGTGCTACACGATGGTCAAGTTCTGCCGTTGCCTTAGTGGTGAAAGTCAGGCCGAGTACTTCGTCGGGGCGGACCTGACCGGTAGCTATGAGGTAGATGATGCGTTGAGTCATCGTAGCTGTTTTACCGCTTCCTGCACCGGCCACAACGAGCAACGGGGAAAGAGGATATTCAATGATGCGCTGTTGTTGCTGTGTTGGACTCATACCTCCAAGGAGTTCAGCCATGTGTGCACTCGAGCGAATGATCTTCGAATCCGTCATGACAGGCTCCCGGAGTTTTTGACGTTAACAGGACACAGGTGGGACACAGGGCAGTAGGAACATGCGCCACTAGGACGAGCATCAAAGGTAGGGCCTAGACAGTCGTAAGCGGCTTCGGTCAAAGCGATGTAATCCCAAGCCCCCGATTCTGGCAAGGGGCTGTCAGCAATAGATCCGCTTGCCGGAACAACTTTGAGTTTTTGTGTGTCCGACCCGAGCATGATCAGGCATGAACTAGCCACATCCGCTGGTTCACTATTAGTGGCCATAGCCAGACGATAAGCAGCTAACTGGGCATTGAAGACACCTTTATTCACGTGGGTTTTCACCGCTTTGCCGTTCTTTAGATGAGTCTCGGCTTCCTGTTCTAGTGCTTCAGCATCGAGCGGAGGAAGGACACTCTCATCGAAGGGAGAAGCGGGACCATCGAAATGTTCGTGAGCGCGGGTGATGATGCTGGTGATATCAAGGTCATCCGGGACGTGTTTACCTGATTTCCAATCGACCATACGCACTCCCCCACCTTTGAGATGTTCGAGGCGGTCAATTCGTCCGCGAATCTGAACGGTGAGTTCTTCTTGCGGATTGTTCAGGCGAGGAACAGTGATAGTGGAAGAAATCGGAACTTCGACTTCTACTCGCTCAACTACTTGGTCGCGTTCATTGAGGTATTCATTAATGAACTCGACCATGCGTTCTAAACGCTCTTTTTCGGTCCGACCGATCCAGGTCTCTTGGTCAAGATCATCGACAATCAATTCATGAGCATGCTCACGCAATGCTTCATCTCGCAGGCCCATCTTCTCTGCGTCTTCAGCAATCTGGTGAATCATTGTTCCAGTTGTTTGCGCTTGACTGGCACCGTTGTCAGCACCGTGTCGCGTAAGGAACCAGCGCAGTGGACATTGTGAGATGCCTTCAAGATCCGAGGGACGCAGCGGTATAAATTGGTTGTTATCGAAAATCGGAGCCGTTGAGGTGACCTCAACGGGTTCATTCCATTGATCCGGATCAGCCTGATCGACTCCTTGTGATGCCATGTATGCCAGGAGTGCAGCTGCTTCCCGAGCAGACTCTTGCTGTTCATCGGCCACCTCATCGTAAGCACTCTGAAGAAGAGTGCGACGTAAACGAGCAACCATTCCTCGGGTGCTGAACTCATCAATGGCAGGTGTGATGATGAGTTCATTGTCCTTTCGACAAGAAATTCCTGCAGCATCGGCGATTTCCCAAAAGAACGTTGAGGGAGCATCATCTTGTGCCACGCTGCATGTCACCATGAGGCGACGAGTCGCCCGAGAGAGAGCCACGACAAGCATGCGCCGCTCATCATGGCGAATACTCTGACGCCGTTGATGAATGTCATGGGTCCACCATTGTGCCCAGTCACCGTTGTCAGGCCCCTCCCCTAGGGCTCGACGTTCAATGAGATCGGCTCGCGTAAGGGTAGAACGCAATGTGTCGTTTGGCCACACGTTGGCGTTCAGCCGGCACACAGCAACAACGTCCCAATGATGCCCTGCCGCTTGTGCAGGAGTGAGAACAGAAATACCTTCGGGACGTTGTCCGATACGAGCAATAGAATCTGAGGGAATCGTTTCTTCATTCAGTTCAAAGAAGAATGATTGTGCCGGGGCCCCGGGATGACGAGCAGTCCACACTTCTGCCCGTTTGAACAGCGCAGTTACTACATCAATGTGATGGTCGGCATCAATCACCATATCCGGGGTAATAGACGGATCATTACTGACGATGACACTGCGGTAGTACTCACCGATTCCGGAAGCTTCCCACAGTCGCCAGAGCAGTTCTTCTGCATTGATCCGTCCAGCTCGGTGACCATCGTGTTGTTGTGCTTGGTCTTCACGGTATAGCGCACGTGCTTCATCGTAGATGCTACGTGCACGAATCAGTGCAGTAGACAGTGCATCTCTTGAGTTAGCAATGGTGGCGTCGAGAAGGTCGCGATCATTAGCGTCCGTAAAAACGTGGGCAAGAAGTTGAGCGGGCGCATAGAGACGAGCCTTATGTTCCTCTGTGCACTGGGAACGAATTCTACGGCTAATTGTGCGCAAATCATTCGTATGCAGACCTACCAGAGGACTGGTTAATAATTCCTCAACTGCTTCTTCATGACCTTGGACAAGCCTTCCCTCAAGGACGTGCCCGGCAAGAGCAATCAATGCATTGCTTAACGCCTCATGGCGGAAAAGAACAGCAGGTGTCTGAGGAGCAAGTGGAAGACCTCGGCGCAGTAGCCCTTGGCGAACCTCATTAACAATCGTCATGGAGCGCGCGATGACAGCCATACGCGAATAGGGCGTGGAATGCTCAGCATGTTCAGAAATCATCATGCGAGCGATGTGCGCAATTTCTTGCTCAATATGGTCGGTAATGAATACATCCACACCATCTGCGGAACGGTTCTCGGCCCCGATCTCAAGACGCGTAATGGGTTGAGTGCCAAACTGCCCCATCAGGTCTTCATTAGCGCGCCGCGCATCGAGGCTACCTTCAACAGGAAGGCGTTGACATTGATTGGCAACAATGCGATCAATACGGGCCTCACCGCTCAAAAAAATCGGGAGAGCAAACGTTTTAGCGGCCAATTGCGGATGAGTAGCTAAAGCCTGAAGAATCCCCGGCCATGCTCCCCGGAATCCCTCAACAGTCTGGTCAGGATTTCCTATGGCAATGATCTGTGTTGACGAGCCATCACTACGTGGTGCGCTCAGTGCAAGCACAAGATCGTAGACTGACGCGCTGCAATCGTGAGCATCATCAATGATGAGAACGTCAGGAAGCGAGGATGGAAACGTCTGAGTATCCAAAGCACTTGCCGTGCCGAGAAGGTGGCGCACATAGTCTGCGCAGCGGCGCACAACTCGTGGAGTATCAAGTAAAACGGGGCCATGAGCAGAAGGTATGCACGCCTGTTTATCCCATTGCTCGAGCACTTCTGCGGTTGCTTGCCAAATCTCAATGGGCATTTCCTTACCCCAGCGGCGCACAGTATCAGCGTCTATTCCCCATTGACCACAAGTAGCGATGAACTGGCGAATATCACGACGCAGCACACTACTTGTCAGCGCATCAGGGTGAAGACCTGGCCAAGAAATCGTGGGAATGATTTGCTCAAGGTTTGCCTCCTCTTGCGCGCCTGACATTAAACCAACCGCAGGGAAACGCTCCGGTTCTTGTTCTGTCAGTTCGCGAAGAATATCGAGACTTAATGCCACTGGCGTACGAACGCTCACGCCATGACTACTACCGGCTCCCACTTGTTCAAGCGCTGCACTAGCACGATCACGGAGTTCTCCTGCTCGTGCACGCGTAGGAACAAGGAGAACAACTTTTTTTCCCCGACCTGATAACTCGGCATGCAGGCGTAACGCAAGGGTAGTTTTACCTGTCCGTACACCGCCTCGAATCACAGCATGCTTCCCCTGGTTAACCACCTCGATGACATGACGTTGAGTCTCAGTAGCCTCAGGCAACTGATAACTCGGGAGGGGTGGAAGGAGAGTTAAGGCGTTCATGAGTCCATTTCATCACCCACCGCTGATATTTACGCCTCGATTACCCTTCCATCACAGTGTTTTTCTCGCTCACGGCTGACGCATTGTGGAGTTGAGCAAGCCACGTTCTACACTTCAGGTATTTACCCGGCGAAAGGACCATCATGAAGCTTGTCATTGGCATCAAGCACAGTTCCGATCAACTTGTTCTGGAAACCTCTATGAGCCAAGACGATATTCTCCATGAATTGGCTGCAGCTCAGGGTGGCCCTCTGGTCCTCAGCGATGACAAGGGCCGTAAAGTTTTCGTCCCGGCGGATTCATTAGCTTACGTTGAAATGGGTGCTACTGAGCAGCGTCGCGTCGGTTTCGGCATCTGACCCTATTAACAGTCTGATCTCGCTACGGACATGTTTTCTTCATAGTGGAGGGCCACACCACCTTGGTGGGGCCCTCCACTATTCTAAGTAATTGTGGTTACTCACTCATCCCATCTGTGTTCTCAGGCGTTTAATCCCAGTGCTTGCATCCGTCGGGTGGCTCCCTGAGTCAAAACAGCGTGGACCACTTCAATATCCGTATCGGGACTAATGAGGGTGGGACACGTAACAAGGAGACGTTGGAGGGTTCCGATTTCTTCACCCACAACACGGCGTCCCCACAATCCCAGGCGCTGGGCCAGGGACACATCGTGACTAATCAAAGGCATGAGTGCGTCATAAGTGAATTGCGACAGGCGAGAATCAGCCAGTTCGCTCATCAGTGCGGCACGGAGTGGATCTTCAAGACCATCAACAAGACCCATCGCAAAGTCAGTGAGCAAGCCTAAACCAAGAGAGGTTTTCAAAACACGTTCTGGCCAATCCAGTGGTCGGGTTCGTTCATCGAAGTCTCCAAGTACACCAATAAACTGTTCACCCTCTTCGGGTGCGTTAAATCCGTGTTCAGCGCAGAGTACTGCCACGCGATCATAGGACTCAACCGCCTGTGCGCTCATATGCATGAGGGTTATGCGATCGGTAATGGTTGGGGCTTTGTCAGCGTCTTTTGCGAAACGTACACAGGCTACGGTTCGGGAAAAGGCGGCAACACCAACGATTTGTCGATCACCAGCAGCACGTAATTCAGCCATAGTCCTAGCCTAATAGCAACTGTGTATATGCCGTGAACAGTCATCGAAAATTGGGTAGCCTTCTCCGGTTTTTCCGACGCCGAGTATTCACCTGCCATTTTTTCTCACGTGATTCCTCCCTCACCATCCGCGTTGAGTTATCGCCTTGTCTCTCAAGGCATTACTCTGGACGGGTACACGGTTGCCCGGTCGTCATGTTTTCGTGCTGCATAGTGATGCAGCCATCCCTGATATTCACGATCGGCTGCCCCAGTGCCGCTGAGTCTTCTAGCGTTGCTTCAGTATTCAGTGGCGTTGTCCCGTAATTTGACGGGCCTTTTGAAAGCATGAACATGACACAATCTCATACTGATTCTCCAACCGGGATTTTGCAGACCGCTGGCGCTCACGCCCCGATTCTTGATGAAGCCACCCCAGATATCACTGATGAAGTGGGCGTTACCGCTACGCTCAAGCACAAGTCTTTTGCAGACTTCGGCGTCGAAAAAGAGATTACCGATGCCCTTGAAGAGCACGGTATTACCTATCCCTTCCCCATCCAGGCGCTGACTCTTCCTGTTGCTCTGGAGGGGCAGGACATTATTGGCCAGGCAAAAACCGGTACTGGTAAGACTCTTGGTTTTGGTATTCCTTTACTCATGGACACCCTGGGCCCCGGTGAAGAAGGATGGGATGAAGATCCTGCTGCTGGCTCACCCCAAGCTCTGGTTGTTCTTCCTACTCGTGAACTTGCCAAGCAGGTCGCCGATGAATTGGCTGTTGCCGCCGCTCATCGTACTGTCCGTATTGTTCAGGTTTATGGTGGCCGTGCCTACGAACCTCAGATTGAGGCCATTGAACAGGGTGCGGAAATCGTGGTGGGTACACCAGGCCGTCTCATCGATCTGATGAACCGCGGGGTTCTTGATCTAACCCACGTGACCACGGTAGTTCTTGATGAGGCTGACGAGATGCTGGACTTGGGCTTTTTACCTGATGTTGAGCGTATTCTCGCTGGCACTCGAGAAGACCGTCA
The DNA here is from genome assembly GCF_001687305.1 of Actinomyces vulturis. Classification (GTDB taxonomy): domain Bacteria; phylum Actinomycetota; class Actinomycetes; order Actinomycetales; family Actinomycetaceae; genus Actinomyces; species Actinomyces vulturis. Next base: position 153,962 of record NZ_LZRK01000003.1, read on the forward strand.
CATGATGCTCTTTAGTGCCACGATGCCTGGCGCTGTGGTGGCTCTTGCCCGCCGCTATATGAAGGCTCCTACCCATATTCGCGCTCAGGATCCAGGTGATGAGGGCACTCTTGTTCAGTCTGTGAGTCAGGTCGTGTACCGTACGCACGCGATGAACAAGGTGGAGGTTCTCGCTCGTATGCTTCAGGCCCGCGACCGCGGCCGCACCATTATTTTTGCTCGCACCAAACGCACTGCTGCTCACGTTGCCCAGGATTTGGCTGAACGTGGCTTCGCTACTGCTTCCCTTCATGGTGACCTGGGCCAGGGTGCTCGCGAACAGGCCTTGCGTGCTTTCCGTCATTCAAAAGTCGATGTTCTCGTAGCTACTGACGTAGCCGCTCGCGGTATCGATGTTGACGATGTCACCCACGTCATTAACTATCAATGCCCTGAAGATGAGAAGACCTATGTCCACCGTGTGGGCCGTACTGGGCGCGCTGGTCACTCAGGCACTGCTATTACCTTTGTCGACTGGGATGACCTGGCTCGTTGGCGCATGATCGCCAAGGCCTTGGGACTGCCCCAAACCGAGCCGGTGGAGACGTATCACACCAGTGAGCATCTGTTCACTGATCTCAATATTCCTCAAGATGTTACGGGCATTCTTCCCGACGATCAGCGCACGCTTGCTGGGTTAAAAGCTGAAAAATTGGAAGACCTTGGCGGCCAGAAAAAGAACCGTCGCGGTAAGTCTGGCGCACGCAAGGGGAACACTCGGTCCCGTACCGTTGGCCGTTCTTCTCGCGCGGGTTCATCTCGCGGTATTTCTCGTGATGCGGCACATCACAAGGACGCCTCCCGCGCATCTCGCACCGCCAAATCTGACACCGCACAGTCACGATCATCAAAACCAAAGCGTCAGCGCACACGTACCCGACGTCAATCATCCAACCAGTAGTTTGGTAAGAGGACCTCTCATCTCTTTATCGAGATGATCGAGGAATACAGATGTGGGGAGGGGTGACACTCATTGAGTGTCACCCCTCCCCACATCTGTCAGTCAGTGTTTACTCGTCGGTATTGGATCCAGCACCGGGAGTCGTCTTAGAAACCACCATAAGGAACTCAGCATTGGATGAAGTGTCCTTGAGTTTGGAGAGCACCAGTTCGAGCGCCTGCTGCTGTTCCAGACCGGAGAAAAGACGACGAAGTTTCCACATGATCTTGAGTTGAGCAGGATCGATAAGGAGTTCTTCGCGGCGGGTACCCGAAGCAGCAACGTCTACTGCAGGGAAGATACGCTTATCGGCCAACTGGCGACTCAAGCGCAGTTCCATGTTGCCGGTGCCCTTAAATTCTTCGAAGATCACTTCATCCATCTTGGAACCGGTTTCCACCAAAGCGGTTGCCAGAATCGTCAAGGAGCCTCCGTGTTCCACGTTGCGTGCGGCACCGAAAAACTTCTTGGGCGGGTAAAGCGCACTAGCATCCACACCACCGGAAAGAATGCGTCCAGAGACAGGAGCCGCAAGGTTGTAGGCACGCCCCAGTCGGGTGATGGAGTCCAGAAGAACCACCACATCCTGGCCAAGTTCCACCAGTCGCTTAGCTCGCTCAATGGCCAGTTCAGCCACGATGGTGTGATCCGAGGCGGGACGGTCGAAGGTGGAGGCAATAACTTCGCCCTTGACAGTGCGCTGCATGTCGGTAACTTCTTCAGGGCGTTCGTCAACAAGGACCACCATGAGATGGGCTTCGGGGTTGTTGACAGCAATGGCGTTGGCAATTTGCTGAAGAACAATTGTCTTACCGGCTTTAGGCGGGGAGACGATCAAGCCACGCTGACCTTTACCGATAGGAGCAACGAGGTCGATAACACGAGGCGTGACGGCCTTCGGAGTAGTTTCCAGGCGGAGCTGTTCTTGGGGGTAAAGGGGTGTGAGTTTATTGAACTCAGGACGCTGTGCGGCACGTTCCAGGTCCATACCGTTGATGGTGTCAACGCTGACCAGAGGGTTGAACTTCTGGCGGTAATTACGGTTCTGACGGCGACCGCGACCATAGGGATTGGAAGTTTCTCCACCTTCACGGACCCAACCGGTGATGGCGTCACCAGGGCGAAGACCTGCAGACTTCATTAACTGGTTGGAGACGTACACATCATTGGCACCGGGCAAGTAACCGGAAGTACGCAAGTAGGCGTGGTTATCGTTGACATCGAGGATACCGGCGACGGGAAGAAGGACTTCTTCCTGCTGGTTTTGTGCGTAGCGGTCCTCATCGCGATCCCGATCACGATCACGCCCGCGCTTGTTGCGGCCACGGCGGCGACGGTTGGAACGATCGTCATCATCCCAGCGCTTAGAGTCATTGTCCTGGCGGTCATTCTGACGCATTTCGGAGGGCTCAACTGCCGGAGTGCCAGTCTGTTCAGCCAGTTCGCGCATGAGTTCAGCCTTGGCATCGATGTGTTCAGGCTGAGTGTCACTGACACGGGTGGGTGCTCCAGCACCTGCTACGACGCGGCGGCGAGGGCGACGGCCACGACCACGTTCTGCATCGTCCTCACGAGTCGGCGCTTCGATACGCTCAATACGATCAGTGCGCTCACCGCGATCACGATCGTTGCGACGCTGACGTTGAGAGCGACCTTCACGCTCCTCAGAAGGCTCCTCATTAGAGCGCTTTTCATTGTGGTAACGACGATTCTTGCGTTCGTCTGAAGAATCCTGTTCATCGCGACGTTCTTTACGCTCACGACGAGGACGGTCTTGCTTCTCGTTTTCTTCATCACCACGATCAGAGCGGTTGGTCTTCTCGTTGTCGCGGGAACGGCGCGCACGAGAACCGCCTGAGTCATTGGACTGACCGCGGTTAGGAGCGGAAGTACTGGTTGCCTGACTGATTGCGGCAATCAGTTCGCCTTTACGCATACGAGATGTGCCCTTGAGGCCAAGTTGTGCTGCCAGTTCATGCAACTGAGGAAGTCGCAGTGTCATGAGGTCAGGTGAAGATGTTGAGGTCTCGCTCACGAGTGTCCTATCAGTGGGAATACGTGCCCGTTCAATGCTGGTGCGTTAATCAGAAATTCCCCGGAACATCACGGGGAAAACATCCATTGGAGGCAACGATAAAGAAAATATCCGCCTTCCAGCGGGCCTCGGCTGCGCCGGAAGCCTGCGTATGCCTCTAGAGTAGCACGCTACCTTGACGTTCTACCGCAAGATTCAACACTTTCCAGCCAGCGTCATGTAATTCACGATGAGACTGCTCATCAAGTGAAGCAAGGACAAGAACACTAGGACCCCCACTGGCAATCACAGCAGGATATCCACGATCACGTAATACATCCATCACAGCAGTAGAACCTGGTAGGAGCGCACGCTGATACTCCTGGTGAAGACGGTCTTCAGTAGCGTGAAAAAGGAGTTCTCCCTCCCCCGCGAGGGCATGGAGTAGAAGCCCCATTCTGGCCATGCTAAACACGGCATCACGATGGGTAATCTTATCGGGAAGTACTTGATGCAGGCGGCGCTGGGAGATGCGGTGGCGACCAGGTGGAATCAGAATAGTGAAGGGTAATCCATCGCTGACCGCACATGCGGTGACTCGTATGCGCTCGTCGTCATGCCATGCCAACTGACAGCCCCCGTAGAGGGTGGAAGCAATTTGAGGGGCACGTCCGTCAATTTCTGTGGCGAGGATGAGCACGTCATCGTCAGAAAGAGCTTCGGGTTCATTGATCAGAGCACGAACGGCAAGGAGAGCAGCAACCGTGTGTGCGGCGTCGCGTCCGAGTCCGCCATATTCACTAATGCGATGGTGAGCGTACAGGTCAACTCCTACCTGTGGAGCTCCAACAAATTCCAACCCCGCACGTAACGCTTTGACGAAGGTAGTGGACTCCACCGCGCAAGATTCATCCATGGATTGTCCGTGAACGGTGAGGCGGCTTGCTCCGGCAATAGGGCGGACCAGAAAACGATCACGGAGGGTGACGGCGCATGCCAGGCAGTCATAAGCAGGACCCAAATGCGCAATTGTTGCTGGTGCTTCCACGGTGACGTGTTCAGCCACGATCCTCATCGCCCTCCCCTTCCTACTTCACTATCTACGTTCTCGATGCCATGCCTCCGGCTATCACGGCGTATCCCACCCAGCACAATGACCTACCTAAATAAGTTGCCAATCACAGCGTCCCGTCAAGGTCATTACTCGTCAGTAACTTCTAAACATAGTCGGGCAGCACACATGGTCACGGAGTCCAATTCATCAATATCCATCAATTCCTGCAGTACGGCGTCTGCCTGCACAACGGTGAGATCATCAATAGCAATGTCCACGACGGTGGCATCATGACACATAGAGACATGGGAGACGATATGGACCAAAGTGCCAGGAAGATCAGAGGTTTTCTCAGCCAGCCTACTGACCACGTCATCATCATCACTGGAGACATGAGCGAAAAAACAATATGTTGACGCCTGCTCATCAGCAGAAAGAACATCCATCTGTTGCAAGGGTTGCATAAGCGGGATAGCTACACCAGCAGCCATCTGTTTGAGCAAAGTAGTCACGTCTCCCATCACGGCACTGGCGGTAGGATTTCCACCCGCCCCCGCCCCAATGAAAGTCAATTCCCCTGCCGCTTCACAGTCCACAGTCACAGCATTGGTAGCACCAGGAATTGCCGCAAGTCGATCATCATTGCCCACCACCGTGGGTTGGACAGCCAGACTAAGTGCACAAGCACACTGACAATTTTCACCCAATACTTTTTCAGGTGATCCCTCATTCTCACTATTACTAAGGCAGTCATCGACGCGTTCGATAACCTGGGCGGTTGCCAGAAGTTTCACGGTGTAGCCGCAGGTTTGAGCATCAGCAATGAGATCATCATTGATACCGCGAATACCCCTCACCGGCACTTGGTCAAGCATCACCGGGGTATTGAATGCGAGGCGAGCAAGCAAGGCAATTTTCGCGGCAGCGTCGTACCCATCCACATCGGCGGACGGATCGGCTTCGGCATAACCAAGTTCTTGAGCGGTAAGCAACACATCATCAAAGGACAGGCCTTGGGTAGACATCTCATCGAGAATGTAGTTGGTGGTGCCGTTGAGAATCCCAGTAATCGAGGTAATCACGTCACCACTCAATGACTGTTCGATAGTTCGAACTACGGGGATAGCACCGGCAATTGCTGCCTCAAAACGAACATGACGGCCCGCATGGAAAGCGGCTGTAAAGATGTCATTACCGTGGACTGCTAAAAGTGCTTTATTTCCCGTGACAATATGGGCTCCAGCCCCCAGGGCAGCAAGAATGAGGGAGCGGGCGGGTTCGAGGCCGCCAATAAGCTCAATGACAAGGTCATTAGAGGTAGCCACGCTCATGGCATCTGTGGTGAGGAGCGATTCGTCAATAGCAACGTCACGCGGTGCGCCAAGATCACGGACTGCCACACCTGTGACCACGACGTCTACGCCAGCTATGCGCGCAAAATGCTCGCGTCGTTCGGTAAGAATACGGTAGACCTGACTACCCACTGTTCCTGCGCCAAGAATTCCTACGCGCACGATTGGTAGATGGGGCGCGGTAGCAGATGCTGTCACGGGGTTCTCCTGGGGCAGTGCGCTGACGGAGTATCGGATGACACCCCTATAGATGCGGCCAGTATAGGGCGCTAAGGAACACTGCTCGGGGAGGCTCAACGCCTACAAAAAGCGGCTAATGACGGCTTCCACTGTCTGCGGGCGCACGGCCCAGGTAGCCTGTCCGTGATGAATCATCGCCAATCCTGGCGCTGTTTCGAATGACGCCGTGGCATAACGTCCCAGCATCATCGCACCGATAATCGGCATGGCCAGAATGTCGTTTGCTTGGAGATCTACCGGGAGGATGACGCGCAGTGCGGTGTGCGCACTATCAGCGTGGCTAGCGGAGCGAAGAAGGTACTCCTGTTGTGTGGCTGACGCGGAATGTTCATCATCATTCGCAGGGGTGGCGTGTGCATTGTTGTTCGCACTACCATGTGCGTTCCATGCGTAAGTGGCCGTCAGCGGGGTACTTCCGCTGATCGTGAGAAGGTCACGAGTCAGTGGGGTATCAATCCATACCGTAGGCACATTAGCGGATAAATCATCAATGGATTCATTGTTCAAATCCGTGGTTGACGCTGTCAATGCGGACTCACCGTGGTCAACACGAAGAACACGGGATAACACCATGGTCGAGGCACCTACGCCAGCCCAACTCGGGTCAACAATGAGATGAGGAATCGATAGATGACGAGCCTGGCAGCGCTCACGAAGCACGGGCACCCAAGCACGCGCGTAATGGGCAGCACCATTGATGGCGTAATGAGGATCAGTATGAGCCACCGGCGGATCAAGAGTGATGTCCAGCAAAGACAGCGATGCCCCACCGTGGTCAGGATGAGCAGGAGACTCAGCGATAGGCCATTGATCGATAACGTGACCGAGCACCTGAGCGATTGCCGAAGGTGCCTCATCGGTGAAGGTCAGGCTAATACCCTCAATTGCCACCAAAAGAGAATCTACTTCTGCCTGTTTGCGACAGATACGTATTGCCTCACGAAATTCTGTCATAGTGAGTGCGGGCAGATAAGTGACCTCAGTAGCCCTCCTGTTGGTCGACGAGGCGTCATCAGAGCGGGAAGAATCATCCTCATAACCGTCATTATCAGTCTGAAGAGCAATAATCACGCGCGCATGAGGCGGTGTTTGTGCAGGACGAATACGCAATACACTAATGAGCACGTCCAGGTCCGCCATGCTGCGAATTGTCACGAGGGCGTGGGCTTCCAGTGCCGCCTGGACAAGGTTCGGGAAAAGAACAGGAGCATCCAGAATGAGGTGAGGACGTTTCACCGGGACGGGAGAAGTTGCGTGCTTGAGCGAGGCACAATGCTGATTGATAAGGGAAAAGCCAAGGGAGAGTTCACCCAGACTTCTCGCTTTAAGCCCCAGACCTTGGCTCAGCGCTAGGCGTGCGACAGCCGGCGCTCCCATTGTTGAAAGGTCATAAAGGACCGTTGCATCGTTCATGCCGTAGGAGGGCCAGCATTCTTCTGCTAACGCTGAAGCCCAAGTACACATCCGCGAGGAGAGATCATCTGCGTCACAGACGAGAACAGGAGTGTGCGCGTCCCCGAGTGCTGAAAGGATCTGAGGAACGCGCATGCCTCCCACAAGGAGTTCACCGTTGTCACTGTCAGTTCCCCAGGGCCAAAAGTCTGGCCGGTTGATGGGGTCTGAGCGAAAAGCATCAGCGGGATACAACTCGATGTGGGAGGCATGCCTCACCATGATTACATACGCTCCGGAGCACTCACGCCCAGCAAATCGAGGCCGTTTGCAAGAACCTGGGCCACGGCGTCATTGAGCCAAAGACGTGCGACATGACCAGAGTTAATTTCCTCGTCACCGCGAGGAGTCACGCGGGTTGCTGCGTACCAGGTGTGATAAGCAGATGCGAGAGTCTCCAAATAGCGAGCGATACGGTGCTGTTCGCGCAGAGCAGCAGCTTGGGAAACTACGGCAGGGAACTCAGCGAGGACGCCGAGAAGTTGAGCATCCTGAGGAGTATCGAGGGCTCCAGGCTCGAACCCTGCATCACGGCTCACACCGTTTTCTGCAGCGTTACGAGCAACGTTGCGGGTACGAGCGAAGGCGTACTGCACGTAGTACACGGGGTTTTCGTTACTAGAAGAGGACAGCAGGTCCAGATCAATATCGATCGAGGAGTCCATGGAGGAACGTGCCAGTGCGTAACGGGCTGCGTCCACGCCCACGGCGCTGACCAAGTCATCAAGAGTGACGATCGTGCCCGCACGCTTAGACATGCGCACAGGAGCACCATCCTTAACGAGGTTAACCATCTGACCGATGAGAATCTGCATGTTCTCACCGGGTGTGTCACCAAAGGCGGCACACATGGCCATCATGCGGCCAATGTAACCGTGATGATCTGCGCCGAGCAGGTAGACAGCACAGGTAGCGCCACGACGACGCTTGTCAAGGAAGTAAGCCACATCGGCGGCGAAGTAGGCAGCGTTACCGTCGGATTTGATTAAGACACGGTCCTTGTCATCACCGAACTTGGTGGTGAGCAACCAGACGGCTCCGTCACGGTCTTCGATCATGCCTTTGCCACGAAGGATGTCAATGGCCTTGTCCACTTCACCGGAGTTGTGAAGGTTATCTTCGTGGAAGAAGACGTCAAAATCAGAACGGAACGCGTGCAATTCGTCCTTAATCTGAGCGAACATAAGTTCAACGCCAGCCTTGCGGAAGACTTCAGTGGCCTGTTCATCGGGCAAAGTTGCGGGCTCGGGGCGTCCAGCAGCAACCTCATCGTTGGTCACAGTCTGGGCAATTTCCTCAATGTAGGCGCCGCCGTAGCCGTCCTCGGGGGTCTGTTCGCCGCGTGCTGATGCCAAAAGGGAGTTCGCGAAACGGTCAATCTGAGTGCCATGATCGTTGAAGTAGTACTCACGGGTCACTTCAGCGCCGGAGGCCTTGAGGATACGGGCGAGAGAGTCACCGACCGCCGCCCATCGTGCTCCACCAAGATGGACAGGACCAGTAGGGTTAGCAGAAACGTATTCAAGGTTAATGTGTTCGCCGGCAAGGGTGTCATTAGTACCGTACTTTTCACCGGCCTCAACAATGGAGCGGGCAAGTTCGCCAGCGCTTGCAGCGTTGAGTCGAATGTTGAGGAAGCCAGGGCCAGCGATTTCAACGCTGTCAATTCCCTCAATGGCGCTGAGACGCTCAACAAGTTCACCAGCCAAGGCGCGGGGATTAGTCCCGGCCTTTTTCGCCAACTGCATGGCCACGTTGGTTGCCCAGTCACCGTGATCTCGGTTTCGGGGACGCTCAACCTTAGGTTCAGGCAAGTCAGCCTTGTCCAAGGCCAGTGCGCCATCATCAATGGCAGAAACAAGAACGGAATGGATCGCTTGTGAGAGCTCTTCTGGAGTCATGAGCACAGATTAGCGTGACAACGAGGTATTCATCACGTGTGTGCAGCATTTTGCGCACTGTTTCACACTTTATGCCTGTCTATGAGTAGGAATTCACGAAAGGAGTACGCTGTTAAGCAAGTATTTATGTTTCGGATACCCGAAACAACCTCTGTACGCTAGAAGCATCATGTCTTCCCAGCCATCCCCACAGCACAGCACAACTCCTAGCCTGCACAAACCTGCCATGGACAAACGCAGAATTGTCATGCTCTTAGGTCCAGCTTTCGTTGCTGCTGTGGCATATGTGGATCCCGGAAACGTCGCAGCAAACATCACCGCTGGTGCGCGCTACGGTTACACGCTGGTCTGGGTTCTTGCTTTGTCAAACCTCATGGCTGTGGTCATCCAGTACCAAAGCGCCAAACTCGGATTGGTAACAGGCCAGTCCTTACCGACTCTTTTGGGGCAACGTTTATCAAAACCTGCCCGCTTGGCTTTTTGGGCTCAAGCAGAACTCGTTGCCGCAGCAACGGATTTAGCTGAAATCATTGGTGGAGCAATCGCTCTCCACCTCCTGACGGGCATGCCGCTGCTGACCGGTGGCCTAATCATTGGCGCTATCTCGATGGCAATTTTGATGCTTCAAGAGCACCGCGGCCAGCACAGTTTTGAAAAAGCAATCATTGCTCTGCTCATCATTATTACCTTCGGTTTCATGGGAGCACTATTCGTTGCTCCTCCGGATTGGTCAGCCACCGCCGCAGGCATGATTCCTCGATTCGCTGGTCGTGATTCTGTTCTTGTTGCTGCTTCCATGCTTGGCGCTACGGTGATGCCTCACGCCATTTATTTGCACTCATCTCTGGTTACCGACCGCTTCGGCACCGATCACCTCACAGGCGATGAAGCAGGTAATCATTCACGTCTGTCGCATCTTTTGCATGCCACGCGTATTGACGTGGTATGGGCACTGGTTCTCGCCGGCGCTGTCAACATTGCACTTCTTTTACTTGCTGCAGCGGCGTTGAGCGGAGTTGAGGGAACTGACACGATCGAAGGCGCCCATCACGCTATTACGATGACCCTTGGTCCCGTTATCGGCGCGATCTTCGCCATAGGCCTGTTAGCTAGTGGCCTCGCATCCACATCCGTGGGTGCATATGCAGGCAGTGAAATTATGGCGGGCCTCCTGCATATTAACGTGCCGCTCGTAGTTCGCCGAGCCATCACAATGATTCCTGCGCTCCTGATTATTGCCTCAGGGGTGGAGCCAACCTGGGCGCTTGTTCTAAGCCAGGTAGTCTTGAGTTTCGGAATTCCCCTGGCCATTATTCCTCTAGCCCACTATTGCGCTGACACCTCCATCATGGGGCGTTACGCCGATTCCAAACCACTCCGACTTGCGGCCATCGTATTCGCGACCATTATCGTTGCTCTCAACGCTTTGCTTATTTACTTAACGCTCACTGGCCAGGCGTAAATCAGTGGTCGAATAAAAATCGGCTCTTCCCCGCTCAGTTCAGAGCGTATCGCTGATGTGACCGCTAAGATGACACTATGAACTCCCCCGTTACTAAGGCAGTTATTCTCGCTCGTGGCCTTGGATCGCGCATGCGCGCTGCTGATCCCGCCGCAGCTTCCACCACCGATAAGGCCGTAGAGACCGGCGCCAAGGGCATGATTGACGTGGGCCGCCCCTTCCTGGATTTTGTCATGAGTGCCCTGGCCGATGCTGGAATCACTGACATCTGCCTCGTCATTGGCCCTGAACACACCATCTTCCGTGAGCACTACGGCAACCTGGAAACAAGTCGCGTGAAAATTGACTTTGCCATCCAGGAAAAGCCCCTGGGCACAGCCGATGCAGTATCTGCAGCCCGCGAGTTCACTGGCGATGACCGCTTTGTGGTCATTAACTCTGATAACTATTACCCTGCTGAATCCCTCAAGGCTCTGTGCCAGTTACCTGGCGCTGGCCTACTGGGCTTCAACCGCACTGCTCTTGTTGAACAGTCCAATATCCCAGCTGACCGCGTCAACGCATTCGCCATCGTGGACGTGGACGAGAACGGGAATCTTGCTCGCATCCTCGAAAAGCCTGAACAGTCCATCATTGATGACATGGGCCCTGAAGCTCCTTTGTCCATGAATGCCTGGCTGTTTACCAAGGACATCTACGCAGCATGTGATGACATCACTCCCTCCGTCCGCGGCGAACTCGAAATTGTGGATGCCGTCTCTCTTGCTAAGGAACGCGGTACGGAATTCGCTGTTGTTCCTGTGTCCGTAGGTGTTCTCGACATGTCCCGCCGCACCGACATTGCCGCTGTGCGTGCTGCTCTAGAAAGCGTTGAGGTTGAACTGTGAGCCTGCTCGAAACTGACGCTGGTCGCGGCCCGCTCACTTCTCGAGTCGATGAGGTCACTTGGTTTGTTCCCGGTCGCATCGAAGTTCTGGGCAAACATACTGATTATGCCGGTGGCCGCACTCTCACAGCCGCCGCTTCCCATGGCTTGACTTTCACTGGCCAGGCTCTTGAAGAACCCATTCTTCGCGTCACCTCTCAGGCAGTCAATGACACTGTCGAAATCCCCCTCGATGCGCCCTCTACTGACCGTCATGGTCACTGGTCAGGATACCCAGCAGCAGTGGCCTCACGTTTAGTGAGTAACTTTGGTTCTCAGGTTCGTGGCGCCCATATCACCGTGGATTCCAATCTTCCGCTTGCCAGCGGTATGAGTTCCTCCTCCGCCATGATTGTGGGTCTTGCCCGCACCATGATGGATCTCAGTGGTCTGGAAGCAACAGAGGCTTTCACTTCCTGTGTGACCACCCCTGAATTACGTGCGCACTATCTAGCTTGCGTCGAAAATGGTCAGACTTTTGAGAATCTTGAAGGTCACCGTGGCGTAGGTACTTTCGGAGGCAGCGAGGACCACACAGCCATGTTGTGCGGCAAGCAAGGCGTACTAAGCCAGTACTCCTTCTGCCCCACCAGCCTAGAGCGCCGTGTTCCATGGCCTGATGATTACTCCATTGTGGTTGCCGTCTCGGGGGTTCTTGCTGAAAAGAGTGGCACCGCTCGCGAGAAGTACAACCGTGCTGCGTTATCCACACATGAAATCGTCAAACGCTGGAATGAAAATACCGGTCGTAGCGACGTCTACCTGGCTGATGCTGTGACATCTTCTGAATCTGCTGCTGAAGAAATTCGTTCCATGCTCAAGGGGTCGGGTTATCTCCAGGGGCGCTTCGAGCAGTTCCTCATCGAAAACGAAACCATCGTTCCTCAAGCTGGTGACGCATTAATCGCTAGAGACATTGAAGAATTTGGTCGTCTTGTAGATCTCTCTCAACACTGGACTGAGGAAGGCTTAAACAACCAGGTTCCTGAAACGGTTGCATTGCAGCGTTTCGCTCGTGAACTTGGCGCTCCTGCTGCTAGTGCTTTCGGTGCTGGTTTTGGTGGCAGCGTATGGGCTTTGGTCACTTCTGAGCAGGCTGATGACTTCGCTGCACAATGGTTGAAGAAATACACGGTTGAATTTCCTGAGGTTGCTCCTCGGGCATCAACCTTAGTCACCACCCCTGGCGATAGCGCCCAGCGCACCATCAACTAATCTCATTGCCTCCGAATTTCCTGCTCTTGCCTGTCAAAAACGACTCGGAGTTTCACCGAGTTCCCTAGTGCCTGCTACGATACGCAGTGAGCCCCGGTAGCTCAGTGGATAGAGCGTCTGCCTCCGGAGCAGGAAGTCGCAGGTTCGAATCCTGTCCGGGGCACCATACACATTCCCCGCCATCGCATGATGGCGGGGAATTTTGTGTATCTATATCAAGACTCAATGATTCACAATCGCTAAGCCTGCTAAGAGTCTCAAACAGTAGACAAGAAATATTTCAGCGATGCTCCCCCAGAGTAATCAACGCCAGCGAAGGCGCATCTGTAATAATGCCGTCTACTCCGGCATCGCGCAGACGTAACATAGTTTCAGCCTCATTCACAGTCCAAACGTGAACTTCCATACCGCACCGATGAGCGGTAGCGATAAAACGATCAGTAACCACACGAATACCATGCTCAACCTCAGGGACCTGCACGCTATCAACTAAACCGACATACCAACTAAAACGTGTATGAGGGAGCGATACACCTGCTTCGGCACGAAGTTTAAGGTCAATAACATCAGCGACCCCCACAGAGGTCACCGCCCGCGGTTCCTGCCTGCGAAACACCGCTAGGCGACGGGCAGAAAACGAGGAAAAACGCACCCGGTCCAACGCATGTGCGTGGCGAACCGCTTGAAGAGCAGGCTGAGGCACCTGGGAGTTTTTTAAGTCCACGTTAAAGTGAAGATCGGGATAAGAAACTAATACGTCATCAAGTCGAACAGGCGCATTACCATCCCCGGCATCGATACGACTTACCTCATCCCACGTCATACGGTGAATCAGTTCAGGATGATGGGATGGACTCGTCCGAGCGAAAGACGGGTCATGACTGAGAACACATACGCCATCTTTGGTGACATGTGCGTCTGTTTCCATCCATTGCAGCCCAAGGTTGGCCGTATGCTCCACAGCCGTCCAAGTGTTCTCTGGGACTTCGAGGCTGCCACCTCGATGCGCCATGATGGTCACGGGCGGTTTACGACGAGAAAACTCTGGAGTCATATCTGGACTGTATCGCGCTTAGAGACGAAATCCGGTAGCCAGGTGCAGGCGTCCTGATCTAGCTCAAGAACAGTGCGTAGTGAGTTCCACGGCATGATGTTGAACAAGCCAGGCCATGGGATCAACAGTTGAAGAGTCTGCCGAATCATTTTTTGTGCGAACCTCGAAGTGAAGGTGTGCACCAGTGGAATAGCCCGTGGAACCCACACCAGCAATAAGTTGACCAGCAGAAACCTGCTCTCCCACATGGACATAAATGCCATCGGAGTACATGTGTAGGTAACTGGTATACCAGGTTTGTCCATCAATCTCGTGTTTAATTGTGACGGTTCCGGTGCCATCAGTCATACCTGCTTCAACAACAGTACCCGCAGCTACGGCGTAGATCGGAGTACCCGTGGGGGCAGCCATGTCCTGACCTGCATGGAACTTGGAGTAGCCCATGGTGGGATGAATACGCCACCCATATTCACTAGATAGGGTGTAACTGCCAGGCATCATGGGGTAAAAGACTTCAGGAGTCGTAGTAAAGGCGGAAGTGTCCCCACTGGCCCCGGCTGACTGAGGCGCACAAGTCACGGCAGCGTTTTCATAGGCTTCACGGATACGTGCGCGAGTTGCAGCGTCCGGAACATTTGCTATGGCTTCTGCACCGTCGGGAACGTCCACATCGTTACCCAGGACACCCGCAGCAACGGGAGCGGCGGCGATCACCGGGGTGGTCGGCGTCGGCGCTAAAGAAGGAACAGAAGCGGAAACAGGAGCGAAACCTACGACGCCACCAGCCAGGGGTGCCAGGACAGTAACGATTCCAAGAACCGCCAACAGACCTACTCGCTTAGCAAGGCCAGAGCGAGACAAAGGGGTCAGACGTACATGGGGATGTGCAACCGTGATTCCTTGGGCAGACTCAACGATGTGGGGAGCCTGAGGAATAGAGGGAACGTGACGTGCTTTGGCAGCACGTTCAGCCGCACGTTCGCGTTCGCGAATCTCACGGCGAGTAAGAGGAGGTTGCGTATGAGTCATTGCTTCCTGAACGAAGATTCTGATGTGCGTACCAGTCAGGCCATTATCGTCGCAGATATCAATGTGACAGAACAATAACGATACACCGCTATGTCTTGACGTCACAGGTGTTTCGTCCAATATCACATCGGACATTACCGCCCACGACAAGCCTGTTAGTTATCCGCGATCAACGTCCGCGCGCAATGCGCTCCAGAAGATGTTTATCATCGCGCTGCATAGCATCACGCACTTCACCAACAAGTTCCTCAAGAATATCTTCAAGAAAGACCACACCTGTAGTCTTCTCGTTCTCATCAAGCACGTAGCCCACGTGTGCGCCGGTAGCCTGCATTGCGGCAAGCACATCTTCCACATCATCCTGAGCATGAACGGGCACTAAGGCGCGGCATAGCCATGCGGGAACAGGTTGTTGACGCTCGTCACCGTCGGCATAAAGGACATCTTTGAGGTGAATGTAACCCACCAGTTCCATCTCCGACGCCGCGGAACGAGCGCGCTCATCAACTCCCCCATGCTGATAGTCACCATCGTCATTCAGTTTTCCCGGCCAAGTACTCGCACAGACAAGCGGATAACGCGAGTAGCCGGTTTTTGCTACTTCACGCTCCACATCTTCTGGGGTGCAGTTGTCAGGCAAAGTGATGAGTTCATCTAACGGAACCATGACACTGCCGGCAGTTTCTTCACTGAATTCCAGCGCCCCGGAGAGGAGACCTGTGTCATCAGCAAGCACACCTTCTGCACGTGAACGTTCCACGATGGAAGCCACTTCTTGGGCAGTGAAGGCGGCGCTAACTTCATCCTTGGGTTCAATACCCAGGAGTCGAAGCACAGAGTTAGCAATACCGTTCAACACCACAACGGCAGGATTGAAGAACCGAGATAAGGCGACCAGCGGCGGCGCAAAGATCAGAGCAGCTTTTTCTGGGCTTGCAATAGCCAAGTTCTTAGGGACCATTTCGCCAGCGAGCACATGAACCATCACCACGAAAGTCAACGCGATGATCACAGCAATCGCGTGAGCGGTTGCTTCACCTAGACCAATAGCGGCCAGGGGGTGAGCGAGCATATGGGCGAGAGCCGGTTCAGCCACTACTCCCAGTCCAGTAGAGCACAAGGTCACGCCTAACTGGGCAGTAGCCAGCATGGCCGAGACATGTTCAAGGGCCCACAAGGCGGTACGTGCACGGGCATTACCCTCTGCTGCTAAGGGTTCAAGTTGAGCGCGACGCGAACTGGTGATGGCAAATTCTGCGCCCACAAAAAAGGCGTTACCAGCCAGAAGAATGACGGTAACAACGAGTGCCCAAGTAGTACTCATGCCTGAGTCTCCTCAGAGTCATTAAGAGACCACACACGCAAACGCGTGATACGCATACCGTCCATGGCTTCCACCACAAGGTGAGCACGAAGCGTCGTTACTTCATCACCCACGCGAGGAATACGGCCCAGTTCCGTCATGACCAGACCACCAAGTGTTTCGTAAGGGCCATCATCAGGAAGATAGATATGAGCGGAGTGAGCCAGTTCGTCAGGACGCATCCATCCAGGAACAATCCACTGACCTGAGGTTTCCACGTAGGCGCCACTGCGGCGTCGATCATGTTCATCAGCCACGTCACCCACGATTTCTTCAATGGCATCTTCCAAGGTGACAATGCCGGCAGTACCACCGTATTCGTCCTGAACTAAGGCCATCTGGAGTCCTTCAGCACGAAGGTGAACAAGCAGTTGTGCCAACGGGACAGTCTCAGGAACGCGAGGGGACGGCGTCATGAGGGAACTCGACGTGACCGGGACGTGAGCGCGTTTCTCAAAGGGCACTGCGATGGCTTTACGAAGGTTAACCAGGCCGAGCACATCGTCGAGATCTTCACCAATAATAGGGAAACGCGAGTGTCCGGTTGCCCGAGCCATGCTCACGACATCCGCCGCAGTGTCATCTTCGTGAAGGCAGTGGATGCGCCCGCGGTCCGTCATCACGTCCACGGCGGTCAGTTCACCTACACCGATGGAACGGGTCAGCAGCGTAGCAGTGGACATGTCAAGGGTGCCTTCTTGAGCACTGTGGCGAACGAGTGCTGTTAATTCGCTAGCGCTTCGAGCCCCACTCATTTCTTCGCATGCTTCGACCCCCCAGGAAGCGAGGATTTTATTTGCTGCGTTATTCAGGACAATCACCAAGGGCTTAAACACTGCAGTAAAAGCCATGAGCGGTGGCGCCACAACACGGGCTGCACGCATAGGATCAGCCAGGGTCGCGTTCTTCGGGATAAGTTCACCAACAATCATGGAGAACGCATTGATAACGATAAGCGCGATGACGACAGCAGTAGCCGTGGCGATGGCGGCGGAGAGGAAGGAACCAAGCCAGCGTTCAAGCAGACGAGTCAATGCTGCTTGTGCGGTGTAACCAAGCAAAATCGTCGTCAACGTAATGCCGACCTGTGCGCCGCTGAGCAATGTGCTCAATGAGTGCAATGCTTGACGGACGGTTCCTGCACGGCGATCGCCGGCAACAGCACGCGATTCGACTGTTGCGGGATCTAATGCGACAAGGGAAAACTCCCCAGCAACGAACACTGCTGTGCCCAGTGTGAGGATAACGCCCAGCACCAGCATGAGGAGGTCAAGAAGCATGTGCCTACCTTCTCATATTGGGCTACTAGCTGACTAGGCGCTGTGTCTCCATGCATTGTGACCCTTAGCATGGCACCCTGAATGGTATGGAAACGTTCACGCCTGCCCGTCTCGTCGTTGTCGAGGACGATCACGATATTGCTTCCGCGATTGCCGCACGCTTCAATGCTGTGGGATGGCACGTCATGGTGGTAGGTGATGGGCTAAGTGCCTGGAATTACGTCACGACCTACGGGGCAGATGCGTTAATTATTGACCTCATGCTTCCGGTGATGGATGGCATGGAGTTATGTTCACGCCTTCGGGACCCGCACAAGTGGGTGGAGGCAGGGGCACCGGCCTCCATGTCTAATGTGCCGGTACTCATGCTCACTGCTCGCGATGATGAAGCCGATGTGCTGGCGGGTCTAGCTCGCGGTGCTGATGATTACATGACCAAGCCGTTCTCAATGCGTGAGTTAGTTGCTCGTGTGACCGCCCTACTGCGCCGCCATGAGCGTGCTCAAAAACTTGCTCAAGAAGTTGTTCAAGCCCAGGATGAGACTCTCCCCCCACATGATTTCTTAACACTAGGTGACATTGATGTGGATATCACGAGTCGCCGCGTAACTCGTCAGGGGCAGGACATTCATGTGACTCCCACGGAATTCGATTTGCTGGTTCGCTTGGCCCGCAGCCCCGGCGAAGTCTTCTCCCGAGAACGCCTGCTTGAGGATGTATGGGGGTGGGCCGATCCTTCTGTCGCTGCCACGCGTACCGTGGATTCTCATGTCAAAGCCCTACGCCGAAAACTTGGCAGCGAAGTCATTCGTACGGTGCACGGCGTGGGCTACGCCTTCTCCGATTCTTTAGTCAGTAACGAACGATGAGTGAGCCGCTACAGGTTCGTCCGCGCCATGTGGAGGGGCGTGGACTGCGTCCTCTCGACCGTCTTGGTTCAATCAAAATCAAATTAGGTGTACTCGTAACCGCTACGGTCAGTGCGGCCTGTTTTTTAACCTGGTTGGGGATGAAATCAGACTGGAGCCTGTTGCAAACCTTCCCCGTGGTCTTGGTGGCATCCTTAGTATTCACGCAGGTCTTAGCTCACGGCATGATTGAGCCCCTTCGCCTAATGAAAGACGCTTCCACCGCAATGGCTGAAGGTGACTATTCACGCAGAGTTCCCTCCACTAGCCGCGACGAAGTTGGGGCCTTGGCTGATGCCTTCAATCATATGGCCTGGGATTTACAGCGAGAAGACGAAGCCCGCCGTGCGGTAGTAGCGAACGTATCTCATGAGTTGCGTACTCCGGTGGCCGCCCTACGTGCCCAGTTAGAGAATATGGCCGACGGCGTAGTGGCCCCTTCCAGTGAGGAACTCAACTCCGCTCTTTGCCGCACTGAACAACTCAGTGAATTAATTTCCTTCCTTCTCGATTTGTCCCGCGTTGACGCAGGTGCCGCAGATTTGAATGTGGCACCGTTGTCTCTCAATGATCTGCTTAACAATGCGGTCGATATTGCACGTCGGGCAAGCGATAGTGCTGGACGGGACGTGTCTTGGGATGTGAGTGTGGCCGAAAATCCTCTCACTATTGAAGGTGACGAAGCACGGCTTCGTCAGGTGTTTCTTAATGTGCTCGATAATGCTGCTCGACATACCAAGGCAGGCTCAACTGTTCACGTCACCGCCCGACGTGTATCTGGGCGCCAGGGCGTGGTCATCGACATCACCGATCATGGACCAGGTATTTCTCCTGACGAGCGCCACCATATTTTCTCCCGTTTCCAGCGTGGGGCAAGTGCGGACCCTTCAGGAACCGGTTTGGGATTGTCGATTGCACGCTGGGCAGTTGGTCTTCACGGCGGGACGATTGCCGCTATTGATCCGCCTGCTGACCATCCTAATTCTGGAGCCACGATTCGCGTGCGGCTTCCCTCTTCACCCGAGGGGCGTCAACGTCGTACCACTGTTCTTCGCCGCCCCGGAACATAAGAAATCGGTATCTTGATCGGGTAAACATCAATGATCAAGCAGTGAGTGCGTATTACTCAGATGTGGCACAAGTAATCACCACCTCACGAACAAGCGCGGAATGTATCGGTGTTTGTTCCGCGTGTTCGCTCAAACGCCCTTAAACTATGAGGATGGGTGCTTGCCCTTTATATCGAGTCAGGAGAGCGACTGCCGTGTCCAGTCAAGACAACAGCGCACAAGAAGAGTCAAGTTACCGAATGATCGAGGATATGCGTGAGGCCTACCAACGCAATCCTCAATCAGTTCCCGCGTCATGGCGGGCACTTTTTGCAGGGAATACGAATGCTGTTACCCCCGCTCCTATGAATACCCCCGTTCCCTACCCTCACGTTCCGCCTACCCTTCCTCATCCCCAGGCCACAGCCTCTCACCTTTCTCAGCCCGTGGCAGCATCACCTGCGGCTGCTGAAGATCATGACATTGCCGCTGTGGAGCAGCCCCTTTCCGCTGTAACTGCAGCGCAGTACACCTCCCCTACCCCGGATTTTGCTGCCGCACGCAGTGGCGCTGCTCCTCACCGTCAAGCCTCGATGGCTCAGGACGTCACTCGGTCTGACCTTCCTCCAGCTCCTGCCTCCGATGTAGCACCCCCTTCATCGCCTTATGCCGCACGAATGGCTGCGGCGCGCCATGCCCTGGATGACCACCATGGAGAAGATTCCATCCAGCGTCTCAAAGGTGCTGCCGCACGCACCGCCACCAATATGGAAGCATCTCTGGCGATTCCCACGGCCACGTCTGCGCGCGCCATCCCCGCCAAGGTGATGATTGAGAACCGCTCCATCGTCAACGCACACCTGTCTCATACTCGTGGTGGGAAGATTTCCTTTACACACATCATCGGCTGGGCAATTGTGGAAGCACTGGTCACAATGCCTGAGATGAATGTGTCTTTCACCCAGGATGAGAACGGTAAAAACGCCATTCGTCACAACGCCCATGTGGGCTTCGGCTTAGCCGTCGACGTTCCGGCTCCCGGCGGGGAACGCCGCCTTGTTGTGCCTAACGTCAAGAATGCTGACACCTTGGAGTTCTCATCCTTCGTCGCTGCCTATGAAAAACTCGTTGAAAAGGCACGTACTGGCTCGCTAGGCATTGATGATTTCCAGGGCACCACCATCACGCTGACTAACCCTGGCATGATCGGGACCCTTCACTCTGTGCCCAGGCTGATGCCGGGCCAGGGTGCCATTATCGGTGTAGGTTCTATGGCTTATCCGGCAGGCTTTGCTGGCGCAAGTGATGAAACCTTGGCCCGCCAGGGCGTAGGCAAGGTTCTCACCTTGACCTCTACCTACGATCACCGTGTCATCCAGGGCGCGCAGAGCGGTGAGTTCCTACGCCTGATTGAAAACAAACTGCTCGGCCTGGACGGATTCTGGGATCGAATTTTCGAATCGCTCCGTATCCCCCACCAGCCCATGCGCTGGCAACGTGACGTGACCTACGATGAGTTACGCGAAGATGATAAGCCCGCGCGCGTTGCTCAGCTCATCCATGCCTTCCGTCAACGCGGCCACCTAGCAGCGGACACTGACCCTCTTACGTACCGTGTGCGGCGTCATCCTGACTTGGATATCACCAGTTACGGACTGAGCCTGTGGGACTTGGATCGCACTTTCCCCACCAGCGGACTAGGAACCAAGCCGAGAGCCACCCTGCGAGAGATTCTTGACTTACTGCGTGATGCTTACTGCCGCACCGTCGGTGTTGAGTACATGCACATTCAAGACCCAGCCCAGCGTCGTTGGTGGCAAGACCGCCTGGAGGGTAAATGGACTGACATCAATCAGACCGAACGTACCCGTATTCTCACCATGCTCGGCCAGGCAGAAGCCTTTGAAGTCTTCCTCCAAACGAAGTACGTAGGTCAGAAGCGCTTCAGCCTCGAAGGCGGTGAAAGCCTTATCGTCCTCCTTGACCAGTTCCTCGACGCTGCCGCACATGATAACCGCGATGAAGTGGTCATCGGTATGGCTCACCGTGGACGCCTCAACGTCCTGACCAACATCGCTGGCAAGTCCTACGGTCAGGTCTTCGACGAATTCGATGGGCGCATCATCGCCGGCGGCATGGGAACCGGCGATGTGAAGTACCACCTGGGAACCCAGGGTGTTTTCACCGGTACTGATGGCGTGACCACTCGCGTCAGCTTGGCGGCCAACCCCTCACATCTAGAAACAGTAGATGGTGTGGTTGAAGGTATTGCTCGCGCCAAAATGGACCGTATGGCCCGTAACGGCGAGTTAAATGACAATGACTACCCGGTAGTTCCTGTCCTTGTTCACGGTGATGCCGCGTTCGCTGGTCAAGGCGTAGTGTACGAAACGCTCAATATGAGCCAGTTGCCCGCCTACCGTACTGGCGGCACCGTGCACATCATCGTCAACAATCAGATTGGCTTCACCACGGGTGCAGCTCAAGCACGCTCCACCACTTACTGCACCGACCTTGCTAAAGGCCTGCAGGTGCCAATCTTCCACGTCAATGCCGATGATCCTGAAACTGTGGCTCGTGTGGCTCGACGCGCTTACGAATACCGTGCAGCTTTCCACAAAGACGTCATCATTGACCTAGTTTGCTACCGCCGCCGCGGCCACAACGAGGGTGACGATCCCTCGATGACTCAGCCCGTGATGTACAAACTCATCAACGGCAAAGCATCCACTCGTGAGGTCTACACCAAGGACCTGGTAGGCCGTGGTCACATCACCGTGGAGCAAGCGACCGCGATCGATGAAGCCTACCGAAGCGAACTTGAGCGCATCCTTAATGAACGTCGCGATGTGCGCGCCCATGAGAATGAGAAGTCCAATAAGGAACTCGGTCTGGCTACCGCATGCAAACCCTCAACAGTTGCTGAGGTTGCCCGGCGCTCCGGGGTATGGACCAGCGCCGTATCAAGTCGCGTTATTGAACGTATCGGTGACGCACAGGTTGCTTACCCAACAGGCTTCAATATTCACCCTAAACTCGCTCAGATGCTGGCTAAGCGCCAAGAAATGAGCCGTAACGGTGACATCGACTGGGGCTTTGGTGAGCTCCTCGCTCTAGGCTCCATCCTTATGGACGGTATCCCCGTTCGCCTGGCTGGCGAAGATGCACGCCGTGCTACCTTTGCTCAGCGCCACGCTGTTCTCCATGACCACCTCACCGGCCAGGAATGGACTCCTCTAGACTTCCTCACTCCCACACAAGCACCTCTCGAACTCTACGATTCACTACTCAGTGAATACGCCACCATGGCCTTTGAATACGGGTATTCGGTAGAACGCACCGAGGGTTTGACCATGTGGGAAGCACAATTCGGTGACTTCGCTAACGGCGCCCAGACTGTGATTGACGAATTCATTTCATCCTCTGGACAAAAATGGGGCGAAGAGTCTGGTCTTGTCCTTCTTCTCCCCCATGGCTTAGAAGGTCAGGGGCCTGACCACTCATCGGCGCGTATTGAGCGTTACCTACAATTGTGCGCTCAGGACAATATGCGAGTAGTTCAACCCTCTACTCCGGCCAACCACTTCCACATGCTGCGTGACCAGGCCTTCCGTCAGCCTCGTAAACCCCTGATTGTGCTCACGCCCAAGCAGTTACTGCGTCTGAAAGCAGCAACGAGTTCTGTTGACGACTTCACCAGTGGCTCATTCCAGACCGTCATTGGGGACAGTCATCCACGTGTTCTAGCCGCTGCTGAGCGTGGCGATGTAGAGCGCGTTCTGTTGTGCTCTGGTCGCATCTACTACGACCTGCTTGCTCGCCGCGACAAGGATGAGGACTTCTCCACCGCCATCGTGCGCCTCGAGCAAATCTATCCCTTGGATGAGGGTGCATTATTTCACGCTCTGGAGCCCTTCGGTGACGCTCAGTTGGTCTGGGTTCAAGATGAACCGAAGAACCAGGGCGTATGGCCCTGGCTGGTTCTCCATATGCCAATGGAACTCACCGGCGGCAGAATGCTTCCAGTTGTTGCCCGTCCTGAAACTGCTGCTCCCGCAGTGGGAACGGCTGGCGAGCACAAGCGCCAACTCGTTGAGCTCATCAACACAGCATTCCAGCGCTAAATACTTCCGGTATCCCACCCCTGCATGAGCCATGTAGCGGTGGGATACCATGTGATAAGCACCGTCAGGGTGCGATGAATTCAAGGAGGAGTACGTGGAGGATCTCAACGTCTGCTTCCTGGGAGACGAACTGGTTGCCGGTTATGGCGACCCTCGGGCTCTTGGGTGGACCGGCCGAGTGATGGCCCGTACCCCGCGTAAACAGCCCATTATGTGGACCACTCTCGCTGTTCCCGGTGAAACCACCACTCAGATGGCTGCACGCTGGAGTGAAGAAGTTGCTCGCCGCAGCACTCACACCGGCATTAACGCCCTAGTGATTGGCGTGGGGGCCGCTGACGTGCGCGCAGGTATTTCTCCTGCTCGTTCACGTTTAGCCCTAGCAAACATTCTTGATGGTGCGTCTACTCAGCGTCGCTCATGCTTCGTGGTGGGGCCTCCTCCTCTTCCCGGAGTGAATCCCGATGGCATGGCACAGTTGGCCCATGCTTCCTCAGAAGTGTGCCAGCGTCGTGGCGTTCCCTATGTAGATACCTTTACCCCGTTAAAAAACCACGATCAGTGGAATACCGATGTTCAAGTCAATGGCGGCCAGTGGCCTGGCCAAGCCGGCTATGGTCTGCTCGCCTGGCTTGTTCTTCATCGCGGTTGGTATGAGTGGCTCGGTCTTGAACAACCGTTTTCTGCACACGAATAATCCTCAAGCCCTCGACATATCGTTAAGTTACTGCTCAGTGGCACGCTGTTATCAGCACTATGGGTGCAGAGTTTGAGACGAGAGTAAACAAACCATGAGGGCGGGCAGTCACTATTGTGACTGCCCGCCCTCATGAAAAGTTTGGGTTGCGATTCAACCCGGCTCAGGCGTTGGGACGCTTGCCGTGGTTGGATGCGCTCTTTGCGCGGGACTTGCGCTTGCGACCACGCTTGCTCATGTCTATCTCCTCGTGATTATCGACCAATTGGCCCCACGAGGGGGCGCAGGTAACAGGGAACAGTTTCCCACACCTTTACTCATCTGTTCCACTTGCATGGAATAGCCAGGGGGTGAGTGTGGCCACAATGCGTAGCATCGTCAATAAAGAAGTGAGTCTAAAAGCCTGACGAACTACCGCTGATCTTGAACTCAGTACACGAAACAGACAAACTCATACGAATCCGCTCACGCAACTGCGGGGGTGCCTGCTCCGCACAGCGAGAGCGAATAATGGCACGCAAGTGACGCTCGGCGTCTGCAAGACGGCCACAGTGAGGACAATCCGTCACGTGCTGAGCAAGACGATCAGTAAGCTCCGCATCGACCTCATGGTCAAGGAACCGATCGAGGTATCGCAATGCCTCAGAACAGGAGCAGGGCTGAGCGCTGTTATTTGGCGTCTGTGAGGCGCTCATACGTTCTCCTCCTGTGATGGATTGTGAGTTACTTGATTACCGGTATCCGGCGAACTGGAATATGTAACGCTGTCACTACCCGCTTTTGTTCCCGCCAAGTCATCATCAAAAGAGTGATCATCATCAACTTCATCACCGTAGCCCAGTGAGCGTGCATGATCGGCCAGAAGTTCACGTAGTTGTGCGCGACCACGATGGAGGCGACTCATCACGGTGCCGATGGGGCAATCCATAATTTGCGCAATTTCCTTATACGAGAACCCCTCGACATCAGCCAGATACACCGTTAAACGACGATCCTCGCTCAGCTGCCCCAAGGCATCTTTAATGTCTGAGTCAGGCAATGCCTCCAACGCGGTCATCTCTGCACTAGGCAAACCAACTGAGTCATGGTTGGCGGCGCGATGAAGTTGCCAATCTTCAACTTCGAAAGCGTCAGATTGCTGGGGCTGACGCTGCTTTTTTCGATATGAGTTAATGAACGTATTGGTCAAGATCCGGTAGAGCCATGCCTTGAGATTGGTCCCTTCCTTGAACTGATGGAAGGAGGAGAAGGCACGGGCATAGGTATCCTGGACCAGGTCTTCAGCGTCAGATCGGTTACGCGTCATGCGCACGGCAGCGCCATATAACTGATCGAGGTAGGGCAGAGCGTCTGCTTCGAAACGCGCAGCACGCTGCGCAGCATCTTCATCATTGGGGGCGCGAAAATCAGCATCTGGATCGTAATCCAGTGCCTGCGCAGTGGGGGTGGGAGACTCAGTCATCGTATAGAGCCTATACGGTCCGTGTGTTGAGAGTGCAACAACGCCCCAGGTGCGCTAGTAATGGACCATGAATATCATGCGTCGATTCTCCCGTCCCATCCTCGCATCCGTCTTCATTGTCGAAGGCATCGATGCCCTAATCAAGCCCAAGGCTCATGTCGAGAAAGTTGAGAAGGTTCTTCCCCCTCTCGAAAAGATTGGTCTGCCTCCAGTCGTTCGCGAACAAGCCACAGTGATTACCCGCGCTTCAGGAGCGCTTAGCGTTGTTGCTGGCCTGGGCCTAGCTACTGGTGTGGCTCCTCGTTCAAGTGCCGCCGTTCTTGCGGCACTTAATGTTCCCTTGGCCATTGTTAACAATCCCATCTGGCTTGCTCGTGGCAAGCAGGAGCGAAGCGATACCCTGAATGGTTTGATGGTCCGTGCTGCTCTCGGCGCTGGATTACTGATGGCTTCAGTTGACCGTGAAGGTAAGCCCTCCTTGATGTGGCGTGCTTCTGAACTGAAGCGTCAGCGTGAACTTACCGCAGCAGCAGTAGCAAAAGCGCGTGCTCAGGAGCAGGCTCGCGTTGCCTGAGTGTTTAACTAATTCCTCATCTATGCTCACCGTATGGGCTGCGCCTCGAGCGTATACCCCCCTCCATGGGACTGTTCAGGTTCCTTCATCGAAATCGTTAAGTGCCCGTGCCCTCATTCTGGGTGCGTTGAGTCCTGTGCGGACTCGGATTCGTCATGTGCTGAGCAGTCGTGACACGGATTTGATGATGGCAGCGTTGCGCTCGCTTGGTGTGCAGATTGATCACGATGAGATGCGTGACGATCTTGTGTTGTCTTCTCCTTTGGCTACGGGAGATGCCTTTGTTGGAGGCTGCACGATTGATTGTGGTCTTGCAGGCACGGTGATGCGTTTTGTTCCACCGTTGTGTTTGCTTGCTGACGCTCCGGTGATTTTTGATGGTGACGAGGGCGCTCGACGCCGCCCTGTTGCCGATCTGCTTACCGCACTGTCCAGCGTGGGCGGCGATGTGTCATTCCTTGCTCATGAAGGTTTCTTCCCTGCCAGCGTGGGCCCCGGTTCTTTCCCTGCTACCAGTAGCGTTCACGACGATGAGATTCACGTGCAAGTCGATGCCAGTGCCTCAAGTCAGTTCTTATCTGCTCTGTTGATGGGTGCTAGCCAATGGCCGATGCCTGCGGTGATTTGGACTACTGGCGAGGTGGTTTCATGGCCGCATGTGCAGATGACTATTGAGTGCATGCGTTCAGCGGGCTGCCAAGTTAGCCACATACAACGTGACGGGGCTACGCATGCTTGGCGTATCAATGGCTTTGATATATCCGTCGCCCGTGATGAGCATCTAGTTATTCTCGAACCTGATCTGTCGAATGCCGGTCCTTTCCTTGCTGCAGCGATGATTGCTGGCGGTGACGTAGCAGTTGACTCGTGGCCAGTTTCTACTACACAGGCTGGCGATGCTTGGCGTGAGATTTTGCCACTGATGGGCGCCGAGGTGGAGTTCGAGCCCGAGGAGTCTGGCCTGGGGCGCTTCCGCGTGCGAGGAACGGGTGAAATTCGTGGTTTGGAGATGAATCTGTCTCATGTGGGCGAATTGGTTCCCACAATTGCGGCTTTGGCGGCCATTGCCGGCACACAGGGGCACCGCTCGGTACTTTCTGGTATTGGTCATTTACGTGGTCATGAAACGGATCGATTGGCTGCACTTGTTCACGTCATTACGCTGCTTGGTGGGCGGGCTAGTGCTGATGAGGGGACACTCATTATTGAGCCTTCTCCTCTTCATGGTGCACAGTTGCCGACCTTCGCTGATCATCGGATGGCCACATTTGCTGCGTTGATTGGCCTGGCAATTGATGACGTGGTCGTTGAGGACGTGGAGTGCACGTCAAAAACTCTGCCGAATTTCGTGTCCTTATGGTCATCTCTGCTGAACAGCAGTGAGGAAGTGCAAGTCAGTAATGAGTAGACGCGATATTGGTACCGACGATCCTCGTGTGAAGGTGCGCCCAGGGAAGGGTTCTCGTCCACGAACAAAGGTCCGTCCGAGTTACCCTGATGCTCCCACGGGGAAGGTCACGCGTATCGATCGCGGCCATTACCGTATTCACCTGGCTGACCCCTCACTCACTGATGATGGTCAGGGCAATATCACCGCAATGAAGGCCCGCGAGTTAGGACGCGGCAAAGTTGTGGTTGGTGATCACGTGGCCGTAGTAGGCGATGTCAGTGGCCGTAAAGATACCTTGGCCCGTCTTGTTCGTATTGAGGAACGTTCCACGTTGCTGCGCCGCAGCAATGAAGATGGAGATATGGCTGGTACCGAGAAGCCTGTCGTTGCTAATGCCACGCTTCTCGTTATTGTGACCGCGTTAGCTGACCCCCCACCTCGCCCCGGTATGATTGACCGTTATTTAGTAGCCGCCTATGACGCGGGGATGACTCCACTCATTGTCTTGACCAAAGCAGACTTAGCACCAAGTGACGAGTTGCTCAGTTTATATGAGCCCCTGGGGGTCACATGTTTGCCCACGACAGTGACGATCAGTAAAGACGGCCAGCCGCGCATTGAAGGCATTGATGCGGTACGGCGTCATCTTGCTGGACAAGTCAGCGTGCTGGTTGGCCACTCCGGTGTTGGCAAGTCCACCCTCATGAATGCCCTCATCCCAGAAGCCGACAGGCTCACGGGTCATGTCAACGCCATTACGGGCAAGGGGCGCCATACCTCCACCTCCATGCAGGCTGTTGCCTTCGATGAGGGCGGATGGCTCATTGATACCCCTGGCGTGCGTTCCTTCGGCGTGGCTCATGTGGGCAGCGCCGATGTACTGCGTGGCTTCCCCGATTTAGAAGAGGTTGCTGAGCAGTGCCCCCGTGGCTGTACCCATGAAGATGGCGTCATCGACTGTGCTCTAGACGAATGGGCTCAGGGCGATGAGATTCGCACTGCCCGCGTTCAATCGTTCCGCCGTCTCCTCGCTCCTGCTTTAGATGCTGAAGATCCCACGAAGAAATAACCGACATGACCTGTGATATTCGTATTGTCCCAGCACGTGAGCAGGATGCCGATCCCATCACTGAGTTGATGGCTGATGTCTTCCTCCACGACCCCACGATGAAGTTGATGGTGGAACACTTTCCCACTGAACGCCGACGCAACATGATGGCCGGGTTCCTGTCCCTGCAGTTACGTGACGATTACCTGCCCGGCGGTCTGGTCGACGTCGCGTGGCTGGTTGAGGATGGTCAGCGCACCTTAGCAGGCAGTGCCTGGTGGATTGAGATGGATCCACGTTTTGAGCATCCTGGTTGTGAGGATCGTGCTGTCCGTGTGCTGGGTGACGGCGCAGCATTGTGGAATCGCTGCGAGGAACTGGCAGCCCCCTTCCACCCACAGTGTCCTCATCACTATCTCTATCTGCTGGCGGTGAATCCCGATTGCCGCTCGATGAGTGTGGGCTCCAAACTTCTCGAACACGGTATCGATCGTGCGCATCAGCGCAATATGCCAGCTTTCCTTGAGGCCACCACCACACGTGCCGCAGCACTGTACGAGCGCATGGGCATGCGCTCCGTGGGACTCATTGAGGCAAGTGATCCGCTGCCTGAGTGTTACCCCATGTGCACCCAAGTGTCCTGAAGTCGCTGTCTCCTCACATCACTTCTGACGCACGGACAAGATGCCCTTCGCTCCCTTCTCCATGAGGTTAAAGGCATGCGTGACGAAGGGGTAATCGCCTGCTTCCGGCAGGGTCAACTCCACGAAACCGCCTTGTGCCGGTTGAAGTCCAAGAGCCTGGGATGCTCCACGTGCAAAGACTCCCACGTTTTCCGGGCCTCCCAGCACCCAACGCCCTTCAGAGAAGACAGTGTCGAATTGTCCTCCCACTACGTGGAATGATGAAGGTAAAGAGGGGCCAGCATCCATCACCCATATGCGCACTCGTTCATCCGTACCGATGACAATAGGGGCGTGAGTGTACTGGAAGGCGTAGCCATTGAAGGCCATCACAGTAGGGTTCGCGTCAGCAATACGCTTCGGATCAGGTTCCACAGACCCCTCACTTGCGTAGATTTCCGACTGAATCATGACCAGTTCATGGTCCACCGCAGGCAGGCCTTCAGGGTCAATGATGACCGCTCCGTACATGCCCGAAGACAGGTGGAAACTCATGGGTGCCGTGGAGCAGTGGTAGAGCCAGATTCCTGCATGTTCGGCGTTGAAGGTATAGGTCAAGGACTGACCAGGCTCAATCGATTTCATGTCACGACTGGGAGGGTTAATGCCAGCATGGAAATCAATGGAGTGGCTCATGGTGCCGTCATTGACGAGAGTGATGACGAAGGTATCACCAATCTTTCCTCGCAAAACGGGGCCAGGTACCGTGCCGTTAAACATCATGCGCCGCTGGTGAATACCACAGCCCACATCCATCACCATTTCACTGACAGTCATGGTCACCTCATGGTGTTGGGGGGTGCTGTCACTGCGCATGGCTGGCGCATAGGGATCGTAAGTCGTCCAATCGGCAGGCGGCTTAGCCTGCCAATCCACCCAATCGTCGGAGTCCGCCATCGCGTGGTGCTCAGCATGCTGATCCTGTTGGCCCCTGATACCAATATGGATTTCCATCCCCATCGCGCGATGCCCAGGCAGAGTGCACCAGCCGGTCACAGGCCCAGTGAGCGGGCCAATGGTCACTTGACCGGATTCTCCCGGTGAGAGGAATCCAGTGGACTGACCATCAATAAATAAATCATGGACCTGGTCGCCATTGTTAATGACATTTAGAGTAAGCACAGTCCCCTCAACCACATCCAGTGTGTTGGGGGTGAAACGCATTCCTTCGATGCTGATGTCTTCACGGCGTTTCCCACCCTGAGTTGATGGGGATACGAGGCTGTCATGGCTAAGCAGTTCGCCCGTCAACGCTACGCCACCTACAGTGAGAAGGCCTGCTAACGCCCAACGACGATTAACACGATCGTCGCACATCGCTACTTCCGTGGCAGGTGCGCTTACCCGCGAACACAGCGTCATCCATGTGATGACAAGAAGTTTACCCACCATAAAAGCAATGGCGATAAGGGTGAGCACAGGAAGAAGTCCCCACACGCCCCGAGCATGCGGTATCTGCATGGCCACGATTCCAGCATTGTAGGTCAGAACAACCCAAGGCCATGCATGATTGACGATGGCATTCGTTCGCCGAGAATGGGCGGGGCCTCCGCCCAACATCACCGGAAGCAAATAAGAAAGAGCTCCCAGGATTATCTGGAGCATGGCGCCAAGAACAAGCGCTGGAAGGAGACGCGTGATGGCACTGGAACGAGCGGCGTCGGATACAAGCGGGCTCCAGGAGATAGCCAGGGTCAGAGTGCCCCAGATATACCAGACGGCTGCGGCAGCGCTGGCGGCTGTGGCCAGTGAAGAGATGGGTTTGCGCTGCATTTCGGCTAACCCGTCACGCACGATGACACCGATACCGATGAGCAGCGCCAAGCCACCAAGCAGGCTCATCCACGCTAGCCAGCCACTAGCGGCAGTGAACACAGTTCCCACGCTCAACGCGAGGAGAGCGTGGCGAGCATGGAATGGTGCCGCATCTTCCATACGAGTACGTAGCATCGTGGGCCACAGAAGAACGAGTGTTCCCCACACCGTCATTCCCATGAAGCCATGAATCATGATGGCCACGTGAGCCATGGCCATAGGAGGTATTGATGAGGCGTGCCCAGTATGAGTCAGATAGGTCATCCCCACCCCCACAAGGATGCCCACGATGCACCACAGCCAGGCAATGACGTAATAAGAAACGAGCGTGTGAAAACGCGCGCCCACTGACTGGCGCTTATCGAGAATCATAGAAGCCACGCCGATAGCAACGTTGATTAAAACACAAAGAGCACCAAAAAAAGTCAAGACAATGCGGTCATCTAACACACCGGCGAGAACCAGCACGGTGCCCACCGTATGAGCACCGAGGCGGACATCAAGCATCCATGGACCGAAGCGCGCTGGAAGACGTAGGAGAGTAGTGGCGAAGTGGGCGCTCCAAATCGTGATGGCACTGCCCGCTGCTCCAAGTAGCAGCGCATGGATAACGAACCAGCCGCCGGGGTGAATACACGACTCACAATGGTTCATCACAGCAGCAGCGAAAGCCACCACTATCCACACCAGAATGAGGCTATTACGACGCAGTTGTTCATGACGGCGGGAGGTCCACGCAGAGGCTGGACTGGCTTGACCTGATGTTGCCAAGGGGAGAGAACGTCGAAGAGGCTGATGTGTCATGGGCCCTACCCTACGGCTGCGCGCCCGATAGAGTCACCAACCTGTAATGGCGCTAATCTGGACGCAGTCCTGGCCTAACAAGCCGAAAGCACCGTATGTCTGGAGCGTGCACATGAACCTTATCCATGCCGTCATTTTGGGAATTGTCGAGGGAATCACCGAGTTTCTTCCGGTCTCATCAACCGGTCACCTCAACATCGTAGAAAAACTTCTCGGCTACCAAATTGATTCCGTGGGTATGACAGCTTTCACTGCCGTCATCCAGGTGGGTGCCATTATCGCGGCCATCATCTACTTTTGGAAAGACATCGTCCGTATCGCTACCGCATGGGTGAGCGGTCTGGGCAATATCAGCAAAAGAAACCACCCCGATTACACTCTGGGGTGGGGAATCATCATTGGCTCCATTCCTGTCGCCGTTGTAGGCCTAGTTTTTAAAGACTTCATTGAAACCACCTCACGGAGCCTGTGGATTATCGCAGGTGCCCTGATCGTGTGGAGTGGCGTGATGTGGATGGCTGACCGTCGTAAGTCTCTGACTAAATCCATGAATGATGTGGGCATTGTTGATGCACTAATCATCGGCTGCTTCCAGGCTCTTGCTCCAGTTTTTCCTGGTATCTCCCGCTCTGGCGCCACCATTAGCGCCGGATTGTTCCGCGGTTTCGATCGCGTCACTGCAACACGTTTGTCCTTCTACATGGGTATTCCGGCGTTAGTGGCTGCGGGTGTGCTCGAAGCCATCACAGGTGCCGCAGATATCTCTGCCACTGTCGGTTGGGTTCCTACCCTCGTGGCCACGGTAGTCTCCGGGGTGGTTGCTTATGCCTCTATCGCTTGGCTGCTTCGCTTCGTCTCTTCCAACAAGTTCACCTCGTTCATCGTCTACCGCGTGGTCATCGGTGTGCTCATCATGATCAGTGTGGGGGCTGGTTTGGTGACTGCCTGATTTCCTCGTAGCAGACGGGCTATATGTGTCACTAGTCCGTGGCACGATGGGGCCATGCGAATTCTTCACACCTCTGACTGGCATCTGGGGCGCACTTTTCATGGTCTGACTCTGCACGCAGAGCATGCCGCATTCATCGATCACATTGAGCAAATTGTCCGTGATGAGATGATCGATGCTGTCCTCCTGAGCGGGGATGTCTATGACCGTTCCTTGCCGCCAGTGGAGAGCGTGGAGTTACTCAATGATGCGATGGAGCGCCTCAGTGCGCTCACGCATGTGGTGCTGACACCGGGAAACCACGATTCCGCCACTCGCCTAGGGTTTGGGCATCGTCTTTTTACCGATCGCGTTCACGTTCAACCGTCGATCACCGACGTTGCCCAGGCAATCGAATTGCCAGATCGCGACGGGAACATCGGTGCTGTGGTCTATGCGTTGCCATACTTGGATCCGGATGTTGCCCGTGCTCCCTTGGCATCGGTGCTGTTTGAGCGTCAGATGGAGTCCTCTCAAGAACCTCTCCCCCGGTCTCATCAAGCAGTGATGGGTGGAGCCCTGCGATTAGTAGGAACAGATTTATCGACTCGTTCTCAGTCATGGTCACGGCGTATTCCGGTCATTGCCATGGCCCATGCGTTTGTGACCGGCGGTGAAGTTACCGATTCCGAACGTGATATTCGGGTTGGTGGTGTGGACAGCGTGTCATCGTCACTCTTCACCACGCTGGGTTATTCAGAGCGTCCTGATCGGTGTCCTGGGCTCGATTACGTGGCTCTTGGACATTTGCACCGTCCCCAAATACTGGATGAGGGTGCTTTTGCTTTCTCCTCCTCGTCTGAACGTGACGAGGAGCGCCGCCCGGCTTTAGTTTATAGTGGCTCGGCTTTACCCTTCTCGTTCTCCGAAGCCGCTCACCAGAAATCCAATGTCGTCATTGATACTGAATCGGGGACTTGGGAAACGATCACCACGCCGTTTGACCACCGAATTGAACGTGTTTCGATGAGCATGGATGAGTGTGAATCAGGCGCCTTTGATTACCTCAAGGACGCATGGTTGGACGTCACTCTGACGGGAGAGCGTGTACCAGGCGCCGTGAGCAGGCTGAAGCACCGATTCCCTCATATGCTCTCCTTCTCCTATGCCCAGGCCGCTGAACCTCAACGTCAATCAATCGCGATTACTCGCGCAAGTGATCCCCTGGAAGTATCCGGTGATTTCTTAAGCACGATGACTGGTACTACCCCCACGGACAACCACCTCACGATCCTTCGTCAAGCGTACGAAGCATCTTTAAGCGCAGGTAGGAGCAACTAATGCATATTCATCGTCTCTCCCTGCAAGCAGTCGGCCCCTACCCTGGCACGCACACCATCAATTTCGATGATTTTGAAGCCTCAGGAAAGTTCCTGCTCACCGGTCCCACCGGTAGTGGAAAAACCACCATCATCGATGCAATCGTGTTCGCTCTCTACGGCAATGTCGCCGACGATGATTCGTCCACGGATCGCATTCGTTCAACCTTTGCCGACCCATCCACCGAAACTGTGGTGGCCCTGGAGTTTTCCACTCCTAACGGCATGTTCCGAATCCGGCGTACACCGGCATATCAGCGTCCGAAAAAACGTGGTACCGGACTAGTAACAGAAAAACCCACAGTCGCCATGTGGTCCATCAATGAACTTGATGGTGATGGGCTAGGTACGCCTCTAGTCCGCGTCGATGAAGTGAGCCGAAAAGTCCTGCAGATTGTGGGACTCACCCGCGAGCAGTTCACTCAGACAGTCGTTCTTCCCCAAGGCAAGTTCGCGAAATTCTTACGCTCCTCCTCGGAAGAGCGTCACGGTTTACTCCGCGATGTTTTCGGCACCGTGACCTATGACGAGATGCAGCACTATCTCGAAGAGCAGTCCAAGGATGCGCGGCGCCGCAGCAGAGAAGCAGATACCTCAGTAGCCCTAACGGTGCAGTCACTGTCCACCATGCTTGAGCGCTTTGATCAAGCAGAACAGTTACAGGGTGATACCCCGTATGCGTCCCTTATCGCAGTGGCCAACGGGCAGGATGTTTCTCTTGAACCCATAGACCAGGATGCTAATGCCTCGCCGGAAGACAATGATGAAGCCCCGTCGAATAACGATGA
The DNA here is from genome assembly GCF_001687305.1 of Actinomyces vulturis. Lineage (GTDB taxonomy): Bacteria > Actinomycetota > Actinomycetes > Actinomycetales > Actinomycetaceae > Actinomyces > Actinomyces vulturis. The sequence goes on from NZ_LZRK01000003.1 coordinate 188,931, forward strand.
TTCACCGGCCTTCACCGATTTGTCTGACTACCACTACCGTTCGATGCTTTCATTGCGGGTTACGGGCGTGGCTCAGTTCCTCCTCCAGCGCGTTGAGCATGCACAGTCAGCGTTTAATGTCAGCCATCAGGCCTTCAAAGATGCGCAAGCACGCTTCACTGACGCTCGCGATCTCGTGACTCGTCAAGAACGTCTGGCACGGCTACGCACCTCATTGAATGAGTTAAACAGCCAAGCGAAGGTGATGGATGAACTGAAAGAACTCATCGATCGTGCGCATCGTGCACAGAATGTTCTTGATGGTTCTCGTGCTTTTGAGCGCGCAGGCAAGGACTTTACGGCAGCCAAGAGTGCGGTTGACGGCCTTGCCGATGATCCTCATGCAGAAAAATACCCTGATGTGCTTCAAGCAAAGGACACTGAGGCTCGCCACACCCTGGTGAATGATCTCAATGACGAAGTTGCTGCTCTTAAACCCGTGCTCAAGCAGGCTGCTTCCCTCGAGTCCCTAGTAGCAGCAGTTACCGCTGCTCACGAGCAGGTGGAATCGTCCAAAGCTACATATGACGCAGCTCTTCAGTCTGCTCAGGACTTTCCCTCACACCGGGAGGCACTCGAAAAAGAGAAAGCGGAGCAGCAGGTTATTGCTGCGGGACTTGAACAAGCCTTGACTGAGCTCAATGAAGTCAAGCAACGTCATAAGGCAGCTCATGACGTCGTGGCAATCGGCGAGAAAATTGCTGCACTTCAGCCGGAGTATGAGAAGGCTTTGTCTCAGCAACACGAACTTCTCGAAGCAAAGACTGCTGTTCACCAGCGCTGGATTGATGCTCAGGCGGGTCTGCTCGCCCAAGCGCTTGATAACGACTCCCCCTGCCCAGTCTGTGGTTCCACAAACCACCCTGACCCTGCCCTGTTGCCGGACGATAATGACATTAGTCAAGAAATTGTTGACACTGCTGATCAGTCCTATGACACAGCACAGGCCCACACGCACAGCATCGCTACACAGTTGGAGAATCTTCGTCAGCAGCAGGATTCCCAGCGTGACCTCTCCCAAGGCCTTAGCCCAGAGAAAGTTAATGAGGAACTGCAAGCGGCTGCCCAGGCCCATGAGGCATGCGTTGTTGCTGGCAAGGCAGCGGCGTCTGTTGACGAGCAACTCAAGAAACTCACTGCTGAAGAGCAAGCCTCATCACAAACAACGAGTGAAGCGAAGGATGCATGGACTGGTGCGGTTCAGGCAGCGACACTTGCTGAACAAAAACTCAATGACACTCGCACCCTCATTGATGAACATCGCCAAGGTTTTGAAACCCTAGAAGAGCGCTACCAGGATGTGACTGTTCACTACTCGTGGGCCAAGCGAGTCGTCGATAGTTATGACCAGTACCATCTAGCACAGGAAGCGCTCTCGCATGCGACGGACGATCTCACCCTCCTGTGTGAAAACAATGGTTACGAATCCATTGAAGCGGCTCGTCCAGATGTTTTACCTAAGGATGACCTTGCTGCGCATGTGGCTACTCATTCTACGTACACCACTGATGTAAAAGCAGTGAAACAGCAGTTGAGTGATCCTACATTGGTGGGAGTGGATGAACTCCCAACTCCCGATTGCGATGCACTCGCTACCGTTGTGGAACGCCAGCGCATTGCGGAAGAACAAGCAAGCGCCGTTCTCTCCACGCTCCGTTCACAGCATGACACTGCCTCATCAATGATTCATCAGTTGGAAGAAGCCATCGATGAAGCGGATCGCTCACGCGCCGAACATGCGGATCTCATTTACGTAGCAAGTCTTGTTACCGGTGACAATGCTCAAGAAACATCGCTGGGCACATGGGTGCTCATGAACCGCTTTGAAGATGTTGTTACCTTCGCCAATGACCGTCTCATGACGATGAGTAATGGTCGTTACTCGCTACGCCGAGTCCATCGAGAATCCGGCTCATCCAAGCGCAAAGGCCACGGTCTAGGGCTTGAGGTGATCGACTTATTCAGCGAAAACGAGCAGGCCCGTGACCCGCGCACCCTCTCCGGCGGCGAAACCTTCTACGTGTCACTGTCCCTAGCCTTGGCTTTGGCTGATGTGGTCAGTGCCGAAAGCGGCGGTATCCACCTCGAGACCCTGTTCATTGATGAGGGTTTTGGCTCCTTGGATCCTCACACTCTCTCAGCCGTGATGCATGAGCTGGATCAACTCCGTGAAGGCGGACGCATCATCGGATTAGTCTCACACGTTGAAGAACTCAAGCGAGAAATCGCTGACCGTATCGAAGTAACGAGTACAGAAAATGGCTCCACACTCCGCGTAATTGCCGGGAACTGATTAGGTCGCACCATAAGCAAGAAAACGAGGGGCGGAGCGACCTTCCGGTCACTCCGCCCCTCGTAGTCATCAAATGAAGGAAATGATCACTTCACCCTAATGCGATGATGCTTAACGCTCCACGCGGAGCAGGCCCATCACCGAGCAGACAGTCTCATCAGACCTTGACAGTCTTGAGAGCCTCACCCAAAGCAGTTACTTCCTGTGGGGCCAGCTCAACCACCAAGCGACCGCCTCCTTCGAGGGGGACACGCATGATAATCGAGCGTCCTTCTTTCACGACCTCAAGCGGTCCGTCACCGGTCCTGGGCTTCATGGCAGCCATGTGCTTCCCTTTCTTCAGGATCTGTGCGTTTAACACACCAGCCTTATTCTACGTCACAATGCACGAAAAACGGCCGGAAATTGCTCACAGAAAGTTCCTGTCCGTTTCGGAGAAAACTCACCATCACCACAAAAGTCGAAAATACCCTTCAGTATCTTCACTCGTCACGAAGTTCACGAACCCCGTTAACAACAGCCTCAACAGCTTCTTCAGCGGTATCCACAATGGTGATGAGGTCGAGGTCTTTTTCTGAGATCATTCCGCGGGAAACCACTTCTGTACGAACCCAGTCGAACAATCCACCCCAGTAAGAGCGGTCCACCAAGACGATAGGGAAGGAAGAGACCTTTTTTGTCTGCACAAGAGTAAGGGACTCAAATAGTTCATCGAAGGTACCAAATCCACCGGGCATCACCACAAAGCCATCGGCGTACTTGACGAACATGGTTTTACGAGCGAAGAAATAGCGGAAGTTCACGCCAAGATCCACGTAATCGTTCATCCCCTGTTCCATAGGTAGTTCGATTCCCAGGCCTACGCTAACACCGCCAGATTCCTGACACCCCTTGTTGGCTGCTTCCATCATGCCGGGGCCACCACCGGTAATGACGGCGAATCCTGCTTCTGCCAGTCCCCTTCCCACGGCCACGGCTGTGTGATAGCCAGATTCGTCCGGCTTAGTACGTGCTGAGCCAAACACGCTGATGGCTGAAGGCAATTCAGCCAACGCACCAAAACCTTCAACAAATTCCGCCTGGATACGCATCACACGCCAGGGATCGTTGTGAATCCAGTCAGGGTCTGAGCGTCCATCAAGGAGTCGACTGTCAGTAGTTTGCTCGGGAATTTGCTGGCCACGAAGAAGTACGGGGCCTTTGCGGTATGAAGTCCGTTTTGTCATGGCTCCATCATGCTCATATCAAAGCAAACGGGGGATGAACACCACGCTTTTTGAGACTGTTTATCTCCCCTTCTCTCCCCTAATCGAATTACTTAAAGTCCTGCGTTTTCCCTACTCATCGCATATTTGTGTCTCAGCCCACGGGTGATGGTCCTCTCGGTTTAGGTCATTTCTCTACACAATGTCAGAGCAAGCGGGTACGGTTCACATCATGAAACACTTTGATACCGACATGGTGACCTCCTGGATCAATGACGATCCGGACAAGAAGACTGCACAGGAACTGTCTGATTTGCTTGAGGCTGCCAACCGTGATGATGAAGAAGCCATCAAGGAAATACAGGATGCTTTCAACGGCACCCTGACTTTCGGCACTGCAGGCTTGCGCGGCAAAATCGGTCCTGGCCCCAACCGCATGAACCGTGTTGTGGTGATCCGTGCTGCTGCCGGTTTAGCTTCTTACCTTCGCCAAACACTGGGTGAAGGGTTTTCAGTGGTCATTGGTCACGATGCTCGCCATATGTCCCGTCAGTTCGCTGAGGACACTGCATCAGTAGTAACTGGTGCTGGCGGCAAGGCGCTCTTGTTTGATGATCACTGCCCCACTCCGGTTCTCGCGTTTGCTCTTCGCGAGTTGAACTGCGACGCCGGTGTCATGGTGACCGCCTCTCATAACCCACCTCAGGACAATGGCTACAAGGTCTACCTCGGTGGCCGCGCGGTCACTGATGCCGGCCAGGGGGCGCAGATTGTTCCTCCCTTCGATGCAGACATCGCCAGCCATATTGCCAATGTGGGCGCTCTTGCCGAGGTCCCTATGCCTTCTGAGGGCTGGGAGACTGTCGGCGATGATATGCGTGAGGCCTACCTGGAGCGTTTAAAGACCGTCTCCTGCCAGGGCGCTGTTGCTGATGTGTCCATCGTTCTGACCGCGATGCACGGCGTTGGTGGCCCTCTGTGCCAGCAGGCTCTCGAGCAGGCTGGTTTCCACACGATTACTCCTGTTGCTTCTCAGTTCTCCCCTGATCCTGACTTCCCCACGGTAACGTTCCCCAACCCTGAGGAACCAGGTGCCATGGATGAGTCCTTCAAGACTGCCCGTGAGGTGGGAGCTGATCTCATCATCGCTAATGATCCTGACGCCGATCGCTGCTCTGTGGCGATTCCTGATCCTTCCAGCGAGGCTGGCTACCGTCAGTTGACTGGCGATGAGGTTGGCGCATTGCTTGGCGAGCAGTCCGCTGAATTGGCTGCTTTCGCTGGTCAGGGCGTGCTTGCTAACTCCATCGTGTCCTCTCGTCTGCTGCGCCGTATCGCTCAGGCGCACGGCCTGGACCACCGCATCACGCTGACTGGCTTTAAGTGGATTTCTCGTGTCCCGAACTTGGTATTCGGTTATGAGGAAGCATTGGGCTACTGTGTGGATCCGGCTGCCGTCCGCGACAAGGATGGTATTTCTGCTTCGGTTCGTATGGCAATACTGACCAGTGTGTTAAAACAGCAGGGGCGTTCCATTAGTGACCTTCTTGATCGCCTGGCTCGTGATCATGGTCTGCATGCGACGAGTCCGCTGAGCATTCGTGTGAAGGACCTGTCTCTCATTACTGATGCAATGGCTCGGCTGCGATCCAGCGCTCCGGCTGAACTGGCTGGTAGCCGCGTGACCACTGTCGAAGATCTTCTTGATGGTGCCAGCGATGGTAACGGCGGCTCATTGCCTCCCACTGATGGCCTGATGTTTGTCACCGAAAGCAATGACCGTGTCATTGTTCGCCCTTCCGGTACTGAGCCTAAACTCAAGTGCTACTGCGAGGTCATCATCGACACCGATGAGTCCACTGACATTGCTCAGGCACGTGACGATGCTGCGCAACGCCTAGAAGCAATTAAGGCTGATATGCGCAGTGCTATCGGCGTGAACTAACGCGGGACGCTAACGTCATCTTTCTGACCTAGTGGTGGTGTGGGGGGCAAGGCTTGAAGCCTTGCCCCCCACACCGTGTCATGACGCGGTTACCGCCCTCTCACGAGCATTATCACAACGTCATAAGCCTTTTGATAGTTCTGATGGATTCATCGCATGACGCCGCTTGACGAGGAATCGATGGACCATGCCGTACTTGGGCGACCCAATATAAGCCAGGGCAAAGGCGATGGCTTGACAGACCACTATCCATCCTGCCGGTGATGCATTGGTCCAGTAGGCGATGTAGAGACCAGTGATCGTTGACAGTGCCGCAATACTGGGTGCAATGATGAGCATGTGCCCCATGCGATCACTGAGCAGGTAGGCGGTGGTTCCTGGGATAACGAGCATGGCTACCACCAAAATCACGCCCACTACTTGCAGTGCCACGATGGTGGTAAGTGCCAGCAAGAGGAGTACCAAGGCGCTAATGCGCTTAGGGTGAAGGCCAATAGCATGAGCGTGAACAGAATCGAAGGCGAAAAGGGTGATGTCTTTGCGCCGGGCGATAAGGATTGCTCCGACGATGACGGCCAGGCTCAGCACCATGATGCGGTCAGTGTGAGAGATTCCCAGGACGTTGCCGAAGATGATGCCGTTAAGGTCCGTGTTGGAGGGGTAGCGCGATTTGAGAATGAGACCAATGGCGAAGAAAGCGGTAAACACCACGCCGATGGCGGCGTCCCCTTTTACGCGTGAGGTGTCACGGACTGTTCCGATGAGAGTGACCGCGATGAGCCCTGCAATCAAAGCGCCAACGGTGAAGGGCAGGCCAAACATAAAGGCGAGCACCACCCCGGGTAGCACTGCGTGTGAGACTGCGTCCCCAAGCAGGGACCAGCCGATAAGGACAATCCAGCAGGACAGTAGTGCGCAGACCACCGCTGCAGCCGTGGCTACGACAAAGGCGTTGATCATGAATTCATACTGGAGTGGCTCAGTGAAGAAATTGATCATGACAAAATCTCCTCCCCTTCATCCATGCTGATAGCGAAGGCCTGGGCGACATTGGATGGGGTAAGGATGTCGGCGGCTGGGCCGCTTGCTACCACGTGGCGGTGTAAAAGCACCGCTCGGTCTGCTAATTGGCGAAGAGATTTAAGATCGTGAGAGGAGATAAGCACGCTTCCTCCCTTGTCCACATGGCTGCGCAAAATGTCAGACATGAGTGCTTCGCTGGTTTTATCCACGCCGCTAAAGGGCTCATCAAGGAGCAGAAGTTGTGCTTCTTGAGATAGGGCTCTGGCTAGGAAGGCACGTTTGCGTTGTCCGCCGGACAGAGCCCCGATTTGGCGATCACTGAGATCGGTAAGACCCGTAATCTCCAAAGCTCGGCTGACGTGTTCATGATCTGTTGTACTGGGGCGTCGAAGAATCCCCATATGTCCGTATCGGCCCGTCATCACCACCTCGCCCACGGTGATCGGAAAATCGCGATCCACGGCGTCTTCCTGAGGGACGTATCCAACCAGCCCGTGGTGGCGGGCCTGCGCAGGAGGCAGGCCATGAATGATGATGCGACCATGATCGGGTTCGGTCAGCCCCATGACGGAGCGCAGGAGGGTGGACTTCCCTGAACCATTCATCCCCACGAGTGCGCAGATGGAGCCTTTCGCCACAGTGAGGTCCACGAGTTCTAGGGCGTGGACGTCTCCATAGTGGACGCTGACCGATTCAACATGGAGTGCTGCGGATTCGTCGTGTGAGGTGGTCACTGTCCGTTCTTTCCGCTCAGTCCATTGGTGATGGTGGTGGCGTCGTAGGTAATGAGGTCAAGGTAGGTGGGGGCGTCTCCGTCGGGGCCGGTGAGTGAGTCCACGTAAAGCACGCCAGCGAAGTCTGCGCCGGTGGATTGGGCAACTTGTTTCATGGCTTTGTCATTGACGGTGGATTCACAGAACACGGCGGGGACGTGGTTGTCGTCAACAAAAGTAATGGTGGAGGCTATTTGTTGAGGGGTGCCTTCGTTATCAGAGTTCACTGGCCAGAGGTAGCCCTCAGCTAGTCCTGCATCCTTGGCCAGGTAGGAGAAGGCGCCTTCGCATGTGACCAGTGCACGTTCATTTTCAGGCAGTTTGTTAAGTTCTTGCGTCATCGATTCCATGACGCCGCGTAGTTGCTCTTGATAGTCAGCTCCCCTCTTGGCGAAGTCGTCAGCGTGCTCGGGTGCTGCAGTGGAGAAAGCGGTGACGAGAAGATCAACGTAGTGGACGACGTTGATGGGGCTCATCCAGGCGTGAGGGTTGGGCTGTCCGTTGTATTCGCCCCCGGAGATCATGATGGGGTCAATCCCTTCGGACAGGTCAACGACAGTAGCCTTGGAATGGTTTGTGAACTTGTCGAACCATCGTTCAAGACCTAGTCCTGCTTTGATAATGAGGGAAGCGTTTTGAGCGGATTTGATGTCATCAGGCGTGGGTTCATAGTCATGAATTTCGGCACCGGGCTTGGTGATGGAACGGATATCCATGTGTGGTCCGGAGACGTTGCGGGCAATATCGGCAATGACGGTGAAGGTGGCAAGGACTCGGGGCGCATGAGGATCGGTTTCATAATCCTGTTGTGATTCAGCGCTTGATGAGGCCTTGGGGCTGCAGGCTGCGAGTGTTCCCATCAAAGTGAGCACACTGGCACTCGTAGCAATGAAGGCGCTGCGGCGTGAGATTGCATGTGAAACAAGGGGTGAAGCGATACGGTGAGATGCGGCGGTCATGAGCGTTCCCGATAGGTCAGATAGGGACGGAGTAAGTAGCCTTTACTCTAGTTTCGGGTATCCGAACTTCGCAAGCCCGAACTTTTATCAATCATGACATAAGCCAGGAACACTAACGTGGTGACTAGGCTATTAAGCCTGCACTCCAGGACGCTGCGCCGTAAGGAAACGATCACGCCCCGTCAAGTCCGGATGAATCAAGCATTGGCAAAATCCTGCTGCGCGCGCAGCCTCACAAATGGCCACCCCTTGAGATGAGTCGTGTTCCATCACAAACACACCACCGGGCTTAAGCAAGTGGAAGACGTGAGCAATAAGCGCTCGAGGGAAATCCATACCATCATCCCCTCCCCCATACACAGCACTATCTGGATCACAAGTAGTCTCATAATCTTCAACTGCACCAGCTGGAACGTAGGGAGGATTAGATACGACTAGGTCAATCGTTCCCGCTTCCCATTGCTCACCACGCGGTCCCTGAACGACGCTCAGGTCAAGAACATCTCCATGGCAGATAGAAACACGCCGTGAAGCATCACCCAGTGTGGGAGCCGAGCAATTTTGCCGAGCCAATTCCACTGCTTGCGGGTTGATATCAACGCCAACAACCTCAACTCCGGGCACCTCACTGGCGATACTTCCAGCAATCGCACCCGACCCTGTACATAGGTCAAGGACACGTAAGGGGCGAGAGGAACATTCCTGCCCTACACCTGATGGCGTCACCTGACTACCATCAGACATCACGGCACTGCTCAACACCCTATCTCCAGTTCCCGCACATGTCCTTGTCTCAGGAGCTGCCCCAAAGGCCACGAGGTGGTCGATTGCCCATCCAGCAACAACTTCCGTCTCTGGGCGCACCACAAAGACTCCCGGGCGGCACTGGAGTTCCAGATAACGGAACCACATGAGTCCTAAAATGTGCTGAAGCGGGATGCGCTGACTCCTGCGCTCCACCATGTCGTCGAGAGCCTCAACATCATTGTCAGAAAGATTGCGTGCAAGGATAAGTGGGGAGCCAAGGACATGTTCCACCATAAGGCGAGCTTCTCCCTCGGCGTTCACAATGTCAGCTTGAACAAGCCGTGAAGTAATCACCCTCACCGCTTGACGCGGCAACATCGATGGAACAAGACGCTCATGTTCCACGCGATGAATCATGGTCAGTCCTGCCCCACAGCAGCCATACGTTCTGCTTCATCCATCACTATGGCAGACTCGATCACAGGACCAAGATCCCCATCAAGCACAGCAGAAAGGTTATAAGCCTTGTATCCCGTGCGGTGATCAGCAATACGGTTTTCAGGGAAGTTGTAGGTACGGATACGCTCGGAACGGTCCACGGTACGAACCTGACTACGACGGGCTGCGCTTGCTTCAGCCTCAGCCTGGGCGGCACGTTCTGCTAAGAGTCGCGCACGGAGCACACGCATAGCAGCTTCCTTGTTCTGCAACTGACTCTTTTCATTCTGCATCGACACCACAATGCCAGTGGGCTCGTGAGTAATACGGACTGCTGAGTCAGTAGTATTCACGCTCTGCCCACCAGGGCCAGAAGAACGGAACACATCGATACGCAGATCATTGGGATCAATTTCGATTTCACCCGGATCATCAACTTCAGGCATCACTAGGACACCTGCCGCAGAGGTATGAATACGTCCCTGACTTTCGGTGACGGGAACACGTTGAACACGGTGTACTCCACCTTCATATTTGAGGTGAGCCCACACACCTTCTTCAGGTGGTACCGCACTACGGTTTTTCACCGCGATACGAACATCTTTGTAGCCGCCAAGGTCAGACTCGGTAGCATCGAGCATTTCGGTAGCCCAGCCTTTGGATTCAGCATAACGCAAGTACATACGCACCAAGTCACCGGCGAAGAGGGCGGATTCTTCACCACCTTCACCAGCTTTGACCTCAATAATCACATCACGCGAATCATCTGGGTCACGGGGAACAAGGAGTTGGCGCAGGCGGTCTGCTGCGGCAGATTCCTCCGTCTCACGGGCAGGCAATTCCGCAGCGAAGTCAGGATCGTCAGCAAGGTCTCGCGTGTCAGCCAAATCTTGGGCAGCCTGTTGCCATGTGCGATACGCGGCCACCACAGGACCGAGTTCTGCGTAACGGCGGCCGAGCCTGCGCAGCACCACGGGGTCAGAAGCCATTTCGGAAGCCATTTGTTCTTCGATCTCAGCGTGCTCGTCAAGGAGGGGCTGTGCTGCTGAAAAGTCTTGGGACATGACTGACTCTCTGTAATGCGAAGGCTGGGGTGACATAATGATGGTGCTTTAGCCGTAGTGCGCGGGCACTGGCCAGATACGACACCGACGCCGACCTACACGATAGTGCAGATCGGCGTCGGGATAAGACAGTTACTTGGAGCGCTTGCCGTAGCGAGCCTCGAAGCGGGCCACACGACCACCGGTGTCCAGAATCTTCTGCTTGCCCGTGTAGAACGGGTGGCACTGAGAGCACACATCGGCACGAATTTCGCCGGAGGTGACGGTGGAACGAGTCTCGAACGTGTTACCACAGGTGCAGGTCACCTGAGTGGTCACGTATTCGGGGTGGATCCCCTGCTTCATAGGTTTCTCCTTAGCGTCAGAGGGCTCCGGGTCCATCACGGATTGTGACGGTGAACCGGCAACCAAAGAATTATCTTTCCATAGAGGCACACCTATCAACAAGGCGAGATCACGTGAGACGGGGCACGCCCCACAGACGGATTACCAAAGAATTCTGGCGACCTAGAAGGAGGATGAGGAACCAGAACCGGAGAAACTTCCACCAGATCCGCCTGAGAATCCACCCACGCGGCCACCTGAGCCACCCCAAGAAGAGGTATTCGAGCGCGACGGATCAGCAGTGGAACGCGCGGAGTGGTAACCACGATCCACAAGAACCACAGGACCATAGTAAGTGCGGTTGCCATAGTAACTGCGCGGGTAGGGTCCGCCTCCCCAGGAATAGCGCCGTCCCCATGAGGACTGGCTGACATCCAGGTTTCCTGCACGAGTGGTTGCAGCCCATACGGCGTCAGGGTTCCAGTACACACTTCCCTCGTGAGCGCGAATGGTGCTGGCGGGGTTGTAACTCATGGAGCGGTTACCCCAACGCCAATATCCCTTGTAGACCTGCTCCTTCTGCTGGGCAACTGAGATTGAACCGGTAAATACGCGGCGCTGGTATTCAGGCATGCGCTCCATAATCATTTCCATGACCCGAGCACCTTGCATACGAGTAGTCTGAGCAATGACATCGAGTTCGCTGAGTGCTTGTTCAGCATCGATGGCCTTTTCCCCTAGTTGTATGCCGAGGCTATCCACTTGCCCGAAAGCGTCAGCCACATACCTCTGGAACTCGGTGAAATTGACACCAGGGTAGCGGCGTTGGGAGTCCATCGCCATGTCAGACAATGCAGCCAATTCTTCACAGATGGGCCCGATTTCATTGAACCAGACCTGCTGCCAGGTGGGCCCATGGGAATACAAGATTTCAGCGTTCCTAATAACGTCATCCATGGCATCAACAGAGACCACCCGGTCATGGATGCGCTGTAAATCAGTGCTCACATTGGGGTTGAACAAGTGCAGCCCCTTGGGCTCGGAGAATCCTTGCATCACACTGGTGGCCGCGTAATAGTCCTGCTTGTACTGCTCATAGCGGGCGAGTACCTGGGTGGAATGGTCTTTGTCCTGAGGAAGCATCATGGCCGCGAGCGCGGTGGAGTCAAAGTCTTTGGTGATGTTGGTGTAAGAGCGTTTGAGTCCGTTGATAATGGACTTGTTTTTTGCCCGAACACGCCCCATTCCTCCAAGACCTACGAGTCCTGCGAGTGCGGCGATGCCACCGATGAACCATCCCCAGAATCCGGCAAAGAACGGGCGATCAATACGTCCTGCTGCTTCCTTGACTGCTTCAAGGGTGCCTTGCTGCCAGCGACCATCGCGGTAGTCGGGTTTTGCGGCGTCTTGGACGGCTGTTTCTCCCGAGGCGCCGATCATGACATCTTCACCGAAGTAGGAACCCACCTGACGCCCTTCAGGTGAGAAAGCGATGATGAGGACGTGGGGAGCGAAAACATTGGGATGGGCGGGGTCAATCCACCCTTCATCAGCGTAGGAGGTGCGGATCCGTTCAAGCATCTCGTCATTGAGGCTTTGCGGGGGAATGTCTCCCACACTCATCACTAGGACACGCATACCTGAGGTGTAGAAATCGACGTTGGAGATTTCTTCTTCAAGCCACCTGGTATCGAGTACGTTAGCCTCATCATGAATCACGACCTGTTCAGGTGCGTGTGATTGCGTGAATCCCAGTGCTAGTGACAGTGGAAGGAGAGAAAGTGACACGACAATCAGTACCAGCGTGATGACCACGCCGATGACACGGTAGTTGCGCTGTTGTCCCACAGTGGCAACATCCTGTGATGCTTTCACTAACCTGCGTCCGGTATATCCCATGAGCCTATTATGTCTGCTCCGCCACAGTGAAGGGGACTGACGCAGGGATGAATCAGCGGGGACCACTCCCCCTTCCGGATGATGACATACCGCTATCCCACGCTCACTGAGTATTCTCAGGGGGTGACGAGAGGCAAAGCGCCTTCCTCAAGGATTGTCTCAAGCATGGCCTCGGGCATGAGGTTTTCTCCCAGCAAATTAGGCTTTCCCGCACCATGATAGTCGGAGGCACCACTCATCATCAGGTCGTATCGCTGAGCGATCTCTGCGGCCTGTTCACGTTGTTCGGGGCCATGGTCACGGTGATCGACTTCAACACCGGCCAAGCCGACGTCTTTCATCTGGCCAAAGACTTCATCGGGAATGAGTTTCTTCTGGCGTTTTGATGCGCGCGGGTGGGCTACGACGGGAACGCCCCCTGCGGCGCGAACGAGTGCCACGGCGTCAACAGGATCGAGCGCCCAGTGACGCACGTAATAGGGCGAACCGTTGTGAAGAGGGCCAGCGAAGGCGGCGCTACGGTCGGGGAAGCAGCCTTTGGCCACGAGAGCATCGGCGATATGGGGGCGCCCGATGGTCACTGCTCCCCCTGCTTGCTGGACTACTTCCTCGTAGGTGATCGGGAAGTCAACGGCGAGAAGAGCGACCATTTCTTGGGCGCGAGTCACGCGAGTCTCGCGTGCTCGCAGGCATGCATCAGAAAGCGGCAGGTAGGCAGGATCATGAAGGTAACTGAGCAGGTGCATAGAGATGCCTTGCCAGGCGCAGGAGATCTCCATTCCACGCAGCAAACTCACGCCACTGGTGGCCACAGCACGTTCTGCTTCTTCCCATCCAGCAACAGTGTCATGGTCGGTCAGGCCAATGACGTCCAGGCCTGCATCGCGTGCCTTGCTTAGTAACTCGGTGGGCGTGTCTGTTCCGTCAGAAAAGGAACTGTGCGTATGGGGGTCGATGCGCATATGTGCAGTGTACGTTTCTTCACTACTGTGCTCCTTGCGTGGATGGTGCTGCATAAGTGTCCTTTCGTTGACAGCGATACATGTGTGTTGAGTGTTGTGTTCGTTCTGCGCTTGGTGACAGGTCTGGTCCAGGCAAACGTGGCACGATGGTGGTATGACGAATGAATCCGAAACCCAAGCCCCCCAGTCGATGGCCTCTCGCGGTTCCAACCGTTCGGCTCAGCCGTACTGCGCGAATTTCCGCGACTTCATTGGCGATGGGTGGGGTCCACGTCCCCAGGGTCCTACTGAGGCTCTCGATAGCGCCCCTTACGCTGCACTGCGCCGTGCTGCGATTGGCGCCTCCTTCCCCGGCGAACGCCTCGTCATTCCGGCTGGCCCGCTAAAGGTTCGCTCAAATGACTGCGACTACCTGTTCCGTCCTCATTCCGCGTTCGCTCATATGACCGGTACCGGTACGAACTTCGAGCCCGACGCCGTTCTGGTTCTTCACCCACTCACTGACGCTTCCAGCAAAGTTGCTCAAGGCGAGGCAACTCATGAAGCTGTTCTCTATTTCCGTCCTCGCGCTTCACGGTCGAGCGAGGAGTTTTACGCCAATGCACGTTACGGGGAATTGTGGGTGGGGGCCCGCCCGAGCCTGGAGGAAATCCAGACCCTCACCGGCATCACCTGCGCACACATCGATACTCTTCCTGATGCTCTGGCTAAGGATGCCGGTCCCGGCGGAGTGAATCTGCGTGTAGTTCTTGAGGCTGATGACGCAGTGACCTCTCTCGTAGACTCTACTCGTAGCCAGGCCGGCCTATCCTCCGGCAGTGAAGCTCAAGCCAGTGATGAAGCTCTAATGGAAGCACTGAGCGAACTGCGCTTGACCAAAGATCCGTGGGAAGTTCAGCAGATGCAGAACGCCGTGGACGCCACCCGAGCAGGTTTCGATGACCTGATCCGTTCCATTCCTCGCGCCCAGGGGCACTGGCGTGGCGAACGCGTTCTCGAAGGGGCTTTTGGCGCAAAAGCTCGCGAAGAAGGCAACGGCGTGGGCTATGAAACAATTGCTGCTGCTGGTAACCATGCCAATACGCTGCACTGGATTAATAACAACGGCCCTGTACGTTCTGGTGACCTGGTCCTGGTTGATGCAGGCGTTGAGGTGGATTCCCTCTACACCGCCGATATTACTCGCACTATCCCCGTCGATGGTCATTTTACTGAGCCCCAGGCTCGCGTGTACCAGGCTGTTCTTGATGCTTGCGAGGCTTCTCTGGCTGCAGCAAACAAACCGGGAGCAAAGTTTCGTGACCTTCATGCAGCAGCCATGGTGGTTCTCGCTGACCGCTTGGAAAAGTGGGGTTTACTTCCCGATGGTGTAAGCGCTGAGGAGACTCTCAAACCTGAGGGCCAGTTCCACCGCCGCTGGATGGTTCATGGCACCAGCCACCATCTGGGTATTGATGTCCATGACTGCGCTCAGGCACGTCGTGACATGTACATGGATGCTGAGTTGGAGCCGGGCATGTGCTTCACCATCGAGCCTGGCCTGTACTTCCGAGAAGATGACCTCAAGGTTCCCGAAGAGTTCCGCGGCATGGGTGTGCGCATTGAAGATGACTGCATCGTTCGTCCCGATGGTTCCGTGGAGCGTCTGAGCGAATCCATTCCTCGTACCATCGACGACGTCGAGGCATGGATTACCAGCCTTATTCAGTCGGACAACTGAGCGTCATTGACTTATGACAGTTGACGTTTCATCACCACTGAATCTTGGCGATGACCTTCCTTGTCGTCACAGAAATAAGCGGAGATGAGATAACTTCAGGGGGCTGCACCATTGGGTGCAGCCCCCTTCACGTTGAAACAACCGAGCGCTAGATTACGAACTAATTGTTGTCCTGATCGTCGTTAGTGTCTTCGTCTTCTGTCATTTCACGAATCTCATCGAGCAGGTCGCGCAGTTCGCCGCGAACAAAGTCACGGGTGGCCACTTCGTTCATAGCGAGGCGCAGTGAAGCGATTTCTCGGGTGAGAAATTCAGTATCCGCAAGGTTGCGCTCTGCTCGCTGACGGTCCTGTTCAGCGGTCACGCGGTCACGATCATCTTGGCGGTTTTGTGCAAGAAGAATAAGGGGTGCTGAGTAGGAGGCCTGTGTGGAGAATGCGAGGTTGAGGAGAATGAATGGGTAGGGGTCCCAGGCGTAGTGCTTTGCGTAGGCCACGAGGATGACGTTGGCGCTGATCCATGCCACCACGAAGATCGTCATGTAAAGGATGAACTTCGGTGAGCCCATGAATCGGGCGGTGGCTTCAGCGAAGCGTCCAAAACTTTCACTGTCACCGCCATTGAAGCGTAAGCGGCGACTGGATTCTAGGGGCGTATCGAGGGACTCAGCCATTTGCGCTCCTCTCAATGGTTTCGTCAGTGATGGCTTCATCGGCTTCACGCCAGTCATCAGGCATCAGGTGGTCAAGAACATCGTCGACGCTCACGGCGCCAAGCAGCCGGTGGGCCTCATCGATAACTGGCAGTGCCGTGAGGTTATAGGTAGCAAGGAGGCGCGTGACGGTACCGATTGAGTCATCGGGGCCTACGGTTTCAATGTCTCGATCAACGATTGAGCCGACCAGCGTCTGAGGAGGTTCACGAAGTGCACGTTGCAAGTGAACCACGCCAATGAATCGTCCTGTGGGACTCTCCAGTGGGGGGCGGGTCACGAAGGCGATAGCCGCGAGGGCTGGGGTCACTTCTGCCTTGCGTGATTGGGCCAGGAGTGTGGCCACAGTTGCTTCAGGGGGAAGGATCATGGGCTCAGTGGTCATGAGGCCGCCGGCGGTGTATTCGTCATAAGCCATGAGGCGACGCACGTCTTCTGCTTCTTCGGGCTCCATCAAGGCAAGTAACTCGGTGGCTTTAGAGTCTGGCAGTTCGGACATGAGGTCTGCGGCATCGTCTGGCTGCATCACGTCAAGAACATCGGCTGCACGCGAAGAGTCCAGAGCGGAGAGAATGGAGACAGAATCATCGTCACCGAGTTCTTCGAGTGCGTCTGCGAGGCGTTCATCGCTGAGTTCAGCAGCGACAGCCATGCGACGAGCATCAGGCAGGTTGTGAAGCACATCAGCCAGGTCGGCGGGCTTAAGATCTTCCA
Organism: Actinomyces vulturis; assembly: GCF_001687305.1. GTDB lineage: Bacteria > Actinomycetota > Actinomycetes > Actinomycetales > Actinomycetaceae > Actinomyces > Actinomyces vulturis. Next base: position 205,748 of record NZ_LZRK01000003.1, read on the forward strand.
TCGTGGCAAGCAGTGCGGTTGCCCCCTGCTGTTCGGGCGTGCCACCAAGGCTCACCACATCTTCAGGAGTAACCATGAAGGTCTCTCCCTTGCGCAAACCTAAAGGTCCGGAAGAGGAACGCTGGACAAACAAGCGGGTAACCTTCCAGTCCTGACCGCGGTCCTTTTCAATACCCACGTCACGAATGGTGACTTTGCCACTTCCATCTTTCATTTCCACAACGCGATCAAGCATTTCCCCCACGACGAGGGTTTCCACGTGACGCTGGGTGAATCGGCGAATATTGAGTAGTCCGGTGGTAATGACGGCACCAGGCGCGATGGAGGTGACGCGTGAGAGTGGAAGGAAAACACGGCGCCGCCCTGGAACTTCGACCACTACCCCCACTGCGCGGGGTGCGTCACGCAACTGAAGAAGGAGCACGACGTCTGCAACCTTGCCGACTGCGTCACCAAGGGGATCGAATACAGTTGTTCCTGCCAGTCGCGCAACAAAGACGCGGGTGCTGGGGCGATTCCTAGTGTTCTCCACTCCTTAAGACTACGTGGCTAACGCGTTGCAATGCCACGTTAGGCTTTGCGAGAAAACAAGACAGGTCTCTCTTACGCCCCCCCGAAGATGACGGCATTGCGCTAGTGGCGGTATTACTCACGGAATACGTCACCGCGGCGTCAAGCATGGGATTATTGCTCTATGACACCTGCACCAACCCCCAACACGGCACCCTCAATTCTTCTTCGAGCCACCCAAGGTCATGAAGTGGCATCCTTTTCCACTTACGCTCAGGCTCAAGAGGCAGTCGATATGCTGGCTGATTCCGGTTTTCCTGTGCAGGCCCTGACAATCGTGGGGACGGATCTACGCCAGGTCGAGCACATCACAGGGCGCATGACATGGCCACGTGTTCTTCTTTCTGGCGCAATCAATGGCCTGTGGTTGGGTGTGCTACTCACTGCAGTCTTTTACTTAACCAGCAGCGATTCAATGAACAGTTTCACTATCGTCGGATGCCTAGCTTTAGGTGTGTTATGGGGGGCCACGTTCCAGGGAATTTCGTATGCCATGCGCCGTGGTCGCCGTGACTTCACATCTGTTTCCCAGGTAATCGCTGCCCGTTACGCCATCATGGCTTCCGATCAGGCTTATGAAGCTGCTAAGGCTCTAGCTCACCAGCAAGGTAACCTCACCCCCGGCGGGCAGTTCGGTTCTCGACGCCGCACCGAACGCAGCGAGGATCCGTCAGTTCCCAGCACATTTGGCTCTCGTCCCAACGAGAAGCCTCGCTTTGGGGTGCGTCTAAGTCCTGAGGAACGCGAGCAAATGCTCAACACTTCCATTTCCTCTCCTATGCAACCCACTCATGGTGAGCAGCAAGGACCCTCGGAGGATACTAACCACTCATGATTGATCAGCCCCGAAGTACTCATGAGGTCCGTGTGGGGTTATCGACCTCATCGATGTATCCCGAGGGGGCGGAGGCCTCGTTCGAGGTTGCTTCCTCCCTGGGCTATGACGGCATGGAAATCATGGTGTGGAGTGACCGCAATACGCAGAATGCCTCCACACTGCGTACGCTTATGGACCGTTATTCCATCCCTATCCTTGCTATCCATGCACCGACCTTGCTGCTGACGCGCTCAGTGTTCGGCGCATCACCGTGGGGCAAAATTGATCGCTCAATTGAACTGGCTCAAGCAGTGGGGGCCTCAACTGTAGTCATTCATCCACCGTTCTTCTGGCAGACCCGCTACGCGCGACAGTTTGTCTCCGGTATTGCCGAGCGCGAGCAGCGCACGGAGGTACGTCTAGCCGTGGAGAATATGTTTACCTGGCGTACCCGCACTGCTCATTCCACGCGTGACTTCCAGGCCTATTCCCCCACGTGGGATCCGATCGGTCAGGGTTATCGCTCAGTGACTCTCGATGTGTCCCATGCAGCCACATCGGGTTGTGACAGTTTGGCAATGGCTCGTTCCTTGGGGCCTACGCTGCGCCATGTGCATATGACTGATGGCGTGGCCGGCCCGAAGGATGATCACCTTCTTCCTGGACAAGGCTCTCAGCATCCTGAACGTTTGCTGCAGTTCTTGGCCTCCACCGGCTTTGACGGCGACGTGGTGATTGAGGTGGGCACGCGGTCCCTATCCAAAGATAAGCGTCGTGAAGCTCTCGCTGATTGCTTGGCTTTCTGCCGCAAGCACCTAGGCCACGATGCTCCTCAATGATTAAACTCACGCAGTGCAACGACGTTCATAGAAGTACTACTCGCATAAAAACACTCACGGAGTTGACTTGACTTAGTGATTGCAGGAACTAACGTGCTATGCAGGTGGGATAGCGTTTTCAGAACTCGCCTCATTCAACCCTAATGAATCCCTCACCCCAGTCATTATTTTCTATGCTTCACCAGTGCGTACAGACTAGAAAGAATTAAGCGCCTCAACCACGCCAGCAGCGTAGAGTTCACCGCCTTCAGGGCCGGGGTGAATCTCATCATCAGCGAGAAACTCCAGGTGGGACACAATAACGTTGTCCCATGATGCCACGCGAACTTGCTGCGGGTACTCCGTGGCAAAGTCACGGATCGTCTGGTCGGCTGGAGGAACCCAGGTAGCGTAATCGGGTGCATATCCGGTGACCAGAACAAGTCGGCGATCCTTACCGAGGTAGTTGAGAATCTCGTTGAGTTGTTCACGGTCCACGGTGCCGTTCGTTGCCAGAGCAATCACCACGTAAGGCCGAGCGCCATAGGCGGCATCGAGCCCTTTGAGGACATCCATGGCGGCAAGCATTGAACGGGAGACGGCAGCATCAATGGCAACCCCGGGGAGTTTTTCAGTCAATGCGCCAGCGGATGCCAAGGTCACCGAATCACCCACGATAGAGACTTCATCCCCTTGAACGGGATCGGGGGAAGGAATCGAACTCGCTGGGGTAGGCGCTGGTACTGCTGGCGGCGCTGTACTGGTTTCAGGGGTGGATGCTTCGGCAGAAGCCACTGCCTGAGCACCCGATTCTATAAGTTCTTCAACGCTGGTGCGTTCAGGTTGCGCAGCAAGACCGGCGCCAGCCACACACACTACTGCGGTCGCGCCCGCAGCCAAGGCTGCCATGGTTTGGTGACTTGAAAGCGTGCGCCACCTGCGGAGAGTAGGCACGAAGCCGTCTTTCCTCATTGGAACTTCAACAAACCTGTAGGACAGATCAGCAATGAGCACGCTCAAAAGAATCAGTAATGCTGCCCACCAGGGGCCACTGACTCCCTTAAAGACGCTAAATGCCAAGACCCACAAGGGCCAATGCCACAAGTAAATGCCGTAAGAACGTGCGCCTAACCAGGTCAACACAGGATGGTCAAGAACATGAATTAATGCCCGTCCGGGTCCGCGACGCGCAGCAATCGATGGAATCAATGCCTGTACCACAGCTGCTGCACACAAGGACCCCGTTGCCAGTCCCCACGGAACCATCCCTGGGTCCAAAGCATTGATGTTCAGTGCACACATCACAATGCCTGCTAAGCCAGCCCAACCGATGATTCCGCGACCCATCACGAGCGCGTGGTCCACTCTCATCAGTGCGAGGGGAGTTGTGGCATCAGCATCGTGACGATGATGGCAGGAGGCAACAGCACGGGCGAGCCAGTTCGTGGGCCTGCGAGCAGCATCCAAAGCCCATCCATCAGCCAGAGCCAACGCCGAACCAATCATGAGGCCGTAAGCGTGCGTATCCGTTCCCATATATACGCGGGAAGGATCTGTTCCACCTTGAGTCAAATACCAGGCCCACCCAACTGAGAAAACTGCAAGCACAGCCGTCATACCAGCAGCCATGAAACGAGAGCAGCGAGTCAGGCGCCTACCAAGAAGTAGCACGATCACCGGGGGCCAGAAAATATAAAACTGTTCCTCAACTGCCAGCGACCACATGTTGGTCAACAATGCCGGACGAGTGTGATCAAAGTAAGAGGAGCCGTGGGCAATTTCTACCCAGTTATAGGAAAAAGTCAGCGCTCCTAGAACTTGGCGGCGAATCCCCACCAAGATATCTCCCCCAGCCATAGCAGCCAACGCGGTGACTGTCATGACCATAAGGGTCACCGCGGGAACCAACCGTCGTAAACGCCTGAGCCAGAAGCGAGCGATATCAATACGGCCGGTGCGGCGTCGTTCAGTAAGAAGAAGGGAGGTGATGAGGAAGCCGGAAATCACAAAGAAGACATCAACACCAACCACACCGCCAGGAACCAGACGAGGAAGAAGATGGTAGCCCAGGACCACCCCAACAGCGATAGTTCGCAATCCGTCAAGACCGCGCATGCGCACAGAGTGTGGACGTGCGGTGGGCATACAACTCCTTCAACTTAGTATTTCTGACAACAATCACACTAGGGCGTGTACTCAAGACATTCTCAACGGCGACTTCCTGGGGTAGATAAGTCGTTCACATGCGCCAACGGCATAACGTCACGGACGTGGGAATCCTGGGACCGAGACACTGGCCCATCATAGTGCGAAGAAAAGGCAGGAATGGGGACGCAAGCACAACAGACGTAGACTATGGCCATGAGTTATCCCACCGAAGAAGCAGTCCGCGAAGCCTTGACCGGCGTCATCGACCCTGAAATCCGGCGTCCCATCACCGAACTTGGCATGGTACGCAGCGTGGATATCACTGACGACGGCGTGGTCACGGTAGGCGTTGATCTTACTGTTGCGGGATGCCCTCTGAAAGACACCATCACCAAGGACACGATTGCCGCAGTCAGCAAGGTTGAGGGAGTCACCGACGTTCATGTTGAACTCGGCGTGATGACCGACGAGCAGAAGGCTCAGCTCCGCGCCACCCTGCGCGGCGGAGCAGCCGAACCCACTATCCAATTCACCAAGCCCGGTAACCTCACCCGTATCTACGCAATCACCAGCGGTAAAGGCGGCGTGGGTAAATCTTCCGTTACCGCGAACCTTGCCGCCGCAATGGCTGCTCAGGGATTAAGTGTTGGCGTGGTTGATGCTGATATCTACGGTTTCTCTATCCCTCGCATGATGGGCGTGGACACTACCCCCACACAGGTGGACGGCATGATCGTTCCTCCGGTTGCTCATGGGGTCAAGGTCATGAGCATCGGCATGTTCGTTGATGAAGGACAGCCTGTGGTGTGGCGTGGCCCTATGCTTCATCGTGCCGTCCAGCAATTCCTATCCGACGTTTACTGGGGAGACCTTGATGTACTCCTCCTCGATCTTCCTCCTGGCACCGGTGACGTGACTATCTCGGTGGCCCAGTTGCTGCCCAATGCTGAGATCATCGTGGTCACTACCCCGCAGTTGGCTGCCGCTGAGGTTGCTGAACGCACCGGTCTTATTGCTTCGCAGACGCACCAGCGTGTTGTTGGGGTTATTGAGAATATGTCCTATATGCCGATACCTGATGGTTCCCGCGTGGAAATCTTCGGTTCCGGTGGCGGTCAGGCGGTCTCTGACTCTTTGACGCAAGCACTGGGATACGAGGTTCCTCTGCTCACCCAGTTGCCGCTCGATATTGCTGTGCGTGAAGGCAGCGACGTGGGTCGCCCCGCCACCATCGGCGGCGCTCCGGCGGCACAGAACACTCCTGAGACAGATGACGATCAGTTCGTGAACCCGAAGGTTCCTCACAACGCTGACCCTGTTAAGGGCTCCCCTGCTGCGGAGGCATTGGTCGAGGTCGCTCAGCGTCTAACCAAGCGCGCCCGTGGCCTAGCTGGTCGCCCGCTTGGAGTGACTCCCCAATAAATTGCAGGCATTCCACTGATGGGAGCGTTTATTGGTGGCCATCAATAACCAGCACTAGCCGTTAGAACAGGCCATTTTTCGCTATTGGCCATTGAAGCTCCTCAAACCTACGCCACCACACTAAAACTCGGGGCGCCTCATCCCGTTCATCGCGGTTTGAGGTGCCCCGATATTGTCATAACGATTGCTAGTAACTAACTGTTTCTCGCCCGTGGTCTCTGTTCAGTCTGTTATCACTAATCGATGAAGAATGAGTTGTCTCTTCATGACTAGCACTAATTAAGGAGCACACGAGTAACAGACGATAAGGTGGTTACTCAGGCACCGGTCTTGACACAAACAAGCAGTCCGTCGCCAGTGGGTAGGAGGGTGGTCTGCACATCTTCACGGGCGCGCAGATCCTTGCCCAGTTCACGCATAGCGACAGTCACTTCATCACGCTTGGCCGGGTCAGCAACATTGCCGTTGTACAAAGCGCGAGTAATCACTAGAACACCGCCATGACGGAGCATGCGGATGGCGTGCTCAATCATGTCTGCGGTGTCACGCGGTTCGGCGTCAAGGACCACCATGTCGTAAGAGCGTGCTGCCATACGGGGCATAACGTCCAGAGCACGGCCACCGATGATACGAGTACGAGAGGACGGGTATCCGGCAGCGGCGAAAGTCTTACGGGCTTCGCGCTGGAACTCAGGTTCCACGTCAATAGTGGTGAGTACGCCGTCATCCCCCATGCCTGCCAGTAGCCAGAGTCCGGAAACTCCTGCCCCTGTGCCGACCTCAGCAATAGCTTTGGCTCCGGTTGCGGCGGCAAGCATGCGCAGAACTGCTCCTTCACCAGCGGAAACCGCAGTGGCGCCGATTTCGCTGGCATGCACCCGTGCGGCAGACGTCATGTCATCCTGAGCTGCTACTTCTTCAGTAAAACTCCAGGTGAGGTTTTTATCTGCACTCACATTGATTCCTCTCATGTGGTCTGTGGGCACTATTGTGCCAGGTTCTACCGTTATTGCTGATCAGACGCGTCACTATAGTTCTCATCAGGTTCCTTATTCGCCATCACGCCGTTGCCAGGCACCTTAGTCCCTTCTCTTTCCTTCCCGTCACGCGATGGTCCTCTTAACTGACAAGGGAGGCCCTCATGGCACGTAATGAGTCCTTTCATCTCCCGACGACGAGGCAGGATTTCCCCCTTATCAATCACGGCTATACTGAGGATTGTGTTTGGGATCAACGGCTCCGAATTTTTCGTCATTTTTCTTCTCGTTGTGGTCCTTGTTGGCCCGCAGCGCTTACCGGAGTACGCCCAAAAACTTGGTCAGTTAGTGCGCCAAGCCCGTGTAGCTTTGGACAATGCAAAGTCCACTATTGCTGAGGAAATCGGCCCTGAACTGGCTGATATGAATCTCAAGGATCTTGATCCTCGCCAATACGATCCCCGCAAGATTGTGCGTGATGCATTAGGTGAGGATCTTGACGCGATTAAGCGCGATCTTCAAGATCCCTTCAAGTCAGTGGCTGACGCCGTTAAGGAATCTGCTCCATCAAAGAACGATCTGAGCCTGTCCTCCACAGCCAAGGCTGGTGCTGCCGCTGGTGGCGCTGCTACGGCTGCTGCCACGGCAACCGCTTCTGATTCTGATTCTTCTAACGATTCCTCCACCATTGATTCCACCGCTGCCGCTTCTTCCGACGACGCAGCCTCACCGTCCGTTGATTCCTTTGATTCCAGCACATCCGAGTCCGTCGATGCTGATGCTCCCGAGGCCGTGAGCGTTGATGCCAGCGAGGATGCTCAGTCCTCGGATTCCACCGACAACGGTGATGATTCAGCAGCCACCTCAAACGATGATGCCGCTGAGTCCGCTGATATCTCCTCTGAGGAATCCTCAGACGCACCTGCCGACGTGACTGATGCAGACGAGTCCTCCGTAGAGTCCTCCGCGCCTGAAACCTCTGAAAACGAAGACTCTGGTTCTGGCAGCGAGGTAGTGGCTGACGATTCAGAAAACGCTACCGAGGCTCAGGACGAGGACGCCAAGGAGGTAGTCAACCCCCGCGTTGCTGCCGCCGGCGCTGCTGTAGCCGCCGCCGCTGCCGCTCGCGATGCTGCTCTTGCTGCTGATGAGGCCTCGAAGGTCGCCGAAGAGGCTGCTTCATTGGCTGATGCTGCCGCTATCAAGGCTGGCGTGGATGATGCAGAGCGCGAATCCACCACGGTTCCCTCGACGCTCTCCCCCACTGCCTCTGATGTGACGATTGTTCCGCTCAACCCGCGCGACGTAATCCGCACGTCCAAGAAGGCCGCTCGCACCCAAGCCTCCAAGCGCTCCGTCACTCTCTGATTGACGAGGGGGCTCAGTTGACTGGGGCCCACACCAATATCTCATCGACTGCGAACAGCCAATACGCGCAATCATTTTTAGTTTAACGCCATTCCACATGAATGCATGCGAAGGAGTTCGCACTCAAACTAACTAAATACCGTTGTAGGTCCTACCGGCTCATTAGCCTGATTATCTTCCAAAATCTCAAGAAATTGAAAACAGAAAATACAAATTCCAACTCCACCCGAGCGATTTAATCTGTAGAAAATGACAGATCCATCTTATACATACGGATATTTCTCGAAACTATCCATCACATGAGCGCAGACCAAAGTTCTTCAAATAGAGAATCTGAGCGCCATGAACCATCCTTATCCCAAGACGCCCATCTTTGCGCCTCATTCCATAAATGAAGACATGTTGCACCGAGAAGCACTTCTCGAGAGTCTGCAGCAGGAGCCAAATAAATGTTTTCCCAATCATGGTAACTAAGCGGATAGTACACGTGTCCAGGTTGAACTGTGTCCAATAGAGAGAAATACTTTGCCGCTTGTGTCAAACCAGTTGGCCCATATTCACCATGCTGAATGTTTCCAGGGTGATTACGATTGACAAAACGACGAAATTTAATATATCGATCATTCCATGAATCCCAAGGCATCCATATATTAGGACGCATAGAACCATGATAAAACCACTTAAACAATGGCGAATCAATAGGAATAGAGAGTAAAGCCCCATTGACTCTATTCTCACTCTCAAACCCCCAACGGTATCCATCAATATGATCACACACAGGCTTTAAACAAACCATGTCAGTATCGGACCACACAATGCCAGGAAAAAGTTTGAACATCCTAAAACGAAAAGCATCTGAAAAAGCCCCAAGAGACCCTTTTGCGCCACCACGTTGGTTATAGAAAAGTTTATTTTCTGGAATCACTTGATTTGCGTCGAGAATCTGAACTTTTTCAGGAACACCATGTGGCTCTTCATAGCAAAACAGTTTTACCCGATGCCCTTGATTGAGATACGACTGCATTGACATTTGCTCCGCGCGGTGCAATTTTGGTCCGTACCAAAACATTCCGATCTCAGGAAGGTCAAGGTTATCGGCATTACCTTCAGCGAGAACTCCGTCTAGTACACTCATCGTTATTTCTCCGTTAAATTCGATACGAAAATAAATTAGAGAGCCAGGCGGTCTTTGACAACGTCAGCGAGGTGCTGAGCAACCCTATCGGCTTCATCCTGAGTGGAAGCTTCCACCATGACGCGGACGAGAGGCTCAGTACCGGAAGAACGCAAAAGCACGCGCCCACTATCACCAAGTTTCTCTTCTACAGCACTGATGGCATCTTGAACACCGGCATCAGTGGTCACGCGGCTCTTATCCACACCACGCACATTGATAAGGGTCTGGGGCATGCGCTCAACGATAGAAGCGAGTTCAGCAAGGGAAGCGCCAGTACGCTTCATACGTGCAGCAACACGCAGAGAGGTCAGTACGCCGTCACCGGTGGTGCCGTGAATGGAATCGATGACGTGGCCGGACTGTTCGCCACCGAGGGTGTATCCAAAAGCAAGCATCTTTTCAAGAACGTAACGGTCACCCACACCGGTCTGGACAGTGCGGATACCGCGGGCCTTCATAGCGTTAAGCAGGCCAAGGTTACTCATCACCGTAACCACGAGGGTGTCAGAGGCGAGTGTACCGTCTTCCTTCATGCCTACAGCGAGAAGACCCATAATCTGATCGCCGTCCACGAGGTTGCCAGCTGCGTCAACAGCTAGGCAGCGATCGGCGTCACCGTCGTAGGCCACACCCATGTCAGCGCCCACGGTGCGGACGTATGCCTGGAGCTGTTCGGGGTGGGTGGAACCACAGTTGGCATTGATATTCAGACCGTCAGGTGAGGCGTTAATAACAAGCACTTCGGCACCGGCTGCCCGCAGGGCAGCGGGTCCTACTACGGAAGCTGCACCGTTGGATGCGTCAACCACAATGCGCAGACCACTGAGGTCCGTGTTCACGGCATTGACGAGGTGGTTGATGTAGTTCTGGTCAGCAACGGTTTCACCCTTGATAACACGGCCAACGTCCGCTCCGGTAGGGCGTGTCAGTTCAGCGCCAAGCAGTGCTTCGATTTCGTCTTCAACGGCGTCTTCCAACTTGAAGCCCCCACGAGCAAAGAATTTGATGCCGTTGTCAGGGAAGGGGTTGTGGGAGGCGGAAATCATGACGCCCAAGTCAATGTCCTGGGTGGCCGTGAGGTGAGCGATTGCTGGGGTGGGCAAAACACCGACACGGGTGACGTCCACACCAGAGGAAGCGAGGCCTGCGCTGATGGCGTGGTCAAGGAATTCACCAGATGCGCGGGTGTCACGGCCAACGATGGCCCGAGGACGCTTGCCAGCAACAAGGCTTTTTTCTGTCAGCACTCGCGCTGCTGCTTCACCGAGTTGAACCGCGAGCGCAGGGGTGAGTAAGTCGTTTGCTAAGCCTCGCACGCCGTCGGTTCCGAACAGTCGAGCCACAGTGGCCTCCTAGAATTTTTTGGGGGTGGGCTTACGCCTTGGGCATGCAGTGGTCACGTGGGGATTCCGCTGCAGGTAAGGGATAGTTTATCGCGCGCTTACATCCGTTGGACTTGTCAGATTACCAAAAGCACGGTGTAGATAACGTGTCGTTGTCCTGATGTGGAGATTATTCAGTTGGTTTTCATTACCGCTAGGGGGTAGCGAACGTCTGTGACATCATCCACGGTCAGACGCCATGTAGCACCCGAACGTACTTGAAGGTCACCTTTGGCATCCTGTGCCACGAGCACGCCGTCGAGACGGTTGGAGGCAATGTGGACTGCGTCATCGGGAGCGTCGATGGTATTACTTAGACCACCAACGGTGGCCAGGCGCACTCGAAGTTGAGTGTCATGGGGGTCTCCGGTTAATGCCGCAATGTTGACATCGTCAGACCACGTTACGGCACTGAAGTCACCACGCGCGATACGTACAGCAGGTCCAAGTCCAGTTGGCATACCGCTGTCATCGCGAATCACTACGGCCACATCAATCACTTCATGGCCGTGTTCGTCCGACGCCGTGTTACTCGCTTCATTCTCACTCGCCTCATCACTTGCCTGGCTGCCGTCAGCAGATTGCTTTTCTGTCTGAGGTAAGTGGCGAAGGATGACCATTCGCGTGGACTCTGCAGAGAGGTCCATGGCAAGGATGGTGCCTTGTTCAAGCCAGTCTGATTCGATGGCATTAACTGTGCCTTGAAGAGAGTAGGCGTGCAGGGCTGTGTCATTGGCACTCCATATCCAACCGTAGCCGTCTGCGATAGCCGGAATGGGCGTGAGTTGTTGTGAGATGACCGTGCGTTGGTTGGTCACTGAGTCAATGGCCATCAATCCCTGATTAGTGGACAGGACGAACTGTGTGGCGCTCTGGTCACCCCGAGGGATCGGTAACGGCCACCGGGGATTGAGTCCACTGAGTGAATCTGCGCTGATGGCCAGAGAAAAAGCAGATGGTTGAGTGCGTTGAACAATGCCTGCGGGAGTGATCCCCACGTATGTGTTGACTTGGGATACTGAACCATCGTCTGCCAGGGAATCAGCGTCGGAGGGAAATTGTGTTTGATCCGCGACGATATCCACGTCGCGCACAGTGGGTAACTGAAGCAGTGTGGAACGAATTTGTGCGCCAGCAAGGAGGCGGTCGGCGTCTGATGATTGAAGCAGGTCCGCGGAGAGTTCAACGCGCGCTGTTCCCTCGTTAACCTCGATTCCTCCCACGCCTAGGGTAGTTCCTGAGGGAATAGCGGTGACCACACCGGGGGCAAGCCATGGCGAGGGGCCGGCTAAAAGTGCGTTGACGAGGCGGGTGGCAAGTTTGCGCCGAGGGAACCAACGGATATCGGGGACGAGACGGGTTCGTGTGGGGGTGAGAAAGTTCAGTCGTTGGGTGACGAAAGTGGACGTGAAGGTCGACGAAGAAAGGAATACCCCGTCAGGCAACGCGATGATGCGCCACTGACCTGAGGGGTTGGTGGCGAGCGTGAATCGCGCCTCGTGATCGGAGGGCTCTTCAGCCAGGGTAAGTAGGCCACTATGGTCAACAGTGCCCACTGCCGGTGCGCTGACACTAACCGATCCGTCAGTGTCTTGGGTGACGTCGACGGTAGAACTAGCGACGTACACATAGACGGCAGATTCGGGCGTCCAGGAGTGTAGTGCGGGGCCTGCGAGGAATTGACGTGCGGTGGAAAAGTCATCAGAGAAGCCAGCTACGCAGGCCAAAAGGAATGCAGAGACGAGTTCTTCAGGGCTAGCGCCATCTGCGGGGCCATCTGCTGTTTGGAGCAGCGGGTCCGGCGCGGAAAGGCCGGGTTGAGACTCAGTAACTGGCCCAGAGGTGGGCAGAGCTGCACATGCGCTCAGGGTGGTAAACGTGGCTAGAGACAGTGTAGTGAGGGCGGTGCGCCGGGTGAGGTTAGTTGTCATCTTCATCCTCCGCGGCGGCGTCGGCGGTTGAGGCTACGGCAGGCACGCTTCCTGTTTCGTCAGCCCAACGGGTGGCGGGAACGGGAACAGGGATACCCAGGGGTGGTGTCATGGGAACGGCGGGCGCGTCGTCGGGATCAGCCAATTCGGGTTCGGTGGCAAATTTGGCCAACGGGGGTGCATCGTCGGGAATGACGTCAAGTGGCGGGATGTCGATAGGAACGGATTGCGTCACGGGGAGGACCAACAGGAAGGATGCGCCGTCTCCTGGCCAGCCCCAGGCATTGAGGGTGCCGTTGTGGAGCGATGCATCTTCTAGAGAGATGGATAGGCCTAGGCCTGTGCCACCGGTAGTACGGGCGCGGGCGGGGTCTGCACGGTAGAAACGGTCAAAGACATGTTCGGCTACTTGGGGACTCATACCAATGCCGTGGTCACGGACGCGTACAGCGACGGCAGTGTTATTGGCTGCCATCTCAATATCTAGGGGGTTTCCTTCGCCGTGCTCAAGAGCGTTGACCACAAGGTTACGAAGGATGCGTTCAACGCGTCGAGGATCGATTTCTGCCATGCAGGGGTAGTCAGGAACGGTGAGGCGAATATCTGAGCCTTTGGTGGCAGCCAACGGTCCGGCCATCGCCACCACATGGTTAAGCACGTCGAGTACGTCCGTGTTCCTCACGGCTAGATTGGCGGCGCCGGCGTCAAAGCGGGACATTTCGAGCAAGTCGGAGAGCATGCGGTCAAAACGTTCGATTTGTTCGCTGAGCAGTTCGGCACTGCGTTTGAGGATGGGATCGTCAAAGTCATCGCGAGCGTCGAAGAGTTGTTCACCAGCCAATCGGATGGTGGTCAGTGGTGTCCGCAGTTCGTGGGAGACGTCGGAGACGAATCGCTGCTGAAGTCGTGAGAGTTCTGCCAGGCGATCAATTTGAGCCTCGATAGAGGCGGCCATATTGTTAAAACTCATGGCTAGTGAGGCCAATTCATCTTCGCCTCGCACGGTGAGGCGTTCAGAGAGGTGGCCACTAGCAACGCGCTGAGCAGCAAGGGACGTTTGGCGAACGGGGAGGAGAACTCGCCACGTCAAGCCCCACACACCAAGTACAAGAAGAACAAGCACCACCATGGAGCCAATGCTGACTGCCCTGGCCGCAAGGTCGAGGGTGCGCTGTTCAGGTTGAAGTGTGTAGAAGATGTAGAGGTCGTGAACCCCTGCTTGTGGCAGGATGATTTGCGTTCCCACCACAATGCCCGGGCCTCGAGTGTCATCGCCGTCAGGTGTAGGGACGGCGATGGACTGCCAGTACTGGTGGCCAGGTCCTGCTTCCTCAACTTTTTTCGCTAGGTCAGCACTAATCAGCGTACGTAGAGCCGTGGAGGTAGTCAGATCGTTAATGAGGGTGGGCGAGGTTTCCTGGCTGGAACGTACCAAGACCACGCCCACGCCACCGGCCCCTGATGAGGACGATTTCATTTGGGTGAGTTGGCTTTGAGCCAGGAAGGCTACTTCGTCAGCAGTCGTGGCGGTGGAGGCATCAAATTGACTTTGTGCCGTGGCCACACGCATGGAAGCGTCGTCAAGAACAATATTGAGACGGTCACTAAAAACATCAGAACGAATACGTCCCGTAACAAAAACGAGCAGTCCCACCACGAGCACTACACCCAAAGCGAGTGCCGTTAGCCCCATACGCAATGCCAGGCTACGGCGTACAGCACGGACTGCTGGCAGGTGGGAAATGCGTTTATCAATGGCACGCTGCCATGGCCGTGGCAGCAGACGGATCACGCTACTGTTCCTGCCCTGTATCCCACACCGCGAACAGTGACTACCACTTCGGGATGCTCAGGATCTTTTTCGATTTTCGCGCGCAAGCGCTGAACGTGAACGTTAACAAGACGGTTGTCTGCCGAATGCTGATCGTATCCCCAAACCTGCTCAAGAAGTTCTTCACGCCCAAAGACTTTCCAGGGTGCTCGAGCAAGAGTGACCATGAGGTCAAACTCGAGAGGAGTGAGGGCAATAATCTGATGACCGCGGCGAACCTCGTGGCCAGCGACATCAATGTCGATATCCGCCACCCGAAGATGCTCAGCAGCGACGGGAGCATTAACTTCTGGTAATCGACGCAGGCGGGTACGAACGCGGGCGAGAAGTTCCTTAGATTTAAACGGCTTGGGGACATAGTCATCCGCCCCCACCTCTAATCCGGCAACCACGTCTTGGGTATCAGAGCGAGCGGTCAGCATGATAACCGGTGTATCGGATTCGAGTCGGATGCGCTTGCACACCTCGATGCCATCCATGCCGGGAAGCATAAGGTCAAGAAGGACAAGGTCTGGCTGGATGGCTCGGAACGCATCCAAGGCTTTGGCACCATCATCACAGAACGATGGCGTGTAGCCTTCGGACTCAAGCATGATGCCAATCATTTCCGCAAGGGCGATGTCATCATCGACGACGAGGATACGGGTGGTCATGTTGGTATTTTTGCACGTTTATTCGCCTGGGTGGGGCCAGGCATGCCGTGAGTTTTCATCCTCAAGATGGAGGTTTACCGGCGGTGAACATGAAAGGATGAGCATGTAAGGATTGATGCCACCATCGAAGGGATACATCAATGAGTGATTCGTGGGTTCCGCCAACAAACGATTCCGAATTCTCCACACCGCGTTTTGGCGCCTACGGTTCCCAGCCTTCAGGCTCGCAAGTCTCCCAGCCCAATCCCTCTGTTTCCTCTGATCCTGGTGGTTTTGATCAGCCTGCACAGGGTTATGTCTCTCCGGAACAGACTGTTCCCATGCCTGGTCAGCAACAGCCTGTGTCTTTCTCCTATGCGCCAAAACCAGGCATCATTCCGCTTCGTCCTCTGGGCGTTTTTGAAATCATTGACGGCGCATTCCAAGCCCTTCGTGTTAATCCTAAGACAATGTTCCTCATGTCGTTGGTGACGATGACAATCATTGCCTCGATTAGCGCGTTACTGTCCTGGATCGTTTTGAGACAAATGCCTTCTCTGGTCTCCCTCTTTGATGGCACAGCGAGTGATGAGGATTTGCTTGCCTCAACCCAGGTGTCGTTAACAAGCAATATCTCATCTATTTCGAGTTCCTTACTGGGCGCATTGGCCACAGCAATCATCACAGGTTTGCTGATCGTGGCAGTCTCTCGCGCCGTCCTTGGTCGTATTGCTACCACCTCTCAGGTATGGGAGCGCACCAAGCCTCGTATCTGGGCAATTATTGGTCTGGCCATTTTGATGAACGCGGTGTATTTTCTCATCTCTGCCGCGATTTTTGCCGGAGTCATTGGACTGATTTTCACTGGCGTATCAATGGATCACCCGTCGACTGGCATCATTGTTGCGCTTGTTTTGATCGGCATTGCCTGGACTGTCGCCTGGATCATTGTTGCGATTTTCCTCTACGTGCGCTGGAGCGTTTCTCCTGCCGCGTTGGTTCTTGAAAATCTCAGTGTCTTTGCTTCCTTAAAGCGTTCATGGGCGCTGAGCAAGGGATCGTTCTGGCATATCTTCGGCGTTCAGGTCATCACTATGCTGATTGTGGGAACCTTGAGCGGCATTATGGGCGGTCTTGTCGGTGGTGCTTTAGCCCTCGGTATGATGTTTAGTCCTGAACACACGACCCTATTGATTGTGATCGAGACATTTCTGACCAACCTGATCAGCGCTATTACGATCCCCTTCGCTGCAGCAACAGTTGCACTGATTTACGTCAACTTACGTATGCGTCGTGAAGGATTTGACGCTAATTTGCGTCAGGCTGCTGCTGAGTTGTGACTTAATGATGTGGTCTGTGCTGACGCTATTCACGGAATTTGCTCCTCCTACGCCTGATGCTGACGAAGCTCGTCGCCAGGCAGAGGAGGAACTCTCCCGCGGCATTTATACTGACGGTCCCTCGCTACTGGAGCGTTTTTTCATGTGGCTGCAGGAACTTCTCACCGGCCACATGGGCGGAATTGGCTCTACCCGATGGATTTATACGGTTTTTGCGTGGGTTGTGGTCATTGCTATCGCTGTCATCGTGGTGTGGCTTCTTGTGCGTTTCCGACGCCGCAGGCGCCAGTACGCACAGGATAGTTCCGAAGTCTTTACCTCAGAGTCGTCGTCAGATGATTTGCTTGAGTCTGCGCAGCAGGCGCTACGCGAAGGAATGTTTGATTTGGCCCTCGTGGAGCGTTTCCGCTGGATGGTGCGTTCATGTGATGAACGGCGAATCATTCGTGTCTATCCGGGTCTAACTGCTTGCGATGCGGCCCAGCGGATCGCTCAATTTCTCCCTGATCTCCGCGGAGAGATCATTGACGCAGCGCATCTGTTTGATTCAGTTCGTTATGGACAAATTACGGCATCAGAAAACGATGAGCAGCAAATGACCCGTCTGACAGAACATGTGGTGACTGTCTTGTCTTCCCCTAGTGAGGTGAAGGCATGAAGGCATTAAAGTCACGGAGTTTTTGGATTGTGCTCATGGTCTTTCTTCTTGCCATGGGCATAGTCGTCATGCTTCATCAGCCTGATTCGAGGGTTGCGTATTCACCATTCAATCGCCATGCCAACGGAACAATGGCCTTGTCTGAGCTGTTAAAAGACTCTGATATTGAGGTATCGGCACTATCATCATTCGATGATCTCGATACTGCCGGTGATGATGTCACTGTTGTCGTAGTGCAGTCAGCCAGCCTTGATGAAAAGCAGATTAAGCATCTTTCCCACGCTCAGCATGTAGTGTTTTTAGGTACGCAGTGGGCTAACCTCTCGGATGTTACTGATGCATTGTCCGCTTCTGGCACAAGTGCCCCGTCTGAGCAACTTCTCACTGCTCAATGTCAGTGGGCTCCTGGGATTCGCGCGGAGTCACTTGCAGGTTCTCTGACCTCACTCACACTCAGCAAGGACGCTGTTTTTCATGATGGACATTGGGCCTTACCTGATGGGACAACGATTGATGCGTGCTTTCCCTTGTCCACTTCGCAAAACTCTTCATCTTTCTCTGTGGCTCATGTAGTGACGAATGAAGGTCGGGAGTTGACCTTCATCGCAGATGGTGACATAGCCCTGAACTCTCATCTTGCTGAATCGGGCAACGCTGCCTTGCTCATTAATGCTTTGGGTGAGCGTCCCAAAGTCAAGTGGTTCGATGCGGCCACTCCTCCCCCCACTAGCGTGTGGAACTCCGTTAGTGTGCCGCCTTTCCTTCCTCGTATGCTCTTCGCTTTCCTCTTGACGGTTATCGTGTTGGCTTTTGCACTCGGCCGGCGTTTTGGGCCGTTAGTTAGAGAGCCGCTTCCTGTTGAGGTGAAATCTATTGAGACGACGATTGGTTTGGGTCGTCTCTACGAACACTCTCATGACCATGTCCATGCTGCGCAGTACCTGCGTTCAGGTTCACTTCATCGTATGACTAAGCAACTGAGTTCATCGTCGTCACTAAGTAATGATGACGTCGTCATGCTGATTTCTTCTCGTACGCATCGTCATCCCCATGAGGTCCACTCCTTATTCTTCGGCCCTGCCCCAACGACCGATCGTGGTCTTGTCGATCTCGCCCAGCAGCTCGACACCATCGAAAGTGAGGTTCATCCGCTATGACAACTCCATTCCAGAACTATGGTCAAATGCCTGAAGATGCCTCACAGGTATCAATCCCTCATCATGAGCCGGTCGGTTCTGCTGCACAGGCACCGCTTCTCAATCCTGAGCAGCTGAGGCGTTTCGATGGTCCTTGGCCCACGACTGGCGCTTTAGGATCTCAGGATTTTCCGGAAAACACACAGGTACGTGATTCTTTAGCAAAGGTTCGTGCAGAGGTCGCTAAAGTGGTTGTTGGCCAGGACGCTGCAGTCACTGGACTGGTTGTCGCCATGCTCGCGGGTGGCCATGTATTGCTTGAGGGTGTTCCGGGTCTGGCGAAGACCTTGATGGTCCGCACTTTGGCAAAAGCAATGGATGTGGATTCCAAACGTATTCAGTTCACCCCTGATCTTATGCCTGGTGACGTCACAGGTTCACTCATTTACGATTCTCGTAGCGCCGAGTTCTCTTTCCGTCCGGGCCCGGTTTTCACCAATATCTTGCTCGCGGATGAAATTAACCGCACGCCTCCAAAAACTCAGTCAGCTTTGCTTGAAGCAATGGAAGAACGCCAAGTCAGCGTAGATGGTACTCCGCGTGCTCTCCCAGATCCTTTTATGGTGATCGCTACGCAAAACCCTGTGGAGTACGAAGGCACCTATGTCCTTCCTGAGGCACAGTTGGACCGTTTCATGGTCAAACTTGTTCTGCCTCTACCTGAGCGAGCACAAGAAATTGAAATCGTTGCTCGTCATGCTCAGGGATTTTCTCCCAGCGATCTTGAGGGGGCAGGCGTTGGCCCGGTCATGAGTATTGAGGATCTTCATGTCGCTCGTGAGCAGGTCCGCCGTGTAGAAATCTCTCGTGATGTCGTGGGCTATATCGTGGATCTGGTGCAAGCCACTCGGACGAACCCGTCACTGTCGCTAGGTGTAAGCCCCCGTGGTGCCACAGCGCTGCTTGCTACATCTCGCGCATGGGCATGGTTGTCTGGGCGAACATTCGTTACCCCGGATGATGTTCAAGCCTTGGCTTTACCGACTTTACGCCATCGTATTCAAGTGCGTGCCGAATCTCGGATGGAAGGTGTCACGCCCTCAAGCGTGATCGAATCCGTTCTTCGCACCGTTCCTGTGCCTCGTTAAACCACCATGTTTATTACGCGACGTACTGTTTTTGTTACAGCGCTGAGTGTGCCTCTTGCCATCGTTGTTCCTAGCCCATGGTGGCTAGCGGGCTGGGTGGGATTTCTTATTGGCTTTATTTGTGTCCTGGACATGTTCTTGTCCCCTAAACCGGATGTGCTTCACATTGAACGCCGCGTTCCTGGAACGATTCGTTTAGGACAGAGTGTCGACGTTGAGATTGACGTGCTCAATACTGCCTCTCGCCCCGTTCATGCGCACCTCAAAGACGCCTGGCCTCCGAGTGCAGGCGCTGAAAATAAGACCATGTCGTTGTTCTTGGAGAAACAAGGACATGTCACCCTCACTCACACGCTCATCCCTACGCGGCGTGGCGATCGTCAAGCTGCCCCGCTCACCCTGCGGGTCCTAGGGCCCCTCGGTTTCGCTGGTAGGCAGTGGAACCGCGATATCCCCTGTACGGTCCGTGTTCTTCCCCCATTCCATTCACGCCGCCATTTGCCGTCTCGACTAGTGCAGTTGCGTGAAATTGAAGGTCGCGCTGCTGTGATGATGCACGGGCAGGGAACAGAGTTTGATTCGCTTCGCCCCTACGTCATTGGTGATGATGTACGGTCGATTGACTGGCGTTCTACTGCACGGCGGGGAGAGGTTGTTCTGCGTACATGGCGCCCTGAGCGTGACCGTCGTGTTCTGGTGATTGTTGATACCGCGCGCCTGAGTGCTGTTCGATTGGGCGATGAACCTCGTCTTGATTCGTTCATTGAGTCGGCATTGCTCTTGGCAGCTTTGGCTTCTCATGCTGGAGATCATGTTGATGTGGTGGGCTGCGATCGTGAAGTTCGTGCCCGAACACACGGTGTGGCGGGTGATGATTTGCTGCATCACATTGCTAGCGAATTCGCCCCAGTTGATGCTCGCCTTATTGAAATGGACTGGTCGTTAGTGTGGTCGCTGGCGCAACGCAGTCTCACACATCATGGCTTAATCGTGGTGTTGACGACCATCGAATCAGCAACCCTTGATTCTCGGATGCGCAAAATTATTGGCACCTTGGCGCAGCAGCACACCGTGGTCGTTGCCCATGCTCAAGATCCCGCATTGGATGAAGCAATTCGTCACCGCGATGACCCCAAGGATACTTATGTCGCTGCAGCGGCTGAGCATATGCGTAGCGATGTGTACCAGGCTGCGAGTGTCTTAACTCAGTTGGGAGTATCGGTAGTCCAGGCATCCCCCACTGCACTGCCTCCTGCCGTAGCGGATCGGTATCTCGAGTTAAAAGCAGCCGGAAAACTATAGCCTGTTCGTTCTTCTCGCTTCACTTGTCAAGCACGTTTCATCTGCGACGTGCGCCGTCAGTTTTCATGCCTCTCAGGTTCTAACGCGATCAGGCATTCAGGAAGAAAACTAGACGTAGATGCCGCTGTAACCAGCGTCTACTTCTTCCAGATCGGCACTCTGGCCCTCATGAGCGCGCTGTGCGCCCACAACCCACATCGTCCACCACAAACCGATGCATGCCAAAGCACCAATGAGAATCTTCAGTGCCCATGGCAACGATGAAGGGGTAATAAACCCTTCGAGTAAACCTGCAACAAATAATCCGGTTGTCAATGCGACCACGACGCTAAGAACGATACGGCCTTCTTCGGCAAGCGCCTGGATCCTGGGGCGCCTTCCAGGAACCAGGAATGACCACAGGAGGTGGAGCCCAGCACCACCCGCGATGAACACACAACTCAATTCAATCAAGCCATGTGGTGCGATATAGAGGAAGAAGGTTCCAAGCAAATCATGGTCAGCGAGTATGGCTCCCATTTGTCCGAGGTGAACAGAGTTTTGCCACAGAATTTGCACGGGAAAGTAACCAGTGATGCCACTGGCCACTAGTATGGCGGCAATGCGCGCGTTGTTCGTCCAGACCTGTGCAGCAAAATCATATGGAGCGTAAGTAGAGTAGTAGGAAGCAAAGTCTTGCTCAGCCAAGGTTTGGAGGCGCTTGGGTGTACCTAACTGGGCCATTGCTTCGGGTGAACGATATGTCCATACGCCAACGATGAGGGCTACAAGAAGGCTGACAATCGTGACCCACAGGCTCATCCACCGTACTCGGTACAAGCTAATCGGAAGAACGGTAGTGAAGAATCGTTTGACTTCACTGAAGTGAGTTTTTTTCGTTCCACTAATTCGCCCACGTGCGTGCATTAAACGAATAGACAATTCATGGAGCACTGCAGGATCCGGACAATTCGCACTGACCCGGGACATATCATGCGCGGTTTGACGGTATAGCGAGATCAACTCGTCTGCTTCTGCCCCTAATAGGCTACGTTGAGCAACGAGTTGATCAAGCCGATCCCATACAGGTCGGCGCGCTGTAACGAATGCGTCAAGGTCCACACCCTGTATTCTGTCATGGTGACTACGCACACAGCATCATCCGAGAGAAGGATGACACGCGATCTTGTGGTGACCGGTGAAGCCGTTGCGCTCGATGCGATGCCTTCAACGGTCGGTACCCGTGTATTGTCCGGGTTGATTGACTATGTGTTCTTCGGGGTCATGCTTCTTCTCACCCTGATCACCATGGTGTCTCTCTTCGATCGAATCATTCTTTCTCCGGCGCAAATGATGACTTCTATCGCACTAATCATGTTGTTGTGGATAGTGGTCATCCCGATGAGCATTGAGGTTTTTACCGCAGGCCGCTCATTGGGAAAGATTGTGATGGGTACTCGTGTTGTACGCCACGATGGGGGTCCGATTCGCCTTCGTCACTCTTTCGTTCGCATCATGGTGGCTTTTGTTGAAGTCTGGCTCACGTCAGGTATGGTTGCCGTTTTGGTCTCAGTCATTTCACGACGCGGTCAGCGTTTAGGCGATTATCTTGCAGGCACCTATGTGGTGAACGAACGCATGTGGGCTCAACAGCCATTGCCTGTTCTCATGCCACCTGAACTTGAAGCATGGGTTCGCCACGCCAATATTGTCCCAATTGATGGCTCATTAACTCTGGCGGCTCGTGGTTTCCTCGCTCGAGCACGGACCATGGACCCCATGTCACGCCACCGTCAAGGGATAGACCTTGCCCAAGAACTCGTCTCGAAAGTCTCTCCTCCCCCGCCACCGCAAGCTCATCCTGAACGGGTCATTGCCGCAATTCTCGCTGAGCGTCGAGACCGGGAGTACGTATTAAATGAGAATCCCTCATTTGCTTACTAAATGACTGGCCTCTACGCCATCATGGTCAAGGTCAGGCTCAATGAAAATCACCAAATTGAACTGCGGTACTGCCTGACGCATACGTTCTTCTGCACGATTAATAGCGCGAGCGATTGTTTCGCCGGTGCTTTGCCTATCCACTGCGATTTTCGCGGCCACCACAATCGTTTGCGGGCCGGTATGAACTGTCTTCATGTAGATAAGACGCTGAAGTCCATCTCCCTCGATTGCTGATTCCAGGTCACGCTGAACTTCAGGGGTGGCAGATTCACCAAGCAGTAATGAGGACATTTCCGTGGCGAGAAACAGAGCAATAATCACCAACAAGACACCGATTGCTCCACTTCCCAGAGCATCCCAACGTCCATCTGCGCTCACCAGTGTCATCACCACACCGCCCATCGCCAAAATGAGGCCGAAGAGAGCTCCCATGTCCTCAAGCAGGAGAAGAGGGACCTCAGGCGAGCGTGAGGTACGAATATAGGTAAACAGGGAACTATTTCCGCGAGCCTGTGCTGCTTCTTTTAATGCCGTGTGTAGTGAGAAACTTTCTAGAGCAATGGATACACCTAAAACTGCTAAGGGAACCCATTGCCAGGAGGTGATCGCTTCTGGATGGTGGAACTTTTCCCATGATTCGTAAAGGGCAAAAAGACCACCCAAAACGAACAGGACGATCGAGACGATAAACGCTGCAACATAGCGCGCTCGACCATAACCGAACTGATGCTCATCATCAGCCTGCCTCTGGGAGCGCTTTTTTCCTACTAAAAGCAACACCTGATTTCCACTGTCAGCCATGGAGTGAACTGCTTCAGCAAGCATGGATGATGATCCGGTGAGCATCCAGGCGAGTGCTTTTGTTAGTGCGATACCTATGTTGGCTCCAAGGGCGGCGAGAATCGCGGCGCTTCCCTCGTGGCTATGTCCGTCTGACACAGTGATGAGTCCTTTGGTGGGCGAATAAAACGTTAGTCATTAGTGTCGTCAAGGTGTATTCCGCTGTTGGGCAGCAACAGGGGGACTCCGTGAACTACGGGATACATCCATCCGTCGATGACGTTGAGTAAAACAGTTGAACCATCAGGTGCGGTGGCTGGAGTAAGAGGGTGGGAGGTTCGTGGGCATCGCAAAAGCGCCTGGACCCAGGCTTCAGGAAGAGATGCTGGGTTCTGCAGATGGTCAGGAGTTGCGTTCACGAGTCTTTTTCTCCCCTAAGAACACGCAGGTGCCCTCGCCGAGCGATCTCGCCGTCAGCGCCGAGTGGTTGGGTCAAGGGTGATGACTCCATGCGGGTTGTACTGCGGCCTTGCATGCGTGGGTGAGGTGAACGTGATGCCTCCTTAACAGCTTCAGCTAACGCAACCAAATCGTCGTCGGACGGGGGCGCGGACTCGAATTCGGTGACGAGGCGAATAACTTGCCAACCGCGGGGTGCGGTGAAGTTTTCCACGTGGTGTTCGCACAGGTCGTAAGCCTCGGGCTGAGGCTGAGTCGCCAGCGGACCGAGCACAATAGTGGAGTCCGCGTAGACACTGGTCAATGTGGCTACTGCGGGGCGTTCACAGCCGGGTCTGCGGCAAATTCGTCCTGAGTTCACATGGTGAGAGTATCGCGAGCGCATTGGTATGTGCATGTGGCGCGCTGACAAGGGCGAGCAGAGGGTAACAGCGGTTGATATATCCCCGCATGTCCCTGTGCGGAGGTGTTTCGTGGCGTGCCCTGAGAGCGTGGCGCCAGCCTTCCCTTTAGGCTGATGGGGTGAGTCCTGATCCTTTGCTTCCTGACCCGATGGCGCCGCCTGCTCGACGCCGTGATCGTCATGGCCGCGGGCTTCGTGCGCCTCTGCTGCCGCATACGGTTCCCGCATGGAGAACTCGTCGCGAACAGTTTGATCGTCTTGTTATGGGGCATGTGGATCGTATGGCCGTGATTTGTCCAGCGGTAGAGACTATTGAGTTCGCCGTTGAGGAGGTGCCCCCATCAGATCCTGCTCCGTGGGAAAGGGGCGTGGTTCTGGGCCGTGCTTTTGATGCTGAGCCGCGCGCTGGTTTGGCTCCTCGTGTGGTGGTTTACCGCCGTGTGATTGCCTCGCGGGCGTCATCAGCAAGTGAACTGTCTTCCATGATTCGCACGGTCCTTGCTCAACAGGTAGCGTCTCTTCTTGGGGTTAGTGCTGAAGATTTAGAGCGCGACTAAGTTGGTCCGATTCACTTGGCCGCATTCCTTAGTTCCCCGTGAATCCACGAGGTGGCATCGAGGCCACTGATACAACACCGTCCCCAACGAGCACCTTACGGCGCGGGAACGAAGGATTCGCTGGCCACATGATCTTGGGTGCTCAGCGCTTGGAATGAGGCGAGAAGTTCGCCAGGCATCGGGTCCGCGGTGGTGGCAGTGAGTAACACGTTCACCCCGAGAGTCGGTGCACCCTCATCGGTGGTGCTGCTCCCGGCATTCACGGTGACGGCGTAGGCACGGATTGACGGGTCGAGGTCGAGGGTTTTGACACGATGGGAACCAATCAGCACATCAATAGGCTCCGCAGTCTCGGATGCGGCTGAGGAACCGGCAGCATCGAGCATCGGCGAGAGTGTCAGGATGATGGGGTTGTCCGAGGAGTTCGCGATGGTTGCGTGGGCGGAAGTCTCTACGCCGGGCACGCCCTTCGGCTCGGGATTCATGAGGATATGCGGGTCATCCGTTGCTGAATGGATCCATGTCATATCCGTCAGCAGGGGGCTTTTTGCTTGCGGGTAGGGCTTGCCCTCACGAATGAGTTTGACGGCCCCAGCGATGGGTTGATCGCTCGTGAGTAGAAGTGCGTAGTCTCCTGCAGGCATGGCGTTGAGACTAATGTCGGTGACTGCTTGAGGGGCGATCTCAATGTTGTCACCGCCGGGAAGCGGGTGTTCATCGTCAGTAGCCAAAACCTGGACGCTCACGTGGGCTTGTTTCTGTGAGGTGTTGGCGATTCGTAGGACGGGGCCATGATCGGCTGACATGCCCTGACGGTCCGCGTCTGCCTGCGTCATGGTGAGGCCGGGAATGAGCACATGAGTGGATGGACGTGCTCCTGGCGCGATGATGCTGGTTCCTGCGGGGGTCTCACCGCTGAGGCATGAGGTGGTCAACCATGCGCCGAGTGTGCCTGCGTCAGTGGTCATGGTCAGTGCCACGCGTGGGTCGCGCAGTGCAGCACTTTCGAGCAGAAGTTGTTGCGTGGAGTAGGCGGGAACAAGCACATCTCCATGTGCGGGCATGTCAATGGTGCCGGTTGAGCCTTGGAGTTGGAGGCTAACAGTGATGGGGGCTGCTGAGGGGTTGGATAGTGTCAGCGCGGTGGAGCATCCCACTTCGGTGCTTCCGCCTACAAGGACGGCACTGGAGCGTGGAGCCATGCATTCTCCAGCAGTCAGTGCGCGGAGATCTCCTTGCGGTGCTGCCGAAAATGCAACGGCCGTGCTGTGTTGGGTTTTCCCTTGGCTCATCTGGGTGGTGATGGTGGAAGGGACGGAGTCTGTACGCCTGATGCCATTGTCCTCAGTCAGAGGCATTTCTCGAAGGTCATCGGAATCGGATGGTCCTCGCGATGACGATGAGTTCTCATTCCCCACGGCGGGTGCTGCTGCGGCCTGAAGAATATACGCGGACACCTCAGTGACAGCGGTGCTAGCGATCAGGGTTTCGCTTTGAGGCGCCACAACGTGAGCAACACCGAGGGTGTTAGTGGGGGCAGGTGGGCAGACGATATTTGTGGGGGCAGCGGGAGGCTCTGCCGCATAGGGGGCCACGGTGTACTCGGTGGGCGCGCTGAGTGAGGGCGCAAACAGCAAGGCTCCCAGTCCGGTAATGAGAAGGATCTGAGTGGCAACTGCGGGTACGCGACCCATGAGTCGGGAGCGAACAATCTGGGTTTTTTCGCGCATTACAGCCCCCTGCGTCGTGTTGAGCGGACGGGCAAGGCAATGAAGGCGTAGAGGGCCATCACTGCCCATCCTGCGTAGAGGAGCCATGTGGACCAGGTAGTTTCATACCAGACCTTGAGGTGGCCTTCGTGCGGGGGAACAAGGAATTCTTGTGACCATCCGTCATCGGCGCTCACGCTTGCCAAGGGTTCTCCGTTAAGGGTGGCCTTCCAGTGGATGGAGGCGCGCTGAGCGAGATGGAGTGTCCTGGTGGCACTGGCCTGCTCAATTGTCATGTCGACGACGCCGCTTGGCGAGGTATCAAGAACAACTGTTCCAGCGCCGTCAGTTCCGTTGGTTCGCAGTGAGGCGAAGGAGGCTGGGATTGTGCCTCCTACGCGCCAGGATTCGCCGCTGGCGGTGGTTGCGAGTTGTTCCATACCTGAGGTGGCAGCGATGGATGCTCGCACCTCAGCTTGCGTGGAGTGGTCTGCCCCGCTGACGAGAAGAACACCAATACCGTGGCTGGCGAGGTTGGCTGCTGCATCGTCATCCTGGACGGCTAGGAGAGTCGAGACGCTTTGAGAGAGATGACGATCGGATGGGTCTGTGGGATTCAAAGCCATCGTTCCTGCACCATCTTGATGGTCTGGGAGCCAAGAGTGGAGAGTATAGGCTGATATAGAAGGAAGAACATCGACGAGTTCTACTCCCTGGCCTCGCCATTGAGCAAAAGTAATCGAGGTGGAGTACGGGGTTAGTGCAAGGACCAAGGAGTGCTCAGGGGAATTTTGCATGTGTGCCGCGATTACGGGGATGGATTCGCTACCTGGCTGGAGTGCCCACCACGTGGGTGAAGGCGCAGAATCCGAAGGAGGCGAGGCCTCCGCGCGAGTCATTCCCCCCGTCAAGGATGGTGCAGCGTTCGATTCTTCAGTGTTCGAGGCATCGGGAACGGTGGAGACGGACCACACCCAGCCTCCAGTCATCACCAGCGGAAGAAGTACTGCGCAGGCGGTGAGTGCATAGATAGGTAGGTGCCAGGTCTTAAGAGGTTTGTAATCAACCCAGTCGCGAATGACGTCACTGGCCACGATTGCAGAGGTCAGGAGTCCGGCGTAGGCCAAAGAGAGGAGTGGAGCGGTCCAGGCCATGACGATTTCCGGCTGACCACTGATGAGATTGTGGCCAATGGCGACGGGGATGGTGGAAGCAAAGGCAGCGGTGAGCAGGGAGAGTAAAGCAAGACTCATGCCTTGGCGGGCACGTGCTCCACGCATGCCACCGGCAAAGCCACCAGCAAGTGCCGCGATCCAGAAGAATCCGATGGCTAATGCTCCCACCGCCATCACCACCGCACGGATGGGGTACGAGGCACTGGTGAGGTCACCGTGAGCCACGGGGAGGAAAGCGAAGAGGTCTGTCAGGTGCGGAGGAGAGAAGGGCAGGGGCAGATCAGGTAATCCTGCAGCCTGAGCGAGGGCATATTTCCAGGTGTGAATTGAGGCGAGGGATTGCCCGTGAATGTCTCGCGAGACGGCCCATCCCACCGGCGCAATAACGAGCAGGGAAGGAATCAGGAGGACAAGGGCTTGTCCCAGCGAGTGGCGCCTCGTCGCTGTCAGCACAATCAGGAGGAGCACCAGTGGAACTGCGAGCATCGGTGCGATGGCCACCAGCACAGCAGCAAGGAGCGCTGTAGCCGCGAGCGCACTGACGGAGCCAGGGCCGCAGTGTTCCACACCCACTGCTGCACGAAGAGCGGCCGCTCGGCGGGCCTTCATCGTGTTGTCGATGTCCTCATCAGATTCGGTCGATGAGTTGATAGCGATGAGTTCATCGTCATCGCCCCAGTCCCATTCATCTAGGTCATCGTCATCGAGAAACTCTGGAGCTACCACCGCGTCAGTAGAGTCAGTAACGTTAGCGGACTCAATGACGTCAGTAGAGTCAGTAACGTCAGTGGACTCAGTAACGTCAGCGTGATGATCATCGGCAGCCTCGTCGTCAGCCTGCTGGTCCTGATCGCGGCTGTCCTGGTCACCACTGGCGTGGTCATGATTCTCCTGAGCGTGGTCCACGCCCACGAGACCGGAAAGGACAATATCTCGACGGTCTTTCGCTGTGGCTCGGGCGTATCCCACGATGAGCCATGGCAAAAGAAGATGAATGATGAGAGCACTCAATCGTCCTTGGCCAAGGCTGAGGAGGAATGACGGGGCAGCAGCCCAGAAGAACGCTGCCGCAGAACGAAGGGAGACTCGACGCGAAAGGGTTCCCGCAGCAACCCAGCCGCCCCAGCCTGCCAGAGGGATTGCAATGATGAGAAGTGTCTGAACAGCATCGTCAACACTGATGCCAAGAGGCGCCAATACGGTGGTGACAAGCGCAGTCAACGTTAGCAGCGGTGTGATAACGGAGGGGTAGCCGTTGCCACTCATGATCCAGGACTGCTGGGCTTGGGCCCAGGCCTGCTGCACGCCCATTGTCATACGAACAAGTGCTCCCCCACCAACGGTTGAGGCGGTAATGAGGTCAGCCGTAGCCCAAAAACCGGCAATCGACAAAATGATGAGAACCACAGCGACAGTTAGACGACGCTGCTGAGCTTGCACTTTGAGTTCGCTCAATTCAAGTTCGCTAGGTGCAGTTGCGCGGGCATGGGATTCGCGGCGTTGGCGACGCCTATCCGCCCGGGCCGCACGAATTTCAGCCGAGTTCATGTACAACTGGCTGAGCACACGGCGGGAGATTGCGGCGTTAGCACGAATACGGCCTCTGCCACGGGCAACTATCCCAGGGCGTATCACTGCCTGGTAAGCGCTAGTCAATTCTGCTCGCGCCAACTGAAGATCCCCGGCGGTCAGGCGCCATGCGCCGCGCAGCAGTGCACCGAGGAAAACGATGAGGGGGATGAGGGGCATCTGCCAGGTGGGGGCGCCGATCATCCAGTTCCGGAGTTGGCTGGTACGGCGGTCTGCGAAGGACGCGTCAACGTCCGCTACGGCGTATTCGTGGATGGGTTGCTGTGTTTCGCTGGTGACAAGGTCGTCTCCGCGGGGGCGTAGATTCAGCATGGATGCGCGGCGGTGGCGGATTTTGGCGCGGGGCACCACAATGACGCGATGACCGGCCATGCGGATGACACGACAGAGTTCAAGGCCGTCACCGTAAGGGCCAAAATCGGGGTTAAAGCCACCGATACTGTCAAAAACTTCGCGGTTAATCAGTGAGCCTGCGCTACCGACGGCGATCACGTCACTTCGGTGGTCGTACTGGCCTTGGTCAATTTCCCCAGGAACGATGGAATTCGCGCGCCGTGCTGCCGGAGTGACCCGGATTCCTACGTCAAGCACTACGTCAGGATCGTAGAAATCAATCTGTTTGGGCCCTGCGACTGCTACGGACGGGGAGGTGATAACTTCGTCGAGAAGAGCAGCCAGGCAAGAAGGCTCCGGAGCAGAATCATCGTGGAGGAGCCACAGCCAACGAGAGGATGAGTGGCCAGCATTTTTCGGTTCGCTAGGGCCATAGTTCGGGCAGGTATGAAGGGCATAACCCACTGCTTGTCCAAAGTTTCCTGCCGATGGTGCTCGAATAATTTTGACGTCACTGACGTCGTCGAGCCCGGAGAGTTCAACAGCAGTTTCAACGGGTTCGCCGCTCCCCAAACCGTTACCTCGCGAGGCTACGTCAACGATGAGTGTAAAGGCAGGGGGAAGGGTCTGTTGTGTGAGGGCGTGAAGGGTGTCCGGCAGGTACGGGGTTGTTCCTGCAGTAACGACAATAGCGAGGACGTGTGAAGCGCTCGGGCTAGTCATGCCCTCCTCACTTACACAGCGCGACGCTTGAGTTTGCGGCGCTCTCGCTCTGACAAGCCACCCCAAATACCGAAGCGTTCATCATGTGCGAGTGCGTATTCGAGGCATTCTTCGCGCACTTCACATGTTGCACATACGCGCTTTGCCTCGCGAGTTGAGCCGCCTTTTTCGGGGAAGAACGCTTCAGGA
The DNA here is from genome assembly GCF_001687305.1 of Actinomyces vulturis. Lineage (GTDB taxonomy): Bacteria > Actinomycetota > Actinomycetes > Actinomycetales > Actinomycetaceae > Actinomyces > Actinomyces vulturis. The sequence goes on from NZ_LZRK01000003.1 coordinate 236,246, forward strand.
TCGGTCTGTGCACACAAGGCGCGTTCTTGCCACGCGAGAGGACCGTCATCTAGGTCATCATGACCGAAGAGAAGAAGGATTGCCTGTTCTTCATCTGCGGTGTGGGACTGCATAAGCGGTCCGTCGCCGAGGATGTTCCACACGGTAGTTCCCTCCGGTTGGGTGTGAATGACTGATCAAATTACACGCGTGTCATCTTCACTAGTCAAGTGGTACGTGATAGTGGAGCCCCGACAAGAACACTGGCGTCACTTATAAATAACAAGCGAGAGGTGAGATATATCCATAACTGCCCCCATTTTCATTCAACTAAACACTTGCCAGGCGACCAACAAAGTTCACATCCCGTCTCTTTTCCTAGCCCCCTCATACCCCCGGAGGTAAATAATTCCAACAATTCCGAGCAACACCCCATCTGCAACAATAGGCTCATGGAGTTCTCACAGGCAGCCAATAACACCCCCACCACATCTCAACCCTCACTTGAGGGAGGCGCTCCAAAAACCCTCAACGAGATGTTGGTCACACTTAATGATGGGCCTCGCAATGCCCTGGTGTACTACTCCCCCACTGAACGTATCGAACTGTCCACTCACGTCACTCGCATGTGGATGGCCAAAGTCTGTGGGCTTCTTAGCACTGAAGCATCTCCATCCTCACAAGTCCGTTTATCTCTTCCATGGCACTGGCGCACTGTCATGTGGGCAAGCGGTGCCCTTCTAGCTGGGCACTATGTCTCATTCACGACTCCTACCGAAAATATCCACGATGATGCTATTGCCTCACACGTATCTGCCGCTTCTACGTCCTCACAGACAGTAACGAACGACGTCTCCCCCTATGTTCCAGAATCCCTCATCTCCTCACTACTCACCCAGGCCTTTTCACAAGCAGACTACACCGATAGTTCTGATCACCCCCTTAAGGAGTTTTGGGGTGACACAGTCAGCGTGGCCTGCAACGAAACTGCACTAGATGACAACGCCGATACACAAATCCTGACGCCACTGTCATCCCTCGCATTGTCCTGGCCAGGAGAACTGCCACCCCTTGTGATTGACGGGGCAGCAGACCTGATGACCTACCCTGACACGCTCCAGCCCGCCCCTGTTTCTGCTAACACCTGCGCCTACTCAATTCATCGCTCTCTTCTTGATTCGACCTTCCCCACGCCCCCACATGGTCCGATGGTGACGATGACTCAACAGCAGGTGGCATACCTTGTCCATGCGGCCGCTCAAAAACTAAATACGTACGCTTCCTCTCCTCTTTCTCCAATCCTCCTTGATGGCCGAACTCTCAGCAGCGCCAGCGGAATACTGATGACCTGGGCAGCCTGGTCATGTGGGCGCGGCGTGGTGATCTTGAGTCCCGATTGCGACGAGCACACAGCGCAAGCAGCAATCAGACAAGAAGGATGCTGATATAGCAAGGATGGCGTTCACAGAAACCTGCATGCACTAACAGGCTCTTGATGCACGGGCGGCCGCTTTGCCATTCGTTAGGTCGCCAGCAGGCAAAACCTCACACGATTGTCAGCACTCTGTCACAGCAAACAACGAAAGGCGTGAAAGATTTATGGACACTCAGCCTGAACCAGTACGCCTTCGCCTTCAACGCTGAGCGCACGCTCGAAAGCAGGGATAAAAACTGCCTGCCCCACAGTCAGTTCCTCACTTCCGCCGATAGTACCTAAGCGCAGTGATCCCTCCACGACAATGCCGATGCGTGGGCCGTGCCCCATCACCTGGACGCGGCCGTCACCGCGGCGAACTGTAGTAACCAGGACATCAAAGTCGTCCACGGGAGCGTAGTAGGCGCGGGTGACGCTAGAAATGTATTCAGGCGCAGGACGAACCGGTGGGGCCGCTACGTAATCAACGCAAGCAAGCATCTCATCGACGTCGACATGCTTGGTGGTTAAGCCTGCGCGCAACACATTGTCTGAAGACGCCATGACCTCAATACCCAAACCGGAAATGTAGGCATGGACAGCACCAGCGGGGACGAAAAGTGCTTCGCCAGGCTGAAGAGTCACAGGATTAAGCAAAAGTGATGCGGCCACACCAGGATCGCCGGGAAAGGCCTCATTCATGGCAACCACATTGGCATCCACACGAGGCGAGGGGCTCAAACCAGCCTGTTGACGTACACGAACCGCGTTAACAAGTTCCTCAATCTGTCCCGGAGATGGCTTAGTTTCATCACTGACTACCTCAGTGAAAACCTGACGAATACCGAAGCGAGTAGGGTTACGACGCAGAGTCTTGCGCATCGATTCAGCCACTTCGCAATCCAGGCCTGCAAGGACCTCACCGGCGCGGCGAGGTGCCCGGAATCCTGCCACAGCTTCATAGTGAGTCAGCGCCAATACCATTTCAGGTTTGTGATTAGCGTCCTTGTACGAACGTTCCGGAGCGAGTCGATCAATACCCGCATCATCCTCAGCCTTGAACATTTGCGCAGCACGAGCCGAGTCAGGATGAACCTGCAAACTTAAAGGCCGACCAGGAGTGATGACTTTCAAGAGGAACGGGAGTTTCTCACCGAAACGCTCGACCACGTCGCTACCCAACTGGCCCACCGGATCGTCCCCGATGATTGACGCGAGGTGCGACTCAGCCTCAGAAGAGAAAGTCTCCTCCAGCTCGCAGAAAATGCGATGCTCACATCCCTGAGGAACCACCATGGTGGGGCCTGCTGGGTGAGCACCGAACCAGAGTTCTGCCCATGGCTTGTCATCGGCGGGCACACCCAGGAAAGACGGCATGACTGTCGGGGAGCCCCAGTCATAACGCTGAAGAGCACCAGTTAAGCGGAGCATAGAAGCCTCAATTACTCAATACACGGGCGGGGAGACCACAATGGCTAGGCACTACGCTACCGCCAAGCACATCAGAAAACTCTCCACGCCTCACAAAGGAGTACACATCACAGCCACAACAGCCAAATAGGTGCATGAAAAGCAATAATGGGTAAAACTAGTTCTATGCGTGGAATTATCCTAGCCGGCGGCTCCGGCACCCGACTTAACCCCATTACCCTTGGCACCTCCAAGCAGTTGGTTCCCGTCTATGACAAGCCAATGATTTACTACCCCTTAAGCACTCTTATGCTTGCGGGCATTCAGGACGTGCTTGTCATTACCACGCCTCATGACGCTCCTTCATTCCATCGCCTCCTAGGCGATGGATCCCAGTTGGGCGTAAATCTGTCTTATGCCGTCCAGGAAGTCCCCAACGGTCTCGCCCAGGCTTTTGTCCTCGGCGCCGATTTCATCGGCGATGACAGTGCCGCCTTGGTTCTGGGTGACAACATCTTCTACGGCCCCGGTATGGGTACCCGTCTGCGCCGCCACACTACGCCCACCGGCGGTGTGGTTTACGCCTACCAGGTCGCTGATCCCACCGCTTATGGTGTGGTGGAATTCAATGAAGACTTCCAGGCCATCTCCATTGAAGAAAAGCCTGCTCACCCCAAGAGCAACTATGCTGTTCCCGGCCTGTACTTCTATGACAATGACGTTGTTGAAATCGCTAAGAATCTCAAGCCTTCCGCACGCGGCGAATACGAAATCACTGATGTCAACCGCACCTACCTCGAAGCCGGCCGCCTCAACGTTGAAGTACTCCCCCGCGGTACTGCATGGCTCGACACTGGAACATTCGATTCACTGGCAGATGCCACCAGTTTCATCCGCACTGTCGAAGCTCGCCAAGGCCTGAAGATTGGTGCTCCTGAAGAAGTAGCATGGCGTATGGGCTTCATTGACGATGAAGGCCTGCGCCAGCGCGCTGAGCCACTAGTAAAGTCCGGTTACGGCGCATACCTGCTTGGTTTGCTTTCCCAAGATCACTAAAAGTTGTGCCGCTGCCACAGAACTGAATAACGATAGTTATCCGCCTACACAACGTGAAATCGGGTGGGACAAAGGCTCGATCTTTGTCCCACCCGATTTCACGTTGTGTTCACATGATGACATCGAAACATTCATCAAATTCGCCAACACGGCCATCACACACTCATAGCGCAGATTAATCACTCGCTGACTTCTCGCTGCCTGAATCATTAATGTCCGGATTCTCATTCACCGAATAACTGACCACAGACTCAGCAATATCTGTACCAGTGACAGCCTGCCCGTCAGTCGAAGAGGGCAAGTACGGAGCGATAACATGTCGGCTCTCATTCAATTCTGAACGATCGCCCGCATCAATCATCATTTCTAACGATTGAATATCACTTTTTTCAATGTCGTCAACATCTACGGGGATCAGTACGGCGTTGCGTAACAGAATCGGTGTAATCACCATAGCAACCACCAACCCCATCGTCGCAACGATAAAGACAGTCATCGGTTCAATCGAGGTATGCCACCACCACAACTTAGCAAAGTTCAAGTTCACATGAACCATGACGTTAAATTGTCCGAATATGTAACGCTCGAGAACTGTATGCATGGAAATTCCCTGCACGATAACTAGCGCAACACACGTCATAAGATACTGAGGAGTCGTAAAGACTTTCTCCTTGCCCAATCCAGTGAACCAAATAAAGAAAAAAACAGCAGCAAGAGGGAACATGTACCGAGGTTGATACATCTCAACAGTAAACGGGTAATCTGCTTGAATTCCCAGAAAAATAGGAATACCTAAAGTTGCGCCAGCCAAAACCAATGCGGCTAAAGTCTTGCGCCAGGTTAGATAACGAGCCCCCACATAGAGCGCCATTCCAACAACTAAAAGAGAAAAGACCTCCACAGGCCCATCGAGATAGATGTCGAACCAACCTGGACCGCGACGGTATCCCCAAAAACCAGCAATGTACTTAGGCAGTGACAAAATGTTGGACAATACAACCTTGCTGAATGATTCACCCGTCACCACGGCGTCTGTCACATTCGAAGCAACGCTGGTTGAAGTCATAATCCAAATGCCGACGATACTGGCAAGTACTCCATAAGCCGCAATAGCCCAGTTTAGCGCGCTACGTGTCCATCGAGTTGAAAGCAACATCGCCAGCGTGACAACAAAAATATAAAAAGCAGAATCCGCACGCGAGGTACATGACAGCACGAGACCTACAACGCTAAGAGCGAGGAGACTGTAACGCTGTTTCCCTTCAGTCTCCAAACTTCCTCGAAATGCTGCCGCGTAGGCTAAAACACCTGTCATTGACCAGGAACTTGGGTTATTCGATGCAATAAAATACACACCCATCGGTAACCATGACACCAACATAGCCAAGGAGTAAGGAGTTCTTAGATATGTCGGAAGGAGAAAAGCGATCGCCGAAAGCAGAGCCACCGCGATAAACACGTTGAATGCACGCATCAAAAGAACCGACGTAGCAACACTGTCACCCACAAAGAGATGATGGAACTGATAGTAACCAAATGGGTAATTCCCAGCATCATAACGGCTGGTATACACCGTCCGATGGTCGCTCATAGGTAACTGGCAGGCACCCGAAACGTCTGATTGGAATTTGTAGCAAGGCACTTGATCAGAAACTGTTTCTGGAACAGCGACCCGTTCTTCTCCATCAATAACCCTGATGTCACAACCGCTCTGTCCAACAGGCGGGGGGCACCAAATTGAACCGAGATGGTAATCATCGTCAGGAGAACCACCGATGGGAGAACTCGCCGCCCACCCCAGCCCTAGAGTTGCTAATGATAAGACAACTATTCCTCGCATTACCCAGACAAGGGGAAGAGGCATAGGATTCGTCCTATAACGACCAAACATAAGAAATTCCAATTCTCATTCTCTTCAGTTTGCGACTATGACTGAATAGCGTTGCGTAACGCTAATAAAAACGTGCGCCCGAATCGAGTCGTTGGTTCGAGAATCGCGCCTTCAGCCCACTCATTCCAGGCATTGATAAACATGAGTCGTTCAGAACGCTCACGTGTCATGAGCGAATCAATTTGACTAGAAACCCACCGATGGAAAGTGTATGGGTTCGAGCCGAACCACACGTCTGACATAAACTGCCGGCGCGCCGTATTATCAAAATTCACCATCGCACCAGGGAAGTATGTGTGATCTTTTCCGCGGGCACGGAGCATCGATTCTTCTGCTGTGCTCTGGTAAGAAATAAAGTTTCCTTTCCATCGTTTGTCGAGGCTAACCAAATGTGCTGGAGCAGCAGACCAAGGCAGAGCGTGTGGAGGAAATTCAAGCGTTCCATCAACTTCCGTGGATGCGGCATCCACAGCGTCAAATTCCTCAGGCATGGTAACGGCGAGAATACGTAATTCTCCAACTCCCGCTTGACGAGCACGCTCTCGCCACTGACGGGCAACAGCATCAAAATCAGCCATCTGTCCTGGCCGATAGACAGCGAGAACAGCCTCTCCATTCACCCGAAGGTAACGCGAATCTTTCAGGAACTCCATCACATCATCGATGAAATCTGCAGCTGGAACACGCTCATATTCCTGGGCAATGAGAATATCTGCGCTTCGACCGTCCCAGCGTCGTGTCCAGTTTTCATTGGCCCACATAATGCAGAAGGGGAAATTAATCTCTGATTCTTTGAGACGTTCAATAGGCATGCTCATTAAACGCTTACCGGAGAACCAGTAGTAGTAGTACATAAAGCCCGCTAATCCGTGCTCAGCAGCTAACTCTGCTTGAGCCTTGCGTACTTCATCCCTGTGCAGGTCATAAAAGCCCATATCAGTGGGAATTTTTGGCTGGTAATGCCCGCGATACATCGGCACTGCGGCAGCAACGTTATTCCATTCAGTAAATCCTTTTCCCCACCATTGATCATTCTCTTCGAAAGCATGGAATTGAGGAAGATAGAAAGGTACGACGTCCGCTCGAGAAGGTACACTTCCCGCCGGGTGATAGCGATGGACAAGATCCGGATTGGTTACTGCTAATCCATCATCGAGGTCGTCTGTCGTATGGAGGGTCAGACCTGCCTCTTTCGTGACAATACCGATAATCCGTTCAATACCATGAGCGGTAGTCCCATCGACCTGCCCCTGTTCGGTTTCAAAATCATCAGCGATCAAATTGAATGAACGCAGTCCCTGAAGAATGAATCCCCGAATCCAGTACATTGAACCGGCAGCAAATTGTAATGACTCCGGTTGGAGACCTAACTCAATGCGGCGTAAAAGATTTTTTACGATTTCTTGATCGCCACCCCAGTGCTCAGGTCCTACGATATTTCCAGGTGCCGTAACTAAACCAAGATGTGAGTCCGAGGCAAAATTCGCAAGAATGTGAGCAACCGATTCTTCATCGCCGAGTAGCGAATCGAGAAAAGCGTCTTTCCATTGTGCCCCCGTACCGGCGAGTTCCGAATGGTTTTCTCTCCAAGGACTCTTCTTTGTATGAATTTTCAGAATCAGTTCATAAGGATCAAGAAGACCAGAGTTCACCAAAGAGACGAGCGGGAGGATGTCACGTCCGTGATTGTCCAGATCAACGACTGCACAGTGGCGCATCTGTCCGCATTCCCGCGGAGGGTCAATCGATTCGCCAGACACATTGGTAATGAAGAGATCGAATGGCACAGGGATCGAATGAAGACGATCAAACAATTCTGGTAACAAGTCAACATAAAAGCAGTTAAGTACTACGGCCACACGGGCAGGCTCCGAGGGAGACAAATCTTCACGTGTGCGCCATACCTCTGGGAATCCAGCAGGAAGACGACCGGCAAGCCGCTCTTCATACAACGAAAAGTGAGCGGGAAAATCCGGACGATTCAAAGTGAACTCCCCGGTTGACAGAAAATGGATCGCGGCATGGCGTGCACCACGCGTAACACGGGCAACACGACGCTTAAACACGAATTCCTGATCTGCTGTCATAGTTTCTTTCCCCTTCACCACTGATCAACATCAATATTGAAACGTTGACGTAATTCATCACGGATCAGTGGAACGTCATCAACGAATGCTTCATGGGTGAACAACATTTTCTTCACCATCGGGACACCGGCATCTAAGAGTTTTTGCCAACCATCGGTCGTGGGATTCGCATACATGTATCCCAAATCTGGACCAGTGATCCACTCGTCGAAAGAATAGCCCTCAGCTATAGCACGACGCGTTAGCCCCATTTCGTAGGCAAGGACGACATCCTCTTTCGTCGGGAGGACACGAATTGCATTAAAGAAATCACGCCACGGACGATCGTCAAGAATACCTCCGCGGAAAGCAACGAAATAACTCTGCAAATGACGAGCCATTTGATACGACGTCGTCAAACCACGAATATCAGGGCCAGGTTCACAAATCCAATCAATCAAATGCCCAATGTCATCAAAAGGCCCCAACATTGAATCATTGGTCAGTAAAACAATGTCACTACGTCGAATAGCAGGAATAAGCCCTAACGCTGTTGACCACGAACCGAAGTCATAACCCAAGTTGGGACGCCTGATAATAAGACAGTCACCAACAAGCCCATGAGGGAACTCTAAGGGGGCGTCGGATGGACATGTCGACACAATGATGGGAGTAAATCCCTGTTGTGACAAGGATTCGACATAGCGCGATAAGGACTTACTCTGTTGAACACTCGTTGAATACTGAGCAATGACAGCAGTCTTTGCCGGTGGTGCAGTAGGTAAGTGACCTCGTTCCAGACGTACACGCCCACGCATGCATTCACTGACATACTCCCCCTCATACGGGGCAGGAAAAATATGCATATTCATCGAATACGTCGCTTCATTCTGCGCAATGGAGCAGTCAATTGCCACGATATCGAATGACGCATTAACTCAATTTGTTCCCATGCACGTTCAGCGCGTTCTACCTGATTTTCATTGACGGTACGGAGTTCGGCAATCGTCTGTCCCTGCTCAGCAAGTTGGCGATTCGCCGCTGCCAACGCAGCACGCACCTGCCGCAGTTCTTCATTCACGTCAGTCATGAAATTAACTTTCCTCGTCGCTAGAGATGACGTCCCATTGCCCAACAGGAAAATCAACAAGGCCGGGTTCGTCAAGAACGCTATCAGCTTGGACGGGCAGATTGAAGCGTCGATCCGAATAGTCATAAGTATGGCCATCGCGAATAACCGCAGTACTGATCTTGTAGTGGTTCGGATGGAGAATTAAGTTCGGTAATTCGTAATCAACGAGGTTGATACCTTGTCGCAAATTGATCGTTGCGCCTGCGTGACGTGAGTTCGGGCCAGCAACTGTTAGGCCTTCAGTGGTCACAATCGCTAAACCGACCTCAACGTCTTCAATATCGACAGTCGATCGAATTCGTAGACGAATAGTAGCCTTCTCTCCCGTTTTCAGGATTGCAGTCGGTTTTCCAGTTGAATTAAACAACTCGATATCAGTGACACGGCACTCACCAGATCCTTGATTCGATGCAAACTCGTCATCGTCAATAGATTCCGCATTGTCGAGTTGGCGGCCTACGCGCTGTTCATTTTCCTTCGCGTTGACCTGGGCAATATAAGAGGAGACAACCTCATGAGCAGGACCAATCTGGCGAACCTTACCGTGGTCAAGCCACACAACTTCATCGCAAATATCTTGGGCGAGCGATAAGGAGTGCGTAACGAGAGCAATCGTGGTTCCGCGCTCGCGCAATTCACGCATCAAATCAAAACACTTACGTTGAAATTCTTCGTCACCCACAGCGATGATTTCATCGACGATAAGGATTGACGGTTGAACCGCTACTGCAACTGCGAAGCCGAGACGGACCGTCATACCGGAAGAATAAACCTTGACTGGTTCGTCGATAAAATGACCAATACCAGCAAAATCGAGGATCCAGTCGAGCGACTCGTCAATTTCAGCCTTACTACGGCCTAAAATCGAACCATTCAAATAAATGTTTTCGCGGCCAGTGAGTTCACCATGAAAGCCTGCTCCCAATTCCAAAAGGGCATCTACTTTCGAAGAGACACTCACCGATCCTGACGAGGGACGATAAACCCCAGCCAGGATCTTCAACATTGTTGATTTGCCTGAACCGTTATGGCCGATCAAACCAAAGGTTGTCCCTTTTTTGATGGTAAAAGACACGTCATCTAATGCATGAAACTGAGAATGTTGTTTGGCGCGTCCGCGAACAAACATTTCCTTAAGGGAACTCCGTCTGTCAGCATGTACGTCAAATGTTTTTGAAACATTACGTACTTCAATAGCGATTTCGTCACTCATCGGTCAGATCTTCTCCCCCAGGTCAGCACCCCAACGCTGATGAACAACTTTAGCGAGAATCAGGGCTACTAAAGTCCATGCAAGAGCACCAAGCCACGTCAATAAATTTCCGGGAGTCAACTCATAGATCAATGCTCGGAAGAGTTCAATAAATTGTGCCAAAGGCATGGCTTCAATCAAAGCTTTCATCGGAATTCCATGGAAACTCTCAGGCACAATCTTGGGATTGTAAATAATCGGAGTCGCGTAAAACATCAGTTGCAAAATAACTCCAACCAGATGCGCGAGATCACGAACATAAACGTTCCAGATAGCCAACACTACCGAGACGGACGCAGTGAAAGCTGCCAGCATGGCCAGCATGACTGGCAATAAAAGCCAGGTCCAGGAAATATTTCCCAAAAGAAGAAAAACGACGAGCAACAACCCAACTTCGATTAGCGACTGAACAGCAATCGCCAAACAGGCCCCCAAAACAGGAGCAAATGATGGGAAATAAACTTTTTGGAGTAGCCCACCCGAACCAATGAGACCATTAATACCAGCATTCACAGAGTTTTGAAAGAAACTCCAAATCGTCAAGCCAGCAAAAAGCCAGATGGCAAAAATTCCAATGCCTTCATGACGTGAAGCAATGCCTGGCGGCTGCATCTTAAAGAGGCCACCAAAGACGAGCGTGTAGATTCCCATGGTTGCCAATGGCACAACGAGCGACCACAGCCATCCCAGAGCAGTCGCATTGAAACGCGATTTGAGATCACGCTGCCCGAAGGCGTTAACCAAAGACCACAACTGGTTCGCCGAGAAGGTCGGGCGAACATCAGTTCGTTGGGGAGACGTCACGAAGTTAGCCCCTTACTTTTCTTCCATACTGGCACTGTTGCGCTCAGCCATCGTACTACGCGCGAGACTTATTCCTTGACACCAATGAATCGAGTGTTACTGAATCCAATAACCGGAAGAGTCAAAGATATAATCCACACCAGAAATCGTGCGTTGGCCGACGGTCATGACACCAGTGGCCGGATCGAGATAGAACCAATGCGATCCTAAGTGCATCCACCCAGTAACCATCGCTCCAGTAGATTCATTGAGGTAATACCACGAACCATCGACACGTTTCCAACCATTCACGGCTCGTCCGATCTTCGGGTCGATGTAGTACCAACTGCTTCCAGATTTCAACCAACCAGTTGACCGTGCGCCATTTGAAGCGAAGTGTGCCCACCCGTTAGCGAACTTCTTCCAGCCCACAACCATTCGTCCTTCTGAGTCGAAGGCGTAATTCGTTCCGTCAATCTGACGTTCACCGGTAACCATCAGGGATGTAATTGTATCGAGGTAGTACCATGACCCACTCGAGAAAACCCATCCAGTAGAACGCTGACCATCATCGGCGTAGTGGTTCCACCCGTCACGAGTTTTATGCCAGCCGGTGACCATAACACCCGACGATGAAAGCATATAGTGCTTCCCATCAACCACGATGGGCCCCGTTTTCATCGCACCTGATTTGGAGTCCATGTAATACCAATCATCACCTTGTTTCACCCATTCGGTGACGACGTATCCACGAGAGTTAAAGATATACCAGGCGCCACTGATGAACTGCCAGGACGACGTGGGGTACGTTCCATTCGGATTCTTCCACCACCACCCAGTCCTATCTTTCTGCCACGATCCCTTCGGATCGGCACCAGGGCGATTGTCCATTTCAGCCTGTGCCAAACTACGAATGTGCCCCATTTTTGAATAGCCAACATTACCGGGACACGCAGTTAATCCGACGTCGCGGTGAGCGAAAATTCGTGGCAATTGTAAAACTGTTCCTACCGCGTAACGATCTTTAGTAAGAATTTTTACAGATGCCAATTCTGACGATGAAGAGAAACCTGCACCGCTAAGGAACCATGCTGCCATCTTACTAACGCTATCGAGCGTTGCAGCAGAAGGGGATACCGACGAGTAATCTCCGAGCATAGAAATCCCCATGGAACCCGTATTGACACCACGCGCATGCCCGCCAATCACCATAGTTCCAGGCGGGGCTGACAGTGAACCATAGCGACCTTCAAAAACTCTACCGAATTTATCGACCAGAAAGTTATAGCCAATATCACCCCATCCTAAAACCTGAGAATGATAGTGATAAACGCCGTACACCACTGATGCAGACTGATCGGCTGAATAGTTATTGGTTCCTGCAGTATGGTGAATCACAACGTGATGAGCACTCACGACTTCGGGTTCCCAATCCCGAGGAACTGTAGATGAAGCACCCCATTGAATACGTGTCGTTACTGAAACCGGTGGAGTTAAAGGAGAAACTTCCGTCGTTGATACATGATGACTCGAATCATCACCGTCTGATGAATTAACTCGTAACTCTGGATCAAATACTGGAACAGCACCGGCACGAGCCACCGCACCTTTTATCGAACCCGTACTCGATGCAGACATATCGTCTTCGCTGAAAATAGGTGTTGGCTCTGATTCAGCAACACGCAAATCATCAGGATTAAGAACTTTCTGTCCTTCTGCTTCCGAAGGAACAACAACTAAGCGTAAGTTCTTCGGCAAATTGCCTGCTGCCGATGCTGGTCCCACGATCGCAGCCTGGATTGCGTCACCAGACCCTGTAACGAATTCTTCGGTCCCTGCGATATGGCGGTTATGGTCGGGGCCCGACGATATGGCTTCACTTAAGAACCACGGCGTCCACCCTTGTTCTTCACGCGCACGAATGTAAAGGGAAACATCATCAGATAGAGATACCCCACCATCCCAGGTCAATCCAGCAACAACAAAAGAGCCCACCTCAAGAGGATCAGTCAAAAGAAGCGCATGGTCAGCAATCTCATCATTCTGAACGCTCACACCAGTGGGGGAATGATCTGGAGAATTACTATGGCCAATTGAGTGGTTATCCACAAGGTCAGATGCGATTAATCCATCAACAGTCCCGAGATCAAGACCATCGAAAGCGTTAGCTGGATTACTCAGACCTGCTTCGCCCACGGATGTGAGTTCACCGTCACTAGTCGTCAATTCCAGGAATCCTACGGGGCGCGGTGAGGAAGAGACCGGCAATTCATCCGCAAACGCGGTAACAGGAATTTGCATGCCCATCATTGCCGCAGGCAACCCAGCTGCTACAAAAAAATGGCGTCGAGAAATCATGAAGACCTTCTGATGTTGCGGAGAATACGAGAAAAGATAAAAAACAGGACTCGCCCTTACCGTACATCCTGCACAGCGACATGTATACAGATAAGAGATGAATGTCCTGGCGCTTATGAGATGATCAACTACTGTCGGCGCTCAGTATATGTTGGAGAAAAATATGACTTCGCAAAGTCTTGACGATGATGAACTCATCGAAAAGATTCACGTACTATTAGGAGTCCTTCTACGCGAGTTTGATCGCGTGTGTAGAGAACTATCGATCGATTATTCCGTCTACGGTGGTACAGCAATCGGCGCTGTTCGCGATAAAGGTTTTATCCCTTGGGATGATGACGTCGACATCATGCTCACCCGCACCAATTATGAACGCTTTCTCCGTGAAGCCCCCGAGCACCTTGGTGAGGAGTTTGGCCTTGACAACACGCGAACTAACCCGGACTTTCCTTTTATGTTTACAAAAATGGTGCTCCGCAATACGTTGCTGATTCCAGAATTCGCCAAAAATTCGCGTTATCGCATGCCATTTTTCATTGATATTTTACCCGTCGATGAAGTACCTGATGATGCAAGAAAATTCTCCGCTATGAAAAGATCCTCATGGCTATGGGGACGTCTGTTGTTCCTTCAGGGGACCCCTCGCCCGTATCTCATCGGCATTTCTGGCATTCAACGCACGGCAATCTACACAGCCACCTCATTAGCCCATTACGGAATGAAAGTTATTCGTCTTACGCCTCGTGTCCTACAACGTCAGTGGGATCGCGCCGCTCGCCGCTATGAAGGAAGCGGATTTACTCGCTACGCAGACTTCACCATGCGTGACCCAGAGAATTGGGTTGTCAGCGACGATGAGTTTTTCCCTACACGAGACATCCCTTTCACAACCCCTACCGGAATAATAAACGTAAAAATTCACCATGAATACGATCGGTTACTTCGACGCGGATACGGCGATTACATGACACCGCCCCCCGTAGCTCAGCGCCGAAATCACGTACCGGCTATTGTCGATTTTGGCCCGTGGAATGACCTAGTCGAACAGACCGTCTCCCATCAATCTCAATCGGAAGATCACTCAGAGTGAATACCACAGCATGTGACCCACAATTGCTCCGTAGTATCCAACTAGCTACCACTGATGTCCTAGTTGAGTTTGATCGTGTCTGCAAGATACTGGGGTGCCAGTACGTTATGTACGGAGGAACGGCAATTGGCGCCGTGCGCCACCATGGGTTTATCCCTTGGGATGACGATGCCGACGTATGTATGCCGCGTGAAGACTACGAACGTTTTCTCGCGCATGCTGCTGAATATCTCAATCCGCACATCATGATTGTTGACCCGGAAAGAATTCCCGACTACCCCACCACATTTGCAGTCATTGGAATTCGAGATTCTCAGTTTATTTCAACGACAGCAAAGGATCGTCCGTTTGTCATGCCGGTGGGAGTCGATATTTTCCCTCTAGATGCCGCCGCACCATCACAGAAGGATTTCAACCGACAGTGCCGTGAAACATGGCTATGGGGACGATTATTATTTGTGCTAGGAACCCCCCGTGCTGCCACAGGTCTTCCTCAACCCCTTGCACTGTTAGCCAACTCCGCCATGTACAGTGCCCACTGGCTTATGCGGGGGATTCATCTGAAAAGCAAAATGATCTACTCACGTTGGAAGTCCATTGCACGGCGTTATGAACACGATCAGTCCAATGGCAATCAGCGTCTTCTCGCAGATTTCTCCACGCGAGATCCCAAACATTGGTCAGTGACCTATGATGAGTTATTTCCCGCAGGCGAGGCTGTTTTTGAAGGGTTTACGTTAAAAATACCGCACCTTTACGATCGTGTTCTCGCCCGTGGATATGGTGATTACATGTGCGAGCCCTCTCCGGAAGACCGAGTCAACCATCAACCTTTCCACATTGATTTTGGGCCGTGGACGGGGCCAGGGTCATTGTCCACACATTAAGGATCACTGTGACCGCATCATCCGATTCCCTCAACGATAAAAAACAAGTTGGACGGGATTATCTGTGGAACTCGCTGTCATCACTGATGAGTTCGTTTTCTCTCGTCATCATGTTGATGGTGGTAACACGCAGCGCTGGAATTGTGGCAGCAGGTATCTACTCACTCGCTATTGCGGTAGGCCAACAATTTCAGACTCTAGGTATGTACGAAGTGCGTACTTACCACGTCACAGATGTACAACGTAGGTATTCATTCGGAACTTATTTAGCCACGCGTATCGTGACAACAATTCTCATGGTCATGGGGATCATCATCCATGCCTTACGATCAAGTGGTAATGCCCCCACCATTCTTCTGATTATCGCGATTGCCTCGTTAAGAGTTTTCGATGCCGTAGAAGATGTTTTCTATAGTGAATTCCAACGTGTGGGACGCTTAGATATTGGTGGGCGAGCGAGTTTTCTTCGTATCACAGCGACCATGCTTATTTTCTGTGGTGGCCTCATTATCACTAAGAGTCTTCTGCACGCCACACTTCTTACGTTAGTGTGTTCAACAATCGTCCTCATTATTGTCTTCATTCCGCCAGCACGCCGAATGTACTCTCTCAAGCCACAATGGGAATGGCGAGGTATTGCTGCTCTGTTATGGGAGTGTTTACCGCTATTTCTCGCTTCTTTTCTTGCAATGTATCTGGCAAATGCTCCACGCTACGCAGTTGATTCCTACATGGATAAAGCCGCTCAAGGCTATTTCGCTATCATTTACATGCCTGCCGTGGCAATTAACATGCTCTCACTGTTGGTTTTCCGTCCGTTACTCACACGTATGGCGGCTCGTTGGGTGATTGGTGATCGACATGGTTTTATGTCAGTCATACGAAAAGGGCTTTTTACTTCTCTTGCAGCATCAGTACTAGTGGCTATCGTGAGTTGGTTCCT
Organism: Actinomyces vulturis; assembly: GCF_001687305.1. Classification (GTDB taxonomy): domain Bacteria; phylum Actinomycetota; class Actinomycetes; order Actinomycetales; family Actinomycetaceae; genus Actinomyces; species Actinomyces vulturis. The sequence goes on from NZ_LZRK01000003.1 coordinate 252,507, forward strand.
TGGCGTATGGATCCTTAATCTGGTATTCCATGCCGATGTCTCCATGTTCCGACTCGAACTCATGGTCTTGGTTGCTGCAGGTGCGCTCAATGCCTTCAGCGTCATTTTGTACTACGCACTCACCACCATGCGCAGACAGACATACGTATTTTTCTGCTACGGTGCAGCAGCCACGGCAGTCTGGTTGTTAGCACATAATGTTGTTGCGCCGCATGGCCTCTTAGGAGCCGCCTACACCTACGGTGGCGGCATGACCGTCTTATGCCTTGGCTTCATCGCAGGTTTGATATATCGAGGGCCAGTTCCGAGAGTAGTTTCACGTGGCGAACGTAAAGGAGCCGACGAATGAAAATAGCTGTCATCGTCAACAGTTATCCGCCACGTCTAGGCGGACTTGAGTTCCACGTCGAAAATCTAGCCCAAGGATTGAAAAATCTCGGCCATGAAGTTTGGGTATATACCATCTCTGATCATCCTCACGAGCGATGCGACGATGGTGTCAAAGTGACGACATGGCGTTCTTTTTTTCCGATCGCTGACGTCATCAGTTTCCCCCCTCTAGGAACACGCAAGCGCTTAACTCAATTATTAAAGCGCGATGGCATCGACGTTGTTTCAATACACACACGCTTTTTCCCGATGAGTTTTATTGGCTTACGGGCCGCGCATGCAGCATCGATTCCATGTATCCACACTGAACATGGATCAGGGTTCGTTGCGGCGTCATCCATGATTGTTAAAATTGGCTCACGTACCGTTGACCTTACAATGGGACGCTACATATTGCGTCACGCGGACAAGGTCCTAGCAATTTCAGATAACGCGTCTCGTTTTGTTCATCGTTTGGCTCACGTTGATTCCACAGTTTTCTATAACGCAATTAATCTGATACCCCGCTCCAGTGGTCACAATTCCAATGGAACATTGTCGCTACACCGTAGTGATCATGCCTCTGCCTCTCTCTCCCAGCGATATCCAAATCGTCCGAATCACTTAGTATTCGTTGGCAGATTAGTTCCAGGAAAAGGCTGGGATACTTTCCTTGAATGCGTCCAAATCCTCCACCAAGCAGGCTACAAAGTGAGCGCAGACATCCTTGGGGACGGAACAGATTACAACAGGGCTATTGAATATCGTCACGCATTGAACTTAGATGACGTCGTACAAATTCACGGCCGTGTCGATCAGTCCGAAGTTCGCGACCATCTTGCTGATTCAACCCTCGTTAACCCCACAATTCTTTCTGAGGGTTTTCAAACCACCCTCTTAGAATCCATCGCTGTGGGAGGACAAATTGCAACATTCGACGTTCCTGGTGCCACGTTACTCAAAGAATCCGGTGCACCTGTCACTATTTGTCAGTCTCACAGTGCTTCCGACTTAGCACGTCTCATTGCAAAAATGAGTGAACACCCTATGCCCTGTGCTAGCGAAGCCTTAGTTGCTCAATGGACATGGCCTGCTCGCGTCACAGAGTATGAAAACATCGCTCGTCAAGTTATTCAGTAACACCTGTGGGTGGGGAAAAATTTTGTCTTTCCCCACCCACAATTCAATAAGTCGTTTACGACTCATTAAGCAAGGCTAGCCACATACTCCACAAGTCGTTCTTCTGCCGTAGCGGGTATAAAACCCGTTGATTCAATCTTCGACAAATCAAGAAGACTCTTCAAAGGCCTCGGAGCAACGTCTTTACCAGCAAAATACTCATCTGTAGTAATCGAGGTGACTGAGTCTGCGTTCTTGCCACGCAACTCAAAAACGCGTCGAGCGACGTCTGCCCAACTCATTTCAGGACCTTCATTTGAGAGGTTATAGGTACCGAACTCAGCCTCTTCACAGTTAATCAAGTGAATGATGCCTGCAGCAAGGTCAGTAGTAAAAGTCAGACGACCAACTTGATCAGCGACTACTGAAGGTTCTACTCCCTTATCCGCTAATTGCGCCATGGTTTTAACAAAGTTCTTTCCGTCACCCACAACCCAGCTGGTCCGAACGATGTAGTGGAAGGGACAAGCGCTCACAGCCGTATCACCACCGACTTTTGACTGTCCATACACGCCGAGAGGGCTAGGAGCTTCATCTTCGCGATGCGGTGACTGTGTTCCGTCAAACGTATACTCGCTTGAAACATGGATGAGTAAAATGCCGAAAAGAGAGCAGATTCGCGAAAGGTTCGCTGGCCCCACCGCATTAGCCATCCATGACTGCGGACGTCCCTCAGAGGTTTCAGCACCATCAACATTCGTCCATGCTGCAGCGTTAATCACCACGTCAATGGCAGACCAATCAATTTCTGCCAAGGTATTCATGTCAGCAATGTTCACGTCAGGAAGATCAACCCCGATAGCTTCGAAACCAGCAGCAGGCAACTGGCGCATAAGTTCACGCCCCAACTGACCATTAGCACCGGTCACAAGAACTCGTGTAGGGCCTTCTTCATCGTGCGTCTGGTCAGAACAATGGCACTGTTCACCACAACATGAATCAGCATCGTCAATTGACACGAATGGGATCACAGAACCCAAGCGAGGATGAGCACGATCCTTGTCAGACAAGATTGCCTGGTCTAAAGGAATAGGCCACGTGATAGCGACAGTCTCATCTGCCAAATTAAGGAACGTGTACTGAGCCTCCGGCGACCAATGATCATTAACTAAATAGGTATAAGCCGTTTGAGGTTCAAGCGTCTGGTAAGAATTACCCACACCTGCAGGCACAAAAACTGCGGTATCTGGGCCAATTTCGTGGGTGAAGACCGTTCCGAAGGTTTCTCCTTCACGCAAGTCTACCCATGCGCCGAAAACACGTCCCGTCGCCACAGATACATACTTGTCCCACGGTTCAGCGTGAATTCCTCGGGTCACACCCACTTCATCGTTAAAAGAAATATTGTTTTGAACCGGACCAAAATCTGGAAGACCAAGTTCAAGCATTTTTTCTCGTTGCCAATTCTCTTTAAACCAGCCGCGGTTATCACCGTGGACAGTGAGATCAATGACCAAGACCCCAGGAATCGGGGTTGATCGTACGGCAAGCGGATTGGCGGTCATGAAAATCTCGATTCAACGAATGATTGGCGATCAGGGCGTCTAAGTAGCCACGAGCGAGTATAACGAGATTTATTTTCTCGTTCTCCACAACACCGCCCCGCCCACTTTCTGTGTTCCCCCATCACGATGACTTCTTCCCCAATGGAAAAAAGACCGAAAAGAGAACTGTGCTGCGTCACCTAATCCCTGGAATACTGACCATCGATGAGGACCGTGAAATAGATGGGCTACCGTTCGTAGATATGCATATGCAGTCTGCTGTGGTGATCGATAGAGAGAACTGACGATAAGACGATTTCGTACGTTGCAGCGAACGAATAACGGAGATTGCGTACCCATCGACTGGGCATGACGATGATCGACTTCAGCACCTCGAATGTATTCAATTGTCCATTGAGCTCGTCGTAAACGATAGGACAATTCTGTGTCTTCGTAATACATAAAAAAATCCTCACGGAACCCTTCCATTTCTTGCCAAGCCTCAGCACGGATAGCGCATGCCCCGCCACAGATTCCGAACACTTGTGGAGAATCATGTTCCAACTGTGCCGGTTGAAGCCATGATCGGTCATAACCATTTCCATGACTGTCGACGCAATTCCCCGTGGAATTAATCAGGAGAATTCCTTGAGAATCGTTAACCCACACCTGTCCATTCTGGTCACGGAATCCCTCGGTCTCTGCTGTGGCCTGCTTATCAATTCGATACCGGCCTGCTAACAGCATTCGTGCTGTGACAGCGCCTAATCGACTAGCCCCTGACGAGAAAAATGGTGCCACTACCGCATCTCTGAAACCAGGACGAGCACAAGCGTCATTGTTCAAAAGGATCAACACATCTTCACTGAGATCGTTCGCCCCTGCATTCACTCCTGACCCAAAACCCCGGTTACTGTCAGCGACACGTAATTCAACATGCACGTTTTCACCACAATGAGCCTCGTGCTCGAGGAAGAAACGTAATTCTTCAACTGATTGGTCTCCTGATGCGTTATCAACAATCACAAGACGATCATGGCAACGTAATTGAGGAAGTATCGAGCGGACGCACTCCTTAGTAATTTCTGGCTGACGCCAGTTCACAATAACGACTCTGGCAGTTGCCACCGCCGCCGATGTACTTTCCACATTCTCATGATCACTCAAACGTGGTTCATTCATCAGGCTACCCCCACACTCGCGTATACCTGTTCATGCGCACGCGCACACTCCTGCCACGTGAACATCTGCGCGCGTTTCAACCCTGCACTCGCTCGGTCAAGTTTTTCAGCGCGAGCTTGCCGAATGCCCTCTGCTAGCGAACGAGCATCATGCGGATCAATGAGAACACCCGCCTCACCGCATACTTCTTCCATCGACGTTCCTGCACTTGTAACCACGGGGGTACCGTATGCCATCGCTTCAAGAACTGGTAACCCAAAGCCTTCCCATAGTGAAGGAAAAACAAAGACTTCTGCCATCTGATAGGCAACAGCTAAACATTCATCCGATAAACGCCCAAGCACATGAAGGCGATCCGGAGGAATGAGACTGCTGAGTTCCCCTATAGCATCATCAGGTCCCCATCCAGCAGGACCAACAAGAACCAAATCAAGGTCAAATGAACGATCCTCACACAACTGTGTGAAGGCTTTCAATACCATAGGAAGATTCTTCCGCGGTTCTCGCGTACCAGCCCACATAATGAATGGGCGCGTAAGGCCAAAAATATGCCGAAATTCTTCCTGCTGGCTCGAGGTCACATGTTGCGTATCCACCCCATGGGGGATCACCGTAATGCGTTCACTCCCTATCCCCGCTTCGATGCAGTCATCAGCTGTCACACGAGAGGGAACGATAACTCCCGACGCACTCGTAAATGTCCGTTCTAATGCACGCCGAAAAAATGCTGCACCACGCCGAGTAAAATGCTCTGGTGAACGGAGAAACGCTAAGTCATGAATGGTGACAACCATAGGGCAACGAGTTGGAGGAATCGCCCACGTCGTGGCATGAACAACGTCTGAGTCTCTAAGAATCGATTCAACCGATGGCCACTGCCAACGGTTCCATGTCTCATAAAGAAGCGGACGCGGTAGTGGAAACTGTCGCAGAGGAATCGACGGTAAATCAATGTCATCGTCACAGCCACCACGATGTCGAGCAGTAAGACCGACTAACGGTACTGTGTCATTAACCAATGCACGAGCAAGATTCGAAATATATGTTCCTGATCCTCCTGGAACGGACTGCCACAGTTGTTCGACTACCATCGCAACTCGTAGATGAACTCGATTGGCGGCTGATGAAGGGACAACTGTACTCATGTCCTAAGCCTACGTGGTCACAAGTACCGGTAGCCTGATGGTATGAAGATTCTTTTCGATGCCACTGCCATCCCCGCCAATCTTGGCGGTGTTGGTCGCTACGTCGACGATCTTGTCCCAGAACTTGCTCAGGCTGGTGTTCACCTCACGATGGCGGTTCAACAGCGCGATGTGGAGCATTTCAAACATAAAGTGCCCCAAGCCCGCCTCATCACAGTTCCCGGGTTCTTAAAAAGTCGTGCAGCTCGCATAGCCTGGGAACAGGTCGGATTGCCTGAATTAGTGAGTCGAATCAAACCAGACGTGTTGCACTGTCCTCACTACACATTCCCTGCAGCAATTCGTGGCCCCAAAGCACTCGGTGGTATCCCCTTGACCGTGACAGCACATGACGCCACGTTTTTCTCACATCCACAAGCACATTCGCCACTCAAGAAACACTTTTTTAGCCATGCTATTCGGCGTTGTGTCGCGTATGCTGATTCGATCATCGTTCCCTCACAGGCGACTCGTGATGAAATTCTCCGATACGTAGGGGGAAATGAATCCGACTTCACCATTGCATATCACGGTGTTGATCGTTCAGTTTTTCATCCTGTCTCAGACAATGACCGTTCGCGCGTACGCGCATCGCTTGGTCTAGCCGATCGACCTTACATTGGTTTTTTAGGGACACTTGAGCCCCGGAAAAATGTCCCCGCGCTTATTCACGCCTGGGTTCAAGCATTTCACGATGATCCGCATGCTCCCGTACTTGTGCTAGCCGGCGGAAAAGGTTGGGATCACGATATTGAGCCTGCACTTACAACAGTCCCCTCTCATATGACCGTCATGCAACCGGGTTACCTACCTCTTGGCGATCTTCCTGGCTTCCTATCGGGATGTGAGGTCCTGGCGTATCCATCAATCGGTGAAGGATTTGGATTACCTGTCTTGGAGGCAATGGCATGTGGAGCAGCAGTGCTCACCACCCCCATTTTGTCTCTTCCTGAAGTGGGAGGTAACGCTGTGGCCTATAGCAATCCAGATGCCGCAAGTTTAAGTAAGGAACTACTTTCCCTCCACCACGACCCTGAACGACGTCAGAATCTCGCGCAAGCCGCCCAAGAACGAGCAAAGACGTTCACATGGCAACGCTCTGCATTGGCACACGTTCAAGCCTACGAACACGCGCTACGATGAGAAGACACACCCTTTATCTCACGAAAAGGACGGCACAGTGACCCAGTCTCTTCTTGTCATCATTCCAGCATGGAATGAAGAGAAGTCTGTCGGCACAGTAGTAACGTCAGTGCGCCACTCACTGCCGTGGGCTGATGTCCTCGTTGTCTCCGATGGATCGACAGATTCGACAGCATTAGTTGCCCAAGAAGCAGGAGCAATTGTCCTAGATCTTCCTCTCAATCTTGGGGTAGGAGGTGCAATGCGAGCGGGCTTTGTTTTTGCTCAACGCAACGGTTATGACACTGCCGTGCAGGTTGATGCTGATGGACAACATGACCCTCGTGATATTCCTTCCCTCATCACATGTATGAATGAGGAGGGGGCCGATGTTGTCATCGGTGCACGTTTCGCTGGGGTCGGTTCATATGCTGTTCGTGGTCCCCGAAAATGGGCAATGGCCCTACTTCGCCATGTGATGAGCAAACTCAGTAAAACTCATCTCACAGACGTCACGAGCGGTTTTAAACTCTACTCTCGTCGAGCCATCCTTTTGTTTTCTCAGCACTACCCTGCTGAGTATCTCGGAGATACCATCGAAGCAATGATCGTAGGGATTCGTTCTGGGCTAGTGGTGCGCCAAGTTGGAGTAGAAATGCATGCACGTACCGCCGGTCAGCCTTCGCATTCTCCTATCAAAGCAGCGATTTACTTACTACGAGCGTTCATGGCCATGTGTATTGCTCTTTCAAGTCCCCGTTTCACTATCGAGAAGGCCTAGCATGTACACACTCTTCTTAATTCTCGGGGTACTAATAATTGCCTGGGTAATTCTACGATTACTGAGATTCCATAAGATTAAAGAAAAATACGTATGGTTGTGGCTATTCCTCGATCTTCTCGCTCTTATCTCTCTTCTTTTTCCTTCAATACTTCATAAGGCAGCCACCCTCGCGGGCTTTGAGGTCACGTCAAACTTTGCTTTAACTATCGTACTCAGTGTTGTTGTTGCCTTAGCTCTCCACCAAGCAGTCGTGGTTACGGGTCTTGAGGAAGATCGGCGTCGATTAGTGGAAGAGATTGCTCTGCTGCGACATGACGTCACCGAGTTACAATCTCATCTTCCGAATCAAAACAACGTTGTATTGCCTCACCTCACATCTGCTGAACATTCTCCGATCGAGAAATAAGATCTCTCCATCGCGGAGTTGCAGCAAGAACAGTACTCACAAGAATAATGACGCAACAAATACTTTGAAGCAGAGTCGGCACAGTTCCTTGTAAAAGCAAGGCAAAGATAATCGCCCATGCCGAGTAAGAAATATTCAGAGCCATTCCTCGTGACGCTCCGATAACATGGATTGCCTGGTAGTAAAAAAGATACGAAGCTGTTCCGGCTAATGCCGCTAACGCGATCACTGCTGTTCCCAGGTGCGGGACAGCCGAGATAGTGAAGGGAAGAACTCCTGCGAGTGGAGCAACAATGAGCAGATAGACAGTGGCTGATGTGGTTTGACGAATATGCAAAGCCGTCTCATTATCTACAGCATCATCACGCATCCCCCAAGCAAGAATTGCTGCTTCTGAGCCCCAGCCGATCACACAGGCAAGGGCACCTATGACACCGATGATCGGCGAACCTTCAACTGCACTTTGAGTTGACCATCCCACAGCAATCACCGCTCCGAGAGCAACCATCAAGGCCATAAGTTGATGAGTGTACATCCGTTCTTTGAGAAATATATAGGCCAGTAGGGTTCCCACTGCGGGATAAAAAGTCGAGATAATCGCAGTCAGCCCAGGCCCGATATGATTAATCGCTGTCAGGTATCCGGTCATTCCTACTGGACCGCCAAGGATTGCTGCACCAACGACTGCCTGACCACTACGCGTTTTAAGTGCCCTGACAGTGTCATGAAGTCGACCTCGCGCCACCATATAGACGAACAGAATTAATGCGCTAACTGTGTCATGTAGTAATGCACTGACTAGAGAGGTTTCTGAACTCGTCACAAATGGAACCATGACAACGGCGATCGCCAAAATAACCGTGTCTAGCCCCCACAACGCGCCGCTAAGTATTCCAAATCGCATGCTGATTTCTCTCAGTTTCCTTGTAGCGAATCAGCCGATGTAACCCGATCAATTGACACATTACTTAGGCATTGCGGTCGAGAGTTCGTCTCATAAGCAGAGAGACAGTCATCCACGTATTCAACAGCATGGTTGTAATAAATAAATAGCCACTCACCTACATCATCACCTTCAGCCTGTTTAGCCAAGGACCACACATACCAGCACCAACCGGCAAAAACGACATATGCCATAAAGTGGCGTTCTTCTTCAACGGTAGGCCGGCGACCAAAGTATGCGTACAACGCTTCCGCCGCCTGCTCAGGTGAAAGTTGAGCACACACGGTCATGGTTCCGAAGTCACTAGCAACATCGGACATTCCCGCATACTCCCAGTCAATCAGGTCAAGGTGCCCCTCAGGGCCGACTAAAAAGTTCAGAGGGAAAAAGTCATTATGACTGGGCACTGCGGAAAAGTGATCAGAATCGGCCCATTCTTTAAGACGCATGACCTTGGCACGAAGTTCTTCATATCCAGGAAGATCAATTGGTCCATGTTGAAGCAAGAAAGATTCGTAACGTACTCCCTCAGTAATGAAGTCAAAAGACCGATCAAGGACTCGACCGCACTCATGAAGCGCACGTCCCATTTCCATAGCTCGACGTAGTTCATCACTATTCGCCGGATCCAAATTGCGCACATTCGGCAAAAAGTGGGAAATCTTCCAACCTTTATTAGGATCACAGAGGATATGAGTTTGATCGATTCCTAAATCTTTCGCCATATCCAACGCTGCTGCTTCAGCCTGACGGTCAACAATTTTCTCTGTACCTACGCCTGGATGACGGTACACATACTCATTGTCACCAACACTAAAGTGACAAGAAAGATTGGTAATTCCTTGCTTTAAGGGATAAAAATCGTGAATGTCACTCTTCGCGCAGTCTAGGGCTTTGGAAATGTTATCGAATACTTCGGAATCGACGTTTTCCATAAACATAGGGTCGAAAGAACGAATTTCATCAACAGAATCAAATTCATTGATCAATCCATCAGGATAACGACGAATTACCATATCGAACTTTTTCACATTGTCGATATAAATCGATTCCCACAAGAGAGGCGCAGTTTGCGGGAGATGGTAAACCTTTTCCAAAATCTCACGGAAAGTTGCCGAAAACTTTCGATCAAAATAGACGTGTCCCAGCATAAACCAACAGTCATGTCCGCCAACCGTGGCTCCAGTGATCCGATCTCCCGCCCCTGTGGTAATACACCATTCGTCGGTCGGACCCGCAGCATATTGAGCTGAATAGTAAGCCTGATAGACGTGTGATTCAAAGGGATTTTCGGTGAAATAGTCGTCAGACGAACATACGTAAGTATTATCAAGTTTGTCTTTTACAAGCCACAGTGAGCCATTGTTATTTCGAGTGGCGTACTCGTTATTAACAACAATAGAGACACCGTATTTTTTAGCAAGATAGAAAAAATATTGTTTTTTATAACCGACAACCACAGTGATATCAGTGATCCCAGCATCATGCAGTTGTTGAATCTGGCGTTCAACGAGAACTTCGCCACGAACCTTCAAAGTTCCTTTTGGCCGTTCATAGGAGATCGGAGCAAAGCGCTGAGACAGCCCTGCAGCCAAGACGATAGCGTTACGAACTCGATAGGGTTCAAGCGCCTCTCGACCAGCAATTGTAATAGCGCGATTGTTAATGAATCCGTAGGCTTCGCACTCTCTGACAGCAGTGTTCACACGACCAAGAGACATTCCCGTTGATTCGGCCAGTTGACGTTGAGTCAATCGTCCATCACCCGGGGCATTAAGGAGTGCGAACAGGACATTGAACTGCTGGTGGGTCAAAGAGGGAGAAGTTACCACAAGAAGCCTCGTTCGAAATTTTGTTGGCGATATTATGTTCGAATACTAGCACTTAATTTCAATAAATGAACACAAATGATGGTGGATGCGCGTTTTACCATACGACGAACGAGTCGTAGCACAGAGTGAATACCACCAAAGTGAGTACACTGAAGTCCCATCCTTTTGATCGGAGTTTTTCATGCACGTCCTCATCACCGGCGGCGCCGGATTCATTGGCGCTAACTTTGTCCATCAGACCTTGAACCGTTACCCAGACGCTTCTGTCACTGTTCTGGACAAAATGACCTACGCCGGCAACGAAGGCAGCTTGGCTGACATCAAGGACAAGGTCAACCTTGTCGTTGGAGATATTGCCGACCGTGACACTGTGGACCCCTTGGTCAAAGACGCAGATGTTGTTGTCCATTTCGCAGCCGAATCACACAATGACAACTCCCTACTTGACCCCTCCCCGTTCATTCAAACCAACCTCGTGGGCACGTTCACTCTGCTTGAAGCTGCTCGCAAGCATGGCACCCGCTTCCACCACGTCAGCACCGACGAGGTCTACGGCGACCTCGAGTTAGACGATCCTGCCAAGTTCACCCCGGAGACCCCTTACAACCCTTCCTCCCCCTACTCCTCCTCCAAAGCTGGCTCTGACCTTTTAGTTCGCGCATGGGTGCGTTCCTTCGGAATTGAAGCAACCATCTCGAACTGCTCAAACAATTACGGCCCTTACCAGCACATTGAGAAGTTCATTCCTCGCCAAATCACAAATCTCATTGATGGCGTGCGCCCCAAACTCTATGGCGCTGGTGAAAATGTTCGCGACTGGATTCACGTCCTCGACCACAACGATGCTGTGTGGGACATCATCGAAAAGGGACACATCGGTGAGACCTACTTGATCGGCGCTAATGGCGAGAAGAACAACAAGGAAGTCGTCGAACTTATCCTTGAACTGATGGGCCATGATCGTGACGATTACGAGCATGTCAATGACCGTCCGGGTCACGATATGCGTTACGCCATTGACAACACCAAACTCGTCGAAGAGTTAGGTTGGGCTCCTAAGTTCACCGATTTCCGTTCAGGACTTGAGCAGACCATCGCTTGGTACCGTGAGAATGAAGCCTGGTGGCGCCCACTAAAGGCTGAAGTCGAAGCAAAGTACGCCGCACAAGGACAGTAATTACCATGTGAGCGATTAACACTAGTGAGGGGCCACGATAGAATCCATCGTGGCCCCTCACTATGCACGCCTTACGTGTGCTGTCGGAGGAATGGCCCCATGAAAGAGGCAACCTGATCAACTTCAATCAAAAATCCGTCATGGCCGTAGGGAGTGGTGATATGTCTTAGTTCTGCTTGCGGAATATTCTGCGCCATCGCTTGTGTGTGGTGAGGAAGAAAAAGCCTGTCTGAATCCACACTGATAACAAGAGTAGGGCAGGAGATTAATGCTAATGCACTCTCCACTCCCCCACGACCTTGCCCCACATCGTGCAAAAGCATGGAATGGGTGACGAGCAGGTAGGTGTTTGCGTCAAATCGCGCAACGAGTTTTGAGGCGTGATAGTCCAGGTACGACTCCACTTCAAATCGCCCACTGACGGTGGGATCTTCACCTGTTTGCTCCTGACGAGCAAACCGGCAGTCAAGTTCTTGTGCACTACGGTAAGTAGTGTGTGCCAGTGAACGCGCTAGTCCTAGTCCTCGCACGGGACCAACGGGGTGATCGTAGTAATTCCCCTCAAAGAAGTAGGGATCATTACTGATAGCTTGTTCTTGAATATGGCACCAGGCCATTTGATCGGCGGTGGTTGCGGGGCCTGAGGCTACCACGATAAGTGAGCGAACCATATCAGGGAACATAAGCGCCCATTCCAGAGCACGATGCCCGCCAAGAGATGCACCGATCACGCAGGCAAATTGCCTGATTCCCAACTGGCGAGCTACTGCTTCTTCTGCGCGCACAGCGTCACGAGTGGTGATCCAAGGAAATCGCCCGCCCCAGGGTTTTCCATCAGGTGCCTGGGTGCTAGGACCAGTGGACCCTTGACAACCGCCAAGCATATTCATAGCCACCACAAAATACATGGAGGGGTCAATCACTTTTCCAGGGCCGACGATATCTGCCCACCAGCCCGGTTCATCATCAACATCATGGGGAGCCACATGGGAGTCACCAGTTAGCGCGTGAAGGAATAAAACAGCGTTAGAAGCGTCGTCATTCAGTTCTCCCCATGTCTCGTATGCAATAACGGTATGGGGAATAACCGCTCCCGACTCGAGGGGAAATTCACCTAACGAACAAAATTGGCGATAGCCCGGATCGCTCCCTTGTTTCCATGCGCCAGTAGGGGTTCCACGAGTAAAAGGAGCAGTCTTAGTTATAACGTCACTAATAGTAGGTGGCAGTATGGATGACTGCCCGGATTCGATGTCATACGACGACGCCGCGGGGAGACGATTACTCATGGTCGCCTATCCTTTCACTCTTTTTCTCACCACGGGTGGGGCGAAGCAACTACAACTTCACCCCACCCGTTGTTGCTGCCAGGATTAGGAAACCTGAGACACTGCACTTGCTGCTTCAAGACCTCGCTGGATATCCGCGAGGATGTCATCGATGTGCTCAATACCGATGCTGAGACGAACAGTTCCTGCGCTAATTCCTGCTTTAGCTAGTCCCTCATCATCGAGTTGTGAGTGGGTGGTGGTAGCAGGATGAACAGCCAGGGAACGCACATCACCAATATTGGCAAGATGAGAAAACAGTTCGAGCGCATCGATGAAAGCTGCGCCAGCTTCCCGCCCACCGGGGAGGTCGAAGGAGAAGACGCTTCCTGCTCCACGGGGATTGTACTTGCGGTGCAATTCGTAATACGGGCTGGAAGGCAAACCCGCATAGCGAACTGATGTCACGGCGTCGGAAGAATCAAGGAATTCTGCGACTTTCTGGGCGTTATCAACGTGGCGTTCTAAACGCAGTGACAGCGTTTCGATACCTTGTGCGATGAGGAATGCGTTAAATGGGCTGGCCGCAAAACCCAAGTCACGTTGAATTTGGACGCGTGCCTTAAGAATGAAAGCGAGGTTTGCCCCGAACTCACTTCCCACCCCCAAATCACGGGCATAGATCAGACCATTGTAGGAGGGGTCGGGAGTGTTGAAATCAGGAAAACGCTCGGGTTGCTTCGCATAGTCGAAGTTACCGGAATCAACAATCACACCAGCCACGGCAGAACCATGACCGCCAAGGAACTTGGTTGCTGATTCAACCACGATGTCTGCCCCCCATTCGATGGGGCGAGTGAGGTATGGGCTGGCCACGGTGTTATCAACTACAAGTGGAATACCAAGATCATGCGCCTGTTGAGCAATGGCTTCAATATCAAGGATGTCACCTGCGGGATTGGGGATAGTTTCACCATAGAAAGCAATAGTGCGTTCATCAGCAAGAGCCGCCCACGCCTGAGGATCGGTGGGATCGTCAACGAAGCGCGTGGTGATACCGAACTTAGGAAGTGTCTGAGCAAAGAGGTTGGTAGTACCACCGTAGAGAGAAGGTGAGGCAACAATGTTGGACCCCTGTGACCCTAGCGTGAGGAAAGTCAGGGTTTCAGCCCCCAAGCCTGAGGCGGTGAGCAGCGCACCCACGCCACCTTCCAAAGCGGCGATACGGTTTTCAACAATCTCATTGGTGGGGTTTCCAAGACGAGTATAGATAGGACCGAGCGAAGAAAGAGAGAAACGGTCAGCAGCTTCCTGCGCTGAGGGGAAGACGAAACTGGTGGATTGATAGATCGGAATAGCACGTGCGCCAGTATCGCCATCGGGAATGTGACCGGCATGAACCTGGAGAGTTTCAAATTTACGTGCAGTGGAGTCATTGCTCATGATCATGTCTTTCATTGCTGTGCGGATCATGGGCTGATTTCACTAGTCTGATCGATTCGCCGTCATCAATCCGCTGGGTTTACTCATGGATTCAAATGACGCACACGTGGGCCTGCTGACTGCGTATCGGGAAGTTAACCGATGGCCTCAACGCTAAAACGGACACCTTAGCGACCCTATGAGGGCAGGCTAAACAGTGAGCGGAGGCGGCGTGCGCGTCAGCGGCACATTCGACGGAACATGGTTGTAGTTCAGCATGCATTCCGGGGGAAAGCAAATATTTTACTGATGAACTAATTCACAATCACACTAATGTAGTATCTCATTAATTCACATTAAGTCTTCTCGGAGCGAAACTATCCCTGCCCGAACCAATCCCTAAAGTAACGCCAGAAATTACGGTTGCCGTACGTCGAACAACTATCTCCCACCCCGTAGAGATTCGCCAATGCCGCACTATTGGGCTGGTAGGGAGTGTAGTTATAGAGCGCCGCCGTTGCACGATTAGCAATCAGCACCGTAGAACTACCACATGCACGATTAGGGCTGTACCCAACCTCAACAGTTTGTCCAGCCCGAAAACGATACGACTGCGGCTTTTCCCCATAGGTCCGCAAACGCGATGCCGCGTAATACAACTGCGATTGCAAACCCGCATACTGCGAAGCACAATCAGCCGTATCAGGACACGCAAACCCAGTAGCACGAGAGTAAGCGCGTATAGTCAGACGATCCCCTGTCCCCAACACAAGTCCCTGTTCTTTTTGAAGAAGAACCAACAACACCTGGGGGCTAATGCCACAGGCTTGCGAAACTTTCGCAATAATCGTCGCAACGTCTTCATTCTTTCCACCTACATACGGCGAACAATAATCGCCCGTAAGAGTCGACGTTGTTTGACGATAGTCCTTCAGGCAGGGAGAACCGTCAGATCCAGGCACACAGGAAGGATTCTTAGACTCGAGAAATTGGCGAATTTCAGATTCAGACATTGCCGCACCATCAAACATAGCAGCGTCAGAAATAATCACGCCGGGCTGAAACGTTTGGCTAACCGCATCAGTAACATACAAAGGAAAGTCATAGAGTTGACCATCGATTTCCCGCTGACCTGTCGCCATCAAGCCCGTAACAAGATCTAGGTAATACCAACGAATTCCTTCACGCTTCCACCCACTAACACGGCGTCCTGAGTCCTCGTAAAGACGCCAACCATCTGGATGCAGGAACCACCCCGTCACCATCACCCCAGATGAGGTGAAAAAATACGTGCCATCAGGCAAAGTCAATGTCCATTGCTTCATTGAACCATCAGTTTGCAAGTAGAACCACGATCCGCGATCCCAAAGCCAACCAGTGTGCATGAGGCCGGCATCAGTGAAGAAGTACCAGCGTCCCGAAATGGACTGCCAGCCTCGAACTTCCCGGCCGTCCGCCGCGTAATAGCGCCATCCAGTTCGGTCATGAAACCAACCAGTCACCATTGACCCGGAATCATCAAAAGCGTAAGCAGAGTCATTGACGATTCGACGGCCAACCACCATTGCCCCAGAAGAAGGGTCGAGGTAGTACCACTGACCTGCATCATAAAGCCATCCAGTTGCGAGAAAACCGTCAGCACCAGCGTAATAGTAGAAAGCACCTACTTTGTTCCACGACGCTACTGGCCAGGATCCGTCAGGATTTCGCCACCACCATGAACTACCGCTTCGCACCCAATGACCACCCTGCGACCACCCCCGGGATGATCCGTCTCCTCCGACTGATTCACCATCATCTGCGGTAACTTCTTGATGAAATACTGATGCGTGATAGGCGTATGCCTGCGGTGTCAGTGGGCTGAGCCCACTACCAGCAGCAATCACAGCGAACATACCCACAAGTACAAGCAATCGGTGAAAAATCCGAGCCAAGAGGTGAGCAGACGTCATAACGAAGTCCAAACATATGATCCGTGTCGAATGCGACACACAGTCGGGCGTGATACGAGCGACAGTTTATGAGGAAGTGATGGTTGTGACTAGTGGTGCAATAGTGAAATACCTTATGCGCTCTTTACCCGATCACTGAGATTCATGTCCACAGGCAATAATCCGCCACAATGCTGCGTCACCTTGAGAATCAATTCGCTCAAGAGCATGCTCAGGAATATGACGCAACTGATTTTCCCATAATGGTTCGCGCACTCCCCCATCACGCCCATCCGGAAGAGCACTGTCACTATAGTAAAAGCCAATTCCTCGACGTTTAAGCACATCACACACCCGAGGATCATCGTTAATGTGATCAATGTTGTGCGCAAGCCATCCAAGTTCACCGTCAATTGGAGGACGGGAAGGATAAACCACGTGAATGCCAGCAATGCTCCACAAGTACGGGGCTCCGCTCGAAGGTTCACCAAGAACAACAGCATCAGATGGGAGGTCACGTGATGCGCGTTCTATGAGTACGCGCTCATCGTCTGACAGCATCGCACCATAGGTAATGGCATGGGGATCATGAATTGATGCCATGATTTCTTCCTTAAGCCCCCATCTCCATGCCGGGGCACACACCGCTGTAAGTATCACAATTGCACAGACAATCCCCTCCGGAGAGAACGACGTGCGTACACGAACGATCGATAGGCGACGAAGAATGTGCCCGAGAATACGGGAGGGCCATTGGGATTGAGAAATCTTGTGAAGGGCAACAGCCACCAAAGGAAATCCTGCAATAGTCACCAATGGCATAATGCGCGCACGTTGGGTGTACCACGGCCCTGCAAGAATTCTGCCAAACCATTGAGGGCCACCGGCAAGAAGAACCAAAAACACGGCGATGGCAGCACTGACCAGCCAAGCACGCAGAACCTTGTCTTCAGAAATACGCCACCATCGAATCACGAGCACAGCACCGTAAATTCCTAATGCAACGACGCATGCATTACCTGGGAACCACAAAGAATAATGCCCCAGTTGTGGGTGCCCCGTGAGAATGCCAAAAGCAGAGCCCAAGAGATTACCGGGTGAGCGTTGATAGCTAAAAACAGAATTCAGCGGTGCACGCATCACCCATGCCAACAACGAGGCTACCAGCACCACCGCCGCGCATCCGCCCCACAAAACTCGACGTCTAAATGAGGCTAACCATGGCCACATGATGGCAATCCCCACAGGCATCCCAATTACCAGAAGAGAAAAAATTCCACTCCCATGGGCGCTCACCACCCCCATAGTCGACAAGATCACCAGAGCCACGCGCCCAGTCACGATACGGCGTGCATCACCATGACTATTCCCATCTATCTGATCGACACTCATCAACAAAGCAAGAACAGCCGGGACAAAAACAATACTCAGCGTAAAAGGCCATACACTCGAAGCAATTAAGACCACAGAGGTCGTGGAGCCAGTCATTGCGATTGTTCCAGCAACCACGACTGGAGGAAGTGCGATTCGATGTGCCAGACTCACAATCATTGCACTCATGGTGATAGGAAAAATGAATCCGGCTACCACAATCACGAGCGCATTAGAGGCCAGTACTACGCTTCCAGGCATCAATGCCACTAACCCATGCCACAAGGTGGGGTAATACACTTGAGCACCGTCATACATGCTCGATAGGCCTCCCAAAGGAGAGGCATTACCCTGGACACGAACAAAGCGAGCGGCTGACAAATGGTAAACAGCGTCAGACGCTTGTGCAGGATTATCTGCTCCGTGAGTTCCTATCCACAAAGGGATTACCGTAGCCAAAATGGCGACTATTAACCCCGCCCCTGCTATCCATGAGCCACGGATAAACCCCACATTCCCTAATTCTTGGGAGGGGAATGTGCCACTCCCACGAAAAACACGAAACCCAGCGAATGCTGTGACTGCGGTAAGCACAAGGAGCACAGCAATGACATGGGCTCGATCCCAGGGACGAACAAAAAGTGTTGCACACCCCAACACTCCAGCGCTCAACACAGGGGCAACTGACCACGCAAACAGTCCTCGATAACGCCATGCATAAGCAATGAGCCAACCAGGCAGAAACAGAAGCGCGACAACTGTTCCCATACTGAACACAAAGTTCACCTACGTTACTCCACGTCCAATGCGAGCGTGCCGCCACCAATAGTTAGACGTGGGATTCCAACCCATCGTTGAGCATCAGTGATACGCCGCCCATCAATAAGAAGGCGCACACCAGGAAGATCTTGAGGGGTCAGGGTTGCATATTCAGCATGGTCCGCTTGAACGATAACCAGATCCACCTGGTCACCAAGGTGGTACGGTTCCCATCCATATGCTTGAAGTTCCTCATCACTAAACATGGGATCTTCAACCATGACATGAGCGCCTTTCTCACGCAAGGCACCAACAGTCGGAAAGACCCCGGAGAATGCCGTTTCCTTAACCTTGCCGCGGTAAGAAGCACCAAGAACTGCCACTCGTAGTCCATTAAGGTCTCCAAGAAGTTCTTCAGCGCGCCCCACCACATACGAAGGCATGGTGGCATTGAAAGAACGAGCAGTACGCACAACCGATGCGTCGGGGTCAGTAGACAAGTACAGACGCGGATAGACCGGAATACAGTGACCGCCAACAGCGATACCAGGACGATGAATGTGCGAATAAGGCTGGGAGTTACATGCCGTAATCACACGGTCCACATCAAAACCGACCTTATCGGCATACACCGCGAACTGGTTAGCTAAACCGATATTGACGTCCCGATAGGTAGTTTCTGCCAGTTTCGCCATTTCAGCTGCTTCTGCAGTACCCATATCCCACACGCCATTCGGCATCGGTAGGTCATCGCGCTCGTCAAATTCGAGGACCTTCTCGTAAAACTCAATACCTACCCGAGTACCTTCATCACTGAGGCCGCCAACCAACTTGGGATACCGGCGAAGGTCGGCAAAGACCCGACCAGTAAGAACACGTTCGGGACTAAAAACGAGATGAAAATCTTTGCCTTCAGTAAGACCAGAAATCTCTTCAATCATGGGCTTCCAGCGCCCCCGCAACGTTCCTACCGGGAGAGTAGTTTCGTAAGAAATAAGAGTTCCTGGGGTTAAATGCTCTGCCAATGACTTCGTCGCAGAGTCCATCCAAGCGAAGTCCGGCTCCCACGTCTCATCGTTAACGAAAAGCGGCACCACAATCACGATTGCATCTGCACCAGGAATTGCTTCGGAATACTCCGTAGTGGCACGCAGCGCACCCGATGGAATAAGTTCACCAAGTTTTTCAGCAAGATGAGCTTCACCGGGGAAAGGCTCTTCCCCCGCATTAACAGCGTCGACGGCGGTCTGAGAGACATCAACCCCGATCACTTCGTGGCCCATGTCTGCGAACTGGACTGCAAGAGGCAGGCCAATTTTTCCTAATGCGACAACCGCAATACGCATATTGTGTCCTTCCGTGGTGGTCATGAAACCAGTTTATTCACCGTTGTCTTGGTCATAACAGGAATCAATCCTGTAAAGCGCGGCGGTTCCTCCATGATCGATGAGCGTAAAGCCATGGTACGTGGGAACGTTATACAAGCCCGGACGGAGTTCAGATAGATGAACGCCATTAAAGTTTCGGTCTTGATCTGCGTAAAAATACCTGATGTTGTGACGCCGAATAATAGCGCACACTCGAGGGTCTGAATGAAGGCGTCGGAAGTTATTACGCAGATACAGACCATCCTGATCTGAACTTGCCTGCCCAGGGAATGTCCACACCGATTCACGTCCGGTAATGAAAGGAATCATGCCAGCACCGGCAACCGGATCACCAATGACCAGGGCATCATCAGGCAACTCGTGACGTAAACGCTTAATCATGGCCAATTCGTCAGAATCCACCATAAAGCGCGTATCTCCCGGTTGAGGACTAAAACCACCACGAGCATCACTGATAAGCCCTGGAGTACTCGCAATCGTGGCAACAATGAGAAGGATTGCCGCCACAGTATTCGGTGACCATCGTTGCATGAACGGGCTGCGCTGCCATACATATGACAGCCCAATAGCCATCAACAAAATCAATGCAGGCACAGCCATCGCTTTAATACGATGGGGGTTGTTGTAGAACAATCCCGTCAATGCGCTAAGAACAGGAATCGGAGCCGTGGCCGCCACTATGAGCGGCAGGATAGATGCCCATCCAATAAGAACTCCACGATGTTTTTGCTGAGTCAACACTGCCCAAACACCAAGCGTAAGGAGCAGAAGAATAATGGCCGAAGAGATCCACATCATGTGCCCTCCCCCTGCGTAATACAAGAAGAAGGGCTGGAACAGTTTGTCCCACAAATGGTGCCAATTACGGTGTGGACGGCGCCCAAAGTGCGCTTGCTGCGGACCAGGCCCCAAAACAAACACAATGGTGGCAAAAACAAGAAACCCTGCGATGACAAGAATCCAGGTACCGCGGCGTCGTTGAAAAGAATCAGAACTGCGCCGTTGTCGGATACCTGCCAAAACCAAACCGGACCAGGCGATCAGCACTAAGGGCCAGCCGATGACGACTAAAGCAGAAGGGTGAGTGAAAATCACACCAAGGAGAGGAACGACTGGAGCCAGTGCCCATAACGTAGCTTGCGCGTAGTGATGATTACGTACATGCGCAATGAACTGCCGCCAACTATCGAGGATAAACGCAACCACTGCGGGACATGCGGATAACATTAAACAATACGGCCACAAAGCCGTATCAAAAAGAAGACGCATTGGGAAAATAGCCGGAAGGGCGATGAGTCCCAGAGCAAAGACGTCCGCATGCGCCACATCAGGCAAAACGGTGCGCGTGAGATACAGAATTCCGCAGATCCAAATCAACGGAACCACCAAAAGCATCACATTGGTGACAGGAAGAGACTGAGTCCATCCCAATGCACCCAAGGACACCAGATCATGCCACACCATGGGATAAAAACTGCTTGTTCCATCCATCCCAAAAAGCCCGGCATTACCGTCGAGCATAGAAGCATTACCCGTGTGCTCGATCAGCCACACCTGGTTGTAGTGGTAGAGGGCGTCACCACTTTGACTAGGCGTTAAGGGATCCACCACCACAAGAATGGGCAGAATCATGATGAACCACACCATGATGACCCTGCTCAACCATGGTGCTGCTCTCCAACAGCGACGTAGAAACCTACGGGCACCGTCAAGAGAAAAATGATGATCCGTGAGGAAAGAAAAGTCCCAGCGATCCCCGTGCCGTCCTTCCACAACAACCCGAGCGACAATCGCTATGGCAATAACTGTCAATCCCAGTGGGACAACAGTCACCAGATGCCACCAAATCCCTCCATAGTGAAGGATTACACCACCGGCCCCCACAAAAGCGAAAGTCACAGCTGGCGCAAGAGCAAGTCGCCGTAGAGCTCCATGAAGCCCAGTGGCAGAAATGAGAAGAAGGCCAGGAAGAAAAGTAAGAAAAACAAAAAAGAAAAGGACCGGACTAAGCCAGAGCCAATGAATCATAAGCGAGTCCTCGCTGCGACTTCCTCAAGAACGTCACGGACTCGTTGCCCCGTGGCCTGCAATGAACGGTGAGCCACCACCCATGAACGGTAATGCTCGGTTTGACTACCTTCTGATACGTCACTCAACATCTTCGACATCGCTTGAGCCACGTCGCGCACCTCGTAGGAGGAAACATAACCTAAGTCGTGAGTGGAAATATCGTCAACAGCAGGGCCAACTCCTGCATAGATAATCGGAGTACCGCAAGCCAGAGAAGCGAAAATTTTCGTGGGATAAGCAAAGTCGTACCCTTGTCCCGGAATAATGGAGACGAGGCATGCTCGTGCAGTACGCTGCCACTGAGCAGCAGCCTCCACAGGAACACCTGACGCAACGGTGACTGGATTGTCACCAACCCACTCAAATTGTTGTGCTTGATGACGAATGGTTTCCCAGTCTGAACCTTGGCCTAGAAAAACAAGACGGGCTTGCGGAAAATCCTCATGGATGCGATGGAAAGCATCGACGAATATCCCAGCACCTTGCCATTCTGAAGCAGTTCCTGCGTACAAGAGGAAAGGCGGCACCTCGGAAACTTTTTCTCCTGTAAGAGCAGCCCATTGCTCAGTACTCAATGGCTCTCGATCCGCACGGAACACATCTGTATCAATCCCATTCGGAATAATGCGAATATCGCGAGCACCTAAAGCTTTAGCACGCTCCGCAACCCCATCATTAATAGCGATAACGGCTTGCGCTCCCCTCATTGCAAAAGACTCCATAGCACGTACGGCACGAACTACAGGGCGGGGAGCTGATGTTGATGCTGCGGCGTCACTCCATACGTCCGGCGCGTACCACACGTACGGGATACGGCGAATAGCACATGCCACTCTGCTTACCACGCCTGTGGTTGGAGGAGGTTCAATGAGTGCGGCATCTGTAGGGCCGAGGGCAAGGATGCGAAAAAAAGCGGGGATATCAAAACTCATGTACTGGATATAGCCACGCACATACCCGCTCTTGTCACGGAGAACAGGCCAGCGTTTGACGATCACGCCAGCGATATCCTTAGGAGTTTTCCCAGGCACCTGAGTAGTCAATACGGTGACGCGATGTCCCGCATCCCGAAGGGCTCGTTCAACGCCTGCTAAACGGAAAGAAGCCGCAGCGGCTTCGGGGAGGTGAATACGCGTCACCATCGCCAAGCGGTATGTGCGAGTCATTCCGTTTCCCCCGTAAGTACATCAATCACTGTGCGTGCTCGTGCAGCCCATGTCTGAGACGACAGTACCTCACGCATGCGAGAACGGACGGCCTCAATCTGCTCAGGGTGAGCAGTGAGATGGTCAATAAGATTCATGAGAGCACTTTCCGTGTTCTCAATCGTCCATCCGATCCCTAAATCATCAACAATTCTCCCTGTTTGCGTTCCTTGCGTAGCGACGATAGGAAGTTGGTGAGCAAGGTACTCATAGAGTTTGTACGGGACAGCAAAATCCCAGTATTCGTGAGGCTGCGTGAGAAGAAGACCTACTGTGGCGTCACGATAAAGCGGTTCAAGATCTGCCCCGGAAACATGAACAACACGCAGTTTTTCTGCACTGATCATGGGGGCATAGTGGGATTGCCATTCTTGCCATGTTTCTTCACGAACACACAATGTTAACTTCGCATCATCGTGGTGATTGATAGCATGGAACGCTTCATCAAGACGATAGTTATCACCAAGAACACCGATAAATAAGAAGGTGACGTGAGAGGTTGAGGGTGATGAGGTGATGTCCACACCACTATCAGATCCTGGGGGAAGAGGAGACATGTACTGGTGCAAGATGAAGGGAATATAAGGAATCATCGGCTCACTGGGCACAAACAAGTGAACCCCTGCATATCGGTAACCCAGAAGTTCCGAACGATAAGCGATTTGCAATCCCAGTTCGATCGGGCGAGGAATATGGGTACGGAAACGTGGAAAACGCCAGTAAATATCTCGGTAGAACACTCCAACGGGGATTCCCTGACGTGTACAAAAGCGGAAAAACGCCATATCCAATCGAGGATGAACAGGAACATGACGAGGCTCTGTCAATGCTGAAGGAATAGTGGCGTTTTCCCCATATACGCACACGGGATGATCCCCAGATACGATGCGTTTCATGACCCGGTGAATAGCACGACGTCGGGCAGGGGCATACCCCGTAACGTCAACAACGTCATACCCCAGTTCACGAAACGCTTTGCGCATAGCAACGGGACGCAACTTCGATGCAGCAGGTTTGCCCGGTTCCAAGGGATAGGGCGCATGAAAAACGACCCAGGGGCGGGTGTCTTCGGCCCTGGATTGTTGAGAAGTATTACTAGTTGGAGAAATCATGTCTCGCTTCATTAGGAATCAGACACAGCAACAAATCGACAAGTGTCTCGATCGCTGTGCCACACTAGTCTATTAAGAGCAGAGATAGACATGCTCAGAACTCCGCGTTCTAGCACGCTTTTTTCATCACACACAGACAATGTTAGGAGTGAGCCGGTGCCTCTTGTCGTCACCACTCTTCTCACTTCACCTCAATGGCAGCCGGTACACGCCTCAGAAACAGACTCACCGCCACATCATTCCAGGCGCCTGGGCTATATTCGCGCCGATCATCCACTCACTGTGGATGATCTATCATCCCCCGATGTGATGGCACATCATCCCGAACGAGCCGGTGGCATCATCATCAGCGATGATGAGGTCCTCATCGTTCAAGATCGTCTGCGTTCTTGGCCTCTATTGTGGACTATCCTTTCTCCTGATGGGGAAGACCCTGTATGTGTAATCTCTGATGACGCGAATGCTCTGAACAGGTTTTCTCAGCAACTTGGTTCATCCTCGACATGGAATATTCCTGCCCGTGATGAGTTTCTCGATACAGGTTTCGTTACTGGCACAGACACACTTGTGCGCACAATCTCCAGTGCACCACAAGGTGTGATGGTACGCATTAACCGCCATACCCACGACGTCACTTTTCACCCTTATGCACTGAGTTATTTCCTCGATGAAAGCATCGAGTCGCCTGGTGAATTCTCTGAGTTTCTATCCCAGGCCTTCGATCGGTCAATGACCACATTAATGAACCGCGTTGGTTCTCGCAGGCTTCTGATCCCACTGTCCGGTGGTTTAGATTCCCGTCTGCTAGTCTCCTGGCTCAAAAAAAATGATGTCTCCTCTGCTCTTACGTTCACCTACGGTGTGAGTGGCTCTCGCGAGGCACAAGTTTCTCAGCAAGTTGCCCAACAAGCCGGGTTGCCTTGGCATTTCATAGAATACGAACCCGAAGCGATGCTGCGCGCTTGGCATTCGGAACAAACTCACGAGTTTTTCCGATATTCCTCAGGGTTCAATGCGCTTCCCCATGTTCAAGATTGGTTTGCTCTACAGTCTCTTGATTCTCAAGGAATGCTTGATAATGACGTGGTGTTACCGGGCCATACCATCGTCGGTAACATGCATGACCATGAGTTGCTTCATCGCCAAAACGTGACTCACGGCGACCTGGGCCGAGCCTTGATTGCACATCATAATATTCTTCAAGAGCACTCACACCAGGCCCTCAGTGATGACTACCGCATCGCTAAAGTTGCTCGCTACCTAAGGATGTACGGTCATCCTCATAACTATCGCTATGTGCAAAGTGTGATTGAGTCCTACAACGTTCATGAGCGACAGACGAAATACATCAATAATTCTGTACGGGCTTACGAGTTTATGGGTTTGGATTGGGCACTTCCCATGCTGGATGCCCCCATGTGGCATGGATGGGCTCACGGCAGTGAACAACTCACCGCCACACGTGATTTCTACCGGTCCTTCGTCAATTACCAATGGGCTCAGGCACTCGGTAACCGTAGCGAATTGGCCTATTACGAAGTCACGCCACTTGCCAGTGAAACTCGAGAAAAAATCAAGAGGGTACTTGACCGTGCTCATGTATTACCTCTAGCCGAACGATCATTCTCGTCATGGTCATCAATGCACTCAGCTATGTCTTTTGATCGTCTTGTCACTGATTGTTCCCGTGCAACGATGGCAGCGAAACTCATGCAGGGACGAATGACACTAGGCTTTTGGACTCGTTCATTCCTTGGTGATACGTGGTCACGCGGCTCAACAATTTTTAAGTTTCTTCATGAGGATACTTACAACAACTGACGATAAATATCGCAATACTGTTGTCCAACTGTTGAAGAACTAAACCGATCACCAATAGTGGCGGCGATTGCCTGAGCACTTTCTTTTCCCTGGCTACGCGCTAATGTCACACACTCCACTACACTGTGAGCCCATTGCTCAGCATTTGCGTCAATCGGCAGGATACGCCCATTGGTATCGGTGACGTACTCGGTTTGCCCACCAGCATCGCTCACCACTACCGGACGCCCTGAAACAATGGCTTCAGCGGCAGAGACAAAGAAGTTATCCCCTCGCGTAGGGCCGATGAATACATCAGCATCAGCAAGATAGTGCGGTACCTGATGATGGGGGATAATTCCTGTGATGGTCACGCGTTGTGCTAATTGAGATCGTGAAGCGCAATAATCGTCGATCATCGCGCGTAGTGGCCCATCCCCCACAAATGTCATGGTGGCGTCCTGACCTAAAGCAAGTAATGCTTCCAAGGTTTCTAGGCACATCATGGGATTTTTCCGCTCCACTAGTCCCCCCACACTCACCATGGCGATCTGTTCGGTTGATAATGGCGAAGGGGTGAGATCGGTGCGCGGTTCAACGATGCACGGGACTACTACCGTCGGCGCAGCATGACGTAAACGTGAAAGAGGCTGAGCAAGGTATTCACATACTGCTGTAACCACATCAGGGCGTTGTTCAAGACGCTCAATCACATGGCGCCCCAGTGTTAACACCGGACCAAGGGTATCCGGGTTGGTCAGCCCACTCCAGTGTTCGGTATGCACCCAGTGTGTGTCCATCTCACCGCAGATATCCAAGACGGTGAGGGGGATGAGAGAACTCATCGCCATGGAATGCACAATCGTACTTCCTTCAAGGGCACGACGTAACGGTTCGTAGACAGCAAGAACAGACGCAGGACTTGATGGGGTAAAGGGGATACGCAGAACTTTCATGCCGTTGAGCATGACATGCCGTGTTCCGTCATCCTGATGAGGTGGAACCAGGTGAATGATTCGAACATCAGCACCTGCCTGATGGATCGCTGTGCAGTCATTGACAACAAATGACCCCGAGGAGGGGGCAACTGCGGTGGGAAGCCACGTGGTCACGACGGTGATGTTCATAGCACTGAACTCTACGTGAAGGTGCTTCGGTTTCACTCACGGTAGTCTCAGATTATGCGTGTTGTTTCCATTGTGGGTGCCCGTCCTCAGTTCGTTAAACTTGCACCAATTGATCATGCTTTTGCCCAGGCAGGCATTGATCATGTCATCATTCATACCGGACAGCATTACGATCCCTTGTTGTCTGATGTGTTTTTTGAAGATTTGGGGATTTCTGCCCCTGACGTACACCTGGGCATTGGATCAGGCAGTCATGGTGAGCAAACAGGGGCGATGCTTCAGGCTTTAGACCGGGAGTTACCTGCTCTCCATCCTGACTGGGTATTGGTTTACGGAGACACAAATTCCACTGCTGCAGGAGCGTTAAGTGCAGTGAAGTTGCATATTGCTGTTGCGCATCTTGAGGCCGGATTGCGTTCGTTTAATCGCGCCATGCCGGAGGAAATCAACCGTATTGTCACTGATCATGTCTCCGATTTGCTTCTGACTCCCACGGCGGTAGGTGCTGAGCATTTAGCTAATGAGGGGCTTGCTGATCGCACTGTAGTAGTCGGTGATGTGATGACCGATGTATTGATGCACACGCGAGACACGGTTGGTCACGATGATTCACCGTTATTAGAGGAACTAGCATTGGACGATCACAGTTTCTCTTTGGCCACAATCCACCGCGCGGAAAATACTGATGATCCAGAACGTTTGCGCGCTATTCTTCACTCCCTGGGCGAGGTCCCTCATCCTGTAGTGATTTTGGCTCATCCACGCCTCGTTGCTAAATGTGCACAGTTCAATATTCCTCTAACTGACGGCGCATGGGGCAATTTACGTGTCCATCCCCCGTTGGCCTATCCCGATCTCATTAAAGCCTCGCTCCATGCCCGCTCAATCGTTACCGATTCAGGCGGCCTGCAAAAAGAAGCCTTTCTTTTGCGCGTTCCATGTACCACAGTTCGTCCGCAGACTGAGTGGGTAGAGACTGTCCAGTTAGGATGGAACGTATTGGTTGAACCAGGTCAGGCTCTTGTTAACGCAGTATCACGTCCCACTCCACTTGAGCCTGCCGACGAAGACGCTCATCCTTATGGTGATGGACATGCGGCTGAACGAGTAGCCCATACGTTACTGAAGACTGCGATAAAGCGTCCCTAAAAAATTGGTAAATCGCGCCTCAGAATATTTCTTTTCTGCGTGTTCTCTAATGGTCCGCTGCGGTTGGGCACTTCCTTGACTACGACGATCCCGAATCTGCTTGGTCATGGTGGCAAAGGCCTCAGCAAGTTGGTCAACATCATCAATGTCAACGAGCATGCCTGTGGCACCATCGATCGCCTCTCGCCCACCCCAGGTTCGTGTCGCGATGCTCGGAAGTCCACACATCTGTGCTTCAGCAAAAACTACGCCGGCGGATTCTGTCGCACTGGCAAGAACAAAAGCATCGCTACCATCCATGACAGTCATGGAATCGCAATGCGGCAGGCGCCCATAGAAGGTCACATTCTTGTCGATCTTGAGGCTGTGAGCTAAGACATGAAGTTCGCGCAATCGCTCTCGATCTCCACCAACAATCCTCAGTGATACGTGTGGATCCTTATGTGCAAGGCGAGCAAAAGCTTCCATTGTCATCTCAATGCGTTTATTGTCATCGAGGTGTGAGACATGGCAGAAAATCACCGTGGAATCATGGGGATCTTTCACAGTTTCGGGATTGCATAATGCCACGAGGTCATCAGGCACAGGGTTAGGACATACTGCCCACATGTCAGTGTCGTAATACAACGCGAGCATCTCTGCGAACGGGGTAGAAACGGCGATGCGCCGATGGGCTCGACGAACAGCAGAGGCAATCGCACGGTAACGCCACCCCCACCGGTAACGCTCAAGTGATGAAGGACGATGCTCGGTGACCACCCATGGCCTATGTAATCGAGACGCAATTGCTTGGGCCACAATAGCCCCACTCCAAACGGAATGGGCGTGAACGACGTCGGGAATTCCAGTTGAGTCCACGTAGCGCTTCTGAGCACGGCGGCTCAGTAACCGAAACATGAGAGCCTCCCCCGGAAGGAGACCACGAGGAACAGTGGGGAGGCTACCGCGAATAACGGTCATACCATCTTCATGACAAATGGACAGTCCCGGGCGGTACTGCCAAGCCGACACCGGCTCCAGGGCAATCACGCCAACGGTCATCCCGCTGTCACGCAACATCAGTGCTTGTTCACGAAAAAAGGAACCGTTAAGTGGACGGTTGTCATCGGGATACCAGGAAGGAACCAAAAGAACATGCATCACTGTGCCTCCTTTAGTTGAGTATCCCAGCGTCGGGCAGCGATATCAGCCATGATCGTCATAGCAATCAGCATGAGTGCCATGAGAACTCCGAGGACAAAGACAGTCGGAAGAAGCGCCAATGGAGACCAGGATAACCAACACAAAGGCACAACAGCGTAAACAATTGAAAAGACCAGCATCCAGTCCTGATTCTCAGTCACCACAAACAGATTCGACAGGGGAGAGGTAATCAACGTCATAAGCAACCACGGGGTGAGGGCTCGAGCGAAGGCACCAGAACTGGTCCATTGATGACCGAATAACAGTGGAAATAACCATGGGGAAATAAAAGCCAGTAATACAAAAGGAAGCACGCCTACCACAATTGCCCGTTTAATCGTCAGCCTTACGAGAGGGTGCATTTCCCCGCGTTCCAGGGTGGAAAGTTTATGAAAAAAAACCTGAGATACAGCACCATTAATCAAAGCAAGAGGAACTTCAAGAACACGCCAGGCTAAGGAGAACTGGCCAAGTTCTGAGGTGGAATATGCCCCAATAAGTAGGTTAATGCCGTTGAGACGCACTGCGTCAACCAATGCATTTGATCCATTAAGTAGAGGCATTCTTCGATAACGCCATGCCATATCTTTCAATGACGGAGCGTCAGCGGGCAGGGGTTGACGTAGTGGTTTGGCTTTTCTTCCCAGGTTCACGAAGGCCCACAACTGCCCCACCGTCTGTCCCAATATCAAACCCGAAACACCAAGAAGGCCAATAATCCCAAAAAATAGTTGGCCTAACGTTTGACCAATTTGCTGCTCAACACGATTCAAAGAAATGGTCTTGTAATCACTTTGTCGGTTAAACCAAAATTGAAAGAGCGTAACTGAAGACAGGAGAAAAGTGGTCACGCCAATCATCGGCAACCAGGTGGCAATGGATTGACCCCAATGTTCACGAACCAACGGTTTCAATGGGAAAGCAATGATTGTGGCCACCACAGACGTCACGCTTAGACATGTCATTCCCAGTCGAGCCACGCTCAATGCGGCTTTGTTGTCCTTTGGCAACATGATTGTCATGTCATAGCGGCATGCTGCAATAGAAATGACAATCGCAACGATTGAGGTATAACGCGTCAGTTGACCGAAATCTTCGGTGGTATACAGACGCGAGAGCACCATCGTCATGAAGAACACAATGACCTGGGCCAAGGCTGTCCCTGTCACTAATGTCAGTACATGTGACAAAAATGGTGAGGTCTGAACCAACGACTGCGCACGCTGAGGTACTAGCCTTTTCACTCTAGTTAGTCCACGATCACGAAATAGTCAGAGATAGTTATCGGCTTGCGCTTTGCAAGATACTTTCAACAACTACAAGCGTGTTAACCCCTTCCTGCATGGTGACATGCTCGGATGCCTTCCCTAAAACAGCATCACGGAAGTTTTCCTGCTCGACAGCGAGTGGCTCGCGTTTGGAGAAAGCGTAACGAATCACGTTACCTTCACTGACCCCACGGAATGCAGCCACCTGGTCCCATGTGGACGCAACGGTACCGTTCTCATAGAAGGTGAGGTCACCGGTAAGAGTGTCAGCCACAAAAGCACCTTTTTCGCCGGTGACGATGGTGACGCGCTCCTTAAAGGGAGTCAACCAGTTGACCACGTGGGAGACGATGACACCGTTCTTCAATCGTCCGGTTGCCACCACCATGTCTTCGTTTGCACGGCCGGAACGATGCGTCACCTGAGCGGAGATCGATTCGTAGGTTGATGAAGCGACCCAAGCGGTGAGATCAACATCGTGAGTGGCAAGATCCTTCACCACACCAACATCGCTGATACGAGCGGGGAAGGGGCCCTGGCGACGAGTGAGGACCTGATAAACCTCACCAAGTTCCCCTTCACCGATACGGCGACGCATTTCGCGCAGAGCTGGGTTACACCGTTCCACATAGCCAACGGCGCCAACCAAGTTACGGGAAGCAAACGCTTCGGCGACTCGCTTGCCTGCTTCAGAATCGTGAGCAATGGGTTTTTCCACCATGGTGGGAACACCTGCCTCGGCGAGAGCGAGTGCAACATCCTCATGGTAGATGGTTGGAACAGCGACCATTGCTGCATCGAGACCTTCAGCAATCAATGCCTGCACATCAGGCAGAACCGGGAGGTCACCAGCTACACCAAAACGATCGCCACCTGGATCTGCTACAGCAACGAGGTCCATACCCTCTGTTGCGCGAATAACACGAGCGTGGTGGCGCCCCATGGAACCAAGGCCAATGAGGCCAACACGAAGGTCAGACATCTCAGGCACCTGCCTTCACACAGGCTGCGACAGCCTCGATCACTCGATCAAGGTCTTCAGCGGACAGTGAGGGGTGGACCGGCAGAGAAATGCACTCCTGTGCGGCTTTCTCGGTCACAGGAAGTTCAAGACCAGGTGCGTAGGGTGCAAGAGACTCGAGGCGATGGTTGGGAATCGGGTAGTACACGCCTGAGCCAACCTTCCATTCTTCTCGCAGAGCGGTGACTACGGCATCACGCTCAGCCCCGGAGGCACCCTCAAGACGGATGGTGTACTGGTGGTACACGTGGGTGTAGCCCTCAGGAACCATAGGTGTCACAACACCGGCAATTGATCCGAGGCCTTCGTTAAGAACAGCAGCGTTGGACTGGCGCTGTTCAATCCAGCCAGCCAGTTTTCCAAGCTGTACGCGACCAACAGAGGCAGCAACGTCAGTCATGCGGTTGTTTAGACCGACGAGTTCGTTGGCGTACTGCTTTTCCATGCCCTGGTTGCGAATCAAGCGGCAACGACGAGCAAGTGCAGCATCATCAGTTGAGATCATGCCGCCTTCAAGGCTTGTCATGTTCTTGGTGGGGTAAAAGGAGAAAGAACCCCAACGACCGAAACTACCAACAGGCTTTCCGCCAATCGCAGCACCGTGTGCCTGAGCGCAGTCTTCGTAAACCTCAAGATCATGCTTCTTTGCGATCTCAAGAATTGCCGGCATATTGGCAGGCAAACCGTAGAGGTGAACAACTTCAATCGCCTTGGTATTAGGCGTAATGGCAGCCTCAACGCTGGCAGGATCAAGGTTAAAGGTATTGATGTCGATATCGGCGAACACAGGACGTGCACCAGAAATCGCTACGGAGTTACCTGTTGCAGCGAAGGTGAAGGAGGGAACGATGACCTCTGCACCTTCAGGGAGTTCACTAGCAAGGGTGGCAACATGCTGAGCGGATGTTCCGGAGTTCACTGCGATGCAGTGGTCCACGCCTGCGACTTGCTCGGCAAATTCTTCTTCGAATGCCTTGACCTGGGGGCCCTGAACTACCATGCCAGATGCCAGAACAGCGTCAACAGCATCACGTTCTTCCTGTCCGATAATCGGCTTGGCGGCGGGAATGAATGTACGTTCCATTAGGAGTGAACCTCTCGTAGTTCGGGGCACTGAGACGATGCTGATTCGATATAGAGAGAACCAGTCGCAGGACACTGCCACACAGACTCTCCTGAGGATAAGTCACCGGGAAGTCCATCACCACTGAAAGACCGAAGATCGACTAACTGTAACGGCTTCCCAGCACGACCGACCCAGCCAATACGCCGCGCGGGAACACCCGCGACAAGAGCGAAAGGCTGAACATCTTTCGTCACAACAGATCCCGCCGCGACGGTTGCCCAAGCACCGATCGTTACGGGAGCGATACAAACACTACGAGCACCAATGGCCGCACCGGTATGGACACTCACGCCCACAGGTTCCCAATCATCAGCTGACTTGAGTGTTCCATCGGGGTTGATAGCACGCGGGAAATGATCGTTAGTTAGTACCACTGCCGGCCCGATAAACACACCGTCACCAATCACTGCGGGCTCATAAACCAAAGCATAGTTTTGTATTTTACTGTTCTTACCGACACTCACGCCTTCACCAATGTAGGCACCTCGGCCAACGATGCAGTTTTCTCCGAGAACAACATGCTCCCGGACTTGGGCAAGATGCCATATCGACGTACCGTCACCAATTTCTGCATCGACCGAAACATCGGCTGATTCTGTTATGCGAATGCTCACCGTCCTATCGTAGTTGGCATGAGATGAATTACGTGGATCTCATGCTCAGCAACGCCGCATTCAGCAACATGGCACAATACGACGAGTGAATCATGTTCATGAATCAACCTCTCCCTCTGAGACCTCGCTATCACCCCATGAGGTCCAGTCATTATGCGATTCCACATGGCTCGTGATCCCTTTATTCAATGAAGCTGCCGTTGTCGGTGACGTCATTCGACAAGCCCGGACAGTTTTCCCCCATGTCGTCGCAGTTGACGATGGATCACGGGATCAATCAGTTCACGAAGCCCAGAAAGCTGGGGCACTTGTTGTTCGCCATCCTCTCAACCTTGGCCAAGGTGCTGCCCTACAAACAGGGATTACTTATGTTCTGACCCGGACAGACGCCCGTTACATTGTCACCTTTGATGCAGACGGCCAGCACAGTCCCCAAGACGCTTTAGCTATGGTTAAGAAAGCAGACAGGGACAATATCGCTATTGTTCTAGGCTCCCGTTTTCTTGAGGGCCCTGCACAAGTCGGATGGCTCAAACGATTAGTTTTACGAACCGCTGCGAAAGTCGCTTCTCACTCAACTGGTATGAAACTTAGCGATGCTCACAACGGTTTACGCGTGTTGCGCCGTGATGCCGCTGCAATGATTGATATTCATCAAAATCGTATGGCCCATGCCAGCGAGATCGTTCGGCAACTGGGGAATTCCCAACTACCTTGGTGTGAATACCCTGTCCACATCAAGTACACCCAGTATTCAAAAGCCAAGGGGCAATCTCTATGGAACTCCGTCAACATCCTTGTTGATCTTGTGTTCAGTTAAGGCAGCGTTTTCCCATGACTTCAAAACTAATCATCCAGATTCTCCTTTTCACCGCTTTAGCCGCAGTCGGATGGATGATGTTGAAGAGCCCCGGTGGAG
Organism: Actinomyces vulturis; assembly: GCF_001687305.1. Classification (GTDB taxonomy): domain Bacteria; phylum Actinomycetota; class Actinomycetes; order Actinomycetales; family Actinomycetaceae; genus Actinomyces; species Actinomyces vulturis. Next base: position 286,901 of record NZ_LZRK01000003.1, read on the forward strand.
CCCGCCATCAGGCGGGACGCCGGCTAATCACGTTGTTGTTTGTCCTCTTCGGAACTGTTTCTATTGCTGCGCCCCATCTTTTAACACGTCTAGCACATCTTGTCGGTGTTGGGCGCGGCACTGACTTACTCCTATACGGTTTAGTGGTTGCGTTTTTTATGTCTCTACTCTCGTCTTTTCGTCGCGATGCAGCTCAAGAACGGCGCTTAACAAAACTTGCACGTCGCATTGCTCTTGATACTGCGCCTTCTCCAGACGGCAACGATGAGAACTAAAGTGATTTCTTAGCAAGCGAGACCATCAGGTTTTCACGGACCCGCAAGCCCACATTAATCATGAACCTGAGTGGAGCATGCAACAACGATGAATGTGTATCAGCAAAATAACGTCGTGCTGAATCATGATGAGCACGAATCATCGTTTCCGGCTGTTTTTTCCATGATGCGCCCTGCTCATGCCACACCACAGCATCAGGAACGTACACATTGAGGTATCCATGTTCGCCAATCCTTCGCCCTAAATCGACGTCCTCAAAAAACATAAAATATCGGTCATCAAATCCGTCGAGTTCTTCCCACACTTCCCGACGCATGGCAACGCACGCCCCCGAAAGCCACCCCACAGCACGGAGTAAGACAGAAGGCGAATGTCCCCATACGGCGTCGTTAGAAAACCCCTTATTCTCACTGCTATGACCGGTACTTACAGCCGAAGAAAACTGTGGAATAACTGAAGAATTTTTATATCTACGTGTCCAAGGATTTGAAGGCCAAATATGACCGAAAAGGGCATGCCCTACGCCTAAACGTAATGATGGCAAAGCGCGAGCCGACGGATACACCGTTCCGTCAGTATTCAACAAACAAGGACCAACGCAACCAATCGGTTGAACTAACGAATGACCGTCACCACCAACAACTGTTGACGAAGACATCAATGCATCAATCAAGCGGTCTATGCTCCCAGCCTCAAACACCAGATCTGGATTAGCGACCACAACGATGTCCTCATTACTGTCAGCCAACGCAGCATTGATTCCAGCGCCATATCCGTGATTCATACCGTCACGCAAGACAGTCACTCCATGCTCACTACAGACACGGTCCACCAAGTCATGCTCCGTACCATTGTCAGCAACAACAATCCGACTCTGTACGGACGTAGCAGCAGATAATGAAACAATGAAACGCTCGAATTCAGGGCCAGGATTGTAAGCAACAGAAGCGATCCGTACCGTAGGCTGAGTATTCACCTGATGAGAATATCGCTTCATTCCACGAACCTGCTCACAGTTAACGTGGCAACATCCACACCCTCTTCACACATTCCTCACCTTCTCGGCACAAGTTGATGACATGCGCCTGCATAAACTTGCTTCCGTGAGTTCACGTAAAAGCCCCGCACACGCAGCAACCCCACGCCGACTGCGTCCACATGCACATGCCCAACATGCAGCACGTGAATTACGCTTCGCATGGCCTCGACGTTTCGCCTACGCATTTCTTGCTTTAGTAACGTTCTTCGCTTCGGGTATTGCGTTTGCTTACCACGATATGCAATCTCAAGTGACGCGAGTAAACGTGGACTCTCTTCTTGGGGAGGATCGCCCCATTCGTGGAGATGGCACTCCCCTTCCCGACGATGATTTTGAAGGACACCCCGTCAACATCGTCGTCATGGGAACTGACTCACGCGCTGGCGCAAACAATATCGATGGTTCAGCAGGAACAGAGGAAGTCTCTGTGGCCCGTTCTGACACCACAATGATTGTTCATCTGTCGGCCGATCGTACTCACATGGAAGTTGTCTCGATTCCACGTGACACAATGGTCAGCATCCCTTCGTGTGTCACTCCTGACGGCACAGAATCCTTCCCCCAATACGGCCAATTTAACTCGGCTTTCTCAATTGGTGCTGGAGAAGATGCTTCGACACAGGCACAAGCCCGTGGTGCTGCTTGTACCATCAAAACCATTGAGAAAATGACAGACATCTACATTGACGGATTTGTCATTGTGGACTTCCACGGCCTAGAACAGATGGTGGATTCTTTAGGTGGTGTCAATGTATGGGTTGATGAGCCCATCAATGATGACGAATGGACTGGTTTCGTTCTTCCTCAGGGATGTCAGCATCTCAACGGCCACGATGCCTTGTTCTACGCACGAGTTCGTCATGGTGTAGGTGACGGCTCAGATCTGCAACGAATTAACCGTCAGCAAAATCTCATGGCCGCCATGATGCGCACAGCCATGAACACCAACATCCTCACCAATCCGGATAATCTCTATTCGTTTGCTCGGTCCGCTCTGAGCACTCTCACCACGTCAGATAACCTTGGCTCGCTTCCTACGCTGGCGGGACTAGCCATGAGCGCGAAAGACATTGGCCTAAACAACATTCTCTTTATCACCATGCCAAATGTTCCCGACCCAGACGATGAAAACCGTGTTGTCCCTGATGACTACATGGCAGAGCGCCTATGGAATGCGCTTCGAGAAGACAAAACTCCCCCTGAGAGTACTGTGTCTCGAAATGGTGAATCCTCATCGTCGTCTGATGAATCAGATGATCCGTCCGGAACCGATTCATCAACAAATGAGACTGAAACAGCAGAAAATAAATCACCTGAAGAGTCAGTTCCTACTGCTCCCCTCCCTGACTCTTCACCATCTTTAGATCCTGCACAGCAGTGCGTATGAGTGCGATTCCGTCATGACCGATCTTCCTCCCTCATTTGCACCTAAAAAGCGTCGCCCTTCTGGTGCTCCCCGCTCTGATTCAGTTCACGACGCCACGTCGTCACCTAAGCCTCCATCATCACCTCACGGCCGCATACCATCAATTCGACAATCTTCGGTCGATGGTTCTACCGGACACCGTGATTTACCGGCTTCATATGCGCCAGAGAGTAAACAGCCCGTACGACGCCGTGTTCTTCCACGTTCCACTTCGCATAACAAGGCGGGTGTAAACCGCCCCTCGTCTCAGCACGATTCCCAGCCTTTAACGCAGGGCCCCCGGAGGATATCTCGCGGCGAGTCAGTCTCACGTGTCAGATCACAAAATCAAACTCGCCGTTCCGTAAGCGAAGGCCGCTCATCACAAGAAGCATCCTCGGCACGCCCTGACGCTGGTATCGGTCAACGCGCTTATCCCACCACTCCCCCAATTCGACCAACTCGCGTCATGCCTGTGTCCGATGAGGCTATTCGAGGACAGCGATCTACCTCATCAGCCTCATCAATTCGCTCACGGCGTGGAGTTTCTTCGCGTCACCAGTCACGGCGCCCTTCTGTTCAGGCACCGGGATACGCACCGCAAGCACCTTCACATCCTCAGCAGTTCTCTGACGCCGCCATTCCCCCATCGACACCGCCCCAACAGCCAATTTACCTTCCGGCCCCTGAACCCAAGCGTCCACTTTTTGGCTACAGCCGGCGCCATTTCCATCCTGTACGGTGGTTTTTTGTTCTTCTGTTAGTCATTACTCTCATTATCGGAGGACGTGTTTACCAGTTATGGGGAAGTGTTGATTCTCAAATTGGCCGCGTAGACGCGACCCATGCTGGCCAATCAACTGGTGAAACCTGGCTAATCGCGGGATCAGATTCTCGCCAAGGTACCGATATGGATGAAGATGAAGTTGAGGGCGAACGCACTGACTCCATCATGGTTCTTCATAAGGCACCAAACGGCCAGGCTTCTCTGATTTCTCTGCCCCGCGACACTTTCGTTGACATCCCCGATTATGGTGAAGAGAAAATTAATGCAGCTTTTTCATATGGAGGCGCACCACTTTTGGTCGCCACTGTCGAATCATTGACAGGTCTTCACATCGATCATTATGTTCAAGTCGGTATGGGTGGAGTTGAGCAGATGGTTGACGCCGTTGGTGGCGTGAGCGTCTGTTTGGACTACGACGTTAACGACAAAGACTCTGGTCTTGTTTGGGATACCACTCAAGGAGAATGCCAACACGTCGACGGCAAAAAGGCACTGGCTTATTCACGTATGCGTAAGTCTGACCCCACCGGCGATATTGGCCGTGGCCTACGCCAACGTGCAGTAGTCAGCGCTGTAGTGAAAAAAGCACTTAGTGCAGGTACTGTCTTGTCACTGAATGCTCAGGATCGTCTTGTCACGGCTGGTTCCCAAGCCCTCACTATTGATTCAGACGACGGTGTCAGTGACCTGATAAGCATGGTTCTTGCCTTCCGATCAGCATCGAATGCCAATCTCACTGGTGCTCCACCGATTGAGTCATTGGACTACGAGCCTGGCTGGATTGGTGCCACAGTGCTTCTTCGGGATACCACGGCTCCAGATTTCTTTGCCAAGGTCCGTGATGGTTCATTAACTCCCGACGATTTCAACGTCATCGACGAGTAGAACTAGCGCTTCCTCACACGCGGCAAAATAAATGGTGTGGCCCGCTTCCCTCATCAAGAAGCGGGCCACACCATTTATCAACTTAACACCGGCCTTCGCCAGACATATCGTGGTCTCAAAACTCAGAAGTGCTTACGGGCAGGATCGGCTTGCCAAGCACTGAATGCTGATTCAACGATGTCATCAAGGTCGTATTCAGCCTTCCACTTCAGGATGCGGCCAATACGTTCGGGGTTACCAATCAACTGCGGCGGGTCACCTGCACGGCGAGGCATAATCTCAGGTTCGAGGTTGGAACCAGTGGCTTTGATGACCTTAGAAACCACGTCCTTAACGGATGCGCCCACACCGGTGCCAACGTTAAAGACATTGGCTTCCATTTCTTCGCCGCTGGCCAAGTAGTCCAAGGCTGAGATGTGAGCGGCAGCAAGGTCCTTAACGTGGATGTAGTCACGGATACAGGTGCCATCAGGGGTCGGGTAGTCATCACCGAAGATCTTAGGAGCTTCACCATCAGCAAGGCGCTCCATGACCATCGGGATAAGATTTAGGGTGGCCATATCGCCGAGGTCGTCCCATCCAGCTCCTGCAACATTGAAGTAACGCAGGCCTGCCCAGCGAAGTCCCCAGGCTCGTTCGGAGTCTGCCATCATCCATTCGCCGATGAGTTTAGTTTCGCCATAGGGGTTAATGGGCTTCTTCTCGATATCTTCGTCAACAACCTCGACGGGTGGCATGCCGTAAACAGCTGCAGAGGAAGAGAAGATCATTTGATCGACACGGGCGCGTTCCATGGCCATCAGCATGTTGGCTAGGCCGCCAACGTTCTGTTGGTAGTACCAACCGGGGCGTGCCACAGATTCGCCAACCTGCTTGCGTGCTGCAAAATGAATAACGGCACTGACGCCGCGTGCTTCCATCAGGTCTGCCAGAGCGTCAACTGCTCCGCAGCCGGCAACATCAAGTTGCACGAGTTCTGCACCGTCAACACGATCTGGTGTTCCGTAGGACAAATCATCAACAACGATGACCTCATCGCCGCGCTCTAGCAGCAAGCGCACAACGTGGGCCCCAATGTATCCGGCTCCGCCGGCCACAAGAATGCTCATAGAAGTAGCCTACGTCAGGTCACCCATGTTGCGCAGGCGAACACACATAAAATCTCACATGACCGCACATGCTCGCACATTTTAAGACAGTACGTTAGTTCATCCGTTTACGCAGTTTGGCACCCTTCGCATGGGCAATTTCCGCCAACTCAGTTTGGAAATGACGCATCTGTTCACGCCACTGTTCTGCCTGCGCTCCCTCACCCGACGCCAAGATTCGGGCAGCCAAGAGTCCAGCATTCTTCGCGCCCCCAATGGAGACCGTAGCCACCGGTACACCAGCGGGCATCTGGACGATAGAGAGTAATGAATCCATGCCATCAAGGTATTTGAGGGGAACAGGAACACCGATAACCGGCAGTTCAGTCACTGCGGCGAGCATGCCGGGTAGGTGGGCAGCACCTCCGGCACCAGCAATAATCACGCGCAATCCGCGAGCGCTAGCCTGCTTGCCGTACTCAAGCATTTCGGTAGGCATACGGTGAGCACTGACTACATCGGCCTCATAGGGGATCCCAAAGTCGTCGAGTACTTGGGCAGCGGCTTCCATGGTGGGCCAGTCGGAGTCTGAACCCATAACAATGCCGACCAGTGGAGTGCTCATAATGATGCCTTTCAGTGATATGAATGGGTTACTGACTAATGCCACTGAGGGCATCAACTACTCGTTGGGCACTGGTAAGCGCCTCATCAAGCGTGGGGTGTGCATCGTCAACCAGAGTGTTGACATGTCCAAGTTTGCGACCGGTACGCACGTCTTTGCCGTACAAATGGATGAATGCCTGAGGGTCACTATCAAGTGCCTGGCGGTATGCCTCCGCTCCCCCATCACTCCCAGCACATGGGGCCAGAAGAGCCCCTTCGGAGGGGGCGACTACTCCGGGAACGTCCGAGGCGGCGTCGTCAGACGAAGCGATAATTTGACTGCCCGGGGCAAGACCAGCATGTGCAGGCCCCACATAATTAACCATCACAGCAGCTGGAACACTCATGGCGGTGGAGCCAAGTGGAAGGTCAAGCACGGCACGCAGGTGCTGGGCGAACTGGCTCGTTGCGCTACCTTCTTGGGTCCAATGGCCAGAATTGTGGGGACGCATTGCTAGTTCGTTAATCAGCAAACGCGTCACCAGAGTACGAGGAGCACTGCCGTCCTCTGATCCTGAGAGGACATACTCACGTTCCTGTCCCCGAGGGAGAACAAACATTTCGACGGCGAGCACGCCAGTCACGTCACATGTGGTTGCGATGTGCTGAGCGATTGTTTCTGCCTGACGGAGAGTATCCTCATCAAGGTCCGGTGCGGGCGCAATGACGGTATGACACATGCCGTGAACCTGACGGGTTTCTACGGCAGGCCACTGGGCCATCGCACCACTAGGCCGACGGGCGATAAGTACAGCAATTTCGCTTGAGAAATTAATGGCCTCTTCACACAAAATTGGGATATCTCCCGCAAGCCATTCATCAACGACTGTTAGTTTCCCAGTGTTTTCCTTAGTGCGAGAGTCAGAGGAGGTGTGCGTATCAGAGCGGTCAAGAAGGAGAACTCCACGACCGTCGTATCCGCCGCGTGCAGTTTTCAGAATGACTGGCCAGCCATGGTGTTCAGCGAATTTGTCAATGTCATCACGAGTGCGAACTACAGACCATTGCGGCTGAGGTAATCCAGCCGCACCCATGGCTTGACGCATTTCATACTTATCGCGAGCCAGAAGAAGAGTCTCAGGACGAGGGTGAATTTTCACGCCACGTGAAGCTAAATCGTGAAGGATCTCGTCGTTTTGATGTTCATGTTCGAAGGTTAGGACATCGGCACCGTCAACCAAGGCGGCCATTGCCTCAGGATCATGGGGAGAGCCAACAATGGAATCAGGAAGAACTTGCGCAGTTGAACCATCTGAGGCTTCTACTAGAGCACGCACATGAATTCCAAGCGCGCTGGCTTCTTCTTGCATCATGCGGGCTAGTTGTCCGCCGCCTACGACTGCCACAATCGGTGCATTCACAAAGGTAAGCCTACCGCAGCATGATGACAGCGGCCTGCGCCTTGCCTCGACCACCAGTGCCCGTACGATATGGAGTATGGGTCAGAGAGCCTCTCACCACCATTCCACCGCGAGTACCACCCTGGCACCACCTGCGGTCAGTCGCTATGGCCTGATCTTATGGGGCCTACTCACTGCTCTAACATTTCTCGTGATGATGCTAAGTGCGCATAACACTCCTGCTACTCCTTGGGCTGGTGTCTATCCGTCCCATGGCGAGCACATGATGTTCTGGGACTCGGGGTGGTACGAGCGCATCGCTGTAGATGGTTACCCTGCTCTTCTTCCTCGAACAGAAACGGGAGCAGTTGCTCCAAATCCTTGGGCTTTTCTTCCCCTCTTTCCTTTACTCGTTCGTGTGCTCATGGTGGCGGGCTTGCCTTTCAGTTGGGCAGGATTCACTATCGCACTTCTTGGTTCATGCGGTACATGGATTGTTCTCCAACAAATCATGCAACGAGCAGGCTTTTCACGTACTACATCGCTATGGGCTTTAAGTTGTGGGTGGCTATTACCGTGGGGAGTGATTCTCCAGGTTCCCTACGCAGAATCCTTGGGACTTTTCTTTTTGGGATTGGCATTAGTGGCACTTCAGCGGAAGCAGTGGCTTGTGGCCATTATTCCCATCGTAATGACAGGACTAACACGTCCACTTGCTGTGCCATTAGCACTGACTGTCACCCTTGTTGCTGGTATGTCCTGGCGTAGCGACCACCACAATCGACAGTCAATCGTGACTATGCTGGCTTCGTGGTGTGGCGCAGGTTTATGGCCGGTGATTGCTGCTCTACGTACTGGTCAGTTCGATGCGTACACTGCAACGGAGACAGCATGGCGTGGTGGCCATCTCGTTCCGTTCGCTGCATGGGTTACTCGTGCTGGAGAGTTTGTGGGGGCGTGGCTAGCACCATTCCTTATCGTCAGTGTGACTATCGGGATTCTCGGACTTATTACTGCCCTCATCCCTACGTCATCTCGGAACACCCTCGTCACTACACTCACCTCTTGGTCATCTCGTAACGACTTCACCGCCTTGTCTCGGAACAAATTCACCGCTTCATCTCACGCCAATTTCGTCACGACTCTTACCGATCATCCTGAAGTCACAGTGATCTGGGTGTGGTGTGCTAGTTATGCGGTGTACTTGTTAGTAGTTTTCGATCCCACCACCTCACTCATCCGTTTACTCCTCCCTCTTGCCCCCATGCTCTGGCCATTGATGGCCACGCTGCGCACTCCAGGACGCGTCGTTGTTCTTTCATTCAGTTTCGCCGCACAATTGTGGTGGTTGGCATGGATATGGAACTTTGGAAGTGTGAGTATCCAGTGGATTCCGTAGGGAGCATAGACGAGCCGATTTGTCATGATGCACGATTTGCAACAACTACACTGACAGAGGCCGTAGTCCCACCCTTTACTGGCAATTCCTGCCGGTGCTTCTCTCCCGAGGAGGTTTCTCATGCCTGACGCTTCCTCTTCATCGTCCCCCAAGACGCTGAGAGAACGCATTCAGGCCTGGGTAAAGGAGTTCGTTCAGTTCGGACTCGTTGGCGCAACCGCCTTCGTCATCGATATGGGCTTGTTTAACCTGTTTCAGCACGGCCCGCTAGGATTTCTCTCTGGTCACCCCAATACTGCAAACGTTTGTTCAGCAACCATTGCTACCTTCTATTCGTGGGTAGCAAACCGCCTGTGGACTTACCGTGGCCGAACACAAGACAATGCTGCACGCGAAGCAATCTTGTTCGCCTTCGCCAACATCGGTGGTGTGGGTATTACGCAGTTCTGTTTGCTTTTCACTCACCATATTCTGCACATGCATGGCCCGCTAGCTGACAACGTTGCTGCCTACGTCGTGGGCTTTGGTTTAGGAACTGCCTTCCGTTTCATCTTCTATCACTACATCGTCTTCACCGGGCACAAGCAAACACCTGCCCTGGAAGGGGCTGAACTCGCTTCAGCGCTCGGCGGCCCGCCTGAAATCGAAATTGACGACTGACTCATCAAATTTCGCTATACAGCGAGTCCATACGTTCTACGCTGAACACTATTTCAGCACAGCGTTCACCTTCCACGCTGCCCCCCCTCTTCCAGTGCAGGGTTCACGAGGGTGATGACCAGGCACGCAATCGTGGCGACGCACCCGCCATGCCACACCCCATGACCCAGCAGGATCACCCCATTGGATATCAGTAGAAGAGTTACTTCACTTCACGACTGCCGGCTGTTCGGTTTGCTTCACGCTTTGAGGAAAAACGGTTAGAAAGCCAAGAGATCATCATTGGCAGCACGGACACAAAGACGATAGCCAAAATAATGACATCAATATTCTCCTGGATGAATTTTACCGATCCAAGGAAGTAGCCCAACCAGGTAATGCCGAAAGCCCAAAATGTAGCGCCGAGAACATTAAACATGAAGAAATGGCGATAGTGCATTTTACCTACGCCAGCCATCACAGGAGTAAAAGTACGCACGATGGGTACGAACTGCGCCAAAGTGACTGCTTTTCCACCATGTTTAGCAAAAAATTCGCTGGTTCGATCCACATACTCTTTCTTGAAAAAACGTGAATCTGGACGGTCAAAAACAGCCGGACCGGCTTTATAACCGATGAAGTACCCACACTGGTTACCAAGAATGGCAGCCAGGTACACCAGTGGTGCAGCGAGCCAGATAGATACACCGACAGTTCCTGTCCCCACGAACATACCGAGGGTGAAAAGGAGAGAGTCACCGGGAAGGAAGAACCCTACCAAGAGTCCTGTCTCAGCAAAGATAACCAGCATGACCCCCAAGATGGCCCAAGGACCAATCCATGCAACAAAAGAGTTAATGAGATAGGCAGGGTCTAGCCATTGGGGGCCAAGTGTGGCCTGATGGCTGTGGATCATCAAGGAGTTGATATGGGGAATCAGGGTGGCAATATCAGTCACCGAATTATCCTATCTGCTCATCAGCATGGGCAGAATAATAGGAATTGTTATCCCTCACTCACTCTTAGCAGTCAGTGCCCAAGGAACGATCGTCCCCAGCCCCTTGGTCACTACTTCGTGACACCGCTCCACATCATAGCGTTCACTAAGATCGCTGCGTTCAATGGCCCGCGCCGTCGATTCATCCATCCGAATACCACCAGGAGGTGCAGTATCAACGAGACGTGAAGCGAGGTTCACGGTGGGCCCGAACACGTCCCCACTCCGCGAAACCACACGACCATAGACGAGCGAGGCACGAACGAGAATCATTTCGGGGCCACGCTGGAGTTCGTCGACGAGAGCAGTCACAACATCGGCTGCGGTGGTGAGATCATCAGCAATGTACATCACGGCGTCACCAATGGTTTTGACGACTCGAGCACCACGTGAGGTCACCACATTACGTGCGGTGTTTTCGAAGTCTTGAAGTAGATTGGTGAGGTCTTTTTTCCCCATGCGCTGAGCTTTTTGGGTGAAGGAGACGATGTCAACGAACCCCAATGCTCGGGTGAGCGGGTAGTAATCGGGACCAGCCTCTTCGGGACCACGCTGAGCAACTTCAGAATCCGTACGCCCGAGTAGAGCTGCCATGTGACGCTTCCAAGCATAAGTGAGTTGCTCGGTAAGTGCGGGAACCATCTCGCTCATATGGTCAAGCACCACAAGGCGTGCTGAAGTGTCATCCAAACTCAGGCGGCGTGAAACGTCACTGACAAGGGCTTCGAGCTGCCAAAGAACAAGACGATCCATGGTGAAGGACAGGGCGCGCAGTAATTCACTGGAGGTGTCTTCATCAACAGCATGTGACGTCACCAGGTTGCTGACATTTTTCAACGCGTGAACATCCGCATCGGTGAACGCGGGACGGTCCGGGGGAATGTCAGCAAAACCCATGGAACGCCAGAATTGCTGGGCTTGGGTGACACTGACACCTGCTTTATTGGCAAGGTCGATGAGAGTAAGGGTCCGCTCGCCGCCCAGTAGGGCGTACTGGTGCCCGGTCAGGGTCGATTCGGGGTTGGTTAAGTCCACCGCGTAAGAGTAGCGCATATCACAACAGTGGTGCAGGTTCCGCTTCCCCTGCACGCCGAACATAAGCCACATCCCCCGCACCAACCTCAACACGTCCTTGTCGCGTTTGAAGAACGAGGGCTGGCGAAATGCCCACTGCTCGCCCCGTTAGTGTCCCCGAGGGGGTATTGACACTAACATCACGACCAAGCGTCCGTGAAGTACGCTCAATCTCCTGACGGATTGCACTCATTGGCTCGTCGTACTCCCAGTAACACTGCTCAAGGTGAGTAACACGCTTGGCGAAGTGGCAACACAAGCGCGCACACACATCCTCGGCTGTAACTTGCACTCCATGAAGTGCAAGAGAGGTAGCCCAAGGGACGGGAAGTTCCTGAGGTGTTTGCGTCACGTTAATGCCAATACCAACCACGACACATGCCCCCATTCGCTTTTTCCACCCCTCTTCGTGTCCATGATCTGTCATTGATTGGTGTGGGTTTGGGAAGTAGACATCAGTGAGTATTCCGGCAATTTTGCGGTCTAGCCCCCAGCCAGGAATCCGTTTATCCGCATCCTTATCGTCAGTTAAGGAGGAAACAACGAGAACATCATTAGGCCATTTCGTCATGACGAGATTGTTGACGTCACTTTCCATACCGCTAGCCAGACCACCGGAAGCATCCACGTGGTCACCAGCATCCTTATCACGATAAGAAGTCCCACTCCCCTGATGCGAGAAAGGCCGGTTTTGTAAAAACTCAGCAACCGTGTCACGTACAGCTAGGCCAGAAACAATCGGAATCCACGGCAAATAGTGTGATGGCAAGGCGGGGCGAAGGACGGTAGACAGAAGTACTGAGGAGTCCGGCGTCGTGGTCCAGGTATGAGTGCCTCGTCCGCGTCCTGCGGTCTGGTGACGAGCGCGCAATCCACTGAGATGAGGCCACTGTTCAACGGCCCCAAGATTAAGCGTTCCGTCCGTGTGCGTAAGTAACCTATGAAGATCAGTCTGTGTCGAGCCCGTTTCATCAACAATAGTGACTCGAATGGGAGTGGTTGGCTGAGTGGGGGCGCTGGTGGTCACGTGTGAACTCTATCGGGGAAGTTCAGTACTCTGGTCTTGTGTTAGTTCTTGCCTCTCAGTCCTCCGGTCGTTTAGCCACCTTGCGTGCTGCAGGTATCGATCCGGTGGTACGCGTGTCTGGCCTTGATGAACCTGCGGCCTTACGCTCTTTGGCTGATGAGTTAGGCCACCGCACAACGCCTGCTGAGCAGGTGGCGCATCTAGCTCAGAGCAAAGTTGTTGACGTTACACAGCAGTGGATTGCTGATGGCGGGCAGGCCTCATGCGAGTTTCAGCCTGCAACGATGCTTCCAGATGGTCAAACAGTGCTTGTGGGCTGTGATTCCATGCTGGAGTTTGAAGGCCAGGTGTGGGGGAAGCCCACGAATGCTGAGGATGCAGTGCGCCGGTGGCGTCTCATGAGTGGTGCCCAGGGTACTCTTCATACGGGCCATAGTGTGGTTGTTCTTGATGAAAACAACCGAATGGTGGGCCAGCCTCATACGGAACTCTCTCAAGCGATCATTCATTTCGCCAAAGTGAGCGAACAAGAGATTACTGACTATGTAGCCAGCGGTGAGCCCCTGTGGTGTGCTGGAGCGTTCACCATCGATAACCTTGGTGGAGCTTTTGTTTCTCGCATCGAAGGCGATCACCACGGCGTTGTGGGAATCTCTTTGCCTTTACTTCGAACGATGCTCGCTCAGCATGGCATTGTGTGGACCTCGTTGTGGGCGCGCTAGTGACATTTCCTATATTTCTCGACGCCGTGACGTCGCTTCCCGCCTTCCCCAAGACTACCCAGACGGTATTCATCGCTGCTCGCGGGTCGGTGGCTGCTCGTGTGGCTCGAACTGTTCATGCGTTGGGGTGGCGCGCTGTTGGCGTATTCGTCCCCATGGATCGCGATTCGACGTGGGTACAGTGCCTCGATGATGCACTAGAAATCAGCAGTTATACCGATATTGCATCTCTCGTTAACTGTGCTCAGCGACTGGGATCGGACATGGTCCACCCTGGAGTTGGCTTTGTTGCTGAGGATCCCTATTTTGCCTTATTGGTCAACGAAGCAGGGATGACGTGGCTAGGGCCGTCAGCATCAGCTTTGTCCTTATGTTCGGATAAGGCTTCGTTAGCGTCACTTGCTCAGGAGTGCGGCCTTCCTGTTCCTGCATGGAAGGGCCCTTTCTCATCTTTAAGTGATGCCGTCAGCGCAGCTCAATCTATCGGCTTTCCGTGCGCGCTCAAGCGTGTCCGTGGCGGCGGCGGCCGGGGCGTCTCAATGGTGAATTCACCTGATGATATGGCCTTGGCATGGCAGGCGATGGGTCTCAATGAGGAACCTTCCGACGGGGCGTTGGTTCAGCAGGCACTTCCTGATTGCAGGCATATAGAAGTGCAGATTTGCGTTGATGGGACGGGTAGCGTTCTCAGCGCCGGAACACGTGAATGCAGTGTCCAGCGTCGTTGGCAGAAAATCATGGAGTGCGCACCAGCACCTTGTCTCAGTAGCGCGTTTGTTACTCGCTTGGAGCAGGCTGCTGCTCAGTTAGTCACGGCAGCAGGTTTGTGCGGTGTGGCCACAGTGGAATTCCTTGTTCCTGTGGTGTCTGAAGAATCATCCGCTCACCCTTGTAAAACGAATCTATTCGATAACACGGCCAATATCTCCGGTACTGGCGATGGTGTCCGATTCGCAAGCATCACACCGTCAGAAACTCTTGAAAACGCTTATTCGCTTCGGGAACAGGTGCCTCAGCACACAACGCCCCATAGCGACTTCATGGTTCTAGAGGTCAATGCGCGACTCCAAGTGGAACATGGGGTAACTGAGGAAGTCACGGGTATTGATCTTGTTGCACTCCAGTGCGCCATATCCCAAGGGCATACTCTCTGTGAACTCTTTCCGCACATCGACAGAGATATCGACTCTGACGCTTCGCTTTACCATTTGGAGAACCACGGCGTCGCTGTGGAGGGACGTATCTATAGCGAAGACCCTCTCACGTTAGTGCCCTCATCGGGTGTTATTGGTCATCGTCATTGGCCTGAATCTATTGACGAACTACTGGCAGTCAACACGAACTTCAACCAGTCGGTCGACAAGTATCGTGAGCTGACAGGTGTCAAGAGCAATTCTCATGAGTCAGCTCGTCGTCCCCAGAGTTCTGATCGTCTCCGCATTGATTCAGCTTGTCGTCCCCAAAGTTCTGATCGTCTCCGCATTGATTCAGCTCTCTCGCCTGGCGATCGTATTCGCTCTGATTTTTCTGACCCGCTGGCTTTATTCATCTGCTGGGCACCTAACCGCGAGCGCGCATGGGATTTGTTAGCGGCCATCTGCGATCGCACAGTTGTTTGTGGAGTGGACTCTTTAGCACCACTTGTTTCCTGGCTTGCAGAGCATCGTGATGTTCGTTCTGGCCGAGTCACTCCTTCGTGGCTCATGCACTCTGGTCTACGCGCATTCCATGACGCTGAGGGAATAACGCCCCGTTTCGACGTTGAACCTGAGGCTAATCTCAAACACACGTTGGCTTCTACCACCCCCGCCCCTTTATCTCCTCCCACTCCGCTGGCTCCCGTCAAGGTTCAGGCACCTATTGATGGCATCGTTGTCGCTCGTTCAATCCAGGGTGAGTTAGTCAGGAAAGGTGACATTCTCGGCGTGATCGAAGCGATGAAGATGCGTCTAACTCTTGCCGCACCATGTGATGGCTGGTGCACGCATCCTTTCCCCGAAGTGGGTTCAACTGTCAAAACAGGTGACGTCATGGCTTCTATTTCTCCGGTATCACCAGATACTCTGCCTGGTAAGGACACTAATCACTCTAAGCATGTTGCCCCTAGGCCCCAAGGTGCCACCGCTTCCTATGCTTCGTCCTCTCCACGCCCCCAACACACCAGTGCACGGAAAAAAGCCCACGATCTTGTCGATGAGGGCACGTTAAGTGGTGTTGTAGATGATGACAGTGTCCTAACCGCCTATGCTCGGATTAATGGCATTCCAGTGGCATTGTGGATTCAAGATCCCACTTTCCAAGGTGGAACCATCGGTTTACGCGGATCTCGACGCGTTGCTCGCTTGATTGCTCATGCTGCTGATAAGAATTGGCCGGTGGTGTCCGTTCTGGATGGTGGCGGTGCCCGGATTGATGAAGGGACCGATGCGCTCAGCGGTGTCGGCCTAATTTTGTCTGCTATCGCGCATGCTTCATCTATTCTTCACATTGCGGTGGTGACTGGTGCCGCAGCCGGTGGGGCAGCCTACGCTCCTGCTCTAGCTGATGTAGTGGTCATGGTGGAAGATAACTCGTCAATGTTTCTCACTGGTCCCGCGGTGTTATCTCGTGCTACGGGTGAGAAGGTCAGCGCGCAGGAACTTGGCGGCGTCCCCGTTCATGCTCAGTCTGCTGGAACTTGTCATCTTCGTGCACATAGCGATACTCATGCTTGGTCGTTGGTTCGTGACCTGGTCAACTTCGCTCCTTTGGGAGGCAATCGTTTCCGTTTCATTCCATCGAGTGCTTCAGCCGATGTGATGGTGACCGATTCAGCGATTTGCTGCGTCGTGCCTGACGATCGTTCCGTGCCCTACGACGTTCACAGCGTCATTTCTTCCCTCTGTGATCGTGGTGATTTCACACAGTTGCGTCCTGAGTTCGTTCCCGCAATGGTGACTGGATTTGGCCATATTGGTGGGGTTGCTGTCGGTATTGTGGCTCCTAATCCGGGCGTAGGAGCAGGTGCAATTGTTCCTGAAGCCAGCGACAAAGCTGCTGACCATGTTCGTCTGTGCTCTGATCTTGGCCTTCCACTCCTCACAATTGTTGATACACCAGGCTTCATGCCAGGGGTTACTGCTGAATCTGGTGGCGCGATTCGTCATGGGGCCCGATTAGTTGAGGCCTATGCGCTCTCTTCTTCGCGTCTCATCACATTACTGACCGGTAAAGCTTATGGTGGTGCTTTCGTTGCTTTGGGCTCTGCGGCGCTGAGTAATTCCCACGTTCTGGCTTGGCCCTCAAGCCGCGTCGGCGTGATGGATGCCGCGAGCGCCGTGCGGGTGACTCAGCGCAAGTATTTATCTCACCTTGCTCATACTGAAGGGGACGACGCCACCCAACGCGCTGAGGCTCAGGCTATTGCTGAGTATGCATCCCGTGAGAGTCCGGATGTGAGCGTCAAGTTGGGGTGGATTGATGAGGTCATCGATCCTTCTCAGACGCGTTCGCGGTTACGTTCGTTGCTTCGTCAAGGGTGGAAGGGCGCAGTCGTGGGTCGTGGGCGTCACCCTGGAGATGGGTGGTTGGGTTGCTCATGCGGAGCTACCCACTGGGGCTTGAACGGCGCTGCAGGGATTCTTGTATGGCGGCGAGTCAGTAGTGGCGTTGAGGTGTTGCTCCAGTTGCGCGCTCAATGGACTCATCATGGGGGCACATGGGGTATTCCGGGGGGCGCCATATGTGACGGAGAGTCCGCCCTTGAGGGTGCGTTACGCGAGTGCTCTGAAGAAACTGGCATTAATAGGGCAGACCTTGTTGTAGGTCCCTGCCATCGTCAGGATCATGGTGATTGGTCGTATTCGACTTTTGTTGCCGAACATGTTGGGGATTCTGACGCCGCACTGTCACTTCCAGGAGATGGTGAGTCGTCAGCGTTGGCCTGGGTTCGTCTCTGTCCAGATTCAGAAGGTTGTTACTGGCAGGAGCCATCAGAACCGTTGATTCCTGCGATGTCTGCCGTGTGGGATGAGTTGGCTGCTCTTCTACCACAACCAAACGATCAGGCATTTTCTGCTTCCTGAGTGTAGGAAAGCTCCATACCTGGTTGCCCCCTCGTTCACTCGGTACTAACGAATTGAGTGAAAGAAGCAAGAAAAGTGATGCGCTTCTCATCGACTAATACGTCGGTAAACACTAGGAATTAACCTTTTGCACGCAAGGGCATCATCACGTAATTCCCGTGATGATGCCCTTGCGTGCAAAAGGTTATCGTCAGTCTTGGTTCTGTGGGGGCAGTGCCGCAATCATGGGGTCGTCATAGTTGAGAGCCCCTACGCGCTGTGCTCCACCGGGTGATCCCAAGCCCTTGAGTTCGAAGAAGTCGATATTGGCTCGGGTGTAGTCAGCCCATTCATCGGGAACGTCATCTTCGTAAAAGATGGCTTCAGTGGGGCAAACTGGCTCGCATGCTCCACAATCGACGCATTCGTCGGCGTTGATGTAGAGGCTACGTTCACCTTCGTAGATGCAATCAACAGGGCATTCGTCGACGCATGCCTTGTCTTTGATATCGACGCACGGCTGGGCGATCACGTAGGTCAACGTTTTCCTCCTCTAGAGTGCAGAGAGAAATTGAGTGCTCTCTGGTTTCTCACGGTAAGCCCCGGTTGGTTGCGTAGGGCTATTGTTCTGTCTCTAGTATTGCTCACCTTGCCCAGCTCACTGACCATTGACGCCGAAGGTCCACATGACTTTCACATTCACTGCATGATCATCAAGGATGACGATACGTGACTGTGGAACTTTACTGGCACACCACAACATTATTGGGGTTGTAGTGCACGGTAAGTGACTCATCAGGAAGTGCGGTGCCATCATGGCTACGCTTTCGCATGATGGTGACGGTGAAGCCTGGTTCACCATCGGGTTGCGGATAGCATTCGTCACCAGAACGAACGATGGTGTCGTAATCAATGATGTTGCTTCGCTCGCTGGTGGTGATGGATACGTCGTAGTACGGGGTTGACCACAAGCGAACATTGACACGGTTGTTTTCCACCCACGCTTGAATCAACACAGGGTAAGGGGTGGAGTTTCTAAACTTTACGTCTTTTTCTCCAGTCCAAATGGTTGCTTCACGGCCTTCGGGATAGCGCGAGATGTACTGAGAATGCGGGGTATGTTCGATATCGTCCATGCCTGCTTCGTAGGCTGCGTTGAACACTGTGGTGCCTACTTGACTCAAGCCTCCACCCATCGCGTCAATGTGTTCTTCAGCCACAATGACCCCGGCAGCAGCAAATCCGTGCTCCTCATCTACGGTGCCTAGCGCTTCGTTGACGGAGAAAATATCGCCAGGTTGGACGATTTTGCCGTTGATTTGTTCACAGCCTTGAACCAGGTTTTTATCACGGTTGGGATCTGACGTGAAAGGAGTGGAATACTCCCCCACGATGTTGACGATTCCCATGCTCCGAAGGTCATCTTCAGAGACTACGGGGGCTTGGAAGGTCAAGGGGATCGTCACCTGTCGTGAACCGGGGACTACTGACTCATAACTGCGATTGGCCTTAGTGTCATCGAGGGTAATGCCTGCGCCAACTAGTTGGGCGGCAGAGTCTGTTCCCCCTGTGCTTCCCGCGATCACAATGTTTTGAGCGAGGGAAGCCAGGTCGATCATCCTCCCTGGTTTTCCTGATGTAATACGGGGGGCTTGGTTTTCTCCGCCGTCAACAGCCCATTGGGCATTGCTTCCTGGCATATTCAAGGAGTCGCCGTAGGTGGCGCTAACAAGATCTCCGAGTTGGGTGGTATCGAGGGAAAGAACGAGAGTGTTGTTCTGCTCATGAACACTAGCCATCGACACAAGTTGATCAGGCGTCAGCATAAGTGGTGGCAAGGCTGCAGGCGCCTGACCAGCATCTCCTGCTGATATGTCCGGAGGTAGAAGCGTAATGGGGGCAGACAAAACCGGCTCCACTACATCATGGACGAAGACTTGTGCAGCCGTGTCAGTAATCGGCGGATCAACTGTTCCTTCGGGCAGGGCCATGACGATGCCATGATCACCACTGCGGACGCTCACGTCATCGTCACCGAATGGTTGAGGTTCGCTTGTGGCATTAAGTGGCCATGTTGTGGCAAGAATGCCCAATGTACGGGGGATGTTTACACCCACACCGCTACTTCCTGGAGTGATGATGGCTTGTCCGTGGTCTAAGGTCACCGAAGCGTTAGTCACGCCCATGGACAGTACTGGAAGATCGGCGTCTAGAGCAGCATGTAGACCCGTGATATCGACGCTTGTACGCACAGGCTGGTGAGCGGTGGTGAAAGCGCGACGGGCCAACGTCACCGGGTTGAGGGTGAAGTCAATGAGCGGCGACAAGGTAGATTCCGTATCGAGGGTGAGGTTGAGCGTGGCGGGATGCAGAATGGCACTGCCGCCTTGTGCTGTCACGGTCAATGGTTGACTCAGCCGTGGAGTGAGCTCAGTTTCTATGCGTTGGCGTGCCTCAGCCTTGGATAATTTCCCTATGTCCACACCGGAAATCACCGTGTTGGCGGGGGCATGTCCACTGAGGGCAACAGCAGCACCGGAGTAGGCCAGAAGGAAAAGAAAAACAACTCCCACACCAACGTGTACGGTTCGTCCTAGCGTGTGCCAGCGGTGTCCTAAGGCTTGAGCCAATGCCAGAATTTTGAAACCTGCAATGGAACAAACACGACGGAAAGATCGCACAACTTGCTGGAACGGTTGGGCTGAAGGTGACGCATGATGCGTCTCTTTGACTGGCCTGGTAGGAAGTTCTGACTCACGCCATACGCGGCGGGGAGCCTGCACGTTGTCAGAGGGTTTCGAGCAGTGGCGGGTGGGGTGAGCGTCTGCGTGCCCCTGTAAAGGGCGAGGCGAAGGCGTTCTTGTATGTTGCGATATTGGCTCTATTGACGTTAATGATTCATCGTCATGTTCAGAGCAAGAGCAGTCGGGCTGGGAGGATTGGCCCGCGTTGGACGGCTCAGCATGTACGCCAGGCTCGTGGCCATTGTGGTCACTGCCTGAGTCTTCTCGCAAGGAAGAAGCCCAAGATGATTCTTGACAATCCGGTAACGACTGCTGTTGCAGGTCAGTGGCGCTTGATTCCTCAGTTCGCTGCTTTACAGACCTAGAAACACGGTAGGCATGTGGGTCTCTGGTTTCACCAGAGTCGATGACGTGAACAGGTGATGTGTTTGAGCATTGACTGTGCCTATCGTCCCGATCAGCAGGCAAAAAGTCTTGAGATACACCGTGATTCTGGGCTGGTTTTGGATTATTCGCAGATTCAAGATCATTTGGTTGAACTATTTGCGTGTCCGCATCATCGATAGTGCCATTGAGGCAGAGATTCTGGGGTTCCACCGCAATGTCCTCATGGCCATGGTGGTCCGAAGATTTGTGGCCTGCAGTGTTCAGTGATTGTCTCGTCTGCTCTGGTCTGAGGATGGACATGTCACTATGAGGCGTGAGGTGTGGGTCTTTATGGATATTGCTGCTCCCTTGACGACGAAGGTCTTTTCGGGAGAGGGGGCGAGATGAGGCAAGGCAGGGTTCAGAGGGAGTTTTTGGGTATAGAGATTCAGAGGGAGTAGATGGGGCAGGCGCTGAGTGCGGTGTGGGTCGGGATATTACTCGACTGGTGGCTTCTCTCTCGTGCAGAGGCGTGGTTTCTGTTGAGGATGTTTCTTGGGATATTTGACGCCGTTGCTTGTCTTCCGCGTCATTGTCTACTGGGTCCTGAGAATCCTGAAAAGCGCAAAATTCAGTTGCAGATAGAGCGTTTTCAGTGAGTCGTTCTTGTTGACGGCGTTGCCTGCGGCTGAGCACGGGAGTGTGGATGATGGCGCTGAGTTCTTGGGAAACATCATTCGAAGCCTCCAGGACATCATTGCCCTGGGAAGCTTTTGTACGAATCGGCGCTGAGGGAGGGCGAGGTGTTCGTCGCTGCGGTTGAAAAGAGGGCTCAGGCTGACGAGGAGAATTACTGTCGTTCGGAGGGGAGTCAATCGAAGCAGGCCGACGCACTCGCTTGGGTCTCCTGACGGAAGCAGGGCGACGCTCGTAGGGTGATAGTCCAGAGTTCACGCCACAGTCCTCCTTCCTGACTATTTCCTGAATATGAGTATGTCATGGTTTTTCTAGCGATTAGTCAATGATAGAGACCCCTCATAACGCGCATCAATTAACCAATGAATTCTTCCGAAAACTCACTGCATCTGTATAAATCATGCAGTGAGGGTCAATCAGCATTGCTGATTGACCCTCACAACACTTTAGAGTTAGTCAATAAACTCAGCCATCGGCACGTCGGCGACGAGAGTTCTCGCGGAAGCGTTCTTGGCTATTGAGAATCACCTTGCGGATACGAACGGCATCGGGGGTTACCTCAACGCACTCGTCATCGGCAGCGAACTCAAGTGCTTCTTCAAGCGTGAGGTGACGAGGAGGGGTAAGGCCTTCGAAACTGTCAGCAGTGGCTGAGCGCATGTTCGTCTGCTGCTTTTCGCGGACCACGTTGACATCCATGTCTTCATTGCGGGGATTTTCACCCACGACCTGTCCTTCGTATGTTTCCCACGTGGGTTCTACGAAGAAAGTGCCGCGATCTTGAAGACGAATCAGAGCGTATGCCGTCACAGCACCTGCACGGTCAGAGACCAGTGAGCCGGTAGTACGAGAAACAATGGGACCGGCCCACGGCTCGTAGCCTTCCGCGATGGACGAAGCAATACCAGTACCACGAGTTTCGGTCAGGAACTGAGTACGGAAACCGATCAGGCCACGAGCGGGAACGAGGAATTCCATACGAACCCAGCCAGTGCCATGGTTGGTCATCGTTTCCATGCGGCCCTTACGCGCAGCCATCAACTGGGTGACAGCACCGAGGTGTTCTTCGGGAACGTCGATAGTCATGCGCTCAACAGGTTCATAACGCTTACCGTCAACGGTCTTAGTAACAACCTGGGGCTTGCCCACGGTGAGTTCAAAACCTTCACGTCGCATCTGCTCCACAAGGATAGCCAGAGCCAATTCACCGCGCCCCTGGACTTCCCAAGCGTCTGGGCGAGTAGTAGGCAAAACGCGGAGAGAGACGTTACCGATGAGTTCACGGTCAAGACGATCTTTCACCTGACGAGCAGTCACCTTAGCGCCTTTAGTCCGACCAGCCATCGGAGAGGTGTTGATACCAATAGTCATCGAGATAGCCGGGTCATCAACGGTAATCAAAGGCAGAGGGCGAGGATCGTCAGGGTCAACGAGTGATTCACCGATAGTGATGTCTTCAATACCAGCGACGGCAACAATGTCACCAGCATGTGCTTCATTCGCAGGAATGCGGTCAAGGCCTTCGGTGACGAGCAGTTCGGTAATTTTAGCGTTGGCGATGGTGCCATCGTGACGTGCCCAGGCGACGTTCTGTCCCTTGCGCAAGGTTCCGTTGTGGATGCGCAAAAGAGCGAGACGACCTAAGAAGGGAGAAGCGTCAAGGTTAGTGACATGTGCTTGGAGAGGAGCATCGTCCTCATAAGAAGGGCCGGGAATACGCTCGATAATCGTGCGGAAAAGGGGCTCAAGATCATCGTTAGCAGGCAACTGGCCGTCGATGGGCTGAACAGTATCAGCGCGGCGAGCCTTGGCCGAAGCATAGATGACGGGAACATCAAGAACGGCATCCAGATCAAGATCCGGAACTTCATCGGATAGGTCACTAGCTAGGCTCAGGAGAAGATCAGTAGATTCGGCAACGACTTCATCAAGACGCGAGTCAGGGCGGTCAACCTTGTTGACTACGAGAATCACGGGCAGGGAGGCGGCTAGGGCCTTACGCAAAACGAAGCGCGTCTGAGGCAGGGGTCCTTCAGAGGCATCAACGAGGAGGACCACACCATCAACCATGGACAGACCACGTTCAACTTCGCCACCGAAGTCAGCGTGACCGGGGGTGTCGATCACGTTGATGACGATGCCATCATCAAGTCCAAGTTCCTGTGCTGCCGGGCCGCGGTAGTGGACTGCGGTATTTTTGGCGAGGATGGTGATGCCTTTTTCACGTTCGAGCTCACCGGAGTCCATAACCCGATCGCCAGTTGATTCTTCAGTTGCTCGGGCGCCGAAGGCACCGGCTTCCCAGAGCATTCCGTCGACGAGGGTTGTTTTTCCATGGTCAACGTGGGCAACAATTGCCACATTGCGCAGATCTTGGCGCACGGTCATTAAAGGCTTCTTCTTCCATCAGGCGGTGACCGCCTCTACCGAGCGCAGGGCAGTCCATCAATCTCGCTACATGCCTAAGGCATGGCGTTATAAGGCTAATGGGTAGGGGGGACCGTGTGCTACAGGCAAGGCCCTAGCAGGACTGTGCCATGTGACACCTCGCCGTTACACTCCCTCGGAAGACTGAAATATCGGCATATATCGATATGCGTCCCGAGCGGGGAAAAACTAGGGCTTCATCACAAATCCTGCGACAAGCGCTACAACGCACATCCCGATAACAATCCATGAAGACGTCATCACATGCCGCGCTACACCGGTTACGGGCTTGTGAGTTCGTGGGGGTACTGATTGATGGCGTTTCGCAGCAAGACGCACTTGACGCTGATACGCACGTTCTTCTGCTTGCGCATGGTGACGCCAGGCTTCTTGGTATAACTCCACTAAATGCGCTGCATCATCAGAATCTAGACGTGTTTTATACACATGGGCCGAAGGGGTGAGGTATTCCTCGCGAGTGGCAGGAACGGTCCTCTCACGACGCACAGCCGTCCATAGACCTCCACGCCCGGCTGCGGAGACAGGAATCGTACTTTGTTCAGTCAAAAGAAGAAGACCCCATCGGGTTCGTGTATCAGTAAGTTCTTCCCATCCAATAGTCCATGAATTCAGAGCATTGCGCACGTAAATTCCGTCGTTATCTAATCGCATCATCGGCACCCACCACAGTAGCCATACACATGCGCTAAAGGTCCCTGTGATCGCTGCTGCCACGAGGCCATTACCCCATCCATCACTCAACCAGACCACAATGGTGATGTACAGAGCGATCAGCGCGATGAGAACGGTGGAGATTCTTGCTGGAAGGGATCGAATGATAACGGTGGGCATATCCATAGTCTGTCACAGACACATGTGAGCCGACGCCGATCAGTTGAGATCGACGTCGGCTCACTTTTGCGATGTTCTCACCTAGGAAGGTGATCCCTCACAGCAATCAGGCCTTGACGTAACCAATATCTTCGGAGCGGACGGTCTGAAGACCATAGGATCCGTAGTTAGCCAGGTTGGAGGGAACGGCGGTGTAAGAGGCGCGGTTGTAAATCGGAATCACAGCAGCAAGATCCCACACGGCGCGGTCACACTCGTTGGCAAGTTCGATCCGCTTCTGGGGATCCATTTCACCAGCGATCTTGGGCATGAGATCCTGAATCTCCTGACTCCAAACGTGGGCGTAGTTGCCACCCTGGCCCTTACCGTACACCTGGCCCACGTTTGCTACGGGGTATGGAGTACCAGTCCAGGTGAAGGTAACAATCTCGAAATTACCCTCAGTAATGCGGGGGAAGAAGTCTGCAGGTGCGACGTCATCCATGACAACCTCGCAACCAACCTTGGCGAAGTTTTCCTGAAGAATCTTACCTTCGTTGGCTGAGGTGGAAGTGTTGGGAAGGCGCAGGTACTTGATGGAGAGTTTCTCACCATCCTTCTCACGCACTGTGCCTCCTTCAGGAAGAACCCATCCGAGTTCATCAAGAGCCTTCTTGGTGGCTTCAGGATCGAATTCAGGAGCGTTATTCTGGTAGCCCTCTTGAACAGGCATGTAGAAGTGGTTACCTAAAATAAGTTCTTCAGCGGGAACAGGAAGTCCCTGCAAGTCAGCCTTAGCCATGGTCAGTCGATCGATGGCGGGCAGAAGAGCCTTACGCAGTGCTTGATCTTGCAGAACACCGGCTTCACCATTAATGGTGAAATGACGCCAACTCAAGCCGGAAGACTGACGAATCACACCATCTTCACGGGAACTGCACTGTTCATATGAGGCAGAGTCAATGATGGAGTTAACACAGTCAATTTCTTTGTTAGCAAATGCGGCGGGCGCCTGATCTGCACCAATAACCTTCAACACGACGGTGTCGAGCTTACCGGGATCACCCCACCAGTTGGGGTTACGTGTAAGAGTAAGGGTGCCCTTCGTCTTGTCTGCTTCAGAAATAATAAAGGGACCGGATGCGTATTCTGTCTGCTCAGGAGTGGTCCAGCTGTTGTATGTTTCAGCGTCAGTGCACAGGAAGCGAGGCAGAACCTCATCAATAGGCTGTGACCAATCAGGGAATGCAAACTTGTAGGTAATGATGACTTCGTAATCATCGGCGCCACGAACGACAGACTCCATGTCGCGGTAACCATCGTCACTACCAATTACTTCAGCGAATGCGGGATCAGAACCGTCACAGGCAGCCTTGGTTGCGGCGTAATCTTCCCAGGTAATGGATTCGCCGTTATTCCATTTAGCGGCAGGGTTGAGTTTAAGAGTAACAACGGTCTTACCGTCAACTTCTTCAACATTCGTATCAAGCAAGAAGTTGTTGTTCAGTGAACGCTCACCGTGAGCATCAAAGATGAAGTTCGTAGGACGGGTCCACATTCCCAGACGGCTCTGGTTATCACCGTTGGAGCCTTCGGGAGTGTTGGGGTTGAAGTTTGTGATCCAATCCTCGATGGGCATAACAAAGGTTCCACCATCTTGAACCTTGTCACGTTCCATGGGGTTAATGTCGGAAGCAGCCAAATCTGAACTGGAGACACTACCGCCAGATGAGGCGGATTCCTTCTTATCACAAGCAGCCAACGCAGCCAGAACGGCTACAGAGGCTGAGCCGGCAATAAAAGAGCGGCGGGAAATCATCATGTGATGCATCCATTCTGGTTATCGGAATTCATCGTCACACCCGGAATCACCAGGTGATTAATTTAGAACTATACGCGAATCATGACAGTTAGTTCACACACAATGATAGTTCTGAGTCACATCTCACGTTTTATCTCATTAACACACTATGATGATCGAACATCATGCAAAAAATCCCCACACAATGTCACAATTATTCATTCAAAAATAAGACTTTTGTCCCGACTTCACAAGGAACACTCAAGGTCTACTTTGCCCCACACACAGACAGTGAATGGGTGTTTCGTATCGCATACGAAACACCCATTCACTGCGTTTTGCATCATCGCTTCACACTAAAGCATTAACGATGCAAGATTATGAAAGTCACTTGGCGTAACCGATATTTTCGGGAAGCACGGTGGACATACCGAAGGAACCGTAGTTAGCCAGACTCTTGGGAACCGCGGTGTAGTCAGCGCGGCTGTAGATGGGGAGGACAATAGCTTCACGCCAAATTTCGCGGTCTGCCTCATTGGCCAACTTGATGCGCTTTTCTTCATCGGGCTCTTCAGCAACCTGCTTAATGAGATCCTGCAACTTCTCACTCCACACACCGGTGTAGTTCGACGCAGACCCCTTGCCATAGACCTGCTGAATGTTTGCCATAGGATACTGAGTACCCACCCAGGTGAAGGTCACAACTTCATATTGGCCCTGTCGGATACGAGTAAAGAAGTCCGACGGGTTGGTATCGTCCATCACAACCTCACAACCAATGGCTTCCATACAAGACTGGAAGACCTTACCTTCAGTAGCTGAGGTGGAGACGTTGGGAAGACGCAGGTATTTGATCGAGAGTTTCTGACCATCCTTTTCGCGCACACTGCCGCCTTCAGGAAGAACCCATCCGAGATCCTCAAGATCCTTGATTGCAGCATCCTTATCGAAAGCAAATTCACCACGGTTATCTTCATACCCATGCGACTGAACCATAAAAAGATGGTTACCCAACATGAGATCCTCCGCCGGAACTGGAAGTCCCTGGAGATCAGCCTGCGCAATGGTCAAGCAGTCAACACCTTTAACTAAAGCCTGACGAAGCTTTTCATCAGCAAGAACGCCTGTAGAACCATTAATCGTAAAGTGACGCCACTGCAGACCACTTGCTTCTCGAATCTCACCATCGGTTCGCTGCTCGCACTGCTGGTAGGACGCTGCATCAATAATGTTATGGACAACATCCACCTCGCCATTGGCGAATGCAGCAGATAGTTGATCGGCATCAATCACACGCATCACGATCGTTTCGAGTTTGCCAGGCTCACCCCACCACTGATCGTTGCGGCCAAGCGTAATGCTTCCAGAAGAGGGATCATGGTTGGTAATGACGAAAGGACCGGTAGAAAACTCGGTCATCATCGGATCAGTCCAAGAAGAAAATGCTTCAGGAGTTGCCGTTAAAGAACGTGGAATAACCAGGCTAAGAACGCTGGACCAGTCGGGGAAAATGGATGTAAATTTCACAACAACTTCAAATTCATCGCCACCAGCAGTGATGGACTCAATATGATCCCAGCCATCCGTAGTTGCAACTACGTCAAGATATTGTTTATCTGCGCCGTTACACGCTTTCCAACATGACTCATAGTCTTCCCAGGTAATGGAATCACCGTTGTTCCATTTTGCTTTGGGATTCAACTTCAACGTGGCAACAGTCTTGCCGTCTTTTTCATCAACGGTGTAGGACTCACAAAAGTCCTTGCGCACTTCAAAAGTACCATCTGGCTTGTATAACCAGTTAGAGCAACCAATAAACATCTGAAGCACGTTACCGTTGTCGGCAATTTGACCATCAATATGCAGAGGGTTGTACTGAGGAATCATCGCATCAAGAGGCAGGACTAACTTGCCGCCATCGGCGACTTTGTCACGCGCCATTTCATTGATATCTGATGCTGCAAGCTTGGAGACGGAGCCATCGGATTTCGTCGAGCCGTCACCACTCTTGCCTGAGCAGGCTGCCAGTGCCGCCAGCATCGCCGTAGACGCAGTGCCAGCGAGGAACAATCGGCGGTTGATCATCATGTGAGTATCCGTTCGTCGAGAATTTTGATGCTCTGGTGGTATCCAGAACACCGATGGTGAAACGATGAGACCACACATCTCAGCATCAGGACAATTCTTCTCACAGAATGAACTGTAATTGGGACCACATCGTGACCCTCCTGTCACACAAATGTCACATTTCACTATCGAGACATTAATGCATAAGTGCACTAATACCTTCGAATAGGCCAGTAAAAAAAGACGCTGACAAGAAAGTTTCACCAACCTTCTTATGAATAGTTATACAAAGACACTCAAAAGTAACAACCGTATAACAATTAGAAAACATCCTCGCCATGTCCACATGATGAACAAGTGAAAGGGGTCCCGCCATCATCTGGCGGGACCCCTTTCACCGTAAAATCAGCGCTTTAGAACACGTTGGTTCGTTCAGGGTAGTAGCACGCAGTGGTGTGGTCGTCACCAAGCGTGACATGCTCAGGCATTGCACTCAAGCAACTCTCCTGCTGCTCCGCGTTCAACATGGCGAACTTGGGGCAACGCGTACGGAAACGGCAGCCTGAGGGCGGGTTTGCCGGACTGGGCAGATCGCCTTCGAGGATGATGCGTGAGCGGGTGCGTTCCTTTTCTGGATCAGGGATCGGAATGGCGGAGAGCAAAGCCTGAGTGTAGGGATGAGCAGGAGCGCTAAAGACTTCGTCAACGTCACCGATTTCCACAATCTTGCCCAAGTACATGACAGCAACGCGATCTGCGATGTGTCGCACTACGGACAAGTCGTGAGCAACAAAGAGATAACTCAGACCAAGAGTTGCCCGCAATTCATCAAGCAAGTTGATGACACCTGCCTGGATGGACACGTCCAAAGCGGAAACGGGTTCGTCAAGGACCAGCAACTTAGGATTCAATGCCAATGCGCGAGCGATGCCCACACGCTGGCGCTGACCACCAGAAAAGTTACGAGGGTAACGGTTAGCGTGGCTCGGCTCAAGGCCTACCAGCGCCATCAACTCCTCAACGCGGGGGCCGATGTCCTTTTTCTTCCATCCGTTGTGCTGAAGAGGCTCAGCAATGATGTCAAAGATAGGAAGGCGCGGGTCTAGAGAGGCCATGGGGTCCTGGAAAACAATCTGGACGTCGCGACGCAGATTACGTCGTTCACGGCGACTGACATCTGCTGTATCTTTCCCTAGCACGACGATCGTGCCGTCCTGAGGTTTTGCCAGATTAAGAACCTCAAGAAGCGTAGTGGTCTTACCACAGCCGGATTCACCCACGAGTGCGAGGGTTTCACCACGGCGAACGTCGAAGGAGAGGCCATCGACGGCATGGACAGTGCCTACGCGACGCTTAAACACTGCCCCCTTCATCAAGGGGAATTCCTTGACCAGACCGTCAACACGCAACACCTCTTCACGTTCTTCGTGAGGAAGGTTGAGTTCTTCAGAATGCTTCAGCGGAGGTACGGGGAATATATCAGTGTACTGAAGGTTCTTTGCCCCAATCTCCGGGAAGCGACGGCAAGCGCTGAAGTGGCGGGCGCCTTGCTCAACGTCTGCGAGTTCAGGTTCGCCTGCACTGCACTCAGGCTCAGCCATGGGGCAGCGGGGTGCAAAGGGGCAGCCGGTGGGCAGCTCAAGTAATGACGGCGGGTTGCCCTCAACGGTTGCTAAAGCAGAATCTTTCTTAGAGTCCAGTCGAGGAAGACTGCCAAGCAACCCAATGGTGTAGGGCATGCGAGGATTGAAGAAAATGTCATCAACACGCCCCTTTTCCACGATACGACCGGCATACATCACCGCGACGCGATCAGCCATACCAGCAACAACACCCAAGTCGTGGGTGATCATGATGACGCCTGCACCAGTTTCGTGCTGGGCGGTCTTGAGAACATCCAGGATCTGCGCCTGAATAGTCACGTCAAGAGCCGTAGTCGGCTCATCGGCGATGATCAGATCAGGATTATTAGCAATACCGATAGCGATCACGGCGCGCTGACGCATACCACCACTGAATTCGTGCGGGTAAGCCTTGGCGCGAACAGAGGGGTTTGGAATGCCAACAAGGTCAAGGAGTTCAACCGCACGCTTCCAGGCATCGGACTCGCTCATTCCTGTATGGATTTTGAGCGCTTCAACGATCTGTGTACCAACCGTATACACGGGGGTAAGAGCACTGAGCGGATCCTGGAAAATCATGGAAACCTGTGAACCGCGGATCTTCGACATGTAACTGTCGGAGCGGCCGAGCAGTTCACGACCGTGGAGTTTCACCGAGCCAGACACTTGGGCAGTCTCATCAAGCAGCCCCATGATGGCGGTCGACGTCACGGATTTACCAGAACCGGACTCACCCACCAAAGCAACGACCTCTCCAGAATCCACGCGAAGGTTTACGCCACGAACAGCGTTGACCTTACCGTTTTCTGAGGGGAAGGAGACACGAAGATCATTCACCTCAAGTAGAGGGGCAGAAGACTGGCGATCAGGAAGATCGTTAGACTCAAATACGGGAGTTCCTTGGTTCTTACGGCTCATGCTTGGCCTCCAGACTTGGATGAGGAATCGAGTGCGTCGCGCACGCCGTCACCAATAAGGTTGATACACACGAGCATGACAACCAGGACCAGTGCGGGAGCAATAAAGGTCCAAGGATAAACCACCACGTCACCCTGCGACTGAGCGATCAGGGTACCCAGTGAGGTATTCGGCGGCTTCACACCGAATCCGAAGTAACTCAAGGTCGTTTCGCTGAGCACTGCTGCTGCCACACCGAGAGTGAAGTCGATGATGAGGTAGGAGGAAATGTTCGGGATGATGTGACGCACAATAATCACAGGAGCGGGAACACTCATGTACTTAGCAGCAGTGACGTAATCCTGGTTACGTACCGACAACGTCATGGAGCGGACCACACGAGAAGTAAGCATCCAGCCGAAAGCACCAAGCAGGATAATGAACATCCACACGCTTCCCTTGGATTCTGCACTCACGCGCTGGGAAATAATAGCGATGGTGAGGAAGGCAGGGATCACGAGCATGAGGTCAATGACCCAAAGGGCTAACTTATCGAACCAACCGCCGAAGTAGGCGGCAGCACTACCAATAGTGGTAGCCACGACGATCTGAATAGTTGCCACGGATAGACCGATAACGAGGGACTTACGCAACCCTTCAACGGTCATAGCGAAAACATCAGAACCATCCTTGGTGGTGCCCAGCCAGTGGTTGGCGTCGGGTGGTGTATGGAAACTAAGGAAGTCGGACTCAGTAAAGTGCCAAGGGCTAATCATGGGGCCGACGAGGGCTAGCAAGATAATGCCAAGGAAACCGATAAGACCGATGACAGCGCTGCGGTTACGTAGGAAACGGCGACGGAAGATCTCGCCGCGGCTCAGACGCTTAGCGGCACGCTGGTTTTCAACAACTTCGATTTCTTCTTGTGCTGCAGAAGCAATAGCGCTTGCACCATCCGTTCCGCCGTGCACTAGGTCACCTTGATTAAGTTCTGTTTTAGCCATTGGTCAGCTCACCCTCACTCGGGGGTCGATGATCGCCACGAGGACGTCGGACAAGAGGGCACCGATCAGGGTCATCATGCCGGAGAAGGCAACCACAGCGACTGTGCCATTGATATCCATATTGCTAATGGACGTCACGGCGTATTCGCCCAATCCGTGCCAGGTAAACACAGTCTCTGTGATGGATGCGCCAACGAAAAGGCCTGCAAGAGCAAAGGCAAAGAAGGTACCCATAGGAATTAAGGAGGTACGCAGTGCGTGGCGGGTGATTGCCTGACGCTTCTGCAACCCCTTAGCACGAGCAGTACGCACATAGTCAGCACCAAGGGTGTCGAGCATGAGGTTGCGCTGGTAACGCGAATAAGCAGCAATACCTGTTAACGACATCGAAGTAGTAGGTAACAGAAGGTGCTGAGCACGACCAAGGAAGCCACTACCTTCGCCAACGAATTCGAAGAACTGAACGCCCATCGCCTGGTTGGCCTTCACAGCACCAAGTTTAAGGAAGAGTGCGAGCACCATCACAGGAGTGGAGATGATAATGAGGGAGAGGATCGTGGCAACGCGGTCCCAGACGGAGTACTGCTTAGTAGCGGTCCATGCGCCAAGAGCAGTACCCAGGCCCATACCGATGAATGCACCAAGGAAGACGAGACGAACGGAGACCCACATACGACGAGAGATGATCTCATTAACGTTCTCGCCCTTAGGAGTCTTACCCCAATCCCAGTGAGTCAAGATATTGGTTGCCCAAATCTTGAATCGATCAAGGACCGGATCGTGAGGGTTGATGTTGTAGGAGGTCATCGTTGCGTAGATACCCTCCCAGTTGAGCTTCGGATTCGACAGGTCGTAAATGCTCAACGGGTTCAGGGCGCTGGCAGCGATGAAGTATGCCAACACAGTGGCAACCGTCAGCAGAACCACATAGTTAGCGATCCTTCGTAAAAGATAAGGCAACATCCGTCTTCTTCTTCCGTTCTCCCTCAGGCATGGATTTCTCAACACGAGCACATCCGAGACCAGTCAGGTTATGCGGACTGTGGAGAGGGTTCCGACCTGACGGTAATCAAGGTCAGTTCCATCCGATTTCCCTCCACACTACTCGTGGAAAAGAAATCTTTTTGACACGTGAGGAGTTTCTGCGCTGAGTTTAATGCCACCTTTGATATCTCGCATAGTGACTGCAGCGCGCTCATCACGAAGAAAATAGGTCCGATTTTTCAGTTGATACCTGGGGAGTATAGCTGGTGATTTCTTGACTTTTTATGCACTAATACACGAGAACACGTGGAACCTCAGGGACACTTCACCTAGTGACTGATTGCACTAAATAAAAAGGCTCTCGCTACACTCTCGTCTCAGTATCCGGAATTGTTTTAGGAAAGATTCCATTGCGAAACCAGCAACTCCAGGCTACGTTCAACAAGAGTTGAGTCATGTAGCACTGTAAACACAAGGATTTCATCCAAGTCCCAACTCTGGGCAAGATCACGTAAACCATCAACAACTTTGCCTGGCGCCCCTACGAAATTCAGAGCCATTGATGCACGTACCGCCCCTTCCTTGCCGGGCGCAAAGGCTTTCCATGCTTCCAAATCCTGCTGAGGAGGATCAATGGGAGCAGGCTGTCCACCCACAATACGAGCAGACGCACTCATCATGGAGGTAAACAAGTACTGAGCCTCACCATCCGTGGGCGCCACAACGACGTTAGCACTAGCCGCAATTTTCGGCTCACTAATCATGGCAGTGGGGGCATCGGGGTTAAATGTGGAACGGTAGGCCATGATTGCCGCTTCTGCCGCAGACGGCGCAAAGTGGGAGGCAACAACGAAAGGCAGTCCGAGTTCACCAGCAACACGTGCACCGTTCACGCTAGATCCTAAAACCCACGTTCCTGGACAAGTTCCTTCACCCGGAATCGCGCGCACGCTAGAACGGTGCGGTGACAGCAACTGTGGAGCATATACACGCCTTGATTGTTGTCCAAGAAGAGAACCGGGAACTGGACTGTTTTCTCCCGACTCTTCCATATCAACATATGACAAGAACTCCACGATTTCGTCAGCGAAATGACCGGGGTCAGCCGGGCGACGTCGTAAAGCATGTGATGTTGCTGGATCAGTACCCGGCGCGCGACCTAGCCCCACCTCCACGCGGCCAGGGTACATTGTGGCCAATGTACCAATTTGTTCAGCCACAATAAATGGCGCATGGTTGGGCAACATGATTCCGCCACTTGCCACAGTAATTCGTGACGTAGCAGCAAGAATTTGGCCCATGACAATTGATGTTGCGCTAGCAAGGAAGGTGCTTGAGCCATGATGCTCACCAATCCAATAACGCGCATAACCTAACTTTTCTGCGGTCTGCGCACGAGCAATCGTCTTAGCGAACGCTCCAGGACGATCGTCACCTTCACTCAAACTCACCAGATCGAGAACAGAGAGAGAGCACGGGGTTGGCGCAGAGTATTGAGTCATACCAACAACCCTAAAGGGAAAAGCCCCTGAAGATATAGGGGATCAGACACACATCCCCATCGACTAAAAGAAACCTGCCTCAGAGATAGACACAATTCGGTGGATGCACCATCTAGGCACACCCACCGACACGAGAATTAGATCCTCAATCCCGAAGCATCGCAGGCACACGATTGAGTGCCAGCGCAGAAACGCACTTGAGAGTGTCACCAATGATGAAAGGCACTAGTCCGAGTGCAAATGTATCTCCCCACGGCATCCCAGTCATCATGTGCAACCAGGGCAAGCCTGGGACATAAAACGCCAGGCTAGCCAGAACCAAAATTCCCGCGGCCTGCATGGTCCCTTTTCCGCGAGCGCGTGCCGCAATTCCAGCTGCCAAGATATATCCGATGACGTAGCCGAACGTGACACCTACTCCCCCGTTCCAACCAGCCAAGACCGGCGCACCGCCAGCAGCCAACAGGGCATACAAACCAGTACTTGCCATAGCCTGAGGTCCTCCCAACACCTGAGCAAGAAGGAGAACGCCCAATGTCCCCAAGGTGATCGGCACAGGAGTAAATGGAAGCGGAATAGCAATCTGTGCGATAAGGGTCAATACCCCCGTCCCCACGAGCACACGTGCGATGGTCCGTAAACCAGGCATCGAGTGCAGGGACGAAACTACAGATTGCTCATGGAAGACGGTAGTTATACGAGAAGAGGAAGCACGTGAATTCATAGTCATGAGATTATCTGCTGGCGACCTTTTTAAACCTTCGTGGTTTCCTCCGATAAAGAGGTCACCGATTTATTCATACTGTGAGTCGTATGCCTGGCCCATCATCACCATTAACAACGTTTTATCGACTTATTTCATCCAGCCAGTCCAGAACATCCACGATGACTTCCTGAGCGTTGGTCTCATGGAAAAGTTCGTGACGAGCTCCCGGATATAAAGTCAGGTTGATCCGTGCGATCCCTGCACGTCGATACTGTGCGGCAACTGCGCGCACACCTGCTCCGTAGTTGCCCACGGGATCCATCGCCCCTGAGAACAGATGGATAGGCAAATCCTGGGGGACACGGCGAACATTCTTCAAGGTGTTGACATAAAGAGTTCCAGCGGTCAGATCACGGAAGAATCCTGCGGTACAAGTGAAGCCACACCAGGGGTCACGAAGATAGGCGTTAACCTCTTCAGGTTTCCTGCTCAGCCAATCAAAGACAGTGCGAGGCTCATCGATTCGACTATTCGCACTACCGAAAGCCAAATCACTAAGAAGCTGAGAAGGATGATCCGCGCCATGGATGCGGCACTGAGCATTCGCCAAAGCGTATCCTGCTACACCTGCCACACCTGGATGGCCAGCAGTCCCCATAACGACAAGAGCATCAAGCTCATTGCCCCATTGAATGGCATAGTGACGCGCTAGAAGGGAACCCCACGAATGCCCAAGCATGACGAACGGTAAAACTTGCCCACCTCGACTTGGGGCATAACGCTCTTTTGCCCACATAGTGATGCGGTGAAGATCGGTCAAGACATTAGCCCAACCATTGCGGTGCCCAAGAAATCCTTGCCCAATTTCCTCAGACATGGTTTTGCCATGTCCACGGTGATCATCGGCCACCACCACGTATCCACGTTTCACCGCTTCGAGAGCGAATACATCGTAACGCTCACAATGTTCTGCCATGCCATGGACCACTTGGATAATGCCTATACGTGTGCGCCCCTCGATTGGTTCCCACGTACGAACAGCAAGGTTAAGTCCATCACCTGCGATAAGAGTGTGCTCTTTCTTGATGACGTCAGTTGCCATATCAATGCTCACCGTTTTCCAAGGTCCCCAAAGCAATGGTGTTCTGAACTGCACGAACAGACGCATCAAACTGTTCGCGTTCCCAGTCAGTCAAAGGCACTTCGAGGCGACGCTCAATACCATTGGCTCCGATGATGGTGGGAACAGACAGTGTCACATCACCATCATGACCATATTCTCCACGCAATGTTGAAGCGACCGGAAGAATGGCTTTCTCATCAAGGAGAATAGCGCGGGCAACGGTCAATGCTGCTTGAGCAACGCCAGCACTAGTCCAGCCCTTGGTATTAAACACATCCCAGCCGGCTCGGCTCACGGCAGCGGAGAGTTCCTCCCGGCTTGGCACAGTCACACCGAATACGTCTTTAAGGTGCTCATAAGGAACTCCACCCACAGTCGTACCGCTAAGGTAGGGGAAACCAGACGGGCCATGTTCCCCCATCATGTCACCATGCACCGCATGGGGATCAACGCCTAAACGGTCAGCGATCACGCGGCGCATACGGGCAGTATCCAGTAAGGTTCCGGTTCCCATCACCAAATTGGCGGGGTAATCGAATTCTGTCGAGGCGACATGGGTCACCATGTCGAGAGGGTTGGACACGACGATAACAGCAGCATCACAGGTCCTCTGAGCAATATTTCCCATGATGTCACGGACAACGGCGGCATTAACAGATGCGAGCAAACGACGATCAGCGTCACTACCCGTAGCCTGGTCTTTCTTCAGGGATGGACCAGCTGTAGAAATAACGACATCCGCATCAGCACAATCATCGTAAGTACCAGCGCTAACACTCACGTGAGACAGCATCGGCATAGCGGTGGCGTGGTGCTGATCAAGCGCTTCACCACGAGCCAATTCATCATTGGCATCAATGACCACGATGGAACCAAACAAGTCCATCTTCATTGCGTCAGCGAGGATTGCATCTCCCACGCGGCCAACACCCACGATAACAAGTTTGTGAGGTTTCAGAGGCTTCATCATGGTCAGGCTCCCATCCAATAGGCCTTGATAGCACGAGCAAGGTAGGGGCCATCTTCTACACCACACATTTCGCGCAAGGAGTGCATAGACAGCAGTGGGATACCCACATCGACAGTAGTCATACCCAAACGTGTTGCGGTAAGTGGTCCGATTGTGGAACCGCATGGCACGTCATTATTGGAAACGAAATTTTGTGACGGCACGTCAGCCCTGCGACAGGCGCGCTTCCAGATCGCTGCCCCCACGGCGTCGGTCGCATACCGCTGAGAAGCGTTGATCTTCAGGAGAGGACCATTATTGATGAGCGGCTGGACAACAGGATCGTGTTTCTCCGAGTAATTGGGATGAACACTATGGCCAGCGTCTGCGCTGATGCAGGATGAGCGGGAGATGGCTGCTGCATAACTGTCAGTGTCGAGGCCGTGTACTGCGGCTAGGCGCTTAAGGATGTCCTCGAGCATGGGGCCACTAGCACCGGAGCGGGTAGAACTGCCGACTTCTTCGTGATCGTTCGCAATGAAGACCACGGCATAATCAGCATCAAGACCACCCTCAGCCTCCATCGCTTCCAACGCGGCCAGTCCAGCGTGAACGGAGGAAAGATTATCGAGTCGCGACGAGGCAAAGAATTCCTTATTGATACCAATGACGCGCGGTGCTTCAGTCGGGAAGGTAACAACGTCATGGAACGCAAGGTCTTCAGGATTCACTCCTGCTAGAGAGCAGAGGTAATCCTCAACGCTGCCATTCATCGATGTTTCCAAGGAAACCAATGGGGCTAGGTGCTGCTGGCGTTTGAGTTTGAGATCGTCATTGACGCTGCGGTCAAGGTGGGGAGCGAGTTGAGCAACACGAGCAATAGGACCAGTGGCAACGAGGTATTCGGTGCCATCAATAGCGGTGAGACGACCTGCTAAGCCTAAGTCTCGGTCAAGGAATGAATTAAGCAGCGGTCCACCATAGACTTCGGCACCGAGAGTGCTCCAGCCATGGCTGATTGTGGTGGCTCCGGGTTTGAGTTTGAGTGCCGGAGAATCGGTGTGGGCCCCCATGATGCGGAAAGAGAAGTGCTCGGGAGCAGCGTTTCCCTGAGGAATGATCCATGCGGCGATTGCACCATCGCGGATGACATAGCCCTTGCGTGGGACCTCACTGCCCCAGGCAACATCCTCTCGTACCCGAGTGAATCCCAGTTTTTCGAGACGATTAGCCGTTTCCTGTGCAGCATGAAAGGACGACGGGGATGCTTGTACGAAGTTGGTAAGGGACTCGGTATAAGCGTGCGTGTCGGTGAGGTCTGTCAACGCTGAAAATGTCATGTCCCCATTGTCCTCCTCTCGCCGCCAGGAGAAAAGTGGGATAAGTGTGAGCTACGTGCCCCCTCATATAGGTTCCTGCGAAGTTCTCAGGCATGATGGACGGGTGAATACGTCACCTTGTCCAATCTCCACTGTTCTTTTCGACGCCGATGGTGTCCTTCAATTCATTGGCACACCGTGGCCCGAAGCACTCGCTGCACGTGGCGGTGAGGAATTTGCTCGTGAACTCTTAGCGACCGAAGGAACAACTCTTCGCGGTGAAGTAAGTTTGCGCGAGTTTCTCCAAGGTTTGAAGAACCGATTAAGCCTCGATCAAGACGTCGACTTCCTTATGGATGCTTGGTGGCATGCGACTGTTGATCAGGACGCTTGGGATATGGTGAGAGAACTGCGACGGTTCGGTGTTAGGACAGCACTGGCAACCAATCAACAGGTTGAACGCAAAACGTGGATGGAAGATGAGTTAGGTTATTCCGAACTCTGCGATGAAAGGTTCTATTCATGCGATCTTGGAGCCTGCAAACCTGAGGAGCAGTACTTCACATTAATTCTTCACCGTCTAGGAGTTGAACCTTGTTCCGTTCTGTTCGTCGACGACAATCTTGACAATATCGCGGCCGCTTCTCGCTGTGGAATTCAGACTATCCATCATCCTGCCGATGCTGGCGCTGATGTACTGCGCCAGGAACTGAGCGAATGGATTCCCGGCCTGATGTGACAGACCATTGTCTTCATTTATTCATCCCAAAGGATGAGTTCAGTCCTTCTCAAGCACGTAGTCCCCGTAGGGAATGTTGTTAAGACTTAGTGCAAAATAGGCCTGAAGAAGTTTCCAAGCCAAGTGAGTTAGGCATTCATGACGTCAGTAGATACACGGCGCGCGCCGGAGAGGTTCACTGCTTTTACTACAGCAGTCCACCGATTAATTCCTGCAGCGTTGCGCAAACATGTACCACTAACTTTTGTTGGCTACGCCTTTATCAATGGCTCAGCATTCTTATTAGACATCACATGCCTGTGGATTTTTAATAACCACTTGCATATTTTCTATCCGCTTGCCGTCACGATCGGGTATGCCATCGCTGGCCTCTACTCGTTGACGCTGAACAAATGGCTGAACTTCCAGGCGCCCGGACATGCAGTAGCCCAAGGATCAAAATACGCCGTAGGATTGGCATCCCAATACGTCATTTTCATCCTTGGGTTATCAAGTTTCCTGCACTGGCAACTGGGCATCAATGCCGAAGTTGCCCGAGTTATCTCAGCGTGCTGCGAAGGTATCTACCTCTACCTCGTCATGCGGTTTTGGGTGTTCCGCGAAAAAAATAATGCCTAAAGGCATGGCCTTACTATTCGCTGGTTTCTTCACCAATCAGTCAACATTGATAAACCCTCAATAATCTCAGCAGTCCTCCACTCAATATCAATGGCTGAGCACTAGAGATATTCCTCGTGCTCAGCCATTGAAGTGAGTTATTAGTTAATGTCTACACATTAAAACGGAACTCGACAACGTCAGCGTCCTTCATGACGTAGTCTTTGCCTTCCATACGAACCTTTCCGTGCGCGCGTGCTTCAGCAACGGAACCATATTCAAGAAGGTCTTCGTAGGAAACAATTTCGGCCTTAATAAAACCGCGCTCGAAGTCCGTGTGAATAACACCGGCAGCCTGCGGAGCAGTCCAACCCTGATGAATCGTCCAAGCTCTCGCTTCCTTCGGACCAGCAGTTAAGTAGGTTTGCAGTCCGAGGGTATTGAAACCAACGCGCGCCAACTGATCAAGACCGCTCTCTTCCTGTCCGGCGTCACGAAGCATTTCTTCTGCTTCGTCAGGGTCAAGTTCCACTAATTCGGACTCAAATTGTGCGTCAAGGAAGATCGCTTCGGCAGGAGCAACCATGGCTCGGAGATCTGCTTGCTTGGCTTCATCGGCGAGACCAGCGTCATCCATGTTAAAAACATAGATAAATGGCTTCGTGGTCATCAATTGGAAAGTCGCCAAAATTTCAGGATCAAGACCGGCTTTCTCTGCGCCTGCGCTGAGCAAAGTTCCTTCTTCGAGCACCGCGAGTGCACCACGGGCAACGTCAAGAACAGAGGCATCAGTCTTCTTGCCACGAACTTCCTTCTCGAGGCGGGGAATTGCCTTTTCGAGCGTCTGAATATCGGCGAGAACTAATTCGGTCGCAATCGTCTCAATATCACTCGAGGGATCCACCTTGCCGTCAACGTGAACAACATCGGGATCATCGAAGGCACGAGTCACCATACAGATAGCGTCAGCTTCTCGAATGTTTGCGAGGAATTGGTTTCCGAGTCCCTCACCCTCACTTGCACCACGGACGATACCCGCGATATCGACGAAGGAAACGGTAGCGGGTACAGTCCGCTCAGAACCATAAAGTTCAGCCAACTTGTCCAAACGAGGGTCTGGAAGGGGAACAATGCCGACGTTCGGTTCAATTGTTGCGAATGGGTAATTCGCCGCAAGAACGGTTGCGCGAGTCAGAGCGTTAAAAAGGGTGGACTTGCCAACGTTGGGCAGTCCGACAATTCCAATAGTAAGAGCCACGGAGTCAGTCTACAGGTTCACACCCGCTCACCTTCTACCGGATTCCTTTCTTCAGACGGAACTCACCTTCCCCGAAGCGGCCTGGGACGATCACTCACCGATGCGATATCGGCAAAACTAGCAAGTATGATCCGGAGCCGGTTGACGACGCTCGTGTGGACGTATTTCGGCACCGGCAGCTTTAAGATCGGCGCGGAGGTTCTTCGGCAAAGAAAATGCGATGTTTTCTGTAGCGGTACGCACTTCCTGCACATCCTCGAAGCCCCACTGCGCAAGTAACTCAATAACTTCGCGCACAAGAATCTCAGGAACACTCGCGCCACTCGTCAAGCCGACCGTCTCAACATCGGCGAGCCACTCAGGATGAATCTCAGATGCGAAATCCACGCGGTAGGCAGCACCTGCACCGGCCTCAAGAGCAACCTCTTTTAAACGAACAGAATTTGAGGAGTTGCCACTGCCTACCACGATAACCGCATCGCAATCAGGAGCAAGAGCCTTCACGGCAGCCTGACGATTCTGGGTAGCGTAGCAAATGTCATCACTCGGTGGATCCTGGAGGGCCGGGAAACGCTCACGAAGTTTCGCAACCGTCTCCATCGTTTCATCCACACTCAAAGTAGTCTGGCTAATCCACACGACCTTATTGGGGTCGCGAACCTCAACCTGATCCACCTCATGGGGGCCGTTAACGACCTGAATGTGATCGGGGGCCTCACCTTGGGTTCCTTCAACCTCCTCATGACCAGTGTGGCCCACAAGGATGATGTCGTAATCACTTGACGCAAAGCGGACGGCCTGCTTATGAACCTTGGTGACAAGCGGGCACGTGGCGTCGATCGTTTCAAGGTGTCGGGCGGCAGCCTGTTCATGAACAGCAGGAGAAACGCCATGGGCAGAGAAGACAACGCGAGCCCCCTGAGGAACCTCGTCGGTCTCAGAAACGAAAATCGCACCGCGCTTAGTGAGAGCCTCAACGACGTACTTGTTGTGGACGATCTCTTTGCGCACATAAACGGGCGCACCATAGTGAGCCAAAGCTTTCTCTACAGCGTCAACAGCACGGTCAACACCAGCACAGTAGCCGCGGGGCGCAGCTAAAAGAATTCGTTTTCTCAATGTCGCCACTTTCGATTCAAATACCGCCATTTAAGGCGAAGTTTCTTGTTGAAAATAAAAATATGAAACCGCATTTTAATACCAAAACAACGGGCGGTTTGAATCAGCGACTCACTATACGGGATCTTCTGAGATGAGTTCAACCCAAATAACTTACATGTATCCTCATCAACCAAAATATGATTACTTAACTTAAAACGATGCACAAAATCCAAAAATGCGCGCACCTTACAAGGATAGCCAAAACCCATAAAATGCACTGCAAAGTGTTCAGAAACTTCGGAAATATAATCATCGGGTCGGCTTTGCATCACACCGAATGGAGCGACGTAAACACCCTCAAAATTATTGTCTAAAATATAGATACGAATTCGATCCTGGTCACCACCGGCAACAGAACCACCACCATAAGAGGCCCAACTCGACTCAACATGCAACCCGTAGTCATCTTTAGAAATATAATCCAGCATCTCGAAAGATCTCGGATCATTTTTCCATATCATCACACCAGCATTTATCGGCGCTTGCCTGTCCATTTCAGCCGGGGGAACCTCATTGCCGACAGAGAAAAAACAATCATTATCGACCATATGGGAAATAAGATCTTCGACGACTGTCGAATGAAGATCAGTTATATAGACGTCATCATCGAGCCATAAAAGAAAATCGCAAGATGAAAGATATCGTCGAATAGAATCAATCTTTCGCAGCGTAGTGAATGCTCTGTCATTAAAAGCCTTAGAAGAATTGGAAATCTGAATGCCAAAAACATATTCAAAGTTATGCATTTCAGAGTAAACGGCATGATTGATATATGAGTTGAAACGTACGTTATCCCCACCAGAAAGCACCACAACCCTTGACATTGCCCCCCTACTCATCATCATCTCGATAATTATCTTGAGCAGGAAATAAAGTTTCTGAATACCGCACATGTTCAGAATACTTGACAACTAGTGGATCCCAAACTTGGGCAAGCAATCCGTTCCAGTGCAGGGGGTAAGAAGGCCCTCCTGAACGACTAGAAATAATTTCATTAGACAATAAAGCGGCCCGATTCCTATCAAGAATACGATTCATATTTCGGTACCATTCCTCAGTCAATGGAGTATGTGCCCGAGCAATAAAACCTGCTTGACCCACACGAATCGCAGAAGTTCGAATCATTAAACGAGT
Organism: Actinomyces vulturis; assembly: GCF_001687305.1. Taxonomy (GTDB): domain Bacteria; phylum Actinomycetota; class Actinomycetes; order Actinomycetales; family Actinomycetaceae; genus Actinomyces; species Actinomyces vulturis. The sequence continues at coordinate 330,215 of NZ_LZRK01000003.1, forward strand.
TAACTTTTTATCTGGAAAATTAGGCGTCATCAATCTACATGGATTTTTGTACCCTGCAAGCCACACATCAGGATCATCAAAATTCGCGAATACCTCACCCCAATCTTGCGAAATGCCTTTAATATCAGCGTATCCCCCCCCATGAAAGTTCATTAAATACCCGCGAAGAAAATCTGCACGGTGAACAAAATGTAATTTCCAATACAGATCAGGAAGGGGATGGTCTGGAAGTATCCATTCACATAGGTTTGAATTATCAACCAAAATCACTTCAACCGTCTGACTATCCTGAATAGATCTGAAGCAATCCAGCCGCTTTCCCCTCAGTTCATTATCGCCAGTCCAACAAACAAAAATACGTTTCGGGACTTGAACTTGCGGAGAAGTATTCGAAATTGAATCAACTACATCGAGACCTTTAAAATCTGACGGATCGTAATTATAAGGAAAATAGCGATAAAATTTACGATAGATATTCTCAGTTCTAAATGCAAACTCAAAGACTGTTCGCTTTTTATAGACAAACAAAGTATGCTTATAATTTCGTAGAATATCAAAAAACTTATTTACCGGCCCACTCATTTCCAGCGCCCCGTTTCGCGGATGTATGCAATTTTCCTACGGATCCGTTTTTGGAATTTCCTAATTCTAACACTAGTCAGTCGATATGAATCATACATAGCATTAGACCTCGGAGGGGCCGGTAGATGATAACGACTTGCATATTCGAGTGGAACCAGATCGCTTCGCACCCCTAATCGACGCGCAAAATAGTTAATACGACTCACCTTTTCCGGGCCGCAGAAATGTACCGCAAAATGCTCATTTAGAGATTTGTGATAATGATGTTCACGCGCATTTAAAAGCGAATAAGAAACAATTTTATATTGCTCAGAAAACTCAGGCCTCTGGAGAGCTAAAATAAAGGCATCTTGATCGCCAGAAGTAAATGCGCCATATCTTTCCACATCCCAGACGCTGCGCATCTTGTCAACTGACATACTTTTCACTATTTTCAGTAAATCATAAGTTCGAGGGTCGTTCTTCAAAAGGAGAAGACCAGAATTTAGTAATGTTTTCGTTGCAGCATTCTGTTTCTTAGTATCAACGACTTCATGAGGCCCTTCGGCAGCAACAAAGAAAGTGTCATCCTGGGCTGCGGAGAATATTATTTTTCGGAAGTTGTCTCGAGAAAAATCTGTGATAAATAAGTCAGAATCAATCCAGACGATCCAATCATAATATTTTAATTCATCTTCGATAATCTTAAGTTTTGGATAATATGGATAAGGCGCATCCGACAGCAACTTTATAACCTGTTTATACTCATAATCATACTCAGATGCAAAGACAGCATGATTGCGATAGGCTAAGGCGCCGATATTCGAGCCGCCTGAAATCAAACCAATATGCATACTTAACCCTAAATCACTACTGATTGAATTTGATGAGTACAATAACCGTATGGTTGATGATGCAAATAAGCCTGATGGCTCATTTCTGCAGGGTAAAAGATTTCCTCGACCGATGGGTCCTGCGAGATTTTGGAAATCACTGTAAAGCACTGCTTACCTGATTGAGCGAGTTGCTTCTCAAGTTCAGTTTTGAGTCGCTGTGCGGCTTTAACCTGGCTACCGTTCACGCACCAGACTTCAGAGCGGTATTGTTCACCAATATCTCCGTAATGGCGATTCAACTGGGTGGAGTTGTGGTTGTTCCAGTAGACCCGAAGGATTTCCTCTGCCCCCTCACCCACCACAGCAGGGTCATAGACGACTCTCACCGTCTCTGCGTGACCAGTGGCTCCGGTGCACACCTCTTTATACGTGGGATGAGGAAGAGTTCCTCCCATGTATCCCACAAAGGTATGCAGCACGCCGGGAATATCCCAGAATACCTGTTCCATCCCCCAGAAGCAGCCACCCGCAAGATAAATAACCTGAGCGCCTTCTGTTAAGGAATCAGCGTACGAACGATTCAATACAGGGTGCGACTGGTTCATCTCTTCTTCAGTGAGAAGCGGAATGGAACGCTGATTGGACCCAGTCATGAACTCAGGCTCCAAGAGGAGTAACGTCGACGATTTCTGCCTTAATCGACTTACCGTTGGGAGCCTTGTAGCTCACGGTTTCTCCTGCGCGGTGTCCCATGAGAGCGGCACCGAGGGGAGCGTCAGGTGAGAAGACCTTGACACCCTCGGGCACGTCGTCGGCAATTTCTTGACCACCCAACGCAAAAGTCTGCTCTTTACCAGCAATCTTGGCAGTGACGATCGTACCGGCAGAGATAGAACCATCCTGAGCAACTTCACCAACTTCTGCTGTCTCAAGAAGGGCCTCTAATTGAACAATGCGCGCCTCATTCAGACCTGCTTCTTCACGGGCTGCATGGTAGCCAGCATTTTCTCGAAGGTCCCCCTCCTGCCGAGCCGCCTCCACCCGCTGGGCAATTTCCTTACGCAGCACCGTCTTACGGTTCTCAAGTTCTTCGACAAGACGATCGTACGCATCCTGAGTGAGCCAAGTTCCCTGAGATTCAGCCATAGTCTAGTCCTCGCAGTCTTTCTCATTGGAGCAAAGAGTTTAGGCGAGAGATTGTGCTAAACGTTCAATTCGCGCGTTCTTCTTTGCTGCTTTGCGGATCATCTTCTCACGTTTTGCGTCATAAGCCTCAATTGATTCCGGCGCCATCGTCGCCAGAACACGTTCGCGTTCTTTTTCAACGTCGTAATCAACCGTTGGCCAGTCAACATCCATATCAGCGAGGGTCCGTGCCAACATTTCAGTAACAGCAAGACGGGAATACCACTTTCGATCAGCGGGAATCACGTACCAAGGAGCAAAACTAAAAGATGTTTCAGGAAGAATACGCTGATAAACCTCCTGATAGGTCCGCCACTGTCCACGGACATCAATATCATTCGATGAAAACTTCCATTGCTTATCCCGCCGATCAAGCCGCGTCAGTAGACGGCGCCCCTGCTCCTGATAGGACACCATCAAAGCGACTTTAATAATATGGGTTCCGTTATCAACAAGTTCTTTCTCAAATTCCTTAATGGTTTCCACGCGCTCAATAAACTCGGCATCACTCATCTGGTGATTTGCCAATGGAACCAAAAGGTCTTCATAATGAGAGCGGTCAAATAAACCAATCATTCCTGGACCTGGAAGAGCTTTTCGGATACGCCACAGGAAATCATGCTGACGTTCTTCTTCTGTGGGCTTCTTAAAGGCATGAAGATGTACGCCTTGGGGATCGACAAGTCCCATCACATGCTTCGCAATTCCGCCCTTGCCAGCGGTATCTAGGCCTTGAGCAACAAGAAGAACGCGTTGCTGTGATCCTTCTTTCGAAGCAGCAAAAAGACGCTCTTGAAGCATTGAGAGGACTGGAGTAATCGAACAAATATGCGCTTGAGCTTCTCGAGAGGTCCCTGACCATCCAGGAGTATCTGCACGATCCATCGCCTCAAGTAAGAAATTAGGTCGTGCGCGAAGTACTTCACGTGGATCATGAACCCATAAATGTTCAGTTGAAACCGAGGACGAACCGATCTCTTTCTTCGACATGATGCGCTCCTTGACGAGGGAAAGAAAGAAGATAAGTCAAGTCTACTCGTCTACTCTACAGAACGGCTAGGTAACAAGCGATGCACTGCACGATCCATGCAAGGACTGTGCAAACATGAAAGATTTCATGAAATCCAAACCATCGAGGAAACAGATCCGGTTTCTTCATTGCATAGACCAGTGCACCAAGCGTGTAAATCACACCACCTGACGCAATGAGAGCGACCACCGCCGGTCCACCAGCCTGCCAAAAATCAGGGAGAAACCACACGGCTACCCATCCAAGGATGATATATAGCGGAGTGTAAAGCCATCGAGGCGCAGACATCCAGAACAGTCTCGCGAAGATTCCTGCCAATGCCCCGCCCCACACAATACAAAGAACACTCTTGGCAGTGGCGGGAGCAAGGAGGGCTAAACACAAAGGAGTGTAGGTACCCGCAATGAGCAAGAAAATATTTGCGTGGTCAATACGTCTGAGAATGGCGGCAACCCGTATGCCCCAATGACCATTTCCAAGGTGATAAATTCCCGAGTTTCCAAACAGGAGAAGCGTACACACCGAATAGATGACACAGGCAATTGTTAACGACGTCGTCGGAGCAAGGATGACAAGGACAAGACAGGAAGCAAACGCCAATGGTGCGGTACACGCGTGAATCCAGCCCCGCAAACGCGGCTTAATCGTGTCGATGGTCGAATCAGAGGCAGAACTCACCACTCGACGTCGTTGCTGCGCAACAGATTGCTGAACATACTGATCGTTAACGGGGGGTGTGATAGCCACGGCGCCTCCATAAAACTGGCCTACTCCGACGGTACATCACTTTTCACGATACTGTAGATTCGCCCACGCGTTCTGCTTGAGTCAGCACCCACTGCAGGAGAATTACATGGCCGGTGACAATCTCATCTACGAAGTCTACGAACGGCGTCTGGCCACCCAAATCGACAAGGATGCCATCCCGTCACACGTTGGTGTCATCCTTGACGGAAACCGTCGCTGGGCTCGTGCCATGGGTATCGGCACGCAAGCCGGCCATCAAAAAGGCGCAGACAAAATCTCAGAGTTCTTATCCTGGGCTGAGGACGCTGGAGTTCAGATTGTCACCTTATGGCTACTCAGCACCGACAATCTTCAACGTGCCCCCCAGGAACTTGCGCCACTACTCGACATTATTGCCCGTGCAGTTGAAGGTCTAGCTTCTGCACACAAATGGCGGCTTCGGCTTGTTGGCACCGTTGACGTACTTCCTCACGATATCTCAGAGCGGATCACACGTGCAGTCGCTTCTACAGCCGATGTTGACGGACTACACGTTAACGTCGCAATTGGATACGGCGGACGTCAGGAAATTGCAGACGCCGTACGAGAATTTCTGCGCAAACAGGCGAGGGCTGGACGCACTATCGATGACGTTGCAGCCTCGTTAACGGTAGAAGACATCGCTGCACATCTCTACACCGCCGGACAACCCGATCCTGAACTAGTGATTCGCACATCAGGCGAACAACGTTTAAGCGGCTTCATGCTCTGGCAGTCTGTACATTCAGAATTTTACTTCTGTGAAGTTAACTGGCCTGCCTTCAGGCGAATTGATTTCCTTCGAGCACTCCGTGATTACGGCAAACGCGAACGCCGACTTGGAAAATAAAATCTCCCCAGACGAGCCGTTACGTAAAAACACCGGGCGAAAACTCCGTGAGAGTCGCAACGTCTTAACTCAGAACAGAACGCTCACTATTGCGAAACCACGCCAAATATGTACTCGTACATACTGGTGACGGAATAGGGTAAATAAGCCCCATTAAACATCAAGTTCCACAGGTTTCTTTTCAAGAGAGCCTAATTCCACAAGTTTTCGGAACCCTTCGCAGTTTTGAGTTAATTCATCAAAACTTCCCATTCCTGCTACTCGTCCATCCTCAAGATAAACAATAAGATCAGAGTCGCGAACAGTCGATAGTCGGTGAGCAACAGTAATCACCGTTATATCGTTCCCGAGTTTTGAGACCGTTTCCGCAATGCGAGCTTCTGTTTGATTGTCAAGTGCACTTGTCGCTTCATCAAGGATAAGGAGAGAGGGCTGCCTGTAGAGCGCTCGAGCAATTCCAACACGTTGACGTTGCCCACCTGACAATCGCTTACCGCCACCACCAAATGTAGTCCATATACCATCAGGAAGTTCATCAACAAAATCAGACAATTCAGCGTCAACTAATGCGCGGTGTAGAAGTTCCAGATCGATTTCATCAGGAGTCTGATCGAAAGCAACGTTTTCAGCCAACGATGCGTCAGTTAAGAACACCGATTGTGGGACAACACCAATGTTTAACCGCCATCCTTCGATATTGTCAAAAATGTTTACTCCATCGACAATGATTGATCCTGAAGTAGGAACCTGCAGTCCCATTATAAGGTCAAGAATAGTGCTCTTACCTGCGCCAGATCCTCCTACGAATGCAATTCTACTTCCCTTAGGAATATCGACACCCACATCATGGAGAACAGTTTTAGAAGATCCAGGATATGAGAAAGACAAACTCCGAATAGTCATTAGTTTACTGAAATTCAAACGTTTAATTTTCTCATTAGAAATAACAGCATGCGGAAACTCACTCTTTATTGAGTGACGAAGTTCTACCGCACGCTTAGTTGGATATTCACTATTCTTAATAATTGCGAGCGTCCCCATCAATCCTGCAATTGATGGCATCACACGGAACGCTGCTGCAACAACAACAGCCAACGAAACCATAAAACCTGACGAAGCGCCCACCACATGGTTGATCAAAAAAATAACCGCAAGCGCGAACATAAAAACAATTTCGATCATCTGCTTTGGCAGAGATGAAATTACATCCATCGCGATAGAAATATCAACATTTCTCTTAATAGGCTTCTCAAGGCGTGGCATAAATGAGGAGTAGGAGTTTCGCAATTGAGTCTCTTTAAGAGCGCCAAAAGCATTAATTGCAGCAGCTGTAGACAGTTCAGTATTTTTATACTGTTCCTCACCCAACACCTTGAGTTTTGGTTTCGCGAAATGCAAGTATAGATAACCAGCTAAGACAAAAAAAACGACCAAGACGATAGCAGTAACCGGTTGAGCATATATCAAGGCACCGAAAATCAGAGAAATCGTGAAAACTTGAATAAATAATGACATGACCGCCCCTGCAAATCTGTCATACGCTGCTCCAATAGCATATCCGGAGTCGTTCATGATCTGCGATAATTCAATATCAGAGTGTTTTGAATAGGGCGTTCGTAAATAATAATCCAAAACTTGAATCTGAGTACGTGCACGAACTCCAGATCTAAACTTACTCGACCACCATGCATAGACAAGTTGTAAAAGATCCTTCATGACAAATAGCACCATGATGATCAACAACAAGCGCAAAACAAGATTTTCCTGCGAAGTGGCCCCCAAAATACGTTGAACCTTGGCTGTCGACGCACTTAGCGTCTTTCCAGTCATCGCCTCCATTAATGGTGCGACTGCCAAAATTGCCATCATGTCCATCATTGACAACACCAGGCTACCCACTACCGATGCGACGAGTTTCCAACGCTCTCCTTTATCAAAGAGCATTCCAAGATAATGGCGGTACAGGCCGATTGTCTTCATTAAAGTCCTCGTATTACTTGTTTTATGCTAAAAAATATGTGTAAGCGGCCGATGAGGTCACTTCCCGGTAGGAATAGTCCAACTCATCCAGATGGGTTACGAACAGCGTATCGTCACGAACGTCCTCAAATCCGGCCAGTACACGACCATAATCAGTACCGTGAGAACGGTAATGGAACAGGGTAATGCTCCATTGAGTACCGAGTTTGCTCAAGAATTTCAGAAGGGCACCAGGGTATTCGGGGAATTCAAAAGAGTACACAGACTCATCAAGTCCAGTTGGGCTAACTCCCCCAACCATATAGCGCACATGAAGTTTTGCAATCTCATCGTCGGTGAGATCGCTTACCTCATAGCCGAACTGTTCTAATCTTTTAATGAGTTCCACACGTTCCGCTTCACCTTCGCGCAGGCTAATCCCAACTAAAATTGATGCCCATTGAGGATTTGAGACGCGATAATCAAATTCAGTCACCGCTCGCTCCCCGATCACTTGGCAGAAGCGAAGAAACTCCCCTTGACGTTCAGGAATACGGACGGCAAGCAGAGTTTCACGGCGTTCACCAAGTTCTGCTCGTTCAGAAATGTAGCGAAGCGTATGGAAATTGACATTAGCACCACTTAAAACAGTTGCCATCCGCTTGCCAACCACGCCTTGTTCACGACAATACTTTTTCAAGCCAGCCAGTCCCACAGCGCCGGCAGGTTCAGCCACAGCACGAGTATCATCAAAAATGTCTTTTACTGCAGCACTAATCTCATCAGACCCAACAGTGACAATGTCATCGACCACATCCCGCAGCAGTCTAAAGGGCTCTTCTCCTATACGTTTGACAGCAACACCTTCAGCGAATTGACCAACTCGTTCTAAGGTAACTGGTACACCCGTCTCAAATGCAGCACGCAAACACGCAGCTTCCTCAGGTTCAACAGCAACTACCTTGACGGAGGGCATCAGTTGTTTCATCAGCACCGCGATACCAGAGGCAAGTCCTCCCCCACCAACGGGAACGAACACCGCATCCAGTCCGGCGTCTTGCTGGATCATTTCAAGTCCAATAGTGCCCTGACCGGCGATAACCATTGGATCATCGAAGGGGGGAATATAGGTCAATCCTTGTTCTTGTGCCAATTGCTCAGCATGGGCCTTAGCTTCATCGAAGTTTTGCCCGAAAAGGATGACTTCGCCGCCCATTGACCGAACAGCTGTTACTTTTATTTCTGCGGTCGGTACCGGCATAACAATGACCGAACGTATACCAAGTTTTTTTCCAGAAAAAGCCACGCCTTGAGCATGGTTTCCAGCTGATGCCGTCACCACGCCGTGAGCGCGCTCATCGTTGCTCAATGACGCCATCTTGCTGTAGGCACCACGTAATTTAAACGAATGCACGGGCTGACGATCTTCACGCTTGATCAACACAGTATTGCCCAAGCGCTCAGTCAATCCCTCCATCAGTTCCAGGGGCGTGTGCTCACACACCTCGTACACGGGGGCTTTGAGAATTGACGTCAAATAATCCTGATGCGTCATGTACTGTTCAATTTCCACTGCTAACGCCTCATACATCTAATTCACGAACAGCACCTAGATCGGCGCTAGTGGCATGCAGCGCATAAGCGCGCAAAGCTTTGGTAATGCGGCGGGGCCGCTCATCGTGTGGCGTCCACGCAGCAGGACCGCGAGACTCTTCCTCTTCTCGACGCCGCATAATCTCCTCATCACTTAGTCTCACCTCAATAGTGCGCTGAGGAATGTCAATATCAATCATGTCGCCGGTACGAACAAGACCGATGAGACCACCTGAGGCGGCTTCCGGGGACACGTGCCCAATGCTCAAGCCCGATGTCCCACCTGAGAATCGTCCATCGGTAAGGAGAGCACACTCTTTCCCCAGGTGCATCGATTTAAGGTAGGTGGTGGGATACAACATCTCTTGCATTCCCGGCCCACCGCGTGGCCCCTCATGGCTAATAACAACAACGTCACCTGACTTTACGCTGCCATCAAGAATTCCTTGGACAGCGGCATCTTGACTTTCAAATACTCGAGCAGGACCGCTAAACGTAAGAATCGATTCATCCACACCGGCGGTTTTCACAATGCATCCACGCTGTGCGAGATTACCGAAAAGGACAGCAAGTCCCCCATCTGAAGAGTACGCATGATCGAGAGAACGGATGCAACCATTCTCTCGGTCAGTATCAAGTTCCGTGTACGTGGCAGACTGACTGAACATTGTGGTCGTACGTACACCACCAGGAGCTGATAAGTAACCTGTCTTGACCTCGTTGCTCACGGTGGTTTCACCGGCAACGTCATAGAGATCAAGAACCTCACCCAATGGTTTACCCAAAACCGTGCAAGTCGAAGTATTCAGGAGGCCTGCACGACGCAATTCACCAAGAATTCCCATGATTCCACCGGCACGATGAACATCTTCCATGTGGTATTTAGCCGTTGACGGAGCCACTTTGCACAGGTGCGGCACCTGACGTGAGAGGCGATCAATATCAGCCATGTGAAAATCGACTTCAGCCTCGTGTGCAGTTGCCAAGAGATGAAGAACCGTATTGGTTGAACCGCCCATAGCAATGTCGAGGCTCATCGCATTATTAAAGGCATCCTTGGTGGCAATAGAGCGAGGAAGAACGGAGTCGTCTTCGTCGCGGTAATAACGGTTGGCCATCTCAACAATGAGTTCGCCAGCACGTTCAAAGAGTTTCTTGCGTTGACTGTGTGTAGCAAGAAGGGATCCATTCATCGGCAGGGAAAGGCCCATGGCTTCAGTCAGGCAATTCATTGAGTTTGCAGTGAACATTCCGGAACATGAACCGCAGGTGGGACATGCGGCGCGCTCAATAGCATCAATATCAGCATCGGAGACGGTAGAGTCTCCTGCTTGCATCATGGCGTCTACCAGATCAAGTTTTACAGTTCCGTTGGTGGTCACGGCCTTTCCGGCTTCCATGGGACCACCCGACACAAAAATGGTGGGAATATTGAGACGCATTGCTGCCATCAGCATGCCGGGCGTGATTTTGTCGCAGTTAGAGATGCACACTAGTGCATCGGCACAGTGAGCGTTCACCATATATTCGACACTATCGGCGATGAGTTCACGGCTAGGTAAGGAATAGAGCATGCCATCGTGCCCCATGGCGATTCCGTCATCGACAGCAATGGTGTTGAACTCTTTGGCGATGCCACCTGCTTGTTCAACATGACGAGCCACGAGCGCTCCCACATCACGTAAGCCCACATGCCCAGGGACGAATTGGGTGAAAGAGTTAGCGATGGCAATAATTGGTTTGCCAAAGTCTTCATCTTTCACGCCCGTTGCACGCCAGAGAGCACGCGCTCCGGCCATGTTTCGACCCATGGTTGATGTGGCACTTCGAAGTTGAGGCATGAGGTTAAATTCTTTCTCCACAGTGTGATGCACCCGCTTATCGTCAATGATAAGCGGGTGCATCAATGAGTAGGTATTCGAGGATGTTACATCACACCGAGAATCTCGGTAACAAACACGAGGGTATCTCCACCCTTAATTCCTGCCTGTGGAACACCTCGGTCGCCGTATCCCAGCTCGGAAGGGATGGAAAGGAGGACACGTGACCCGACACGCTGACCAACCAGACCATCATCCCAGCCGCGGATCACCATTCCTACACCGATCTGGAAACTCAGAGGCTGGCCACGATCGTAAGAGTTGTCAAAGACGTCACCGTCCCATGACTGTCCAAGGTAGTGGCACACGATAGTGTCGCCTGCTTCAACAACCTGACCGTTGCCTTCATCAAGGACCTGAATCTGGAGTCCTTCAGGGGCTTCAGTGCCGGGGAAAGAGAGAACCGGCTTTGTTCCCTGAGAACCGGAGACAGAGGGCATGTTCATTTCGATCATGCCATGAGCCTATTCCAGTTAGTGATGCGGTGCGAATCATTTGAACGATTAACTTTCTCAAATACACCACCGTCACACCCACGATGCCTCATCAAATCAGAGATCCTGTCCTCCTTCTAGTCACATGAGGTCGCAAAATAACGGCAAAAGCAGGAGGGAACTCAACGAGTAAGCCCCCTCCTGCTACAGAAAAATCAGCCGCGAGAAATCTCTTTACTTACGGTTAAGAATGGCCAAAAGACGCAAAAATTCGAGATAGAGCCACACGATGGTAACGACAAGGCCAAATGCGCAACTCCATGCGTATTTCCGGGGCAGACCATTCTTCACACCATTGTCGATGGACTGGAAGTCAAGGACAAGGCTAAGAGCAGCCATCACCACCACAACAACACCAAGAATGACACCGAGCGGAATTCCCATCACCTCAACAGATCCACGCAGGCCCCACGGATCATTCACCACACCTGTCACCATCAAGGCCAAGTTCACAAGACTGAACAACAGGTATCCACCCATAGCAATGAACAGAACCTTAGCTACTTTTCCGCTCACGCGGAATCCGGCAAAACTATACAAGCCCAACATCACAGCAAAGGTTGCGAAGGTAGCGAGAACAGCCTGAAGAACGATACCCGCCGTTTGCATTTCAAAGATGCCTGAGATTCCGCCAAGGGCAAGCCCCTCAAAGACCCCATAAAGAACGATCAGTGCAACGCTAGGTTCCCGTTTAAAACTGTTGATGAGGCCAAAGACAAGCCCACCCAATACACCAATAAACGTGAGAACCATTCCAATGTTCAACGTTGCCTGATTGACGGATAGCATCCATGACAAAGCACCGGATCCTACAATGATGGCAAAGATAAAACTGGTGCGTATGACCACGTCGTCGTACGTCATTCGCTCACGGTCCACATTGGTGGCAGACGGCGCAGCGTACTGCCGCTCAAGTTGCGTCATATCTTGCGCTGGGACACTTCCATATCCCGGAGAAACCTGACCAATTCCCTGGAGGGGCTGACCATAGGTACCAGGCTGGTAGCCGGGCATAATGGGGTAGACCGCAGGAGTAGCAGTGGCTATGCCTCCCTTGCTTTCCTTAAACGCGGGATTATTCGTAAAAAATGGGTTAGACATGTCTGAGCCCTTCATAGAGGAAAATATCCTGCTGTTAACTGTGCCATGATTCCGAAGAAAACCCAAGGGGAGGAGGGCCCCTTCTCTCTCCTCTAAGCCACAGGTCCGCGCCGTTCTCATCCGAAAGGATGAGAACGAACTATTATGAATCATCATCGAGCCTGATACGGAAAGTTTTCGCCTGTCATAGGCTCTCACCGTATCTACCATAGTCATCAGCAATGGCGGATATGACGACAGTGTTCGTAACCATAAGGAGGGCCTCATGATTGAGGCACATGACTTAACAAAACGGTATGGGAAGACGACAGCGGTCGATCATCTCTCGTTCACCGTGGAGCCGGGCACCGTCACCGGGTTCCTCGGCCCTAATGGCGCAGGCAAGACCACAACGATGAGGATGATCCTTGGCCTTGACCGCCCTACGAGTGGCACAGTGACCGTCTGCGGCAGAGAATACTCTTCCCTCTCATCCCCCATGACTACGGTGGGCGCTCTCCTTGATGCCAGGGGAATGCATGGTGGCCGAAACGCACGCAATCATCTCAAGCAGTTGGCTGCGACACACTCAATTCCCCGCAAACGTGTTGATGAGGTTTTGGAACTGACTGGCCTCACCGCCGTAGCAAAGAAGAACGTGAAGTCCTTTTCTTTGGGAATGACCCAACGTTTAGGAATCGCTGCAGCGCTACTCGGAGACCCTCAAGTCCTGTTGTTTGACGAACCCGTCAACGGCCTTGACCCCGAAGGCGTGCGCTGGGTCCGCGACATGTGCAAGGGCTTAGCGGCATCCGGAAAAACAGTATTTATCTCGTCTCATCTCATGAGCGAAATGGCTCAAACAGCAGACCACCTACTGGTGATTGGGCAGGGACGCTTAATTGCTCAAGGCTCAGTCGATGATGTCATTCGAATGAGCACCACCCAACGCGTCCACATTGTCTCCCCCATGATGGATCGGCTCCTTCCATTACTGGAGACTGCTGGTGCCCGTATTCTTGAGAACACTGACTCGTCTGTGACTGTCCAAGACCTCACGAACCAACACATTGGTGAAATCGCCGCTCAGCATCACCTTGTGATCCATGAACTCACTCCTCTTCAGGCAAGTTTGGAAGAGGCATACATGCAACTCACCAACGATTCTGTGGAATACCGCGGAGGTGCTCAATGAGCCAGACAACTCATTCTCATGTCACACAGCCTGCTCCTCGTCAAACCTTATGGCGAGTTGTTCATAGTGAGTGGATCAAACTGTGGACCCTTCGCTCTACATGGATCACATTGGCGATTACTGTCTCGCTGACTATCGCTTTTGGTGTTATCGCATCCTACGCTATGCATTCTCTAGATCAGCCCAGCGCTAATCAAGCTTTTATTCAGGGAGTGCCATTCGGTGAAATTGTCATAGCCGTCCTGGCTGCTTTGATGATTACCTCTGAATACTCATCCGGACAGATTCGTTCATCACTCGTTGCCGTTCCGAATCGTTCACGTCTCATCATTGCTAAGATCTGCGTACTTGCTGCCGCCTCGTGGCTTACCGGCGCTTTCAGCATTCTGATTGCTTGGTTAATATCTCTGAGTTTCATGGGGGATCAAGCAGTTGATCTCACTCGCCACGAATATCTTGCTTTCATCTGGGGTAGCGGTCTAGCTTTCGTGATGATCGCCTTGATGGGATTTGCTTTTGGTCTTTTAACGCGATCAACCGCTGCTGCAATCACTATCATCACGATCTTGATGTTTGTCATTAAGATTCCTCTCTTACTAGCTGCTATGAAATGGAAATGGATTGAAAAAGCCTTTTCATTCCTTCCTGATTCAGTCTCCTCTGCCCTTGCTGATCCATTCGCGGTACTGCCATCATGGAATGAGAAAGGGCAAGAAGGTCTCTCGATGGTCCTCACCCATTCCCAAGCATTAATGGTGTGTGCCGCATGGATCATCATTCCTCTGGCAGTTGCCTGGGTGCTCTTCTCCCGCCGTGACGCCTGAGAAGCACACCCCTCTCCACCCGTATCCATGTGACAATGTGAGCATGGATACTCCGATGGACGCCGCGAAACTCAATAGTTCGTGGCGTCCATCTGTGCGTGTGTCACTAGTTTTTCTCTGCTGGTTCGCAGCGCTTACTGCTCTCGGAGCATGGGAATATCTCTCTTTTTCCGCTCAAATATCAGTTTCTCTTCAGCCGTCTGCCTATCTAGCAGCCACATTGCTTTTCCATGGCCTCATAGTCATTAGCGCCCTTACCTTGGCGATTCTGAGTTTCTCCCTCTCATGGAAAATCAGTATTTCTCTATGGATCGTCAGCATTTCTATCACTTGTGTGCCCCCACATTCGCTCTTCGCAACCTGGCCGTTCGCTGACGCTACAGCAGGGCGATTACTCATTTTTATTCTCTTCACTATCGCACTGCTCGTTGCTCTGTCTCTTCGCCGCTATCAGTTGAGGGCGTCATCCTCTCAACGTGAAGTGCATCGTTATGCCCTCGCCCAAGAGAATTTGGCGAATTTGACGCGTGCACGGGAACGGAACCGAATTGCCCGTGAGATGCACGACGTCGTGGCACACTCATTAGCAGTCATGGTCACCATGGCAGACGGGGCGAGCGCCGTCGTCGAGACTAATCCCGAAGAAGCGAAAAAAGCACTGGCCTTACTGGGAGATACGGGGCGGCAGGCATTAAAGGATACCCGCTGGCTCGTTGGGGTGCTACGTGATGAACAACTCTCCGATGATGATGAGTTACCATCGCTCGCTAATCACCATGAGGGTACCTCAGCCAAACTAACAGCGGCAGATCGCTCCCCCGCCCCGCAGATGAATGAACTCGAAGACCTCATCAATCGTTTTAAGTCAGCGGGAATGCCTATGTCCTTCACCTGGCATGGAAGCCCTCTCCCTCCTGATCCCAATCTGCACATGACCGTTTACCGAATCATTCAAGAGGCACTCACCAATATTCTTCGTTACGCCGCCCGATCACCTCGTGTTGCGATTACTGTTGAACGCTATACCGGTATGGTAGAGATTCGCGTCGCTAATGACTCTCCGGAGTCTACTGACTTGCTCGTCAAAGGCAGCGGCAAGGGTTTGTCCGGTATGCGTGAACGCGCTGCCGTCTATGGTGGTTCTGTCACGGCTGGTCCAACAGCTCGCGGTTGGCAAGTCACTGCAATCCTCAAATGGCATGAATACCAGGAAGGAAACGTCGCATGGACAATGCCCACATGATTCGTATCCTGTTAGCTGACGACCAGGCACTCATGCGTATGGGATTCTCTATGGTGCTTAACGCTCAACCAGACATAGAAGTCGTCGGCGAAGCTCAAGATGGCCATGCAGCAGTCACCCAAGCCCGGGCACTCAAACCTGATGTGATTTTGATGGATGTACGCATGCCGTCCATGGATGGAATTGAAGCAACACGACAGATCGTTGAGGCAATCCCTGACACACGCATTCTCATCCTCA
Source organism: Actinomyces vulturis (assembly GCF_001687305.1). Classification (GTDB taxonomy): domain Bacteria; phylum Actinomycetota; class Actinomycetes; order Actinomycetales; family Actinomycetaceae; genus Actinomyces; species Actinomyces vulturis. Next base: position 345,950 of record NZ_LZRK01000003.1, read on the forward strand.
CCACCTTTGATTTGGACGAATACGCCTTTGCTGGATTGAAGGCTGGAGCCTCAGGATTTCTTTTGAAGGACACGCGTCCGGAGGAGTTAGTCGAGGCCATCCGTACCATCGCCAGTGGCGAAGCTGTGGTGTCACCTCGCGTCACTAAGCGGATGCTCGACATGTTCGCCTCGCGCCTTCCTGAAGAAGAAGAGAATATCGACACCTCCGATGGAAACTCAGAAATTCTCGATGGATTAACTCCACGGGAACAGGAAATCCTCATGCTCATCGCTCAAGGATTGTCGAATGCGGAGATTGCTGAGCAACTGTATGTGTCGGCAACGACCGTCAAGACTCACGTAGGCAATGTTCTAACGAAACTTGGTGTTCGCGACCGGGTTCAGGCTGTGGTCTACGCCTACGAATCTGGTCTCATTCGGCCACATTCACATGGCGGAGCCTGATTCTGAGTTCTGACCTTGTACTGACAAAGCAGCACTTAATCACACTATCCTGCCGTCTCATCTATCCCTACTGCCAAGTGTTGCAGAAAAGGACCTATCAATCAGTTTCGTGAATGAAGATCCATCTGCGCTGCAGTAAAACCCCTGATCACGACGTCTTGAATGACATCTACTGCCTGCCCGATAGTCACTGCCCACTCGTCAGTCTGATTTTTGGGGAATGGGGACAACACATAGTCTGCAGGATCCATCCGTCCCGGAGGGCGACCCACTCCAATACGAAGACGTCCATAATCGCGGGTTCCCAAATGAGAAGAGATCGATTTCAGACCATTATGGCCTCCTTCTCCCCCGCTATTTTTCAGACGTAGCGCGTGTTCAGGAAGATCCATATCGTCATGAAGAACAAGCAGATGATCCGGGGCGACGTTGTAGTAGTCGAGCAATGCCCGTACCGGCCCACCTGAGGTATTCATATAGGTTTGAGACTTTGCCAAAATCACACGCGGTCCAGGCGCACCACCAGGTATCACCCCCAAACGGGTATCAAGAACCTGAGCACGTGCGCGGTGAGAGGTGAACTTCGCCTGTTGCTGTTCAGCAATAAGGTTAAGAACCATTTGTCCAACGTTGTGCCGGTCCTTTTGGTACTTCAGGTCGGGGTTTCCCAAGCCAACAACAACCCACAAATCGCTCATTGCTTTCTCCTTGTTCTCATTGGCAACCCTATCGACAATACCTAGTCAATGTGTGGGGCGTGTGTGCGTTTCCTCGCACACACGCCCCACACATTGGACACTGTGTTAGTCAGCAACTAACGAAATGTCAGTTAAAAACTCACTCAGCAGATTCTTCTTCGCTTGCTTCTTCAGATTCGACTTCAGCATCGGACTCGAGATCTTCAGCAGTGATCATCGCGCTTTCATCAACGATGTTAACTACAACAGTTTCACCGTCAACAATAGCCTCGACGCCCTCAGGGAAGGTGAGTTCCTCAACGCGAATAGCGCTGCCAGCCTCAATACCGGTGACATCAACCTCAATATTCTCGGGGATGGAGATAGCGGGAGCGGAGGCGAGGATGGTGGTGGCCTCAATCATGGCGGAAGCACCAGCAATAACTTCACCGACGGTGGTAACGGCGATCTCAACCTCAACCTTTTCGTTGCGGTTCACGAGCACAAAGTCAACATGCTGCACGCCGGGACGAATAGGGTGGCGCTGAACAGCCTTGGAAAGCACGAGGTACTCTTCACCATCAACATCGAGTTTAATGAGGGCGTTGTCGTTGCCACGCAGAGCGAGAGCAGTCTCGTGTGCAGGGAGCAGGATGTGGAGAGGGTCAGCGCCGTGGCCGTATACGACACCGGGAACGAGTCCATCGCGACGTGCCTGGCGAGATGCACCCTTACCGAAGTTCTTACGTTCCTGTGCGGACAGGACAATGGCCTTGTTTGCCATGAGATTTTCTCCTCGTTCAGCCCATGGGCTGAGGTGGTGGTTTGCAGGCGAGTAACAACGGTGGAAGAGCGCCTTAGGCACCACCACGTCGATCACGGAAGTTCGTCGTCAAACGCTTCCCTCGCCGAGGTACCCAGGAAGTTTATCAACGCTTTGTCCATCCAAGAAACCCGAGAAGCGAGAAAAAACCAGATTTCTGTCACATTGAAGAAGAGCGATGTCGCGATAGGAGCGCTGTTAATCTACAAAACACTATCTTCGCCAGAAAGAATTCCATTAATACGATCGATACGACTATCAACCAGAGGAACGTCGAGATGAAAATCATCAGCAATTTGCTTAAAACGCCACGCCCAATCGAAACGCTTGAGGGCCTCCAACTGACGCTCTCTCGCAGCCCCTGGCTCCTCCCGAGAAATATCTTCCTTAATCATCTGAAGACCTCGCTCAACATCATCGACGGGAATATCTAACGTTGCACCATCCCAAAGAAGATCATCACTACCTTCTTCTCGCGGCCTAACACCAACAACCTTCGCCCCACAAGCAAGAGCATCAAGCCAGCGCGACGTCACATACTCACGATTTGGATGCGTATAATTAGCCGGCGACATCAAATTCGAGAACGCTAAAACTCTCTTTGCTTCTCTATTAGCCATCAATACATTTTCAATACTTTTTTGCGAATTATCGGAAAATGGTGGCCGCCCACGGAATGTTAAACCAATTCTTTTAGCAACTAATTCAAGAGACACATCATCATCCCACAATACGGGCTGACGTCCGATCCGCTGAAGATCGATCGTTTTCTTTGAATTCATCCCCAAGACTTCAGATAAGACGTCGGAACCTAAAGGAAGCCAGGAAACAGTAGATGAAAACAACGCCCTCCATATTGACACCATTTCTAATTCAGTCACATACACGTGATCAAAAAACGAAAGGTATTTAAATGATTTCGGAATACGATTATCCCACCAACTATCAATCACCCAAGCAACAATTGTTTTATAATTCCCCTGCCTCCTCAAAAACCTCCGTGCATATAAAAGATGTTCGGGTATGGGGCTAAGTACAATAAGGAAATCCCCTCCTCTGCTAATCGGAAGGCAAGAAAAAATCTTATCTATTTTTGTTACCCCCGAGTCCGAAAGAGTAAATAGATTTCCGGAGAAATACTTAGTCATTTTCTCGGCAAGTCGAGAGATAGGCTCCCATCCGAAACCATGTGGTTTTATATAAAGAACGTCAACATTCATTTAAATTCCTTACTTCAATTAACACTCCTTGAGATACAAGCGTCCCCATTGCCTCTTCAACGAGACGCCACGATCCAGGATGTTCCCCTAACGTTGACACAACTTGAGCATGTAATTCAGTGATCGTCGCGGCATGTTCGCATGCCAGCCAAACAGCCGCCCCCGCCCCTCCAAGGATCAATGGCTGGTGCCCAACCAAAATAATGACGTGTCCTTCCGATTCGATTGCATCGGTCCACGGCGCACGAACAAAACGATCGTGCTCAGCAATCGGCCCATAATTATGAGGATTTAACGTTGCTGTTCCGTCAAGAGTTCCGGGAATATGGCGATAACTCACTCCCACATCATTCTGATGTGCGAGTTGTTTTAGTAGATCTGCGCATTTCGACTGATCGTGAAAACGTAACTTCCACGGTCCACCAGCCTGAACAAGAACTGAAGCTAAAAAATCCAGAGGGTTTTCTAATTTAAATAATGACGATGTTTGGCCTATCACGTCTTCCATCGCTTCAGCCAAGGTCATCGGTATCAGTTCTTCACTACCTACCTTAGGACTACGCTCTGCTAATACAAGCGCCCCCAAAGATAGTTTCTCCGCGTTCGGAAGAGTAAGACCTAAATCAAGCGGAGAATAATCCTGTTTCGACGCAACAATCGAACGGCGAATTATTGAAAGGGGCTTTTGGTAAGGAAAAACCTCGCCAGAACGAGCAATCACAAGGGTTTCATCAGTGACATACCCGAACTCATGAGTGAGCATTTCACAGAAAGTCGTCTTCCCTGTACCCGACGGAGCTATCACACCAATAACCTTGCCCGAGTCCGGAGATGTTAACCCTGCAGCATGGAACATCAATGACCGTCCAGCATGCCAAGCAATCAGTAATCGAGTGAGATGCTGCGACACCCGATAGGTAATATCCTCCTTGGTCTCCCCCACAACCAAATCGTCATCGGAATGCTTATCGTCAGGATGAGTAATAACACGGATTTCACGGTCAAGATGATCAAAATTATCGACAGTACAATGACGCCAAGCCTCACGCACAGGTGCAGCGAGTGAATCGGGGAGATCAGAAAGATCAACAGCAATATTCGCACCAAGAATCTGAAGAATCACTCAGGGGCCTCTGTAGGTAATAGTGAGAGTTAACAAGAGTGATGATACCGTGATTTCTATATGACTTTCGTTGCGAGGGAATGGTGACCACCTCACTCACTTCCTTCACAACCAACACGGAGCATCCATGGCAGCACACGAATTACTCGATTTCCCTAACGAGTCCGTTCCCTCAGACAAGGAATCCACGGGAATCGACGCTTTTGAAGAGGCACTCAATAAATCCGCCCCTATTTTTAGTAGTGAGTCCTCGGCGTCGCCAGACGACACTTCCACTTCAAAACGCCATTCATTGAAAAAACGACGGCCGAAGAAGAAAAATTGGTTCCGCCGACATAAGGCACTCACAATTCTCCTTATTCTCCTCCTCTTGGTAATGGGAACTGGGGTTGGCGGACTCTGGTATCTCAATCATCTGTTATCAGGAACCGAAAGGATTCCCGATCCGTTCCTTGGCCTCCCCGAACGCGCACCTCGGGGTACAACGACGGCAACGCGGCAACCTGTCAACATCCTCGTTTTAGGCTCAGACTCCCGTATCTCGGCAGGAGATCCCAGTACGTGGCAAGAAGGAGCGCAACGCACTGACACCATCATGCTCGTCCAGATCAACGGACAACGAGATCATGTCAATGTGATGTCCATCCCCCGTGACTCATGGGTAAGTATTCCGGCAAATAATGTTGTTCCACACGAAAGTTTCGCAAAAATCAATGCTGCCTATTCTTGGGGTGGCCCTTCGCTACTGATTCAAACCGTAGAAAATCTTACCCATATCCACATCGATCATTTCGCAATCGCAGATTTTGAGTCGTTTAAGACACTGACCGACGCGCTGGGAGGCGTTGATATCACACTAACCCAACCTCTAGATTTAACAGGGCTTCAACATTCCAATTCACAGAATATGATGCCGCCTGGCACTCACAAACTCACTGGCGAGCAAGCCCTTGTCTATGCTCGAGAACGCTATACCCTCCCGAACGGTGATTTTGATCGAATCAAACGCCAACAAAACTGGATTCGAGCAATTCTTATGGCGGCAATTAACAAAGATACTCTTACTGACCCTGTGAAACTGACCAGTTTCATCAAAACTGCTTCATCATCAGTTGCCGTCGACGAGGGCTTCACAACGTCAACGATGTTCGATCTCGGACGTGAATTACAAAATGTCCGCGCACAGGACGTCACTTTCTTCCAGGCGCCAATCGAAGGCACAGGGACATCTGAGGATGGCCAGTCAATCGTTATCCTCAACCATGACCGACTAAACGCGGTTAGTGATGCTTTTATTCACGATACTGTAACTTCTTATGTCAACGAGCACCGAGATGAATTAAATATCCTCGGCACCGATGTGAACTAATGTCCTCCCCGTACACACCAAAAGTAAGTGCCCCCAGAAAACGTTTCTGGGGGCACTCCTGCTTTAAGAAGAAATTTGTGCTGTCATTCAGAAGGCGGTGCAGGAGGAGGAACCTCTTGAGCACTCTGCTGACGAAGTGCTCGACGGGACGTCACAGCAGACTTGGCTTCCACGGAAGGCGGCTCAACGGAAGAAACAACAGCACTTGTTTTCTTCTCTTGTGAGATAGACATTGCTTCTATACCGGACTTACGACGTTTTTTGCGCCGAGGAATAAAACCGAGGATTTTCTTACTTTTACCCTCATAGTAATAGTAGGACTGACCATAGTTACCATAACCGTAACCGTAATACACGCTACCGAGATTACGACGTGATGCACGGTTAAGCACAACACCTAAAAGTCGTGCATCGACCTGCTTTAATACCTTGCCGCACAACTTTGCTTGCTCTTTATACGTGCCACCCGTCTCCATCACAAGAATCGCACCATCTGTAAGAGCAGCAAGCAGCCCTGAGTCAGTAACAGGGAGGAGCGGTGGCGCATCAAAAATAACCATCGCTTCTTGTGACAAGCGATCAATCAAAGCCTTCATCCGCTGAGATCCGAGAAGTTCCGATGGATTCGGCGGAATACGGCCTGCAGAAATGACACGAAGATTTGGTTGTCCATCAATCTCTTGAGCAACAGCATCAATCGTCACATCACCTGCCAGAACCTGAGTGAGACCAAGTGAACCATCGAGATCAAAAATCTTATGGACCACGGGCTTGCGAAGGTCAGCGTCAACGAGAATAGTGCGTTGGCCAGAAGCCGCCAGCATCTGTGCAAGAACCGCAGAGACAGTTGACTTACCCTCGCCAGGATTTGCACTTGTCATCACAATGGCTCGTGGAGGCTTATCAACGTCAACGAAGCGTAGGTTCGTTCGGAGGTGTCGAAGTGCTTCAGCAGCCTGCCCTAAGCCATCGACCTTCTTACGACCCTTAGCATTGAGTTCACTTGACTTAGGAACAACAGCAAGAACACTCGTATGAAGAAGTTCTTCAACATCAGAGTTGTGACGAACGCGATTATCGAGAATACGGCGCAAGAAAGCAATGGAATAACCAGCAACGAGACCCGCAAAAAGCCCCATCATGGTTAACTTTTTAATATCAGGAGAGATTGGGGCTCCAGGCAAAACCGCAGGCTCAACAGGAACAACCTTTGTCTGGCTACGATCCATCTGTTCTTGCACTGCAGCACTAGCTGCTGCTGCAGCATCCTGGGCCGCTTGCTGCGCAGCAGCTTTCGTTTCCTCGTCAGCGTCAGGATCAATAACAGCGACCTCAGGAACAGGCGGAGCATCGGGAGCGCTGTAACTCTCCAAATTAGCCGCTTCAGCAGCGACTGCAGGAATTGCTGCATCAGCCATCTCACGCGCACGCTGTGGGTCGGTCGACGTCACTGTCACGTGGATGATGGGGACGGATCCTTCTGATGAAGCAGCGAAAGATCCTCCAGGTCCATCGCCCACGGCCTCGTGGACTCGGTCTGCCACCGCACGTGAGGTAACAAGGGTCGCGTATGCCCCCGCCTTTTGCTGGGCAATGGAGTTGGCTGAAAACGGGTCAGTACCAGTCACCACAACGAGACCACCACTAGTAGCCTGATACAACTTAGGTTGAGTTTGGGCGTAGCCAAAACCAGCGAGTCCTCCACAAACAATGCAAAAAACGATAAGGAGGAGATTTACGCGGGTTAGCCGCAGGAAATCCTGAATAGTCACGAGGGCTTTATCTTTCTTCCACACGAGCAGGTCGGGCAACCCACTCAATACGGTCAAGGGTACCGGTTATACACTTCTTAACGCATGAGCAGAGGGTAAACAGTGTCCAATACCGCGTCAATCGATGATGCAACAGATACTGCTACAAACTCACCGCGCCGAAAGGGATCCACAATGTCACCCTGTTCAGTCGGCCGCAACTTTCTCTCAGAAAACTCTCGCAAAATCTGATCTGCAGTAGTTTGCACTACACTATTTGTCTGATCTCTATTAGTGAGCAAAACCTGTGCTGTTCGTCCCCATTGATCTAGAGTCCAGACTTTATCCAGCATTTCCGGATATTCATCAAGAATTCTGTTGCGATGATCCACCGTCATCGTAATAACAAATGCAGCTCGCTCGATTGCTCTACGGGTTAATGTTGATGAACGAAATTCTCGGCACTCGTCAAATGAAATCCCTCGTTTCATTGCTTCAGCAGCCATCAGAGGATCCATCTCACGACCATCCATACCAGGAATCCCTGCGCTCACACAACTCCAACGCGCTTCAGGACCAAGTCGGTGTCGAAGAACTAATTCAGCGTAAGAACTACGAGAAATGTTTGCTGTGCAGACAAAGAGAATCCTGGGATTTCCTCCATGCCGCCTTTGCAATATTGGAGTTCGAAATATGTGGGGATCTGAGGAACCACCAAAAATTGAAATCTCACCGAAAGAGTAGCCCATATTCATTCTACACTCTTCCTAAGAAAACCTTGTGAATGCAGATTGTCGACAAAATCCTGAATATCAGCAATCAGTTCACCCGGAGCCATTTCATAGTCCTCCGATAAAAGTTGAGCAATCTCGGAAACAGCGGCGCCCTCAAGCAAGTAATCCCAAATCCTCACACCCGGTTCATGCACAACAACAGGAACACCATCGGGAAGATAAGCAAGATACAGAAGCCTATTAAAGCCTTTACCGTATGTCAGATAAGCAATACGTTCATTGACAACGAAAGACATCATGACCTCTTGAATAGTTTCGTTGATATTTCATGAACCGCTTCAGTATAGCGCCCAACAAATTCCCTCATAACTTCTGCTGTTGTCGGTGCCCTTCCTAAACGCATAGCCAAATGATCCGTATTGACAAAAAGACTCTTAGCAATAATTCGAGTTTTTTCTACAGGCCCTCGTGCGGCATGAAAACGAGCTTTCCACTCATCAAGGCGGCTTGCGCTTCCTTGAGAAAACACCATCCAAAGATCGTGTGTCGGGTCATCATAGTAATCGTCGAGTTCCCCTAGTGCAGCAGCAAGCCCAACCTGGGCACCAAGACGGCTCGCCAACGACCTCAGATCAATTTGCTCCCGCTCATTAAGCGCGCGCCATGCGCGTGAAAAATCAGCATCCGATTCACCACGTCCATTACGAGCAACATGCAGTAGCAATAACAATCGCTGGGCTAACAATGACGGAACAGGGCAGTTAATTCCGGCAATCACCTGGAAACGACGGTCTGCCCATAACGAATCAAACCAATCCGAAGAGGTCAGTCCCGGAAATACTCGATGAACATCAACATACCCCCAAGAATCGTGATGATATGTAGCAGCATGTTCGAAAGCAGAACCAGAAGCGAAACTTGTGACATGACGCCAACCATGTTCGGTCAATACATTGAGGAAAGCAGAAACCTGCTTAGGACGAACGATTACATCCGCATCGGTAGATGCCCATAATGGCCGTCCTATTGATTCGTGAACTGCTGGCCCTTTGATATGAAGGAGATCAATTCCTTCATCAGCAGCAAGTGTATGGAGTGCAGCATGAGCAAGATGCGCACGAACCCCAGCAGGAATCTGCGCGGTCATCTGTTCCGTCTGTTCACTCATACGTACAACTCTACTGGTGTTGATGCCGAGGAAACATCACAACATCGCTTACTGGGCATGACTATGACACGACTACAGGACAGCACGTACTTCGCTGACGGTTCGCTGTCCAGGCGCTGACCCCTGATGATCGAGTGAGGCCGTGGCGAAGGTCAAGAGAGAACCTGCACATCCCGGATGGAGCCGATACGGTACTCCGGCCTCTCCCATGACAATGGCAATAAGCCCCTGATGAGTCTGGCAAGATACCTCTCGCGCCCATGCAGCGAAGCGATCAGCTTCTGTAGTGCTGGGGGCGAAGCATGCAACTTTGATAATTGAACAACCTGTTGATTGCATATCTCGAAAAAGAGTGGTCAATTCATCGTTATCGGGTACATTCTTCCAGTCATGAAAAGAAGTAATGGAGATAACACCTTCATCTATTGAATCAAAAAAACTATTCGAAGCATCTGCATCATTAACAGTCCGATACTCACAGTCAATCACACTCAACTGATCGTTTTTAACAACCTCAACAAGAGCACGCAGGTAATGCCAATAGTCGATTGTAGTAACTATGCCACGACCGCCTTCTTGGACCGTCCGGTATGTCCAAATCAGTGGAAGGTTAGGGTAGACTTGGCGAACCGTGTTGCGAATCTGCTCCACTAATTCACAGGAAGGTACTCCATCAGGATGCAGAGTGTCGAGCCGTACCTCCACCACATCAGTACCCGCCTGAACCGCCAAATCAACTTGAACTAGTAACTCATCAAATGATGAAGCGGTGATGGGAACTGCAATCAGCGGCGATTCGGAAGATGCTCGAAAATGCCCAATCTGAACAGATGACATTGGATTATTCCCTCAGATTTGAGACAAAGCGATGCCATCGAGAATATCGTGCAGGCTCGTCATGGTGTGAGTAACAGGATGATCGGTCTGAGCAGTGGCTTGTTGAACAGCTCGAATCACTTCACTCCAGATCAAGGCACCAGCAGCAATCACATCTCTACGTCCTGCTGCGAGGAATCCCATCGATTCACGTTCTTCAGATTTCGAATGAACAATCGCATCACACGAAGCCAATTGCTGTTCACACCCGAGCACCGCACGATCAATTCTCTCTGGATCAAAATGTTCCAATTTCAATGCGTGCGCAGTCACGGTTGTAATAGTTCCCGCTAAACCGATCAGTTCACACGCCTGCGAAAGATCCACACGCTCTTGTGCATGCTGAAGATGTTGACGTACGTCGATTCGCGCTAGTTCTTCTGCCTGTTCAGTGACTCCGTCCTGAAAGTATCGTTCGGTAATGCGGACGCTTCCAATGTCCATAGAGTATGAACTGTCAACGTCCATTTCCCCCAGGACTAGTTCTGTAGAACCTCCACCGAGGTCAACGATAAGACGTTTTCCGGATTCAACTGAAGCACCAATACGAGCCCCCAAAAAAGAGAGTGAAGCTTCTTCTTCACCAGAGATCACCTCCGGTTCAACTCCCAGAATGGATTGAACACCGTTCATGAACTCATCACGGTTCGAAGCATCACGTGTTGCCGAAGTTGCAACAAAACGAAGAGACTCTGCGCTGTTCTCACGACATAAATGAGCAAAATACTGTGTAGCATCAAGGGTGCGTTGCAGTGCCTGCGGATCAAGCATGCCCGTTTTGTCGACGTCTTTACCAAGGCGAACCATCGCACCTTCACGAACAAGATCATTCATGACCAGCATGCCGTCATTGAATTCGATATCCGTAATAAGAAGGCGAATAGTGTTTGTTCCACAGTCAATTGCTGCCACACGCGTCATCACAAAGTCCAAATCGTCTCAGGGGAATTACTCACAGAAACAGGCCTCGTGGTTCCAAAAACCACGTTCCTTCAGTAAATCAAGCGTCCAGTCACCGATCGGATTAACTCCAGGCCCTGCAGCGAGAGCATGACCGAGCACTGCATGGAGACATTTCACCCGAGTAGGCATGCCGCCAGCCGAAATACCATCTATTTCAGGAACGTCACCTAAAACTCGACGAGTCTCAATGTAGTACTCATGAGCTTGTTGATAGCGCTGCGCCAGATCCTCATTGTTGCGAAGTTCCTCGTTCATCAAATCCATGACGTGCTCGGCTTCAAGGGTGGAACATCCTTTAACCGCCGCGGGATGGGTTAAGTAGTACATCGTTGGGAACGGTGAGCCGTCAGGAAGACGTGGTGCTGTTTGCACGACTGTTGGTTTGCCACAAACGCATCGTGCGGCAATGGAAACTACTCCCCGCGGCAAACGACCAAGTTGATGTTCCAAAGCGTCAATGTCATCGTCGGTGACGGAGGAAAGAGTTTCCATATCAAATTTCTTTCATGCTAGGTGTTAGTGCGGCACTATACAACGCTTAGGGAGAATTCTCGGATGCAGGACTCGGAGATTCACTCGGAACCTGTGGAGTTGGAGTTGTCCAACCTCGTTGAGCCGGATCCTGAATGTGTCGATCACTAATCTGGCCGGCGATCTGTACGGTGTTGTTCAGTTGAACAAACCAGGGCTCATGAGTTTGTTGTGATAATTCCGATCCCGCCTCAGGCTCTCCATGCATGTGACCGGGATTGACTACGATATAAGTGGTTTCTCCTGGCATCACGTAGCCAAGCCGATCTCGCGCCTGGGAGCGGACGAAATCATCGTCGTTCCACCGCTGGAGTTCATTTTCCAATGACTGGTTGAGTTCCTTAGTGCTCTGAACCTGAGAAACTACTTCGTCATATTGCTGCTGCTGGATGAGATAAGACCGCAACGAAGGAAAAATGACATAGATAGCGAACAGTCCAACAACGACTAAAGCGATTGACGTCCACGGCACCGTCATGCCGTCATGGCCGCCGACGGTCAAAACAGGCTGCGTCCTAGTCGGAGACTTTTTCGTGGATGGATTCAGTCCACCGTTGCTCTTTGGCGCACCCTGAGTTTGCTCTCGCGATTCGTCGTGGGATTCGACGCCGTCCCGCCGCTTTTCATAGTGAGTCACCGAACCGGTTCTCGGCCGGGCGGGTTGGGGACGACATGGCTTCATAGTGTGAATCATTCCTTAGCGGAGATTGAAACGCCAGTGGCTGGGAAACATCACACGATGTTTCCCAGCCACTGGCGTAAAGAATGAGGTTAGTTCATCAGAGTTGACGAACTCTCAACCTCAGGCCTGGAAGCGGGGGAATGCTCCAGCACCTGCGTAAACTGCTGCGTCACCCAGTGCTTCTTCGATACGGAGCAACTGGTTGTACTTGTTGATGCGCTCGCCACGTGCGGGAGCACCGGTCTTAATCTGACCGGAGTTGGTGGCAACGGCGAGGTCAGCGATGGTGACGTCCTCGGTTTCACCGGAACGGTGAGAGGTCATGCTCTTGAAACCTGCACGGTGTGCCATTTCCACAGCGTCGAGAGTCTCGGTGAGGGAACCAATCTGGTTGACCTTCACGAGCAGTGCGTTTGCTGCATCCATGGAGATGCCCTTGGCGAGACGCTCGGGGTTGGTGACGAAGAAGTCGTCACCAACGAGCTGGACGCGATCACCAATCTTGGCGGTCAGTGCGGCCCAGTCTTCCCATTCATCCTCGGAGAGGGGATCTTCGATGGAGACGATGGGGAAGTCGGTGATCAGCTGCTCGTAGTAGTTGACCATGTAGTCGTTGTCGCGCTGTTCGCCTTCGAAGAGGTAAGTCTTGGTGTCTTCGTTGAAGAACTCGGTGGAGGCAACGTCCATGGCGAGAGCGACATCCTTGCCGGGCTGGTAACCGGCCTTCTCGATGGCTTCAACGATGAGTTCGAGTGCTTCACGGTTGGAGTCGAGGTTGGGAGCAAAGCCGCCTTCGTCACCGAGACCGGTGGACAGGCCACGATCCTTCACCACTGCCTTGAGTGCGTGGTAGACCTCTGCGCCCATGCGGAGTGCTTCACGGAAGGTGGGTGCACCGATGGGGGCGATCATGAATTCCTGGATGTCAACATTGGAGTCTGCGTGGGATCCACCGTTAAGGATGTTCATCATAGGGACGGGCAGAACATGTGCGTTGGGGCCACCAATGTACTGGTAGAGGTCGAGGCCTGCGGATTCTGCGGATGCCTGTGCAGCAGCAAGGGACACGCCGAGGATGGCGTTGGCACCAAGTTTGCCCTTGTTGGGGGTGCCATCAAGATCAATCATCAACTGGTCAAGACCGCGCTGGTCAGCCGCGTCGTAACCGATGATTTCAGGGGCGATGATGTCGTTAACGTTATCAACAGCCTTTTCAACGCCCTTGCCGAGGTAACGGCCCTTGTCGCCGTCACGCAACTCGACTGCTTCGAAAGCACCGGTGGATGCACCGGAGGGAACGGCTGCGCGTGCAGATGCGCCGTCTTCAAGGAGGATCTCAACTTCAAGGGTGGGGTTGCCACGGGAATCGAGGATCTCGCGTGCGTGAACGTTTTCAATCAGGGCCACTTGGTACTCCTAAGATGGGTTGGACCTATTAACGCGTCTAGACTAACGCGATTTCGCCGCGCAGGGGAATGGCGAAGGTCCTTGTCGAGATATGTTCGCACATGGCGTGACATCTATTGCAGACTGTCAACATTATCGCGCTTGTCCTGCAAATACTTTCCTGGCTTCAATTTGCCCAACCGGACCCAACGAACCTCTGCATCCATATGCCCACACAGGTTGACTAAAGATCGAAGTATTGGGTTCAGCGCCCGAGACCTCTTTTGATAAACTAAACACGCTGAATCGACAGGCCATCTAATAAAACGCTTCATTAGATAATGCGGCCGCAACTCATCAGAAAAACGTTCCGGGTGTCGATGCCACAAAACATGCTCCGCCATAGCGGAGCGGTAAATCTTTTTAATCAATTTTTTTTTGTTATGAGTTGGCTGAAATAAAATCACCATATCTGGCGCAGCACCAAATTCCGCCCCCAAATTTTTCAACCGAATAGAGAAATCAAATTCCTCACAGCCATAGGGTGGAAGACCTTCGTCGAAGCCGCCAACTTCGATAAATATCTTTTTCTTCACCGCAAAATTTCCCGCCATTACCGCGAGATTCCCAGTTTCCTGGCCGATCAAACACCCAGGATTGAGTACCTTTCCATGGGCGAAGAGACTATCGGATCTCTCGATACACTGACCAGCAACAATGTCAAATCCCTTGTTAATGGAGTTCCAAGCAGCCTGAACCCAACCAGCGACAACTTCGTCATCAGAATCACAGTAGGCAATAACAGAACCAGCAGCATGTTGAGCCCCAACATTGCGAGCGATAGGGATCGATGGCTGTTTACCTGCATCAACCACACGAAGAGGGACTGGAAAACTTTTCGAACGTTGTTCGCAGTATTCTCGAGTGCTGTCCGTAGAACCATTATCGGCAACGACTACTTCCCAATCAATGCTGGTTTTCTGGACAGCCAATGCATCTAGTTGTTTTCCAATAACAGAACGCCCGTTACGAACACAAATCACAACTGAAAGATCCATTTTTCATCCTTTTAAAGAAGAATTACCGAATTCCTCAATAACAGTACTAATAAATTCCAAAAACTCGACGGCTCCAACTTTTTTTTGACCAATTTTCCGCACCCCAGGAAGTGGAAGGACTATCGTTCTCGTTGGTATTTTCAAAGTAGTACCAGGATATAATCGCATGAGGCGAAGACGCTTACTCTCAGGCATTTCAATTGGGGCGATACGCACGCTCTTACCTTGGGCAACAATTTCTCGAAGTCCCAAATATCGGGCTTTGGCACGCAGTCGCGCCATATCAGCGAGACGAACAGTAGGTTCAGGCAGCGACCCGTAACGATCTTCGAGTTCAGCTACAACATCTGCGACCTGTTCATCACTCCGGCATGCCGCGAACTTTGAGTAAGCCTCAAGGCGAAGGCGTTCATGAGGAATGTAATCCTCAGGCACATGGGCATCAATCGGAAGTTCGACTGTCAGGTCATCATCTTCAGTTTCTTCCACGTCATGGCCCAAACCCTTACGGAAAGCATTCACAGCATCAGAGACCATGCGGACGTAGAGGTCAAAGCCCACTCCGGCGATATGCCCCGATTGTTCTCCGCCAAGAAGGTTACCGGCGCCGCGAATTTCCAGGTCCTTCATTGCCACTTGCATCCCCGCACCGAGGTCCGTATTACTCGCAATTGTCCGAAGACGTTCCAAGGCAGTTTCAGTAAGCGGCTTATCTCCTGGGTAAAGGAAGTAGGCGTAGGCACGTTCTCGGCCACGGCCGACTCGCCCGCGTAACTGATGCAGTTGGGATAACCCCATACGATCTGCACGATCCACAATCAACGTATTCGCATTGGACACGTCGAGTCCCGTTTCGACAATAGTTGTACAGACAAGCACATCGATTTCTTTATGCCAGAAGGCGTCGATAATCTGCTCAAGTCGATGCTCGCCCATTTGTCCATGGGCAACAGCTACTCGGGCTTCGGGGATCATGTCAGATAAATGAGCAGCAATTGAGTCAATATCCTCAACTCGGTTATGCACGTAGAAAACTTGACCGTCGCGGAGAAGTTCCCGTCGAATCGCGGCCTGCACCTGAGGTGTTTCGTATGCACCCACATAGGTGAGAATCGGATGTCGGTCCTCGGGCGGCGTCGCCAAAATCGACATATCTCGCAGCCCCGTCACTGCCATTTCAAGAGTACGAGGAATCGGGGTGGCGGACATGCTCAGCACATCCACATCCGTCCGTAGTGCCTTGAGCGTTTCTTTGTGTTCCACACCGAAACGCTGTTCCTCATCGATGATGACCAGTCCGAGATCTTTAAATACCACGTTGCCAGTGATGAGTCGGTGCGTACCAATCACCACATCGATGCTGCCATCAGCCAGTCCTTCTAAGACTTCCTGGCTCTCCTGAGCATTTTGGAAGCGCGACAACTGGGCCACACGTACAGGGAAGCCCGCGTAACGCTCCGAGAATGTCTCTGCGTGCTGGCTCACGAGAAGAGTCGTAGGCACAAGAACAGCAACTTGTTTACCGTCTTGAATAGCCTTAAAGGCAGCGCGAACAGCAATCTCCGTTTTCCCGTAGCCCACATCGCCACAAATCAGACGGTCCATCGGCTGAGGCTTCGACATATCTGCTTTGACCTCGTCAATGGTCACTAATTGATCGCGAGTCTCCTGATAGGGGAAAGCCTCTTCAAGTTCGCGTTGCCATGGTGTATCCGGGCTAAAAGCAAAACCTTGAGTAGCTGAGCGTGCAGCATAAAGGCGAACCAATTCTGCAGCAATCTCTCGTACTGCTTTACGTGCCTTGGACTTCGTCTTTTGCCAGTCAGCACCGCCCATTTTGTTTAACGACGGCGAATCACCACCAATATATTTCGTCACCTGATCAAGGGCATCAGTGGGGACGAGAAGTCGGTCTCCTGGCTGTCCACGACGTGAGGGCGCGTACTCAATCACCAGGTATTCGCGCGTGGAGGCGTTTTTCGAACTGCCTAGTGTCCGTTTCGTCAATTCAACGAACCGTCCCACACCATGTTGGGTATGAACCACGATGTCTCCCGGACGCAGTGACAGTGGGTCCACACTGCGTTTGGAGCGTCGGGTGGGGACACTAGAGCGTTGTGCTGGTGTTGATGATGCACGGCCAGTGAGGTCGGATTCCGCGATGAGTGCGATTTGCTGGTCATCGAGAACAAATCCATGTCCCGCAGAAGCAGTGGTAATGGCAACCACACCATCATCAATGTCGCTGAGGTCGTCGACATTCGCGACGATGGTGCTAGGCACATCCCCATCGGTGAACAGTTGAGCCAGGCGACGGCCTGGACCAGGGCCATCCGTTGCGACCACAACTTTCCAGCCGGTCTTCATCAAAGCACGAATATCGGCCACGGCACGATCGAGTGCTCCTCGATATCCCTGCGGCTCGCGAAGAGGAAGGGAAATATCAGCATCAGAGAGACCAAAGGACGCGAGAGACCACCAGCCATTTCCGTCAGCAAGCGCTCTAGCACGTGTCTGGGCTAACGAAGCAAACGCCGCACCTGAAAGATCGACAGGAACATGACCACCTGAGGCTGCGTTCGTCCATGCAGCAGCAAGGAACTCTTCGGTAGTTGCCACAAGATCGTCGGCACGTTTGCGAACTTTCTCAGGCTCTGCAACAACGACGAGTCGTTCACCAATGTGATTGAGGAGCGGTTCCATGCCATCCACCAGCACCGGCGCCAGTGATTCCATGCCCTCAACAGCAATCCCCTCGCTGATTTTCTCAAGGAGATCCTGAGCAGAAGGAATCGTCGAGATCAGCGCCTGAGCGCGCTTGCGTACATCATCGGTCAAGAGCATTTCTCGGCAGGCGGTCAGCGTCAGGCTGTGGCCCACTGCTTCGATTGATCGCTGGTCGGCCACGGCAAACCAGGACACGTCATCAATCTCGTCACCAAAAAAATCAATACGGACAGGGCGAGGAAGTGTTGGGGGAAAGACGTCCACAATCCCGCCACGCACTGCAAACTCACCGCGTTTTTCAACCATGTCGACGCGGGTATATGCGCTACAAGATAAGAAATCGACCAAGTCATCAAGGCTGATTTCCTGGCCCTCAGCAATCGTGCATACATCAATGTCGCCAAGGCCCTGAATAATCGGTGCAAGCAACGCGCGGATGGGAACAACTAGGACACCAATAGGCCCTCGAGTCGAATCACCATCTTCTGCATCCTCGGGGTGTGCCAGACGACGAAGAACCGACAAACGTTGAGCAACAGTGTCTGCCCTGGGAGATAAGCGCTCATGAGGCAAGGTTTCCCACGCAGGAAAAACATCAACGTCAGCGTCTGGGAGATAACAACGAAGCGCCGTGGCGAAATCATCTGCTTCTTTCCCCGTTGCAGTCACAACAAGGAGCGGAGTTTTCTTCGTCGAAACAGAACGTCCTGGATTACGTAAAGCCTCATTCCCCAGATGCAACGCCGCAACAAGAGCAGGCCGTGCACCCGGGCCGACAATAACGGAACGGTCATCACGAACAGTGGACGCGGCGTCGTCAATGAGTTGCGACGTGACTGCATCTGCAGCCAGAGGGGAAAGGAGACCAATTAAACGCACGGATTCAAACCATTACTGACTCAATAATAGACGACACGAACTCAGCCCGTTTTTTATATTCATTCGTAAACGAATGCTTCTGACCAAACAGATATGCAAGACGTGCTTTTTCAACAATTTCTTCAGGATTAGAAGCGAGTCTTAGTAGCAACGAGACGATATCACCTAAATTACCCATCGAAATCACCCACCCCCCGCCACTTGCCTTAATTATATTACGCGCCGAGTCATTATCGAATGAAATAATCGGCACACCGCAAATAAAAGACTCCATATAAGTTCCCGAGGGGTCACCTTGCGTATGGGGAATCAACATCACATCAATACGTGAAGAAACAGCATCTATCCAATCAGGATTAAAGGGAATTTCTCGATGCCAAATGATATTGGGATCATCTTTCGGGATAAGTTCCCTTAACTCGCCATCACCAAATATTTCAAATATGCCATTGAATCCGAGATTTCTTGCGTCAATGAAAGCCTGCAAAGCAACATCGAACCCTTTCTGGGCGATCAAACGACCAGAAAAAGCAACACGGATGGCAGAACTCTCGCGTTCTCGAAAGGATGGGCCTCCACAAGTTTGAGATGGATCAACCCTTGAATCAAGATACATTATATTTTTCTTCGCTATCGAAGAATAACTGTTTGCTGCAGGAAAACCATTACACTCAATCCCAGCGGATCTTCGAACGATCTTCCTGATAAACAACTCTTCACGAACCGCACCCACAAGGATACGAATTCTAGTGACAAAATCGACGTTCATAAGCCCCGAGAAAAGCATTCTATTACGCATATTGTTTTCTAGAAGGGGAATCGAGCGAGAATAATCGACCGCATCCCAAATAAAACGCACAGTCGGAGACAAAAGCCCTGAAAAAACTTTATATTTTATAGACTGAATTGCAGTTGGAATATCATCGACGACAATAATCCCAAAAGGAGCCTCGCCAGGAGAAAATTTTACAAGTCCGGGGCCGACAGAAAAAGAACAATCCTTAAAAATGACACAGACCTTGTAATTAACTTCAGAAAAAAGTTTCAACAACCCCGCCGCAGATTTCTTGGGGATAAAATATGATTCCCCATCAAATCCTGCACCAGCAAGATCGACTACCAATAAATCGCATTCAACTTCTTCATTAGCCATACAAGCGCCCAACTTCATTCCATTACGGCACGTACGAACCACTAACTTGAGAAGAATCACGCTTTTCAGAAACGACATCCACCCAAAATAGTAGTCCAGATATATATTATACTACAGATTCAATGAGTCTTTCGACGCCGCCTTACCAGCACAAGAACTCTACTTTTCGACTAGAAACAGAAATATTTTGCGTATGAAAAAATTGCTGATTCTCTCCCCAGGTTTTCACGGTTATTGGAAAGCCTACGAATCAGCGTTCACACGTCGTGGCTATAACGCTCGAACGGTCTGCTACGACACTCTTGCGACTCTTAGCGACAAGTTCCACCACAAACTGACGATTGAGCTTCCCCAAAAGTTCGGCCAGGACACCCGTGAAAAACAAGCACGTGAAGTCTCAGCAAAGGTCGCCCAACACGTCCGTGATGTGAAACCCGAATTAGTACTTGTCATTCGCGGCGATCTCCTTCGTGATTCGTTCTGGGAGGCCGTCAACGACGTGGGCGCTCGCCCGATTACCCTGGTGTATGACGAGGTTGCCCGAATGACGATGAGTTATGAAGAACTCATGTCTCATGGCCCTGTTGCCTCGTACTCGCAACATGACACTGCAGAGTTCACAAAACGCGGGGCTCGAACTGTCCATGTCTTAGACGCTTACGATGCAACTCTTCCTTTCACCTCCACCCCCTCACAAAATGTCGTTTTCATTGGTGCTCGCTATGGCCAACGCGCACCACTCCTGGAAACTTTACATCGTTCAGGTGTCAACGTAGCAGCTTACGGTCGAGAGTGGTCTCACCATCCCTTTGACCTCGCACGAACATGGTTCTCCCCTCGCCCCTCAATTCCAGCATTCCGTGACATTCCTCGAGATCGTGCTTATGGGATCCAGGCCGGTGCTCTGGCGAGCCTCAACGTCCATGAGAACCAAGATGGTTTCACGATGCGTACTTACGAGATTCCCGGTGTTGGTGGAGTGCAGTTGATCGACCGTGACGATGTCTCCGATCTGTACGATCCCGGTACTGAAGTACTCGTGTTCCATAGCCCGGAAGAACTAGTGGAATTAGCGCAGCGCTTGAAAAAAGAACCCGCCTGGGCGAATTCAATTCGAGAAGCTGGGCAAAAACGTACCCTGGCTGAACATACCTTTGACCATCGCATTCCCGTTTTGGAGTCATTGTGGGATTAACACCTCAATACGCCCCAGACCACGGCCTCCTATTTCCCAGGGACATTCAGGCGTGGAAAAAGTGGGAGCACGATCAACACCGTGTGCGAAATCTCAAGCACGCTGTAACCGGCTCCCTGCGTCCTCGTTCCCCTCAGATAGACGACAACGTTCTTCTTACTAAGGGAAATGCCCCAAAGACTTTAGTTGTCATTGATGCTCCCACTTCGTCACAACAAGCAGCCCTCATTGCTCCCGCCAATCATATGGACTCATGTGTAGTGATGTGCCCGCGTAGCGTTACCCCCTTCCTGTCAGGTCAATGGGAAGAGGAAACACTCACTCCTGCTCATCTGTCTGCGCTCCCCCAAAGCATCTCCACCATTCTCGCTTCGGGTCATTACCTCCCCCTGGGAACACTCGCCTACCGATTCGCCATTCACCGAGACCTCCGTTTCTGCGTAGTTCAACACGGCCTTCTCACCCCTTTTATGGCTCCCCTCCCCCGCGGTGCACATGCATTTGTTTTTTCTGATAACGACGCCGAATTCTGGCTCTCAGGACGAACAGATGTCACCACGCAAACAGTCAGTAGTGAATTACTCTGGCAAGCCGCACAAACACCGGTAGTCACCATCGATGAATCAGTTCAACCGATGTTTCTTGGACAGTTACACGGCACTGAACTTGGCCGTTATTACATGACACGAACAAGTTATTCATTCTGCTCAATGAATCAGGCTATATACCGCCCACACCCCTCTGAAAAAGACAAGGTGTCACGAGCCATTCACGCAGTATGGCAACGTCAGGGAATCAGTATCGATTATTCCAGTAGGCCGCTTACTGAATCTGGCCACCCGGTGGTGTCAGTCTTTTCAACTGGTGTTGTAGAAATGGCATGCCGAGGGATTCCTTCGTGGGTCTACGCCCCAGGGGCACCTTCGTGGGTCCACTCGTTCCATTCGCGGTATAACATGGCTCAGTGGGGCGAGTCCCCTACTGCTCCCCCATCATTACCGACCCAGTCCCCAGCTGCCCGTATCGCATTCTTGTGCAATTCTTTAAATTAAACATTGCCTAGCGCTTGACCGAAAGAAAGATCCCTTCATGAAAACCTTATGTGTTATCCCTGTTCGTGGAGGATCCAAAGGTATCCCTAGGAAAAACCTCAGAGATGTTGGTGGCAAGCCTCTCGTTGTGTGGACGATTGAACAGGCTTTAGCAGCAACTCACGATATTCGCGTCGTGGTATCAACCGAAGACGCTGAAATCGCTGGGGTGGCCCGTCACGCAGGCGCTGAAGTCCTTATCCGCCCCGACGAACTAGCTCAGGACACCACCGCGACTGAACCGGTGATTGAGCACGTCATCGACACCCTCGCTGCAGATGGCTACCATCCCGACGCCGTTATGCTTCTTCAAGCAACGTCTCCAGTGCGTCGTCCCGGAACAGTAGACCGAGCGATCACACAAATAGAAGAGACCGGGATGGACTGTCTTGTCGGCGTCGTCCCCCAGACACCATTCTTATGGTGGACAGCACGTGACGGCCACGGCCCCACAGCAGATTTCGATGTTAACAATCGACCGCGTCGTCAAGAACTGACTCCTGACCAATTCCGCTACCGAGAAACTGGCTCGCTGTATATCACTCGGCCATGGGTTTACATTGAGAACCATAACCGTATCGGCGGAAAAATTGGCTTATTCATCATGGATGAGGTCGAGGGCGTTGATATTGATAGTCCACTCGATCTCCAACTCGCTGGTAAAACACTTCAAGAAATGACAATGCAGGAAGGGCTCTCATGAGCATCGAGCGCTCCATCACCCCCTATATCGCTTTTTCTGAGGATCCCCTCCTCACTGCATTAGCAAAAATCAATGCCAATAAATCACGCACAATCTTCCTTGTTGATGAACACGGTACTCTTACCGGCTCATTAACTGACGGCGACGTACGCCGTTGGCTCACCGCAGGCAATTCTGATCTCTCCGTCCAAGCACAAACCGTTGCTAATCCTTCTCCCAAGTCCGTCTCTGAAGGCACCATGGTTGACGAACTGGATTGGAAATTCCGCGATGGTGTGACTCTCGTCCCAGTTCTCGACGAACGTGGACGCGTCGTTGCTATTGCGTCCCCAGGAAATGATTCCTTTACCATCGGTCAACACCGCGTGGGCAAAGAGCAGCCCGTTTTCACCATCGCTGAAATCGGCAACAACCATCAGGGCGATATCGATCTTGCCCTCCAACTCGTTGATCTTGCTGTTGACGCGGGTGCTGACTGTGTAAAGTTCCAGCTCCGTGACATGGATGCTCTCTACCGTGGAGCATCAGGCAAACTCACTTCTGGTGAAGACTTAGGTGCTCAGTACACCCTCGACCTACTGACCCGGTTCTCTCTGCCCGCTGAGAAAATGATTCAAGTCTTCGATCACTGCCGTAATCGCGGAATCGATGTCATGTGTACTCCGTGGGATATTCCGAGCCTCAATGTCCTCCTTGAATACGGCATTGATGGTCTCAAGATTGCTTCGGCAGACCTTACCAACCATGGTCTCCTTCGGGCAGCAGCAAAAGAAGGCCTACCGATGGTTGTGTCCACCGGTATGAGCACCGAAGAAGAAATCAACGAATCTGTAGCACTCATCCGCAAGTTTGGTGCTCCCTACGCGCTTCTCCAGGTTCAGTCCACCTATCCCGCACCGTTTAAGGATTTGAACCTGCGGTACATGAAGCGCCTGGCTGAACTTGGAGATTGCCCCGTAGGATACTCCGGCCATGAGCGCGGCTACCACGTGCCGCTCGCAGCTGTAGCACTTGGTGCATCCATTGTTGAAAAGCACTTCACCATCGACCGCAACCTCGAAGGTAACGACCACAAGGTCTCTCTTCTCCCCGATGAGTTCGCCACCATGGTCCGCCAAATTCGTGAAGTCGAAGCGTCCCTGGGCACCGCAGAGCCTCGCATTGTTCACCCCGGTGAATTTATGAACCGCGCCAATCTTGCCAAGAGCCTCGTGGCTACAAAAGATATAACTGCCGGCCAACGCATTTGTGAAGATGACGTAACCGTCAAAAGCCCCGGACGTGGCCTCCAGCCTAACCTCCTCCCCCAACTTATTGGGCGCATATCAAGCCGCAATATTGCCGCAGGAGACTTCTTCTATGACGGCGATATTAGCGACAACCCTGCACTCCCCCGTAACTACTCTTTCCGCCGCCCCTGGGGTGTGCCCGTTCGCTACCACGACTTCCAGGGCATCTTAGATATTGGTGCTCACCCAGACTTCCTAGAGTTCCATTACTCCTACAAGGACCTAGACATGGACGTGGACGAAGTCTTTGCTCGTTACACAGATTCCCCTCTGCCCATGGGCTACACCTGTCACCTTCCCGATCTCTTCAGCGGTGACTTTATCCTCGACATGGCTTCTCAGAACGATGAAATCTGGGAACGCTCAATCAAGGAACTCCAGCGCACTATCGATATCACCAAGTCACTGCGCCCGTACTTCACTCAAGAAGAAGATCCTGTCTTCATTGCAACTCTTGGTGGCTTCACAAAGAATGGTCCAGTAAGCAAGGATGAAATCCCAGGCATGTACGACCGGATTATCGAGGGCTTGAAGCACATCGATCATTCGGGTGTTCGCCTCGCGCCGCAGACGCTTCCTCCTTACCCGTGGTTGCTCGGCGGCCAGCAGTACCACAACCTCTTTATGAGCCCTGAAGCACTGGCTGATTTCGCAGAGCGTTCTGGACTTCAGATTACCTACGACATCTCCCACTCAATGCTCTCTGCGAATCACGAGCATCGCCCACTATGTGAATACACAGAGATTCTGGCACCCTTGTCCGCTCACCTCCACGTGGTAGATGGTAAGGGCGTTGACGGTGAAGGGGTCCAGATCGGTGAAGGCGATGTGGACTTCGCTGAGCTTGCCGAGCAGTTGGATCGCCTTGCACCTGGAGTTTCATTCATTCCCGAAATTTGGATGGGTCACACCAACAATGGTGAAGGGTTCTGGCTGGCTCTCGATCGCCTCGAGGAATACCTGTGAGTAGTTTTCACGGTATTTCTGGCCACGCACCGATCGCATTATGGTGCGTGCCCGTAGGTGAATTAGCTGGGGTGGGGCGTCATGTTCTCGACGTCGCACGCCAGGGAATTCCACGTACTCGTCTCATGGTGCTATGCCCGGATGGGCCACTTTCTCGAGCCCTTTCGGATGAGGGTATTCCTGTTATTGTGGATGAATTCGGTCCCGACGCTGGTCTTCTTTCGTCTATCCAAGCTCTCCGTCATGCGGTGACTACTCTCCGTCCCGCTATTATTCATACCCATCTGGCATACGCAGATATTGTTGCAGCGCTGGCATTAGTTACACGTTGGGATACCAAACTTGTCAGTACTGAACACGGAATTGCTGGAACCGCTGCGGTGTATCACTCTTCAGGCATGTCTGCTCAAGTAATGGAAACCGCTCACCATTTTCGCTCACGTGTTTTCGATGCTTTGATTGCTGTCTCCGATGCCACCGCTCAAGCGATGCGAGCTCGATGGAACGTCACGAAGCCCATTACGGTGATTCGCAATGGTGTTGATTCCTCTGACAATGGTGAAAGTTTCTCAGCGTTCTCTACAGACTCTCGAGACGGGTGGAAAATCCTCTCTCTTTCACGTCTGTCCCACGAAAAAGGCCTCGAAGATGTCCTCAAGGCTTTCAGTGTTGTCCATCGAGACTATCCTGAAGCAACTCTCACGATGGCCGGAGAAGGTCCACTTCGCGGAGATCTCGAACGCATGTGTAAGGTTCTTGGGATTTCGGAGTCTGTAACTTTCCCTGGTTTCATCGATGCTCATGACGCATTGTACTCTCACGATGTTCTTGTCCAATTATCCCAGTGGGAAAACTGCTCATACAGTTTGCTCGATGCTATGAATTCTCCCTGTGGCGTCGTAGCAACTCCCGTGGGAGGAAATTCCGAGATGCTTCCCTCACATTGCCTTGTTGAAGGAAGCAATGTTCTTGCTGTGTCTGCAGCAATAGTCAACCAGTGCGAAAATCCGCAATCACGCCCTTCTCTGCCCACTCAATGGCCAAGTGTGAGCATGATGTGCACTGAGATTGCTGCTGTTTATCGGGAGTGTTACCAATGACCCATCTCTACTTCGCAGCAAATAATGCTGAAATTGGTGGCGGTGAAGTCATGCTTCTCCAATACGCCAAGATTTGTCGAGAACTTGGGCATGATGTCACGGTCGTCGCTCCACAAAGTAACGATGGTGTGGGGCGCGAAGCCTCAGATCTTGGTTTTTCAACCGTAGGAATTCGCGCACATTCCAAAATGGAGTACATGCGCAATCTTCGTGAATGGGATAAAAAACATCGTGACGGCGTGCTGTGGTGTCATGGGCATACTCCTGGATTAGCCACTATTGGACATCCAAAGAGGATCGTTCATCTTCATCAAGCACCTTCGAAAAAGCACATCATGGCCGGACGATTAGCGGGTGCCGGCTCCTTAGCTCTCGTCGTGCCATCAATTTTCATGAAAAATCAATTTCCATTCGCTCAACTGCTATGGAACTGGTGCGATCCAATCAATGTTTCTCACCGAAAAAAATCCGAAAATGTTATTCGAGTTGGTTTTATTGGTCGTTTATCTCCCCTCAAAGGAATCATCGACCTCGCTAATGCTTTAGTTATTCTCAATGAAACTCGTTCTTTTAACATAGAGTTTGTCATCGCAGGTGAGCCACGCTTCTCTAGCGAATCCGAAACTGCAGAGGTTGAAAAAGCTCTCTCTCATATTTCATCTTTCACCACCCGTCTAGGCTGGGTAAATCAGGAAAAATTCTATTCTCAGATAGACCTTCTGGTTGTTCCTTCCTCATGGGACGAGCCGTTTGGCCTTACCTTGATTGAGGGGATGTCTGCCTGTATTCCACTAGTAGTGACAGACTCTGGCGCATTTCCAGAGATTCTTCCACCAGACTATCCCTTCATCGCAAGGAAAAATGATCCAAAAGACTTGGCCCGAACAATCGCAGCATTATCCACTCTCAACCCTATAGATCAGCAAACACTTGTTGATGCGAGCCACGAACGCTGGCGCACATGCTTCTCCACAGAGGCAGCAAGCCAACGTATCCACTGTTTTCTCACAGACACCATCCCTCCGGAGAATAACTGATGAGTACACCAACAGCATCAATAATTGTTCCCTCATATAAAGGGGAATTAAAATTACAGACCCTCTTACCGGCTTTACTGTCTCAAACAACTGATAATTTTGAAGTCATTGTCGTTCTCGATGGCATTTTTGATAAATCTGAAAAGTTAATCGAAACCCATAAATCTTTGGGTTTAAACATTCGAGCCGTAATATTTCCCGATAATCGCGGGCGGGTATCGGCACTCAATGCAGGATTCAATGCTGCACGGGGAGACGTTCTCATCCGCTGTGATGACGACCTGGAGCCCTGTTCAAACTACGTTAGTGCCCACATCGCGCGCCATCAATTTGAAACAGTCGGCGTCATTGGCCTATATGATGACATCCTCCCTCAGAACCGCTATGCGCAAGTCTATGGATATCCTCGCAACAAAGACTTTCGACGTCAGGCATATCTCATGGGAGAACAGACTTGGCACCTATGGGCTGGAAACTGCTCAATACGTCGAGAGACATGGGAACGTGTAGGGGAATATTCTCCTGCATATACTCATTATGGCTGGGAAGACGTTGATTACGGATATCGCCTTTACAAACATAATATTCCCGTAATCCTTGCACCTGAGTTGGAAACAATACACCATGGAGCGGCAATATCGGTTTCATCACGTACGATCCGTGCGTTTCACTCCGCCGCCGCTAAAAACACCTTTGCCTCAGAACATCCCAGCGTTCTCGATCCTCCTGAGTTTCCACATGATACTTGGGGAAAAATCTTACGCGTAGTAGGCAGTCTCGAAACGGAGGAAAACTACCTCAAAGCATCAGAGTACGTCGATAAAATATTGCCTTTCCTGCATCCCGCGATCGGAAAAAAACTGGTCGCTTCTCTGATTGAAAGCGCCGCGGTCAAAGGATATTATTCTTCTTCCCCATTAAAATCCCGTTTCTAAGATGTCTATACGATGACTTTGCGCACTACCCCACATATTGCCCTCGCACACGATTACCTCACCCAACGTGGTGGGGCTGAACGTGTTGTGCTTTCGATGCACAAGGCGTTCCCTGATGCGCCTATCTACACAACGCTTTATAACCCAGAGACAACATTTCCTGAATTTCAAGACGCAAACATTATTACGAGTCCACTTAACCACATCTCACTGTTTCGCCAAGATCACCGACTAGCTCTACCATTCTTAGCCCCCGCATCATCAATGATGTCTATCGATGCTGATCTCGTACTGACGTCTTCAACCGGTTGGGCGCATGGTTTCCGAACATCTGGTGCAAATATCGTTTACTGCCACTCCCCTGCGCGTTTCCTCTATTTAGAGGACCAGTATCTTCGATCATCAAGCAAGTTTTCCCCCAAGAAACTAGCGCTTCGTTTTTTAAAAAAACCTCTAACATTATGGGATCAGTCTGCTGCTAGCATCCCGACCACATACATTGCTAATTCAACAATTGTGGCTGAACGAATTTCCCGTATATACGGCAGAAAAGCTCCTATCATTTTTCCCCCAGCCGGTATCAGACGATCTGAGGCGCAAATTCCGATCGATGCCCTTAAAAATATCGATAATTTCTATCTAGTTGTCAGTCGTTTGATGCCTTACAAAAATGTCGACAAGGTTATCAAAGCCTTTCAAGACTTGCCCTCAAAGAATCTTGTCATTATTGGATCAGGTCCAGAAAAAGAGTATTTACATTCCATCGCTCCACAGAATATTCATTTGCTATCTGGTTTAGAAGACAGCGAAATGGCCTGGGCGTACACACACTGCACAGCTCTTATCGCACCATCGTTCGAAGACTTCGGTCTTAGCCCCATTGGAAGCATTCTCCTTCGGAAAACCAGTCATCGCATTGCGAGGAGGAGGCTATCTCGATACTGTTCGAGAAAATATCACAGGACTATTCTTCGAGTCCCCAACACCCGACAAGATCCGCGACGCTGTCCTACATTCTGAAGAGTTTTCATGGAACATAGACAGCATTGTCAACCACGCAAAGACTTTCGATGAAAAAAATTTTCATCATGCGCTGAATTTAATAGTTAATGAGCATCTAGGACAATCGAAGGAATTGAAGTGATTCCGCAAGACAAGGTCCGCCATTTGGTTCGTCTGGGCGTTTTAGTTCTCGACTTTTTCGCAATCATTATCGCCTTTACGCTAGCTACACACCTTCGCGGTGATATCGGATTCCTCAATGATGACGCAACGCTCAATAATGCACTAACCCGCGTACGCCCCGTTGGAGTAATTGTCTGGATGCTCATGATCGCAGCATTCGGGGGATACGCCACACGCGAGTACGGTGCCGGTGTCGAGGCCTACCGTCGTGTTTTCAACGCCTCTCTCGCTACAGTCTCTGTTTTTGCGCTCGGCCTATTTCTTACACAGACATCCCTGTCTCGTTCATTCTTCCTCTTGCTCTTCACCATTGGCATTCCTTTAGTTCTTCTTTTCCGAATGACCGGACGCCGTATCCTCCACTTCCTCTACCAACGAGGTTTTGGAATGAAACGTGTGCTAATCGTAGGAACAGATCTTCAGGCTGCAGAATTATCTCGAATGCTTAATAGGGCCCCTTGGCTGGGGATGAAGCCCATCGGTGTTGTTGACAGCAAGGTCTCCTTCCCTCAACCTACCCAACACCATCAATTACCAGTCTTCAACCCCTCAGATGGACTACTTCCGTTAGCCGACAATAATGACGTCGACCTTATTCTCTTCGCTTCTGGATCAGTACCCGAATCCACCGATTTCCGCCGATTTGTTTGGCAATTCGAAGGACACCACACTCAGTTGGCAGTGATGCCCTCACTAGTTGATGTTGCTGCTGATCGTATCCGCACTCGTCCTATCGCCGGACTCCCGATCGTCTACGTTGAAGATCCGCGCTCCCAAGGAGCACTTTCCCGAGGTAAACGGCTTTTTGATTTCGTTCTCGCCTCCCTCATCCTAATTATCATTAGTCCACTCATGATCGGAACAGCCTTCGGAGTAAAACTCACCGATGGTGGCCCTGTTCTGTTCAAACAGACCCGTGTAGGGCGCGACGGACGAATGTTTACGATGTTAAAGTTCCGCTCAATGGTCGTTGATGCTGAAACAAAACTAGCCGAACTCCGAGGTGGAAACAGCACTAATACAGTGATGTTCAAACTTGAACATGACCCTCGCGTTACTCCGATTGGTCGTATTATCCGCAGACTTTCTATTGATGAACTACCTCAGTTAATCAACGTTCTTCGTGGGGATATGAGTCTTATCGGCCCTCGGCCACCGTTACCACGGGAAGTAGTCCAGTACAGTGATGACGAATGGCGCCGCCTCCGTGTACGTCCTGGGCTTACTGGTCTTTGGCAGGTTTCTGGACGTTCAGATCTCTCGTGGGATGAAACCATTCGTCTCGATCTGTACTACATCGATAACTGGTCACTTCTCCAAGACCTCTCTATCCTCATGAAAACCCTCCGAGCAGTTCTGTCCTCTCGTGGTGCGTATTAAACAGTTTTCAACGATCACGCTTGTGACAACATTCCTTTTTATTATTCTTTTTGGAATGACAAAGCCTGGGCAACTACTTGGCTATCAATCACTCCTCGGACGTGATTCCTTTTTAGCAATAGGCGTACCCCGTCTGAGTTTTTTACTAATAGCATTCTCCCCACTACACCTAGTTCTTATTAGTGTCATTCTTACCCTTCTTCTAGGTGCACGGAACAAAGAACCATTTCTGTCTTTTCGAATACTTATCCTGCTTTTTGCTTTTCTTATGGTTTGCTTTGTGCTGAAAAGCACTCTACCCCATCCAGATTATGGTTATTTCCCCCATTGGAATACTCTTCCATCGGGACATTTCAGTGCCCTGTTATCCATCTGGATCCCTTGCCTTGTATTTATTCGACAGACACAAGCCCTCAAAGTCACTTTAGGCGTTTTATTTTCTTTTGGTCTTGTCTACTCATGGGCCATTCTTGCTTCAACGGCGCATGTCCCAGCAGATATTCTGATCCCAATCTTTCTCTTACACATTACAATCAGGTTCCCTCAAATCCGTAACACTAGACATGCATTCAACTCAAGCAAGAAATTCAACGTTCTCTCTTTCGGCACAGCACTGATCTATTGGACACTCGGTTTTTTCCCGATTCTCTCAGCAGAGTTCATTTTTTTGTTCGCCATGATCACAGTTGTTCTTTCACAATGGACCCTATTGTTATCAATCGATACGAAAAGTGCCGCAACCTCAAAATGAGGCTGCGGCACCAATAGCCAACAAACAGATGATTAAAGAGCGTTGTCGTCGAAAATCTCAGTCACTGAACCGTCATCAAAAACTGCCTTGATCGTACGCGCAAGCAAAGGCGCAATTGACAAGACTGTTAATTGATCGAATTGCTTCTCTTCGGAAATTGGAAGGGTGTCAGTAACGATCACTTCACGAGCACCACAAGTGCTCAGACGTTCGACAGCAGGACCAGAAAGAACACCGTGAGTAGCAGCGACAACAACGTCTTTCGCGCCAGACTCAAGGAGAACCTGAACCGCCTTCGCAATGGTGCCCCCAGTGTCAATCATGTCATCGACAAGAACACATGAACGACCTGACACATCGCCAACGACACGGTTAGCTACCGACTCATTAGGACGAGTGACATCTCGAGTCTTGTGAACAAAGGCAAGGGGTGTTCCACCAAGTTGATTGGCCCAACGCTCAGCAACACGAATACGGCCAGCATCAGGAGAGACAACGCAAGCATTCTCAACATCAATGTTTTTACGAACATATTCAACAAGAACAGGTTGCGCCCAGAGATGATCCCATGGCCCGTCGAAGAATCCCTGTTCCTGAGCCGTATGAAGATCGACGCTCATCAAACGATCCGCACCAGCGGTCTTATACATATCTGCAACAAGTCGTGCAGAAATCGGTTCACGACCAAGATGCTTCTTATCCTGCCGGGCGTATGGAAAGAATGGAGCAACAACACTAATTCGTTTAGCCGATGCTCTTTTAAGAGCATCGACCATAATCAACTGCTCCATCAGCCAGTCATTAACCCGATCACCATGAGACTGGATAACAAAAACATCACAGCCTCGAACAGATTCGTTAAAACGAACGTAAGTCTCGCCGTTCGAAAAGTCGTAGGCAGTAGAGGAAAGCACTTCAGTGCCGAGTTCATGAGCGACGTCTTCGGCAAGTTGCGGGTGCGAACGCCCTGATACGATGACGAGTCGCTTCTCGCCGGTAGTAATGATGCCTGTCATAAGGCTGTGCCCTCCGTGAGACCTGTAGAGAATGAACTACGCAGCGTCATACAACGCCACATCGCATTCTACCCGCGATATAACGCCCACGCGTAACAAGACTTAGAATAGTTCCGCCCCCAGGATTCGAACCCGGACCGCAAGGCTCCAAAGGCCTGCGTGCTGCCGTTACACTAGGGCGGAAGGCTCGATTAGTATGGCACGGATAATTTGAAGGGCAAAATTTTGACCCAACTCAAACTGAAATAGGTTTCTAGTATGCCCAAAAGCGCTAAGGAGTCGTTGGCTGGAGTCCTGCGATTCCTCTACACGGACCTCCGCCCCCTAGATTTCATCTTGGGAGCCTTAATTGTTATCCGTGACACATCACCTATTCATACACCGGTACTACCTTCCGACCTCGCGATGGCAGGAATCATCCTCATCGGTCTCAGCCGAAACCCTACACGTCAATTACGTAGCGCTGAAACAATTATCGCCGCCTATATCCCTCTAGCATTTTACTTATACATAGTCTCATCCGACATTGGAACCCCAGCCATCATTCGACTATCTCGAATTACGGCAATGATCGTCGCTGCAATAGTGATCAGTTCTGGACAGATACACATCAAATCATTGCTCGCAGGAATTTTTAGCACCATAGTAATCAATATTCCTCTTTTTTATCTTGGAATCGCCCCCGCCAGTTACGAAGGCTCTTTGACAGGATTTCTGGGAGACAAGAACCTTGCCGGCGCAATAATGGCCTGCTATTTCATTATCTTGCTCAGTATTTTTCCAAAGAAAATTCAAATTCTCCTTTCACCAGTTTTCCTCTTTACTATCTATTTAACGAACTCACGCACGAGCATTAGCGCATTTCTTGCTGCGATAACGTGGCTACTGCTCCGGCGATTCATGACAAATGTCCCATTGAAAATTTTCGGAATCTTTATCGGCTACACCACACTAAATTATGCCACGGAAAATTTCGCACATGAAGGTGATTTTGAGTCTCATGCGGGAAGCGATATATTACGCGCACGAATCGATGCAGCCACCGAAGCGAAAAACTCAATCGCACCGTGGCACGGTACCGGCCTCACTACCGCCCAAGTTGAGTTAGAGGGAAGAAACTGGTTTTTCCACAATTCTTACCGAGGTCTCTTTCAAGAAGGCGGGTGGCCTTTCCTTATCATTTTCTTACTTTTTATCGCTATTTTCTGCTTGTCCCTATTCAAGTCCGGCCCATCAACAGGACTTCCCCTATACACTGAAGCAGCAACTATTGCGCTCCTAGTGTGCTCTTGGCGTTTAGGTGAAGTTTTCCTATCGACACCTTTCTGCGTACTTTATGGTCTAGCGTTACATGGATATACATCGCCATTAGCAACCAAAAACGTCTACGAACAATCGCCACAAAAAACTCTTAGATCAAATACTCACTGATCTCAACCCATCGAGACTCAAGTTCATCCACCTCACGATCAAGTGCTTTGAGATCTTGACTTAATTTGACTAATTTTTGCGAGTCATTCATTGTCGTCGATATTGCAACGATTTCAGCATGGATTTTTTCTCGCTGCTCTTCATATTTGTGAAGTTGCCGTTCAATGCGGCTGAGTTCTTTCGTCATTTCTCTACGCTCAGCCGAAGTGAACGTCTTCACTTCATCGGAAATGTCACCAGGTGATTTGACGCCACCGGTTTGAGGTCCTGGATTACTAAATTCTGCGTTCCACTCTTTTCCCTCACAATTCCTATGGTGGATAAGGTGAAGATACTCATCGATTCCGCCGGGAAGATCACGGACACTTCCATCACCCAATACGGCTATCTGATGGTCAGTGACACGTTCCAACAGATAGCGATCATGAGAGACCACCACAAGCGTGCCTGGGAACGAATCCAATAAATCCTCAAGGGATGCCAACGTGTCCGTATCCAGATCGTTGGTTGGCTCATCAAGCAGCAACACGTTCGGCTCAGTCATAAGCAAGCGTAGTAATTGAAGACGGCGGCGCTCCCCACCAGAGATTTCAGCAACACGAGTCCATGCGCGCTGCTTCGTAAAACCCAAGCGTTCCACCAATTGTGACGCGGTCAGTTCTTTGCCACCAACCTCAATATGCCTAGCCACATCACTGACGGCCTCAATCACTCGCTTATCAGCAAGCGCATCGAGTTCGTGGGTACTCTGCGATAGAACTGCTAACTGAACCGTCTTGCCGCGAACTACGCGGCCAGCAGTCGGCTCCAGAACACCCTCGAGCAACCGGAGCAGGGTGGTTTTCCCAGCACCATTTACGCCGATAATTCCTACACGCTCGCCTGGCGCCAAGCGCCACGTCACATCACGAAGAATCTCAGTCTCGTCGCCATCGTCACGGGGGTAAGCCAAGCCAACGTTCTCGAGATCAATGACCTTTTTCCCCAAACGAGCCGTCGCCATCTTTATGAGTTCTACCGTGTCACGTGGAGGTGGCACATCAGCAATCAACGCCTCGGCAGCCTCGATTCGGAATTTTGGCTTCGAGGTACGTGCTGGTGCTCCGCGACGTAACCACGCTAATTCTTTTCTCAGTGCATTATCACGCTTTTGGGCACTGACCTGCGCCTGCCGGGCACGTTCATTGCGTGCCAAAATAAACGCAGCATACCCACCCTCGTAGGTCTCAATGTAGCCAGGAATCTGTGGACGGCCGTTGCCTGGATCGACGCTAGGAACCACATCCCAGATTCGCGTGCATACTGCATCGAGGAACCAGCGATCGTGAGTCACCACAATAAGAGCGCCACCGTCTTTTTTTGAAGCAAAACGAGCATTAACATGCTGCGCAAGCCAGGCCACGCCCTCCACATCAAGGTGGTTCGTTGGCTCATCAAGAATGAGAACGTCAGAGTCCTGACTCAGCACACGTGCCAATGCCACACGACGCCGCTGACCACCGGAGAGTTCACCAATCTTCTGTTCCAGCGAAACATCGCGAAGGAGGCCTTCATGGATGTCACGGATCGTAGGATTTCCTGCCCATTCGTGCTCAGGCGTATCACCGTGAATAGTGGCAACGACCGTGTCCAAGTCATCGAACTCATCGACCTGGGTGAGTATCGATAAGGCGACGCCGCGCGCTCGGGTGACCTGCCCGGCATCGGCTTCTCGCATTCCGGCGAGGACGCTGAGAAGTGTTGATTTTCCGGAACCGTTAGGCCCCAGTACGCCGATTCGGGAACCGTCGTCGACGCCGAGGGTAATGTCCTCTAGGAGTCGGCGGCTTCCCACCATAATTCCGATATTTTCGAGTCCAAGTAAGTGTGCCATCTCAGTTTTCTACGTGGGCGCCGGCAACAGGACCGTGGACGATCATGGTGCCAGCGACTTGAGGAAGTGTTTCGAGAAGAGTTTGAACGCTACGCGCCTGCTCAGGACCGGTGACCAATGCAGCGACTGTGGGACCAGATCCCGATACCATGGCTGCCAATGCGCCGCTGCTGCGTGCAAGACGCAAAGTCTCAGCCATATCAGGGTGAAGATTGATCGCCGCTTGCTCGAGGTCATTACAAAGGGAGTCAGCAAGGAGATCAATGTCTCCCTCTCGAAGAGCCTTAATCAGGGGCTCAGGCATAGCGGCAGGCGTCAATTCTTCTCGCCCATCGTGTAGCCGATCGAATTCTCTGAAAACAGCCGGTGTGGAAAGACCCTCGCGTTGGAAGGCCAGAACCCAGGTGAGTTCCATATCAGTAGTCAGAGGAGTGATGAGGTCACCTCGCCCTTCAGCTAGGGCCACTCCCCCGGTTAAAAGAAATGGAACATCTGCGCCTAATTCACGAGCTAGTGATTCGAGGTCTTCTAAAGATGCCTCACTATTAAACAATGCATCGCATGCGCGAAGTGTTGCGGCAGCATCAGCGGAACCTCCAGCCATTCCTCCGGCAGCAGGAATCTTCTTGTCAACGTGGAGATGGACACCTTGTGTGATGCCATAACGCTTCTTGAAAAGAAGAGCAGCACGAACAGCAAGGTTCGATTCATCCGTCGGGACCGAGGGGTTTGGGCTCTCCAGAGACATCGTGACGCTTGTCTGGTGATCACGAACACTGGCAATGACGGTCTCATGAACATTGACTGCCTGAAAAACTGTGGTCAGCGGGTGATAGCCGTCGCTTGTAGGACTGCCTGCTGAGAGGAAAAGATTGACTTTCCCTGGACAACAAACCTGAACGCCAGCAAGTTCCCCCCCTGAGCGTTTAGGGTGAATGGCACGTAAATAAGACATTAGTTCTTCAATCCGTCGACGCTAATACCCAGGCGCTCGCAAGATTCGGCCAGTGCAACGAAATCATCGATCACCAAAGTTTCACCTCTCGCTGATGGGTCGATTCCTGCTTCGACAAGGCACTGTTCACTCTGAGAGGTATTGCCTAAAGTTCTTGCCAATGCTTGACGAAGAGTCTTCCTCCGCTGTGCGAAAGCAGCGTCAATTAAGCGGAAAATATTCTCTTTGGCAACCGATGTCGATGGAGTCTCACCACGGGTGAACTCAACTAATGCTGAGTCCACGTTAGGAACAGGCCAAAAAACTGTTCGCCCAATAGTGATTGTCCGCCGTGCATGGCCGTACCATGCCACCTTAATAGAAGGCACCCCATAGATTTTGCTTCCTGGGATGGCCGCGATACGGTCGGCAACTTCCGCCTGGACCATCACCACAAGACGTTCAATAGAAGGGAAGTACTCGAGCACAGTTAGAAGCACAGGAACCGAGACGTTATAAGGAAGGTTTGCCACCATGCAGGTGGGTTCCACGCCTGCCAGAGACTCAGGGCCACGAAGAGTCAAAGCATCACGGAGAATAACTCGGAAGCGGTCATCGGCATCAGGTACCCGTGAATGAATCGTCTCAGGTAAGGCACCGGCCAACACGGGATCGATTTCAACAGCAGTGACATCAGCACCCGTCTCAAGAAGAGCCAAAGTCAACGAGCCCAGCCCAGGTCCGATTTCTAAGACCCGTTCACCCTGTTCAATACCGGCTTGCTTGACGATACGACGGACGGTACCGGCATCGTGAACAAAGTTTTGTCCCAGAGTCTTGGTGGGACGAATATTAAGAGCATCACACAAACTCCGAATATCGGGAGGAGTAAGCAGAGGCAACGGTTCCGGGGCCGGATGGGCGGTTTCTGACATGTTCTCAGCCTATCGGCAATTGAAGAGACCTCGCGATGAAGGCGGAAGGAGTATCTGCTCAGTCCGGCTTAATCACAAGGTCTCTTCGAGAGATGAAGGTCGACGTCTTAGTACACGCCTGCACGTGCAGCGCATGCCCCCCAAGCACCCCAGCCTTGTCCTTGCTGGACGAGTTTAGCAACACGCAGCTGCTCTGCTGCTGAGGCTTCTGAGGGTAGGCCTTGACCACCGTATGCCTGCCAGGTGCTCAATGCGAACTGATACATACCGTAATAACCATTGCCGGTGTTCGTTGCTGGATTACCGCCAGATTCACATTGAGCAATTGCTGCCCACACATCCGAGTTATCCACAGAACTATGTGTTGCTGCAGGCGCTGAACCTGATTCGGATGACTGAGTCTTCTGCTGTCCCGATGCTTGAATTTGCTCAGGTTGAGGTTCTTCCTTAGTGCCGACAGCAATTATTTCCTTCACTGGTTCTTTAGTGGTCTCAGAGGAGAGAACCTTGGAGAAAGTGGTCTTGCCGTCAGTGGTCTCAACGTAAGTGGTCGTCGTAGTCACACCGTCTTCTCCGGCTTGGATCACTTCGGTAGTACCAAGGGCAAGCGTATCGTCGTCGCGTTTTTCAGTTTCGTGGGCGATAGGCTCCGTGCTCGTCACAGTCTGTCGAGTGATTCGGGTAATGGCTAGCGTCATAGTCCCTGCCGCAGGCTTAGAAGCCAGCAGTTTGTCAGTTTCTGACGCAGTCAATTTGGCAGCAGCCAGTACGTCATCCACGCTCATTTCATGGTCAACTGTCACCGAGGTAGTCGTTCCATCAGCGGTCACAGTAACAATTCCTGACTTCATCAGAGGCATGTAGTTTTCCGACGTCGTATCTCGACTGGGAATCATCGCCACAGTTGTCCCTGGGTTCTGTTCAGCAAGATCATCAAGTGCTCCATCAATGGTGTCAGCCGCCGTATAGAAAGTGACTTGCTTTCCATTAACGATGCCGGGGATTCCATGAGCACGCATGACGGTAATAGTCATTCCGTCACGAAGTTTCTGATCGCGCGTAGGAGTAACCACGTCATAGTCAGAAATCTTCAGATTTGCCTTATTCAAAGCAGAATCGACCGTTCCTCCAAGGAGAGAAACTTCGGTGGGCTTGCCATCAACAGTAACGGTCACTGAATGGTATTGATCGATTGCCCATCCTGTTCCACTAATGCCTGCCACAAGGAGGACAGCAACAATAACACTGAGAACTTTGTGGGTTGCGAGCCAAGAAAGAAGTGCGGGCTTCGTTTTCGCCTCTTCGTCGTGATGCTCCTGAGGAGCAGCAGTGTTTGGGTTCACCGATAAATTGTCGGACACAAGGTACTTTCTGGTAGACGGCTGAAGGCGCGGAGTCCTCATATTCTGGTTATCGCATAGGCTCACACGTCTTCCTCATTTTGTTCTTCTTCTACCGTAACCGTTTCGTTACCTTCATGCATAGTCAAAAAACGTGACATAAAACGAGGAGAACTCACCAATACTCCGTTTTTACTAGCCCACAACCTGATGGTTTGTGAAAATAAAGTTATGAGTCAACCTCCGCAGCAGCCATATTCCGGTCAGCAACAACCGGGCTACTACTACCCCACCCAGGCACCATACCCGCAGCAATTAGCTACGCCTCCCGGGGCTCCTGTGGGTGCTTCCCGTCAACGCAAGGGATACAAAGGACCGATCATCGTCACGATCGTCGGCATTGTGCTAATCGTCGCCAGCATCATCATCTCCACTATTGCTATCAGCCATTCCATGGACTCTACAACTGGGATCGGTTCGATGCGCCCCGGTACATTTGGCCTTGATGAAGTATTTGCTTTGGAAGCGGAGCAAGAGTACGGAATTTATCTAAGCGAGGAAGGCGGCACCGCGTCATGCACGGTGACGTCACCATCAGGAAATGACATCACCGCCACCCCTTTGTCACCAAATCATTCAGAAACGATTAACCACTATGAACGAGTTCTGAACTTCACAACTGAAGAAAGCGGAGACTACAGTGTTTACTGCACATCGTCACTGCCAAATTCAGCATATTACGCAGTGTCAGAGGGCATCGATGTGAGTGGTGTAGTTCAGGGTGTGGGCGGATTTATCGCCGGTTTCTTCCTGGGATCCAGTGGAGTTATCGTTCTTATCTGTGGAATCGTATGGTGGATTGTTCGGGCAATCCAGAATTCCAAAGTACTCCCCACCCACCCTTCCCCACAATCAACATCCTACTAAAGAAAATAGTGTGAGCCATGAAAAAAGCACTTATTCTATCCAACAACCTCACAAATAGAGGCGGGGCGGAACGATATTGCATATATCTTGCAAAAGGACTCGAAAATGCTGGTTTTCACCCAATTATTGCAACTATGGAAGAGTGCATAATCGAAAATGAGTCCAAATACAACGGATTAACACTCAACAATACGACGCATATTAAAATTCCGACTTACCCTAAGGTAGGCCCGCGCGCAGTTAACAATCTCTACCAAGACATATTCACTGAAAAATTTTTAAGAAAAATTAACGCAGATCTGTTCATTAACGTTTCCTCATATTCAAATATTTCAGGGACAGGGCAAAAAAATATCTACATCGTACATTTCCCCCAAAGAATATTGCCACCAGTTGAGGGAAATATCCGCACAAAATACATCAAAGGCATGCACCTGCTTCGAAAAGGCCTCCACAGAAACAAAGATTTTTTTGAAACATACGATCTCATCCTAGCGAATTCGCATTTTACGAAATCGTATATTAACGAAAGATGGGGGGTTATTTCAGAAGTATTAGAACCTCCCTGCTTATTCCCGTCAACAACAGAAAAATCATCACGCAGGAACGCAATTCTCAATGTCGGACGATTTGAGGTTATCAAAAAAAATATTCCCCACAAAAGCCAACATGAACTTATTAATGCATTTCGCAATTTTAAGGATATCGATTGCAATGGATACGAGTTATGGTTAGCAGGAACCGCAAAAGGAGAAGGCTTTTCATACCTAAAGCATTTAGAGGACCTCACGGAAGGGCTTCCCGTAAAGTTCTTCCCTAATGCATCGTTTTCACAATTGCAAAGCCTTTACAAAAATGCCCGTTTTTATTGGCACGCTCAAGGTTTTAACGCAGATATCGACAACTACCCAGAAACACAAGAACATTTCGGAATGACTACCGTGGAAGCGATGGGGTACGGTTTAATTCCCTGCGTCATTAACACTGCCGGCCCACATGAGGTAACTCAAAACATATCTCCGCTTCTTCAATGGAGTACTCTAGATGAACTCGTTGATAACACAATTAGGCTTAGCAAGTTGCCCAGTTCGTCTCTTCGACAATTAAGAGAACAGGTTCAAAAGAGAGCCCACACATACGACCCTGAACATTTTGAGGAAAAATTGTACCACTTCATTCAACGACTCGAACCGTAATGCTGCTGAGGGGTGGAATGAACCATCTAGTTCATTCCACCCCTCAGTCATTCTCTAAAAAATAGAGCGTCAGCGCTTTCACTATCTATCCGTTACTAGGGCAAAGCCATACCAACCAAAGAGCAGGTGAAAACAAATCATCTCAAGTCAGCGATAGCCCAAAGACCTAGCAGGAACTCGTTCACTCGTCGACGGGCTCTGCTTCGGCTACTGCGTCGGCCACTTCGCCTGCCTCCTCAACTGCCTGAGAAATATCTTCGGCAGTAATCGGCTTGGCTTCACCACGGAAGGTGAACTCACCCAACAAACCTTCACCCTCGGCGTCGACAATAATCTTCTGACCGGGAGTAATTTCTCCGAAGAGAATCTTCTCGCTCAACGCATCCTCAATATCACGCTGAATCGCGCGGCGCAGGGGACGAGCCCCAAGAACCGGATCGAATCCACGTTCAGCCAGAAGTTCCTTGGCGGCGTCGGTCAACTCAATCATGAGGTCCTGATCTGCTAAACGCTTATCCAGACGACCGATCATCAAATCAACAATTTGGCGAACTTCGCTCTTGCTGAGCTGGGGGAAAACGATCAGGTCATCAACACGGTTGAGGAACTCCGGACGGAAGTGCTGCTTGAGTTCACGGTTAACGTGAGACTTCATCTCCTCATAGTCCATAGTGCCCCCCTGGGTGGACTGGAAACCTGTCGCAACAGATTTACCAATATCCTTACTGCCCAGGTTGGTAGTCATGATGATGACGGTGTTCTTGAAGTCCACCACACGGCCCTGAGCGTCAGAGAGGTGTCCGTCTTCAAGAATCTGAAGAAGCGAATTGAAGATATCAGGGTGAGCCTTTTCGACCTCATCAAAAAGCACCACCGAGAAGGGACGGCGGCGAACCTTTTCAGTTAATTGACCACCCTCGTCGTATCCGACATATCCGGGAGGGGCACCGAAAAGACGGCTTACCGTATGCTTCTCAGCAAATTCACTCATATCCATCTGGATGAGAGCGTCTTCGTCATCAAAGAGGAATTCAGCAAGAGCCTTGGCGAGCTCAGTCTTACCCACGCCGGTGGGACCGGCGAAGATGAAGGAACCACCAGGACGCTTGGGATCCTTGAGCCCCGCACGGGTACGGCGAATCGTCTTGGACAGTGCAGCAATCGCCTTGTCCTGGCCGATAACGCGCTTGTGCAGTTCGGCCTCCATATTGAGAAGCTTGGCACTCTCGGCAGCCGTCAACTTCACGACAGGAATGCCGGTGCTCATGGCGAGGACTTCAGCGATGAGATTCTCATCGACTTCAGCAACCTCATCTAGATCTCCGTCTTTCCACGCCTTTTCGCGCTGTGCTCGTTCTTCACCAAGGCGGCGCTCATCATCGCGCAATGCAGCAGCTCGCTCGAAATCCTGATCATCGATCGCGGATTCTTTTTCGCGCTTAACTTCAGCAATCTTTTCGTCAATGTCACGCAGTTCCTGAGGCGCGGTCATGCGACGAATACGCAGACGTGCACCGGCCTCATCAACAAGGTCAATGGCCTTGTCGGGGAGGAAACGGTCATTAATGTAGCGGTCAGCCATCTTCGCAGCAGCCTCAATGGCTTCATCAGTAATGACTACACGGTGGAACGCCTCGTAACGATCACGCAATCCCTTAAGAATCTGAATGGTCTGATCAATGGTGGGCTGTTCTACGGTGACAGGCTGGAAACGACGCTCAAGCGCGGCGTCTTTCTCAATCTTGCGGTATTCCTCAAGTGTAGTAGCACCGATGGTTTGGAGTTCACCGCGAGCAAGCATGGGCTTGAGAATCGACGCAGCGTCAACAGCGCCTTCAGCAGCACCTGCACCAACGAGAGTATGGATTTCGTCGATGAAAAGAATAATGTCTCCGCGGCTACGGACTTCCTTAAGTACCTTCTTCAGACGCTCTTCAAAGTCACCACGGTAACGAGAACCGGCAACGAGGCTGCCCATATCAAGTGAGTAGAGTTGCTTGTCGCGAAGAGTCTCAGGAACATCCCCGTGAACAATGGCCTGGCTAAGACCTTCAACAACGGCAGTTTTACCCACGCCGGGTTCACCGATGAGCACTGGGTTATTCTTGGTGCGGCGAGAGAGGATCTGCATAACGCGTTCCATCTCTTTATGACGACCAATTACGGGATCAAGTTTGCCCTCTCGAGCAGCCTGAGTGAGGTTACGTCCGAACTGGTCAAGAATGGCTGAACCGCTAGGAACGCCTTCTTTAGAACCGCCACCAGCGGTAACAGTTTCCTTGCCCTCATAACCACTCAACAACTGCATCACGGTCTGACGGACAGTGTTGAGGTCTGCACCAAGATTTGTCAGCACCTGAGCGGCAACGCCTTCACCTTCACGTAAAAGACCGAGAAGGATGTGTTCGGTACCAATGTAGTTATGTCCAAGTTGCAGTGCTTCACGAAGGCTAAGTTCAAGAACCTTCTTAGCACGCGGAGTGAAGGGAATGTGACCGCTGGGGGCTGCCTTACCTTCGCCGATAATCTCGATGACCTGCTCGCGCACTGCATCAAGAGACACGTCAAGTGATTCGAGAGCTTTAGCGGCAACACCTTCACCTTCATGGATCAGCCCGAGCAGGAGATGCTCGGTACCGATGTAGTTGTGGTTAAGGGAGCGCGCCTCATCCTGCGCCAACACCACGACACGGCGGGCCCGGTCAGTAAAACGTTCAAACATTCGGTCTACTCCTCTATATGTGCTCAAATCGCGATATCAGGAACGCGAGAGCACGATGTGGTTCTGCAGCAAAGATGCCATGAACATTGATCGTCATGTTCCTAGTAAGCACGCTAAGTCAAGGCTATCGGTCATCACCAAAAAACATGGCATCTGTTCGCATACAGCCGAGGAGAAGGACAAACTGCTCACAGTTTTCTCACAAGCCTTGCCGGTACACCGGCATACAAGGAATTCGGTTCGCAATCCTTCGCAACAACGGCACCAGCAGCGATCACGCACCCATCACCGATTGTTACCCCAGGAAGAATGATTGCTCCAGCACCAATCCAGCATCCATTTCCAATATGCACTGGTTGCGCCGTACTCTTCCCACCACGACATTTTGCCTCACCGATTTCGTGCGTTCCCGTAATCACCATAGAACGAGGGCCGAATTGAACATGACTTCCCGTGGTGACAGTTGCTGATCCATCAATGAAAACCTGACGATTCAGATAGTTTTCCTCCCCCAAACGCACATCTCCGATAAACAGACACTTCGAGCGAATCATCGAGTACTCGAGATGCGGCCAGTCCAATTTTTTAAGAATTTTCCATCGGT
The DNA here is from genome assembly GCF_001687305.1 of Actinomyces vulturis. Lineage (GTDB taxonomy): Bacteria > Actinomycetota > Actinomycetes > Actinomycetales > Actinomycetaceae > Actinomyces > Actinomyces vulturis. Next base: position 390,126 of record NZ_LZRK01000003.1, read on the forward strand.
ACTGCATGGGGACTGCATCAGAAAAAACAAAATTTTTCACCAGATCCATCGCAGCAATCTTGAGTCCACTACCCATCACAATCCCTTTCAAAAAGACTATCGGTTCAAAAAGACTACCGGTCGCGCGAATCAACCCAAATAGTGACCGGGCCGGAAGCATTCATAGAAATCATCATGTCCGCACCAAATTCTCCCGTAGCCACAGTCAATCCATGTTCACGAAGACCGGTGACGACTTGCTCAACGAGCGGCTCCGCAACCTCTCGGCCTGCAGCATTGAACCAACTGGGGCGGCGCCCTTTACGAATGTCGGCGTATAACGTGAATTGAGAGACAACAAGAATGGGGGCTTCGGCGTCGAGAACACTAAGTTCTCCCTCAAGAAGGCGCAAATTAGCGATTTTCTTCACCACGTAAGCCACGTCATCGGGAGCGTCATCATGGGTGGCTCCAATGAGGACCATGAGGCCTTCACCCTCGATCGCGCCAACGGTACGGCTGTCAACAGTGACCTTAGCACCGTTGACTCGTTGAATAACTGCACGCACGTCAGAACCTTCCTGAGCCTCGGCGGGATGAGAACTCGGCCAAGGCAGGGCGAACATCAGCAAGGTACACAGCACTGGCCGTCACTGCCATCAATCCAAACATGGATGCGAAATTCAGGGCAAAAACCGCAATGAGACAAATAAAGTTCACGATAATCCACCAGTTTTTGCTCCGTCTGCCTGTGGCTTCAAACGCCACAGCAGGACGAGTAAGCGAATCAATCAGTGCCCATAGTGCCAGAGCGAGGAAAGCCAAGGTTGCGGCATACCACACGGCATTGACAGTTTGGCCGATGAGTTGGGCGACGAGAAAAAGTACATCCACGAGGTGAGCCTATCGGTCCATGCGCGAAACTGACCCCAGCCCCACACCGCTACGGCGTAGTTCAGTTCCCGGACGGCGATCAGGGGATGCTGTTGAACGTCCGTCGACAGAGACGAGAATACGTTGCGAGGCCGCGAGCGCCTCAGGCTTCTCACTACCTCGGCCGGCATCCCTGCTGTCACCGGTCACTAACGAGGACATATTCGTTGATTTTTCTGCAAACGGCGCTATGGACTCACCATTCGTCTCAGAACTCTCGTCTGCTTCGTCAACAGTAAGTACCTCATTTTCAGGAACTGCTCGTTTAATGAGAGCTAGGGCCTGGGGACCCCATTCATAATGACGGCCCACGCTCGTGACGGTACCAACGACGCGTTTGCCCATGCGGACTGCGGCACCAGGAGCCGTAGTTGAGGCTGAATAGCCGTCAATATTAAGAAGGACCAGCCTACGGGGTGGTTTCCCGAGGTTAACAATACGGGCCACCGTTTCCTGGCCGGGATAGCAGCCTTTTGTCAGATGAACACTGGTGCGCAGGAGATCGAGTTCGTGTGGGAGGGTTCGTTCATCTCCGTCTGTGGGCCATGAAGGTTTCCCTGCGGCAATGCGCAGAGCATTCCATGCGTGGGTTCCGGCAATAATGTGACGACCATCATCATGATTCATCCACCGAGATAAAAGATGGCCACCCAACACGGCAAGTCCGTTCGTAACACCACCAAAGTTTCGGCTCGCATCCACCGTATCCGCCACAGGTATGTCGGTAGGATCCCATGCCACGTTACCTCGCTGTAAGTCCTGAGCAGACGATCTCTTCGTCTGGCACAGAACAAAGCAAGCCTCGTATTCCGCACCGGGATGCTTGGCGTTGTGAGAGTATGCAGCGCCGTCGGGCTGCGTTTGCGGCCATGGGTCCGCCCATGAGGTGACAAATACTTCTTCGTCCTGAGTCAGTCGTTCGAGATCAGCGCGACCAGATGCCCACACCCCAAACACGCCATAGGATTCATCGACGGTGGCGCCGACATCCATCATGAAACGCCGGCTCATAATGAAATCGGCTAACTCGTGGGCACTACCTGGCTCAACCATCATGATGAGGTCATCACCTGATTCGGGCCCCAACGGAATTGCTGTATATGCCCAAGTGATGTGACCTTGATGATTGAGGAAAAGACCTTCACGGACCTGACTGCCTGCCCGCTCATCCACAATCTGAGTGCTAAGCATGGTGATGAGTTTCCGCCCGTCATCACCATGAATACGAATAAATTCCTTATCCAATAGCGCGATGGCTCGTCCATCTACGAGTGCGTGCTGTTCTCGGATAGGATCTGTCCACCAAGGACGAATGAGGTCAGAAGATTCGTGGGGCACGTTATTCTCCGTTGACGTGAAGAAAAATAGAGGTACGACGCAAGAACTCTAGGTCTCAAGCCCTGCACTCAAGTTGGGAGACAGTGCGAGGCATACTCGCCACTGTGGTCGAGAATCAGTTGGAATCTTCTCGTTCTCCGAGTGCCTGACCAATAGGAGGTTCGGCTGAGCCCCCTTCCTCGAGTCGGCTCAGTCGACCAGAAGCGTAGGTCCCCATTTCCTGGCCGAAAGCAGCCATATCTTGAGTCCACATGAGGTCAGAATTCACCAAGCCAAACATGCGCCCCATTTCGCGGACCTCAACAGCAGTACGTGTGCGCCCCACAGCTTGGCTAGCGAGTTCAATGCGTGGTCCTTGAACGTAGCCTTCCCAGACAGCCACGTGTCCAGCGGGGTCGGCAGTTATGAGTTCAAGGTCGGTGATCGGGGTGCTGGGACGGGCGGGTTTGTCGGTTTCCGGCATAGTTTGTCCGTCTTTTGCGTCCTCAGGAATCTCTGGGCGCTGCCCCACGGGACGCCAGTAAGCAGTTTCGGTGCTCCATACCTGCGCAGGGGTAATACGTGAAGCTCCTTCGGCGCCACTCATTTCAAAGTCGAGATTCTCGCTCTTTGTGGCGTCAACAGTCCACAACGTGGTGATCTGGCGAACATAGGGACCACCATCCTCATCGAATGTCATTTCTTGGTAAACAACCTGCTCGTCAATGGCGTCACCATAAGTAAGGATGCCATAACCGCGCCAGGTTCCCAGGAGCCATGCCAAAGGGTAGATCTCTGGAGAAATGTTATCGGGGAAGGTAAAAGCCATGCCTCTACCCTATCGCGCCTTGTGGTCTACTGAGCAGATAAGTTCACTGTGGGAGAGAGTTATGGACGTCGGGCCGGAGAGCGCCAGTCGGCGCGTATGCCGCTCGTGGCGGCTTTGTTTGGAGCCCGGGGCCCGTCACGGCCCGACGCCGTGGACCCACCTTAGTCGAAAGTGTCACCGTTCTCCAGACAGCCACCTACCGCCCTCTAAAATCCTTAGAAATCTTCTTCAGGATGATCGAGACGATAGCCGACGTTGCGCACAGTTCCAATGAGGTAATCGTGTTCACTACCAAGTTTTGCTCGAAGACGACGGATATGAACATCCACGGTGCGAGCTCCACCAATGTATCCCTCGCCCCAGACTTCATCGAGAAGTGTTTGACGCGTCAGAACACGCCCAGGGTTAGTAGCCATAAATTTAAGGAGTTCAAATTCCTTATAGGTCAAGTCCACAAGGTTGCCACGGATGCGCGCACTGTAGGAGATAGGGTCAATCACCAGGTCTCCCACTTCGATACGGTCATCGTCGAACTGGGGTTCTTTGATGGGTTCCTTATGACGGATCATGCGCATACGCATAGCCACTTCTGCTTCGCTAGCAGTAGTCATCATGACATCAACCACTCCCCACTCGGGACTAAGACATGCGGCTACTACTTCGTCAGCGATCACGATAACGGGTGGGCACTGAAGGGGACCGGTCAGTAACTGACACAATGCCCGAGCACGAGCCATGTCTCCTCGCGCATCAACGAGTACGGCGTCTGCATGATCAAGCCTAGAATAGGAAGACGGTGTGGGGGGAAGACAGATAATACGGTCACCGAGAAATGCCGCGCCGGGGAGCACTTTAGTGATGTCAGCAGCAGGCGATAAAACCACGATGCTCATGAGCGCTCCTTTCTTATGCCGGTCGGGCGGGTCTTGTGATCTTTCATCTCTAAGACTAAGGCAGGATGTCATGCAGTGGGATTCAATCGAACTATCGTGACATGATGGGACGGTGAGTTCCTCCACCTGTCAGGCACAGAGTCATCCACGTGCCCCGAAGCATGGCACGCGCACTGGTGCTACTCCCGGCCCTACGCCGAGTGCCGTTGATCCAGCCTGGACACGATTACTTACGGCTTGTTTGCTACCTGTTCTTCTTGCTTCCAGCGCGTCACTACCCACCTGGGTACGCCTTATTCTCACGATTGTCATGATTTTGGCTGCCGCGCAAGGTTGGCCTGCGTTGGTACGCGCTCATCATTGCCGACCGGACTCAATGGTAATCGCGGTTTCTGGTGTAAGCGCGTCTATCGCCGTGTTCGTCACCCATGATTTTGGTGCCGCAGCAACAGTCATGGGCATTAGTATCATTGCTGCATTTGTTGCCCAGATGGCTCGAGGTAACAAACGTTCAGAAGTTGTCGAGGACATTAGTGCTGCTGTCACCGGCATGCTGGTAATGATGAGTGGCGCAGCGTGGTGTGCTTTTGAACCTGGTGTTGCGAATCCAGCACTCATTGTTCCCATCTGCTTAGCCCTGTTCGTTGGTCCTCTACTGACCATCTTGGATATGCCTGCTCGCTTACTTGAAAGCACTACAGTTACCGCTTCTGCTCTTGTCAGCGCCTTAGCCGGCCTCACTCTGGCTTTATCAGGATTCTTTGGACCTGATCACACGACCTTTACCCCAGCGATGATGACTGCTCTAGTCTGCATGATTGCGGGCGTCGTGGTTGGCGTCTTAATGGCTTCTGGTAACCGCGTAATGTGGACTCACGTGTGGGTTCCCGGCGGTCGCGCGGCTATTGCTAGCGCACTGGTTCCTGTTCTTGCAGCAGGTGGTCCTACCTATGCAATTGCTCGCCTACTTAGCGTGTATCTTGCCGGGTAGTTTCTGCGTTGTTCACGAAAAATTTGTCCTTAAGTCAGTGTGGTCTATTCTGAACACACCCACTGTCGCCTCAGGAGACTAGTTATGCGTCTGCATCCCCGTAATAACGACTCAGCACTGTTCAATCTGCTGACTACTACTTCTCAGCATTTTGTGGAGGCATGCGACATTCTCACACAGATCGTCGCAGCTGATCGTCCCGAGCGTCTGACGCTGAATAAGCAATTACACGAAGTGGAAAACGCTGCTGACGATGCTCAGCATGAATTTCACCGCATGATTAATGCAACTTTCGTTACTCCCTTAGATCGTGAAGACCTTCATCTCTTAGGCACCCGTCTCGATGATTGTGTGGATCTGGTTGACGAAGCTGGTGACTGTATTGTTTTGTACCGTGTGGGTTCCTTACCTTCTGAGTGCACTGAGTTGGTAGAGATTCTCCGCCGTTGTGCAGAACTCACTGCAGAGGCAATGCCCCGTTTAAGTTCACTGAAGTCTTTGCGTGACTACTGGGTGGAGATTAACTCCTTGGAAAACCAGGCCGACCAGTTGTACCGCACCACTATCGGCCGTCTATTTGCTGAAGAGTCTGATCCAATTCGCCTGATTAAAGTCAAGGAAATTGTTGAGCGCCTTGAAGCGGCAACTGACGCGTGCGAGTCTCTTGCCAATACCGTTGAGGCAATCGCCATTCACGAGTCCTGATTCACTGACCGGCACTAGTCCCTTCCAGTTAAGAAACAATCATGCTTTTTGTCGTGTTCACGATCGTGGCCTTGGCCCTGATCTTCGACTTCACCAACGGCTTCCACGATGCTGCTAACGCCATCGCAACTTCCGTGTCTACCCGCGCCCTGACTCCTCGTCGCGCTCTACTCATGGCAGCTGTGATGAACATTTTGGGCGCCATGCTCGGAACGAGCGTGGCTCACACTATCGGTTCAGGCATTGTGTCGATTGATGGCGGTAGTGGCATGCCCGGTCTTGTCGTGGTGCTGTCCGGTTTGATTGGCGCTATTACATGGAACCTCATCACCTGGTGGTTTGGTCTTCCCTCATCGTCTTCGCATGCACTGATCGGCGGCCTTGCCGGTGCTGGTCTTGCTGCTGGCATCCACGTCCATTGGGTCACAATTATCGACAAAGTTGTGATCCCGATGATCCTTTCTCCTTTGGGTGGCTTCATCATCGCCTACATCGCTATGGTGCTTGTTCTTCGTGCCTGCGCGAATCTTCCTTATCAGCGCACCATGCGTCACTTCCGCCTTCTTCAGACAGTTTCTGCAGCAGCGATGGCTCTTGGCCATGGTTTGCAAGATGCTCAGAAGACTATGGGGGTCATCGTGATTGCTCTTGCCGCTGGTGGCTTACACGATACGTCCTATGCCATCCCTCTGTGGGTAAAGTTGGCTGCGGCCGGTGCAATCTCTCTGGGCACCTACACCGGCGGTACTCGCATTATGAAGACCTTAGGTTCTAAGGTGATCGAACTTGATCCGGCCCATGGCTTTGTTGCTGAAACTGTCTCAGCTGGTTTGCTCTACATTGCTGCGTTTGGCTTCGGTGCTCCCGTTTCTACAACACACACCATCACTGCTGCCATCATGGGTGTAGGCGCCACCAAGCGTCTGAGCGCTGTGCGCTGGGGTGTCGCTGGTGACATTATCACCGCATGGGTGCTTACCCTCCCTGCAGCTGGCGCAGTGGCAGCGTTGATGACCTGGTTGTTCAGCGCCATTCTTCTCTGAGTTCTTCCACCCATAACTATCCGCTCGGTAAAAACCGATTATGGGATCTCAAGCACTGCTGTCCTGAAAGAAGACGTCACCTTACGCGCGTATATCAGAACCTGATGCACCTGACGAAAATCCATATTCGTTAAACACAGTGGGGGGCCGCGCCGAATGGCGCGGCCCCCCACTGCTTCACATGAGGATCAGCCAAAACGTCCAGAAATGTAGTCTTCGGTTGCCTGTTCGCTGGGGTTAGAAAAAATCACATCGGTTGTATCGAATTCGACGAGTTGACCGGGCTTGCCAGTTGCTTCAAGGTTGAAAAAGCCAGTGAAGTCACTGACACGAGAAGCCTGCTGCATGTTGTGTGTCACGATCACAATAGTGAACTGCTCTTTGAGGGTGGTAATAAGGTCCTCAATAGCCAAGGTAGAGATCGGGTCCAGCGCTGAACAAGGCTCGTCCATGAGAAGGACACTAGGCTTAACGGCGATAGCACGTGCAATGCATAGACGCTGCTGCTGACCACCAGAGAGGGAGGAACCGGGCTTAGCCAGACGGTCCTTGACCTCATCCCATAAGTTAGCTCCACGTAATGATTCTTCAACAAGATCATCAGCATCAGACTTGGAGATACGACGGTTGTTCAGTTTTACTCCAGCCAGCACGTTATCCGCAATGGACATAGTGGGGAATGGGTTAGGACGCTGAAAGACCATGCCGATCTCGCGACGTACCTGAACGGCATCAACTCCCGGCGCATAGAGGTTCACTCCATCGACGATTACTTCGCCTTCAACACGAGCATTGGGGATAACCTCGTGCATGCGGTTGAGGGTGCGCAGGAAGGTGGACTTTCCACAACCGGATGGGCCAATAAGCGCTGTGACGGTGCAGGGGTCGAGGGTGACGTTCACGTCGCGGACGGCTAGGAAGTCCCCGTAGTAAATATTTTCGTTTCTGACGTCGATTCGCTTTGACACGGCGTCGCCTTTCTAAAGTTTCGCAAGTATGGGGTTTAGCGTCCGCCACGCGGTGAGAAAAAATAACTCACCAGTCGGGCGATGATATTGAGCAGCATAACGATGATGATGAGAGTTAATGCGCCAGCCCATGCACGTTCCATTGCTGCGCTACCACCACGTGCGTATTGGTCGTACACGAGGACAGGCAAAGTTGCCATGGATCCGTGGAAAGGGTCAGTGTTGGCCTTCATAGGCAAGCCTACAGTGATGAGCAAAGGTGCCGTCTCACCAATCACGCGGGCGATAGCAATCATGACACCGGTAGTAATACCAGCGATCGCGGTACGTAAGACCACCGCAATAATCGTGCGCCATTTGGGAACGCCCAGCGCATAAGATGCTTCACGAAGTTCATGAGGTACAAGTTTGAGCATCTCCTCAACACTTCGCACCACCACAGGAGTCATGAGGACACTCAATGCAACAGCACCGATGATGCCTGCTTGGAAACGAGGGCCCATGACGATCAGGAACACTGAGTACGCAAACAGGCCAGCGACGATTGAAGGAATACCGGTCATCACATCGACCAAAAAGGTTACGACTTTAGCGAGCCAACCACCGTCGTATTCGACAAGAAAGATAGCCGTCATGATGCCTAACGGCACAGAGATCAATGTGGCAATACCGGTGATTTCCAGGGTTCCCACAATGCCATGGTACATACCGCCATTTTCATCGGTAGCGCCGCGCATAGTGGTCATAAGAAAGTCAATGCCGAAGCGTTCAAGTCCATGAACGAGAACCATCCACACCAGGCTGGCTAGTGGGACCATGACAATGGCAAAAGCACAGAAGATGGACACAGTCAGAAGGGTGTTTTTACCCCACCGCGCACCTTCGTACCACCAAGACAAACCGGTGGCGCTGACAATCCAGAGAACACCAGTAAGGGCGAGTGCTGCTGTCATTGAGCCGGATAAGACAAAAACGATAATGGTGGAAACCACCATGCTTCCTACAAGCGTCGCCCAAATAAACCAACGGGGTAAACGCTGGGCAACGAGGGAGGAGCGGGGCGGTTTGGGGTCTGCAAGTACATCAATGTGTGCGGACATCAGCGAGCTCCTGAGAATTCTGCACGTCGGGCAATGATCCAGCGAGCCAAACTGTTAACGGCCAGAGTCATGACGAAAAGGACAAGGCCGGTAGCAATAAGTACATTCACGCTCAATCCGTAGGCTTCACGAAATTGTCCTGCGATGTTGGCTGCAATGGTTTGGTGCTGTCCGGGAGCAAGGATTTTGAAATTGATTTTGTCGCCGGGACTCAAAAGCATGAGCACAGCCATCGTTTCGCCCAGTGCACGACCTAGCCCGAGCATGGACGCGGAAATGATTCCTGAGCGGGCAAAGGGAAGAACGGCCTGGGCGATCATTTCTTGACGAGTAGCGCCCAACGCCAAACTTGCTTCTTCATGAAGACGGGGAGTTTGGAGGACCACTTCACGGACGGTTGCGGTAATAATCGGCAAAATCATGACCGCAAGAACGAGTGACGCGGTTGCAATATTTTTCGCTGGGGCCTGGTAGTCCGCAAACAAGGGTATCCACCCTGCGACCTTGTTGAGCCAAGCCATTGCTGGTTCGACACGCGGAATAAGCCAGAGAAATCCCCACAGACCGAACACAACAGAAGGGATTGCGGCGAGAAGATCAACAAGATAGCCCAAGGGATGAGCAAGATAACGCGGGGCCAGGTGAGAAATAAAGAGGGCGACAGCAACACTGAGAGGTACAGCAATGAACAGAGCAATAGCACTGGAAAGCACTGTGCCGAAAACCAACGGGGCTACATATCCGGCAAATGATTTTCCTCGCATGAAATCCACTGCTGCCAGATCGTCTTTTGACGCGCTAAGCGCAGGCAAAGCCTGGATGATGAGGAAGGCCGCTACGAGAGCAAGAACGGCCATGATCACCAAACCGGCCCCCCGGGCGGCTCCAGCGAAAATAGTGTTTCCTACGGCCCCCGGGGCTTGATGATGTGATTGTGTGGTTGCAGATGTCACTGGATGGTCTCCACCGCGGCCATCACCTTGGTACGTAAAGCATCGGTAAGGGGTGCGCTACCGGCCTTATCGTGTGCCTGCTGCTGACCTTCCTCGCTAACACAGTAAGACAGGTATGCCTTTACTGTGTCGGCGATATCGGCGTCATCGTACTTCTGGTGTGCAATGAGATATGACACGAGGATGACCGGATACGTACCGGCGGTGTTACGGGAGATGGAGTAAGCCATCACAGTGTCAGTGGCGCCCTCAGCAGGCTTAGAGGCTTCAAGAGCCTTTGCTGCGGCTTGTGCTGATGGGGGAACGAAGGTTCCTTCCAGACCCACGGAAATGGTCCCCAGTGCGCTGGTATCGACTTTGGACTCATCGGCGTAGCCAATTGCACCTTCTGCACCTGCCACGGTAGTAACCATGCCGGAGGTACCATCTCCACTCTGGCCGTCAAAGGGCCAGACTTCTTCAGCCTTATTGGTCCAGTCTTGTGGAGCTGCCTTAGACAAGAAGTCGGTAAAGTTCTTGGTAGTACCGGATTTATCGGAACGGTGAACCACAATAATGGGAGTGGAAGGCAAAGTAACACCGGGATTGTCTGCTGCGATCTCGGGAGCATCCCACGAGGTAATGGCACCAGAGAAGACTTTAGCCACGGTGGAGGCGCTCATCTGGACATGGTTATCACCCTCAAAACCTGCAAGTTTGTAGCAGATAGCAATGGGGGAAATATAGGCGGGAACTTCAATAATGTCACCGGCGGTAGCCAGTTCTTCATCCTTCATCGCGGAGTCAGAACCGCAGAAGTCAACGGCACCTGCAAGAAACTTTTCGCGTCCTGCACCGGAACCGCCGCCGCCATATTGAACATCTGCGTCAGGGTTGGCATCCATGAATGCATTCATCCATGCATCCTGTGCATCGGATTGGCTAGTTGCACCGGCCCCCTTAATGGAACCACGTACCTGTGCGCCGCCCTTAGCGGGGGCAGTGCTGTCATTTGATCCAGAGTCGGCTGTTTCCCCAGCGTCACGACCACATGCGGCCAAGCTCAGGGTGAGTGCGGCAAATGTGCCCATTGCTGCGCGGCGGGAAATCATCACGGTGATCCGTCCTCAATATGTGAAGTCTGCTGATGAAGTGGAAGTCCACTCCTGCAGGCGCTCATGCCTGCATCCCACACGGTAGGAGGCGGAAGTAAAGGAAAAAACAGTAATGGGTTAACGCAAGGTAAATGGTCAGACAATACTGAGAAACTCTCAAAGATTCACAGGGCGCACTCTCTCAATACTCATAACACGTGGCATTTTTCCCCGTGGCTTAGCCACACTAATGACAATACTTTCAGCTGTTTTCAACCATGGGTCTTTCCTTGGCAAGTCTCCTCGTGTATTTGAGGTACACAAGGGTTCAATCGCATCGAAAAGACTCGGCAAGACTGGTCGGTGCGTGCACAGCACGGTGCATGACGCCGTATGGTCCAGCAATTTCTTCAGCAACCGATACGCAGTACGCGCATTCTTTCGGTGAGCAGCCTCAGTTAAGTAACGCTTACTTTTCAGCGGAACACCACTGGCCTGACAGTAGGGCTCAATCGTTTGGATACAGCGCAACCAGGGGCTGGATATCACTTGGGTAGGACCGTAAGCAGCCAGAAGTGGCACCAACGCCTCTGATTGGCTGTTTCCATCGTGAGCAGTAATGGGACGTGTTTCTTCTTTTCCGTCACCTCGGCGTAACCACTGGGTACGTTTCGTTGCTCGTGCATGGCGCGTGATGATAACAGTTCGCGTTTTGAGTGCTCCCTGGTCCAGTAGGTCGGCTACTGAATTAAGCAGACGACGATCACGTGAATAGGTGAGGATACGCCTAGCTTCTTTAATCGGAAGCCATTGCACGTCGTCGATCTCGCTAGCCGGAGCGCGGTGAGCATGGGGGCGTGCGGTTATATAGGGAGCGTCGTCTTCCACGAGCGTAGCGGCATAGTATGTGACTTCCTTTTTTTTACCAGAAGGAAGTCGATAACTGACGATTCCTAAATACATGCCAAGTGTGACGTCGTATCCCGTCTCTTCAGCGATTTCTCGCACTGCGCATGCCGGTAGGCTTTCGCCGGGGTCAACTTTTCCCTTGGGTAAGGACCAGTCACGGCGCGAGGGACGATGAACAACAAGAATATCAATGCCTCGTCCGTGACGGCGCCACACGACTGCTCCCGCTGCACGAATAACGGTAGGTTCAGAGACTTTCATCACCCTTAGCCTTCGTTTTGACAGGCCACCCGTGAACGCGCATTGGCCATAAGCGTGCTCTGAATATCTTCAAGGGGCTCGCCATCCTCACTATGAGTGTGACGTATCCACGAGCCGTCAGCCTCAAGGTGCCAAGAAGAGACCTCATCGCTAGCGCCATGGGTGACAAGCCAGATGAGGTAGGCCTTCTGACTCGGGTCGGTAATCGATAGCAGGGCCTCAACACGGCGATCAAGATTACGGTGCATGAGGTCTGCTGAACCGATCCAAACCTCTTCGTCTCCCCCGTTGGCGAAAGCATAAATACGAGAGTGTTCAAGGTAGCGACCAAGAATGGAACGCACACGAATAGTTGTACTGAGGCCTGGTACTCCGGCGCGTAGCCCACAAATGCCTCGAACCACTATATCCACGGGTACGCCTGCTTGGGAGGCACAGTACAGGGCATCGATGACGGTTTCGTCAATGATGGAATTGACCTTGATACGGATCCAGGCGGGTTTACCTTCTTTGTGGTTGGCGATTTCTCGCTCAATGCGTTCAATCAGGCCGCTACGCAGGGAACGTGGTGCCACCAGGAGACGGCGGAAGCGGGCACGTGGCGCGTAGCCGGAGAGTTGGTTAAACAGGGTGGTGAGGTCCTGGGCCACGTCACGATCGCAGGTAAGGAGCCCCAAGTCTTCGTAACCGCGGGCAGTCTTGGGGTGATAGTTACCTGTGCCTACGTGACAGTAGCGGCGCAATCCATCATCTTCTTGCCTGACCACTAGAGCGAGTTTGCAGTGTGTTTTAAGCCCCACCATGCCATACACAACATGCACGCCAGCGCGTTCAAGTTTACGTGCCCAGGTAATGTTCGCTTCTTCGTCAAATCGGGCTTTAATCTCAACAATAGCAACGACTTGTTTGCCACTTTCGGCAGCTTCGATGAGAGCGTTAATAATCGGCGAGTCACCGCTGGTGCGGTACAAGGTCTGCTTGATTGCTAGTACCTTCGGATCCGCTGCTGCTTGCGCAATGAACTCTTGGACAGAGGTAGCGAATGCGTCATATGGATGGTGAACAAGGACGTCGTGCTCACGTATAGCTGCGAATACATCCGGTGCGCTCGCCGATTCACGGGGTGTAAGGCCAAGAGGAGTGACTGGTACGTAACGAGGGTATTTGAGATCTGGGATATCCAAGTCATGGAGGATATTAAGGCATCGCAGGTCCAGTGGCGCGGGAAGTTTGAACACGTCCTGGTTAGAGATGTTGAGTTCACGCACCAAGTAAGTGAGCACAAAATCGGAGATTGTTTCTTCTACTTCAAGGCGTACTAAAGCACCAAAACGTCGGCGCTCAAGTTCCTTTTCCATGGCAGTAAGGAGGTTCTCTGCGTCATCTTCTTCGACTTCGAGATTCTCATTACGCGTAACTCTAAAAAGGTGATGTTCCACCACATCCATGCCGGGGAAGAGGTGATCAAGGTGGTTAGCGATCACTGCTTCCAAAGGAACAAAAGTGTAATCATCTCGTCCAGGGACAAGAATGAGTCGGGGTAATGACTGGGGCAGTTTAATACGCGCGAAGTGTTGCTTTTGCGTGTAGGGATTGGACAAGATCACGGCGAGATTAAGGGAGAGCGCCGAAATGTAGGGGAATGGGTGCGAGGGGTCTACAGCAAGTGGAGTAAGAACAGGGAATATTTGGTGACGGAAGTAACGTCCTAGTTGTTCGTGGTCTTCATCGGTAAGTTCTTCCCACGTTTTGATAGTGATACCTTCGTTGGCCAAGGCGGGACGGATATCCCCTTCAAACAATGCGGCCTGGCGAGCGGTCAGTTCTTGGGCGCGTTTCGTCACCTGAGCAAGCACCTGGCCAGCACGCAACCCTGAGGGGCGCTTGGGGGTAATTCCTGCATTAATACGGCGTTTCAAGCCTGCCACACGCACCATGTAGAACTCATCGAGGTTCGAAGAGAAGATGGCAGTAAACCAGGCGCGTTCGAGCAGGGGAAGGTCGGGGTCTTCTGCCTGCTCCAGGACACGTTGGTTAAAGTCCAGCCAGGTCAGTTCGCGGTCTACGATACGGGGTTCAAACTCCTCGATATTTTCTGGCTGAGGATAAGTTGCCCGATCACGTTCTGGCCGTGGCGCTGGAGGCAGGGTGGTGGTCAGACTATTAGGGTGAAAAGTTTGCCACTTACCGCTTTTTCCGTTGAGTTCGTCAAAATCTTCGTCGGCCCAGGTGTGGCCTTCATCGTCATGGAAGTCTGCGGGATCTGCCACTTCGATGATGCGTTCAGGTTCTGAGGGGGTGGGAGTGGTCATTAGTCGAGTACTCCTGTGTAGGCACGGCGTGCGGATTCACTGAGTTCATCAGCACTAATATCGAGAGCGCTACGGCGGCGGGTGACGTGATGGGCAAGTGGATCATCGTCGTCGGTAATCCACGACGCATCACTGCTAGCCGCTAGGGCACGCATGAATGACGCGGCCATGGCACAGATTCCGGCAAGTTTTTTGAGATCTCCGTGGGTTTCTCCTCCGAGTGCCACGGCAAGTGCTTGACGGACTTCATTCATTGATGGAGCGGGGCGTGAGTCAATGAGTGCTTGTTCAGCACGCTCGGATAGGTCCGGGTCATCCATAGTGTTCACAGTGACGGCGTAGCGTTGTTCGATGGCTTGGGGGTCACGGTCGATCCATGCGGCAAGCAGCATGAGGCGCCAGAGCGTGCCTGGAAGGGTGGTGGCCGGAGAGTCTGCCCAGAGTTCAGCGAAAGCATCCACGCCCTGTTTGGCTACTGCGTGCACAGCAATATCATGAGTGATAGGAGCGGTTGCCTCTTCGGGGAAGCCTCCGATGAGTGCTTGTGCGCTGGCATGGGCGAGTGCGCTGACAGAGGCCGTGTCCTGGGTTCCTTCAATGCGTTCTGCATCTGCTGGGTCAAGGTGGGCTGGTCGATGAAATGCTCGGGCCATGGTTGCCTCCTGGCGTAGCAGACGGTTGTGACTACTTGTATTGTCACACGGCTAGGGATGCTAGTGAGAAGAGTTTTACGTGAAGAGTTGGTAAACACTATGACTTCTTCACTGAGAGAAATACCGTCAGAGTTTTGGCAGGCACTTTGGGAAGATAGAAGCATGACTTCTTCTCTCGATCCAGCAGCCATTGCCCGCACTGATGCCCAGTGGAGGCGTGAACTGACTCCTATGGAGTATCACGTGCTTCGCGAGGCTGGAACGGAACGACCCTTTACTGGCCAATATGTCAGCGAGAGTCGAGAGGGCATTTATTCCTGCCGTGGCTGCGGGGCGGAGTTGTTCCGTTCCTCCACGAAGTTTGATGCGGGCTGCGGCTGGCCATCGTTCTACGATCCTACGCATAGCGATGCTGTGCGGTTAACTACGGATCATTCGCATGGCTTAGAACGGACCGAGGTACGCTGTGCTACCTGCGATTGTCATCTAGGGCATGTCTTTGATGATGCGCCCCAGACTCCGACGGGTCAGCGCTACTGTATGAATTCCATCAGCCTGTCATTCACTCCAGATTCCGGGGAAGAGTCCCGCTAATGTCTGCTGCGAAGAGTCCTCGTGCACTTCGTGTGCTGACCGTGAATCTTCAACATTGCGCTCCGAATTCCTCTCATCGTCGAGGCTTATCTGTGGAGTCTATTGCCGACCCTGGGGAGGCCAGGCGTGTCATTGAGGAATTGGCGAAGCAGATTCGCGCTTGTGATGCCGATGTGGTGGCTCTTCAAGAGGTGGATTACCGCCAGAAACGTAGTGGCACTATCGATCAGGTTGGGGCCTTGCGCGAAGCGTTGGGTTGGCCATCAGGACAGTTCTGCGCCGCCTATGCAGGTGCGGTGAATGGGTTACGGCGCCGCCCAGCACAGATGGCACTGCAATCGTCGGCTGATGACTATCTTGGCCCCTTCCTTGCCCTAACCGGTAAACCGCTGCGCGGCTATGGGATTGGTTTGCTAAGTAAGTATCCGGTGACCTCGTGGCATATGGCACGCTTGGGCCGTGGGCCTGCGACTATTGTTCGCCGTAAGGGTGCATTTTTGGGACATAAGGTATTTACTTCATCAATGCGCGTGCTTCTAGCTGCTCATATTGATACCCCTGTGGGTCCCGTAGTGGTGGGGTCGGCGCATCTGGCTACTCGGGGTGATGAAGCTCGGCGGCAGTTAGTGGATTCCTGGGCAGCCCTACAGGATGTTGCCCCCTCTACTGAAAGCCTCCCCCCTGCTCATGAGACGAGGAAAAGTACTTCGACTGCTCATGTGCTGGTTGGTGATTTCAACATCAATGCTGAGGACTTGCAAAAAACTGGAATTGGTCGCCCTGTGGGTGAGGGGGCAACATTCCCCAGTGAAGACCCGCGTCAACGCATCGACCACATTGTCCTTGATCCCCTGCCGCTATCCCCTGAGGGGATTATGGCTGGGTCTTGTGAAAAAAACTCGTCTGATTCATCGCGGAACGACGCCGTATCCTCTTCTCACTCTGTTGCCGCACCTTTGGTGGCCAAGCAGTGGGGGGTAGAGCATTTCTGCGTCTCTGATCATCGTGGCACGTGGGCTGATCTTGTTCGCTGCGATCAGTTAAGTACCTTCTTACAGAACTGACCACTTCTTTATACATGCCCTAGTAACCAGAGATATCACTGCAATAATAACGAAAGGTCCCACCACGACTGTGATGGGACCTTTATACAGTACCCCCCGTGGGACTCGAACCCACAACCTACGGATTAAAAGTCCGGAGCTCTACCATTGAGCTAGAGGGGCGTGGTTACAAAGTAACGCACGAGCGAGAGTCTACCTGAGGTTGAACCTGAAACGAATTCCTAGACGCTTTTTGTCTCTTATGCCACATCTACGCCGCACCTCAAGCAGATCTCACGCCCCTCACGAATGCATATGCTTTGCACTCATCGCGGATCGAAATTCTGGGATTTTCCAGCACGGAAGCGCACCAATCATTACCGATAAGACCGATACAAAGCGGCGGGGTCTGAATCCTGTCAGAGCCCCGCCGCACACGTCTACAGTGCCACAGCAATTACTTACGGCTACGCCATCCAATGAATCCACTGATGAGAACCATGGCCGCGATCACGGAAATGATCAGGCGAATCCAATCAACGCCTTCAGTGTTCTGCAACGAGGGGAACGGTGAAGTGATCACCCATCCGAGGAATGAGCCCACTACACCCAGCACAATCGTCCACAGCAGGGAAATATCCTGTTTACCGCGCAAGAACAGACGTGCCAGCGCACCAACGATCAAGCCGGAGAAAAGAGTGGAGAAGAATCCTCCCATGAAAATGTCCTTTCGTTACTTTTTTCAAGGGCATAGAACACTAACACGCACCGGAGGTGAATTATTCCGAGATGTTCACTCAGTGCAATTCATTCAGTGGCGGAGCAAGGTCCACACGAGTGCGCGGAAGACCTTCAGGACATTCACGCTGAAGCCACACCATGATCTTTTCTCGAACCTCGCACTGCAGGTCCCACACATCGCCAGGTGTAGCACCGGTGACAGTAATTCGAGCAGTAACCGTAGGCCCTGACGCATCAGTAACAAGCACCCGAGCATCACGTTCATCCCATGCATCCGATGCAGAGACAATACGCTGAACTTCGGCACGCATCGCATCCACATCACATCGCCAATCCACGCACATCAAGATGGCGCCAGTAACCTCACTGCCTCGCCGCGACCAATTCACGAAAGGATTTTCAGTGAAGTACCGAGAAGGCAAAATGAGCCGACGATCATCCCAAATATGAACCACGACGTAAGTCAGTGTGATTTCCTCAATAGTGCCGTATTCGCCTTGAACGACGACCACGTCGTCAACCCGAATCGCATCAGTAACAGCTAGTTGAAGGCCTGCAAAGACGTTTCCAAGTGTGGACTGAGCCGCTAAACCAGCAATCACCGAAATCAAACCTGCACTGGCGAGCAACGACCCCATTGCCACGCGCGCACTGGGATAGGTCATGATGACGCCCACCAAGCCACACAGAACAATCACAACTTGAGCCACACGACGAATAACCTGCGCTTGGGTGGTCACACGATTCACTCGGCCCTCATCACCTGAAAGGCGAACATAATCAAGGATCGTCGCTTCTGCTGTCTTTGCTATAGCAACTACCAGACACGTCAAAGTGATAATGATGGCAATCAGCCACAGATGAAGGACGGCCGCCGCCCAAGAGGGACCAACGCGTCGAAAAATTGCCGCTTGCACTCCAAGCCATCCACCTGCGCTAATCGACAGCGCATACAACGGCACACGGCAATAACGGGCAGCCTCGAGCCATATCACTCGGCGCTTCCCCATGGCTTTCATGACGAAGACCACCACAGTGGCCACAATGAGGCTGAGAAGAATTCCTACCGCCATGTGACCAGCGAGATCCACGATGTCTTTAGTGGTTTCTACCGCCGCATCAGTGGCATTATCGACACTTCCTCCCACCTTTTGGATGAGAATGTGCCTGACAAGGTGAGTCATCATGTGAGTAAGCCTACGGTGAGTAACGGACAAGATGGCAGGAGATAAAACAAAATCCCCCAGGCTAAACCTGGGGGATGATGGTGGCTCCGACCGGCGTCGATCCGGTGACCTTTCGATTTTCAGTCGAACGCTCTACCAACTGAGCTACAGAGCCTTGGGAACGAAGGCCCGGTCAATACTGACCGGGCCCACGCTATCCGCGACCTCGACGGGACTTGAACCCGCGACCTCCGCCGTGACAGGGCGGCGCGCTAACCAACTGCGCCACGAGGCCTTGTTTTTGGCCTAAGCCAGACTCTACATGAGCCATAATCACTCACGCGAATCCGTACCCCCAACGGGATTCGAACCCGTGCCGCCGCCGTGAAAGGGCGGTGTCCTAGGCCGCTAGACGATGGGGGCCATGACCCTCGGCGTTTTCGCGCCTCGAACCGAGAAGAACTTTATGGGGTTCTCCACCCGCCATGCAAATCGCGAGAGCGTGACCCTCGCCACATAGAGGTTTTTCGTTGCTATATCAACGTTTTTCTCAACTTCTAGAAATATGTGTTCTGTGTCGGAAACGAGAATTCCGCAAAGAAGCGCGCAAGAAGCACACAATCGTGAGATTCTTGGATCTGTCTCTATATGCCCAGCACTCTGCCCCGCGCTAGCCAAGTTCCATCCGCTCTATAACGGAACATATGTCCTGCTTCCATTGCGGAGGAATGCCGTGCCGGGCGACTCGAACAGATAGTTCCCCTCATAGGAAGGCCACACCGTGACTCAATCACTCCCCCCTCAGGCTCCTGCGGAGACCTCCGCAAAGCCTTCTTCGACTGTGGGCGAGTTAGTGGCTCGCATTTCTGAAAACGTTTCTGCTCTGATCTCCGGAGAAATTGAACTTGCCAAAGCGAAGGCCAAGCAGATGGGCTCCAAGATGGGTCTGGGTATTGGACTACTGGCCGGCGCCGGCATTCTTGCCCTCTATGGGCTCGGCTTTCTTTTTTCCACCTTCGCAAAGGTGTTAGAGATTTGGCTCCATCCCGCAGCCTCCTACGGTATTGTCACCGCCGCGATTTTCATCGTCGTTATTATTCTCGCTTTGGTCGGCAAGTCTCAGATCGACAAGGGCAAGCAATCCACCCCTACCCCTCAGGCGGGGTTCAAGGCTGACGTTGAAGTAATGAAGTCTTCTCTCCAGGCCGGCCTGAAAAGCGGTGAGGCCAAATGAGTCAGGATTCAATGAGCGTTGAGCAGTTAACTGCTGATCTTGAGAACCGTCGCGCAATTCTCGCCGCCGACGTAGAGGCACTCGCTCACCGCCTAAGCCCCGCGTCCATGAAGGAGTCACTCTTGGGCGGGTTTAAAGCTAAGGCTCAAGAAAAAGTATCTGTTCTCAGCGACAAGGCCTCAGTACTAAGCGATTCCGTGTCGTCTTTTAAGTTTCGCAGTAACGATGACGACGACTACGAAGAAGCTGACCACTCACCGTCCATTCTGACTGCCGCTAAGCGCGCCGCAGCGGAGGCTTCTGAGGAACCGACCGCCGTATCCTACGGTGTTGCTGGAGTTGCCCCCTCTGAAGTTGATGGTATTCAGGCATCACCTTGCAACCCTAACGATCCATGGGCGCCATCTCCCCAGGCGCAAGAAAAAATGCAGGCAGTTGCCGACGAGACTTTTCCTCTCCAAGAGAAAATCAAGGCCATGCTTCCCACCTGTATGACCGACGGCGAAGACTGCCCAATTCGCAAAACAGTTAACACTGCTCAGAAGCAGGCCACTCGATTAATTAACGATGCCCGCGATGGCGATCCACATTCTCTTGGAATTATGACCGCTGCAGCCCTCGTTTTGGCTGGCGTCAGCATCACAGCACTAGTAAAGGCACTTCGTTCATGAGCGAATCACAGCACGCCTCTACCAAGGAAAGCGTCGAAGAAATCGAACAGCGCTTAGCGCGTCAGCGCGAAGCTCTCGCTTTAAACGTTGATGAGTTAGCTGCGAAGATCGATCCTCGCGAACAAGCCAAGGCCTTAAAAAAACAGGTCACAGATCATTTCTCAGAGACCATTTCAGGCGGACCATCAGGTTCATCGCCGCTTTCTCAAGTGATGAATGCGGCTGGCTCAACGTTCACCGCAGCAAAAGAAGGTGACATTGCCGCTCGTGGTGTTGTCGCGGGTGCTGCACTAGGAGCGTTCGCATTAGGCCGTTTGGTAACGCGCATTATTCGCCACTCATAAAGGCAGCCATAACCTTGTTATGGTTACCTCTTTCTGCTGTTGTCGACGCGTCGAATGGAGTTGAACACTCCAAGCGTTGTACGGTTAGCACACGACACATATGACCATGACACGGCAAGCCCTTCGGGATTTGCCGTCACAACGTTGGAGGGGGTCGAGCCTATGGGGCGCGGCCGTCAGAAGGCCAAGGCAACTAAGGTTGCCCGCAAGTTGAAATATTTCAGCCCGGAGACTGACTACGCGGCACTTGAGCGTGAGCTCGCTTCCGCGAATTCGTCTGCCGAGTCTGTTGATATGGATGACGTGGATTACGCCGAATACGCCGCTAAGTACGCTGAGGACGATTGGTTCGAAGCCGAAGATTGAGCGGTTACTAGCGCAATCCATTGATTGAGCGAGTGTTCCCGGTTCGGGGCAGAGCCCCGAACCGGGTTTTCTCGCGTCTTTTTCCGGTTCAGACTTATCGTTCGCCAATAAGTCAATGGCGGTTACTGCATAAGCAGTAACCGCCATTCTCACTCGTGGGTTAACAGCAGCGATCAAGCAACCCGGTAGTTTCCAAGCATGTCAACACCACCGCCATCTACACCCTTGGTTCCGCGAACCACACGGCCCCGAGTAGTGTATTCGCTCTCAGCATGGACATCACCAAGAATCCAGGCAGATGCTCCAGCAGCGTTGAGGCATGTCAAAGCAGAATCCGCACATGTTCTATCAACGATGGCGACCATGCCCACACCAAGGTTAAGAGTGGATTCGAGATCATCGAAGGGAACGCCGCCATCTGTCTGAACCATTGAGAAAATCGGGGGAATCTCCCAGGAGTCTCGACTAATGCGAGCAATCAATCCTTGTGGCAAAACACGAGAAACGTTAGCCGCTAGACCACCGCCGGTAACGTGGCTCAGTGCATGAACTCCCAGCGGTTCAAGCCCTTCAGGACAGTTCTTCGTGCTTTCTTCTCCCTGCCCCACAGCCTCGATCAAGTCAAGGCATAGCGAGGCGTACAGTGCAGTGGGGACCAAGAGTTCTTCACCAATAGTGTGTCCAAGGTCAGCACGGTAGTCATCAAGTTTCCAGCCGGCTACCTCGGCAACACGGCGCACCAGGGAGTAGCCATTGGAGTGCAGCCCTGAGGATGCTATTGCGATGAGAACATCTCCGGGCCGAACACGTTCCGCCCCAAGCATGCGGCTGGCTTCCACTACACCGGTGGCGGCACCTGCAACGTCGTATTCGTCAGCTGCCATGAGGCCGGGATGTTCTGCCGTTTCTCCACCAAGTAACGGGGTACGCACAGCGGCACAGGCTTGGGCTACACCGCGAACAATGTCCGCAATACGTTCGGGAACCACATGCCCGCAAGCAATGTAGTCCGTCATAAGAAGAGGCTTAGCTCCTACCACGACGATGTCATCGACGACCATCCCCACAAGGTCTTGGCCGATCGTGTCATGAATATCAAGGGCCTGCGCGATAGCAACTTTGGTACCCACACCATCAGTGGAGGTAGCCAACAGAGGGCGGCTGTACTCGCGCAGATCGCTGACATCAACCATGCCAGCAAATCCGCCCACTCCCCCAACAACTGCGGGGGTCATGGTGGCAGCAACGCTTGCCTTCATCAGTTCGACGGCGCGGTCGCCAGCTTCCGTATCGACGCCTGCCTGTGCGTAGGTGACACCAGTGTTCTCGACGGGGTAGGGGGTGGGCGTGGTCATCAGGCGATGCCTCTCAGAACGTTGTTGAGATTTACAGGGTGGTTGGCGCCTGAGTGGGCACCTCAGGGACGCCGGATTCTTTGCGGCGTCGGTAAACACGGGGTACTCGGCTGATGGGGAGCGTACCGAGGACGGCTCCTTCTTCAGGGGGAGCAACGGGATACTCGCCGGTGAAACAAGCCATGCACAGTTCATCAGATGGCTGCCCCGTGGCTTTTACCATTCCGGCGACGGACAGGTAGCCCAAAGAATCTGCGCCCATGGACTGGCAGATTTCCTGTGTTGTCATGCCGTTAGCGATGAGTTCTGCACGGGTGGCGAAGTCAATGCCGTAGAAACAAGGCCATGTGACTGGCGGGGAGGAGATCCTCACGTGTACTTCCTTCGCACCGGCTTCACGAAGCATACGCACCAAAGCTCGCTGAGTGTTTCCACGAACAATGGAATCGTCAACCACAACTAGGCGTTTGCCTTCAATCACCTCGCGCAGGGGGTTAAGTTTCAGGCGAATACCCAGTTGGCGAAGAGTCTGTGTGGGTTGAATGAAGGTACGTCCCACATAAGCATTCTTAACCAGGCCCTGGCCATAGGGGATCCCTGATTCTTGGGCGTAGCCAATGGCGGCGGGGGTTCCCGATTCAGGGGTTGCGATAACCAAATCGGCTGCTACGGGATGTTCACGAGCCAAGGCTGCACCCATCGCATTGCGGGCAGCATTAATATTGCGACCGGCAATCTGAGTATCAGGGCGAGCAAGGTACACATACTCAAAGACACAACCTGCACGTTGTGCTGAAGCAAATCGCGTAGAACGCACACCGTGCTCATTAATTTCGATGAATTCGCCTGGTTCGATCTCTCGGACGTAAACAGCACCGACAATATCCAGGGCTGCAGTTTCTGAGGCAACTACCCAGCCACGTTCAAGACGCCCGAGAACCAAAGGGCGGATGCCCTGGGGGTCACGTGCGGCATAGAGAGTGTTCTCATCCATAAGGACGAGTGAGAAGGCGCCGTTAAGCATCGGCATCACGCGCAAGGCAGTGTCAGCCACACTCAACGGCGCCTGGAGCTCGTCTTCATCCTTTGATGTGGGCAAGTCCGGAGCGAGAGTTCCTCGTTCAGACACGAGGTGCATCATCGCAGTAATAACGGCTGTATCTGTAGATGAGCCACGCCCAAGTTCACCAGTAAGGTCTTCACCGCTAGCTGCACGCACGCTTTCGATAAGTTCACGTGTATTGGTGAGGTTACCGTTGTGTGCCAAAGCAACAGTGCCGGTGGCGACAGGGCCAAGCATTGGTTGGGCATTTTCCCAGGTGGTGGCACCGGTGGTGGAGTAACGGACGTGACCGACAGCAATATGTCCAGGCAAACCGCCGAGGATCTGATCGTCGAAGACTTGGGAAACGAGCCCCAAATCTTTATAGATAAGGATTTTCTTACCGTCCGACGTTGCGATGCCAGCTGCTTCTTGGCCACGATGCTGCAGAGCGTACAAACCAAAATAGGTCAGTCGTGATACATCTTCTGCCGGTGCCCACACACCAAAAACACCGCACTCTTCGCGAGGCTTTGGTTCGTCATCATCAAGATGAAAGGACTGGACGGGTTTGCACATTTGAGACTCCGCACCCAACTGGGATTTCAGCGGGAAGGAGTGGTTCGGGGTTTCACCGGTACACACACCTATAGTTTTACACAATTCAACAAATAATGACGACGGGGCGCTTCTTCGGATCTTTTTCTGCACGACGAAGAATCTCATGAGTGGATGAGCCCACTTGCCCTTGACCAAAAAGGAGGAATCGCAGCACATTAGCCACAGGTGTTCCTTCTGACCAGTCCACGTAAAGACGCGGTGGAACAGCGGACATATCACGAACAGCTAGGCAGACTGCAGCCAAAGCATTCGGAATACCTACGCCTTGAACAGTCATGACGAAGTGATTACCCACCATGCGTCCCGTGACGTGAAGATCTTGAGTAAATGCTGATGTGTCCTGCACATCGACTTCGATGAAGACGAGACTTTTTCCACCCACTAGAGGTTGTTTACGGCGAATTAGCGCAATCTTGTGGTCATAATCGCGTGCACCCCACTCATCAGGTTGATGAATATGGTCATGCCCTTGGGGTGTCCACATATGACGTACCTTGTGGGCGATTAACCGAATGGGCTGAGGCGTTTGGGCAAGATACTCTCTACTAGCCTGATCGAAATCCACATGAACTGTACGTAATTCGTAACTGCGATGAGCGCGGGAAACAACGGATGCCACAACAAGTAGGGCAGTAAGGATCAGAGCAATTTTTAGGCCGCTGGGGCGCTCCACCATGTTCGTCAGGGTGGTGTAGATGAAGATCGCTGTAATAAGGCCAAAATACACCCATCCACGTACGTTGTGCTGATGGAGATACATGACGAAAACAGCAAACGCTGCACTCGTCATAAGGACTAAAACACCGGTCGCGTATGCAGCACCTTGAGCATCCACATCTGCATCAAAAATGATGGTAATAACCACAGCGACAGTGAGTACCACAAGAACCAACGGACGGGTTGCTTCGAGCCAGGCGGGAGCCATTCCGTAACGCGGAAGATACCGTGGGATGACATTAAGGATGCCAGCCATGGCTGATGCTCCCGCGAGAGCCAAAATAAGGATGGTGGCCAGGTCATAGACCGTGCCGAACCCGGAGCCGAGCAAATGGTGAGCGAGGTAGGCCAATGCACGTCCATCAGCTTCGCCGCCAGGCTTAACTTCCTTTTCAGGGATGAGGGTCGTCACCACAATGGAGGAGGTCACCAGCAACATGCTCATAATGACGGCGGCGGTGGCAAGAAGTTTACGTGTCCCAACAATTCGGCCAGCAAGTTCACCTTTGGGATGAGGAGCGGATATTTGCGGCATCACAGCCACACCAGTTTCAAACCCACTCATTCCCAGAGCAAGGCGTGGGAAAACGATAACAGCAATCAGAAAAATACCTAAAGGGCTATCGCTGGCGTTTGACAGCCTTCCCTGCCATTCGGTGATGTAGTGCGGATTCGCAAGAAGATACATCCAGCAACGAGCGATGAGAAAGACGTTAAGACCGATAAATGGCACCACTACTGCAACAGCAAGTCCAATGGCTTCAGTGAATCCCTTGAGAAAAAGCAATGCCAGCAGGCTGATAATGATGAGGGTAAGAATAAGGTTTTGTCCCTGCAACCAGGACGGGGCTAATGAATTTCCCACGATGTGGGCAGCAGCGTCTGATGAGGACAGCGTGATGGTGACAAGGTAATCCGTACAAGCGAAGCCGAGAAGAAACAGCACCATAACTTTCGACGGCCAACCTTTTATGAGCCGTTCGAGCATGCGGATCGAACCTGCACCGTCATGACTTCGTTTGGCCACAATTGCATAGACAGGAAGTGCGCCGCAAAGCGTAACGATAACAAGAACAAGTGTGGCGATGGGCGCAACTGCCCCGGCAGCAAGAAGGGCAATAGCAGGCTGATATCCAAGGGTAGAAAAGTAGTCCACACCGGTAAGGCACATAACTTTCCACCACGGGTGACCTTCGGCGTGCTCTGCCGGCACACCATGGGGGGCTTGATCAGTGATGGTGTGTTCTGCCAGGAGCCATTGGCGGATACTCATTGTTCCTCAGCATGAGTCGATACTGTTGTATTACTCTTGTCACATTACTCTTGCTTAGAAACCTTTTCTCGCTTTCACCTCAAATAAGCGGAAGGTAGGGTGAAAGATCGCATCGTTGCCCTGATGCCTGGACTTGTCCGGAGCTTATCGCACTCTCCCAATTGCTGCGTCCAGAGAGTAAGGCAAGAAAGACCGCAGGAGGCATTTCCACAACAGACGGTGGCGTACCACGTCGATGAGTGGTTCCTTCAATCATTTGCACCGCGCCAAAAGGAGGAACCCGCACCTCAACACTTCGTCCGGGAGCGCAAGCAGCAAGTTCTTGAAGACCATATCGAACAGCAGTTCCCCACGTGCGACGGTCAACAGACTGCGCATCGTCGACGTTCAAACAACTCACGAGTGCTGCACGCCCTTGTAGAGGATCAATTTTTTTGGCTGCCATGATGTGTTCTCCTTATCCACCATGAGTGTAGTGATAAATAACCCCCCCCATTCCGTGAAGGAATCTGCCGAACACAACGTTTCTTCTCGAGCCGTGTAGCACGTGATGCCGGTTGGACAATCAACTAGGAGATAGTTCATGGTGTCATCAATGATCACGCTAGCCGTGTTGCTAGTGAGCAGCATGATTTAGAGCCATTGAGAAAAATGTTTGACTCCATTGTTACTAAGGGAAATAGCCTTCAAGTAGAACAAGTTAGACATGTACGTGAAATGTTAAGCATCTCTTTTCCAGTTTCACCGGGTGAAGCCTTAAATAAAGCACCCCATCAATCGGTCAGGAGACAAAGCCGTAAACCTTTGGGACGTGAGGGTTCTGGGCTAGAGATGTGAGTGGGGTTGAAACATACAAATTTGTATGTTTCAACCCCACTCACATCTCGCTCAAGGGAGCACAAGAACTATTGAGATTTCAGATCTTCCCACCAGGTGTCGAATGTAGAACTGACAGGCTTGTCAGAGACAACGCTACAAATAAACACGCGCTGCTCCTTGTCTTTCCATTCCTCCGATGTGGGAATACGCACTCCGCGATTGACCTTGTCAAGCAAGTCATTCTCACCTAACTGAGGGTAGGTATTGTAGAGCCATTCCAGGCATTTTTGGCCACCTTGTTGGGACAAAAACTCTTCACCTGGATAATCTTCGTAATCAAAGACATCCAACCTCTGTGTGACTTCTTCACTGTGTGGTGAAGTGCAATCTACTTTCTGGTCAGGATTTCCGTCTTTATCAACAGTCCAGCAAGTTCCAGGTTCGCCGTTCTTCACATACTCATTTGCAGAAGCAGAACTGCAACCTACCAAAGTAAAAGAAAGGCTCGTGGCGCAGAGAATGGAAAATACTGATTTTATGGGGGTATTTTTCATGATATTTCCTAAAAATCTGATTTCGGCTCTTCTACATTGTCAGGACAAGCCCACTGAGTCCCTACGCGGATACATACGTAGCAAATGTAATCAACGCCATTTTCAACTTTATGGTAAACGTTGTGCCCTACAACAACCTTTGACAATTCCCAAGGGTGGACAAGGACGCAACGGGAGGGATTAGCGCTCCATTGTGACGCAGGGCCAGGAAGGCGATGAAGCAGAGGCGACTGGTGCAACAGCGATCATTGCTAGAGCAGCGAGTGTTGCAGCCTTCTTCTTGAGTGACATAGCGACCTCCTTATTAGGTGTGATGTATAACACACCTTACTGTGAGAAGTGTATTATGTCCAGAGTTTTTCATAATGAGTATTTGTTTATTTCATGTTCACGATGACCCTAAAGCGCTCAATATTCTTGTAAGTTTCGAACGTGATGCCATTGTTATCTTGAGCAGTATCATGAGAACTAAAAGACAGGGGCTTCTTGAAATTGGTTTCATGGATTACGGTGAGCGAATCACTCTATTTCATGCGATGAAGGCGAGACGGCGTTATATCAACCGGTAATAGTGGTGTGAAGTGAACATCGATGTTCGTATGGAGATGAGCGAAGAAGAAAAAAATATCGCTGCCGAGTTCGGGGCTGGGTGGAGTGACGAGAAAATTGCAACTGCTCACACGCGGCTTGGCCCTGCTGCGGGGACTCTTCTCCCGGCATATCTGTCAAACATGCTCAAAGATAGGGCTAAACAAGAAGGCACTGATGAGGTGTCCGTTCTCCGTCATGCTCTTGAGGCTTACCTGATCCCACGTTGAACACTGCTTGTGTAGAGACTCCTTGAGCGAGCTAAAAGTTTCTTGGAATCTGGTAGGGGACGCCGGTAAATACCCACGCTCCCCTACGAGAGTCTCTGGTGTTGAGTTCTTCTCGGTTTTGTCTTACTTACGCTTCCAGTAGCACGTCAAGATGAATGTGCAGATGAAAGCAGTAAGGACAACAATCGGCGCTGACTACATAGAAGTCAGCGCCGATTGGTCAGTGAGTATTCTTCCAGCCTCAATAGGCAAGAAAAGTGGTGGGATCAGACGATTCCATGGGCAAGCATCACGTCAGCAACGCGAGTAAATCCGGCTGCGTTGGCGCCAAGAACATAGTCGCCAGGGCGCCCATATTCTTCGGCGGTGACCACACAAGAATCATGAATGTCGGTCATGATGTCAGTAAGTTTGGCTTCTGCAGTCTCAAAGTCCCAGCGAGTGCGGCTGGCGTTCTGTTCCATCTCCAGGGCCGAAGTTGCCACGCCACCAGCATTGGATGCCTTGCCGGGGGCGTAAAGAATTCCAGCCTGCTGGAATGCTTCGATAGCCTCCGGAGTAGAAGGCATGTTAGCGCCTTCGGCAACCACACCACATCCCTGACGCAACAGGGTGGCAGCGTTGTTGCCATCTAGTTCGTTCTGAGTTGCACAAGGTAATGCAACGTCACAGGGAACATCCCAGACGCGACCTTCAGTCACCAGGCGGGCACCGGGGCGGCGCTCAACGTAATCAGCCACACGGCCACGCTCAACTTCCTTGACCTGCTTGAGCAGTTCAAGATCCACACCCGCTTCGTCAACGACGTAACCAGAAGAATCAGAGAAAGTGATGCAGGTAGCGCCCAGCGCCTGGGCCTTTTCGATAGCGTAGATCGCGACGTTTCCTGCGCCGGAGACGGTGACGCGCTTGCCTTCAAGGCTCTGACCCTTGGTGGCGAGCATGGACTGGGCAAAGAGCACTGTGCCGTAACCGGTGGCTTCAGTACGAACGAGGGAACCGCCCCAGGCTAGCCCCTTACCAGTAAGGACACCTGCATCATAGGAGTTCTTCAGACGCTTGTACTGGCCAAACATATAGCCGATTTCGCGTCCACCGACGCCGATATCACCAGCGGGAACGTCAGTAGAAGGGCCAATGTGTCGGGAAAGTTCAGTCATAAAGGACTGACAGAAACGCATGACTTCGAGGTCAGACTTTCCGTGAGGGTCAAAGTCACTACCGCCCTTGCCGCCACCAATAGCCTGGTTGGTCAAGGCATTCTTGAAGATCTGCTCAAAACCAAGGAACTTGATGATGCCAACATTCACGGAAGGATGGAAACGCAGGCCACCCTTGTAGGGGCCAAGCGCAGAATTGAATTCAACGCGGAAACCACGGTTAACCTGTACCTGGCCATTATCGTCAACCCAAGGAACACGGAACATAATCTGACGCTCGGGTTCGACGATACGTTCAAGAAGACCGGCTTCGGCATAATGGGGGTGCTTGGAAATAACGGGCTCAAGGGATTCAAGAACCTCGCGCACTGCCTGATGGAATTCCGCTTCGCCTCGGTTGCGTTCAACAACCTGCTCGTAGACTTTTTCAACAACGTTCGTCATGGTTGTCCTTCATGGTGTGGGCGCCACCGTTCAGGTCATGGCCTAGTGAAAAAGCCCACCTGTGGCGCAGATCTATTCTTGCACCCTGCTGATGACATGCCTGAAACATCTTATTAATCGACGCCGTCAGGTCCGGTGCGGGCAGGCCTCGAGAATGCCGGTTTTTCCCTGCCATTACTACGCTTCGTCACGACCATACTCACCATAGAAGCACTGAGGCCGGCACATCCGTCCTCCTGTGAGACGTGACGAAGATTGCAGGAAATACGCGAGGTGGGGGTGGGGCGAGACTGAAAGTCTCGCCCCACCCCCACCTCGTCAAGGATCAGGCTTCAGCACGGACAGTGCGTGCTGCTGCAACGAGGTTGCGCAAACTTGCTTCTGTCTCTTCGTAAGCGCGGGTCTTCAGACCACAGTCGGGGTTCACCCAGACCTTTTCAGCACCCAGAGCATCGACGGCTGCACGAAGCAGGGTGGTGCACTCTTCTTCGCTGGGAACACGAGGAGAGTGAATATCCCACACACCAGGACCCAACTGACGCTCAAAGCCATGCTCTGCAACAGCGGGGAGAATGTCCATACGAGAGCGGGAAGCCTCAATAGAGGTAACGTCAGCATCAAGGTGATCCACGGCGTCGATCACCACGTCAAACTCGGAGTAGCACAGGTGAGTGTGAATCTGAGTTTGGGGCGCAGCACTTCCGGTGGCCAGGCGGAAGGATCCGACAGACCATTCGAGGTAAGCCTCGCGGTCTGCTACACGCAGCGGGAGAGTCTCACGGATGGCAGGCTCGTCAACCTGAATCACGCCGATGCCTGCGGCTTCGAGATCACTGACTTCATCACGCAGGGCCAGAGCGAGTTGGTCAGCAACCTGCGCTTTGTCCACATCATCACGGACGAAGGACCAGGCCATGATGGTCACGGGGCCGGTAAGCATGCCCTTCATAGGCTTCTCAGTCAGGGACTGTGCGTAGGAGGACCATTCCACGGTCATCGGTGCGGTACGGGTGACATCACCCCAGAGGATAGAGGGACGGGTACAGCGAGAGCCGTAAGACTGCACCCAACCGTGCTGAGTGGTGACGAAGCCATTAAGCAGTTCGGCAAAATACTGAACCATGTCATTGCGCTCAGCTTCGCCGTGAACCAACACGTCGAGACCGATGTTCTCCTGGAGGGAGACGACGTGCGCGATTTCGTCCTTCATGGCCTGGGTGTAGGCGGTGTCATCAATGTCGCCCTTGCGCCAGGAGGCGCGTGCGGCACGGATTTCGCGGGTCTGGGGGAAGGAGCCGATGGTTGTCGTAGGCAGGACAGGTAGGCCAAGACGCTCATTCTGGGCGGCAAGACGCTCAGCATAGGGAGCACGGGTGCGGTCGTCCTGAGTTACTGCAGCTACAGCCTCACGGACAGCACTAATGTTCACGCCGGGGTGAGCGGCACGTGCCTGGTGAGCAGCGGCGTCAGCATCAAGTTCTGCCTTGATTGCGGCACGACCTTCATGCAAGCCACGGGCCAGAGTAAGAACTTCACCAACCTTCTGATCAGCAAAGGCCAGCCACGAACGGATCTCGGGGGCGATACCGGTTTCACGTTCCACATCGTGGGGAACGTGTTGCAGAGAAGTGGAGGTGGAGACGGTGACGCGAGCGCTGGCGGGCAGGGCATCGCGCAACTGTTCAAGGGTAGTCAGGGCTGCCTCAAGGTTGGTTCGCCAGATGTTACGGCCGCTGACCACGCCGGCCACGACGGTCTTACCTTCGAGGAGGGATAGGTCCGCGTTGGCGGGGACTGGACCTGCAACAAGGTCTAGACCAATGGCTTCCACGTCAGTGGCTGCGAGAACGGGCAAGGCGTCTCCAAGGGAGCCATAGGAGCCGTTCACGAACAGTTGGGGGCGCTCAATAATGGCGCTGAGCCAGGTATAAGCGTCGCGGACAGCCTTGAGGACCTGCTGACGTTCGACGTCCCAGGCGTCACTGACAAGTGCAGGCTCATCAAGTTGGACCCATTCAACCCCTGCCTCATGGAGAGCCATCAGGAGATGTCCGTAGGCATGGAGGGTGTCCTGGAGACGATCGAGGGGGTGGAAGTTCTCACCAGCATGATCAGAGGGCTTGGCAAGGAGCAGGTAGGTCACAGGGCCAACCACGACAGGTCGCTGCGCTATGCCAGCTTCCTGGGCTTCACGGACCTGGTCCACGATTGCGGAGTCTACGTAGTCGATGGTGGTGTTTTCATCGAGTTCGGGTACCAGGTAGTGGTAGTTGGAGTCCATCCACTTGGTCATTTCCATGGCGGCGCGATCCCCCTCGCCACGCGCCAGGGTGAAGTAACCATCGAGGTT
The DNA here is from genome assembly GCF_001687305.1 of Actinomyces vulturis. Lineage (GTDB taxonomy): Bacteria > Actinomycetota > Actinomycetes > Actinomycetales > Actinomycetaceae > Actinomyces > Actinomyces vulturis. Next base: position 422,357 of record NZ_LZRK01000003.1, read on the forward strand.
CACACCACCGGTGGAGGTGCGCAGAGACTCAAAACGTTCGGGCAGTGCGCCGATGGTGGTGGTAACGGCCAGAACTTGGTCGTAGTAGGTGAAGTCGCTGGGTTGAGCGTTGGCTTCACTCAGTCCCAATTCGCTCAAGCGTTCACGGGTTGCTCGACGGACATCGGCGCCTGCCTGGATGAGATCTTCCTGGCTGCTTGCGCCCTTCCAGTAAGCCTCAAGGGCTTTTTTGAGTTCACGGTCGCGCCCAATTCGGGGGTAACCGGCGATCGTCGCGGTGGGCAACGCTGCACTCTGCTGCGTCATCGTTCTCTCCTTGTTGTGAGGGGGATTCGCCGACGCCGAGTGGCGCGGCTTGTATTGTTCACGTGTAGGTTCCAGCGTGGCGCCGGAGGATGTAGCGGGATGGTTAGTTTGCGCTCACAAGGTACTGACCTAAGCAGAGGAGAATCTTCCTGCTGAACGGCGGATAGAGGTTTCTCCACCTGGCATAGCGTTGAGGTAACCGTGTCCGACCCACGACTGGGTATCTCGGTCAGGAGCAGAACCAGACAGGATTCGTCCGAGCCTGAGGTGGGAGACCACGTCGAGGGCTGGCCGGGGCCGGTTGAAGGTGTAGAGGTGCACGCCGGGTGCTCCCGCTTCGAGGAGGGCGCTGGCAAGGTTTAGTGTTGCGTCAATTCCTCGATTGAGACGTTCTGCTCCACGTACTTCAGTCAGACGTGAACGCAGTTCGTCCGGAACAGCCACTCCTGTGAGGGATTCCAGTCGGGTCAAGCGACCAATGTCAGTCAATGGCATGACTCCGGGGAGAATCGGTAAAGATAGGCCCACATATTGGCTGGCTCGCATAAGTGAGCAATAGTCCTCTTGACGGTAGAACACCTGGGTAATGGCGAAGTCTGCACCGGCTTCTTGCTTGGAGGCAAGAACATCAAGGTCCTCCAAGTGGCTAATGTTGGCGGGGTAGGCAGCCACAGCAATAGTCAGGTGCTTCTTGCCGTCAGCGAAGTAGTCGCGTTCGACTTCCCGAATAAGTGCCACGAGATCACTGGCAAAAGGTACTTCACTGACTACGTCCACGGGATTAACGCCTGCAGGGGCGTCTCCACGCAAGGCAAGGAAGCGACGGACGCCCTGATTAAGGAAGTCAGTAATGATGGTGATGAGGTCGTCGCGGGTGTAGCCGATGCAGGTGAGGTGGGCCATGAGAGGTACCTGGGACTTGCTAGCCACATAATCAGCCATGACCTGAGCATCATTGCGTTCACGATGCGCCCACACACGATCTTCCTCTTGGATGAATCGAGGGCGATAGGTTACGGAGACGAAATCCGGTTCAGTTAAGAGAAGGCGATCGATGCGCCCCCAGGTCTGAGAAAGGTCGGGGCCGAGACGCGGAGGGAAAAGTTCGAAACTTAACGTGGGGCGTGATGCAGTAGGGACGTTAAAATGCTCATCCGTGGTTGCACGGTGGCCAAGGGATGGTGTGCCGGGCTGCTGTGTCATGTCTTCGCTCCATCGGTCCTGGCTGAAGCACCCGCCTGATCGGGTTGCTGCGGCGTCATTGAACCAGGTCTCTCGGCCGCTCTGGATGGTGTGATAACACTATGGCACGTTAGTACAACAGCACAAATCTCAACTTGCTCCTGTGACACAGTTATCCCTCCCCCCCCCCCCCCCACGGGAAGGTCACAAGAGGGACCCACATCCTGGGCATGCCACCGCAATGACCCTACGCCGATTTGACCCTAAAGCCGAGCACATCAATACCTCGACATTAAAACGAGACTAAAAGTCTCATACTTGGGGGGGCGGGCCGCTTTGCGGCCCGCCCCCCAAGTTATCCCGGTTCTAAGAACTAGAGCATTGTCATACTTAACGCTCCCGCATCTCAGAAGAGTTCGGGAAGGGTAGCTTCAACGCTAGTTCGCAATTCGGCTACGTCAAGAATAAGCATCTGGCCATCTCCACCTTCAGCGAGAATATCGCCGCCGGTAATGGTGAGCAGTTCACCACCGGTAGTACCAAGGTTGACCACACGAATATCTTCAGCACCTGCTGCAGCATAAACAGCCTTCTGAGCACCCGGAGGAACAGCGATCACGGCACGGGCACCAGACTCGGAGAAAAGTGCAGTGAAATCGTCGATGTGATCGCGACGTTCCAGGCCCACCAGATCAATGTTGGCGCCCACTCCGTGGCGGAGTACGCAGTCAGCCAAAGTCTGAATAAGACCACCGGTAGAGCAATCGTGTGCTGCGCGGATGATCGGCTTACCATCGGGGCCGTCAGCCTCACTGAGGGCAATCAGCACGTTAGCCAGGCCAATTTCAGCATCAAGGTCAACAACGGGAGGCATACCGCCGAGGTGATCGTGAACTTCGCGGGCCCATGCGGAGCCGTCGAGTTCGTCGTCAGTACGGCCAAGCATGATGATGCTCAGGCCCTCTTCACTCCACCCGGAGGGGTTGGCGCGGCGCACGTCATCCATCACACCAAGCACGCCCACGACAGGGGTGGGGTTGATGGAGGAGTCGATCTGATTCTTTTGCTTGCCGTGGGAGTTATAGAGGGAGACGTTACCACCGGTGACGGGAATGCCTAGAGTCTTACAGCCGTCAGCAAGTGACTCGATAGCCTCGACCAGTTGCCACATGGCATCAGTGTCTTCCGGAGAACCGAAGTTAAGACAGTCAGTTACGGCCAAAGGACGTGCACCGACGGTAGCAACGTTCCGGTAGGACTCAGCCAGAGCCTGCTTAGCACCGGTGGCCGGATCCAACTTAGTGAACCAACCATTGGCATCAGTGGAGATGGCCACGCCGCGGTGAGTCTCTTCATCGACACGAACCACTCCGGCGTCGTCGGGCTGGCACAGTGCTGTGCCACCGCGGACGTAACGGTCATACTGGTTGGTCACCCATGTCTTTGCTGCCTGGTTGGGGCAGGTAAGAACAGTGCGGACCTGCTCGGCCAGTTCCTTGCCCGTTGCGGGATGCTCAAGACGATCGCTGGTATCAGCGTTGAGTTCGTCCTGCCATGCGGGGCGTGCGTAGGGGCGATGATAGGTGGGGCCTTCATGAGCGACGGTCTTGGGGTCCACGTCCACGATACGCTGACCAAAGTGGTCGATGGTCAGGCGACCGGAGCCGTTCACTTCGCCGATCACGGCAGCTTCCACATCCCACTTGTCCATGACAGCCATGAAGTCGTCAAGTTTGTCTGGGCTGACAACTGCCATCATGCGTTCTTGAGATTCGCTCATGAGGATTTCGCCTGCGGTAAGAGTGGGGTCACGCAAGAGGACGTTTTCGAGGTCCACGTGCATACCACCGTCACCATTAGAGGCAAGTTCACTGGTTGCACACGAAATACCAGCAGCACCAAGATCTTGGATACCGAGGACAAGGTCAGCATCAAACAGGTCAAGACAACATTCGATGAGGACTTTCTCCATGAATGGATCACCGACCTGCACACTAGGACGCTTGGCGGGCATGCCGTCTTCAAAGGATTCAGAGGCAAGGATGGAGGCCCCTCCGATACCATCTCCACCGGTACGTGCACCGAAGAGGATGACCTTATTACCTGCGCCGGAGGCATTAGCCAGATGGATGGAATCGTGTCGCAGCACGCCCACACATAGCGCATTGACCAAAGGATTCTCCTGATAAGAGGAGTCAAATTCGGTTTCGCCGCCAATATTGGGCAGGCCGAGGCAGTTACCGTAACCACCCACACCGGCTACCACACCGTGCACCACGCGGGCAGTGTCATCATGATCAACTGCGCCAAAGCGAAGTTGGTCCATGACAGCCACGGGACGTGCACCCATACTCATAATGTCGCGGACAATGCCACCCACACCGGTTGCTGCACCCTGGTAGGGCTCCACGAATGAGGGATGGTTGTGGCTTTCAACCTTGTAGGTCACAGCCCAACCGTCACCAATATCGACCACGCCGGCATTTTCACCCATGCCCACGAGCAGGTGCTGGCGCATCTCATCGGTGGTGGCTTCACCGAATTTCTTCAGGTGGATTTTGGAGGACTTATAGGAGCAGTGTTCTGACCACATGACGGAGTACATGGCTAACTCTGCATTGGTAGGACGGCGACCAAGAAGTTCCTTGATGGATGCATACTCATCGTCCTTGAGACCTAACTCGGCGTAGGGCATGGACGCATCGGGAGTTGCTGCTGCATCCTGGATAGTGTCTGGATGTTCCACGCTGGTGGAGTTGGGGTGGGCGGTGGTCTCTAACGCCATGGGTGCTCCTGAAAGACAATGGAGGGGGAAGGTGTGGAGAAAACCCTTCTCTTTCAAACTCTACCTGCGATTGCCTACCGTTCGCGCAAGACGTGCCTAAGGTGATGTGCACATTAACGTTTTGGCACCTTCCAGCAAAAACACCCCTCCAAAAGTGTGGCGAATCACATAAAAAGGGGGTTGAATCATGTCATGAGAACCATCGACACAGCCCCCCTCCCCCTATCCGATCTTTCTGAACGCATTAGCGATGAGGCTTATGCGCGAGTAGTGGCCACTCTCAAGGAGGGCTGCACTCGAGCAGCATCACGACAAATCTTCACAATTAGTCCCTCACGCGCCGATGCTCCCGGCGTTAGCGAAGCCATTGGTCCCCTTGTAGGTTATGCCCTTGGTGCTGGCGCTCCTGTTCTGCGCTACGTCATTGATGCCCCGGAAGACTTCCGCGCCTTGAGCACGCGCTTGACCGCTTTTCTTCATGGAAGTCGCGGTGACCGTAAGAATCTCAAGGACAAGGATCGCGACCTATATGAACATGTCTTGGCGTCGAACGCTGAGAACATCATCGACCAGGTACACGAAGGTGACATTGTCATCCTTCATGAACCCGCATGTGCCGGACTCACTCAAGCAATGAAACGCGCTGGCGCCTATGTGGTATGGCGTTTTCACGGCGGAACGGATGACCCCAACGAGTACAGCCAAATGGCCTGGGCCTTCCTTGAACACTATCTCGAGGACGCCGATGCTCTCGTATTCTCTCGCCCCTCCTATCGCCCTTCATTCATCGAGGAGGAACGCTGCCGCTTCGTCGCTCCCTCGATTTATCCCGAAAGCCCCAAGAACAGAGTGCTCGATTTAGATGAGTGCCATTCAGTGGTCCGCTTGGCTGGAGTTGTCCAAGGCAAGCCTCCTTTCGACGCTGTGGCCTTCGTACGTAGCGATGGCCGAGCCGATGCAATTCGCACCATGAAAAGTGTCATGTTAGCGGGAGGCCCACTTCCCGAGGGTTCTCGTCTAGTCACGCAAGTGTCTCGATGGGATGAACTCAAAGACATGTTGGGAGTAGCTAAGGCTTTCTCAGAGCATCTGACGCTCTTCCCGAACGACGTTCATCTTCTACTCATTGGCCCTGCCCTGAATGAGGAAGAAGGGGATCGTCATAGCGATACTGTTGCTCGCGAAGTCATTGAATTCGTTGAAAATCTGCCCAAAAATGTGGCCGATCGAATCCATGTGGCCGGCGTACCAATGAGCGATCGTGAAGTCAATGCATTAATTGTCAATGCTGTTCAGCGCATTTCCACGGTTATTACGCAGAAGTCGCTGGTGGAAGGCTTCGGCTTAACCGTAGCTGAGGCCATGTGGAAAAAGCGCCCTGTCGTCGCCAGTGCGGTAGGCGGCATTTTAGATCAGATTGAGGATGGAGTAACAGGCGTATTGGTGAGTCCCCCTGAGGATGGGCGTGTGTGGGCTGAATCTGTTGCCGAAGTATTAACACTCCCCCAGCGCGCTGACGACATGGGGCTAGCGGCTCACGAATACGTCCGAGAGAACTATCTCCCTGACCGCCATTTATGTGATGTGGTTGACGTACTCAGTTCCTTGTTTGATGAAAGGTAATGAGGGTGATGAGCGATTCATGACAGAAGTTTTCCACAGGTTTTTCCCACATCCTTGTGGATAAAAATGTGGAATCCTGAAATCAAGCGAATTCACCTGTGGTTAGGCTCGTGGAGACCAAAAAAAATTTGCGTCATAGAGATGACGCGATCGCCCACACTCCCGTTTTGACCTTAACCTCACCAGTCTGTTATGGGGGAGGAAGTGGCGGATTTCCGCCACTTCCTCCCCCATCAACACTTTTCCGCATGATTGCTAGACAGCATTACAAGGTCCATCTGTCAACCAGTTTTTACTCCACAGAAAACCGGCGGGGTTGACAACCGTTAACGATCATCAACCCCACCGGAAAGAAAGTATTCAATTGTTATCCACAGGTTATCCACATCTATTCAGGCTTGACATAGGCTCCTGTGTATGACTCAGCGAATGTTAATCAGCCTCAAGCAGTCACAAGACTAGTAAGCAGTGAGGTAAACAGGCCCAGGCCATCAGTTCCGCTACGCAACGCATCATCAGTATCCGGACCGAAGCCCTTCTCTACCGCATGCTCAGGGTGAGGCATCAAGCCCACAACATTTCCTTGAGCGTTGCAGACACCGGCGATGTTTCGTGCTGATCCGTTGGGGCTTTCGCCTACGTAACGGAAAACAACCTGTCCTTCACCCTCAAGACGATCAAGTTCCTCAGGAGATGCGATGAAGTTACCTTCACCATTCTTCATGGGAACCACGATGGTCTGCCCCTGAATGAACTGATGAGTAAAAGGTGTCAAAATGTTTTCTACGCTCAACGGCTGATCACGGCAGATGAACTTCTGGTGATCATTACGAATCAATGCGCCAGGAAGCAGATGCGCTTCAGTAAGAATCTGGAAGCCGTTGCAGATACCAAGCACCGGCATACCATTCTTGGCCGCTTCGATCACTTCATCCATCACCGGTGAGAATCGAGCAATGGCACCGCAGCGAAGATAATCGCCGTAGGAGAAGCCACCGGGGATAACCACTGCGTCAACATTGTGTAGGTCAGCATCTTTGTGCCAGAGGCTTACTGCCTGACCGCCCGCAAGACGCACTGCACGAGCAGCGTCAACTTCATCGAGAGTACCCGGGAAGGTGACTACACCGACGCGAACTCCGCTCACATCAGGGGTAGTAGATTCGTGAGAGGACTGGCTCACTGTTAGTCCTCCTGCACGGCGTGAACGGCCACCACGTCTTCAATGATGGGGTTGGACAGTAACTTCTCGGCAGCCTCAGCGGCAGCGTCGAGATGTTCCTGAGTGACTGGACCGTCAACGGTCAGTTCGAAGCGACGTCCTTGGCGGACTGCGGTGAACTGATCGAATCCGAGGCGTGGGAGGCTGCCCACTACTGCTTTTCCTTGGGGGTCAAGAATCTCTGGCTTGGGCATGACCTCAACGACGATGCGTCCCATCGGTGCTCCTGATCAAAAGGGGGAGGAGTTGTGCATGCTCAGCCTACCCGTTTCCCGCCCGAGTGCACGATTAATGCACGCGAGTGAGCCAGGAATGAGCAACTGCAATACATGTGATTCCCACGACGCCGCATAAAGTTGAACAACTCAACCACAATGCAGTGGGCAAAACCATGGCAAGAATTGCGCACACCAAACTGGCACATAAGAAAAAGCCGCCAACTGCTCCAGCAACGCCAGCAGGAGCAAATGACGTGGTATCCACGGTAGATGTTCCCATGATGGGATGCGCTTGGCTATCCATAGACACCTCAGAACCTTGCTGGCCATAGGCTCCGTAGGGGTCGTGGGCAATGATCTCCCCCTCAGTTAAGCCTGCAGCACCATCCAACACCGTGGGGGCCCAACGCTGATCCTCGTCGCGCAGCCGTGAAGCACCTGCCCAGGCCACATAGCCCGCGCCAGCAACCAGGCCAGCACCAGCGAGAACTGCTACCAGCCACGGAGGCATGAGGGGGTGACCTTCACGTGCGGCTTCAGCCAAATTCATCGCAGCGTTGGTCGCGATCAACACGCCAAGAATTGCAGCGGCTACTCCCCCGAAACGAAGTTTACGGGTGCCTTGCGGCCAAGGACTTCCCCGACGCCAAGCCCGATCAGTACGCTGGGCACGCCGGCCAATACCCCAGTCAGTTGAGAAAGAATCGTCAGTAAATCCATGCGAAGAGGACGACGATGAAGCAGTCTCGTGTGCGGCCTCTGATGGCGTGGACTGAGGATGCCCGGAGGAACGCGGGGCCCGTTGCTGAGCACCTCGCCAACGAGACGAACGTGGGACTTGCCGGTTCATAGCGCCCCCTGAACGATTCCTGCGATACCCACACCGATGAACACGAAGCCGATGGTGGCAAGGAAGAGGTGAGCCACTCTCAGCAAAGTCTCGCCGGTCGTGGTTCCAGCAAGATGATCATCAACCCATTGACCTGGGGCACTGGAGGCGACATACGTCGTCACGGCGCCACTAGTGACATCTGACAGTGTTAACTCGCGTTGACCGCACGCAAGTACACCGCGAGCACTAGGGTGTTCCAAAGGTCCGGCTTCGGCACGCAGCGTCAACGTAGCGTGAGGGTAACGCTCCGTTGGCTGATAATGACTATCAATGCCTTCGGTGCTTTGCTCGGCTCGCATACGTGCAATGCGCAGGCGAGGAGAGTTAATGACTGACCATCGCACGCCAACGCGCACACTGTTGACCAGAACAACTCCCACGATGAGAACGACGATTGCGCCAAATACTTGGGAGAGATCCTGCATTCCCAGAGCACCAGTGACAGCGGCAGCAATTCCGAGGATAAGGACGCCAACCACCGTCACGATGGTGAGAACCAGTTTAGGGCCTGGTTGAATGAGGTGTGAGGTCGGGCGCATGAAGTCATTCTTGCAGCGTTACTGAAAGTAATTGGCCTGCGGCACGCCCTGAAACATTAGAGAGGCAATGCTGTGCCCGTGAGTTGTTCATAAGCCTGGAGATAGCGCTGGCGGGTACGTTGAACCACATCATCAGGCAACTGGGGCGGTTGTTCTCCGCTGTTCTTGTCCCAGCCGGAAGCATCACTGGTGAGCCAGTCACGAACAAACTGCTTATCAAAACTAGGGGTCACATGTCCTTCGACCCATTCGTCACTGGGCCAAAAGCGAGAAGAGTCCGGAGTCAAGACTTCATCTCCTAGGACAATCACGCGTTCGCCGTTGTCATCAATACGCGCACCAAATTCAAATTTGGTATCAGCAACAATCACCCCACGTTCCGCAGCGATTTCGCGAGCACGCTGGTAGACGGTAATGCTCAACTCACGTAACCGTTCGGCGTCGTCAGCACCAATCATGTCCACAATGCGCTCAAAGGAAACGTTCTCATCATGGTCACCCATCTGCGCCTTGGCGGCGGGGGTGAAGATAGGTTTTTCAAGTCGGCTAGCTTCAGTGAGTCCTGGAGGAAGGGTAATGCCGCAAACACTTCCTAAGTCGCGATACTCATGCAAGCCTGAGCCAGTCAGGTAGCCGCGGACCACACACTCCACTGGGAACATGTCCAAACGCTGGCAAATCATAGCGCGATCCTTAACCACCTCCGGCACTTCAAGGCTAATGAGGTGGGTGGGAACAATGTCGCTCATTTTCTCAAACCACCAGACGCTCAGTGCGGTAAGGATTTTCCCTTTGTCTGGAATGGGGGTGGGCAGGATGAAGTCGTAGGCACTGATGCGGTCTGAGGCAACGACAAGTAAAACGTCTTTGCCATCCCATTCACTTCCTGAGGCAGGAGTGTAGACATCACGGACTTTGCCGGAGATGATGTGGTCCCAGCCGGGAACTTCGAGGGCTGTAGGAGCGGTGACAGTCATGGCTTCTCTTTTCAGCGTCCGGCTGCGATGTCTCGACGGGCGTATCCACCCGGAAGATCGATGCAGTTAAGTGCTTCGTAGGCGCGCTCACGCGCATGGGTAACGCAATCACCGAGGGCCACGATACTTAGGACGCGTCCACCTGCGCTGATGAGGTTGTCGTCATCGTCGCGTACGGTTCCTGCATGGAGGACGTGTACACCCTCAACCTTTTCCGCTTCCTCAATACCAGTGATGATTCCGCCAGTGATGGCGTTGGCAGGGTATCCAGGTGCCGCCAAAACCACATCGACTGCTGCCTGATGAGAGAAGGCCGGGGGCTCGACCTCGTCAAGTTTCCCTTCGGCTGCCGCCAAAAGCAGTTCGGGAAGGGAGGATTGAAGGCGCGCAAGAACAGCTTGGGTTTCGGGGTCCCCAAAGCGGACATTAAATTCCACAACCTTCATGCCACGCGAGGTCATGGCAAGACCACAATAAAGCAGGCCGATGAAAGGAGTACCACGACGTGCCATTTCATCAACAACGGGCTGGGCGACCTTCTCAACGACCTGTTGGCCAATGTCCTCAGGTGCCCAGGTGAGGGGGCTATAGGCGCCCATGCCTCCGGTATTAGGACCGGTGTTGTTCTCGCCGTGACGTTTGAAGTCTTGCGCGGGAGCAAGGGGGTAGACCCGAGTACCATCACAAACGCAGAACAGAGAGATCTCAGGTCCATCAAGGTAATCCTCGATGAGGACCGCTCCATGTTCTTTACTCAAACATGCGCTGGCGTGGTCGAGAGCTTCTTGGCGATCTTCGGTAACAACCACACCTTTTCCTGCGGCCAAACCATCATCTTTAACAACATAGGGGGCGCCGAAGTCCTCAAGCGCTTGTTCAACTTGGTCCATGGTTGTGCACACGTATGCGCCAGCGGTAGGCACCTGTGCAGCTTCCATGATTTCCTTAGCAAAGGCTTTAGATCCTTCGAGTTGTGCTGCTTCCTTTCCCGGCCCAAAACAGGGGAATCCGGCTTCCCGCACTGCGTCAGCCACGCCTGCGACCAGTGGGGCTTCTGGACCGACGACGACAAGATCCGCTTCCATCGACCGCGCAAGTTCTACTACCGACGTAGCACATGTGGGATCCACAGCAATATTCGTGGCAATACTTGCAGTTCCGGGATTTCCGGGGGCAACAACGAGGCGGGTAGTTTCGGGGGCATGAGCGAGGGCTCGGGCCAAAGCGTGTTCACGGGCACCGGAGCCAAGAAGCAGAATGTTCACGATCTAAGCCTAATGGTTATGACTGCTATGTGCGTATATAAATGTGAGTAGCTCCGCGTAAGGTTGGTAGAGGTAACAGGAGATGACCCTGGCAATATTCGCGTTACTGCACTACATGACGCTTTGGGCTGGGTTGTTCGATGAGATTCGTTGACCTAAGGAGGCCTTCGTGGCGACGCACAAGAGCCCTGCTTATCGTTGCTCAGAGTGTGGACAGGCCTACCCGAAGTGGGTGGGACAGTGCCGTCATTGCCAATCGTGGGGCAGCGTTGAAGAAACGCAAAGTCCTTCGATGGTGCTGCGATCCACCACGGTTACATCCCCTATCACACCCGCACTTCCCATCGCAGAGGTTAACCGTGAACAAGCTCAGGCACGTTCCACCGGAGTAGGAGAATTTGATCGGGTTCTCGGTGGAGGCATTGTTCCTGGTGCTGTGGTTCTTCTTGCTGGGGAGCCAGGCGTTGGCAAGTCCACCCTACTTCTTGACGTGGCGGCGCAGGCAGCTCGTCAGGCTCGTCAGCACGGGTGGGGACCAGTGCTATACGTGACAGGCGAAGAATCTGCTTCGCAGGTGCGTCTTCGTGCTGAGCGCATTAATGCACTTGATGATGACTTGTTACTTGCGGCAGAAACTGATTTAGGTGCTTTGCTAGGGCATGTTGAAGCAGTTAACCCCTCACTGTTAGTAGTCGATTCTGTGCAAACAATAGCCAGTTCGCAGGTGGATGGCTCTGCCGGTGGAGTGACTCAAGTTCGAGCAGTGTCCGCCGCACTTATCGCCGTAGCGAAAGAACGAGCCATCCCTGTTCTCCTAGTAGGGCATGTGACTAAGGATGGGGCTATTGCCGGGCCTCGCGTACTTGAGCACCTAGTTGATGTGGTGTGCCAGTGCGAGGGTGAACGTCATGGCCGGTTGCGCCTGTTGCGTGCGGTAAAAAACCGTTTTGGCCCAACCGATGAGGTGGGCTGTTTTGATCTCAATGAGCGTGGCATCGAGGGCCTAGCAGATCCATCGGGGTTGTTTTTATCGGCGGCCCGCAGCCAGGTGCCAGGCACGTGCGCCACCGTGACCTTGGAGGGGCGCCGCCCCATGCCAGTGGAGATTCAGGCCTTGGTTGCTCCTACGCATGCAGGGTCACCACGCCGCACTACCTCTGGAATGGACCATGCTCGCGTAGCGATGACCTTAGCCGTGCTAGGTGCGCGGCTCCGCGTGGATACGAGCAGTAGCGATGTGTATGTTTCGACGGTCGGCGGTGCTCGTGCAGTGGAACCGGCTACGGATGTTGCTGTGGCGATTGCCGTGGTGAGCGCGGCTCGTAACCTGCCTACTGCACCTCATCTTGTTGCTTTTGGTGAGGTGGGGTTGACCGGAGAGGTCCGTGCTACCTCGGGTATTGAACGACGTTTAATTGAAGCGTCACGTCTTGGTTTTACTCAGGCAATCATCCCTGCTCATGGGCAGTCGGAAATCAAGAAAGTTCCTGGCATTGAGGTCATCACAGTCAATAATCTTGCTCATGCTATTGATGCCGCGCTCAACACTAGTGATTAAGAGCGAATAGCCAAGGCTTCTGTCTACAGAAGTTTCTTTACTTGAGGACGAGCACCTTGGGATCACCCACGGGCTTTCCGTCCATGGTGAGTTGGAGACGGTAAGTTCCCGCTTTGGCTTTAGGGCCGCCCTCGTCACATGAGGTGCCTTTGACGGTTCCGGGCCATGTGATGGTGAAGGGGTTGGCAGCCTCACCGGGGGAAACGAGAAGTTCATGGTCTGGCTCTTCGCTCACGCATTCCATGGCATCCCACAGGGTGGCTTCACCGCTAGTGACGATGAGATTAAAGTGTTTGCTTCCCGTATCGAGGACACACGCTTCGGTGCCTTTATTTGTCATCGTGACGGTAACAGTTACCGGTTCGCCTGCCTTGACTTCGATTGGTGCATCGATCTGCGCATCAAGGGCACTGGCTACGCAGGCACTAGGCGCCGGCCAGAATGTTTGGACGCTGCTAGCGGCTGCTTCTTGGTCTTGACGCTGGATTTCGTGACTGAGGGCTTTCATTCCCTGCATCACTGCCCACACGGCAGCAGCCATGAGTGCTACCACGATGATGACAGCAATGGTGCGGCGCAGAACGTAATTGGGTTGTGCGGGACGCTGTGGGCGGTGGGGGCCTCGGGAGTCACGACCTTGATGGCTGCTCTGTGGCTGGCGTGACGAACGTCCCGGTTTGCTTTGCCGCTGCGTTGCCGCACCTTGACTTCCTCGCTGTGGGCGTACCTGCGAGACCCCTGATGGATTCGCTCCAACGCTGGCACGTTGCCTGGTTTGTCCATCCTGGCTCGATCCATGTGAACGGCCACGTGATGATTGAGCCCGAGTACCGTCAAAGTGGGTAGGGCCTTCGGAGCGAATCCGTGAGCGGGTTGAACGTTGCTGGCGCTGGGGCGCATCTCCACTGGAGGATCGGCGATGCATGGCAGAGGAGGGATTTGAGGCCCCTTGACGTCTGGCGCGCGAGCGCGGGGGGTGCTGATTCTTCCTGCCTGCCATGGTCGGCACTTTACCGGGATTCACGAAGGGCTGGTTTGAGCCCACGCAGGCTGATGCGTACTCGGTAGCACTCTGAGTGTTTTAGGCTTTCCCTCATGTCCTGCTCTGATGATTCCTTATGGATGTTTGAGCGCCTAACTCAGTGGTTTCATATTGCTGAGCGTCCATTGGCGTGGCGTGCGAAGGGAACCAGCCCGTGGGGGGTGTTGCTCAGTGAAGTGATGAGTCAGCAGACTCCTGTCTCTCGCGTGGAACCAATGTGGCTGGAGTGGATTGAGCGTTGGCCCACGCCAACTGATTTGGCGGCAGCTTCAACAAGCGATGTTCTCGCTGCGTGGGGACGTTTAGGTTATCCACGACGAGCTTTGCGTCTTCATGAATGCGCTCGAGCAATCCGTGATATCTACGGTGGTCAGTTGCCTGCGGACATAGAGTTGCTGGAGCAGTTACCTGGAATTGGTTCGTACACGGCCGCTGCGGTGGCATCTTTTGCTTTTCATCGCCGCGCGGTAGTGCTAGATACGAATATTCGTCGTGTTTTTGCGCGTTTTTATGGTGGCGCAGCATTACCACCACCCTCTCCTCGTGCCAGTGAGCGTCATTTAGCTGCGCAATTGCTTCCCGAGGACGATGAGGATTCCGCGCTGTGGAATGTGTCCGTGATGGAGTTGGGTGCGCTGCTGTGTAAATCGCGTTCTCCATTGTGTGACCAGTGCCCGCTCAGCGAGCGCTGTCGGTGGTTTGTCGAGGGGCAACCTGCCGATGAGTTTGCTTCTCGACGCCGTACCCAGGCTTGGCATGGAACGGATCGCCAGGCACGAGGCCGGATCATCGCGCTTCTTCGTGAGCATCACTCAGCCACGCTGGCGGCATGTTTACGTGCGGCCACCATTCCTGGAGGTGATAATGCCCAGCCGAACAGGGCTGTGCGAACTCTCACCGAGGATGGGTTAATTCATGAACTAGCCAATGGGGACTATGCGTTGGGTTCAGCCCCTGCGGGCGAATAATCGTTCGTCGGTGACAAAGTAAAGGATTAAAGCAGTTGGGTGGGGGCGCCGCTTCGCGGCGCCCCCACCCAACTGCTTATCAACGGTTGTTTGCTACCTCAACGTTTCTCAGGTAGCACACTCATCCTCAGTCGGCCAGAGGGTGAATAATAACGCCCTGGACCACGCGGTTCACATCACCGGCGGGGAAGGGGTTGTCAACGTTCTTGTCGAGTGCGGCAGAGGTAAACACACCCATGAACTGTGCGACGAGAATATGGACAACTGCAACGAATGCGTCGGGCACCTCAGCAAGTCCGGGCCATACCCAAGCGTTATCTACCTCAAGGTCCTTACCTGCAATAGCTAGGACAGCTTCAGTTCCGAGGTTTCCACGCAGTTCGTTAAGAATATCCACATCGTACTGGCGGGTGTAGGGATCGGAGGAAATGAAAACAAACGCCTGGGTGGTTTCGTCAATGACGGCCTTGGGGCCGTGACGGAAGCCCATGGAGGATTCGTAGAAGGAGACCAGGTCACCAGCGGTAAGTTCGAGGAACTTCAGTCCTGCTTCATGAGCAAGACCACGCAGCGGGCCGGAGCCTAAGTAGACCACACGCTTGGGCAACTTCGTGGCCAGTGCGCGGATGTCATCCTGACGCTCAGCGACAACGTAATCACCGGCAGCAGCAAGGGGCTCAATAAGATCCACGGAACCTGCGCCAAGCAGCACCAGTGAGCTAAGCAGCATGCATGTGAAGGAACTGGTCATCGCGAATCCCTTGTCGTTGGAGCCATCAGGCATGAGAACGACGAGAGAGCCTTCCTTACCGCTGCGGCCAACGGCCAATTGTCCCTCGGGGGCGCAGGTAAGAACGAGATGGTAGACCTCGGAGAGAACCTGGTCAGCCAGTTCCGTAGCAGCCAAAGATTCCGGTGAGTTACCAGAACGTGCGAAACTCACCAGGAGGGTGGGTACGTCCTGAGCAAAGGACTCATAGGGATTAGAGACGATGTCCGTGGTGGGGACTGCTTCAACGCGGCGTCCGGTTGCCCGGGCGATGGCAGGAGCAGCGATTTCGCCAACGAATGCGCTCGTGCCGGCACCGGTCAGGATGATGCGGAGATTGTCCTTAGCAAAGAGGGGCTTGAGGAATGTTTCATGTTCGTCGCGGCCGTCGGTCAGGATGGTCGCTAGATCGCGCCATTTGTCGATCTGTCCGCATACCTCTTGGTAGGTCACTGCTTGGGTGTAGTCAGTCATTGAAAGTCTTTCTTGTGTGAAGTCTTGTCACGCAGATCAGGCGTGGTCAGTTGTTGCGGTGGCAGGCGTCTGCGTAGGGGCGGATGGCATCACGAACTCGGTCGATGAGTAATGCCTCGGGATCCTTGGCAAGCAGCCCTTCGCGAACACGCTCATACTGCAAAGGCATGTACTGGCTCAGGAGGGGCTCAGGGATTTCTACTTCGGCGAGGTTATCCATGAGCGTCTGGCGAGCCTTCTTAATCTCAGCATCAGGCCAGTAGTAACGCATGCGGTCGGAGTAGGAGTAACGGCGTGCAATGCGCTGCTCATCTTCATCACCGGTGTAGTAGACCTCCCATTTAGCAGGTTCTGCCACCATGCGATCTTCAATGACCTGGCGGAGGTTAGAGCGCTTATCTGCATCGATGAGTTCGTCTTCGATATGAGACAAGGCAAATAGGCCTTCGCGAAGGTTGAAAGTCAGTCCCGGACCAACCTTGAGGATTGCCCAGTGGTCGCGGACAAGTTGAGCAAGGTTAGCGGGTGTCTGGTAATCAGTGGAGTGCGCTTCGAAAACCAGGGTGGGTTCGTCATCGAGGACAGTGCGTAATTCCTTCGTGCCCTCAGAGACGTAGTCAACGACCTTAAGATGATCAAATTCCACCGCAGGCTGGACCACGAGTGCGCTGATCTTGGGCCATACCTCAGTCAAACCCACCGCATCGAATGCTGCACGATGTGCGGCGAGGGTTTCCTTGGCTGCATCGGGTGAGGTGGGGGTGATTTCGCCAAGTTCTTCCTGGTGGCCGCCGGGAACGGGAACCTCAGTACCAATCACGTAGCGAACCTGGTCAGCGGTGCCGGCCTTCTGTGCGCCTTCTTCTGCGGCCACGAGCATGCGTGCAGCACGCTCAGCGGCAATCTCATCAGTGATGGGGTAGGGATCGCCCTTGCAGGAGAAAGAACAATCCAGGTGGATCTTGGTGTAGCCAGCTTCTGCGTAGGCACGCACCAGATCAACGGCCTTGACCATGGCGGATTCGGGTTCTTCCTTCTGCCAGGTGTTGGGGCCCAGGTGGTCACCACCGAGGATGATGTCATCGTGAGCGAGTCCGACTTCATCGGCGATGGAGTACACCATGTCGCGGAAGTCAGCAGGCTTCATGCCGGTATATCCACCGAATTGGTCGACCTGGTTAGAGGTAGCTTCGATGAGAACGCTAGTTTCGTCTTCGCGAGCTTGGATAAGGCTGGCGCGGATAACAGTGGGATCTGCTGAACAAATGGAGTAGATGCCGACGTTGGCTCCACCCTTGTGAGCAGCGATGATCTCTGGGTAGTTCATGAGGGACCCCTATGGTTGAAAATGATTGTTCCCACCTCCAATCATGCAGCATCAATCATTAATTGTCCACGGAGAACCCCCAGTTCATCGCGATTTTTTCGCATGTTTTCAATACTCTGAGTGATGTTGACGAGTTTGCGTCATCACATCGCTCACCGAAGCGCTCAGCACAGTTACCAACACAAGCGACAGGCCTCAAAGCCTCCCGCCCCTCTCACTAGGAGCGGCCCCACCTAGCGAATACTCCACGACCAATTCCTCTCCCCCATTCACAAAACGCCCTCTCCCCTTACGCACGAGCAGTGGGGGTGGTAGGTACCGAGGCGAGAATACGAACAGTTTCGCGGGCTAACGCATCATCAAGAATGATGTCGGTAGCCACTTTGGCGCGAATGGCAGCCGCAACAGCTTGAGCTTTAGCAACGCCCGCGGCCACGAGCACACGGTGAGGCAACGTACGCAACTGTGCCGGTGTGGGGCCGGTAGCCCGCTGGTTAATATCAATATCCCCATAGGAACCATCTGATCGAAGGAACACCGTGCAGACATCCGCCACCACTCCTTCTCGCGCAAGAACAGCCCTATCTGCTGCGGAAAGGTAACCACCTTGGTGAACTTGACTAGGCACAGGACCATTCATCGACCCCACGCCGAATACAGCCATATCGGTACGAGCTTGAACATCGAGAACACGCATGATGGAGCGCTCACGCCATAAGGCTTGACGCGTGGCGGCATAGTCAAAAAATGCAGGAACAGGAAAGTGGACAACTTGAGCATCAAACGCGCTGGCTGCACGGCGAAGAATAGAATCCACGTAGGGCACGCCTGACTGTTCCGAATTAGCGGCACCATTGAGTTGAACCACGATGGAATCAGGGATAACCCGTGGAGAGAGGCTGCGAACCACTTCGGCCACGGTAGTCCCCCAAGCTAAACCAAGAGTTGCTCCTGCAGTCATGGATTCACTCACTACGTCTCCAGCAACTGCGGCAACTTGTTCAAGGCGATGAATTTCAGTGGCCCCACTACGAACAGGGACAACGCGGACATGGGCGCCAGAGACTTTTTCAAGGGCGCGCGCACTCGAGTCTCCCCCACCAGGTTCATTGAGAGAAATACGAACAAGTCCAGTAGAGCGAGCATAGGCTAGCAATCGGGAAACCGTAGAGCGTGAAACCCCAAGGTGGCGTGCCACACCCTCCATAGTTTCATCTTGAAGGTAGTACATGGAGGCAGCACGGAACGCTAAACCATCGCGCGAGCTGGTCATTCATACTCTTTCGTCAAATCACCCTAAATCGGTGAGTGGCATATCACAATCACTTCATCTTACGGGGTTGACGAGCCTTACCCACGCCATTTAGGCACATAAAAAATCAAAGTTCAGACAGCCCGTATGCAGCGTGAAGCATCCAAATCGGATGGACAGTGCGCACCCCAGAGGATTGCTCAATCTGCCAACGACAGGTTTCAGTATCACAGACAGCCAATGAAGGGTTTACGGCGTTAACCATCTCAAACAATGGTTTTCCCACGGCTTGGGCCACCTCGAACTTTTCTTTCTTTAATCCGTAAGTTCCGGCAATTCCACAGCAAGCCAGACCTGATTCCACAACACGCAGGCCAGGAATCACCTTCATCACGTCAACGGCAGGCAGGCCCATAGCCTGGTTTTTGAGTTGGCAGGGGGCATGGTAGGCAACTTCCATCTCAAGGCGAGTGGTTGGGGTTGGCAACTGATCGGCGTCGAGAAGATCACGGAGGAATTCGCTAAGTTCCATGGTACGCACAGATACGTCACGCAACTCCTCAGCGTCCACACCCATGATTTCGTGGGCTTCATGTTTGAGCATGCCTGCACAGGAACCCGAAGAAGAAACAATGGTGAGACCACTCCCAGCGTTACGCAATTGTTCGCAAAGAGCTAGAAGGCTTGCAGTTGCTTGACCGTAGAGACCGTTGGATTGAGCCGCCAAACCACAGCATCCTTGCTTGGGGACGATGACCTCATAACCCAAGTATTCGAGCACCTCAATGGCTCGTATCGAGGTTTGGACTTCGAAGTAGCCCCCTGCGCAACCATGAAAGAACACGAGGGGACCGCGGCTTCCAGGCGGTTCGAGAGTACGACCTGCAGGTTCACGTGTGGCCAACCATTTGCGCAGGCTCAGGGTAGTGGCCTGAGGCATGGGAGCGTCACGGTGGATACCGACAGTTTTTTCGACGGCGTAGCGCACGGCGCTGTTCGCAAGCGCCGCGTTAGCGATGGGAGCGATGGGGGTCATCACCTGCCCCATGAGGGTGGTATTGGTGATAATGCGGTCACGCATGGGGATACGGCCTTGTTGGTGACGCATCACAGCGCGGGTTTGATTATTGAGTTCAGCCACCTTCACACCTTGGGGGCACACGCGGGTGCATGTACCACATGAGGAGCAGTAGTCGATGGAATTATCTACGCTCAAACCGTGACGATAACGTTCAGCTTGGGGTCCTACATACTTTGGCCCAGGGAAAGCATCGGTAACTGCTGCAACGGGACACATTGTTTCGCAGATAGTGCATTTGATGCAGTTATCCAGACTGGCTCGCGCTAAGGAATGCCCTGCATGATCGATGGCCATACGGCCAGATTTCACGTCTCGCCCTCCAGGCGTATGCAGTGGAAGGTCCCAACGGCGGGCGAATTGGTCGATATCAAACATGGGTCTCATCTCCATTCACACCAATCGCCTCCAAAGCAGCCACCACTGAGCCTAAAGCGATACCGTCACCGCTCTTTTCACTCCATCTCATAGCCCCGGCAATCTTGCCGCCCACCACATGGACGTTACTTGCGAGCACCTGCCCTTTCGTTCCTAGCGGTCGCATGGCGTCATCCACAGCAATACCGCTAGCAAAGAGACGCTGGGGTTTACCCCAATAATCACGGTGCACAAGCTGTTTGTCATCATGGCAGACAGGTAGGCCGAGGACTGTGTCGGTGATGGTGGAGTAACTGTCGCATGCCAGGGCTCCAGATTCGAATCCTCCGGAAGCGTCAATGAGATGGTCACAGCCGATCGTCCGTTCACGTCCCGCCATATCAACGACCACCTCCTGAACGTGTTGTTTAACGCTGTGCCGACCCATTAACCATTGACACGCTTCTCCTTGGCGGTCGCGAACACCAACGACGCGAGCGCCACTGAGAATACGTACTCCCATCTCACGCATGATCGAAGTGCAGCGTTCTTCCCACCGTATGCCTGCAGGGTTGGGGGGAACGAGTGGAACTTCACCGACGTCAATTCCTAAACGCTCAGCGAGCCACTGCGCACCATCAGTGGTGTGAAGGCCAAGGATGGCAGGCAGCAAAAGAACATCCGCCGCGCTTACGTGCGGTTCAAGGGAGCGTGCAAGACGTTCGCGAGTTTGTTGATCGTCAAATGCTCGCGCTGCTTGGACAGAAGTAACGTCCCATTGTCCTTCACGAAGGTCTGCATCTACCGTGACGGCTCGAATGTCAAGGGTGCTGCCATCTGGCAGAAGAGTACGTGCAAGATTTCCTGCTACCAGGGTGGAGAAGAAATCCTTATGCCGGGCTAGTCCGGCTACTACGTAGCGCTTGCCTGCAGTAAGAATACTGGCACGCATTGATGGGGGGATGAGGAAGGTTGGTCGAATCGCGCCAACGGCGGTAGGAATGAGGTAGTTTGCCAGATCATCTCTCACTGTAGGCGTATCGCCGAGACTCATACGAGATATCACGTAATCGGGACCGAGCATGCGTTCCCATGCAGCCAATCCGGCACTGACGTGTTCACTTCCAATGACGCGATAGGGGTGCCCGTCCGGCAATTCCACATTCCGGGTATCTTCAGAAGATGCAATGAAAGCAAGGGGATGCTCAATCAAGCGACGTTCGCTGCGCTTGTCGAGAGGGGCCTTTCCCCCTGCTGGTCCTGCACTACCGCCAATTCTACCCATCACATCGATGGTTCCTTGAGAAAGGGTCAAGCCTCCCATTCCTGAGGTAACTATGGTGACACTCGCACCACTACGACGTGCCAGGTAGGCGGCGAGATAACCGCTGATTCCGGATCCGATGATTACAATGTCACTTCGCATGGCCGTCTCCCGTCTTTTCGACGCCGTGGGACTGAATATCTGCTCCAGCCTGTCCCTTGTTGTTATCGGCACGAGAATAAGAAACGGGCGTAGCAGCGTGCAGCGGCGACGGTGCTTGAGGGAGATCCTCAATATCGAGGGTCCCTTGGAGCATCCAAAAATCAAGAGCGGTTTCTCGCACTTGCTCACCCATCATGATGGGCCATAGGCCAATCCACCGGTGAGCGAGGAAGGTTCTCAGGAGTTCGCTGGCACTTCCTGCATCCATCCGTCCTTCGCACGAATGAACTCCAGCCACGCGTGCTGAGCAGAATCCGCCTTGACACGGGCCCATGCCAATGCGCAATTGACGGCGCAGATCGTCAAAAGACGCGTTGGGCTGTTGAGCCATGAGATGGGTCAGGTCGCGTCGGGTAACAAGTTCACATTCGCACAAGGTTTGAGTTCCCAGGCGTTCGTCTTCGTTTTTCTTCAGTCGGTGAGTAATGAGGTAGTTCTTATTGTCTTCACTGCCCGGAACAGCTTCACGATCAGTCGAGCATGCACGGTAAATTCCTATGTCTTCGCACACGGCATCAACGGTTTTCTTTGCCATGAGGCGGTAGGTGGTGAGTTTGCCTCCCGCAACGGTCACTATGCCAGCCACGTCATCCATAGCGCCGTGGTTAATCACGCTCATTCCACGGCTCATGTGGCGGGTATCGCTGCCTTCAACGGACATGTCACGAATGAGTGGACGTGCTCCTGCCCAAGCGTGAACAGCGCGGGCTTTTCGGAATCCTGGAACTAAGACTTCACCGGCGTCCATCATCTGTTGGACTTCGTGGGCTGGGATATCCAAGTGATCTGGATCATCTGCGCGTTCATCGGTGGTGCCGATAATGCACACGGTGTGGTCAGGGACCAGGATGTCTCCGTCGGCGGGGTAGATGCACCGGTTGATGACGTGGTTCACCAGTCGGTGATTCATGGCAATCATGATGCCGCGCCCTGAAACGATTTCGACGCTTCGTACACCTGCCATGCGGGCGATTTGCCCTGCCCATGCACCAGAGGCGTTGACAAGGAATGCGCAGTCAATAAGCACGTCTTGGCCACTCTTGAGACCGCGGGCTTTGACACCCACCACGCGTTGGCGGCCGTGATCCTCGCGGGTAATCACATCGACCACTTCGTGGTAAGTCTCGATTCGGGCTCCGTAAGCGCGGGCACTGCGGGCCGCCCCCCAAATCATGGTCCAGCCGTCTACTGATGCATCATCGACGGCGAAGGCTCGTTTAATGCGGGGGTTCAGGCGCGGTTCCATCGCTAAGGCAGCGCCGACACTTATTTCTTCAGCTCGCACGCCGGTTTCTGCGGCTGCTTTGAGAAATCCGTCAGAGTAAGCGGGATCGTCATCGGGGCCTACCACGAATAAGCCACCGGTACGTTCCACAGCGCTGGCGTGGATTTTGCCCACAACGATGTTTTCTTCTGCACATTCTCTGGCTGATTCAGGATCCGAGACCACGTAGCGTCCGCCCGAATGGAGCAGTCCGTGGAAGCGGCCGGAGGTTCCTTGGCCCAGGTCTGCGCGTTCGAGGAGAATGACGCTTAGTCCACGCATGGCCGCGTCACGAGCCACACCCACACCGGTAGCTCCTCCACCAACTACCACCACATCAGCGCTCCAGTGCTCCATGGAGTTCCTCCTCCTCTGCATGGGGGCGGGCATCGTTGTGTACTCAAACAATCTTGCCCACTGTGATGACGCAGTGTCTGAGTCCTGAGCGAACGTGCACCCGTAATGCCTTAGTTCGCACACGTGAACATCTTCTCGATGTTTATGCTGTTGAGACACGAAATCGTCTGATTAATGAGTCAATAGGTGTAGAACTCACGTGAGGAACCAGATGCTACCAATGGCGGTAGTAATGCAGGAAGGAGACGATAATGAGCGTGAAGCAGCCCATGGCGTCGCAAGAGAAACGCTATGTGTTGGCTATCGATCAGGGCACCACGTCATGCCGAGCTATTGTTTTTGACTGTGACGGCATGCCCGTCTCTATCGCTCAGAAAGAACACACCCAATTCTTCCCTCAAGCTGGCTGGGTTGAGCACGATGCGGCGGAAATCTGGCGCACGATTCGTGCTGTGGTGGCCTCTGCCTTGTCCCAAGCAGAAGTGAACTCTGGTCACCTCGCTGCTGTGGGCGTAACCAACCAGCGCGAGACGGTAGTAGCTTGGGATAAAACCACCGGCGAGCCACTATGTCCAGCAATCGTGTGGCAAGATACGCGTAGCCAAGAGATTTGCGATGAATTAGCTGCAGAATCTGACTTAGGAGTGGACCGATTCCGCGAGCGCACAGGGCTACCACTTGCCACCTATTTCTCCGGCCCGAAGATGCTGTGGATGATGCGCAATTACGATGCCGTCCGCCAAGCCGCACAAGACGGTCGTCTTCTCATAGGCACCACTGATTCATGGGTGACCTGGAATCTAACCGGTGGCGTTGAGAACGGTGTGCACATCACGGATGTCACCAATGCGTCGCGCACCATGCTAATGAATATCCACACCTGCCAATGGGATAACGACATTTGTGAACAAATGGGTATCACTCCCGACTGCCTGCCTAAAATCGTGCCGTCCAGCGGCGTAATCGGACATGGTCGCTCCCAGGGGCTGCTGGCCGGAGTCCCCATTGCTGGCGTAATAGGTGACCAGCAAGCCGCTACCTTCGGTCAGGGATGCTTTGAGGTGGGGCAAGCAAAGAATACCTACGGCACCGGTTGCTTTATGCTGATGAACACTGGTACTGAACCCGTCTCCTCTGCTCATGGCCTGCTCACCACAGTGGCTTACCAGATTGAGGGGGAAGATCCTGTTTATGCGCTCGAAGGCTCCGTGGCTGTAGCCGGCTCACTTGTGCAGTGGCTACGGGACAACCTCAAGATCATTTCCTCATCTTCTGAGGTCCAGGACTTGGCTCGTACGGTAGACGATAACGGCGGAGCCTATTGTGTTCCTGCTTTTTCCGGTCTGTTTGCCCCATACTGGCGCCCTGATGCGCGTGGGGCGATTGTGGGGCTAACGCGTTTTGTTAATGCCGGGCATATTGCTCGTGCTGTGGAAGAAGCAACAGCCCATCAAAGTTGCGACGTACTTACCGCTATGGAGGCGGATAGCGGGGTGAGATTAAGTGAACTCCATGTCGACGGCGGCATGACACATGATGCTTTACTCATGCAGATCCAAGCCGATTTAGCGGGGATTGATGTGGTGCGTCCTCAAGTTACTGAGACAACGGCGCTAGGTGCCGCGTACGCCGCAGGCATTGCTGTAGGTTTATGGAAAGGGCCTGAAGACGTCGTAGCCCATTGGAAAGAAGACGAACGCTTCTCTCCACAATGCACGGATGCGTGGCGCGAAAACGAACGCGCTCAATGGGCTAAGGCAGTTAATAAAACCTTGAATTGGGTCGACTAATTACTGTTCACACACGTAGTGTCATCATCGACCTCACACCCTTCGCCTAGGACTTTGGGCTGAGGGTATGACATGATTCCATTCGTCTAAACACACTGTCTGCTGTAAGGAACCGTCATGGTCATCAGCGCCTTGGTGGGACGCACTGTCGCATCCCTTCCTATGGAAACATTTACTCCCTCCACCACATCTGTGGGTGGCAACGTCACACTTACCGCTCTGGTGGGCGTGATTCCGCTCCTGTCTTTCTTCATCCTTCTTGGGGCGTTCAAGGTCAAGACACACTGGTGCGCGCTCATCTCACTGGCGCTCAGTATCGTACTTGCCATCGTGGCGTTCAATATGCCTGCTGTGATGACAGTCGCCAGTGCCTCACAGGGACTTGCCCTGGGCTTCGTGCCAATTATTTACATCATCATTGCGGCTGTCTGGCTCTACAATCTCACTGAGGTCTCTCACCGAAGCCAAGATCTGCGCAGTATCTTCAATGTGATCGGTAAGGGCGACATTCGCATCCAGGCCCTGCTGGTCTCCTTCTCTTTCTGCGCGCTACTTGAGGGGCTGGCCGGTTTCGGTGCTCCCGTAGCAATCAGTTCGGCCATGCTCATCACCTTGGGTGTACCCAAGATTCGTGCAGCACTTTTGGCTATCGTGGGTAACGCAATCTTCGTGGGCTTTGGTGCGATGAGTATTCCCATCACTACCGCAGGTAAGCTTGGTGGCGTAGCACCTACCTACGTCGCTACGGTCATGGGCCACCTGGCTAGCCTCATCACCTTATTTATTCCATTTGTGTTGCTATTCATCATGGACGGCTTCCGCGGCATCCGTCAGGTGTGGCCCCTTGCTCTGGTGGCAGGTGGAGCCGCAAGTATCGGCATGTTCGTCACCTCTATGCTGTCCTACGAGTTGACTGACGTGGCCGCCGCACTCCTCTCCTTCGCTGCTGCCTACGCCTTCCTGCAGGTGTGGACTCCCAAGACCGCTCCGGAGATGAATGCTGCAACGAATGACGCCGATTCTCGGTCGCTATCCCGCCAGCGCGTGGTTCTCGCACTGCTCCCCTACGTCCTGGTGGTTGTCATCATCGCCATCACCAAGTTGTGGACCATCGGCGTGGACCTGAAAGACGTACTCAAGGCCACCGATATCAAGATTCAATGGCCGGGCGTGTACGGTTCTTTGCTCACGGATTCTGGCAAGCCCTCGTCCGCTGCGATTTACTCCCTGTCTACCCTATCTAACCCAGGCACGTGGATTTTGGTGACCGGTTTGATTGTGACTGTGGTGTACGCGAAGTACTCCACGGATCATGACCGTGCACTCCCCCTCAACAAGGGCCTGGCGACATTGCCTACCACGATTTACAACCTTCGCTGGGCAATCGTCACTATCGGCGCTGTCATGGCTCTGGCCTATGTCATGAACTTCTCTGGTCAGACCACCTCCATCGGTGCAGCCCTCGCCCAGACCGGGGCAGCCTTCGCATTCCTTGCTCCAATCCTTGGTTGGACCGGCACGGCTGTAGCTGGTTCTGCAACCAGCGCAGGTGCCTTGTTCGCTAACCTCCAGGCTACTGCCGCCGCAGGCGCCGGCTTAAACCCGGGCGTTCTTCTTGCTGCCAACACTGTGGGCGGCGGCCTGGGCAAGATTGTCTCCCCGCAGAACCTGGCGATTGTTGCCACCTCAGTGGAGGCTGAGGGAAGCGAAGCAGAGATTCTGCGTAAGGCTGTCCCCTACTCCTTGGTACTACTCCTGGTGCTGTGTACCCTAGTGTTTGCGGCTTCCCAGGGATGGTTTGGCGCTTACATTCCTGCTCTCCCAGCGGAATAAGAAATCCATCATCACGGCTGACAATATCCATCAGCAAAAGAGAAGGGTGGGGCTGGTCATTACTGACCAGCCCCACCCTTATGTGTTCATGATTCAGTCGCGCGCACGACGGTAGCCGGCTTGTTCCGCCTCACTTGAGGTACGGAAACAGACTTCAGGATTCGTCCGCCAATAACTCCGGCTAGACGTAGTGTGATAGATGTACTCACCCTTGCGATTAACGTTTCCCTTGATGGGAGCATTACTCGGGCATGAACCTCCCGAGGGGTAAACCCGACCACTAGATGATGATGAGCCGGAACTTGACGAGGTGATAAGCACGCCCACACCATCGGCTCCGAGGTAATAGCCATCCTTCGAGGTGTTTGTTGCCATCTGCCCACCACTATAGAAGTAGTACCAAGACCCACTCAGGTTCTGCCATCCCGTTTGCATCTTCCCTGATGAGTTGAAGTAGTACCAGGATACATCCACTCTCTTCCAGCCAGTCTGCATCTGCCCAGAAGCATTGAAGTAATACCAATATCCATCAATGGCGTGCCAACCAGTAAACATCCAACCATCTGAATGGAAGTAGTACCAGTAGCCGTTATTTTGAATCCACCCAGTTTGCATTTGCCCTGAGGAGTTGAATTGATA
This sequence comes from Actinomyces vulturis, assembly GCF_001687305.1. GTDB lineage: Bacteria > Actinomycetota > Actinomycetes > Actinomycetales > Actinomycetaceae > Actinomyces > Actinomyces vulturis. The sequence continues at coordinate 449,560 of NZ_LZRK01000003.1, forward strand.
CCAGTAGCCATCAATGACGGTCCATCCTGTCTGCATGACGCCACCGGCACCAAAGTAATACCAATACCAACCATCACGCATCCAACCAGTATCTAAAGATCCACCAGGACCGAAGTGATACCAGGCCCCATCCAGAAATTGCCACCCAGTTGCCATTGCACCTGTCGGCAAAAGATAGAACCACGTACCTTGATCCGACACCCACCCTTTTGTCATCGCGTGCGTTGGTGCAAAGTAGTACCACGTACCATTGATTTTCTGCCATCCCGTGACTGCGAGATTATTGGTATCGAAGTAATACCACTGACCGTCAATGTACTGCCATGAACTGACCCGCTGACAGTTGTTATCGATATAGACGTAACCACCAGGCAACCAGGCTCCGACCTTGACACCGTTGTCGAAGTAGCACAGTTTCTGCTCATTCTCATCGTCATTCTTATGCCAACCGTTCAATGGCTCAGAAGGTTGAGAATCATCATTGATATTGCCTGTTTCCTCATTTGAGACACTCGGGTCACTGCCAGGCTCCGATGGTTGCTGGGAATCCGTCGGATCGTCATCATTCGTTGTCTGAACAACAGCGCCCCCGTCAACAACAACGGAATCCGAGATAATCCCCTTTTCAACAGCTCCGACAGCAGGAACAAGAGATATTGCCAGAGAGATAGTGGCTAGAGAAGCCACTAGACCTTTACCGAGACGAGACATTAAACGCTCCTTTGGGTGGTGGCGAGTATGTTTATTCTCACGAATAATCACAGTAATAGCAGAAAAGAATGACTATGTACCACTACTGATGAGGTAATAACCATCTACTCAGGAACTCTGCACCGTGACACCGTTGCTCTAGCAAGTAATACCAAGAGCAGCCGATCTTGTACCAGCCAACACGAAGGGGAATAACCCCACCAGCAAACTCTACGTAATACCCCGTACCGCGATCGTTGATCCCACCATTTCCAGCGAACGCCTTTCCCGAATCGCGACAGTAGTACCAACCACAAATAAAACGTCCATTCTCGAACAGTTGCGAGGAAATACCCCATCCCGTCGCCATAAACGGGGAGGAATCGACGAAGTACGAGTCAGTACCGACGACCTGCCAGCCAGCGAACATGATTCCATTGTCGGTGTATCACCAATGTCCTCCAAAGTTTAGCCAGCCATTACGAACCGCGCCAGACGTCGTCGAACGGATTGATCAATCCTGCAACTATCGAGCCACCATTACGGGAAATGCGCACTTTCCCATCAGCATGCCAGAGCCCGTAGGTCAAGCCGAAAAAGGGAAAGAACACGGCAATACGTTTTCACCGTTTGGAGAGATAGAACAGGCGCAATCATTACCTCCCTCCCCTCAAAAGCCGCTACTGAAAACGATTTCTCCCCGAACCCCTCCGAAAGGTCATCTCCACAGTAACGATAACAATTCATGTATTAATACAGTCTTACGTCACATCAGCGTCACCAAATGAGGAACAGTTCACACCAATACAGCCTCAAGAGAGAAGTAGTTTTTCCCTAATATTCCAAGGGTTTGTCGCAAAAGTAGTTCTAAACGAGAAAGCACATGCCTCCCATCGTTACTGTGGGTTTCACCAACAACGCCATGGAGGTCCGCATTGAAAATCGCACTATTCGCCACGTGCATTGGGGATTCCATGTTCCCCCAAGCCCCCGAGGCTACCGTCACTATTTTGGAACGCCTTGGTCATGAGGTTGTCTTCCCTGAAGGTCAGGTGTGCTGCGGCCAAATGCATGCCAACACTGGCTACTTCGATGACGCCGCATCCATTATCGAAAACCATGTCAACACTTTCGCTCCTGTTCTTGATGGCGAGTGGGATGCGATTGTAGTTCCTTCTGGTTCTTGCACTGGCGCAACCCGTCACGAACAAGCACTCGTCATGGAACATGTTGGCAAGCCTGAGATCGCCCGTAAGGCTGAGCAGATCGCCGCTCATACCTATGACCTCTCAGAATTACTTGTTGACGTTTTGGGTGTCACCGATGTGGGAGCCGCTTTCCCTCACCGCGTCACTTACCATTCGACTTGCCACTCTTTGCGCGTAGCCAAGTTGGGTGACAAGCCCTACCAGTTACTGCGCGCCGTTAAGGGCCTTGAACTCATTGATCTTCCCGATTCTGCCGTGTGCTGCGGTTTTGGTGGCACATTCGCTATGAAGAATGCTGATACATCATCAGCCATGCTGGCAGACAAAATGAGCAACATTATGTCAACCCGAGCTGAAGTGCTCTGTGCAGGCGATTACTCCTGCCTTATGCATATTGGCGGCGGTTTGTCTCGCTTAAACTCCGGTATTCGCATCATGCATATTGCCGAGATTCTTGCCTCCACCGAAGACGCTCCTTTCGAGGGCAACGTCTCCTTCGCTCCTGCAACTGAGGTGAACTGAATATGACCAGCACATTCCTCGGAATGCCCCACACTGGTGGCTGGATTACTGACGTACAACAGCCTGAAGATACGTTACGTTGGGGCCCTACCTTCCCCGAAGGCGCACGTAAAACCTTGGCTAATACCCAGATGCGACGCAACATCGGGTTTGCCACGCGCACTATCCGCTCCAAGCGTGGTCAGCGTGTTGATGAAATGCCTGACTGGGAGAAGTTGCGTGACGCGGCCAGCGCCATCAAACATGAGACGATGAGCAACCTGCCTGAGCTTCTTGTGGAGTTCGAAGCAAACGTCACTAAGCGTGGCGGCATCGTCCACTGGGCTCGTGACGCTGCTGAAGCCAACCGCATTGTGGCAGACATTATCCATTCCAAAGGCGTGGATGAAGTTGTCAAAATCAAGTCCATGGCCACCCAGGAAACTAATCTCAACGAGTTCCTCGCCGATGAGGGTATTTCCGCCTATGAGACTGACCTGGCTGAATTGATCGTCCAGTTATCTGAGGATATGCCCAGCCATATCGTGGTTCCGGCTATTCACCGAAACCGCTCTGAAGTGCGTGGCATCTTCATGGATCGCATGGGCGATGCGCCTGAGAACTTAACCGACGATCCGACAGATCTGACGGCCGCAGCTCGAAACCATCTGCGCAAGAAGTTCCTGTCAGCCAAGGTTGCTGTTTCTGGAACCAATATGGGTGTAGCAGAGACTGGTACTGTCTCTGTGTTCGAATCTGAAGGTAACGGCCGTATGTGCCTAACCCTCCCTGATACCTTGATTACCTTAATGGGTATTGAGAAATTGGTTCCTCGCTTCCAGGACATTGAAGTTTTCAGCCAGTTACTCCCCCGTAGCGCAACCGGCGAACGTATGAACCCCTACACCTCCATGTGGACGGGTGTTCGTGAGGGTGATGGCCCACAAGAGTTCCACCTCATTCTCATGGATAACGGTCGTACCAAGGTACTGTCCGATGAAATTGGCCGTCAGGCATTGCACTGTATTCGCTGCGGTGCATGTATGAACATTTGCCCGGTCTACCAGCATACTGGCGGTCACGCCTACGGCTCGATCTATCCTGGTCCGATTGGCGCTATCCTTACCCCCCAGCTCACTCAGGGATTAGATCATCACGATCCGAACTCCTCATTGCCATTCGCCTCTTCCTTGTGTGGAGCTTGCGGTGAGGCATGCCCCGTCAAGATCGACATTCCTACTGTTCTTATTCACATGCGTGCTCGCGCTATTGAGAATAAGGGAAACCGTATTCCGGACTTCTGGGATGTGGGTATGAAAGCTTCCGCCGTGCCGATGTCGAATTCCAAATTGTGGGAAGTTGCAAGTTTCGGCACTAAGGCCACACGTTTACTCGGCGGCAAAAAAGGCAAGATTGGTGCCCTTCCCTACCCCGCATCAATGTGGACAGGCGTTCGCGACTTGCCGGTAGCACCGAAAGAATCATTCCGACAGTGGTGGAAGCGCACCCATAAGGAGGAGAACTAATGGATGCTCGTGAAGCCATTCTGGCTCGTACCCGTGATGCTATTTCCCGCTCTCAGCGTGGCCCTGCACCGGCCGTTCCTCGCGATTACATTCGTGTAGGAAGCGATGCCCCCGGCAGCAAGCCTGTCGTTGATGACATGGTGGAAAAGCTCGTCGATTACGACGCAGTCGTCAAAGAAGCCGAAACTGACGAGTCAATCGCTGATGCTATCGACGAGTTGCTTGGTGATTCACGCACCGTAGTTGTCCCCGACGGGCTCCCCCAACAGTGGGTTGATGCTGCTCGCCGCGGCGGTCGTGAAATCCGTGTAGATTCCCTCAAGGCCCCCCTGAGCCATGAGGAACTCGACCACACTGATGCCGTGCTGACTTGCTCTCGCCTAGGCATCTCAATCTCTGGAACCATCGTTCTTGATGGCGAAAGCGATCAAGGACGCCGAGCCATCACCTTGGTCCCCGATCATCACGTATGCATTGTGGAACGCGAGTCGATTGTTCCCACGGTTCCTCAGGCTGTTGACGTGATGGGCCATAACCCACTGCGTCCTCTGACCTGGATTGCCGGTCCTTCAGCAACCGCAGATATCGAGTTGATCCGCGTTCAAGGCGTGCATGGCCCTCGCCATCTTGGCGTTGTGATCGCTCACTGATTACCTAGTCAACCGTGAGGGGGCTGCCTGCATTCGCAGGCAGCCCCCTCACGGTGTTCACACGTTTCGTCGCTACATATTCACTGTCGCTATATATTCACCGCAGTGGCGCACAAGGAATGTTGTTACCGGCTAAGTTCTTTCAAGCGTTCTTCGCAGGCTTTCTTTCCGAGTGGCCGGCAGCCTAAATCGAGCCAGCGGCGGATCTCGCCCGGTTCGTCCATGGCCAGGCGGATTCCTCGTACTAACAGCACATGGACGGGTTTGCGGTGCTCTTTCAGATCGCGTTGAAGGCGGAGCCACCAGGTGCGAATTCGTGGGCGACGCAAACACAGAGCATCAGCAAGAAGGCCTTCATCACGGCAACGCTGAACCAGATGGGCGGCAAAAATGCCTTCGGCCACCACGAGTTTGTGGCCGGTTGGGTCCACATCTTGCTCATCGATAGGAGCGTTATGGGGGATGGAATAGAGCGGAATGGTGATGCGCTTTCCTTGGCACAGGGAGCGAATTGCGTCCATCGCTCGGTCAGCGTCCCAGGAATCGGGGTGGTCCCAGTCAACGATGGAACTAGCTTGTTCGTTGGTCTGGGTTCCATCGCTATATCCGCCGGCTAAAAGAGGTAGCCCTGCTTCGTTGCCGTTGCGGTAAAAATCATCGAGCGGTAGGCGCAGTGCGCCAACTCGGCGAATCAGTGAGGATTTGCCGCACCCGGATGGCCCTGTCAGCAGGACCACCCGGGTGCGAGCGTGAGGCTGAACGTTCACTAGCCGCTTTGTGCTCAGACGCGCTTAACGATCGGGAAGGTGATGGTTTCGCGGATGCCCTGGCCGGTGAGGACCATGAGCAGGCGATCAATACCCATCCCCATGCCGCCACAGGGAGGGAAGCCCTGTTCCATGGCAACAAGGAAGTCTTCGTCGAGCACCATCGCTTCAGGATCCCCGTTAGCTGCGGCTAGCGCCTGAGCTTCGAAGCGCTGACGCTGAACCACAGGGTCAGCCAGTTCAGAGTAGGCAGTGGCGGTTTCGAAGCCGCGAATGTAGAGGTCCCACTTTTCAGTCAAGCCGGGCTTGGAACGGTGGTAGCGGGTGAGGGGCGAGGTGTCCTCGGGGAAGTCATAGACGAAGGTGGGTTCCCACAGGTCTTTACCTGCGGTTTCCTCAAAGATATCTTCGGCGATCTTGCCGGGGACAGCGTAGTCGTCAACGTCAATGTCGAGCTTTTCGGCGATCTTCACCAGGTGCTCGCGGGGAGTGTTCACGGTGATTTCTTCGCCAACTGCTTCGGAGATGGAGGTGTAGAGGTCGATCTTCTTCCATTCACCGGACAGGTCGTATTCTGTGCCATCGGCGAGGGTGACGATTTCGTTTCCTTCATCGAGGTTGAAGGCGTCACGGGCAGCCTGCTGGATGAGGTTGCGGGTGAGGTCAGCCATGCCGTTGTAGTCAGAGTATGCCTCGTAGGCTTCCAGGGCGGTGAACTCAGGTGAGTGGGAGGAGTCCACACCTTCGTTACGGAAGTTGCGGTTAATTTCAAAGACACGGTCCACGCCGCCAACCACTGCGCGCTTGAGGTAGATCTCGGTGGCGATACGCAGGTAGAGATCCATGTCGAAGGCGTTCATGTGGGTGATAAACGGGCGCGCTGCTGCGCCGCCGTGGATGACCTGGAGCATGGGGGTTTCGAGTTCCAGGTAGTCACGGTTGTAGAAGTTTTCGCGGATGGAGCGAACCACGGTGGCGCGGGTGCGGACCATGTCACGGGCTGCGGGGCGCATGATCAGGTCGAGTTCACGACGACCGTGCCTCTTCACTCAGGCTCACCTGTTCGCCCGCTTCGTTGGTCCAGGTCTTGGGAAGGGGACGCAGTGCTTTGGAGGCAATACGCCATGCGGGGATGAGAAGGTCATCGTCACCCGCTTCGGCAACGTCTACGCCCTCACGTAGTTCGGGGGCTGCAAAGACGGAGAGTTCACCACGACGGGAAGTGCCTACCTGGCCGTGGACGAAGAGGTGGTCACCGAGGTCCACGTCGGTTTTGAATGCGGCCAGTGAGCTATGGCCTTCGGCGGGCAGGGCCTTGGCGCTGAGCATGGCCTGGAGGGTGGTACCTGCGCCGTCCTGGAGGGTAACGAAGCAGAGTTTGCCGGTATTGCGCAGGAAGATGACGCGGCCTGCTACACCGACGATACTTCCGTCACCTTCGGCCATTTCGCCGGCTTCGAGGTGGCCGAAGTTTTCACGGACTTCAGCAATGGTGGAGGTGATGGGGAGGGATACGGGGTAGGGTTCCCAGCCTTCTTCGCGGAGGCGCTCACGTTTGGAGGCGCGGACCTGGAACTGCTCGCCTGCAGTGGATTCTGACTGGGTGGGGTTCGCTGAATCGTTCACGTGATAATCCTATCTGGGCTCAAGCTTGGCGTGCTTGAGTGAATGTGATGCCACTGGAGTGGAGGTCATCACCGTGAGAGCCACTGGTGGTGGTCTCATCGGTTGCTTGGTGGTGAGGCTGTGATGAGGCTGCGGAGGGTACCTGTCCTGGTTCTACGCCGAGGTCCACGATTTGGTTGTGTTCGTTGACGAATACGACGTGGGGATCGTAGGTGCGGGCTACGTCGTCGCTCAGTGTGCTGTAGGCAATGAGGATGACGATGTCTCCGGGCTGGACGAGGTGTGCGGCGGCGCCGTTGATGCAGATTTCTCCGCTTCCTGGTTCACCGGGGATGACGTAGGTGCTCAGGCGATTGCCGTTGGTGCAGTCACAGATGTCGACTCGTTCACCGGGGAGAATGTCTGCGGCTTCGAGGAGTGTCTGGTCAACGGTAATGGACCCCACGTAATCCAGGCGCGCTTGTGTCACGGTGGCGCGGTGGATTTTGGAGGTCATCATGGTGCGAAGTCGCACGGAACTCTGCTCACTCATCGTGCGTAAGCCTAGGCTTGTTACTGTCTTAGGCCAACTTCATGAGGCGATTATCAATGAGACGTGTAGCACCCACGCGGGCAGCGACGGCAACGAGTGCGTACTCGGGGCGCTGGAAGCCTTCTGGTTGTGGGAGTGCCAGTGCGGCGTCGGACAGTTCGATAAAAGTGTCAGGGTCCACGATGGCGACATAATCCACATCGACGCCGGGTGCCTGGGTCAGGTAGTCCAGTGCGGTTTGGCGGATGGCTGAGGGGGTCTGTCCTGCGCGGGCGGCTTCCTCAGCAATGGTCAGGCTCTGAGACAGTGCGAGTGCCTGGGTGCGTTCTTCGTCTGAGAGATAGGCGTTGCGCGAGGAGAGGGCCAGGCCATCGTCATCACGACGAATATCGACGGGGCAAATGGTGGTGGGCACATGCAGATCACGCACCATGGCGGAGACGATTGCTAGTTGCTGAGCGTCCTTGCGGCCAAAGAATGAGTAGGTGGGCTGAATGAGGTTCATCAGGCTAAGAACCACCTGGCACACGCCGCCGAAGTGGGTGGGGCGGGTGGCGCCTTCGAGAACGGTGGCCATGGGGCCGGGGTTTACGGTGATCTGGGGTTCTCCGTGGGGGTAGATCACCTCAGGGGTGGGGGCGAACACGACGAGTGCGCCCACGCGGAGTTCTCCGCTTTCGGTGGTCAGCGTCTGGGTGAGCAGATCAACATCACCCTCGAGGTCTCGGGGGTAGGCATCGAGGTCCTCATTGGGGGCGAACTGAAGGGGGTTGACGAAGATGGTGACAACAACGGTTCCTTCGGTACCGGCTTTGTCTGCTGCGGCTCGAACCAGGTCAGCGTGCCCTTGGTGGAGTGCACCCATCGTCATCACAACGCTGCGCTCGCCGGGGGCCTTGTCCAGGGTGGCGTGGAGTTCAGGAATGCTGCGGGCGAGGGTCACGGTGGAGGTGTGCTGATCACTCATGTCTCCACGGTAGTCCTCTTGGTGCCACCCGTGCTGATTGCTCGGGTGTCAAAAACCTCACCGTTACTCGGGTTCCGGAGGGTTGTCCACCTCAAGGTGGTGGTTGGTTTGCAACTCGTGGAGGATCTGCTCGTAGGTCTGTGCGCTGATGGCTCCGCGTTCCACACATTGTTGTGCAGTCAGCAGCCCCATGGCTCGGTAGGCACGCAGAACGTCATCGAGAGAGGCATCGTCAGTGGTTTCTGCCGCGAGCGCTTGGCAGTGTGCACGAACGGTACCTACGTCTCCCCGGCTGATGGGGCCGGTAAGTGCCGCTTGTCCTTCATGGAGAGCCCTGTCGAGGGCTGCGTGAAGGAGGGGGGCGAGCATCGTTCCTGGTTCGTCCACGCCTGCCAATGCGAGGGCTTTCATAGCGCCAGAAACCAACGTAACCATGTGATTGGCTCCATGACTGAGGGCTGCATGGTAGAGGGGGCGCTTATCATCGTCGATGACGTAGGGTTCGCCGCCCAGTTCCACGGCAAGTGCCTGGGCGATGGGGAGCATGGGGCCTTGTCCAGCAACAGCCATAGGGCAACCTACGAGTCGCGGGATATCCATCGATGTTCCGGAGAAGGTCATTGCGGGGTGCAGGGCCAGGGTGATTGCTCCGGCTCGGGCTGCGGGCGCAAGCACATCGAGGCCGTAACGTCCTGACGTATGGAGAACAACCTGTCCCATTTGCCAAGCGCCCACTTGTTCTAGGCCACTCATCAATGAAGGCAGTTGATCATCGGGGATGGCTAGGATGACCAGTTCACTGCGACGGATGATTTCTTGGGGCTCCAGGATGGGCACGCCGGGTAGCATGGAGTCTGCTCGTTCTTTTGATGCTTCACTCACGGCGTGCACACCAATAATGTGATGGCCTACTGAACGCAATGCGCTTGCCAGGACGGTTCCGACTCGTCCAGCACTAATCACGCCAACGCCCATTCGGGCGGGCTGATTGTTCATGATTGTCCTTCCACACGCGCTAGCCATTGCTCAGGTGGTTCAGTTTTTCGTCGTTGCACTGCACGCTGGGCTTGATCGTGAGCGAGATTTGCCGCTTGCGGTGCATGAAGAGCATAGATGCTCGGAGTCATGAATGAGTGCGGAATGTCGAGATGAACCGTTGCCAATTTCAGAAGTTGCTGTAACGGGTTTTGAGTGACGCGGAGTGATTGGCTGCGTTCGTGGTTCATCACGATGAGTTTGCGCTTAAAGAATCCGGTGCGAATCATCATGACAGAGTCAGTGACCGCGGCAGCGATACGGGGTTGTTCAAGTGGGTGGAGCCACCGTGCTCGCGTGGGGGTGGTGATGAGCCCTTGGCTTGGTCCGGTTCCCGTCATCATGGTGTTGAGAAGGGTGTCCGGATCGTTGGTTCCGAGTTCGGGAATCACCAGCCAGAGTGCGCGCCAGGCCTCATCGCGGTTTCCTACGGGAAGAAGAACATTCTCTGAGAGAGAGTCTTCTTTGTCGCCTTCGTATCCAGCCACGCACATGGTCACGCGCCACCAGTCTTTTGTGCGCCAGAACAAGGACTGTTTCATTTCCACGGCAATGACGCGGCGCGGAGGAATGGTCTGCCACTTGGTTTCGAAGAGTCCGTGGTTGAGACGGATGCCATCGATGCTGGCGTGTGCGGTGAAGTTGAAGTCTCCAACGATTCGCTTCCATACGATGGAGACAATGATGAGGAGGGAGGGAGCAGCGCCAACGAAGAATGTGCTGGCAATTGTCCAGCGCGTGGAAGGGCTCTTTTCCGCGGCTGGTCCCACTCCGAGCATGACTCCCGCAACGAAGAGCAAGGCGGCAATGATGATGAACAAGCTGATTACTACAGTGCTACTTCGCAGGGTCGCACCGATGAGAGTTTGGGGTTTGACCGAATAGAGGCGGGTGCCTTGTTCGGTATCAATAAAGTCGCTGTAATCGAGTTCGCCAGTGTCTGTTGTCAGTGCGCGTTGCTCAACTCCGTGATCTACGCCGGCACTATCAATGCCCAGTGCGCCATGAAGAGCCTGCGGCACATCGTCGTGTTCATCTGCTCCCCCACGGTGCTCGTCAGGAAGAAGGACAGACGCGTGCGCACCGTTTAGGGAGTCCGAGTTCTTCGCATGATTGAGGGCTCGTTGGCGACCTGAGGCTTTGAGAAGGATTTCCGCGCGAACTGCAGCCAGATCCTGTTCACTGAGGTACTGAATGATGAGGTTGGAGTCGCTGCCACCAGCAGTTTCGACTCGAAGGCGTCCGATGCCGAGGAACCGTGCAATGAGGGGACGCGTGATATCAACGGCTTGGATGCGGGTGTAGCGGGCACTGCGGTGGGTGCGCATAAGGATGCCGGAGCGGACACTCACGGTCTCTTCGCCCAGTTCGTAGCTCATGAACTTCCATGCAAGGAAGGAGTAGGCAACTAAAACCAGCATGACGATGGCAAGCGTCCCGAGGAAGATACCAATGACTCCCGCAAATCCCCAACGACTCGTGGCTGCTTGGCTGACCTCGGCCAGGGCGGAGCCACTGTTGATGAGGAGTACACCGAAGAGAGCAGTCAGTGATTTCCAACTACTCAAGATGGGAGTCCAGCGAGATAGACGGCGCAGTTCTGGTTCTTGTTGCACCTCACCGTGATAACTGGTGTGCTCAACCATTACAGACCAGCCAATCGTGCTTCACCGAGTGCTGAGAGTTGTTCTCGCAGTTGCGCGGCTTCTTCTTTAGGAAGCCCATGGATCGTGGCATCAGTTGAAGCACTTGCCGTATGAAGAGTGACAGTGGCAATTCCATAGTGGCGGGCGATGGGTCCTTCGTTAACGTCCACGTATTGCATACGTCCATAAGGAACAACAGTGACGGACCGGAACATGACGCCTTTTCGCCATAGAAGATCCTCACTGGTTCTTGCGTATCCCATAGCCCGAACCTGTCGTGGAATCAGCCATCCAAGCCATACCCCGATGAGTACAGACACTGCTGTTCCTGCATACAGCCACGGCACGGAAAAGAGGTGGGCGAAAAATCCGAAGGCAATTGCGATGGGAAGGATGGTGAGTGCCGTGGCGATGAGGCGGACCTTGATGAGGGCAGGGCTCACAGGATTAAACGTCACGCCGAGAGGATTGAACGGATCTCCAATCATGGATTCTTCACTCATACTGCCACTCCTCACCTCGGGTGATATCTATTAAGAATTCAGTTGTTCCACAGTAACAAAGGGAAAAAGTGTGTCGTTAGATTTTGTTCTCATCCTTGAGAATGAATTTTGTTGTTCTCAACGAGAGTTCCTCAGGGCTATCAAACTCAGTCACGTCACGTAACAATGCGTTAGCGGTGACAGGAAAGATCACCAATGCCGTAGAAAAACGTCTCTAAATCTTAAACGGTGGGCTGGGAAACGTTAGGACCAGAAGTTTGTCCTGATCCTGGTTCATCGTCAGATTCATCGATGCTGCACCACGATTGGACTACGTAGCCCACTACTACCCATGCGATGCATGGAGTCAGGCACGCGAGGCAGGAGATGAGCAGATCAGTGCGGGCAGGCGATGAGGCCATCTGGAGAGCAACGAAAAACTCACCGGCATACACGCCACTAAATACAGCACCGGCAAGGATAGATGATTGTCCTGCTACAGCGGTCAATGCAGCGGAATGGGGATTCATCCATGTGCTTTGGTGCTCACGCATGCGTTTGACGCCATATCCAGCGATGAGTACACACACGGCAATCACTAAGGCGGTGGCCGCCCCCCAAGCCTGGAGGGGCGGCACCCAGCCTTGATGCCTGACGACCAGTGTGAGTGATGCCCAGATGATGATCCCGGGGATCAGCGCACAGAGCAGCACATGCAGTGGCCGAATTCGGTTCATACAGATTCGTGTCCTATTTCGTAGTGACCCGCGGGCTTAGCCGGAAGAGCATCGGAGTTCTTCCATTCCAGGGCAAGCCAGCGGATACCGTCACGGTCTGGAGCTTCTTCAGCCAGATCAGCAACGCTACTTCCGTTGAGTTCTGCAAAGGGGTCGACGTGTGACCAAGGAAGAAGCACGAAGGCACGTTGCTGAGCCTGGGGGTGGGGAAGAATAAGTTCAGGATCCTGGCTTGTCACACCGTCATAGGTGACGAGATCAATGTCGAGAGTGCGAGGACCCCATTTTTCCTCTCGTGTGCGTCCTGCGGCGTCTTCAAGACGGTGACAGACGTCAAGAACTTCACGAGGAGACAACGCAGTCAACGCGACGACAACCGTATTGAGAAAATCGGGTTGTTCTGGCGATCCAGGAGCAGTGACTGCCTGAGTACGAGCCAGTGGCGCAACAGACAATACTTCAATGCCTGTGGTATCAGACAATTCGTCGACAGCGTGACGCAGGGTGGCCAAGACGTCTCCAATATTGCCCCCCAGCGCCAACACCACGTGCGTAGGACGAGCAGGACGCTCATCGAGTACGGAAACAGGCACCTCATCAACGGCGGTAGAGACCGCGGGAGGGAAAACTACCTGTTCCTCCTGCGGCTGTTCATCAAAAGGGTGCGCCTCAGATCCGGAGGGAGAGTCCTCCTGGTCAGCAGGGTCATTTTCCTGAGAAGAATGGAATTCACAAGACTCGTCAGTGTTTTCCCCGTGAGCGATGCGACTCGCTGCTGCTGGATCAGCAGCCGATGACAGGCTAGGCCAACAGGGAGCCGCCTCAACAGATTCGTCAGGTTGGGGGCGGAAAGCCAAGCCTGCAGCCATTACTCCAGCACCTACGCTCACCCCCAAGTCGGGAGCGGGCGCCATGGAAGAGTTGACTGCAGATTGCGCTAAAGCTCCGTCACGAAGTGACGGCCAGGACGGAGCCATCGGACCGTAGGGATCGTCTTCATCAGCAGGCTCAGGCAGACGCACGTCAGGAGCTTCAGCCATAGCAGCGGACACTGCAGACTTGGCCAGTTCGCCAGAGCGAACCGAAGGCCAGTGGGGAGCCATTTCGTAGTAGTCCTGCGCAGGTTCCTCAGCAGGCTGTACCTCTTGGTCAGGATCGGAAATCTGAGAAGAAGTGACAGGCTTATCGTCCACGAGAGTGGGTGCAGTGATCACAGATTCCTGAGCCAGTTCATCAACAGCCTCATTTGCCTGATTTTCGTCAGTGTACTGAGTCATCACATCATCCATGGATGCTCCGGTAACGTCAGCAGATTGTGCTGAAGGCCAGCAAGGGGCACCTTCGAAAGATGCATCAGGTTCTGGGCGCGAGGCCAGAGCACCTGCAGCAGCGGCAGCGCTAGCAGCCAGTAAGCTAGTGTCCACGCCAACGCCGGGAGCTTCAGCCAGTCCAGTAGTCACCACAGATTTGGCTACGTCACCAGAACGCAATGACGGCCAGGACGGAGCCATAAGATCGTCTGATTCATCAGCAGGTTCAGGAAGACGCACGTCAGGGGCATCAGCCAAGCCAGCGAAAACGGCAGACTTCGCTAGTTCACCAGAACGCAGCGACGGCCAATTCTGGCCGACCTCCATGGAGACATTGGGATCACCGTTGAACTCGCGAACACGATCAGAAGCGTCGCGATCAATAGTGATAACCACATCGTCAAATGCCACATCAAGGGGAGCCTGAGGCTTATGGATACAAACGCGGACGGCACGCACGCCGTCAAACACTAAAACAGCCTGAGCAATACGCTCGGCGAGAGTCTCAATAAGGTTAACCGGCTCGCCTTCAATAACAGCAACCACGGCGCGTGCTACCTGAGAGTAATCGACGGTCTGCGCGAGGTCATCGGTTGAAGCAGCGTGGGCTAAACGTTTGGAATCAACAGAGAGGATGACGTCAGCAGTAAAGAGTTGACCCTCTTCACGTTCTACGGGTAGTACTCCGTGGTAACCACGGGCAGATAACCCCAGCAAACTCACTGTGGAGGAATCAAAGAGGGTCATTGGTGCTCCTTCCAGAGCGCAACGGTATTGATAGCGTCACACGTGAGGCTCACGTGATGAACGCGCACGGCCCACACCCCAGCCTGCGCTGCAAGAGCACTGGTTGTTGCGGTAACCATGTCACGCTCGAGGGGATTTGATGCACGCTGGGGATCCAGTGCTAACGCAAGAAAGCGTTTCCGAGAAGCACCGATAAGAACAGGTCTGCCTAAACGCTGCTCGATAATTGAACACTGGGCAAGCAGTGTCCATGACTGGGGGTGGGTCTTAGCGAAACCAAGGCCTGGATCAACAATGACTTGGTTTTCGCTGACTCCTGCAGCGTAAGCCGACTCAAGGCGCTCAGAGAGTTCGGCGCATACTCCCGACACAACGTCACCGTTGTAATCCGTGAGTGTATCCATAGTCTCCGGGGTGCCACGCCAATGTTGGCAAATGTAAAGCACGGGATGATCAGCGATGACCTTGTAAATCTCTGGGTCTGTTAAGCCACCAGATACGTCATTAACGATACATGCACCTGCATCGATGGCTGCCTTGGCGGTAGTAGCGTGCATAGTGTCAATGCTGATCACTGCACCACGTGCAGCTAATTCACGGATCACGGGGATCACGCGCTCCGCTTCTTGCTCGGCAGTGACACGAGCAGAACCCGGGCGAGTAGATTCACCGCCGATATCGAGGATATCCGCCCCTTGAGCAAGGAGTTCTTCTCCGTGAGCAATGGCTGCTTCATGGTTATCCCAGTTGCCGCCATCAGAGAAGGAATCGGGTGTCACATTGACGATACCCATGACTGCGGTTCGTCCTGAGGGCACCACAGACACAGCAAGTTGAGGTACGGAAGATGTGCACACAGTAATCAGGATATCTGTTCTAGACAGTAGGACGAGTTTTCATTGTATTGACGCGCCGTAACACCCCTCATGGTTTTTGAGGGTGAAATAGCAGGAGATTATGCGCGTTTACCCAGGATGAGGCTCATGGCTTCGCTGCGGGTTGCTGCATTACGCATGATGCCTCGCACGGCACTGGTCACAGTGTTAGAGCCGGGTTTTCGCACACCGCGCATGGACATGCACAAATGCTCAGCTTCCACCACCACTATTACTCCACGGGGGTTAAGACCGCTGACCACCGCATCTGCTACCTGCGCAGTCAAACGCTCTTGCACTTGGGGACGGCGAGCGTAGCCGTCAACAAGGCGAGCGAGTTTACTCAGGCCAGTAACTTTTCCATCTTTTCCTGGAATGTAACCCACGTGAGCCACTCCATGGAAAGGAAGAAGATGATGTTCACATACCGAGTACAAGGCAATGTCTCGCACGAGAACCATTTCATTGTGCCCTACATCAAAGACCTTACTGAGATGTTCGGAGGGATCTGTGCCTAATCCTGAGAACATTTCGGCGTAGGCACGAGCCATACGCTCAGGGGTGTCTTTAAGGCCATCACGGTCTGGATCCTCACCAATGGCGGTGAGCAGGTCGCGGATTGCTCGTTCAACCCCTTGCGCATCGTAGGTCATGACTGATGGCCGCCTTCATCGTGCGGAGAGGCCTTGCGAGGCTCAGAATCCTGGCAGGGCTGAACATGAGACGGAGACATCGCATCTGCGTCAATATCATGAATCTGCTCGCTAGGACCATCGCTCTGAGATTGTGAAGACTCAACTTCCGCGTCTTCCTTAGCCTGGCGTTCGCCAGCAGTCAACACCGGTGGAATATCAGGAGCGATAAGGTCATCAGCACTGTGCCATACAGGCCGTTCAGGCTGCTTGATAACGGGAGCAAAAATCTTCTCCAGGTCCTTCTCAAGCAGAGTTTCACGCTCAAGGAGTTGGAGAGAGAGTTCATCGAGCACTGCGCGGTTACGAGTGAGGATGTCCCATGCTTCGCGGTGAGCGGTGTCCATGAGTTCACGAACCTCGGCATCGACCTGTGCGGCTACTGCTTCGGAGTATTCACGGGAGGATTGGCCCATGCCCATCATGGAATCCTGTTCAGAACTTCCCAGTTTCACCGCACCCACAGTGGCACTCATACCGAAGTCGGTCACCATCTTACGGGCTGTTGCGGTGGCCTTCTCAATGTCATTAGACGCGCCAGTGGTGGGATCTCGGAAGACCAGTTCTTCTGCGACGCGTCCACCCATGGAGTAGACCAGTTGGTCAAGGAGTTCGTTGCGTGTAGTGGAGTACTTGTCATCAGCAGGCATCACCATGGTGTATCCCAAAGCCTTACCGCGGGGAAGAATAGTGACCTTAGTAACCGGTGAGGAATAGGCACCTGCAGCGGCACACAGGGCATGGCCTGCTTCGTGGTAAGCGGTGACCTTCTTTTCATGGTCGCTCATCACGCGAGTACGCTTTTGCGGGCCAGCAACCACACGGTCGATGGCTTCATCGAGTGCGCGGGTATCGATGAGGTCAGCGTTGGAGCGCGCCGTGAGCAGTGCTGCTTCATTGAGGACGTTGGCCAAGTCTGCACCAGTAAAGCCAGGAGTGCGTTTAGCTACCAGACGTAGATCAACGTCCTTAGTCATCGGCTTGCCCTTCGCGTGCACCTGAAGAATGGCATAGCGTCCAGCCATGTCAGGGGCTTCAACGGCAATCTGGCGATCGAAGCGGCCAGGGCGCAGAAGTGCCTGATCGAGCACATCGGGGCGGTTGGTGGCGGCGATGAGGATGACGTTGGTGGTGGCGTCGAAGCCGTCCATTTCGACGAGCAACTGGTTAAGGGTCTGCTCACGTTCATCATGTCCGCCCCCCATGCCGGAGCCACGATGGCGGCCTACCGCGTCAATCTCATCAACGAAGATGATAGCCGGGGAGTTGGCTTTGGCTTGCTCGAAGAGGTCGCGGACGCGGGAAGCACCCACGCCGACGAACATTTCGACGAATTCGGAACCACTCATGGAGAAGAAGGGCACGCCCGCCTCACCTGCGACCGCTTTAGCAAGGAGGGTTTTACCAGTTCCGGGAGGACCGTAGAGGAGAACACCCTTGGGGATCTTGGCCCCCACAGCACGGAATTTCTCAGGTTCGGAGAGGAATTCTCGGATTTCTTGGAGTTCTTCAACGGCTTCATCTTCACCTGCGACGTCATCGAAGGTAACGTCAGGCATTTCTTTCTGGCCAACCTTGGCTTTGGACTTGCCGAAGCCCATGGCGCCTCTTGCTCCACCTTGCATTCGACCAATGAGCCACCACAGCAGAAGAAGAAATAGGAATGTAGGCAAAATCAACTGGAGCATGGACATCCACCAAGTAGTGGTGGGAACCACCGCGTTGAATCCTGCCGTTGGTTTTGCTTCTTGAATGAGGTTGTCAACTTGTTCGGCTTGGGCACTGGTATAGGTGAACTTGACCTTCTTGCCGAGGTTAACTTCGCGTTGTCCGGGCTTCTTAGGCTTGGCGACGTAATCCTTGTTCAGGTCCATCTCCACCACTTGGTGGCCGTCAATGACGGTCGCTGAGGTGAGAGTGTCTCCTTCTTTGAGCAAAGCAAGACCATCGGAGGTGTCGATGGTGCGATATCCCCCCATGGAGAAGAGACTGGTAGCAATGATTACACCCAGCACAATGAGGGGGAGAAGCCACAGCAGTGGCTTGACGCCTTTATTTTTTTTGGTGGGGCGCCCGGAGTTGTCCATCGCGTCGATTCCCTTTCGCACAGTTAACGTGTCATGACGCTAACCCATTGCAGGCCTTCGCCTGCTATTGGTGGGGGTTTGTTCGCGCTAGGCGTGCTGAAAAGCGGTTTTCAGCACGCCTAGCGTTGTGGTGTGATCTAAGAGAAAATCAGCCACCGTAGACGTGAGGCGCAAGGGTCCCCACGAAGGGCAGGTTGCGGTACTTCTCGGCGTAGTCCAGGCCGTAGCCAATGACGAACTCATTGGGAATATCAAAGCCCACATAACGGACATCAACTTCTACCTTGGCTGCTTCGGGCTTACGCAGGAGAGTAGCGATTTCGACGCTTGCGGCACCACGTGAGGAGAGGTTACCCACGAGCCAGGATAAGGTGAGACCGGAGTCAATGATGTCTTCAACGATGAGGACGTGACGGCCGGTGAGGTCGGAGTCGAGATCTTTAAGGATACGGACCACACCGCTGCTCTTGGTGCCTGATCCGTAGGAAGACACGGCCATCCAATCCATGGGGACGGATTGAGACAAAAGACGGGAGAGATCTGCCATGACGTAAATGGCGCCCTTAAGGACACCTACGAGCAAAAGGTTTTTTCCGGCGTAATCTTCGTCGATCTGCTTGGCCATTTCTGCCAGGCGTTCATCGATCTGTTCCTTGGTCAGAAGTACCTGCCCCAGGTCGGAGCCCATCTGCTCGACATCCATGCTGTTTTCCTCTCCCGTTAGTGTATGGGGTGGGTTGAGTGGTCCCACTATTCCTATAGCCTGCCATATTCGCCCTATGCCACGCTTCCCACTAGAAAGCGCGGGAGGAATAACGCTAGGCAGTACGGCGTCATTCCTAGGAGGGTTTCATCCGTGAATTCGCTCAATCCATTCGTTGGGATGACTGATTTCTCTCATCGTTGGCAACTGATCTGGGCTGGCCAGAGCAGCAGCCAACCCCTCATGACCAACATGGGAAATGACAGTGCGCGCAAAGATGGTGCCTTGGGAATACTGAGAGTACTTAGTGTCGATTCCGACGATCTTACGGATATAGGTTTCAATATCGGAGTGTCCCATGGGGATGCCGGTGTGACGTGCGCTTGCCACGGAGGCGCGAATACGATGAACCGAGGGCATAGTAGCAGGATGGATCCCGTCCATAACTGCTTCGGCTTGACCTTCGAGGAAAGCCATGGCACTCATAAGACTATCGAGCAGTTCCCACTGTTCTTCATTGAGAGTCAAGGAGAGTACATCGCTTTCCCCGCTGGCCAAACTCCGCACCGCATCAGTAACGCTATTCATACGGCGCACAAAACTATGAGGAGCTTTGGACGGCTGCGGGCCAAGACTGGCGATAAGACGTGTGGTCATGCCAGTCAGATACTGGGCCAACCATGGGGCTTGGGCTAATTGCACGGCGTGCGTAGCTTCATGAAGAGCTACCCAAGAAGGAAAGTCCATCATGTCGAGGTCCAGTTCATCGCGGGTAGCCAAAACATTGGGCGCAACGAGAATCATGCGAGCGTGAGAGCGACACGTCTGCACCCCATGATTCTCCTGTTGTCCGACGACGCATCCTCCGATGTTCTGCTCAGCGTCACCGGACACCTTTCCTCCAGCAATATCAGTACCCGAGGCAGAAAAATCGTGGGCTGGCTCGTCGATGATGGGATGGACTTGTCCCAAGACCCGCGTAGAGAGCACACCCATGAGAGCGGCAACTTCTACGCCCGCTAGGTCAGGCAACATACCTGGAATATCTTGGGCGCTTAAGGCGATGGAGTCAGGAAGAAGGGAACGGATGAAGGTGGTATTGATATCAATCCATCCGGCACGATCCACGATTTTGACATCGAGGCATCGTTGGGCACGCTGAGCTGCTTCATTAAGTCCGGTGATTTCTCCAACCCACTGAGGGGCTTGGTGCGCTGAACGACGCAACAGATCAACGGTTGCTTGACGTTGTGGTGCAGCAACACGTGGACCTGCAGGAGTAAGAGTCTGCGCGATACGTCGGGCTAGGGACCAGTTAATGCGTTCGGAATGGACAGGCAGACGGGGAATCATGAGCATCCACATTCGGTCAGGGGTTCCATAAAGGCGTAGTCAATGGCAGTTCGCGCTCCCCACAGTCCCCCCTCTGGAAAACCGTTAGCGACCACAGAGAATGCGAGTTGACGACCATCGGCAGTAATAGTGAGTCCCGTGAGTGAGGCAACCTGATCCAGTGAACCGGTTTTCGCTCGGATCATTCCTGCTGCAGAAGAGTCGTTGTAACGCTGGGAGAGTGTGCCGTCGAGTGCAGAGATAGGAAGGTCGGTGATGAGGGTTCGTCCCGCTTCAGCGATTGCCGGATCTGCTGTTTTCCCCTCGACTTGAGGGGCTCCAGCGGCCGTAGAGACGATTTGCGCCATAAGCGCCGGTGGCACTTTGTTCCCTTCAGCAAGACCCGAACAATCGAGCATAGTAACGTTAGTGGTGGTAAATCCTTGCTTACTTAGTTGAGCCAGAACTGCTTCGGTTGCTCCGGCAAATGAGCCCGGCAGTCCAGAAGCCAAAGCAACGAGACGCCCCTCCACCTCAGTCATGGTGTTATCTGAAGTTTTGAGCGAAATGGCCAGGATGTCCCCTAACGGAGCACTGGTGATGGTGCCGACAGTCTGCGCATCCTGAGGGGATCGCTTCCGCACCGGGCTTCCTGTGACTGTGATGCCGTTTTCCCTCAAACGCTCAGCGAAAGTTTGTGCTGCATCCATGGCTGGATCAGTTGGATAGCCACCCGCGTGATGGTAGTCGGTCACGTTGAGCATGATGGGTTGCACGGGAGCTTCCCAAGCGTGGTAGTCCTCAATCCATGCTGAGTTCCATGAGGGACCAGAAAAAAGGGTGTCATCAAGTGCCAGCGTGACGGTAGTGATGCCCTGGTCTTTGAGAGCTACAGATGTTTGCTTCGCTAAGTCCCCCAGACCCGCATGTCCTTCAGTAGTGAAAGGGTTTCCTGCATCAGGCGCTAGAAGGACGTCTCCCCCACCCACGAGGGTGACTGTACTACCAGAAAGCGTGGCAGTAGTTTGAAGAGTGTGTTCAGGGCCCATCAGCGTCAGAGCAGCCCATGCGGTGAGCAATTTGTTTGACGAAGCAGGGGTAAGCGGAGTATCTCCACCGTCAGAAAAGATCTCTTTGCCGGTGAGCACATCAATGACACTGACTCCCACCGTTGCACCCTCTAAGCCGCTGTGGCTTTTCAGACCTGCGGTGATAGCTGCAAGCGCTGATTGGGTGGGAACAGGAGCCTGAGGATTGAGTCCAGTAACGGCAGGAACGAGAGGTTCACTGTCAGGAGGTTGGATAGTAGGCAGTGGCGCGGAAACGACGTCATCATGCGCAGCTGTCAGGGGTCCGGGAACTAGGTCAAGCGTGTCAGCCACCGCATAGTAGCCACCGCAGACAAGCAGGGTGGCACAACTCAGAGCAACAAGAGTGGTTCGACGCACGCGATTTCCTTCGTGTCGGTTTCTCCTGTCAGGGACCGTTGGCAGGACATATTCAGCAAGACATGTTAAGAATACGGCTTAAGCATATTCGTCGTGAGTAATGGTGCAGCATACTGTGTGCTACACCGCACTCATGGTAAGTTTCTTGGCCAGATGTCCACATTGTTGGTCCTCATGGTCCACACTAGAGGCATGTCACTGTGGCCCACCCGCCACACCCCAGCCAATCGCCACGATCCGTGCGCCATGGAAAGGAGCCGAACATGGAGTTCGACGTCACGATTGAGATCCCTAAAGGCAATCGTAATAAGTACGAGGTGGACCATGAATCCGGCCGCATTCGTCTCGACCGAATGCTCTTCACCTCCACTCGTTACCCCGATGATTACGGCTACATCGATGGCACCCTGGGCGAAGACGGCGACCCTCTGGATGCACTAGTTCTTCTCGAAGAACCCACATTCCCTGGCTGTCTGATTCGCTGCCGCGCGCTGGGGATGTTCCGCATGCGTGATGAGAAGGGGGGCGACGATAAAGTCCTGTGCGTCCCTTCCGCTGACCAACGCGCTTCTTGGCGTACTGATATCGAAGACGTCAGCGAGTTCCATCGCCTAGAAATCCAGCACTTCTTCGAGGTCTACAAGGATTTGGAACCCGGCAAGAGCGTTGAAGGTGCTCACTGGGTTGGCCGTGAAGAGGCTGAAGAAGAAATCCGCCGTTCCTTCGAGCGAGAAAAGGCTGCAATCGAACGCGGAGAACACTGAGATTGTTCTTAACAACGTCATTGGGGGGCCGCTGACTTATGGTCAGCGGCCCCCCAATGTATGGTTACGCATCGTTGATTGCTTGTGAGTAACGTTTTAAAGCCTTACGGCATAGGGCATGATTCCACCCCAACGCACTCCTGTCACCTTAACAACGTCACCAGGTGCAGGCGCTTCGATCATCTGGTCCCCACCTAGGTAGATAGCAACATGATAGATACTTCCGGCGCTGCCGTTAGATGACCAGAATAGAAGGTCGCCAGGCTGTGCAGCTGACAGCGGAACATGGGTTCCAGACCAGTACTGAGCACGCGAGGAGTGGGGAAGATAAACACCGGCTTGTGCCCAAGCAAGCATGACCAGGCCGGAACAGTCCAAACCGCCCCACGATTCGCCACCCCACACGTATGGCACTCCGAGGAATCCATAAGCAGCATTTACTGCGGTCGAGGCGCCGCCGTAGTTATATACAGGTTCAGGGTCGGGAGCAGGCGCAGGGGCAGGGGCAGGGGTCCAGTATCCGTCATCTTCCTCTTCTTGACTTGCTTGCTCCGCTGCACGTGCGGCTTCAGCGTTACGCGCTGCCTGCGCGTCGCGTTCAGCTTGTGCTTGACGCTCTGCTTCTGCTGCGGCCAGCGCTGCTTCGCGTGCGGCTTTTTCCTCAGCCGCTTTACGTGCTGCCTCAAGCTGATCCTGATGCTGACGTTCCAGTTCAACAGTGGTATTACGCTGGGTAGCAAGTGTAGCGATGAGGGTATCGCGTTCAGTGGTTGCGTCTGCAACCTTCCGTGCGGCGCTTGCTGCTACAGCATCAGCGTTGTCTTTCGCAGTTGCTGCTGCATCAGCTGCTTCACTTTTTGCAGTTTTCTTATTATCCGCAATGTCCTGCATTGTCTGAGCGACTGCTTCGAGCGCTTCGACACTTTGGACCTTTTCGTCTGTGCTTTCACCAGCACGTTCGAGAGTGGCATCGTGGTCAGCCAAGTCACCGAGAGATTCGCTGGTGAGGTAAGGAGCGAGGACGGCTAGGGGACTGCCTTGATCTTGATAGGTCTGGACAACGACACTAGAGAGATCTTGTCGTGCTCGCACGGTAGCGGCAGCAGCATCGTCTGCTTGCTTTTGTGCTTCGTCCGCTTCTTTGGTGGCTTTGTCTAGTTCATCGAGAGCTTGAAGATAGTCCTCACTGGCAATCTGCGCTTCCATGGTGGCTGCATCGGATTCACTTGAGAGTTGAGCCAGACGAGCTTCATTGTCAGCGATAGAGGCACTGGTTCCAGATTCTGCCGCTTTAGCGCGATCAATATCCTCTTGAGTGACATCGTCAGCAAGAGCAAGGGGCGTCATGCTCATCATGAACACTACGCCAAGCGCAACGATGCGGCGCATAGTGGATGAGAGGGGCGATGGCTTCACAAAAACTCCAGCAAATGGTGATGGCATTGTTTATCGCGCGTAACACACGCGATACGAACTAGTGCAACCATAGTCTCTTTTTTCACAATAGGGAACGCCAGTAACAGTTTTCACATTAGCAACACTAACAACAATCATGAAAATGATGAATATCAGCAATTTTCTGTCATAGTTTTGATCCATTTCTCACTTTTCATGGCACTCCGACGCTCCACCCCTTCCCAAAGTGAGGCACAATGAAAGAGTGAAAACTCCTCGCGCCTCATCGATGGCAAACTCACCATCTCAAGCACAATCGTTCTTGAGCGACGACGAGTTATGGACATTCCCTGATCCACCACCCACAGGATCATGGGGACCCGACTTTCTCGGTCCAGGTTTTGAGGCGCAAACCCTCCCCCTACTCATCAATGATGCAGAAGACGACCCAGTTGCCACACTGGTACGTTACCTGCCACACAACGACCCAAAGGCGCTAGCCGGCACTCCCTCCACTCCGACATTTACCCTTCTCTATCTCCACGGGTGGAATGACTATTTCTTCCAAACCCACCTTGCTCGTCAAATTGCCCGCTTAGGCGGAGCCTTCTATGCACTGGATTTGCGCCGTTATGGTCGCAGCCTGCGAAAAGGGCAGATGCGCGGGTGGTGTGATGATCTGACGATTTATGACGAGGACATTAGCGCCGCTTTCGCTGTCCTACGCGAAGAACGTCCCTGGGACTCATCGTTAATCATGATGGGACACTCCACGGGCGGCTTGATTGCCTCCATTTGGGCTGACCGTCATCCCGGCGCTTTAGATGCGCTCATCCTAAACTCCCCCTGGCTTGAACTTCAGGGTTCTTCGTTGTTACGCATGCTTGGTGAGCCCGTGGTTAACACCTTAGCTCGACGCGATCCCACCATGCCTATCATGCCCAGGCGCCAAGACGTGGATGCCTTCTTTGATATTCATCTAGGGTGGAATGAAGATCGTGACGGCCCCATGACTCATGATGATTGGAAGGACGATCCGTACGTCACGGGCTGGAATGTGTATTGGCCTTTCAAGCAGCGCCCTACTCCCCCAATTCGCCCGGGGTGGATGCAGGCAATTATGGCTGGCCACGCTCGCGTGGCTCAGGGATTATCGATTACATGCCCCGTGTTTGTCATGCTGTCTGCTCACAGCCATTTTGGTTTTGGCTGGAACGATCAAGCACGCCATACCGACACAGTGATTGATGCTCCAGCCACAGCCAAACGCGCCGTGCAATTAGGCAACCTTGTGACAATTGCACGCTTCGAAGGCGCCCTTCATGACGTAACTTTATCTGAACCGCCAGTCCGTGAACAGGCTATGTCAGCCATGCGCCGCTGGGTGAGCAGTTACGTCCTGGGGCAGAAGGAGTAAACAATCCTTATTAAGTGGTGTTACCTCCCAGGAACGCAGGAGTCTGCTTAACAGGGAGAGAAGTTGAGCAACACAGCAGCGAACATAGGCTTGTCGTGCAACTCATCCAATCAGCGAAAACACTCTCTTGCCAGTAAAAAAGTCAGGAACGAGCGCGGCGGCCAGAAGGTTTCATAGGCATCTGCGGGTCAACGTCGCGCACTTCTTCCCATGCCTGGCGCAGTGTCGGCCCGTGGGGCCCAAAACGCCACACGTGCCATCCATCAATATCATCAACTCCCTGCGCATGGCAGGCAGCCTCGGTGGGGTCAGTAAAGGTGCGACCATCACTCAGTGTCATGACACCGTAGGTGTCAATAGTGGCAACATGGAAGATACCGCGACGCAGTGATTGCCAAACCACTTCAGTCACGGTTCCCAACGCATGGGCAACCTTTGCCAATGCTTCTTCACTCATCGAGGGGTCCCAAGGATCAGGCCATAGCGCCTCTCCGCTAGGCAGTTCACCATTTCCTCTTCCCTCATCACTGTTCTGCTTAGTCAGGACAGTAACAGGGCATGACTCTGCCTCTTCAGCACCACCGTCATCAGTGGCAACATGGTCAACCTGGTCAATTGATTCCGCCGGAGTGAAATCACCAGATTCGCTCATTGGCGCGAGCACACTCATCGTCTGCGTAGGAGAAAGCACGGCATTTGTCCCAACACTCTGCTCCCCAGGTGCCACAAACTCATGAGTTGCACGATCACTGTGCGCACTATTCTCGGAGGATTCAACCAGGTCAGCGCTATGAGTACCGCGATGGGCTACATGCTGCTGAGTGTCTCTTTCTGTCAGAGCAGGAGATGCGGCTTCTACTTCTTGGCGACGAGGCCGTGCAACCAACAAGGTGTTACCAACCTGATCCATGGGCTGAGCGGAGAGAAGTTCAACATGAACAAAATGGCGACCATTAGCCAAGCGTCGAACGTCAACGGTATGGACCTGAACACCAGAGGGTGCCACGAGAGGAAGGCTAGTGCGCACGTCGTCAGCAAGGTGTGCGGTAAGCACAATGAGACGATCAGTCACCGAAGCGCGAAGGGGAACAGCGTCACGGAAGTCTTGCCAATCATGACGGAAAGCTTCCATTCCTCCAGGATATGCGGCGCCCACGCCACGCACTCCCATGGCAGACATGGCCGAGACGTGGGCCAAGCCACCAATTAATGTAGCGGCATCCATGTGCTCACTGACCATCACAACAACCACATCGCCAGCCGGGTTAAGGGCTGTCAGCGCATCTCCATAGCCAAGAGGCTGCCAAGAAATAGGAAAAATGGGCAGAGAGAGCACATCAAGAATTTGGGTACGTACAGCCTCTAGAGCATCGCGGATAGCAGACGCTTCGGCTGGGCGGCCAAACTGGGCCGGAACTAGTTGTGCCTCAGCAAGTTCGTAGAGCGCCATGATGTGTTCCTAGCCGACGGGGGGTAAAGCCAAAGCAATCCTCTCACGTCTGGAAAACATTTCCAGACCTCTTCGTCCCATTGCTCCTGTGAGATATACAGTTTCACGTTCTTTAGATATTCCTTGCTTTCATCACACACGAACACCCACGCTATTGACAAAAAGGCTCAACCACCTGGTCAAAGACAAGGTCCGCCCGCATCCACTTGAAACCTAGCGGTGGGGCGGATACGCCGGTCGCATATCCGCCCCACCGGATGGTCAATCAGATGGCATTAGGCCGTTGCCTGAGCCTCATCCTGTACTTCATCGAGAATCACTGCTCGCCCTGCTTCCAGACGTGCTACAGGTACACGATAAGGCGAACAGGAGACATAATTCAGCCCCACAGAATGGAAAAATTGGATGGAATCAGGATCACCGCCGTGCTCGCCACACACGCCGAGTTTAATGCCCGGCTTAGTAGCGCGAGCACCCTCAGCGCCAATGCGAACCATCTGGCCCACGCCGTCACGGTCGAGGGTCTCGAAGGGTGAGACTCCAAAGATTCCTTCGTCGGTGTAGTGACCGAAGAAAGACCCTTCAACGTCGTCACGCGAGAAGCCCCACGTGGTCTGGGTCAGGTCGTTGGTACCGAAGGAGAAGAAGTCTGCCTCGCTGGCGATGTGTTCGCTAGTAAGGGCCGCACGGGGCAACTCGATCATGGCACCAATGGGGAAAGACAAATCCATACCGGACTCTTCACTGACCTCGTCAAGCACCTTTTGTGCGCGATCTCGAGCAATCTGGAGTTCACGGACACTACCGACCAGCGGAATCATGATCTCTGGGCGCGGGTTGCCACCGACGCGCAAGCGCTCCACTGCCGCTTCAGCGATAGCACGGACCTGAAGCTCAATCAGGCCGGGCATAGTAAGTAACAATCGCACACCGCGAAGACCCAACATGGGGTTGGCTTCATGGTGAGCACGAACCACATGAAGTAATTCCTCATCTGCAGGGTCAAGGACCCCGTTGGCCTTATCCACAGCGACCTTGACGCTGAGCTCAGTAAGATCGGGTAAGAATTCGTGAAGTGGCGGATCAATGAGACGGACAGTCATGGGCTTGGAGTCCATAGTTTCCATCATCTCGATGAAGTCACCCTTCTGGAGGGGGAGAAGTGCGGCCAGGGCGGCTACGCGTTCTTCATCGGTACTAGCCAAAATGAGGTCCTGAACGAACTGACGGCGTTCGCCAAGGAACATATGCTCGGTACGGCATAGCCCCACTCCCTGAGCACCACGAGCTACGGCATTACGTGCATCCTCAGGAGTATCAGCATTGGCACGCACACTCAGTCTACGAACGGAGTCGGCATGCTGCATGAGACGGTCCACGGCAAGAACAAGTTCACGGGTGTCCTCATCAGGGGCCGCTTCGAGAGCTTTCTCCAGGCCGGAGTGAATGTAGGTCATAACGGGTGAGTCAACAACTGCGACGTCTCCAAGGAAGACTTCACCGGTAGTGCCATCAATGGCGATGGTGTCTTGGGAAGTAAAGACTCCATCATGACCGCGCACACGCAAAGTCTTGGAAGCGGCATCAACGTCGAGTGATTCGGCACCACAGACGCAGGTCTTTCCCATGCCACGGGCCACGACAGCTGCGTGGGAGGTCTTGCCACCGCGTGCGGTAAGCACGCCGGCGGCAGCGACCATACCGGGCAAATCATCAGGGTTGGTCTCACGACGAACCAAGATGCAACTGATTCCTGCTTCGGCCATGGCTTGCGCTTCTTCGTTATTGAAAGCAATCTTGCCAACCGCTGCACCAGGAGAAGCAGGCATAGCACGAGTAAGCAGGTCACGCTCTGCACCAGTGGCGAACTGAGGGAACATCAACTGGGTGAGTTGTTCACCGGTGACGCGGGTAAGTGCTTCATCAATGGTGATCATGCGCTCATCAACGAGTTGGGTCGCTACACGAAATGCGGCACCAGCAGTGCGCTTGCCGACGCGAGTCTGCAAAAGCCACAACTTGCCACGCTCGATAGTAAATTCGATGTCGCACAGATCCCGGTAGTGTGTCTCAAGGCGACGCATGGCAGCACGAAGTTCGTCGTAGGAAACTTTATCGAGTTCTTCAAGGTCTGCCAGGGACAGAGTGTTACGGATACCCGCCACCACATCTTCACCCTGGGCGTTGACAAGGTAGTCACCGTAAACACCTGCACGGCCAGTGGAGGGGTCACGAGTAAAGCACACACCAGTTCCTGAAGTCTCGCCCATATTGCCAAAAACCATGGTGCATACGTTGACAGCCGTACCCAAGTCGTGCGGAATTTTTTCACGGCGACGGTAGATATGTGCACGTTCTGTGTTCCATGAGCGGAAGACTGCTTCAGTGGCTAGGTCGAGTTGTTCACGGGGGTCCTGAGGGAAAGCAGTTCCGGTTTCCTTGCGGACGATCTCCTTGAACTCGCTGACCAGTTCCTGCAAGGCGCCGACGGATAGTTCGTAATCCATGGTAACGCCACGGTCAGACTTTTTAGTGTCAAGCGCAGAGGAGAAGAGGTCTCCATCTACGTCAAGCACGGTCTTACCAAACATCTGGATGAGACGACGATAGGAGTCCCAGGCAAAACGTGAGTCTCCGGAAACCTTTGCCAGACCCTCAACGCTGGAGTCATTAAGCCCAATATTCAGGACAGTTTCCATCATGCCAGGCATGGAGAACTTGGCACCGCTTCGTACGGACACAAGAAGGGGATCGTCAGGATCTCCCAGTTGCCGTCCGAGTTCTTCTTCAACTTCGCGAAGGGCGCGGGTGACCTGAACAGCGAGTTCGTCGGGGACTTCACCGTCACGCAGGTAAGCACGACATGCGTCGGTGGTAACAGTGAATCCCGGAGGTACAGGCAGACCGAGTTTGGTCATTTCGGCCAAGTTGGCACCTTTGCCGCCAAGTAGATCTTTCTGGTCTTTGTCGCCTTCACAGAAACGGTAAACGTACTTGGGCATCCTTTGCCTCTTTCCGTAGATAAATGTGTGTTACGCCTCGTTGCGTAACCTATGGCCCAGAATAATGTGACCTAAGGCTCAGGTCCAATCTATTTCGCTTGCATATTCCTATTGTCTTCATGACGCCACCTTGCCCCTCATCCCACCTCAGAGGCCTAACGTCGAAATAATCGAAAAGAAAACACAAAGTGGGGGCGTTGCCATCCGGCAACACCCCCATAAGGTGACGATTTGAGTATTCAGATTCCCCTGAACACTTATTTAGTACCAGCCCACCGACTCAGAGTGACTCCAAGCCCCACAAGGGGAGCCATAGCGTCCGGCAATATAGCCCAGTCCCCATGAGATTTGTGTGGCGGGGTTTGTTGCCCAGTCAGCACCTGCGCTAGCCATCTTGCTGCCAGGAAGTGCCTGGGGGATGCCGTATGCACCAGATGAGGAATTGGATGCGGCATAGTTCCAACCCGATTCGCGGTTCCAAAGGCTAACGAGGCACTGAAATTCGCCCTCACCCCAGCCATAGGCCCCCATCATCGAGTGAGCAATGGCTTGGGCATCCCCGGCATTGGTACCACCGGAGGGGGTAGAGGCAGCGGCGAGGGCAGGTGAAACTGCTCCAGGTGCAGGCTTGGGCTTAGTGCCAACGAGAACTACTTCATCTACCTTAGGGGTGACAACCATAGAGGAGACGAGAGTACGAGAGATTTCCTTTCCATCAACAGTGGTGACGGTGTAGATCTCGCGGCTCACGCCGTCAGATCCCTCTTGTTCGGTCTTGCTCTCACCTTCGTAGAGTTCGTCAGTTTTCTTCTCAACACGCTCGTGTTTGAGAGGAGTGTTGACAACATCCTGAGTGACGGTTGCGTGATTAACAGTGACAGTCACACCTGCCTTAGGTTCTTCCGTTAGGCTGACGGAGACCTGATCTCCGGCAGTGGTATCGACGTGCACGCCGGCCTGATTGAGCGCCTGAGCCCAGGTATCTGCATCAGTGCGGGCATCACGCTTCACTCCGTCCACCACGAGGATGTAGGAAGTAGACGCGGACGGATCTGCAGAAGCAGTGGGATGGGAGTGCGCAGCCGCTTCAAGTCCTTGTGTACTCAACAGTGCCGCATTGTGAACGAGAGGAGCAACGTCAGGCCCTTGCATCTGCACCGCGGCGTAGGCACCACCAGAGATAATCAAAGACACGCCTGCGGCTACAGCACCCGCACGGCACACGACAGTCTTGGAATCATGCTGAGGTGCATCTGCCGATGAGTGAGAGCGCATCAGATGCGTGAGAGTTCGAGTGGGGATGAAAGCAGCTAAACTGCGGTCACCTTGAGAATGACGACCCACGAGGTTGTTCTCCTTGGAAAAGTACGTGCGTACCGGTTAAGTCTGCACTCACCGTAACCGAATCGTAACCATGGAGCAAGACAAGGTCCGCCATCTCACATTTTAGTGACCGTCTGTTCGCTTCCTTAACGAAAAAATGAGCATGAACTCATTCACCATGCGCCATAGACTGCTGTGGAATTGGCATCGAGTTGCTCGCACATAGTTTCAAGACTTAGACCTCGTTGTTCTGCAAGAAAACGAACGGTGGCAGGCATCATGTATGAGCCGTTAGGACGCCCACGCCAAGGTACTGGCGAAAGGTAGGGAGCATCCGTCTCACATAAAAGAAGGTTGCCAGGTATACGAGCAATAGCTTCCCTCAGCGAACCATTCGCCTTATAGGTCACAGGACCAGCCACGGAGGCATACCACCCGCGCGAGGTAAGGTGATCAGCCATCTGCGTATCACCAGAAAAACAGTGGAAGATGGTACGTTCAGGTGCGCCGTCTTTCTCTAACACCTCAATACACTGCTCGTGAGCATCACGATCATGAATCTGGAGAGGAAGATTCAATTCTTTCGCCAGGGCGATGTGGGCGCGCATACTTTCTCGTTGGGCATCCAAGCCTTGCTCATTGGTGCGGAATAGATCCATGCCTGTTTCGCCAATGGCTACCACAACATCGCTATGAGAACGCACGAGTTCAGTCATACGCACCATAGCGACATCAAGTTCTACTTCGTGATGCGGAAGGACATGTGGCTGGAGTCCATCGGCTGCTACAGCGCGCACACCAGCATGCATTGCTGCTTCGTTGGGATGAATAGCAACTGCTACGCGCACCCCCATTAATTCACGAGCCATCTGGAGGGTAGGCAGCCAGGAGGGGGCTTCGCATGCACTGGTAATAATGCGGTTGACCCCCACCTCATGAGCAAGTTCAACAAGAGTGAGCGCATCACGGCTGGGCGCTTGGGAGGCGAAGGCGAATTCTTCTCCATCAATAGGCAAGTGAGTGTGGTTGTCCATCACGGGCACAGGAAGCGGCTGGACTACCTCAAGGTCAGGCCAACTACGTTGCTTCTTTGTTTTTCCCATGGTTCTTCTTTCATCTTCGGGCGTCGTCATCGTCAAAGGGCGCTTGTGTGATGAGTGTGTTTCCTCATCAGCCACAAGCGCCCTTGTCCGTTGAGTCGAGGCGCTTAGGCGCCTGTCACGTCATCGGGAACTGCGTCAGCGTAGCGCGCGAGTTCTTCTTCAACGATGGCTTCATCAAGCTTGGTGAACACGGGTGTTGGCTTTGTAATTTCGCGTCCCACTTTCACCTCGTGACGTCCCCATGTAGGAGCGTTGGAGTAGTCACCAGTGATGATCGGATAAGTGGTGCGTCCGTCGAAGTCGGCGGTGAGAACTTCAGGATCCAGTTCTTCAACTTCTTCAATAACGGGCATGGGTGCAATATTTCCTTCACCACCCATGACACGATCCACATCGTTTGCTGCGTGAGGAAGGAACGGGGAGAGCATAAGGTTCAGGTCAGCCACGGCCTGAGCCAAAGTATGGAGGATGGTGGCTAGACGCTGCCGAGTTTCTTCATCTTCACCCTTGAGTTTGAAAGGTTGGGTATCAGCCACATACTTATTAGCTTCACCCACCAGACGCATTGCTTCTGACAGCGCAGCCTTCTGACGGTGCGAGGCAATGAGAGGGCCAACAGTATCGAAGCCTGCCTTAATGGAGCGAAGCAGTTCTTCATCGATAGGCTCGAGAGAAGCGGGAGCAGGGATATAACCAAAGCGCTTAGCAATCATGGATGCCGTACGGTTAACCAGGTTGCCCCAAGCGGCAACAAGTTCAGAATTGGTACGGCGGACGAATTCTGCCCACGTGAAATCGGCATCAGAACTTTCGGGGCCTGCAGCACAAATGAAGTAGCGCAGTGCGTCTGCCTGGTAACGCGAAAGCATGTCACGCACATAAATAACGATTCCTTTGGAGGAAGAAAACTTCTTCCCCTCCATGGTGAGGAATTCACTGGAGACGACTTCAGTAGGCAGGTTAAGGATGCCAAACGGACCAGGCTCGCCACCCCGGTTTCCTTGACCGTTGTGGGCTAGCATTTCTGCAGGCCAGATCTGGGAGTGGAAAACAATATTGTCTTTGCCCATGAAATAGTAAGTGAGGGCTTCAGGGTTGTTCCACCATTCACGCCACTTTTCCGGTTCGCCAATGCGACGTGCCCATTCGATCGAAGCGGACAAGTAACCGATCACAGCATCGAACCATACATAAAGACGCTTGGAGGGTTGATCATCCCAGCCGGGAATCGGGATACCCCAGTCAATGTCACGACTCATGGCGCGAGGGCGAATTTCGGCGAGGATGTTCTGACTGAACTTGATAACGTTGGGGCGCCAGGTTCCGGATTCTTCACGCTCATCAAGCCATTCACCTAGCGCTTCGGCCAACGCAGGCAGATCGAGGAACCAGTGCGTGGATTCCACGAACTGGGGAGTCTCGCCATTGATACGGCTGACGGGATTGATGAGGTCTGTGGGGTCAAGTTGATTACCGCAGGAATCACACTGATCACCACGAGCACCACCTTCACCGCACATGGGGCAAGTACCTTCGATGTAACGGTCAGGCAGGGTACGGCCGGTAGAGGGGGAGATGGCTGCGGAGGTGACCTGTTCGATCATGTAACCGTTATCTCGAACGGCTTCGAACATTGCACGTACTGTGGCGTAGTGGTTACCAGTTGTAGTACGGGTGAACAGGTCGTAACTCAAGCCAAGAGCAACAAGATCTTCAACGATGAGTCGATTGTTACGGTCGGCAAGTTCGCGAGCGCTGATGCCTTCTTCGTCTGCAGCCACAAGGATGGGAGTTCCGTGTTCATCAGTGCCTGAGACCATGAGAACGTCGTGCCCCGCCATACGCATGTAGCGGGAGAAAACGTCAGAGGGAACACCGAAGCCGGCAACGTGACCAATGTGGCGTGGACCGTTGGCGTAAGGCCAGGCCACAGCAGAAAGAATATGCGTCATGGCTCTAGCCTATCGGTTTGCGCGTTTCATGAGAACTTTCACGCAATGACCAAGCGCTCACATTGTATTAATGCACCACGAAACCATTTTCCTAAGAAGTAAGGCGGGATCGTGAGGTGAAGACGGCTCAATTCTCACATTCAGCCCAGGCTTGATCGCTGGTGGTGACAATAATGCCTGCAGCAGTCATTTCTTCAACAGCCTGTTTGCCTTGTTCTGGACTCACCGGTTCGCTGAGGTCAGTGAAGCACCATGTGGTAAAACCGTTGGCTGCCGAGTCGAGGGCAGTCTGCTTGACGCAGTGCGACAAAGCTAGTCCTATGACGTCAACTTTTTCGACTCCGTGACGCCCCAGGACTGCCTGAAGTTTCTCTCCGACATTACCGGTTCCATCGAATGCCGAGTATGCCGCACTATATTCGCCTTTTTTAATGTGGACAACGCTGAGTTTAGGTGACTGAATAAGATCGTCAATAACAGGTTTAATAGCCGGGTGAAGCGCCGCTTCATCAGTATGAGCCACTCCATGAACCGGCCAGGTATCCACGTAGTCAGGGGTATCGCTGAAATGTTCACCTGGGTCGATATGCCAGTCTTGGCTGGTAATGACTATGTCGTAATCTTCGCCGTGTTCACGAAGATAGTCGGCGATCTTTTCTGCGCAAGCATTGCCTCCATCAACGGCAAGAGCACCCCCCTCACAGAAGGTCGGCTGAACATCAACGACGAGTAGTGCGCGTACAGCACCATGCGCGAGAGACTTCATACGAGTCACTTTAGTGTGTCCTACGCCATGATTAATAATTCTCTTCACCCTCAGCGTGATACAGAAGTACCACAAACTCTCAACACGCTGTTTTCCGACAAAAGCGAGTTGTCAGCCTTGTCGTGCGTCAAGAGCGCCTTGATACAGCGCCCGCGAACGTAACCCATACTGATGGGCTACGTGTCGGGCTGCTGCTTTGAGTTTCATGCCTTGATCAACGAGAGCAAGTACTTCAACAATGGCTTGGTCATCATCAACCATCATTTCTCCAGCACCACGAATGACGATAACAATTTCCCCGCGAGCATTTTCAGCACGTTCCGCCAATTGACTAGGCGTTCCGACCCACACATCTTCGTAGGTTTTTGTCAGTTCTCGACACACCGCTACCTGACGCTCCGGAAGGATTTCGGCCATATGGGACAGAGTCGCCTGAAGACGGCGTGGCGAGTCGAAAACGATGGTGGTGGCACTTTGAGTAGCCAATGTTGAGAAGAAACGCTCTTGTTCTCCGCGTTTGCGAGGCATAAAACCCTCAAAGATCCATCGATCTGTGGGCATACCACTGAGCGCTAGTGCGGTGAGAACTGCTGAGGGGCCGGGTGCGATACTTGCTGGAACTCCGCTCTGGTGTGCAGCTTCGATGAGTCGATATCCAGGGTCAGAGACACATGGCATTCCTGCATCGGAAATCATGAGTATGCGCTGCCCTGCTTGTGCTTGCTCAATGAGCCAGGGCGTTTGGGCTGCTTCGTTATGTTCATGGTAGGCCACGAGTTTGCCAGCGATACGTATCCCCAGTCGACCAGCGAGGTTAAGTGCACGGCGGGTATCTTCTGCGGCCACAATGTCTGCTTGAGCAAGGGCGAAGACAAGTCGTGCAGAGGCATCAAGAACATTACCGATTGGGGTAGCGGCCAAGAGAATGGTTCCCGGTGCAATGACATCAGCGGGTTGGGGCCATGCGGCGTCAGTGTTTGCCTCTGGTGCGTTGGTCATAGATATCAGTATCTCGCATGCTGTGAGTCCACGTAGACTCTCGGTGTGACTACGCCATCGTCTGCCTCGACTCCCCCAACTGCCTCAACCCCTGATGAATGCGAAACTGGTGATGTTCTCACCCTCCCCACACCACCGGCTCCCAGTGCCGCACACACAGAGCCGTCTACAACGCATCGGTCTACCAGTCCATCTCACCGTGCGCAGCACCTTCATGCCGACGCCGCAGGGACGCAGCCATCATTATCCGTTCCTTCACCTCTCTCCCCCGCCAGTAGCCATACGCGTCATCCCCAAGGTCTTACCCGTAGCCGCATCATGTCTCGGGCAGGAGGGAAGCATCGCTCTTGTCAAGGCCCGGCGTGGTTGATGAAATGGCGTGAAAAATGGAACGCAGCGTCGTCATCGGCACAGTGTTGGATTGTTGCTGGCGTGATGAGTTTGCTGGGCGCACTGTTGCGCCTTCCAGACCTATCTCATCCACATGTCTTGATGTTTGACGAGACGTATTACGTCAAGGATGCTTACGCACTCAGCCACCTAGGGTATGAGGGGACATGGGGGCAGGGTGCGAACCCCTTATTTGTTCATAACGATATGAGCGCGCTAAGCAGCGATCCCGCATTTATCGTTCACCCACATCTGGGTAAATGGCTTATCAGTATGGGAATGACGCTCTTTGGTGCCAACAGTTCATTTGGTTGGCGATTGATGCCTGCGTTGGCAGGTATCGTCACGATCACTCTGGTAGTGCGCTTGATGTGGCGCCTCATTTCCTCGCCACTTCTTGCTGGTTTGGCTGGGCTCTTTGTTGCCCTTGACGGAGTGGGTATCTCTGAATCCCGTATTGCCTTGCTCGATGTATTCTTAGCCCCCTTTGCTTTAGGGGCATTACTCATGCTCCTGCGTGATCGTGAAGAACATGCCGCCATCATTAACAATGCTGCTACAGCCTCAAGGCAACCGCTGACTCGTGCTCCTCATGCGGGTGCACGCTGGTGGCTCATTGGTGCTGGTGTTATGTTGGGGTTGGCTTGCTCAGTGAAATGGTCAGCCCTTTATATGCTGGCTGTTGTTGGCATCATGGTGGTTGTCTGGGACACGATGGCACTTAAGCGCACAGGAATGAAGTCCTGGCTTATCGAGGGCGTTGTTGCTAGTGGCATTGGTGACTTTGTTCGTCTCGTTCCAACGGCATTCGTTGTGTATATGGCCTCATGGTTCTCATGGTTTACCCACCCACTGGCTTATGGGCATGGTTGGGCTGCTTCTCAGCGTCAGCAGGGCTTACCCGTCAGTTGGGGGTGGCTGCCTGATTCATTGAGAGATCTCCTGCATTACCACGAGTTGATGTACACCTTCCACGTCAATCTGGAATCCGAACACCCTTATGCGTCCAATCCCCTCGGATGGCTGGTGCAGTCTCGTCCCACGTCATTCTTCTGGCCAAGTGAAGCTGAGATGGGCAATCAAGCCCATGCTTGCGGTGCGGATCGCTGCGTTCAAGCCATCACTTCCATTGGCAATATCCCTATGTGGTGGGCTGCTCTAGTCGCTTTGGTTGTCGTGATTGTTCTTGCGATCCGTTGGGAAGACTGGCGCGCGTGGGTAATTTTGTCTGGGTACCTGGGCTTCTACGTACCCTGGCTGTTCTACATGGATCGCACAATCTTTACTTTCTACACTGTGGCCTTCATGCCGTTCGTAGCAATGGCTTTGGCCTGGGCACTGGGCTGGGCCATGGGGATCGTCAAACGCCCACTCGTTACTTCTGCTATGGGTTCTTCTTCGGAGGCTTCCACCCAGACCACTGTTGCTCTCGACGATGAGCACAACGGCGGGTACACCGAGACTGCGCTTATGTGCCCTGATGACAATCAGCCTGTAGGCCGCCAAGGCGGCCTACAGGCTGATCATACTGGGCTCAACAAATGGGGACTTATCCTCAGTAGCGGTGTTGTTGCCAGCGTTGTTATCTTTACGATTCTGTGGCTTCCACTTTGGACAGGCCGAACCATTAGTTATGACTGGTGGTACTGGCACATGTGGCTTGATTCATGGATCTAGCCCTCGTGCGCCAGCACCATGAATGTCAAATGAGAATCGGAGCCCGCTCCGAGTCGGGGATCTCTTCATCAAGTGCAGTGATCATGCGCTGAGAGACGAGCACCATGGCCAACAAGGTGACGATAAGAGCAACGAAGCCTGCCCACGAGTTACCTGTTGCAGCAAGGACCAGATAGCCAACCAAGGAGGCGATCATACAGGTCACCGCATAAGGCAACTGAGTACGCACGTGAGTAATGATGGACGACGACGCGCCGGTAGCAGACAAAATTGTCGTATCGGAGATTGGGGAACAGTGGTCACCCATGACAGAACCGGCGAGAACGGCTCCAAGCGCAGGAATGAGGAATTCCGGTGCGTCAAGATGATTCATGATGTCAC
This sequence comes from Actinomyces vulturis, assembly GCF_001687305.1. GTDB lineage: Bacteria > Actinomycetota > Actinomycetes > Actinomycetales > Actinomycetaceae > Actinomyces > Actinomyces vulturis. The sequence continues at coordinate 487,740 of NZ_LZRK01000003.1, forward strand.
CTGCGATCGGAATAAGCAGACCGAAGGAACCCCAGGAAGTACCAGTTGAGAAAGACATGAGGCAGGCGACCAAGAACATCATAGGGATGAGCCACTGAGGTGCCACATTAGCAGTCTCAACGAGATGACCAAGGTAAGTACCGGTTCCCAGTTCCGAAATGAGGGAGCCAAGTGCCCACGCCATCAGAAGAATTGCAATGGCGGGCAGCATAGAGCGAGCGCCTTGTCCCACGCCCTGCCCAAGAACCTTGGAGTCAAAAGTATTGTTGTCGCGCGTTTCAATGAAATAGAAGACGAGAGCTGCCACCAGACCGCAAGCGCCACCAATGATGAGGGATTCATTCACCATCGTATTAGCGAGCATGTCAAGCATGGTCCACGATCCGCCAGACAGGCCACCGGTGATGAACATCGAGCCAATCACACCAACAATCAGAGCGATAAACGGCACGATGAGACTGCGAACTTTACCTTCGCTGTGAACGGGAAGGTCATCAGAAAGTTCACCAGGAATGTCTTCACCGCTTTGGTAAGTTTCACCTTCACGAATAGCGCGACGCTCTTCGGTACGCATAGGACCGAGGTCCACCTGAAGTGCAATCATCAGCAGAACCATGAGGATAGCGCTGATTGCGTAAAAATTGGTTCCCGCTGCTCCGAGGAAAGCCCCTACTTCACTGTGCTGTATGGAGGACATCGCAACGACCGGCGCCAAAAGACCAATGATGGATGCACCCCATGATGAAAACGGTGCCAACACTGCCACAGGTGCCGAAGTGGAGTCGATGATGTAGGCCAGCTTAGCGCGAGAAACGTTGTATTTATCTGTTACGGGCTTAGCAATCTGCCCAACGGCCAACGCGTTGAAGTAATCGTCGATGAAGATTGCAATGCCGAGGAACGCAGCTAGGTACTGAGCACTCTTGCGACTCTTGATTTTGCCTGCTGCCCATTGCGAGAGGGCAGCCGATCCTCCGGACATGAGGATGAGGGCGGTAATGATGCCGAGCATGAGGAGGAATAGGAGGATATAAATCTTTCCAGTATTCAACTCTCCGTCGGCGTAGACGATTCCGAAGAATGCGCCCCAAATGTCTTTAATCGTTCCAAGGGGGGAGAAATCGTTGATCAGAAATGCTGCAGCAACGATGCCTAGCCCCAGGCTCAGCAGGACCCTACGGGTCATGATGGCCAGGATGATTGCCACCAAAGGTGGAGCAATCGCTAGAAAGGGATATGACTCAAGCATAATGAGCTCCTCGAGACGTAACAGAAAAATACACGTGCCGAGAATACTAATGCGCTACCACATTAAATGCCTAATACAAACAGTGTGTGATAGCCGATAGTTTGCTGAAAATAGTCTGACTTTAGGGGCTGTACCACAGCAGATGACCGAAATAAACATGAACTTAGGCCCTTTGTCTCAAATCAACACCATTCGCTCAAACAAAAACCTACTAGCAACCATCACGTCTCCTTTTGCCAAGGAGGGAAAGAAGCTATGAGAAACACGATCTATTTTGATCGGCACATGAGCGCCGGAGAATCGTTTACTTCATGGGAGAAATGACAGACACGATCTACCTTGATCGGCACATAAATATGGAGCCCAACGACGAAGCAAGACAAGTAGAACAACTTGCCGAAAAGAGCCATGAGGCGTAAGAGACGGCGCACTGAGAATATCCGACAATGCCACACACAAATGTAGGCGCAAGTGGTGGTGGGTGTGGGGGAGCCCCGCCAACCACACAAACATGGCAGCGGGGCTCAACCCTCACAAGTATATGTACGGCGGCGTCCTACTCTCCCACACCC